>CAVSOS010000010.1:0-409213 GCA_963729395.1 uncultured Pseudomonadota bacterium | reverse complement strand
TCGCTTCGCTCCTCGCAATGACGACCCAATACCCTCCATTCTTATTTTGGCGACGGTCGTCGCGATTATCCGTTACCCGTGCGTCGGCCAGTGCCGCTCGCGGAACCAGATGCGGTAGTCCGACGACATCCTGGCGCGCTGCGCGGCCGGCGCGTGGCGCTTGCAGGTTGCGGCCTCGTCGCTGTTTTCGGCGGCGCCCCAGCGCAGTTCGACGCAATCGTTCGGGTTGTAGGCCATCTCGAAATCCGCCGCGCGGTCGATCACGTCCTTGAGCGACAGCGTCCAGGGCGAGCCGTCGCTGCGGGTGTAGGTGATCTTGCGCGAGGCCAGTTCGTAGGCGAGCACGCCCTGCAGTTCGCGTTTCACGTCCGCGGCACTCTTGCCGGCCGGCATCGCGAAGCGGTCGGCGCGCCGCGCGACATGATCGGGAAATCCCCGCACCACATCGATCGCGATCAGGAGACGGAAGTCGCGCGCCGGCGTGGAGTAGTCTTCCCAGGCGCCCGCCGCCTCGAAGATCGAGGCGCCGTTCGGCATCGCGGTCTCGCCGGCGGTTTTTTCCTGATATTTTCGTCCGTTCTCCACGGACGTGACGCGGGTCTTTACTTGCTCGTTGAGGCTCGCGACGGCGTCGCTCATCGCCTTCACCGGATCGAGCGGCTCGGGCGACATCACGTCATCCATGCGATCGTAAAAATCCTCCATGCTCATTTGCGATTGCTCGAGCGAGAAATCGCCGTATTGCGGATTCCTGGCGATCTCCGCATTGCTCAGCCGCCGCAACGGGCCGTTTTTGTCGCCCACAATCGGGCGGAAATGCTTGAAGCCGGGGCTGCCGAGCGCGGGGTCGTGCACGAACAGGAAATTGCCGCGCCAGAAACGCTTGCGCGTGATCGATCCATCGGGCTCGGCGTCGACGGCGAGGAAGACGCCCGGCTTGCCGTCCACCTCCGGCACACGATGCACCAGGATCAGGACGTGGCCGTAGGGGTCGGCGTACACCGTTCCCGGGCGGAGCGCCTGTGGGGTCAGCGGCACCGTGTAAAAATCGGTGGCGTCGTCATTGCCGGACACGCGCACGGCGCCGGTGTGGACGACATCGCCGACGTCGCGCAGATATTCACCGAAATTGGTCGGGCGCTTCGGCTTCGGCGGCGGCGGTTTGGCCGCCGGACCGACGGGAGTATCTGCCGGCTGCTGCCCGGCAAACAAGCCCAACAGGCCGGGCGCGGGCGGCGGCGTGGTGGCGGAGGGCGAGGCCGACGCGGACTCCGGTTCGGGCGGCGCCGGCGGACGCGTCAGTTCGGGATGCTCGATATCGAACCACTGGGCGCATCTAGGCGGCCGGCCGCCGAAGCCGCGCGAGCAATTCGAATACCCGAACGGCAATCCCATCTTGTAGGCGAAATAGGCGCGCAGGAAGTAGACGAAGTCGGCGCAGTCGGGGCGAAGGCCGCTCTTGGCATTGTCCTCGCCGCGGCCGAGATGGTTGAACAGGAAATTGCGCGACCGGTCGTGCAGCACTTCGCTCCACACCTTCCAGGACAGATCCTGGTCGGGCGGCCCGTCGAACAGCTTCTCGATCCAGGCCCCGAACAGCGCTTCGGTAGTGTGGCTCCAGCTATTGCGTACCAGCCAGAAGCTTCCCGACGGCGTGCCGAGTGGCGCCGGCTTGGCCGCGCTGACGGCGATATCGTGCGTGATCGCGCTGCATTCCGCCAACGCGCGGTCGGGCGTCAAGGTCGCGTGCCAGGTGCCCGCGGCGGGTACCGCAACCTCGGCGAACCAGGAATAGGGCGCTGAGCCGCCGAGCCGGTCGCCCGATTTGGCGGCGACGCTGCCATCGGGCGCGATCAGCGACAGCACGCCCCGGACCGGCTTTTCGGAAACCACCATGACGCGCAGCGGCGCGCCCTTCCACGGCGAGAGCGGCGAGGGCAGCACCGTGACCTCGGCGGCGTCCGGGCAAACGCCGGACGCCGCTTCGGCGCGGGAGGCTATTGCTGCGCAAAGCAACAAGGCCGTTGCAGCAACAGCAAGCGGGCGCGCGCGAAGCATATGAACAACCTTCCTGGAGCGTGCCGGAACCGGACCGGGCCCTGCCGGCGGGGCCGGGCCGGGAAGATACCGAATTGGGGGGGATCAGTCAGCACCTTTGAAGGCGCTTTTGCGGCGCCGGTTCCGCGTCATGCGGCCGCGCTTTTCATAAAAATGATCGTCATTCCGGGATGCGCCACGTGGCGCAGGCCCGGAATCCATAACCCCTGCAGTGGTTATGGATTCCGGGCTCATCGCTTCGCGATGCCCCGGAATGACGAGTGAGTGTTGCAGCCTCCTAAGCCAACTCTGCGCCCCCGCCCTGACGCACCCGTCACACCTTCGCGCCCATCGCATATGGCTTCAGCATCGCATACATCATGCTGTGGGTCGGGGTCGGGATGCCGAACTGGCGGCCGAGTTCGGCGACCTTGCCGCTGAGCCAGGGCAGCTCGAGCCGGTTGCCGCGATCGAGGTCGAGCGCCATCGAGGCCTTCATGGTCGGTGGAAAGTGTTTGGTCAGTTCGAGAACCCGCTCCAGCGCGTCGGCCGGCAACGCGATGCCGCGGGCGCGGCCGACATCGATGATTTCCTGATAGGCCGCCCGGAAGATCGGTTGCATATCGGGATCGTCGCGAAGCTTGCCGATCGGTTGGCGCGACAGCGCCGTCATGCCGGCATTGCTGGCGAGCAGGATGAACTTCATCCAGAGATCTGTCAGGATTTGTTCGCTCAAGGTCGCCTCGAAGCCGGCCTTCAGGCACAGCGCCAGGAAATCCTCAGCCCGCTGGCTGCGCTTGCCATTGAGTTCGCCGAAGATCATGCGCATGAAGGTGCCGACCTGATGGATCACGCCGGGCGCCGTGATAGAGGCCGAGATCTGCGCCACGCCGCCCATCACGGCCTCGGGCCCGAGGATCGCGACCAGCCGCTCCGGCGCGTCGATGCCGTTCTGCAGCGGGATCACGGCGGTATTGGCGCCGATCAGCGGCTTGATCTGCGCGCCGGCGCTGTCGACGTCCCACAGCTTGACGCAGAACAAGACGATATCGACCTTGCCGATCTCGGCGGGATTGTCGGTCGCCTGCGTCGGCACCAGATGGGTGTCGCCGCGACCGCCGCTGACTTTCAAACCCGCGCTCTTCATCGCGGCGAGATGCGCGCCGCGCGCCACGAAGGTGACATCGGCGCCTGCCTTGGCCAGCGCCACGCCAAATCCACCGCCGACCCCGCCGGCGCCGATCACCGCAATGCGCATGGATGCCCTCCTGGCCTGGACTGTTTGCCTTACCCGATCCGGTGCAACGCGCAGAGCTTGTTGCCGTCGGGATCGCGCAAATAAGCAAGGTAGAATTTACCCACGGCGGCTTCGCGCACGCCGGGCGGTTCTTCGCAGGTCTTGCCGCCATGGCTGATGCCGGCCGCATGCCAGGCTTCGGCCTGCGCGGGCGAGGCCGCTGCAAAGCCGATGGTGCCGCCATTGGCCGGCGTCGCCGGCTTGCCGTCGATCGGCAGCGACACGGAAAACGTGCCGGTCGGGGTGCGGTAGAAAATGCGATGGCGGTCTACCCGGCCGGGCGGAACGCCGAGCGTTCCGAGCAGCGCGTCATAGAACGACTTGGCCTTTTCCAGATCGTTGGTGCCGATCATGAGATGCGAAAACATCGTGTCTCTCTCCCCGGGATGCGCCGGATGATGAGGCCGCCCGGCGCTGATTTTGTTAACGCGGGAACGTAGCAGCGCGGGCACACCTTTCACAACTATCGTCATTCCGGGGCATCGCCAAGCGATGAGCCCGGAATCCATAGCCACCGCCAGATTATGGATTCCGGGCCTGCGCCAAGTGGCGCATCCAGCCTTGAACGCGCCCAGACAATCATGCGGGGCGCGCCCAGCTGCACCGTCCGCTAGAAGTTTGCGCCGCGGTAATTCATTTCTTCGCAATCCGATCGCTCATTTGAGCACCGTGGCCAGCTTTCCACTTGGATGATTTCCAGTTCTTTCAGATCGCATCATTTGGATTTTGTTAGCTGGAGGCAGAAATCCCGACGAAGCCGAGGCGGTCCTAAGCAGTCAGATGAACGAAGCTATGCAGCATCCCCAATAAGGCGCTAGAACGGCACCCGAGCAAACAACAAAGAAGAATCCAATCGGGAGTCAGGAAATGCCGCTACCCAGGGAAGACGTCGACGCCACCACGCCCAGGTTCTTGCGCGACAAGTACGCCGTCGTCGGCGTCGGCGAGACCGCCTATGCCCGCGGCTCGACCAAGACGACTCGGGCGCTTGCAACAATCGCAGTGCGCAATGCCATGCTCGATGCAGGACTCAAAGCCTCCGAGATCGACGGTATGCTGTCGTATCAATCGAACAACTCGGTGTTCTCGCCATTCGTCGCCGGCGACCTCGGCATCCGGCTCAATTTCTACATGGATGTGTTCGGTGGAGGATCATCGACCGAGGCGTTAATCGGCATCGCGATCGGCGTAATCGAGGCCGGCATGTGCAAGACGGTCGTGATCTTCCGCTCGATGAACGGCTTCTCGCAGGTGCGGATCGGCGGCACTGGCGTGCGCGCCGCAGTTCCCATTTCAGGCGACGCGCTGCACAGCCGCGCCTACGGCTGGCAGAGCGCGGGACAGTCGTTCGCGCCGACCTTCATGCGCCACATGTACGAATTTGGTACCACCGCCGAGCAGGTCGCCCATGTCCGCGTCGCCCACAGCCATCACGCCTCGAACAATCCTAAAGCCTTCTATCAGAAGCGCCTCACGGTGGAGGATGTCGTTGGCAGCCGCATGATCTGCAAGCCATTGCACCTGCTCGACTGCTGCGTGGAGACAGACAACGCCAATGCCATCATCGTGACGTCGGCCGCGGGGGCGAAAGACCTGAAGCAACCGCTGGTGCGGATCAGGGGCGTGGTGGGCCGCTGCTCGAAGCCGCGGGTCGACATGCACTACCAGGCCGGGCCGATCTCGACCGTCGCCGGCCATTACGCCAAGGACATCCTCTGGCCGAATTCCGGCGTCGGCCCGGAGGACATCGACCTCACGGGCTCCTACGACGCGTTCACGTTCACCACCATGCTGCAACTCGAGGATTACGGTTTCTGCAAGAAGGGCGAAGGCGGCGACTATGTCTCGGACGGTACCATCATGCTCGGTGGAAAAAGGCCGAACAACACATCGGGGGGCCATCTCTGCGAGGGCTATACTCATGGTATCGCCATGGTGATCGAGAACGTCCGTCAGCTCCGCCACGATGCGGACGATAGCTGTCCGATCGGGCCCGACGGCAGGCGCCAGCACACCTACGATTATCGCGAGGGTGGTTGCCGCCAGGTGAGGAACGCCGAGGTATCTGCCAATCTCGGCTGGGCAATGCCCGGCACGGGATCGGCGATGGTGATGCGGAGGGGATAGGTTTATCTCAAATCAACAGCCGGAAAACGGATGGGGAGGGAGCAAATGAAAGCATCGATATTTTGCCTGCCTAGCGTCGGCTCGCGCGCCGAGATCGAGGCGGGCATGGCTGCGACGCGACCGGAACTCTACCAGCGCATGCTGAAAGAGCTGACCGAACTGGTCAAATTTGCCGACGACCTCGGCTACAATTCGGTGAGCTTTACCGAGCATCACTTCCACATCGAGGGGTTCGAGCTTTCCAACAACCCGGTGCTGCTGGATCTCTACTTCGCGATGCAGACCAAGCGCATTCGCGTCGGCCAGCTTGGTATCGTGCTGCCGGCCGCCAACCCGATCCGCGTCGCCGAGGACATCGCGATGCTCGATCACATGACCGGCGGGCGAGCCTGCGCCGGCTTCGCCCGCGGCTACCAGCGACGCTGGGTCGACGTCATGGCGCAGCAGACGCACGGCGTCTCGGGGACCTTGCCGCACCATCATGATGCGATCGATCAGACCAACCGCGAGGCGTTCGAGGAGAACTGGCAGATCATCAAGAAATGCTGGACCGAGGAGATGCTGACGTTCCAGGGCAAATACTGGAAGGTACCGGCCGGCGCAACGCCCTGGGATCTCGAGACCACGGTGAAATACGGCAAGGGCGTCGAGAATGGCATGCTGACCTCGGTCGGCGTGGTGCCGAAGCCGTTGCAGAAGCCGTATCCGCCGGTGTTCCTGCCGTTCGCCTCATCGCCGAGTTCCATTAGCTGGGCCGCGCGCGAGGGCGTCACCGCGATCCTGCCACCGATGCATGAGGCCTACGCGTCACCGCTGTACGATCTTTATGCCGAGGTGTCGGGAAAGCCCCGCGGACAGGGCACAGGCTTGTTGCGCGATGTCATCATCGCGGACACGGACGAGGAGGCCATGGCGTTGTGGGAGGACTCCGGGCGTTTCTCCGGCAGGGCATGGTTCGAGCCGTTCGGCTTCCGCCGCGGCCTGATGGACCCGGTGACGAAGAACTTCGCTACCGCAAAGGAATCGATCGATCTGGGCTACGCGTTGGTCGGCACTGTCGATACCGTGACGCGCGCGCTCGAGGCCAACATGAAACGGCAGCCGGTCGATTGGTTGTTCTGCTACACCTACAACGCGCTGGTTCCGCACGGCAAGCTGATGAAGTCGACCGAGGCGTTGTGGACCAAGGTGCTGCCGAAGTTCATGTAGCAATCCGTATGAGAGGAACCGGTGAGAAAATGATATCCGCGCACTATCTCGGCATGTCGCTCGAGATCAATGATCTCGACCATGAGAACCTCGACTACTTCGCCTACTGTGCGAAGCACGATTTCCGCCTGCAGCGATGCACCTCATGCAAGCTGTTCCGCTATCCGCCGACGACCGCGTGCCCCTGGTGCGCCGAGCTGGATTCGGAATGGGTGTCGGTCGAAGGCCGCGGCACCGTGCATTCCTACACCGAGGTCCATCATGCCATTCAGCCGGCGTTTAAGGAGTACACGCCATATCTCGTGCTGCTGGTCGAACTGGATACGCAGAGCGGCAAGCCGACCAGGGAGGAAGGACTCCGCGTGATCGGCAACCTGACGCGGCCTGACGGCGTGCTCGCGCCGAAGAGCGAGGTCGAGCAGGTCGGCATCGGCAGCCGCGTGCGCATGGTGTTCACCGATGTTGCGCCGGGGCTGGCGCTGCCGCAATGGACCATTGACGAGAGTGCCGCTGGCGGCACCCCGTGGCGATACCGGGGATAGGCGAGCGCAGCCCGTTTCGCGGACGCCAAAGCCTTCCTCTGACAGTTTCGAGTATGGTCGATGTCGAATGCATCGGGGTAAGACATCAAGGCCTCGTTACCTTGCCGGGAGTCCGACCTCGCGTTGGGTCGGATTGGCGGGGCCGCCTGCCTCGGAGCCCTGTCGACCCTTTTTGTCCAGGACCGGTACCACGCCAGCAACGTCAATAAGGCGACGCCGACCACACTGACGACGATCTGCATCCAGATCGCGTCCGACACCTCGATCAGCACGAAGTGCCCTGCGAACGACAGGAAGGTTCCGACGCAGAAGACTTCTATCGACTGCTGTCCGCAAAGAATGGCGGGCCTGAAGGCACGCCACTCCAGACCCGGCCAATCGCGGGGCAAGAACCGAATGACAAGAAATGCGATGACCATGAAGTGGAGGAAACGATACGGGGCAAGGTTGGTCTTGTCGTTGGGGTTGAAGATGCCGATGAACCATGGCGGAAATATCGCCGCGATGTCCGGATGCCGGCTGGCCATGGCCATCACGAAAGCGAACGCCAGATAAGCCACGCTAAAGAACAGAACCGCTCGCGAACGGATGAACGGCGTGATTGCCGCCGCTCCGCCCACTGCCAGCCACGCGCCGGACACGTACAGCAGCTGCCAGGCGAATGGATTGAAGTACCACACGTTTCCTTCCGGATAAGAAGGAAGATTCCAGCCGAATTGCCGCGCCGCAAGATAAAGCATGACCGAGGCAAGCAGGGTGATGTTTCGAAAACGCACGAGCCCCCACAGCATGAGCGGACCGGCAAGCATCAATACGATGAAGAGAGGAAGCACATCCATATTGACGGGCTTGAACTTGAGGATCAGGCCTTCGTAGAGGACCTCGGCCGGCCGATCGAGGAATATCTTGACATTGAACGAGGCGGCATGTTCAGCGGTGCCAAATTTCTGGCCGAAATAGCCGATCTCCACGAGGTAGACGACGAAAAGGAACACGTGCGTGACGTAGATCTGCCAGGCCCGTCTGATGATCCGCGTAGCGGTGATCACCATGCCGCGCTCGACGAGCATGCGTGCATATACAAACGCCAACGTATAGCCCGAGATGAACACGAACATATCGGCGCCGTCGCTGAAGCCGTAACGTCCCGTTCCGAGCATGAAATAGGCAACGACGTTGTTGGGAATGTGGGCGATGAAGATCACCCAGTTCGCCAGCCCGCGAAACAGATCAAGCCGCAGGTCACGACCCTTGGGAGGAAGCATGACTTCCATTGTGCGCACCCCGCTGATTTATCAACGCTCTAGACAGGCCATCATAGCGGTTGAAATAGCTAGACAGGAAGGTCTCGCCTGATTTCCGTTCGGGGTCAAACGCGTCGGTTTAACGATGCGCCGATCACTTCCGGTCTGCCTCCAATCCCGGACATTCTCGCCGTGCGTCGGCATGTCTCAAAAGTGCCAGAGGACTAAACCGCTCGCGCGGTAGGGCGCTGCGGCGAGCGGCATGGCCGTGCCAGCAATGGATGGAACGATGGGAGCGTCTTACCTGACGATGAGGGGCCAGAAGCATGTCCCCAGAACCGATGATCGTTCAGCATGATGATCGAGCGATCTATCACCGACGGCGTTGGGGGCGCACCGAATGTAGCGCGACGACATCCGCATCGCGGACAGTTTCGAATACCCGAACCGACGCGATCGGCAGTCATGATCGCGAGTGGTGTATAAGGCGAGCTTGAAACAATTCCGTTGGACGCTGTCACGTGGAAATATTTGTTCGCCCGATGCGGTACAAAGGCTGCCATCAGGCACATAACGCAAAAGTTGTAATATGTGCCCTTTTTACAACGCGTAACTCTTTGAAATTACAGGGACGACGAAAGGTGTTTTCACCCATTCGCAAAGTTCGTGCCATATCGCAAAAGTTGTACTCGCACTCGACAGCCGCCAAATCCCCATAGCGTCTGACGCGCCACCTCGCCACACCTCCCGCGGTTTCCTCCATTGGAGGTTTGCGTACGCCAGCCCCGGTGCGCGCCGCTCCACCTTCATGGGCCGGCATCCGCAAACCTTCACAACAGCGGAAACAGCTGCTCACCAGATATATATGGAATGACAGCCTTGCCGGCAGAGGGCGGGGGATGACGTGCTTCGCGACACCGTGCGAAATCGTCGAGCAAACGCCCAACGCCAGCACGATCATTGAAGACATGACTGCCCGCCGGGCAAATCAGCTATCTACCTGTCCAGCCCCTTTGCAAAAACATTTCGGTTCACTTCAGGCCCAAATCACTTCTACATCTCTCGTCATCCCGGCCCACACAAAGGGGCGTTTCGCGATCGTCACGAACGTAGGGCAGGGGATGCGATGGACGCGGGCGGCGCTGCTGACGAGAGCGCTTTCCTTGCGGACGGCGAAGTCGTGTGGTCCTGACGCCTCAATGGTTGGCGTCAAGTCGGCGGAGTTATCTGCTGGCGACGGTGACAACAAAGCCCGATCACCGGGGAGAGTACGAAGGAAACCGTTAAAACCATTGCGCAGGGAAGGCCGGGTGTCCCGGTGAACCTGTGGTGACTAACGCGCGTGCTTTCTACACTACACGCGCGGCTGCGGGTGCAACGGGCACCCGGCTTTCCCTGCGCCCTCTGATTTTTGAGGGCAGACGATTTTGCTCAACCCGGGCGCACTGCGCTGCGGGAAGGCGGAGGTGTATGCGGGATTGGAGCAACGTCATTGCGAGGAGCGAACGCGACGAAGCAATCCATTCTTCTTCGCGCGGCGAAATGGATTGCTTCGCTCCGCTCGCAATGACGTTGAGGGCTCTCACCCCTCCAGGGGAGGGTAATAAGGCGAACCAGGCTCCCCAAATGACCATCTTTTGGCATTGCGGCCTGCCGGCTTTCTCGTTTAAAACGGGGTCGGAAACGCGCTCCCGGCAACCAACCGTCAACGGTTTTGGCCGAGAATCCGGTTCCAAAGGGTCTGGCAATGCTGATTCGCAGCGAAATTGTACGGAGTTCAGGGGGAGCGGCCATGGCCGCCCATGCCCCGGCGATTCCGGCTGCGTCCGCTGCCCACCCTGCTGATTGGCGGGCTTCTGCTTCTTATCGGCCCCTGAGGGCCGTCTGGGCGGTTTGCGCCTGGGCACTCAGGGGTTGCGCGAGATCACCGGAACCCTTCAGCGCTCAATACGAGCAGCGCACGACCATAAGGAATTTTCGCAATGACCAACGTGAACAAGTCCGACAAGGACCGCGTCATTATATTCGACACCACCTTGCGCGACGGCGAACAATGCCCCGGCGCCACCATGACCTTCGAGGAGAAGCTCGAGATCGCCGAGATGCTCGACGACATGGGCGTCGATGTCATCGAGGCCGGCTTCCCGATCACCTCCGAGGGCGATTTCCAGGCGGTCAGCGAGATCGCCCGGCGCTCCAAGAACGCCGTGATCGCCGGCCTGTCGCGCGCCGCATCCGAAGGACATCGACCGCTGCGCCGAAGCGGTGAAGTTCGCCAAGCGCGGCCGCGTCCATACCGTGATCGCGACCTCGCCGCTGCACATGCGGGTCAAGCTCAACATGACGCCCGGAGCAGGTGATGGAAACCTCGATCGCCAACGTCACCCGCGCGCGCAACCAAATCGACGACGTCGAATGGTCGGCCGAAGACGGCACCCGCAGCGAAATGGATTTCCTCTGCCGCATCGTCGAGGCCGTGATCAAGGCCGGCGCCACCACGGTCAATATTCCGGATACCGTCGGCTACACCGTGCCGGAGGAATACACCCACTTCATGCGCACCTTGATCGAGCGGGTGCCGAACTCCGACAAGGCGGTGTTCTCGGTGCACTGCCACAACGATCTCGGCATGGCGGTGGCGAATTCGCTAGCCGGCATCGCCGGCGGCGCGCGGCAGATCGAATGCACCGTCAACGGCATCGGCGAGCGGGCAGGCAATGCCGCGCTCGAGGAAGTCGTGATGGCGATCAATGTCCGCAACGACAAGTTTCCCTGGTGGAACAAGATCGACACCACCATGCTGACGCGGGCCTCGAAGCTGGTGTCGGCGGCGACCTCGTTCCCGGTGCAGTACAACAAGGCGATCGTCGGCCGCAACGCGTTCGCCCATGAGAGCGGCATCCATCAGGACGGCGTGCTCAAGGATGCGTCGACCTACGAGATCATGCGGCCGGAAATGGTCGGCCTGAAGAAGTCGTCGCTGGTGCTCGGCAAGCATTCCGGCCGCCATGCCTTCGTGCACAAGCTGGAGGAGATGGGCTACAAGCTCGGCGCCAACCAGCTCGAAGACGCGTTCGTGCGGATGAAGGCGCTGGCCGACCGCAAGAAGGACATCTACGACGAGGACATCGAGGCGCTGGTCGATCAGGAAATCGCAGCTTCCCATGACCGCATCAAGCTGACCTCGCTGACGGTGATCGCGGGCACCCATGGCCCGCAGCGCGCCACCATGAAGCTCAACATCGACGGCCAGATCAAGATCGAGGAAGCCGAGGGCAACGGCCCGGTCGATGCGGTGTTCAACTGCATCAAGGCGCTGGTGCCGCACGAGGCCAAGCTCGAGCTCTATCAGGTCCACGCCGTCACCGAGGGCACCGACGCGCAGGCCGAAGTGTCGGTGCGGCTGGCGCATGAGGGCCGCTCGATGACCTCGCGGGCCGTCCGATCCGGATACGCTGGTGGCTTCGGCCAAGGCCTATCTGGGCGCGCTCAACAAAATCGTCATGAAGCGCCAGCGCGACGTCCCGGCAGTGGCAGCGAGCTGATTGACCTGCAGGCGTCATTGCGAGCGAAGCGAAGCAATCCATGGTTACCACGTAAAGAATGGATTGCTTCGTCGCGAGCGCTCCTCGCAATGACGGGTCGGCTACTTTTTGCGTTGCAGCAATGCTTTCCGGCCACCCTGCTAACGGGCAATGGCATTTCCAGCGGCTTCTCTATATTGGTGCCACGCATGCAAGGTTGGGAGCAGCGCGAGCCACGCGCTTCGCAAAAAATCACGCGGCAAAAAATCACTGGGAGGAACCATGCGTAAATTGATCCTGGCTGCGGCATCGGTCGCGGCGCTGGCTTTGGCTGGACCGGCATCGGCGCACTCGCCGATCGTCATCAAGTTCAGCCATGTGGTGGCTTCCAACACGCCCAAGGGTGCGGCGGCTGAAAAATTCAAGGAGCTGGCCGAGAAATATACCGACGGCAAGGTCAAGGTCGAGATCTATCCGAATTCGACGCTTTACAAGGACAAGGAAGAACTAGAGGCGCTGCAGCTCGGCGCGGTGCAGATGCTGGCGCCGTCGAATTCCAAGTTCGGCCCGATCGGGGTGCGGGAATTCGAGGTGTTCGATCTTCCCTATATTCTGCCTGATCTCGCCACCTTGCGCAAAGTCACCGACGGGCCGCTCGGCGCCAAGCTGCTCAAGCTCCTGGAGCCAAAGGGCATGATCGGTCTTGCCTATTGGGACAACGGCTTCAAGCAGATGACCGCCAACAGGAAGCTGATCACGCCGGACGACTACAAGGGCCTGAAATTCCGCGTGCAGTCCTCGAAGGTTCTCGAAGCCCAGTTCCGGGCGCTGGGCGCCGATCCCGCAGGTGATGGCATTTTCGGAAGTGTATCAGGCGCTGCAGACCGGCGTGGTCGACGGCCAGGAGAATACGGCGTCCAATATCTACACCCAGAAGATGCACGAAGTGCAGAAATACCTGACCATGACCAACCATGGCTACATCGGCTATGTCGTGGTCGTGAACGAGAAATTCTGGGACGGGCTTCCCGCCGATATTCGCGGCCAGCTCGAAAAGGCCATGAAGGAAGCCACCGCCTTCGGCAACGGGCAATCGGCCAAGGAAAACGAGGAGGCGCTCGAGGCCATCAAGAAGGCCGGCAAGACCGAAATCGACACTCTGACTCCGGCGCAGGACGCCGCCATGCGCAAGGCGATGGAGCCGGTCTACAAGGATGTCGCTGCCCGCGTCGGTCAACCCCTGATCGACGAGTTCATCAAGGAAACCGGCGGAGTGACCCACTAACAAGATCTGGCGGGACCAACGTCTTTGGTGGTCCCGCAATCACATGCGCCCAAGGCGACGCCGCCGCAGTTGTTCGGGGCGCATGAGGGGAAGAGATGCTGCTGCGTATTCTTGACCGGCTCGAGGAAATCCTGATCGCCTCGCTGATGGCGGCCGCGACGATCCTGATTTTCATTTCCGTCGTGCATCGCTTCGGCACCGGCGTGCCGTTTCTGTATCCCTATCTGATCCGCATTCACATCTCCTGGGCGCAGGAGCTGTGCATCTACATGTTCATCTGGATGGCGAAATTCGGCGCGGCCTACGGGGTGCGTACCGGGATCCATGTCGGCGTCGACGTGCTGATCAACCGGCTCAATCCGCGGTGGCAGAAGGGCGTCATTCTGTTCGGCCTGTTCGGCGGCGCGTTCTTCACCTTCGTGGTCGGCACAATGGGCGCGAAATTCGTCATCGAACTGATGGGCACCGACCAGGTATCGCCCGATCTCGAATTGCCAAGCTGGATCGTCTACGCCTGCATCCCGCTCGGCTCCTATCTGATGAGTTTCCGGTTTCTGCAGGTGGCCTGGGCGTTCTGGAAGACCGGCGAATTGCCGCATCATGACGCGACCAACGTCGACGGCATCGAGGTCAGCCCGACCGCGCCGGTTGCGCTCGGAGAAGCGTGATGAGCGCCGCGCTGATTTTCGGGCTGCTGTTTGCGCTGATGCTGACCGGCATGCCGATCTCGATTTCGCTCGGCCTTACCGTGCTGACCTTCCTGTTCACGATGACCGAGGTGCCGATCGAGAGCGTCGGGCTCAAGCTGTTTTCCGGCCTCGACAATTTCGGCATCATGGCTATACCGTTTTTCATCCTCGCCGGCACTTTCCTGACCCGAGGCGGCGTCGCGCGCCGCATGATTGCCTTCACCACCTCGGTGGTCGGCCATTTGCCAGGCGGGCTTGGCCTTGCCGGCGTGGCGGCCTGTGCGATGTTCGCCGCGATCTCGGGCTCCAGTGTCGCAACGGTGGTGGCGATCGGTTCGATCATGATGCCCGCCATGGTCGAACACGGCTATCCGCGCCGGTTCGGCGTCGGCGTGATCTCGACATCCGGCGCGCTCGGCATCCTGGTGCCGCCATCGATCATTCTGGTGCTGTACGGCGTTTCCACCAACACCTCGATCGGCGCGTTGTTCATGGCCGGCATCGTGCCGGGGATCATGCTGGCGCTGATGCTGGCGGCCGTGACCTGGTTCATCGCCTGGCGCCGGGACTATCCGCGCATGCAGAAGGCCACGCTCGCCCAGCAATGGACCGCGTTTCGCGAAAGCGTGTGGGGGCTGTTGCTGATCGCGATCGTGCTCGGCGGCATCTATGGCGGAATCTTCACGCCGACCGAGGCCGCCGCGGTAGCCGCAGTCTATGCGTTCTTCATCACCGTGTTCGTCTACAAGGAACTGAAGCTGCGCGAAGTCTCGAAGGTGCTGCTGCAGGCCGCCAGCATGAGCTCGATGTTGCTCTACATCATCACCAACGCGGTGCTGTTCTCGTTCCTGATGACGCATGAGCAGATTCCGCAGGAAATGGCGGCCTGGATCATCGGCAAGCATTTCGGCATCTGGTCGTTCCTGCTGGTGGTGAACCTGATCCTGCTCGCAGCCGGCAATGTCATGGACCCGTCGTCGATCCTGCTGATCATGGCGCCGATTCTCTATCCGCTCGCCACCAAGCTCGGCGTCAATCCGGTTCATCTCGGCGTGCTGATGATCGTCAATACCGAAGTTGGACTGTGCCATCCGCCGGTCGGCCTCAATCTTTATATCGCCAGCGGCATCGCCAAGATGGGCATCAGCGAAATTACGGTCGCGGTATTGCCGTGGCTGTGCGCGATGCTGATTTTCCTCGGCCTGATTACCTACATTCCGGAGATTTCGCTGTGGCTGCCGCGGCTGCTCGGCATGGTCTAGAAGCTTTCAATCGGCTTAACGCTTATTTCGTAAAAACATGCTTTCCGCATTTGACTGGAGCACGGACACAAACGGCAACAGAATTACATCTTTGTAACAGAAGGCACTCTTTCCAAACTGTAAGTTGATTGCGTGCGGTCGTGCGCTCATCCTCGCGCTACCTTTCAAAGGAGGTTTACATGAAGAAAATCCTTCTCGCCGGTGTTGCGGCCATCGCCATCGCCGGTTCCAGCCTGGCCTATGCCCAGCATCATGAGTGGTTTCGTCACATGCGAATGAGCCCCGAGGACAGGGCGGCCTTTGCCGACGCGCGGATCGCCGCCGTGAAGGCGGGCCTGAAGCTGACACCCGATCAGGAAAAGCTGTGGCCGCCGGTCGAGGCCGCGGTCCGGGATTTCGCCAAGATGCGGATCGATCGCGCCAATGCGCGGATGAATGCGCAGAAGGATGATGCAAACGATGCGCAGAAGCCGGACGATCCGGTGGCGCGCCTGCGCGAACGCGCCGACAGGATGGCGACCACGGCGGCCGCTCTGAAGCGCATCGCGGATGCGTCCGACCCGCTCTACAAGACCCTCGACGATGGTCAGAAGCGCCGCCTCAAGGTTCTCACGCATTTCGGCCACGGCGGCTGGCGGCACCATGAAGATGGCGACCGGGATCGCGACGGTGGCGATCGGGATCATGGCTACGACCGCGATGGCGGGTCGGACAGGGATCACGGCGGCCGGAGTTCCGAGCGGCTCTAGCCGCCGCGGAATTCGATCGATCGAAGTTCAGGAAAAGCCGTCGGATTCCGGCGGCTTTTCGGATTTTGCACTCCCCGCCGATGGGCTGGGAATAACCCTTCGGCTTGCTGGACATCGGGGGATCGCTTTGCTAAACGACGCCCTCTTGGGATGGCCTTTCCGGGCCGGTTCCGGGCGCATAGCTCAGTTGGTAGAGCAGATGACTCTTAATCATCGGGTCCCAGGTTCGAGCCCTGGTGCGCCCACCAAGCATTTCAAGCATTTAGGCGCCGGAAGCCCTCCAAGTCCAGGCTAGGGCAGGGGTGCCATTTGACTTCCGGATTATCCCGCGACGGACATTAGAAGCCGGTCAAAGCCCCGCCGGGAGCTCACCTCGCCTGTTGAACGCAAGCACTGACAAGGTTGCCGTAGCGAAGCTTGCAGCTACCACGGCAGCCGTCACCGCGAGATGTTTAACGAATTCGGTCGCCACATTTGCATGCACCCCATCCTAGGCAGGCCAACAACATATTCGTGCTCGAAAACGAGAACTCCAGAGCCACAAAGCTCAGCGAAATGATTAGTCCAATTGCAAAATTGCCAATCGTTGCTCTGAACGCAGCACTGTTGCCGCATTACCTCAGAATTGAAATACGGCCGCCGCAATCACGCAGGTCCATAATCCGGAATCATCGCCTTGGGCCGCAGCTGTGATCGACCGGCTTTCGATGATCAGCTGGGTATGTTCATAGAGCTTCTTACGTTCGTTCCAGGCGGCGCTGGGATCGAAATCTATGCCGAGCGTCGAGGCCAACATGGAGGCGGCGAGGTCTTCGGCATAATCCCCGCTCTGTTCGGCTGTCATGCCGCTACCGTGATGCTCGGCGATATAGCCGTACATACCGGGATCAGCCGGCCGCGCCAAACCGATGCTGGCGTGAATGCGGCGGCCCGGCTCGTCGGTTTCTGAGCGGGCGAGGACCGAGAAGGTAATTTCACCTGGCTGCAAAGTGGCGACGCCGCCCTCGCGGGAGGTTAGCTTGCAGTGAGGTGGCAGGATTGACGAGATTGAGACGAGGTTCTGCTGTTCGATATCGGCATCGCGTAATGCGAGCTCGAATGAAGTTAGCTGATGGCGGTGGATGCCGACACCCTTCGTCAGAAACACGGTAGTCGGAACTGGGAACATATCTTGTGGCCTCGCGATCGACAGATGTTTTCCACATTCTCAAGGGTCTGGCGATCACGTGACAGCGGCGAGTGCCAGATACTCATAGACCATCGTGGCCGCTGCGAGCGAAGTGATCTCTGCCACGTCGTAGGCCGGGGCGACTTCGACCACATCC
This sequence comes from uncultured Pseudomonadota bacterium, assembly GCA_963729395.1. Classification (GTDB taxonomy): domain Bacteria; phylum Pseudomonadota; class Alphaproteobacteria; order Rhizobiales; family Xanthobacteraceae; genus Bradyrhizobium. Next base: position 391,923 of record CAVSOS010000010.1, on the reverse strand, counting down.
ATGCCAATAAAATGCAGGCCTTTCAGGCGCCGGAGGATCGATTGCGCCTGCCACGACGCCAGACCGCCTATCTCGGGCGTGCCGGTGCCCGGCGCAAAAGCCGGGTCCAGTGCGTCGATGTCGAAGCTGAGATAGCTGGGTGCCCCACCGACGATCGAGCGAATTCGCTCTGCGACTGCTTTGGGGCCATGCTCATGCACTTCTTCCGACGAGACTATTGTGACACCCTGCGCAACCGTCCAATCGAAAACTTCGCGTTGGACCGGCGAGCGGATCCCTATCTGGATCATTCGGCGTGGATCGACAAGGCGCTCCTCGATGGCGTGATAGAATACCGAACCATGTGCATAGGACTGACCAAAATTGTCAGGCCAGGTATCGACATGGGCGTCGAAATGAATGAGTGCGAGCGGGCCCTTGCGCCGCGCCAGCGCCCGTAGCAAGGCGAGCGTGATACCGTGCTCTCCTCCGAGCGATACAAGGTGGTCGACGGCGGCGGCCTGCTCCTCGATGGCCTTTAGGCTCGCCGGAATGTCACCGAGCGCGATACGAAAATCGCCGATATCCGACACCATCAATTTCGAAACATCAATCCACGCCGTCGGATGCGCACCATCAACCAGCATCCGGCTCGCCTGGCGAATGGCCCGCGGTCCGAAGCGCGCGCCGCTGCGGTTGGTTGTGCCGATATCGAGCGGGATGCCCGCGATCGAGATCGCGGCATCATGCTCGCGGCGTCCGAGTCCAAGAAATCCAGGCGGGACGGCGAAAGTGGGAAGATCGCTCGCCATACGGTTCAGCCTCCATCACTCGGCGCATTCCCAAATGAGGATTATCGAGCGCGCCCGGACACCTCAGACTCGGCCCTTCGGTCCAGGAAGGTCGGACCACACGAGGCCGAGTGTTTCGCATACTTGGCGAACCGAATTGGTGTCGAGTTCGTGCTGCGATCCAACCAGAGGCATTTCAGCAATTCGCCCCTCACGGTGGATTGTCAGAGTTCCATGCCCCTCTCCGCGTCCTTCGTGCTGGGTATCGAAGCGACACCCCTGTTCGCTTAGCCACTTGCGGAACGTTGCGCTTTCCATCGATTCTCTCCACGCGGTTAATGGCTTTCCGCCAGCGCCTTCTCGAACGCCGTCAACCGTTCGACATGGCTTGCCGACAAAGCTTCCCGCTGTGTAATTGCGCAAACGGCGCGAGGCTTCTTGCCGACGATGGCCGTCATCTGTGCAAAGGCGCTTTCACTGCCTCTGGCTCCAAGGGTACAGAAGAATGCGACCTCGGGTAATTGGCTCGCAGTCGCCATCAAGTACGCGCGAACTGGGGAACTTACCGACCAGCCCCAAACGGGGGTGCCGATAACGACCAGATCGTACGACGAGACGTCGTGTTTTTTCGGTGCAATGATGGAAGGAAGCTTCCGCCCCGCTTCGAGGAGCGACCGTACGTAACCGAGAAAACCACTCCGGGGCCTTGGCTCGGTGATTTCCTCAAGGTCGCATTTGAGGGCCCCGGACAGAGCCTGAGCAATCGTGCGCGTCGTTCCCGACCGCGAATAGAAAACGACGAGAGTTCTTGAGGCGCTCATTTGAACAATTCCTCTTTCGCTTGTCGCATACACACACCCAATACGCGGCGATGAAATTGACTTAAGTCAAGCCATGGCTATTTCGGGCAGGCCGCCTGGTCTGTATCCAGGGGCAGATTGCAAATTAACCGCTGCCAGTGCACGGATTGACAACCCTCGCAAAGCTCATCACCCGAAAGCAGCAGCTGTTGCAGCGACTATAGGAAGGCCCCGGCCCACACGAGCGGGACGAAATCGAGCGCCTCCTGGCCGAGATGTCATAGCCTTGCCGACGCTATCTCTCATACCAACCGACGAGCGTTGCCTCCGCGAGCGTGAACTTGCGCGCCTCGCGCTCGACATCACGGCAGGATGCGTCGGTCCGGGCTCGAAGGTGGTCCGTCGAAAGGGCAAGCAGACGAAAGTGGTAGTGGTGAGGCCCATGGCCATGAGGCGGGCACGGACCGCCATAGCCCGTTCCTCGAAAATCGTTGACTGCCTGCTTCATCTTTGTTTTCTCCCCAACGTCTTCCGCAAGCTCCGTCACGGTCGGCGGAATATCGTAAGCCGCCCAATGGTGCCATGTGCCGGCCGGGGCATCGGGATCGTCGCAGAGCAGGACGAAGCTCCGTGTTCCAGCGGGTGCGCCGGACCATCGCAGGGGCGGCGAGACGTTCTCTCCATCACAGGTAAAGCGCCGCGGGACTACCGCTCCGTCGGCGAAGGCACCGGAAACAAGTTTCATGGCTCACTCCATCAGACAGGAGACATCGGCTCGGGCTTAACGAGCTCTTCCAGATCCGGTTCGCCGCAGCGAGCGAGCATCGTTTGGCGGACCCGGTCGCGTAGCTGGACGATGGATTGAAAATCAGTGCCTGCCGGCAGCACTGGATCATCGATTTCGATGCTAATCGCGCTATGCCGCGGAAACCATTGGTCGCTGCGCAACACCGTCCGCGTGCCCTTGATGATGCCCGGGAGGAGCGGAAGGTTCGCATCGGCGGCAACCTTGAAGGCGCCGAGATAGAAGCCGGATAGCCCCGCTCTCCGGGTGAACGTTCCTTCGGGGAAGAAGACCAGGAGCCGGCCCTCGCGGGCAAGCGCACCCAATGCCGCGGCATCCGTCAGACTCTCCGACACGTCGTAACGTTCGACAAAAGGAATGCCGAGCCGGCGCAGCATGGGTCCAGCTATAAGCTGCTGTGCCAACTCGCGCTTCGCGACGATGGCAGGCTCGCCAGGAAGCGTTGCGGCGAGCGCGAAGACGTCCATGTAGCTGGAATGGTTGAATACGAGCAACGCACCTGACGCCGGTATCTTTTCGAATCCGCGGATCGCGAGCGGTATGCCCATTGCGGCAAGTGCGCCACGCCCGATCCGTCTGAGCGCCGCCCAGCGCGATTTTGCGGTCCGCAGCATGAATACGGAAAAGCATCCCGCAAGCAGCGCACTGCCGAGCACGGTCCACCACCAGGCAGCGTAGAGATTTTCGCGAAGCAATCGGCCGAACCGCCTGAGCTGTGGACCGGTGCCGGCCAGCGCCAGGCGTAGCAGCTGCCACCACAGAGCCCGCCGGGCTGGGCCGATTTGCCCGCTTTGGTAAAGTTCCCTGGCAGCGCCGCGGCGGATTTTTCCGCTTGATGTTTTCGGGACGCTGCGCGGCGGCGCAAGCACGATCTCATCGGGTGGTGTGCCCGCGACATCCGTCACAACTTCATGCGTCCGCGCCTGCAAGGCTGCGCGGGCAACCTGGTCGGCCTCGCGCGTTTCAACCAGCAGCACGAGCCGTTCGGTTCCGGACGCGCGGTCGGGCACCCCAAACACCGCTACACCGCCCTTGTGAACGCCGGGCACGTCGGCGACGGCTTCCTCGATCTCCTGCGGATAGAGATGCCGGCCCGCACGTATGATGATGTCCTTGATACGGCCGGTGACGAAGATGTCACCGGCCGCCATGTAGCCGCGGTCGCTGGTGTCGAGCCAGTGGCCGCGGAAAAGTTCCCGGGTTTTGGCGTCATTGTGGAAATAGCCGTGCGTGGCCGATGGGCCGCGAAACTCGATCCGCCCCTCTCGGCGCTCACCAAGCTCGTAACCCGCCTCGTCGACCACCCGAATCTCGTGACCCGGAAGTGGCTGACCGCAAGCGGGGATCTCCAGCACGGCCGGATCGGCCGGGCCCGCCGGTTCAGCGATGCCATACATGCTCAGCTGGTCTCGGTTGACGCGATCGACGATCGGTGCCCGTCCCAGGGGTGGGAAGGCCAGTCCCACGGAGCATTCCGCGAGCCCGTAGACCGGCGCCATTGCCTGCGCAGGAAAGCCATAGCGGCCGAAGCGCTCGGTAAACTTGCGCAATGTCTGGACGCTAACCGGCTCGGCGCCGTTGGCGACCATGCGCAACGAGGATAGATCCAGTCCCGTGAGATCGTCGTCGGCGATCTTGGCAACGCAGAGTTCGAAACCGAAGTTGGGTGAAGCCGAAAAAGTCGCGCGGTACCGGTGCATCGCCCAGAGCCAGCTTTGTGGGCGGATCAAGAAACTCAACGGCGACATCACATAGAGCCGCGCCGCATAGTGCAGGCATCCGAGCCAGGCGCCGATCAGCCCCATGTCGTGGTAGAGCGGCAGCCAGCTGACGAAGACGTCGGCCGAACTCGCGTCCATCGTCGTACCCATCGCGCGGATGTTGGCGAGCAGATTCGCATGGCTAAGCACGACGCCTTTGGGATCGCCAGTGCTGCCGGACGTATACTGGATCAGGGCAGTTGCGCTTGCATCCTTCAGCTGAGGTAGCGTGACCGGTTTCGCCGATGCTTCAATCTGCGCAACCGTGGTAACGGTGTGAAGGCTCTCAACCAAATTGCCGAGAAAACCGGCCAATTGCCGCCCTTCTTCCATTGTGATGAGCATGCAGGCACCGGCATTGCGTAGTATCCCGGTTTGACGCCGCAAATGCTCTTCGATCTGCGAAAGGCGCATCGGCGGGTAGATTGGAACCGGTATTGCGCCAGCATAGAGAATGCCGAAGAAGACCACGAAAAACTCGATGCTGGTCGGAAGCATCACGCCAACCCGGTCACCTGGCGAGACGTCGCGCGCGATCAGACCCTTTGCGACTAGCATGGCCCTGGCTGCAAGTTCTCCGTAGGTGAGGGCGCCGAGAACCGCCGCCTCATCCTGCAACACGGTCAGATGCAGCCGATCGGCGTGTCGTGCGGCATGCCACTCAAGCGCCTCGATCAAGGTGCGCGCTTCGTTGGCAGCCGGTACCGCGGGAAGGCCAGCGGCCGGTGATGCAGCGAACGCCGTGTGCTCAAGCGCCGGCCCAGCCTGCTCGAGCGCGCGGACAAGATCATCGACGGTCTCGGCCTCCCCGATCGTCTGTGCCGGAAGATGCACATGAAAGGCTCGTTCGATGCGCAGGATCAATTCGGCGCGGGCGAGGCTGTCAATTCCGAGATCGCGCTCGATGCGGCTAGACGGCTCCACGTCGCTGAATCGACTGCGCTGAGGATGAAGCTCGCGGACAAGGTCGCGCACGAGCACGATCAAGTCTTGACGGTGCAGCTTGACGTTGCCTGGTGCAAAATCGCCCATAATTCTGCTTAGAGCGCTAGCCTCTTCGGGCATTGACCAGGATCAACCCTGGTGGCGTGCCCAAGGGTTTGACGGCATGAGGCGCGCAAAACGAGCGAGAAATCACCATGCGGCCGCTTTCGTTGTATCAAATCAATTTCAAGCTTCTTGGGGGGGAGCTTGCCGCGTTCCAGCGGGCAACGCGTGAGTCGAGTTGATCTCGCGCAAGGATCACAACCGGGATCTGTGATTATCAGTTTTGCATACACCCGAGGAGAAATAAAATGCGCAGATTCGCCTTGTCAGCCGTCGTTGCGGCAGTCCTGTCGATTGGAGCCGTCCTTCCCAGCAATGCCTATGCGGGCTGTTATCGACTCGGAGAGACTGGCTATCATTGGTATCGATATTGTTGGGGTCCCGGTCTGATCTATCCGCACCATCGCGTCTGCCGGCACGGCTATTGCTGGTATTATTGATATCTGTTTGCCGCGGGCGGCAGCGAGACGTCGGCCTGATCCGATTTTTCGGTCATGCCTGCGCTGTCGCCAGCCTATTCCTCGACCCTGGTGGCCCCGGAAGAGTTGCGCTAATCCTGTCGTGGATCGCGCTACTCGGGTCTTTGATGCTGATCTGCAAACTTGCACGCAAGGTCGGGGTTCGGAGTTGCGCCTTCGCAAACCGACGAATCCAGACCTAGGGCGTTTGGGGTGGATTATAAATTCTGCTGCTCGTCAGCAACAGCTGAAATAGAGCGCGGGCAGCTTGATACCTGGCCGCGCTACGGGACATCTGCCATCCGAACATAATGACCTTCCCGGTGTGATCAGACACCGTCCATTCCCATCGACCCCATCTGCGAGTGACCGCCATATCAAACATTAGAAAACGATAAGCTGTCACGGCAAATATGGCTTGCGCTGGATCAAACGCGAACCAGGACCAGCTCGGCTGACCAATCTGTCGGAAGTGGTCGTTTCCGACACGTCGGCTGCATTTGCCGAACGACAATTCGAGGTCGGAAAGGCCGGAGCTAGGATTCGACAGAGAGGAACGGTCGGTTTGGCGGGCGAACGACGAGCACCGGGATGCTGCTGTGCGTGAGTACCTTGCTGGTCTCGCTTCCAAGCACAATGGCCGAGATCCCCCGCCGGCCATGTGATGCCATGACGATCAGATCGCATGACTTCTTTGCTGCTGTTTCGATAATCGCCAGATAAGGATGATCATGCTCGAGGTGCACTGTCTCGCAGTTCACACCTGCCGCTAATGCGACCTCCTTGGCCGTATCAAGATATTTTTTGGCATGGGCCGCTACCTGCTTCGCGTACTGCTCCGCCGTATCGGTTACCATACCGGGCTCAACTGCAAGGATGTGAAAGGGAGTGGACACGGTCAATACTGTGACCTTCGCACCGACGGACTTGGCTAAAGCGATGCCGTATTCGACTGCAGCTTGTGACAGAGCAGAGCCGTCAGTGGGAATCAAAATGTGCCTATGCATGTTTGCAGTCTCCAATTGTGCGATGTCCCTCAGTTGATGCAGCTGATGGACAAGAATAAGAATGGCACTGGGCAGCCTTGGCGGTGTTGTTACGACGAGCGGCAGCAAGAAATAAGGCTGCGCAGGCCGGTTTTCGGTCTCGGCCCGGCATTTCTAGCCGACAATGATTGTCTTCCTGGCTATCAAGTAGCCCTCGGACTTGTTTGCCGCGATCGCTGGTTCGGAAAAATCATACTCGCGAGAAGAATGCTCTCCCGGCTCGCCAGTCCGCACGAACCTCGTGATGGTCGTCGCTGCGCCGTCGCCCATCAATTGTATATATTTAGGTTGCCATTTGACCTTTGTCGCCTCTGCCGGAGGTAACACGGCAAGAATTTCTTCGATGAGCCTGCGATAGGCATCGACCATCTCGCGGTAGCGTAGGTCGCTACGCACTCGTTCCGTATAGACGATTTCGTCGCGCCTCGTCATGACCTCCATCATGTTGGAAGGAAGCGGCTTGTTGCCGCCGAACAAATCGACGACGAAGACGCGCTTGCCGTCCGGCCCACAGCGGTCGATGAGGAGGTCGAGCGGTGAATTGCTGACGATTCCGCCATCCCAATAGGCCTTGCCGCCGATCACCGTCCAGGGAAAGCTGGGTGGCAGACTTCCGCTTGCCAAGATGTGATCAGGGGTAAGATCATCGACAAAGCTGTCGAATATCTCAAGCTCCGCCGTCTCGACGTTCACTGCGCCAAGCAGCAGGCGCACGGGACTATTTTTGAGCGTCGAAAAGTCGACGTATTTCATGATCAGTGCGCGCATCGGCGTCATGTCGTAATAGCTTGTCCAGAGCATCGGCGGTTGCAGGATGGTTAGGGGCGACGACATCCATCGCGGCCTGAAGAACTGCGGGACGCCGAAGGCCAGTACCCGCATCGCGACTCCATCGTAGTCATCACAGATCGGCGCCTGGTTTGGCATGACAATCGCGAGTTCGTCCCAGAAGGCTTCCAAGGCCCGAGTGGCATGCCCGGGATTGCTGGCGATGATCGCGCCGTTGAAGGCTCCTATCGAGACCCCTGCTACGATATCGGGATAGATCTGCTGCTCTTCGAGCGCCTTCACGACGCCGCATTCGAATGCACCCAGCGCGCCGCCACCTTGCAGAATCAACGCTGTCTGGGTCGGTATGCGGTCCAAGGTCAACGTCGGCTCGCTCAATCGGTCCTTGACGGCGTTTAGATTGACGCGGAACCGGATCAGGCCTTCTGCGACGCGGGTTTCGTCTGCAGGCCTACCGATCGAGAATAGCGCTCGCAGTATGTCGCCTCTTAGGTAGAATATTGCGCATGATCGTGTATCTAACGAACCCTTGGCGATCCGCTCCTCACCCTCCTCGGTCGCCCCGAGTATGTCGAATCCGATGTCGCCGAACTCACAGTAGAAGTATGAGATCTCATTGTAAGGAAGCCGGCGTCCCAACATATTTCTTGCGGCAAGACGCCCTTGCTTCACTGCGTTGTCCCAGTGCTCGATGTGCCGCTCGCGCGCAAATACAGGATCGTAGAAGACCGTGATGTCTCCGGCTGCGAAGACATTAGCCGCATTCGTTCTCAGCAAGGAATTGACCGCGACCCGACCGTCGTTGAGAGCGATACCGCTGCCGGCAAGAAAATCGGAAGCGGGTTCAACTCCGACGCTAATGACAAGAAGGTCGCATGGCAGTCGGCGGCCTGTATCGGTTTCCAACTCCTGAACGCGGCCTTGGCCGTGAACAGCGGCAGCCGTCTCGTTGAGCAGCACCGATATTCCACGACCTTCAGCATAGTGCTGGAAATAGGAGGAGAGGTCAGGCGCGTCGAGATGGGTGAGAAGCGAAGATCGCTGTTCGACAATGGTGACGGCGAGCCCTCGACTCAGCAAGGAAAAGGCGATCTCCATGCCGAGAAAGCTGCCTCCCAGCACAACGGCATATTTCGCATGACCGGCCTCCCGCGCGATTGCTTCTGCGTCAGTTTTGGTGCGGAGGGTATGGATGCCGGCAAGGCTCATGCCCGGAATCGAAAGCGTCCTCGGTATCGCGCCGGTTGCGATCAAGAGCCGGCCGTAGCCGATTTTCTCGCCGGCTGCCAATGTCACGGTCTGCTGTGCAGTGTCGACGGCCAATACCCTCGTATTGAGCCGAAGTTCGATGTTGTGCTCTCGGTAGAAGCCTTCGGGATGAACAAAAGACAATAGGTCGTCTTCACCTCCGACCAGCCCCCGCTTGGACAAGGCCGGGCGGTGATAGGGACGCACATCCTCCGCACTTACGATCAGGATCGAGCCTGTCGCGCCCTCCGAGCGCAGCGTCTCAGCCGCAGTGGCGCTCGCGAGACCGCCGCCGATCAAAAGGAAATCGACCTGTCTTGATGGGGGCGAGGGTGCGCTGTCTTTCGCGGTCATAATACCGGTTCTATGAATCAATTTTGCGATTGTCCGCGTGACGTCCCTATGCGATGCCGCATGTCGCGGCGGCTTGTTGCTAGCACAGCTGCCGGGCCTAACCTATAAGGGCTCATCATCAGCCGTCGAGGGCTCCTCCCGCAAGGAGACGAAATCACCGCCTCCATAGTCCTCCTCCGCAGCGGGGTGAGCGATTTTGAGCATCTGGTCTTCAACTCTCCGGACCCCGGCAATGTTTTCCGAGGCGACGATGACAGCCTTGCGGGCATTATCGCTCCTGATCGTACCCTTCAGCACTACGACACCGTCGTGAACACTGACGTTTAACGCGCACGGTCGCCATGATGCACGCGATATGGCCGCAATGACCGAGTTGCGAATCTGATCGTCGGTCTCCGAATAGCTCCGGATATCGAGCGAAAGGTTCGCGATGGCAGTCAGAAAGTCTGCACGCGTCACCATTCCTACAATCTCGTCGCCGCGTATTACGGGAAGGCGCTTCACATTGCGCGATTCCATAAGCCGGACAATCTGTTCCAGCGGCGTTTCCTCGCCAATCGCGATCGGGTCCGGTGACATGATCTGGCCGACCGTGCAGCCATGTTGTCGGGAGAAATCAACGGCGGCTCGTTCCGGACCGGCCAGGAGGGCGAGCCATCGGCCTCGTCGCTTCTCCGTGCCGAGCTCCACGCGTCGGACGAAATCGCCTTCTGACAGAATGCCGATCAGCTTTCCACGGGAATCGACGACCGGCAGACCGCTGACGTGATGAGACAGCATGGTCTTGATGGCATCGAGCGCTGGGGTGTCAGCGGTGGTCGTAATGACATGCCGCGACATAATCTCGTGTGCACGCATGGAATGAATCTCCGGATAAAACCCAGATCAGGTTAGACTAAATGGAAATACGACCCGCCCTTTGATCAGTATCAACCCGATGATGCGGCAATTGGCACCAAATGATTGTGTAGTTGATCTGCAATCAACCCCTGCGTTGCGGGTTCGAAGCGAACGCCCATTGATCGAAGTCGTCGGATGAAGCGTTCGCCGTAGGCTCCATCGCGATCACGGATCAGATAGCGCGGAGCCGGTTTCCTTCCGAAGGCTTCCGTGATCTGATTTGCGATCTATTCCGCCGTTGGATGAGCTGTAACCTCAAGCCACATAACTGGTCGTCGGCCGTGCTCCATGATCGGCAATCCATAGAGCAGGCACGGTGAGCGCCATGTGCGAACCGGTCATAGGAAAGCTTTGAGCCTGGTAGCAGCGCGGCCGACGAGGCGTTGCATGCCGGGCCATCCATCGCGCTCTGCGACCAGCCGGAAACCGAGGTTGTCCGGAGGAATACCCACCGCGCAGCCGCCGGCCCTGGCGTCGCGGATGAAGTCGGTGACGTAGGCGCGGTGCTGTCCCTCGGCGACGCGGACACCGCAGTTGAGGCTCTTCGAAGCGACGTGACCGGTATCGTCGAGCACGTTCCGCTCGAAGCAGGTCGCTGTCCATTCCCAGACGTTGCCGCCGACATCCTGCAGACCGTTTTCATTGGCGCCGAAGCTGCCAAAGATGCGCGTGACAGCGTCGGACGGAGCGCGATCCGCTTCACGTTCATAACGGGCGATCCAACGTTTTGACGGGTCGTTTTGGTCGATGGCAATGCCGTCGTCCTTGAACTTGCTACCGGCGGCGAACGCCCATTCTTCATCGGTCGGAAGGCGGTAGGTTTCGCCTGTCTTGCGCGAAAGCCAATCCGCGTAAGTGTCCGCGTCGTGCCAACTGACCTGCACGGCGGGGCGATCGGCTGAGATCACCACGCCGCGATCCAGCGCGCGACAGGCGCCATCGTTGACGCAAAGCTGGTAATCGGAAGCGCTCACCTGATGCTTCATGATCGCGAGCGGCTTGTCGAAGCGGATCTTCGCCAGTGGTGCCGCCGCTTGCCTGCCTGCATGGGTGAAGTCGCCGTTGACGCGGTAGGAAATCGCGCCAGGGTGCAATTCGAGGATCGCCTGGCGGTCGCGCAATCTGGCGTCCGGAGCGCCGTTCTCCATCACAAGCGGAGCGACCGCCAGAGGACCGGCAAGGCCCGCTGCGCAGGCCAGAGCTAACTTGATTTGGAATGAGAACAGCATGGCCGAAAGTGTCCCGGTCTGCGCCGGCACCCGGTTTGGTCAGTTGGTGTTTGCCGGAGGGATATCTGACGGCGCCTTTACCTGGGTCATCAGGTCGTCGTTCCATTTGCCTTCGACCTTGAAGTGGGCGGTCGCGCCGAGCTCGACGGCCTCGATCAGATTATGGGTGACATAGGCGTAGATGCCGGGTTCGAGGAACGTGTACATCGCGGCTCCTGCGGACCCCCCGCGGATGAACCAGGTCTCAAGACCGGTCTGGGGAGCGTTGGAGAATTTACCGGTTTCCCAGACATAATCGCCGTGTCCGCCGATCAGATGCGGGCGGCTGTCGCGATTGGCCTCCGAATGCACGATCAGCACGGTCTCGCCGACCTTGGCCGTCAGCGCGTTCTTGCCGGTCAGCGCGCCGACCTTGCCGTTGAAGACGACATGGGTCGGAACGAGCTTGCGCATCACTTCAACCGTGTCGGCGTAGGCTTCACCCGGAGAATTGTAGGACTTGTATTTACCCTTCTCGTCCTTCGGGATGTAAATATCCTGCTCGCCGATGTAGAACACTTTGTCGTAGTGCAGCGGCTTGCCCTTGCCGTCGGTCAATCCCTCGCGGGGCAGCACCATCACGGCGCCATTCATGCCGGAGACGACGTGCCAGGGGATCATCGGACCGCCAGGCGCGCAGTGATAGACGAAGGTGCCGGTGCGCGTGGCCTTCCAGCGGATCGTCACCTGCTCGCCCGGATTGATGAGCGACAGCTCCGCGCCACCGAGTGCGCCGGTGGCAGCATGGAAGTCGATGTTGTGCGGCATCGAATTGGTGTCGGGATTGACCAACGTCACCTCGACGTAGTCGCCCTCATGCACCACCATCAACGGGCCAGGCATGGAGCCGTTGAAGGTCATTGCCTGGAAGGTGGTCCCCTCGTTGTCGATGACGACCTTCTTTTCCTCGATCTTGAGCGTGAACTCCATGATCTTCGGGCCGGCCTTGGTGGCCTGTTCATGGGGATGGACGAAGGGCGGCGCGACCAGGTCGACATGCTGGCGGGGCAGCTTGGGCTCATCAGCGGCTGACGCGGGAGCTGCCATTGCGACGGTAAGAAAGGCTGCGCTAAGCAGCAGATTGCGACGGTTCATCGTGGTCGTCTTCCCCTGTGGGCATTGTTCGATGCCCAGAATATTGCGCAGGACGGCGCAGCACTTGTTGTGCCAGCGCAAACTCAAATGGGGATTTCTGAATTGAGGAGTTGAATTGACGTTTGGAGCGGCTATCGGCCGTGCATCGGCATCGTGAAGCCTGCCCAGGTCAGATAGAGACCGATCGCGAGCGACGGCGCGAGATAAAGATTAAAATGCTCGCCGTATTGCATTTGTCCCAAAGTCCGCGAGAGCGCATCGGGCGGCAGCATCAGAAGCACCAGGCCCTTCAGGAAGATCAACCAGCCGACCAGGGTGACGACCACTGGAAGCAGCCCGCCGGACCAGACGTTGTGACCGACGATCATCGCGACACCGATTGCGAGGCTGATGATCGCGTAGGCGAGCATAACAGGCCCGTCGGCGACTGTGGCTGCAATAACCGACACACCGCGGAGCATGATGGCCGTCACGAGCACAACCGTAAAAATCCCAATGCCTCTTGCAAGTAAAACCGTAACTTGCGACATGCGAACCTCAATGAGGAGCACTCATTCGTTGACCCAGCGGATAGTTACCGTACCACATTTGGGGCAGCGATAAATCACTTCAACCAGACCGGTCTCATCGTCTGGTTTTTTCAGGCATCTGCGGCTCATCCGTGCGCTGCAACCCGGGCAAGCGACCTCTTCCGCGCGGCCCCGCTTTTCGTTGATCTTTTTCGCACGCGATGCTTGTCTTGTACTCATGCGGCTTTCCGATTTTCTCGGCGTCAAGACGCCGAGCAAATGCAATGGTGCAAAGCACTCAGGGACGCATGAAGATGAAGTCAGTACCGGGATCGCAATTATCGGCGGCAAAGCGGAGTTCGGACTGCACGTCGGAGACGCTCCTGCCACCTTCGAGATACTTGGAGACAATGAGGCCAAGCAACGAGCGGCAGACACTGTCGTGACCGAGCCCGGCCGCTTCCGCTTCCGAAACAGCCTTGGAGAAATGAAACTTTGCGATCTCGGTTGCAGACATTTCAACCTCATTTTATCTCTTGTGTGTCAAAGCGAATGTGGTGCGCTTGATATGCCTCAAGACAGGCGGTGCGCTCGACTTGGCGTTTCTATTCGGCGTCGATCGACAGGCCGCCTTCGACGGCACGCATGGTCATGACCCCGCCGTTGACCGCCATTTCATGGATCTCGACCTTCCTGGCTATGTCGGTCGCAGCCGACGGCAACTTGTCCGCGGACGATCCCTTATTCTCGATGATGAGATACCCGCCGGCGACCCTGGATCCGCCGGGTGTTGCGCGGCTCCAGGCCTGCGTCACGACGATGCTGGTAGCCGCCGGCTCTTCGGCATGCACCGCCGGCAAAAGCAGGCAGGACGGCAGCGCTGTGCAGGCTAGTCTTCGAGTGAACATCACAGCAGTCCTATTGCAAGGCGTACTGCCAGCCAGAGCACGGCCGACAGCAACGCGATGGTGACAAGGAAGGCGGCGATGGCCCGCATCACCGGTCTGCCAAAAGAGGTGTTTGCCGGCTCCGGCCCGAAGCTCGGTTGGTTCGGAATATGCGCCCGCACATCGAGTAGAAGTGCAGCGAAGAAGGCAACAACCGGCATGGTCAGGCTCCTGCTGCGACTTCGGCATCGACCGCCAGCGTCGCCAGAAGAAAACCCGGTTCGATCACGGCGAGTGCAGGCGCCGAGATGGCAAGACGTCCGGTCGCCGGCGCCACGATGTCGTGCAACGCGCCTTCGATCCGAACCTGGGCCACCGCATGTCCGGCGCGGGCTGTCTCGCCATCGGCAACGAGCCAGCGCTCAACAATGCCTTCCGGGAGCATGCTGTTGCGCCATAGTGCTTCGTCGGCATTGATCCTGATCATCTTCATGTTCGATCTCCTGCGGAGGAACGCAGGTTGCGCCTCCTTATAATGTGTAAGCATGTCCCGGAATCGCCCTGTAGACTTTGCGGCAGCTCAAACTCAAGGACGGTTTCATCATTCGCTGACGAGTTTGCTCCGGAGCAAAGAGGCCCGGCGCCTTCGGCCTCATGAATGTCATCCGGAATGGAGCTACGCATGCCCGTTGGATTTGACGACATCGTTGGCGAGGTCATGACGGCGTGGCCGGCGACGATTTGCGTCTTCCTGGATTTCAGGATGGGATGCGTCGGCTGCCCGATCTCGGCATTTCACACAGTGGACGATGCCTGCAAGGAACACGGCGTCAATCGCGACGAGTTCCTGGCGGCGCTGCGGGCTGCCGCGAAAGCCGTTATGGCGTGAACGACGACCCCGCTTCCGGATTTTCTTCAGCCAGCATGAACAGCTTGTGCGGCTCGCGGACGACGATCTTCTGCCGGCTGCTCTCGACCAGGCCCCTGCCTTCCCAGGCGCTCAGCGTCCGGCTCACAGTGTGCAGTGTGGTGCCGGTCATCTGGGCGATATCCTGACGGCTGATCGGGAAATCGATTTCGATTCCATGGTCGACCTTACGGCCGGACTGCTTGACGAGACGCAACAGAGCGTGCGCGATACGTTTTTCGACCTGCTCCGTCGACATCTCCACCACCCGGATATGGGTCTCCTGGAGACGTGCACCGACTGCCTGGAGTGCGTTGGTCGCAAGCGCCGGAAATTTCTCCACCAGACGGGGCCAGATTCCTGAGGACCAGGCGAGCACCACGCTGTCGTCGACGGCGGTTGCTGTTGCCGGGTAGCGCTGCAGGCCAATGGCCTTGGCGACCCCGAAGGTCTCGCCCGTCGTGACGTACCGTAGCACGATCTGCTCGCCGGCCGGCGTGGTCTTGCTCGCGCGGACATGGCCGTGCAGCAGCACGAAGAAGGAGTGCGCTTCTTCGCCCTGCTGGAAAACCGAGCTATTTTTGGCGATCCGCACCGATCGGGCCTCGCCCAGAATCGCGTCGAGATCCGCGGTGGAAAATCCCGCGAACAGCGGTAGATCTGCGACAAGTGAACTATCGACCTTGGCCATCTGAAAACTTCCTTCGGTCACGGAATCTAGACCGTGATTACCGGCAACTATCAAGCTCGAATTTGCGCTAGCGCAACAAGAAACAACCGCGTTTCCGTAGACTATTAACGTGGGCCTGCTTCGCAGACCGCGCAAAAGTAACCCCGACAGCAGTTAAAGGAGGCCACCATGAGCGCACGAACCTATGACGGGTGGCCGCTGTTCTCCTATGGCTTCCGCCCGTTCTTTCTGCTGGGCTCAATCTATGCCGGGCTGGCGATACTCGTCTGGCTGCCGGTATTCATGGGGGAGCTAAGCCTGGTCTCGGCGTTCATTCCGCGCGACTGGCACGTCCATGAAATGCTCTACGGCTTCCTGCCGGCGGTGATTACCGGCTTCCTCTTCACCGCGATTCCGAATTGGACCGGCCGGCTGCCGTTGCGTGCAAGGCCGCTGATGTTTCTCGTTGCGCTGTGGGCCGCGGGTCGCGTCTGCGTGACTTTCTCGGCGTATACCGGCTGGCTGGCGGCCATGCTGGTCGATACCGGCTTTCTCCTGCTCGTCGCTGCCGCCGCTACGCGCGAAATCATCGCGGGGAAGAAGTGGAACAACCTCAGCATCATAGTGTTGATTCTCATGCTGTTGGGCGGCAACGTCACGTTCCATCTCGAGGCCCATTTCAGGGGCGCTGCCGAACTCAGCATCCGCATTGGTATCGCCGTTGTGGTGTTACTGATTTCCCTGGTTGGCGGCCGTATCATTCCGAGCTTTACGCGTAATTGGCTGGTTCGCGAAAATCCGGGCCGGCTGCCGGTTCCGTTTGCGCGCTTCGACATGCTGACCATCGCGGTCAGCGCCATCGCGCTCGTGTTCTGGATCCTATGGCCGGCTGGCACCGGCGCCGGTGTTGCGCTCGCCGTCGCCGGCGTCCTGCACCTCGTTCGCCTCGGGCGCTGGGCCGGAGACCGGACCGGTCGGGAACGGCTGCTCCTGATCCTGCATGTCGGTTATGCCTTCGTGCCGTTGGGTTTCCTGCTAAGCGCCTGCAGCGCCTTCGGCCTTGTTGCAGCGGGCGCAGGCGTCCACGCCTGGATGGTGGGAGCGGCGGGCGTTATGACGCTTGCCGTGATGAGCCGGGCGTCGCTCGGACATACCGGCCAACAACTCACCGCATCGGCCGCTACCCAAGGAATCTATCTTGCAATCGTCGTTGCGGCCTTGACGCGCATCTGCGCGGTCATCGAACCAGCCTACAGCATACCGCTGCTGCATGCCGCCGCGTTCGCCTGGGCAGCGGCGTACCTTGGCTTCGCTGCCTGCTACGGGCCGAAGCTGATTGGGTTCGAGAGGTCGCGCATTCAGCGACTGGGGACCAGCTGACGTAGGCGTCAGCTGGACGAATTTACGCTATCTGCACATTTCGGATGCTGTCGTCATTCTATCATGGAAATGCAATATCAGCGGCGCATCGGTCAATTTTATCATAGGGGAATAGGATGGACGGGGAGCATTCCGACCTTGACGAACTGCAGGCCGCCTACAAGGCTGCCGTTGAGAGCTGGATTTCCGCCATTCGCAAGGAAGAGGCGTTGGCTTCCGTAAATCATTCGGTAGCCGAAGTTGATTTGTGGGAAAATGCAGGTTTCGAAGAGGATGAGATGCGCAAAGTCGTCAAGGAATTAAAGACGAAATACGAAGATGCGTTGCGCGAGAAGTTCTTCGGATTCTAGAGCCTTTCCGTTTCGATTGAATCGGAACGGAGGCTATTTGCTTATTTTGACGCGTTTTCTTCACGCGAACCGGTATCCACCCTGGATCAAGTCCGGGCAGGCGTTCGCTGAAAGCGCTCCAATAACGGAAGCAGCATCGGCTGGGACGAGCCGGACCGCCAGGGCGATCCGGAAAATACGGATGTGTGTGCGTGACCTTGTTTGGCTGGCGGGCACGCTGCTGATAGCAATTCTATGCCATCCTAAAGTGTGTAAAGAGAAGGCCTTTTACCTGGTCCATCATTAGCGCCAGCACGATGGCGGCAGCCAGAATACCTGCGACGATCGAAGGCGCGAGCGGTGCCATCAAAACTCCTGCAAGAGCCAACGTGGCAATGAGCAAAATGTCGAGAATGCTTGATACGATCACGAGCAGGCTCGGCCGCGAAGACCACAGACGCCTGCGCTCCCGGACTACATAAAAGACAGCCTGCCCGTTAAAAGCGAGTGTCACGAGCGTCATGGTGCGCAATGTATCGATGTCGAGGTGCATCACCAATAAACCAAAGCTCAACAGGCCGACGCAGAAGAAGAGATCGAAGAGTCCGAGGGTAATGCCGACAATGGTCATGGGCTTTGAATCGCTACGCGGTGGGTCGCTCAGCGCCACGATACCGGCGACGCGCATGGCTCCATCGGTTCCGATCGCGACGCCGAGAACACGGTGGCCGTGTTTTTCCAGCTCGTTGGCGATCAATTCTGCTTCCGGAGAAGGTTGCGAAATTCCGTGAACAACCGCGAAAGCACCTTTGACGATGTGTAGCGCGTTGCCATCACGGTCGACCGCGTGAGCTTCCGACATTTTTATGGCCGGATCGAACGGCACGAACCTGGTAATCTTCAGAAGGCTGGTATTCTTGTCATGCAAGGCTGCGGCGACCCGTACCGCGGCGTCGACAGGATCCTGACCGCCGTCGGCGCTGGCGAGGGCGGCCAGCATCAGGACGCGGTCTTCGTCGAACCCGGGCATCGCGTGTATGGCGGCCACCGCAAGTTCATTGCGCGTCAAGGTACCGGTCTTGTCGATGCACAGGACATCCAGGCTTGCGGCTTCATCGACCGCGGAGAGCCGGGTCGGAAGTACGCCGGCTCGTGTCAGCGCTCGCGCTCCGATGGCGGTCGCAAGCGTAAATGTCGCGGGCAGCGCGATCGGCACCGAGGCGAGAACAGATATGAGCACCAGAGGGATGACTTCGGACAACGGCATGCCGATTTCATAGGCGTAGACCATCAGCAACAGGGTGACAGCGCCATTAAAGCCGGCAAGATTGCGCACGACCCGAAACACCGCCTTTTGCTGGGTGCTGACGACGTAGGCGGTGCGAACGAGTTCCGCCGTGCGTCCGAATTTGGTTCGCATTCCAGTGGCGCGTACTTCGGCGACAGCTTCACCGCGCCGGACCAGGGCGCCCGCATAGGTCTCCGTGCCCGGTCCGGCCTCAACCGGTAGCGATTTACCGGTGAGCATGGATTGATCGAGCAGGATAGAACCCTCGCGTATCAGCACATCGGCGGCGACCACCGTACCCAACGTGAGTTTTACGACATCTCCGGGGACCAGTTCGGCCGCGGGACAAATCGTCCAAGCGCCGTCGCGCATCACCGATGCATTTAACGCGAGCCGCGATTTCAGCGCCGCAATGGTCGATTGGGCCCGGCCCTCGTGAAAGAAACCGATCGCCGTGTTGAATATCAGAAGCGACCCGATGATCGCGCCCTCGACATATTCGCCCAGCGCCAATTGGAGAACGATGGCGATCTCAAGCAGGACAGAGACCGGCGCCAGGAATTTGCTCAGCACTAGCCGCACTGGATGAATCGCGACATCGGGGGTCGCATTCGGGCCAACCTGGGCGCGAATGCGTTGCGCCTCGGCGCTGGAAAGTCCCGTTGTCAAATTTTCCATGGGTCTTTGCGGGCCGTGCACTGGCAGCTTATACCGGTTCCAACGGGTGAATACCGGCTCCGTTCGCTCCATTTGGTGTCTGCAGCTTCTGAACCGTTTGATATCGCTCAATACCTGCCCGATCGAACGGTGCGATCGTTAAAAATAGTCCGATTGTCGGAGAAGAACTTGCAGCAATTAACAGAAGGCGTCGACGAAAAGCCGCCGGCGAACATGCGGGCGGGCGATGATGATGTCGCACTCAAAAACCAGAATCCTCGCCCGGCTGTCGAAGGTAATTTACCGGCGATCGTCCCCACTGCGCGCGCCCGGAACGTGCGGCGGTTGCGGTTCTCGATCGGGCTTTTTGCCATTCTTTTCGCGGCAGGGGGAGCCGGTTTCTATTGGTGGAAGCACTCTCAATCGCAGCTGCCCGCCGGCATAAGTTGGGGCAATGGCCGGCTGGAGGCCGACGAAATCGATATCGACACGAAATTTCCGGGCAGGATCGCCGAACTCAACGCCGACATCGGCGATATGGTCTCCGCGGGACAAGTGGTCGCTCGCATGGATACCAGGGATCTGCAGGAGTCGCTCAAGAAGGCGCAGGCGCAAATCAAGCAGGCGCAACGCGCGATCGATGAAGCCAATGCAAATCTGGAGCAGCAGCGCACGCAGCAGACGTTAGCCGCTCAGGAGCTGGATCGTACGCAGGCCCTGCTGAAAAATGGCTGGGCGACCAAGGAACTGTTTGATCAACGGAAACAGGCGCTGGACGGCTGCAAATGCGGGTCTAAGAGCCGCAACTGAGCAGGGTTTCTGAAACCGAACGCGCGCTCGAAGCATCCGAGCACGACGTCGGACTCTTAACCGTCAATATCAACGACAACGATCTGGTGGCGCCGCGCGACGGCCGGATACAATATCGAATCGCCAATATCGGCGAGGTGCTTCCGGCGGGCGGCAAGGTGTTCACGATGCTGGATATCTCGTATGTCTACATGGACATTTACCTGCCGGCCCCGGAATCCGGGAAGATCAAGGTCGGCACCGAAGGCCGAATCCTGCTCGACGCCTATCCGAACGCGCCGATTCCAGCGAAAGTTTCCTTCATTGCGAGCCAGGCGCAGTTCACGCCGAAAACGGTAGAAACCCAGAGCGAGCGCGAAAAATTGATGTTCCGAATCCGCGTGCGGATCGATCCCGATCGTTCGCGCGTTCATGCCGCCTCGGTGCGCAGCGGATTGCCCGGGGTTGCCTACCTTCGCGCCGACCCGAATGTCGCCTGGCCCAAAAACCTGCAAGGCGCGCCATGAACGAGCAGAGCCGACTTCGTCGCCGTGCTCGACAGCCTCACGCAAAAATACGGCAAGGTCACGGCACTGGATGGCGTCACGATCAGCATACCGGCCGATTGCATGGTCGGGCTAATCGGTCCCGATGGGGTAGGGAAGTCCACGCTTCTCGGCATCATCGCTGGCGCGCGTCAAAACCAGTCCGGCAGCGCCATGGTTCTCGGCGGCGACATCTCCGACGCGAAGCACAGGGCATCGGTATGTCCGCGGATCGCCTACATGCCGCAGGGGTTGGGAAAGAATCTCTATCCCGACCTGAGCGTCCGCGAGAACATCGAGTTCTTTGGCCGCCTGTTCGGACAGCCCCGCGACGAGCGCAAATGGCGAATCGCCGAACTGCTGGACAGCACGGGGCTGGCGCCTTTTGAAGATCGGCCGGCGAAGAAGCTTGTCCGGAGGCATGCGCCAGAAACTCGGCCTGTGCTGTTCGCTCATTCATGATCCCGATTTGCTTATTCTGGATGAACCCACCACCGGCGTCGATCCGCTCTCCCGCCGCCAGTTCTGGGAATTGATCGACCGCATACGCGCCCGCCGGCCGGGCATGAGTGTCATCGTGGCGACCGCCTATATGGAGGAAGCCGAGCGTTTCGACTGGCTGGCGGCGATGAACTGCCGGAAAGGTTCTTGCGACCGGATCTCCGGCCGAACTCAAGGACGACCGCCGGCGCCACGACGGTCGAGGAGGCTTTCATTGCACTGCTTCCGGAGCAGCAAGGCGGTCACCACGGACTCCAGATACCGCCGCGCCGGATTTTCGACACCGCGCCCATTATCACTGCCCACGACCTGACCTGCCGTTTCGGCGATTTCACCGCTGTCGACCGGGTCAATTTCACCATCGAACGCGGCGAAATCTTCGGCTTTCTCGGCTCGAACGGCTGCGGCAAGACCACGACCATGAAGATGCTGACAGGCTTGCTGCCGCCTACCGCCGGCGAGGCACTGCTGTTCGGAAAACCCCTCGATGCCGGACGACATTAGTTCGCGCTACCGCGTCGGCTACATGTCGCAGTCGTTCTCCCTCTATACCGAACTCACGGTTCGGCAGAACCTCGATCTTCATGCGCGCATTTTTCATCTGCCGGCGAAAAAGGCGGCGCTGCGCATTGCCGAGCTGGTTCGGACATTTCGGCCTTGAGGATTATCTCGATCAGCGCACGCTGGATCTGCCATTGGGAATTCGTCAGCGGCTCTCGTTGGCGATCGCCATCGTCCATGAGCCCGAGATCCTCATCCTGGACGAGCCGACCTCAGGTGTCGATCCCGCTGGCGCGGGATCGTTTCTGGGAAGCGCTGATCGATCTTTCGCGCAACCAGGGCGTGACGATTTTCGTTTCGACCCACTTCATGAACGAAGCCGAACGCTGCGATCGGATATCGCTGATGGATTCCGGCCGCGTGCTGGCGACAGGTACGCCGGCCGAGCTGGTCGCAGGCCCGCAGCGCCGCCACGCTGGAAGATGCCTTCATCAGTTATCTCGAGGCGGCCAATGGGGCGCGGGCGCCCACGATCGAGGACCGGCCAAATCGCATGCGCTCAACTTGGCCATCCGCGACGAGCCCGGCGATCACGCGCTCCGTATTCAGCTTGCAGCGCCTGTTGGCCTATACGATCCGCGAGGCTCTGGAACTTCTGCGCGACCCGATCCGGCTCGGATTCAGCTTGTTCGGCACGACGTTTCTGATGCTGGTATTCGGCTTCGGCATTTCGACCGACGTCAACAATCTGTCATTTGCGGTGCTTGATCGCGATCAAAGTCCCGAGAGCCGCGCCTATCTGGAGGAACTTCGGGGATCGAGCTATTTCGCGGAGAAGGCGCCGCTCAACACCTATGCCGAGCTCGACAATCGTCTCAAGAGCGGAAACATCTCGGCTGCGATCGAAATCCCACCCAACTTCGGCAGCGACATCAAGCGCGGGCGTCCCGTCTGGGTCAGCGCGTTGGTCGATGGCGCGATGCCGTTCCGGGCAGAAACCATTCGCGGCTATCTGCAGGGCATGCATCAACTGTACCTGGCTGATCCGGCCGTGAAGACGACGGTGCCTGCCGCATCTCCGCCCGCCGATATCGAAATCAGGTTCAAATACAATCAGGATTTCGACAGCATCTATGCGATGGTGCCGGCAAACATGTCGTTGCTGCTCGCGCTTGTTTCCGGCGATCCTGATGGCACTTGCCATCGTGCGGGAGAAGGAACTCGGGTCAATCACCAACCTGTATGTGACGCCTGTGACCCGGCTTGAATTTCTGCTCGGCAAGCAGCTCCCTTACGTCGCGGTGGCGATGGCAAACTTTACCTTGATGCTTCTGCTGGCGCTATTCGTCTTCCAGATTCCGCTGAAGGGAAGCTTTCCAGCATTGCTCTCGGGTGTGCTGATCTACGTGACGACGATGACCGGCTACGGCATGCTGATTTCAGCGTTCACGAAGACCCAGATTGCCGCGCTGTTTGGCACTGCCATTTTGACGGTTCTGCCCGCGACGCAGTTCGCCGGCATGATGACGCCGGTTTCCTCACTGGCCACCGGGGCTCAAATCATCGGCGGCGGCTTTCCTATGACCTATTTCGTGCCGATCAGCGTCGGCACTTTCACCAAAGGACTGGGGTTTGCGGACCTGAG
This sequence comes from uncultured Pseudomonadota bacterium, assembly GCA_963729395.1. GTDB lineage: Bacteria > Pseudomonadota > Alphaproteobacteria > Rhizobiales > Xanthobacteraceae > Bradyrhizobium. The sequence continues at coordinate 368,975 of CAVSOS010000010.1, read as the reverse complement.
CGGGGACTTGCTGGCTCTCGCCGTCTTTGTGCCGGTCCTGACCCTCGTTGAGCGTCCTGCTGCTTCGCAAACAGGAACGCTAGAGGTCTGCCGATGCGAAAGGCCGCAAACATCTACTGGCTCGGCGTCAAGGAATTGCGCAGTTTCCTGCGTGATTTCGTTCTGCTGGGATTGGTGGTCTATGCATTTTCGCTGGCCATCATCGTGCAGGCACGGAGCAATTCGCAGGAGCTTCACAATGCCTCGATTGCCATCGTCGATGAGGACCATTCGGAGCTTTCACGCCGAATTGCCCATGCTTTCTTTCCGCCGCTGTTCCAGCGGCCGAAGCTGATCGCCGAGCGAGATATCATTCCTTCGATGAACAGCGGAAAATTCACCTTCGTGATCGATATCCCGCCGGACTTCGAACGGTATGTCCTGGCAGGACACCAGCCCGGGCTTCAGATCAATGTCGATGCGACCGCGATGGTGCAGGCGGGGCTTGGTTCCGGTTATGCGCAGCAAATCATCACCACCGAGATAGCGGATTTCCTCTCCCATGCCGAGGGTGTACCGCTGTCGCCGGTAAATCTCGATGTCAGAATTGCGTTTAATCCGAACCTGACGACTGCCTGGTTTATAAGCGTGATGGCGATCATCAACAACATCACCATGCTGGCCATTATTCTTGCCGGCGCGGCGGTGGTCCGGGAGCGCGAGCACGGAACCATGGATCATCTCCTGGTCATGCCGCTGACGCCGTTCGAGATCGCGTTGTCCAAGGTCTGGGCGAACGGCCTCGTGATCGCGGTAGCGGTGGCCTTACCCTCTATTTTGTGCTGCGCCTGATGCTTGGCATTCCCTGTCGCAGGATCGATACCGCTGTTCATGATCGGCGTCGTGATCTACCTGTTTTTCGCGACCGCGATCGGACTCTTTCTAGGCACAGTGGCGCGGTCGATGCCGCAACTCGGGTCTGTTATACATGCTGGTCTTTCTGCCCATGAACATGCTTTCAGGCAGCAATACGCCGCTTGAGAGCATGCCGCCCTGGCTCGCCAAAGTCATGCAGATATCGCCATCGACGCATTTCGTCGCTTTCGCGCAGTCTATTCTCTATCGCGGTGCCGGGCTGGACGTGGTGTGGCCGCAATTCCTTGCGGTCGCGGTGATCGGGGCCTTGTTCTTTGGGCTCGCGATCCTGCGTTTTCGCTCGGCCGTCGCGCAGACGACGTGAAAGTTATCCGCCGTCAAGCAGTCCAGCTGCCGCACCGCACGCGGCCGCACGGTCCATGAGCTTTAAGGCATACGGCGGGTAGACTGGTAGATTGCGGCTTCGGAGCGCAAGTCTCTCTCTCTCTCTCTCTCTCTCTCTCCGGGTTACCGCGATGACTTTCTGACCTCTTGCGCCATTTCCAGGCACGTCAGCAATTCGACATAGCTGGGAGTGCCGTCCGCGCTGGTTGCCTCGAGACAAACGGCTCTATCGTGGGGATCAAATTGGGTCCATTGCGGTTGAAGTTGATCACGCGCGTCGGCTTCATCCGTGGCGCATCGTTTCTCGACGGCCTGCGAGCCGCCTTCGGCCCGACACTCCCGTATGATGTCGAATTTTGGCAGGCTATCCGCCATTTTGACGGGAGAAAAGGAAGCGAGAATAACAATCGGAAGGTGCACTAACATATCTTTTCTCCGTGGAGGCTTTCGTTCTGGATTGTGCGCAATCTTTCACACGAACTCCGCTGTGATATTGATCAGCGTCAAGCGCGGCTGCCTGCGCGAAATGTTCTCGGTGGCGACCTTGATCGAGCGCAAGGCACCTGCCGGTCGCAGGTACTAGCTTTTCACAAATCGGATCCAGTAAGCGATACCAATGCCCAATGATCGGAGTTTCTGGTGAAATTGAAACGATATATCGTACTGCTGCTGATGGCGTTCTGGTTGACGCCCCTTGCCAATGCGCAATCCGGGATGAATTTGCCCTCAACTGAACAATATGTGCCCCGGCTGGGCGATATCATGAACACAATCCAGCAGCGGCACATGAAATTGTGGTTCGCGGGCAAGGCTCGAAATTGGGAGCTCGCGGCCTACGAACTTCGCCAGCTCGAATCGGGTCTAATGGAAGCGGCGACGCTTTATTCGGGTATTCCGGCGACGAACGTGACGAGGCTGGGAGAGCCCGCTCAGTCGGTTGCCGATGCGATCGAGGCAAAGGATAGTCGACGTTTTGCGAAAGCGGTCAGCGAGTTCACCGATGGATGCAACGCCTGCCATCAGTCGATCGGACGTGGCTTCATTATCATTCAGATGCCGACGGCGTCGCCTTTCAGTGATCAGGTATTTCCGCCGCAGGCCAAGCCATAGACGCCGTGCGGGTCACGGCCAAAGCAGCGAGCAGGGCATTCATCGTGGCAATCGGGCGTCTCGCGCTAGCCTATCCGGCTCTCGCCTCGACCGGGCAGGCTGGGGCTCATTCAGGCGACCAGATTGCAGCAGGGGGTAAAATTTCCCTTTTGGTCAGCGGCGTCTGTTCAATGGCAAGGAGCGGTAGATGGAAGCTCAACTGGAACATAGTCACACGAAAGAGGCGATCCAGGCCCGGCTCGCGCGAGACCCCGGTACAAGTTATCTGCGTGACTGGATCTATGGGGGGATCGATGGCGTCGTGACCACTTTTGCGGTGGTTGCAAGTGTCGTCGGCGCTGATTTATCCTCAAAGGTCGTGCTTGTGCTTGGGCTTGCGAATCTCGTCGCCGACGGATTCGCGATGGCGGCGGGCAATTACAGTGGGACGCAGGCAGAACGGGATCATTATGACCGCCTGCTGGCGGTCGAGCGTAAGCACATCACCGTTGTTCCGGATGGCGAGCGGGAGGAAATCAGGCAGATATTCGGCGGCAAGGGCTTCTCGGGCCCCAACCTGGAGGCAATCGTCGATGTGATCACAGCGGACGAATTGCGCTGGGCAAAGACGATGGTGACCGAGGAATACGGTCTTGCTCCGACCCCGAGATCTCCCGCGTTGGCGGCGCTCTGCACGTTTGCTGCGTTCGCTTTGTGCGGCTTGGTTCCGCTTGTGACCTATCTCGGGGCAGGCGGGCTCGTACCATGTGTTATCGCAACCGCCGTGGTCTTCTTCGCGATCGGAGCTGTCAAGAGCCGCTGGTCTCTGACGAAGTGGTGGCGATCGGGATTTGGAACATTCTGCATTGGCATGGTCGCCGCCGCGCTGGCCTTTTGGGTCGGTTTCGGCCTCCGAACGCTCTTCCATCTATCTGCGGGCTGAAGGTGATCAGCGTGTATTGGCGCATGACGCGGTAATCGAAGCGCATCATTTCATTTTCCGTTTTCTTCTGTCAAATGCCAGGTGTGCCGTGCAATCATCAGATCTTCATTCGTTGGAATGACCCAGGCGGAAGTTCTGCTTCCAGCCGTTGTGATCCTGGCAGCGCCGACGGTATTCGCCGCGCCGTCTAAATCGATGCCGAGCCAGCCAGCCTGTTCGCACACGCGACGACGAATTTCGGGAGCGTGCTCACCGATGCCTGCGGTGAAGACGAGCGCGTCCAGCCCGCCAAGGCTGGCGGCAAGCGAGCCCAACTCCCGCCCGATCCGGTAGACGAATAAGGCAACGGCGTTGGCGGCGAGCGGATCGTCGCTGGCCAGCAGCGTCCGCATGTCGTCGCTGACGCCGGATACGCCCAGCATGCCCGACGAATGATAGAGCAGGTCGCTCAAGGCCTGCGGCGCCATGCCCTTCTCCTGTATCAAATAGAGAACGACGCCCGGGTCGAGGTTGCCGCACCGGCTGCCCATGGGAAGGCCGTCCAGTGCGGTGAACCCCATGGTCGTTGCCATGCTCTGGCGCCGATGCATCGCGCACATACTGGCTCCGCTGCCGAGATGGGCAACCACGACACGACCATTGGCAGCGATTGGGCCGAGCACGTCAGGAAGCACGCCGGCAATATATTCATAGGACAGGCCGTGAAATCCATAGCGCCGGACGCCTTGGGCTGTGATTGCGCGCGGCAATGCGTAAGCCGCGGCGACTTCCGGCTGGGTATGGTGAAAGGCGGTATCAAAACACGCGACCTGCGCCAAATCGGGGTAGAGTTTCGAGATGGCGGTGATAGCGGCCAGATTATGCGGCTGATGAAGCGGTGCCAGGGGAATGAGGCGGCGCATTTCGTCAATTACCGATGAATTGATGCGGACCGGGGCGGCAAGCGCGGATCCACCATGGACCACGCGATGGCCGGCTGCGATCAAGCGGTTATTCGTAAATTGGCGCTCCACCCAACTCAGGAGCGCGGCGAGTGCATCCTCATGGGTGGTGGTTTCTGTCAAATACTGATCGACCAGAGATTTCCCCGAGGCGTCCTTTGCGAGGAAATGCACGCGGTGTCCGATACCGTCGAACTCGCCGTCGCAGATCAGGCCGTTGAGTCCCGGTCGCATATGCCCATCAAAGAGCGAGAACTTGATGCTGGATGAGCCGGCATTCAGGACGAGGATTATATCGCTCATGATGCTGCCCCGGTCTTGTGGCGCGCGAGCAGCAACGCGATGGCGCATGAGCCCAGTCGCGCAAGGGTCTTGTCGGAGCGGCTGGTTAAAATGATCGGTACGTGGGCGCCGAGCACAATGCCGGCGACTTCGGCGTCCGCCAGATATTCAAGCTGTTTTGCGAGCATGTTGCCGGCTTCGAGGTCCGGCACGACAAAGATGTCGGCGCGGCCAGCGACGGGAGAAACGATTCCCTTCGTCTTGGCTGCTTCTGCCGAGACAGCATTGTCGAAGGCGAGTGGACCGTCCAGGATGCCGCCCGTGATCTGCCCCCGGTCGGCCATCTTGCAGAGGGCCGCAGCATCGAGCGTCGAGCGAATGTTCTCCGTAACCGTTTCGACCGCCGAGAGGATTGCCACCCTTGGTTCCGGGATGCCGAGGGAATGCGCCAATTCGATCGCGTTCTGGACGATATCGCGCTTATCGGCCAGCGTTGGATAGATATTGATCGCGGCATCCGTGACAAAGAGCGGCCTCGGGTAACCGGGCGCGTCAATCGCGAAGACGTGGCTGATGCGTCTGGCAGTTCGCAAGCCAAGATCGCGATCAACGACGGCATGCATCAGCTCGTCGGTGTGGAGCGAGCCCTTCATCAACGCCTCGACTTTGCCGGCGCGAGCCATAGCGACGGCTCGTGCGGCAGCCGCCGCGCTATGTTCCGTTGAAACGATTTCGTAAGGCGAGAGATCGAGCCCTGCCAGGTTGGCCGCGGTACGAATTTTGGTTTCCGGGCCGACCAGGATCGGCACGATGAGTTTGGCGCGAGCTGCTTCGACGGCGCCGAGCAGAGAGGTTGTGTCGACCGGATGGACAACCGCTGTCGTGATCGGGGCGAGACCTCGTGTCATCGCAATTAGGGTTTCGTAACGCCGCCCTTTCTGCCGCAATTCGATTTCGGGAAGAAGAACGCGTGGCCGCGAGATCTTGTCGGTCGGGGCGATAACTTCCGACGTGCCGGAAATGACCTCCTCGCCACGCTGGTTTGATACATGGCATTCAAGCAGGATGCGATGCGTTTCTTCAGTCTTCTCCATCACCTTCACTATCACGGTGACGGTATCGCCCAAGGCCACGGGCCGAAGGAAATGCAGTGACTGATCGGTGAAAACGGTTCCCGGGCCCGGCAGTTGCGTTCCAAGTACCGTGGAGATCAATGCCGCGCCCCACATGCCATGCGCGACCATCTTGTGGAAGACGTCGCTCTTGGCAACGGTGTAGTCCATGTAGGCCGGGTTGACGTCGCCGGACATGATCGCAAATACTTCAATGTCCTTATAGGTGAGCGTCCGGACCAGACTGGCGGTGTCACCCAGCTTGATCTCGTCGAACGTCCGATTTTCTATCCGCTCCATTAACCCCTCCAGCACGACCAATGTTGAGCCCGCGAAGTGACCTGCGCCGACCTATTCGATTTTCTGGGGGAGTGCCTGGTGCAGCGTCGGTGACCATTAAACTGCGAGATTGGCGGTTCCTCAGTGCCCGCGCGTAGCGATTGCCTCGCCATATGGCCACTTCCAGTCCCTGATTTGCGGCATGTCCTCGCCGTGCTGGCGGACATAGCGTGTATGCTCGATCAATGCATCACGAAATTGCTGCTTGATGTGAGCTGCAGCGACGCCGAGACCAGGCACCCGTTCGATCACCTCGATCGCCAGATGAAAGCGGTCGAGTTCGTTCAGCACGACCATATCGAATGGCGTCGTGGTTGTACCTTCTTCCTCGAAGCCACGCACATGCATTCCGGCGTGGTTGGTTCGGTTATAGGTCAGACGATGGATCAGGTAGGGATAGCCGTGATAGGCGAAGATCACCGGCTTGTCGCAGGTAAACATCCCGTCAAAATCGCGGTCGCTGAGACCATGCGGATGCTGCTCTTTCGGCTGCAGCGTCATGAGGTCGACCACATTGACGACACGAATCCTTCAGGTCGGGCAATGCCTTTCGCAGCAGATCGACCGCGGCCAGGGTTTCGAGCGTCGGCACGTCTCCGGCACAAGCCATCACCACATCGGGTTCAAGGCCCTCGGTTTCGGTGCCGGCCCAGGGCCAGATCCCGATGCCGGCGTCGCAATGGGTAGCGGCCTGCTGCATGGTCAGCCATTGCGGTGAGGGCTGCTTGCCGGCAACGATCACGTTGATGCGATCGTAAGTCCGTAAACAATGGTCGGTGATCCAGAGCAGCGTGTTGGCATCCGGTGGAAAGTAGACGCGAACGATATCTGCCTTCTTGTTGACCACGAGGTCGACGAAGCCGGGATCCTGGTGGCTGAAGCCGTTGTGGTCCTGCCGCCAGACGTGCGACGTCAAAAGATAGTTGAGGGACGCGATCGGGCGTCGCCAGGGAAGGCTACGCGAAACCTTCAACCATTTGGCATGCTGGTTGAACATCGAGTCGACGATATGAATAAAGGCTTCGTAGCAGGAGAAAAAGCCGTGCCGGCCGGTCAGCAGATATCCCTCGAGCCAGCCCTGGCAAAGATGCTCGCTCAAGACTTCCGTCACGCGGCCCTGCTGGGCCAGATGGACGTCATAGGGTTCGATGCGTTCCATCCAGACCCGCTCGGTGACGTCGAATACCGCATCGAGGCGGTTTGACGCCGTCTCGTCCGGTCCCATGATACGGAAATTTCGCGCCTCGGCGTTCAGCGATACCACTTCGCGGAGGAATTGCCCCATGACTCGCGTTGCTTCGGCCTCGACGCTGCCGGGGCTCGGCACTCTCACCGCATAGGCGTTGAAGTCAGGCAATTTGAGTTCGCGTTTCAGCAAGCCGCCATTGGCGTGCGGATTGGCGCCCATGCGACGGCTGCCGATTGGGGCAAGCGCCTGCAGTTCGTCGCGCAACCGGCCATTCTCGTCGAACAGCGTTTCCGGCTGATAGCTTCGCATCCACTGCTCGAGCAGTTCCAGATGGTTTGGATTGCCGCGAGGGTTGGCGATTGGCACTTGATGGGCGCGCCAGAAACCTTCGACCTTCAAGCCATCGACTTCCTTGGGACCGGTCCAGCCCTTGGGACTTCGCAGCACGATCATCGGCCATTTCGGACGCTCGCTCGTCGCGCGGCCGTCCCGCGCCGATGTCTGGATGGCGCGGATCTTGTCCAACGCGCTGTCAAGCGTCGTTGCCATCAGGCCATGCATCGTGGCGGGATCGTCGCCTTCGACGAATAACGGCTCGTGGCCATAGCCTAGAAACAAATTTCGTACTTCGTCGTCGCTCATACGGCCGATGAGTGTCGGATTGGCGATCTTGTAGCCGTTGAGGTGCAGGATCGGCAGGACGGCACCGTCATGTGCCGGATTCAGGAACTTGTTGGAATGCCATGAAGCCGCCAATGGTCCGGTCTCAGCCTCGCCGTCGCCGACCACACAGACACAGATCAGATCTGGATTGTCGAATGCGGCGCCATACGCGTGCACCAGCGCATAGCCGAGTTCGCCGCCCTCGTTGATGGAACCGGGCGTGTCGGGGGCGGCGTGGCTCGGAATGCCGCCGGGAAACGAGAACTGGCGAAACAGCTTGTGCAGGCCATCGGCGTCGCGGCCGATATCGGGATAGATTTCGCTGTAGGTGCCCTCAAGATAGGTATTCGCGACCATGCCCGGCCCGCCATGGCCTGGGCCGCAGACGTAGATCATGTTGAGGTCGCGCGCGCGGATCACGCGGTTGAGATGGGCGTAGACAAAATTCAGTCCCGGCGTGGTCCCCCAATGTCCGAGCAGACGAGGCTTGATGTGTTCGGGCCGGAGGGGTTGGCGCAGAAGGGGATTATCGAGCAGATATATCTGACCAACCGACAGGTAATTGGCGGCACGCCAGTAACGATCAAGCAGGTCGAAATCGTCGGTGCTTCCCTCGCTCTCGTTTGCGCCCGTCTCTTGCATGCTAATACCTCCGGGAATGGACCGCAAAGAAACACGCGTGAGGTCCAATCGATCCATCGCACTCGTGAAATCAAGTTAGGATCAAGAACGTGCATAGATCGCATCACCAATGCCTTCTTTGGCTGTGGATCACAACCCGATTGGAAATTTTTGGCGCTTTAACCGAGCGAACGGCTTGATCTGTCTCAAACCGCCTGTTTATCGAGCTGGGAGGTCCTTTGGGTGCCCAAATTCAGAGCCGGATTTGCGCGAGCGCAAAGTCGGTCCTTTCCGTCGGGGGTAATAAATGCCGGGTTGAGGCGACAGAAGCCCCGGTCGACAGCAGTTCAATCCATTCGGGAACGGTACGAAATGAGGCCAGATCTCGCGGTTTGCTATGGACAGGAAAGGTTACCGAGATATACGAGCTATCCCACCGCACCGCATTTCTCGGCCGAGATCGGTCCAGACACCTACGCCGAATGGCTGAAGGCGATTCCGCAGCACGCCGCGACGTCGCTCTATCTTCACGTTCCGTTCTGCCGGTCGATGTGCTGGTATTGCGGCTGTCACACCTCGGTCGCCCGGCGCGACGAGCCGATCGCCGTCATACGCCGCGGCGCTGCGCTGCGAAATCGATCTGGTATCGAGACAGATCGGTCGGCGCATCAAGGTCGACCATATCCACTTCGGCGGCGGAACGCCGACGATCATGGCGCCGCGATACATTCGCGGATCTGATCGGAGCGATCAGGCACGCGTTCTTTGTGCGTTCCCTCCGCCGAGATCGCGGTCGAGATCGACCCGCGCACGCTTACGGACGCGATGGTCGATGCGCTGGCCCTTGGTGGCGTCAACCGGGCGAGCCTCGGCGTGCAGAGCTTCGATCCGATCGTCCAGCGCGCCATCAATCGGGTACAAAGTTTCGAGCGAGACCGCTGCGGCGATGACAAACCTGCGGCGCGCCGGCATCGCGCGGCGTCAATTTCGATCTGATCTATGGACTGCCGCATCAGACAGTCGCATCCTGTCTCGATACAGTTCGGCGCTGCGTCGAGCTCCGTCCCGACCGCTTCTCGGTGTTCGGCTATGCACACGTCCCGCACATTCAAGAAGCATCAGCGCAAGATCGACGAGGCATGGCTCCCGACAGCCTGGAGCGCCACGACCAGTCCTATGCGATCGACGAATGCGCTGAAGGAAGCCGGATATGTCCAGATCGGGCTGGATCATTTCGCGCTTCCCGACGATGCAATGGTTGCATCACTGCGGAACGGTACGCTTCACAGGAACTTCCAGGGCTACACCACCGACACCAGCAATATCCTGCTGGGCTTCGGCGCCAGTGCCATCGGACATCTACCGCACGGATATGTTCAGAACGAGGTCAATACCCGCACCTATCCTGAATCGATCGCCGACGGCAAGCTAGCGACCATTAAGGGATATGCGCTAACCGATGATGATCGGCTGCGCGCCGACATCATCGAACGCATCATGTGCGATTTCGGCGTCGATCTCGACCAAATTTGCATGCGACACCGATCGACGCCGGAAACAATACTGAAATGGTCGCCCCGGTTAAGCAAACTCATTTCCGATGGCGTCGTCCGGCTCGACGGAACCTCGCTCAGTTTGGCAGAAGAACTCGCGATTTCTCGTCCGTAGTCTGGCAGCCGCTTTCGACGCGTATCTGGACGGTTCGAAGCAACTCCACAGCCGGGCCGTTTAGGCCAATCGGTGAGGCCTGCCGGCGATCAAAATAGCTGAGGATCGCGGGCAGCCGATTTGGCGGCCCGGGTTAACACCGTTGCGGCAACGATCATGAAACCAATTCCTGCAATGCTGACGATAATCTGTATGAGCAACGCGCCCGACATGTTTATCAGGACGACGTGGCTCATGAACGAAAGCAAGACGCTCAAACAAAAGATAGCCAGCGAGTTTTCACCGCAACGAACTGCTGCGGTCGTCCACAGCGAAGACGGTCCGCGCCAAGTTTGTGGCGTCAGCCGAGCCACGACCAACGCAAGTGCTAAAAAATGCAGAAGTCGCAGAGGATCGAGATTGCTCTTGTCGATAGGGTAAATCAGCCGCGACAACATCTGTGGTAGAAAGGCTTCGAGCGCCTTCACCTGCCAGCTTAGCGCCACAGCCAAGCTGAATACGAGATACAAGATCGCGCACGCCAGCATGGCAGGCGATCGGATTAATGCCCGCAATCTCGCAGAATTTTCCTTTGCGTACCACATGCCGAACACGAAGAGTACCTGCCATGCCAGCGGATTGAAGTACCATTCGCCGTGCGGCCAAGCCTGCAGGTTGACGCCAAAAATCTGTACGGAGATGTAAAGTAAAACGGATGTGGCCAAGGCAATCCAGGTACTGGACGTAATGAGCCATAGCAGGGCCGGAAAAGTAAGATGCAGAAGCACGAATAGCGGCAGGATGTCGGTGTTGACCGGCCTGTACTGCATCAGGCTGGCGTGGAAAATCGCCGCACCCGGATGTTCGAAGAATACAGCAGTATTTGTCTCGTCGAGGTAGCGCACGTTGCCGAGATTTTGAACAAGTACGAGGCAAGCGACCAGCAGCAATAGAAACGCGACGTAGATTTGCCAGCTTCGACGAACCGCATGGAGGCTCATGGCGAGCCATCCTTGCTTCTTCAATACGTCGCGATATGCGATCATGCAGGTGTAGCCAGAAATGAAGACGAACACCTCAGTCGCGTCGCTAAACCCGTAGTTGCGGAGAGTTCAGCCAGCTAACGACGTTGTCAGGCACGTGGTCAAGGAAGACAAACCAAAGAGCCAGCCCCCGGCAGGCGTCCAACCGAAGGTCACGGTGAACGCCGTCGAACTGCAACGATCTCGGCTTAATTTCGGGCTCGAATTGCACGTTCACGATGCCATCGACTTTCAATCGCGCTCCAATAAACCAAATAAGTTACGCCATCTGGGAGCGTGATGCGGAATTTAACCCTTATGTGCGCGATTCGAAGAACAGATTTGGTATTTCGACTTAGCCTCGCTCCTTGGCGCGCCTCGCCTCGCCGTACTTCACAGCGCGATCGACGGCCTCGCGTACCTTGTTGACCGGAATCGCAAAGCCAATCCCGACGTTGCTCCCCGTCGGACTGGTGCTCGCGGCGGCAATTCCAACAAGTTCTCCGCGCAAATTCACCAGCGGACCACCCGAGTTACCCGGATTGAGAGATGCATCGGTCTGAATAAAGTCCTGGTCGCCTTCGATGTGGAGGCTCGAGCGATGCAATGCGCTTACGATTCCATGGGTGACGGTCGTTCCTTTGCCGAAGGGATTGCCGACGGCGATAAGATCAGTCCCCGACCTCGAGCGTGTCGGAATTTCCCATCGGCAGCGCCACAAGGTCGGCGGCAGCGATCCCTATCACCGCAATGTCCGTGTCCGGATCGGCATCAATGCGAGAACCCTCAAGACGCCGACCGTCGGCAAGGGTAACCGAGATATCATCGGCATGCTCGATAACATGGCTGTTCGTGACGATGAGCCCCTGTTGGGCATCGACAACGACGCCGGCAGCCTTGATCTCGCGATCCGTAGAACTGCACGGGCCATCGGGAAATTGGCGTGACTCAGGATCGATAAACAGGGGCTCCTGCACGGGAGCTCTTATTCTAACCGTAATGCTGACGACGCTTGGAAGTACCTTCCTGACAAGCGGCGCGAGCGTTGGAGGCGCCGATGTTTCAGCGAGGGCGGCTGGTAGCTGAGCCCAGCCGGCCGTCGTGAAGGTATGAAGGAGTAACAGCGCGAATATCAGGTAAATGGTCCTATTACCACGTCGGCAGCTTGTCCGGGTCGCGGGGCTCGTGCAGAAGCTGGCGTAGTTCGACATGGTTTGCAGTGCCGTCCGTACCGGCTTCGTAAACACGGACAGTTCTGACAGACGAAAAAAATGCCAACGATCTCGGCTAAACATCGCTCACGTCCTTCAATGGACAACGGCTAAAGGAAAAGCCGCGCAATGGCTTGATCGAGATCAACCCGGGATCGTTGCGGAGAAACGTCGGTTGCTTTAGCTCGTTTTGGCGCGATTTCGTGGAAGGTTCCGGCGGAAGTCTTACGCCCGCCGGCGGCTGTCAGCGCCGGCCTCTATCGACGGTCGCCGACGCCGCCTCAGCGCCCGAGGGGATGCTTGTGGGATTTTCGCTTTATGGAAGCAGGCTGCAAAGCTCGATCGACCAGGATCGCCGCCGACCAGACATGTGCCAGCGCCCGATTGAGGACCGCCCATCGCCGCGATGCCCGGAACTTCGGGATGTGAATTGCCGCCTCGAGGCTCCCAATGATCAAGAACATGAGAAGGACTTTCATCATTTCATTTGTCATGTCAGCACCTCAGCACCGAAATATTGTCCTTACTTATTATAGTAACCTTGGCGCCAAGCGGTGTCTTTGTGGTGGATCAATGTTTCATAAAGAATGGTAGCGCGCCACCGAATGGAGGCTCCAGCCCGCGGTAAGGAGGAGGGCGCTGGTTCACGTGGCGGTCGCGGGCGCGTGCTTACTCTTTTCGAACGCTGCAGCGATCGCATCGTCAACCCGCTCGAGCCAGATGAACTCCAATTTGTCGCGGGCACCCTGTGGGATTTCATCAAAATCCCGGCGATTTCGCGCAGGCAGCATCACTCTGGTGAGGCCGGCAGCCGCGGCAGCGACGACCTTCTCCTTGATGCCCCCAACGGGTAGCACAAGACCGCGCAGTGAGATTTCGCCTGTCATGGCCGTGTCGCTTCTGACCGTGCGGTTGGTGAGCAAGGAGGCCAGCGCTGTAAACATCGCAACTCCCGCGCTCGGTCCGTCTTTCGGCGTGGCGCCGGCGGGCACATGGACGTGGATGTCGCTTTTTTCAAACACCGAGGCATCGATACCGAGCTGCGAGATGCGGCTTTTTACCAACGTCAGCGCCGCCTGTGCACTCTCGCGCATCACCTCGCCGAGTTGACCCGTCAGGATCAACGCTCCCTTTCCGGGAATACGAGTAGCCTCGATGAACAGAATGTCGCCTCCGACCGGCGTCCAGGCCAATCCGGTTGCGACACCGGGAATACTGGTGCGCATCGCGATCTCGTTCTCGAAACGGGGTTGGCCGAGAACGGCATTGAGATCCTTTGCAGCAACGACAACCCGATTTGAACTGCCATCGGCGATCTGCACCGCGGCGTAACGGAACACCTTGCCGATTTCCCGCTCGAGAGCACGAACGCCGGCCTCGCGGGTATATCCCTTGATCATCAGCCTCAATGCTTCGACGTCAATCTCGGCCTGCTCCGGTTTCAGGCCGTTTGCCTCGAGTTGGCGGCGAACCAGATACCGCCGCGCGATCTCAAGCTTTTCATCCTCCGAATAGCCCGGCAGGCTTATGATCTCCATGCGGTCCAGCAGTGGTCCTGGAATCGTATCCAGCATATTGGCCGTGGCTATAAACGCGATCCGCGACAGGTCAAACGGCACGCCAAGGTAGTTGTCGCGAAACGTCGAATTCTGCTCTGGATCGAGGACTTCAAGCATAGCCGCCGAGGGATCGCCCTGAATACCCCGGCCCATCTTGTCGATCTCGTCGAGCATCATGACGCAATTGCGTGATCCGGCCTTCTTGATAGCCTGAATGATATTCCCTGGCAGCGCACCGATATAGGTGCGTCGATGACCACGGATTTCTGCCTCATCGTGAACGCCACCCAGACTGACACGGACAAACGGCCGGCCCATCGCTCGTGCGATCGACTGCCCCAGCGAGGTTTTTCCGACACCGGGCGGGCCAACGAAGCACAGGATCGGCGCTTTGCCCTGCGGCGCCAATTTTCTGACCGCCAGATATTCGACGATCCGGCTCTTGATCTTCTCGAGGCCGAAATGATCCTCGTCGAGAATGCGACGCGCCTCCGAAATGTCGATTGCCTTCTCGGCCGGCGAACTCCATGGCAGCTCGATCAACCAGTCGAGATAGCTCCGGACCATGCCCGCTTCTGCGGCTGCCTCCGGCATTCGCTCGTAGCGCCGCACTTCCTTTCGCGCCTGGCTTTCTGCCTCGGGCGGCATCTGGGCCTTGGCAATAGCTTCGTTCAACTCCGCGACTTCCTGCGCCTTTCCATCGCCTTCTCCCAATTGGCGCTGAATGGTCGCCATTTGCTCGCGAAGAATCGCCTCTCGTTGGCGTTCGTCGAATGTTGCCTTGGTTTTTTGGCCGATTTCGGCCGTCAATCGAAGCACTTCGAGCCGCTCGGCCAGATAGTGCGAGACCTTCTCCATCCGGAGTGACAGGTCGGTCGTCTCCAAAATCTCCTGCTTCTCTTGTGGCTTGATGTCCATATAGGAGGTGGCGAGGTCGGCGAGGGCCGCTGGAGAGGTGACCGATTGAAACGCCCCGACGAGTTCGGGCGGCGCCTGAGGAAGCAATTGAATCGCTTCGATGGCTTGCTGTTGTAAATTGAGAAATCGTGCCTCTATCTCCGGTGAGCTTGTCGTAGGCTCCGGAATATGAAGAACCCGGGCCGCCAGGAACGGCGTGCCTGGAAGGAAGTCAAGAATGCGGGCGCGCTGGACGCCTTGGCAGATGATGTAATGGGTTTCGTCGGGCCCGGTAATGTAACGTACGATGTTGGCAACGGTGCAAATCCGGTTGAGGTCCTCAGGACCCGGATCGTTCACTTCGACGTTTCGCTGCAGCAGAATTCCTATCGGCCGTTGCTCGCGCAACGCTTGTTGGGCGGCAGCGATCGATTTCGGTCGAGCTATGGTGATCGGGGCCACCAAACCCGGAAACAGCACGGTATTGCGGACCGGGACAATAATAAGGGCGTCGGCGGGAATAGGGACAGACGCAGCCTCGGTCGCGGCGCGATCTTCGCTAATTGGCGGCATGACCATCCTCACGTAGACTTTGACAGGCGCAACGCAACGCATCCGTTCATCGCGAAGCGACTGACGGCATATCGCCCTGTAGGCAGCACAATACGGCGCTCGAACCGGCCTTGCGGGAGTTCGAGCCGATAAATCCGGGCGTTACGCAACTCGACGGGCAGCACCCGGCGTCCGCTGATGATCAGCGTACCGCTGTCGATTACGGCCTCGACCTGATTCGGATCGACGCCGGGCAGGGCCACGAGAATGAGAATTTCCCGATCGGTCTCCAGGACATCGATGGGAGGCTCCCAACAGGTTTCCCGGGAGTTGGCCGACGGTCGCAAGCTGAAGAACTGCTGACGTAACCGTTCAGCCCGGGCCAACGAATCGACGGCTTCAGCCAACATCCAGTTCACGGGATCTTTTGATGACATTTGTATCCTCGTGTTTACGAATTTTGAAACGACCGCTTTCGCGTTATGCGGCAATGCTCTTGCAAGAGCATCCCGCTGGGTTGCCAGAATAGTTCTACGCTTGGGCCATCCCGTCAATCAGGGACAAACAGGTGTGGCGGTCTTTCCTAGGATGTGCCGGAAGCATTTGCCCGCATTCGCGCAATCATGCCGGCGACAATCTGCATGGTGGCGCCGGCCGCCCAGCCGAAGCTGATGAGCAAAGCAGTGCTTGGGCGTGCGGTCTCGTCCAGAATAATGCTGGAGACCGACACCACCGCCGCCACCGCGGCGAGAAAAGTACCGGCCGCGCTGAGCAGTTCCACGGCATCCCAACTGGAACCGAGTCCACGCCGGAGCGGCAAGTGCATTCGATGATCCGGAGGAACGGGAGGCAGATCGATACCGAGATAGAAGCCGGCGGCACCGTAAAGCATCATGGCCAGGACGGCAGCAGCCGAGCCGATCAGGTCGATGCCAGCCCTTCCTACGTGTGCGGCAACGAACAATCCGCACGCGGCCCCCGTCAAGGCGAGCCCCGTCCGTTCCAGGACGTGCGCCCACTTGCTGAGGGTGGAGCGGGTGTGCCATGGATCGGTGCGCTTGATCATTTGAGCTGAATACCAAAGAGAGACCGAGAGCCGTTAATCAAGCCGGATCCTGTTTTGACGGGAAACGTCCTGGCAAAACTCAAAGGACGCTTCCCGTCCGCCGTATGGGATTACCCACAAGTCGACAGAGAAATTACACGAAGCTAAACCCGCATCCTAAATCGTCACCGGAAGACTTTGGCGATGTTGCTTATGAAAATCCGATCGTCAAGCGATCGTCGACAGAAACGACCCCGGGAGTTGACCAGGCCGCAGTTTCGACCTTGTAGCGTTCATCCCAATTGTCCACTCTTCCTTCCAGGAGGACCTTATTGCCGTTCTGCACCGTAATGCGTATGGCGTCTGCCTCGACCTCCGCATGCCGCTTGAGCGCAGACTCGATCTTGATCCTGATGTCTGATGCGTTGACGCGGGGCTTGATCTTGATGTTGTTCGTCACGCCGACTACGCCCGAAAGCTTACGCACATCGTCTTCGGCCGCGGTTCGTTCATAATACCAGTCGACATCCCCGGTAAGCGTGATCCATCCGTCCTGCACGAGCACATCGACCGAGTTTGATGGAACGAGAACGTCCCAGTTCAGGATGTCGGATACGCGTTGGGCGATTTGATCGTCCGCGGTCTTGCTTTGGAAGGGATAGCGGACTTCGATATTTTCAGCGATGGCGTGGACGCCTTTCACGCGCCGTGCAGCCGCGATCGCGGCGACTTTCTGCGCATAACTGGTCACGTGTCCGCTTAGAGTTACGACGTCCCTGTCAACGGCGACGCCAACGTGCTCGCCGTCAAAGCTGGGATCGAATTCGAATTCGTCTATGATGTCCTGGCGAAGCTGGGCTTCTTTCATAACTTGCCTCCATAAGATATTTTGTCTGCAAGCTTACTTTCCGCGCTCGCGCGGCGAATACATTGATCCGCATCAAGAGTGCGTGGATGACGTAAAGATCTGGGATCAAGACAAATTGATCTCATCTATCGGGTAACATTTGCCGTTGGTCGGTGGCCGAGCGGACGATGCCAATCTTGAAATGCCTCTTCGCGTAGGCGACGATTTGGGGATCGCTGGGATGGTCGGCGGCTTCAACCGCGACGATTCGGATGCCGACTTGTGGATTGCATTCGCGAATATATTTGGCGAGCTCGACTTTGGTGCCGGCCGGTCCGAGGATCAGGATTTCACCGACATCGCTGACGGCATCCAGCACTTGTTTGAGGAATTCCTCGTTTTCATGGATATGGCCGCTGCCGATCGAATTGGCCTTGTGATGAATATGCCGCGTCGGCATGTGGGGATGAAGGACGATCTCATCGAGGCTGGAAAGACCGAGATAGAAGACCCGGGCCTGCAGGCGGTCGATCCAGACAACCGCGTGAAAATGATGCTGCATTAGTTTGGGTCCGTCCGTTGATAAATTAAATCGCTGGTTTCAATTTTCTAGGGATTAAAAATACGCGCCCGGGATGGGTTCAACCCAGCAAAGATGATCGTGAACATTCCTGACGCCGGAGACGTTCTCGGCTGCGACGATTGCGGCCTGCCTCGATCGTTCTTCGGAGATGACTCCGCCAAGATGCACGACGCCGTTACGGACGGTAACCGTGAGCCCAGCCGGACTCCAGTCGGTTTTCTCGATCGCCGCGAACACACGACTGCGGATATGGTCATCGTCGGCGGTCGGATCCGGCACGTCGCGAGCAAGGTCTGCGACCGCCTGCAGCAGGTTGACGCGCGTCACGATGCCGATCAGCTTATCTCCGCGCAATACAGGCAGGCGTTTCACATGATTCGTTTCCATCACCTTGACGATTGCTTCCAGCGTGGCATCTTCCGTCACGGTGAGAGGATCGGGGGTCATGATCTCCCCGACCTTGCGGCCTTGCTCATGCACGTAATCGGTGGCAGCCCGGCCTGGTCCGACCAGAAACTTCAGCCACCGGCCGCGTTTCCGCTGGGTTCCGATTTCCGCGCGGCGGATAAAATCACCTTCCGAGATGATGCCGACCAGCTTGCCGGTCTCATTGACCACCGGGAGTCCGCTGATATGTTGCTGAAGCATGATATTGGCGGCATCGGCAATGGGCGTGTCGGGCTTCACCGAAATGACCTTGCGGGTCATGATTTGATGTGCGCGCATTGATCTGCTCCGGATATCGGGTGTCCAAAAATATACGCCACCGGACTTTCGTGCACTTGACGCAGGTCAAGTCGCAGATCGAGGAGGCAATCCCCGGGGCTTGATCCGCATCAACACCTCGCCGGCTCTCATGCGCCATTCAAGCTTTGACTGTGAAGGATTGGGGACTAGCGATGGTCAAGTTGATGAAAGCTGCGGTCGTTCGACAATTCGGCAGACCGCTGAACATCGAAGAGGTTCCGATACCATCGCCAGGGTCCGGCGAGGTATTGGTCAAGATCATGGCGACCGGCGTCTGTCACACCGATCTGCATGCGGCGGATGGCGATTGGCCGGCAAAGCCCGCGCCGCCGTTCATTCCGGGTCATGAGGGTGCCGGAATTGTGGCTGCGGCAGGCGCCGGCGTCAAGACGCTAAAAGAGGGTGATTCGGTCGGCATCGCCTGGCTGCACGACGCCTGCGGTTGCTGCGAACATTGCATTATCGGTTGGGAGACACTGTGCGAGATCCAGCACGATAGCGGTTACAGCGTTGACGGTAGCTTCGCGGAATATGCCATCGGATCGGCGGCGTATGTGGCGCGTCTGCCCGCGAATGTGGATTTCGTGGCGATGGCGCCGATCCTGTGCGCTGGCGTCACGACGCGCTCGATCAGGACCCGGATTTCGCTTGACGAATGGCATCGTCGACAGACTGCATGATCGAAAAATCGATGAAAGAAAATCCCGAAATTCCGACGCCCGCTCATCCCGTTAATCGTCGCGAACGGTTGCCCTGGCAGCTGCCAAAGGCAGTCGAGGAGGATCCCGAGGCCACGCGGCGGGTGCAGGCAATCCTCAAAAGCCCGAGTTACCGACCTGCCGACACCGACACCGAGTTTCTTGCAAAAGAGGACCTGCGCGGTGTGCGTTTGCAGATCGATTACCTCAAACCTGAATTGCTGCTCCGCGAGCATGAAATCGAGCAAGCGATCGTGGTTTTCGGCAGTACGCGGATCTGCGAGCCCGCAGCCGCGCTTCGCAAGGTGCAGGGGCTACGCGGGCGACTGGAAGCTGACAAGGACAACAGCGACCTTCGGCGCCAGCTGGCGGTTGCCGAGCGAATTCAGGCCAAAAGTCGTTACTATGAGGTCGCGCGCGAATTTGGACGTATAGTGGCGGCAGCAAATCATGGTGCCGGCAGACACCACACGGCCATTATGACCGGCGGCGGGCCCGGGATGATGGAGGCGGCCAATCGCGGAGCATTCGACGCCGGAGCCAAGTCCGTTGGACTGAATATCAGCCTGCCGCATGAGCAATATCCGAACCCCTATGTCACGCCCGAACTCTGTTTCAGCTTCCATTATTTCGCTCTGCGCAAGCTTCACTTACTGCTGCGGGCCAAGGCGCTGGTCGCATTCCCGGGCGGTTATGGCACACTGGACGAATTGTTCGAGGTTCTGACCCTGATACAGACACGAAAAATCAAGCCGATTCCCGTGGTCCTGGTGGGCGAAGCCTATTGGCGTCGTGCCGTCGACATCGATTTCCTCGTCGATGAAGGCGTTATCGATGTTGAGGATCGGGAATTGTTCTGGTTTGCCGAGACCGCCCAGGAAATATGGAACGGTATCCTGCGCTGGTACGATGCGAGCGGCGAGCCGCTGCATGCGGCATCATGATTATTGTCTGCATCTCGGTCCCGTTATGGCCGTGCCAATCCAGTCTGGATGCGCAAATACGCAAAATACAGGGAGAGTAATCTGAAAATATCATTCCACGGAGCGGATCGAAGCGTCACCGGCTCTTGTCATTTGGTTGAATGCGCTGGAAAGCGGATCTTGATCGACTGCGGGTTATACCAAGGTAGTCGCGAGTTGGATGAGGAAAACGCCGAACCTTTCGGCTTTGACGCTGCCGGCATCGACTATGTGTTGCTGACCCATGCGCATCTGGATCATTGCGGGCGTCTGCCTCTGTTGGCCAAGCGGGGGTTTCGGGGAGAGGTCATTACGACGTCTGCCTCGCGCGAGTTGACGCGACTAGTCATGCTGGATGCGGCCTATCTGTTGGAGGAAGACGCGCGTCACCGCGGGCGCAGAGCCGGTCATAGAGGTGCGAACAACGACACGAAGAACCCGCTCTATTCGACTCTCGACGCATTGAATTGCCTCGACTATTTCGGGCGGACTGCTGCTTACTCCGAAAGTCTTGAAGTTACCACGGGGGTGAACGCGACCTTCCTCGACGCTGGCCATATTCTTGGCTCGGCGAGTATTTTTCTGCAACTTTCGGAACAGGGTCATTCCACCAACGTGCTGTTTTCCGGCGATCTGGGTAACGCCGGTCGCCAGCTGCTGCGCAGCCCCGTGACGCCGCCCCGCACCGAGAATGTTGTCATGGAAACCACGTATGGAGACCGGCTGCATAAGCCATTGGGTCCATCCATCGCGGAGCTCTTTGAAGCGATAAACGAGACCTTCAAACGAGGAGGAAACGTCATCATTCCCACCTTCGCCGTCGAGCGAGCACAAGAATTGCTCTATTTCCTGGGTGAAGGTATCCGCAAGGGGCAACTCGCGGAATCGACGCAAGTGTTCCTCGATTCGCCAATGGCGATTTCGGCAACTGAGATATTCCGACGTCATCCCGAGTGTTTTGAGCCTGCGACTGCGAAACTGTTTCAAGGTACGCACGATCCGTTCGATCTGCCAGGACTGCATTTCACGCGGGAATCCGCCGAATCCGTTGCGCTGAACGACATTCACGGCGGCGCCATCATCATGGCCGGATCGGGCATGTGTACCGGCGGTCGCGTCCGCCATCACTTGCAGCACAATCTGGGCCGCGACAAGTCGGCCATCGTGTTCGTTGGCTATGCAGCAACCGGTACTCTCGCGCGACGGATCATCGATGGGGCCAAGCAGGTAAAAATTTTCGGCGAGGATGTTCCGGTCAGGGCACGCATCTACACCATTAACGGTTTCTCCGCCCATGCCGACCAGGCAGAATTGCTGGCCTGGCAAAGGCAGACCGGCGCAAAACGCACATTCCTCGTTCACGGGGAACAAGACAGCATGACACAGTTCGCGGCGCATCTTGCGGACACAGGCATCGAAATGCCGATGCAGAACCAGAGCTTTGATCTGTGAGAAGTCGGAAGTTCAATGTCGGGAACTATCCTCCCAAAGCAGAATGCGCGGTGCACGTCCAATCTGCGCTCCGCATAGTTGCGGTGCGGTGTCCTGGACCGGTGTCAATGCGACATCAGTGTCGGCACGGTCATGGATTGAAGCATGCCGCGCGTGACGCCGCCCACGAGGCGTTCTTGCAGGCGAGAATGGCCATAGCCTCCCATGACGATCAGATCGAGACCGGTGTCGGCCGCGATGGATAGGACCATTGGCTGGATATCCGTGCGGTCAGCACTCATACGCACGATGCGCGCGGTCAGCTCATGCCTTGCCAGATGATCCTTCAGGCTAGCCGCGGGTATCTCCGTCTCGTTGACGCTGATAATGGTGATATTTTGCGCGCGCGCCAGAAATGGTGCGGCGTCCCGAACGGCGCGCGCGGCCAGGCGGCTGCCGTCCCAGGCAATGCCAATGTGCTTCGGTTCAAAAGGGCCTTTTTGCGTGTATGGAATGAAAATGACCGGACCGCCGGACTGAAAAAGAATTTCCTGTGGTACGGTGTTGTCGTACGTGTCGCGGTCGGGCTCAGGCTGCAGCGCGACCGTCAAATCGTAGAGCCGTGCCAAGGTGGCCACGGTTGCCATAGCTTCGGCTGGATTGCCCGCAAGCGGTCGGAGACCATAGGCAATACCGGCATTCCGGGCTTCGGATTCGAACACCGCGAGCGCAGCGTTGGCCCGTGCCAATGCATTTTCGTGTTCGACCTCAAACACAGCGGCGAGCGCAGCGCCACCATCAAGGGCCAGACCCACATTGGTAGCTGCATAACCAATCGAAACCGCATCAAGATGCGCGGCGCGCGTCACCGCGAGTGAAATCGCGCTGTCAGCGATAGGACGTATCAGCCGTTCGGAGGGGATGTGAACCAGGATATTTTTCAACATGACAGCTCTCCATATTTCCTGAAAAGTCGTGCCCGCTGTTGCGGTCTATATCCCCATTAAGAAATAAAAAGTGCATGGGGGATTTGATTTATCTCAACCCGGCGTGATCTACCAGCGACTAGCCATGAGTTGTTTCCCGTGCGCGCTGCATGGGGCAGCCGAAGGATGGGAAAATGGCACGGGTTGCATTGGTTACGGGCGGAACACGCGGCATCGGTGCCGCCATCTCCGAGGCGCTCCTCAAGGATGGGTATCGTGTGGCCGCGACCTATGCCGGCAATGATGCCGCCGCAAAAGCCTTCCACGCGAAAACAGGCGTCGCTGTGTACCGCTGGGACGCCGGCGATTTCGAAGCCTGCGCCGCAGGTATCCGGGAGGTTGAAGCCGCCATCGGGCCGATCGATATCCTGGTCAACAATGCCGGGATCGTCCGAGATAGCGCCCTTCATAAGATGACCAGGGCGCAATGGGATGCCGTCATTGCCACGGACCTCGACGCGCTTTTCAATATGTGCCGCCCGGTGATTGAAGGCATGCGGACACGCAAGTTCGGGCGCATCATCAATATATCCTCGATCAACGGCCAAAAGGGACAGTTCGGCCAAACCAACTACTCGGCCGCCAAAGCGGGGGATCTTGGCTTCACCCGTGCACTGGCGCTCGAATTGGCCCGTTCGGGGATCACGGTGAACGCCATTTGCCCCGGTTATATCCATACCGAGATGCTGGATGCCGTCGCCCCGGAAGTGATGGCAAAGAGCATTCTTCCGCTCATTCCCGTGGGCCGCCTCGGCGAGCCCGGGGACATCGCACGCGCCGTGACATTTCTCGCAGCCGACGAAGCAGGCTTTATCACCGGTTCGACGCTATCGATCAATGGCGGACAATATATGAGCTAAGCGAGGAGACGAAAGATGACGAGCTTTGACCGCAGGGAAGAGGCCTTCGAGGCGAAATTCGCGCATGATGCGGAGCGCACATTCAAGGCGCGCGCCAGGGCCCTACGGATGCTGGGATTGTGGGCCGCCGGAAAGCGCGGCGAGACGGGCGCCGCCGCCGAGGATTATGCGCGAGCTCTGATCGAGGCCGATATCGTAACGCCAGATGCCGCCTTCAACAAACTCGTTCTCGATCTCGCGGGCCATGGCATTGACTCCAGCCAAATCCGCAAGAAACGCGATGCGCTTTTAGCCATCGTGCAAACTGCTTCGGCATGAGCTCGTTGTCCGAAACCAGCCTCGAAGGACAAAGCGATGAATGTATCCGATGTCATGCGCCGCTCGTTCGCAACGATCAGGCCCGACGCGCCGTTGCTGGATGCCGCGCATCTGCTTCTGGAAACCAACCAGCGCGGTCTGCCGGTAATCGACAGCACGGGGACGCTCGTAGGAATGATTTCCGAAGGTGATTTTTTGCATCGGGTCGAACTCGATATCGGCCCTCCACCCGGAAACTGGCTGGAAGAGATTCTCGGCATTGAAGAGGACACTCCCGCGCGCCGGCGAATGCGAGCAGGCCTTGTCCGGGAAGCGATGACCCCAGACCCGGTTTTTGTCAACGACGAAGCAACTCTTGATGATGTCGTGACATTGATGGATGCGCGCCACGTGGCGCAGCTTCCGGTCGTTTGCGGTGCGTCCGTGATTGGCATCATTGGTCGCGTTGAATTGCTGAACGCCGTCGCACATGCGCTGTGCTCAGTCAAACAGGATGGTTTCGGAAGAGCTGTGCACGCGTAGCCCGCTTTCGATCGGCGGCGGCCTTCCAGATGAGGCGTCGCTGAACGCTGGGTTCCATTGAAGTTCTCTTCGAAAGATCGTCAGAATGCGGATTCGTAAGGCAGGACTTTTTTGATTCTGGTCAATGCTATCGCTGTGTATATCGCATAATAGAAAATGTTATCGCGTTTCAACCAGGAGGTATTCATGACCAAGCAGTCTCTTATTCCCGTGGGAACCGAGCGCGCGGTCGCGCGCCGTGAGACCAATCCCTTCACCTTTCTTCAGCAGGAGATCGACCGGTTGTTCGACGGCTTTTCCCGCAGTTTCCCGTCGTTTACTACCGCGGCGACTGTTCCGAGCATGGACGTGGCCGAGACCGATAAAGTTATCGAGATCACAGCCGAACTGCCGGGCCTTGAGAAGAAAGATGTCGAGTTGAATGTCACCGACAATCTTTTGACCATCCGCGGCGAGAAGAAGAGCGAGCGCGAAGAGAAAAACAAGGACTATCATCTTGTCGAGCGCAGCTTTGGCTCCTTCGCCCGCTCGGTGGAGTTGCCTGCGGGGGTGAAGGCGGAAGATATTACGGCCGAAATCGCCAAGGGTGTTCTGAAGGTGACCGTGCAGAAGCCGGCTCCGAAGCAATCCAAGAAGATCGACATCAAGGCAGCGGCATAAGACGCGGATGTGCCTCGCGAAGTCTCGCGGGGCACATCATCCTTGTCACGAACTAAAATTCCGGCGCTTAGACGTCGCGCCGCTTCATGCCCGTTCTTTCCCAGGACATCGTTCCTAAACGAGCGATGTGGCGAACGACCTACAGATGGTCCATTTGCTGCCGGAGTTCCGAGTATCGTGAAGCGCAGGCCGCCGAACGAATTGCGTTCGCTGATTAGCCTGCGTTCACCCTCAAATCGTCAATCGTCGAAGCGCTGAGGCAGTATTCTGCATAGTGTTGTGCGGACGTGCCCGCGGCAAGATCCTGGTTACACCGGTGCTTTTGCTGGCACGAGGCGCACACGCGTGTCATGTCGCGCAAAACAAGCGGCTCCGCCTTGGCGAGCAAGTCTCTGTCGATACCGAGAATCGTCAGCAAACCTGACAGTTCATCAGCGGCATGCGGTCCCGGACGAACAAGCGTGTCGAGATCCGTGAGTTGAATATTTAGTTCACGTGCAATTGCCGCAGACTCTCTTCTGCCAAGTTCTCGTATTTCTCGGATATCCCCCCGTTGCCTGCGCCAATTGCCAAAGGCATCAACAACTTTATCGACGATAGGATACCGCTTGCTCATTGTCCGCTCCGTTGACCATAAACCAAGCGTGATGGTGTCGGACCGATCCGTCATTGCGATGGATCAAACCTATGTACCTCGCATATCCGGACGGCCCCCCCGGTAGGACGGCGACGGCAGCGTTCGAACGCCGCTCAAGCATCCATGTTTCGCAGGCGCTGGCGGTTGTGCAGCACGATCTGCCGTGCGCCGGAAAAGCCGAGCACACCCTCGTCATGCAGTTGCGAGAGCGCCCTCGAAACGGTTTCCAGTGTCAGTCCGAGGTAGTCGCCGATATCCCGGCGGCACATCGGCAGCGCCATCATGCCCGTAACGGCGAGGCGACGATCCATCTCGAGGAGGAAATTTGCCACGCGCTCCATGGCGCTCTTGCGACCCGAGAAGCAACATGTGATCTTCGGCATGCCGGAGGTCGCCGGCGGTCATGGCCCAGAGTTTTCGCGCAACCTTGACATCGGTCCCTGCTGCCTGTTCGAGACTGCGGCGTTTCACCAGGCGCACGGTGGTATCGACGATGGCTTCCGCCGCCAGCCGGTGGTTGGTTCCGGATTCGAGTCCGAAGACGTCGCTTGGCAGGTGAAATGCGCCGATCTGACGCCGTCCGTCAGAAAGCAGTTTGTAAGTCCGAACGGCGCCTTGAATGACCTGATAGACATAATCTGCAGGCTCGTCCTCGCCGTAGATTTCCTCATCTTTTCGGTAGGAGAACTCGCTAGCAACGAGGCCGGCATGACCCGTGAGCAGACCGAACTGATCTGCGATGCGGGCCGACAGTCGGGGTGATCTTGGCGCCAATAACCGATGGGGTGAGTGATTGGGTGTGCATTTGCCATCTCCTGTGCAGCGGATGGCGAATGTTTATCCGGGACGGTCGAGGCGGGATATTTCGCTCGATATCTTAAGGGGATGTCCCTAAGTAGTTTACCGGAGGCCGTCACTCGGACTGGGGTCGGCGATAGGACCGGCTTCCTGAATGGCCCCCCGAATCCGGGCGACAAGGCTCTCCTCGAGATGGGGTTTCAACAGGACGTGGCGCACTCCGGCCACTTCGGCTTTCGCCGATATATTGTCGTCGGGATAGCCGGTAATCAGGATAACTGGCGCGGCGACGTCGCGGCTACGCAATCGGTTTGCGAGGTCGATACCGTTCATGTTGGGCATTTTGTAGTCGATCACAAAGCAGTCAGCCGTCATTTGAAGCGACCGATTTCAGCAAGGCTGGCCCGCTTCGGAACGTCTCGACCCTGAATCCGTCCGTTTCGAGAAGAAATCGAAGCGAACCGAGGACGTCCGGATCGTCGTCGACAACGTATATGACCGGTTTGGCGGACGCGGACATCACGAGACCCTGCGCTCGGTTGGGTGGTTGAGCTGATGCATAAATTATATAAAGCGCATTTTGGGTGGGGGCGTCTTGACTTGGCTCAATCTTTGAGTAAGCCGCCGCGCATCGCCAGCCGGACGAGTTCCGAGAGACTCGCCGCCTGCATTTTGGTCATCACATTGGCCCGATAAACCTCGATCGTGCGCGGGCTGATGTCGTATTCTCGGGCAATCAGCTTGTTCGAGAGTCCGGCGATGAGGCCGTCCATGACCTGACGCTCGCGAGGGCTGAGACTAGCTATCCGCGTCTGTATCTCCAGCGTAACCGCTTCACCCTTTACGCCTGGTTCTGCCCGCCTTAGTGCCGTCTCGATCATTCCGATCAAACGGTCGTCCTCGAAAGGTTTTTCGAGAAAATCCATGGCGCCCAGCTTCATCGCCTCGACGGCGAGTGGAACGTCGCCATGACCGGTCATGATCACGACGGGAAACAGGCTGCCGCCTGCCTTGAGGCGTTTCAGAAGCTCAATGCCATCGATGCCGGGCATTCGCACGTCGGATACGACGCATCCAAAGTCGATGGTTAAGAGGGCGTCGAGAAAACTTGACGCCGATTTCGAAGAGCGTGACGTGGAAATCGGCAGAACTGAGCAGGAAGTCGAGCGAGTCCCGCATCGCGCCATCGTCATCGATGACATAGACCTTTCCCCTATATACCATTCGTCACACTCTCACTTGATGCGGCAGGCAACGTGAAGCGAAAAGTGGCGCCGCCCGAACGATTGGTTTCGGCCCACATCCGGCCGCCATGTGCTTCGATGATCGAACGGCTTATGGACAACCCCACCCCCATGCCGGTTTCCTTTGTCGTATAGAAGGTCCGAAACAGATTGGGCATGACGTCATCCGGGATTCCGGGGCCGGTATCAAATACCGCAACTTCGATCATGTCATCGGCGACCTTGGCATTCGAGGCAATAAGCTCACGTTGCGGCGAGTGAGCCATCGCCTCGAGTGCATTGCGAAACAGATTGACCAGAACCTGCTGAATCTGAACCCGATCAACGAGAACCAAATCGTACCCCGGATTCAGGTTAAAACGAAGCTGGACGCCCTGTTCGCGGGCACCCGAAAGGCCAAGCGCGCCGGCCTCTTCGATCAATTTCGAAAGACTTTCGACGCGTTTCTCCGACTCCCCGCGCGAGACGAAATCGCGAAGCCGCCGAATGATCTGGCCCGCGCGAAGCGCCTGTTCTGCCGCACGGTCCAGGGCACCTTCAATCTTCGATCTATTGGGATCCGGACTGCCAGCCAGAAGCCGGCGCGACCCCTTCATGTAATTGCTTATGGCGGCAAGCGGCTGATTTAACTCGTGTGCCAGCGCCGACGCCATCTCTCCCATTGCGCTGAGGCGGGACACGTGTACGAGCTCCGATTGAAGTTCCTGAAGCCGCGCTTGGGTCTGCTGTTGCTCGGTCAGGTCCCGGACGAACCCGGTGAAATACCGCTCTCCACCCGTCTGCATCTCGCCAACCGAAAGATGCATTGGAAAGGTAGTTCCGTCTTTGCGCTGACCAGTTACAATTCTTCCGATGCCGATAATATGCCGCTCTCCGGTAGATTGATACCGCTCCAGATAACCGTCGTGGCGTGAACGATCCGGGTTTGGCATCAGGATACTGACGTTCTGGCCGATGACTTCGCGCTCTGCATGGCCAAATTGCCGCTCTGCTGCACTACTGAAGAACTGCATGATGCCACGACTGTCGATGACAATCATTGCGTCCGGAATAGTTTCCAGGATCGATTGAAGGTGACTTTCGCGAGTTCGCAGCGCTTCCTCGACCTGCTTCTGATCGTCGATATCGATCACGATTCCGCTGAGATGGAGCGGAACACCTTGCTCATCTTTCACCACGCTGCCACGCACGCGAACCCAGCGGTACGACTGCGATGATTCGCGCACCCGGTACTGCATGTCGAAACTGCAGCCAGTCTCGACGGAAAGTGTTACGGCGTGTTCGGTACGCTTGCGCTCTTCCGTTTCAAGGAGGGAAAGGAACAGTTCATAGGTAAGCGGCAGTTCGTGGGAAACGCCAAAAAGCGCTCTGGTGATACCGGACCAGAGCAACTTTTGGGTGGAAAGATCGAGATCCCAAATCCCGATGCCGGCTCCCGCGATGCCCTGCAGAGGAAAACGCTCGTCTCGAGCGGGGTCTTCGGACGCTGGATGTGGGGTGGTGGTCACGTCGCTCCTGCGGTGCTGTTGCAACACCGATGGCGAAGATATACCAACACATTCAATGGCCGGCTACCCTTTTTGCAAGCTTTGCCGGTCGATGGTCGTGAGATATCTGACCGCTGGGCCGGCTATTTGCTGCGTGACGCATTGCCCGTAAAAATGGGAATTTCTTCCACCATCAGTTCGGCGTCCTCGACGACGGCCAGCCAGAGTTTGATAGCAAGCAGGTGGAGTTCGACGGCTACATGCTCATCCGTACATTGCGCGGCAAGCCTTAGAGATTGTCGCGAACATTGCAAAACTGCATCCGAAATATGCATCACGGGTTCCTGATCTTGCGTACGACTAACTCATCTAAGGGTTGAGCAATCTGATCTAAATCAACCTTTCGACACGATGGCCCCGGGCTACGTACTGCTGAAGTAGCAACGATTTGGGCGGCCCAACAATCATCGAATCCTTGATCTGGCTCATTCTCCGTCTCAGGAAACGTCCTAGAAATTGATTATTCGCGGGTTCGGGAGATTACAATGACGTATGCGACGGTGATGGTCAGCCTGGCGCTGGACCGGTCGAATGACGCCTGCCTTGAGATTGCCGGTCAGTTGGTCAAGCGGTTCGGTGCCCGCGCGATTGGAGTAGCCGCGGCTGAATTCAGTCCGCCGCTATATTTCACGACCGGAGAACAGGCCCAGGAGGTGCTTGATCAGGGTCATGCAGCGCTCAGAAATCGCATCGCTGAGATCGAAGCGCAGTTCCGCGCGGCGATGCAGAACCGCGCAACGGCCGTGGAATGGCGTTGTGCCGAAGATTTTCCGACGAGATTCGTCGTCCAGCAAGCGCGCGCAGCCGATATCGTTGTCGTGGGTGGGGGTGGTCGCGACGTGCTCGCGGATCCCTTCATGCAGGTCAATCCAAGCGATCTTCTCATGCAGACGGGAAGGCCACTGCTTGTTGTTCCCGATGGCGTCGATTGGCTCGATCTGCGAGGTGTTTTGGTCGCCTGGAAGGACACGCCCGAGTGTCGGCGAGCCGTCACTGATGCATTGCCGATCCTGCGCGAAGCCAAAGATGTGATCATCGCTGAAATCGTTGAAGACGAGACCCAAAGAGCGTCAGTGTCGTCGGGAATAGCAGACCTTGTCACGTGGCTGTTGCGGCACGGCGTGGTTGCCTGCGAACGGGTGCCCGCTGAATGCGGCAACGCCACAGCACAGCTGGACAGGATCGCCTCGGAGCTTGGAGCGGGCCTGGTTGTTGCGGGCGCCTATGGCCATTCGCGATTTCGCGAATGGGTTTTCGGCGGCGTAACAAAGCGCCTCGTCAATCCGTCAGGCCGCTGTTCACTGTTATCGCACTGAGACGGGCCGGATTGACGTTCATCAAAGCCAGCTTCGCGGAAGCATAGTGTAGTGCCAATGTTTCAAAACTAATCAAATCGAATGGATTCGCGCCTTGTACAGATTTCTTGAACAAACGACAGCCGACTCCATGACGCGGAACGCCAAAACCGTGTCGCGGAGCGTCACGTTGCGGGAACTCGGATATTTATTCGAAAAAGACGACTTCAATGCCTACCCAGTGGAGGAGGAAGCGCGGATCGTCGGCTTGGTGACAAAGTTCGACTTTTTGGCCTGCTTTGTTTTTACTCTGAGCTATATGATACCGCGCTATGATGATCTGATGAAACGCACTGTCGCCGAAATCATGACGCCGGAATTTATCTATGTCCGGGAAGAAACCAAGCTGACGCGGGTGCTTCAGCTTATGGTCGACCACCGCATCAGGAGTGTGCCGGTGATAGAAGGCGATCAGCAGCTGGTCGGCATAATATCGCGCGAGGATGTGATGCGCGCTCTGCAACGCTGCACCAGCGAAAAGGTCTAGCTCTGCTGGCGCTGCTGGTGGACATGCACGAGCATTCTGTTCGCGCAGTCAACTCGCCTTCAGCAGATGATCGTCTTCCGGAGAGTTCAGGTACATCCCCGACATTGTGTCGACCCAACACAGGTGATCGTGAACCTTCGTCACGCCGGCAACGTTCTCCGCTACGACGATAGCCGCTTGCCGTGACCGCTCCTCGGTGATGACGCCGCTCAAGTGAACGATGCCATCACGCACGATGACGCCGAGTCCGAACGGACACCAGTCTTTCTTCTCCAGGGCGTCGATGATGCGGTTGCGAATATGGTCGTCGTCGGCGGTCGGGTCGGGAATTTTCCGCGCCAGGCTTGCCACCGCCTGCAACAGGTTGGCGCGTGACACGATTCCGACGAGCTTGTCGCCGCGCGTGACCGGTAGTCGCTTGACGTTGTTCTTTTCCATCAGTTCCACGATCTCCTCAAGATCGGCATCTTCGCTGACGGTCAGCGGCTCCGGCGTCATGATTTCAGAAATCTTGCGGCCATGCTCGTGAACGAAATCGGTTGCTTCCTTGCCCGGGCCCAGAATGAATTTCAGAAATCGGCCACGCTTGCGCTGTGTGCCGATTTCGCTGCGGCGAAGGAAGTCGCCTTCCGAAATGATACCGATGAGCTTGCCGGTCGTATCGACCACCGGAAGTCCGCTGACATGCCGTTGCAGCATGGTGTTTGCGGCTTCGACGACCGTGGTATCGGGTGTGACGGTGATAACGGGTCGGGTCATGATCTGATGTGCGCGCATGGCTGCCTCTATCGGTGGGAACGAATATTGGAAAAAAACATATCCCAGGCGGCGCGGCGCGATTTGACCCAAGTCAACTATCTGATGCCGTTCCGCTTGATGCAGCTCAATGTGAGTCATGGATTACCGCCGTATCATCCAAATACAAAATTGGAGGCCATCATGCTGGAATTCTACGAACCTGGCGCGGCGATCATCGAAGATTCGGTCGCGGAAACTGTGGCGCGATGGAACAATACAAACAAGTGCATTCTGAATTTCATGTTTGGCGCGCAAAAAGCGATGCTTGAAGAGATGATATTCGTCGGCAAGGAAATCCTTGACCGTGTTGTGACCGAAACGCACTTGTTTGGCGAATTCTCCTCGAAAATGGCGGAGGCGCATTCGGTCGAAGGCCTGAAAACGATGTGTCAGGAATGCGGTCGGCACCAGGTCGATTTTGTCCGGCGCGACAGCGAACGGTTGTTCAAGCATGGCGAGCGAATGATCGAGGTTACATCGGGCCTGTTCAGTAATCGGCTACAGACCTGATCGTCGTTTCTCTCCCGTTATCGAGCCAAAGTTGATGGAGGTGGGTTTCGTGCAGGCGATGTCGGATTTGCTAGACGATGAGATTCCACCAGAACCGTGTCACGCGCATGTCGTAAGCTATCGCGAAGATAGCCGGGTTATCGTCCCGTCCGGCTCCCATCCCGGATCGGCGTCTGAGAACCACCAAGGCGGGCCGGCGGAAGTGTATCAGTTCGATCGAGCGCTTCATGCGATGGTGGCTCGCCTAACTGGCGGTATATCGCCGGTCGCGTTGTCGCTCGCTTATATCGACTGGGCTGCGCATTTGGCCGCGGCGCCTCAACGGCAGCTGGCGATCGCTCAGGATGCGTTGCGGAGCACGAATGAGTTTTTCCAGTTGGAGCGTCATTGCCTGTCGCCCGGTCAGCCTTGGGCCTTGATCAAGCCGCAGCCGCAGGATCATCGTTTTTCCGACCCGGAGTGGGAGCGTGCGCCGTTCAATTTGATCGCGCAGGCGTTTTTGCTGGAGGAGCGATGGTGGCACCAGGCGACAACCGGCTTGCGCGGCGTGGCGCCGCGGAACGCGGCGATCGTCGAATTCTCGGTGCGGCAGATGCTCGATATGCTGGCGCCCTCCAATTTCGCCGCCACAAATCCCACAGTACTGGACAAGGCGTTCCGAAGCGGCGGTGAGAACTTCGTATTCGGCTGGCAGAATTGGCTCAGCGACTGGATGCAATTGCTGTCGTCAGGTAAGCCCGCTAGCGACGGGGAATTCGTCGTCGGCAAGACTGTCGCGACGTCGCGTGGAAAGGTGGTGTTCCGAAACGAGCTCATCGAGTTGATCCAGTACTACCCAACCACCGACAAGGTGCACCCGGAGCCGATCTTGGTCGTGCCGGCCTGGATCATGAAATACTATATTCTCGACCTTTCGCCGCGGAACTCGTTGGTCAAGTTCCTGACGGGCCAAGGCTTTACCGTCTTCATGATTTCCTGGCGCAATCCCGGACCAGGGGATCGCAACATCGCATTCGACGACTATCGCAGGCTTGGCGTACAGGCCGCGCTGGCTGTGATCGGGGACATCGTTCCTGGCCCTCAGGTCCATGCGCTTGGTTATTGTCTGGGCGGTACGTTGCTATCGATTGCCGCCGCGGCGATGGCTCGAGATGGTGACACCAGATTGAAATCGATCACCTTGCTCGCGGCACAGACGGATTTTACAGAAGCGGGCGAGCTGACCTTGTTCATCAACGAGAGCCAGGTGGCATTTCTCGAAGACATGATGTGGGAACGCGGCGTTCTCGACACCACGCAGATGGCAGGCGCATTCCAGCTGCTCCGCTCGAACGATCTGATCTGGTCCAAGCTCACCCGGGACTACCTGATGGGAGAGCGGGCGCCGCCGAGCGATTTGATGGCCTGGAACGCCGACGCTACGCGCCTGCCTTTCCGAATGCATACGGAATATCTGCGCAAGCTGTTCCTCCACAATGATCTGGCCGAGGGCCGCTATCTCGTCGAAGGAAAGCCGGTTTCACTGTCGGATATTCACGCGCCGATGTTCGTGGTCGGGACGGTTCGCGATCACGTGGCGCCCTGGAAATCCACTTACAAGATAAATTATCAGGTGGAAGCCGACGTCACGTACCTTTTGACCAGCGGTGGTCACAATGCGGGCATCGTGGCGCCGCCGGGGGAGCAGAATCATTTCTATCAGGTCCGGACGAAAGCGGCCAATGTCGCCTACACAGGTCCAGACGAATGGCTGAAGGCGACCCCAAAGGTCGAAGGATCGTGGTGGCCGGAATGGACCAGGTGGCTCGCCTTGCAATCTGGCGAACTCTGTGAGCCGCCACGCATCGGCACGGGGCACGCTGACGACGGGACTCTGCCTGATGCCCCCGGGGATTATGTTCGCCAATGACTTGCGCTGTTGCGCGCTGACCTATCTGACGTGGAGATTCTGGGTCTCAACCGATACGGAGGTGAGTTAGCGCAATGCGCATTTGATGCAGTGCTTCAGGATCGCCCCTGTAGGCAGCATCCTGATTTGCGGTCAATTCCCAAAGACAGCCGCGCGCCACAACCCGAAATGCGGTGTCGCACGCCATCGCTGAATGTAGCCGTGGGCGCGGCCGCTGTGTCCGTTCGAGGTGACGGGCGGACCTACCAGCTGATTTCGGTGCTGGCGACGTGCTGCTCTGCGCTAACCGGTCTGAATCGTCTCACGACGATGAAAAAATGGCTTGGCATCGTTTCAGTGTTTGCTCTGATGTTCCGGATGCATCGATGATCTTCCAGTCGATCGCGCCGATATCGTATTTTTCCTGGAGTCCGGCGATCTCGGGCGTGGCATCGGACGCGTCGCCCTCACGGCGGCCGAGGCGGTTTAGTCTGGTCGCAAGATTTGTCTGAAGAAAGAGGCCGACAAACCTCGTATTCAGGCTGCGCGCGGCATCGCGGATCGCGGCTCGCTCCGATTCCCGGGCAAACACCGCATCGACAATGACGGAATGGCCCTGGACGAGAATTTGCAAGGCTCGTTGCACGAGCAGTTCGTAAATTTTAGCGGTCGCCTCCGGCTGATACGCGCTCTCCGGTAGCCGATCCGTTTCATTGACCTGAAAATGTTGCTTTCGCAGGACGTCGGTGCGCAACACAACGGCACCCGGCTGCGGCACGACGACAGGAGCAAGGATGCGCGCCAGAACCGATTTTCCGGTTCCGGACAACCCACCAATGGCGACAAGCGTTGGCGCCGAAGGATGGATCAATTGTTGCGCAAGTTTGAAATAGGTCCGTGCCGATCGCATGATTTCGGCTTTGTCGCGAGACGTCTGGCCCAGGCGGGCCAGCAGCACATTGGCGCGGATAGCCGCGCGGAGCGACATAAACAGCGGTAGCGCCGCGAGGCCATCGAGATTTTCGATGGACGCCGTCTTCAGGTATCCGTTGAGGAGGGCGTTCGCAGTGGCATGTCGGCCGTAGTGGAGGAAATCCATCATCGGGAACGCAAGATCGTAGAGAATATCGACCGAAGCGATGTCAGGATCAAATTCGATCGCATCGAACAGGACGGGTTTGCGCTCGATCAGTACGATGTTCGCCAGGTGCAGGTCGCCGTGGCATCGACGTACATGTCCTTGTCTGCCCCGCTGCTCCAGCAACTTGCGGACGCGAGAAAACGCAGACAGAGACGCAGCCTGGAGGTCGTCAATGTCGTCTGCGGGAAAGCAAGCCGCGGTTCGGAATGCCTCGGTATTACCTTCGATGAGGGCGGGGATCGAATTGATCCAGGGTCCAACCGGCGCCAGCGGCGCGACCGCGTGCGAAGCCGCGATCGCGTCGGCAATGGCGTCAACGAGGGCGCGATCCAGCTCACCGGATTCCGCCAGATGATCGATGGTCTGACGCTCGTCGAAGCGGGTCATTTCGATCGCGAATTCGACCGGCGCACCATTTCCGTCGATGCTCAGGGATCCATCGTCGTTTTGCGTGATGGGAACGACGCGACGGTAGATTTGTGGCGCGAAGTGGCGATTGATGGTAATCTCCGCATCGCAGGCCGCTTTCCGCTTCTCCAACGTCGAATAATCCAGATATGGAAAGCGGACGGCGCGTTTGATCTTCAGTGCGCGGTCGCCTTCGAGAAAAACCGACGCCGCATGCGTATCGATCCGATCGACATGAGGATGGGCAACGGAATCTGTCAGAAAGGCAAAGACGCGCTCTTGCATGCTCGTGTCGGCTGGTACCGAAGTTGTCATGCCCCGATGAACCTAGGGTTTGAGGACTGCAGCACCCAGGACTTGTCCCGTCCGAAGTTTTTGCAGGACCTCATTGGCCTCATGGAGCGGAAACGCCGTCGTCTGGGTCCGGATGCCAGCCTGAGGCGCAATCTTGAGGAAATCCAGCCCGTCCTGGCGCGTGAGGTTGGCGACCGACACCAGCTGTCTTTCTTCCCAGAGAAGATTGTAAGGAAAGCTCGGAATATCGCTCATGTGGATTCCGGCGCATACCACCTTACCGCCCTTGCGCACCGCTCGGAGTGCTGCCGGCACCAACTCTCCGATGGGAGCGTAGATGATGGCGGCATCGAGCAGAGTTTCAGGCCGCTGGTCCGACGCGCCGGCCCATACCGCTCCGAGTTCGGCGGGCAAAGTCTTGCGCCGCCGCATCGCCGGGTCGTGTAAAGGCATAGACGGACCGACGCTGCCAGCGCGCGATCTGGGCGACGATGTGGCCAGCGGCGCCGAAGCCATAAATGCCGAGCAGTTTGGCGTTGCCCGCCATCACCAGCGATCGCCACCCGATCAGGCCGGCGCATAACAGCGGCGCGATCGAAGCGTCGTCGCCGTCTTCGCCGAGCGGGAAAGCATAGCGCGCGTCGGCAATGGTGTGGGTGGCGAAGCCGCCGTCGCGTGTATATCCGGTGAAGAGAGGATGATCGCAGAGATTTTCCATGCCCTCCTTGCAGAACCGGCAGACGCCGCAGGTATATCCTAGCCAGGGGATTCCAACGCGATCACCGGCCTGATGGGTCGTCACGTTGCCGCCGACAAGGTCGACGCGGCCGACGATTTCATGACCAGGAATGATCGGATATCTGACCCCGGGAAGCTCCGCGTCGACCACGTGGAGATCGGTCCGGCAAACCCCACACGCGCTCACCTTGACGCGAATCTGCCCCTCACCGGGGACAGGGTCCGCGCGTTCCACCATCCGGAGAGGGACTCCCGGAGCGGACAACACTATCGCACGCATCTGCTTCTCCGTATGACGGGCAGAACAATGTATAAAACTTGAAGCCGATGAGCCCTTGACGTCGATCAAAGCAACGGGTCTTTCATCTAAGAATTCATCGAAGATCAACAACAAGCGCCTGCTGGATGATTGACCTGATGTCCATCTACTGTCTGAAAAATCTGCTGTCGCCCCGTTCGGTCGCACTGGTTGGGGCAAGTCCGCGGCCTGGTTCCGTCGGTCGGGCCATTCTCGGGAACATTTGCAAGGCGAAATTCAGGGGCGAATTCGGCCTGGTGAACTCGCATTATGCCGAAATCGATGGCGTTGTCGCCGTCGGCAGCCTGAGCCAATTGCCTTTTGTGCCCGAACTCGTGGTGATCACGGCGCCGGCAGCAGCAGTTGCAAATATCATCGATGAGGCGGGACGGCTCGGCGCAGCGGGCGTCGTTATCATCTCGGCTGGACTAGGCCACGGCGCGGGATCGCCGGCGGAAGCCGCCAGGCGCGCCGCGCACAAATTCGGAATGCGGCTGATTGGACCGAATTGCCTCGGGATCATGATGCCTGGCGTTGCCCTCAATGCGAGTTTCTCCGCGCAGATGCCGAGTCAGGGAAATCTGGCGCTGATTTCCCAATCGGGCGCCATTGCTGCTGGCATGGTCGATTGGGCGGCCCAGCGAAAAGTAGGATTTTCCGGAATCGTTTCCATCGGCGACCAGCTCGACGTGGATATCGCCGATCTGCTCGATTACTTCGCGCTGGATGCCAAGACGCGCGCCATCATGCTCTATGTCGAAGCGATCAAGGACGCCCGCAAGTTCATGTCGGCAGCGCGTGCTGCGGCGAGGATCAAGCCAGTCGTGGTGGTCAAATCTGGACGCATGGCGCAGGGCGCAAAGGCGGCTGCGACCCATACCGGAGCGCTGGCGGGTTCGGACGCGGTCTATGACGCGGCATTCCGTCGCGCCGGAATCTTGCGGGTATCGGATCTTCGCGAGTTGTTTGACTGCGCCGAGACGTTGGGACGCGTCGAAGCGCCACCGGGAAAGAGGCTGGCAATCCTGACCAATGGTGGCGGCATCGGCGTTCTCGCAATCGACCGGCTTGCCGAACTCGGCGGTATCCCCGCTGCGATCGAACCTGCCATCCGCGAAAGGCTTGATGCGGTTCTGCCGCCGACATGGTCCGGATCGAATCCCATCGACATTGTTGGCGACGCCGACGCTGCGCGCTATGCGGCAGCACTCAAGGTGCTGCTGGCCGACGGCAACAACGACGCGATTCTTGTGATGAACGTTCGGACCGCGATTGCTCCGGCCGATGAGATCGCAGCTACCGTAACCGACATCGTCAGCAGCTACCGGCGAAGGTGCGTCGGTTCGGTCAAACCTGTGCTCGCGGTTTGGGTCGGGGCGGATCAGAAAATAATCGACATGCTGAGCGGCGCTGGAATCCCGAATTATCCGACCGAAGACGATGCGGTGCGTGGCTTCATGCATCTGGTGCAGCATCGCGAGATAGTGGCGGCGCTGGCGCAAATTCCGCCCGCCATGCCCAGCGAGTTTGCTCCCGATTCCGATACCGCCCGAAAAATCGTTATGGCGGCGCTTGCCGATGACCGACAATGGCTAGACCCAATTGAGATCGCTCGGCTATTCGATGCCTATCAAATCCCGATGGTGCCGACATTTGCGGCAGCCGGCGTCGAACAGGCTGTCACCTGTGCCTCGGCGTTGTTCGCGCAAGGCTCGGCCGTCGTGCTCAAGATAATGTCGCGCGATATTGTTCACAAATCCGATGTCGGTGGCGTCGTTCTCAATCTTACCAACGTCGATGGCGTGCGTGCGGCAATGGCCGATATCCTGGCACGGGCGAAAGCGCTGCGTCCGGATGCGCAAATCTCCGGCGTCGTCGTTCAGGCAATGGTGGCGAAGCCAAAGGCGCGTGAACTGATTCTTGGTCTTGCCGACGACCCGACCTTTGGTGCTGTCATCGTGTTCGGCCACGGCGGCACCGCCGTCGAGATCATCAACGACAGGGCGCTGGCGCTTCCGCCGCTCGATCTGCAACTGGCCCGCGACCTTATCGGGCGGACCCGTGTCTCGCGGCTGCTGCACGCCTATCGCGACGTGCCGGCGGTCAAGGAGGACGCGGTCGCGATGGTCCTGGTCAAGCTGGCGCAGATGGCGGCAGACATTCCGGAGATCCGCGAACTTGATATTAATCCCTTGCTGGCGGATGAGGCCGGTGCATTAACGGTCGACGCGCGCGTCGCTGTCGGTGCCGTGGAACGAAAATTCGGAGGATCAAGCCTTGCCAACTTTGCGGTGCGGCCCTATCCGTCGCAATGGCAACGACACCTTGAGGTCAAGGACGGCTGGCGGATCCTTGTGCGCCCGATCCGCCCAGAGGATGAACCGTTGATCCATGAATTACTTCGGCACGTCACCAGTGAGGATTTGCGGCTTCGGTTTTTCGCCCAATGAGGGAATTTACCCACGAGTTCATCGCCCGGTTGACGCAGCTCGATTATGCCCGCGCGATGGCCTTTGTCGCGTTCGACGAAGGCAGCAAAGAACTCGTCGGGGTGGTTCGGCTTCACTCGGACTCGATCTATGAGAACGGCGAATACGCAATTCTGCTCAGATCCGAACTCAAGGGCAGGGGGCTGGGCTGGGCCTTGATGCAGTTGATCATCGAATACGCGAAGTCGGAAGGACTGAAACGATTATCGGGTCAGGTGCTTCAGGAAAATTCAGTGATGCTAAATATGTGTCGGGAACTTGGTTTCGACATAAGGTCTGATGCGGCCGACCTGACCCTTTGCGACGTGACGCTGGAATTCGGGGGTAGTTGAGACGGTTTAAATCGATTGTCGTAAATCGTTTCGATGGCGTCTATCGTACGACCAAGATTCCGAACTTATTCAACAGCGCCAATATCACTACGAGAGCCATTCCAATTAGACCGATATTTTGCGCCGACGTCAAAAGGAAGGCGAGTTGAAGTTGCCAACCTGATTGCTCGTCGTCCCCGATCGGCCCGACGTTGGGGACGATCAAAATGCGCGCGATATACGCCGCCGAGAAGATCAGGGCGAATGACAAGAGTAATTTAAGGAAAATGCGCATTCGATCCCCGCGGCTACAAGCGGTCTACCGATACGACGCGGTAGGTGTGCATCTTGCCGTCCTCATTGATCGAAACATATTCGCCGGTTACAAAATGTTGATCAGCAAAATGAACGCCGACCTCGTCGGCAGTATTGACGCCGGCGTCGTCGTAATGGAACGCCCAGCTACCAACTTGGCGATGAACGAGATGACCGTGATCGTCCCGTTGGTCCGGCCGCAATCGCGCGATCCGGCATGCCTCGCGATGCTGGCGCCAGAGTACCGGATCGATCCGGTCGTTTGCGTCAAGCGGCGCGACGATGACGTAGGCGACGCCGGTGTCTCCCTCGGGGTGACCAGGTTCTCGTGCAAGTTCAATGCGAATCTGGCGGAACTGGGTTGGAAGTGAGGTATTCAGGATCGGCTTCGGATGTGCATTTTGCATAGTGGGTTTCCTCTCTAGCTGATGGACTTGCGGACAACGCCGCCGATTATTTCTGTTCTGCCGCGGTAGCCGCGGCGGCGACAGGGTTTGCTGAAGATTTTTTCAAGCTTTTAATGACGATCGTAATCAGAGGCACAAGCAGCAGAGGCAAAACTCCGTTCAGCGGATGGTGAATCACTCCGGATACCTGCGACTGCAGCGCGCGCGCCTCAAGCTGCAGGGCATCGATCGACAGAACCGTGGATTTCGGTCGCGAGCTCGAGTTCGCGCCCGCTCGGCGGCCTCGCGGCGATCACGAACAGGATGGCGGCAATCGCGAAGTTGACGGCGCCGAGAATGGCTGCGGCGGAAATGGCACTCCAGATCTGGACCAGCGCGAAATAGGCCGACAGCTCCAGCATCAGCAGGCCGAATGCGGCGATCAGCGCCGCAAATGCCCTCAGCCCAAGGCCGATCAGCAGATGCCGCATCCGGATGTCGGCGATGATCCTGTCGGTGCGCCAGAGCACGCGCAGGTGTTTGACGACGTTCTCGGTATTCACCTTAGTGTCTCCTCAGCATGAAGCCGACTACGACGCCGAGCGCGAAAGCGGAAGCAAGCGAGGTGATCGGCCGATCCGATATGATGTTCTCGACATGGCTCTTCCTGTTCGCTCAGGGTCTCGCTGAGATCGTTCAGCGCGGCCTTGATCTGGTCGGCGAGAGCATCGGCGCGGCTCTTCGAGGCGTCGAAAATGCCCTCGCTCGTCGTGTTCAACAGGCGCGCCACGTCGTCTTTTAGCGATTGCAGCTCATCTCTCAGCTCGCTTGAGTTGAACATCGGTCTTGCCTCTCTCACACCAATGTTTTGTAATTTATGTCAGACCGCGGCGGAGCAATTGATTTGTGTCAACTGCCCGACCACGAAATCTTCTTGAGGCAGGTCAAATTGAGTGCGGTGCTCAAAGCTTAGAAGGGTGTATTCATTGAAGAGGAATGCAGACCTTGGCGACCGCCCCACAGTTAACGGCCACGGCATCCGGTGATGTCCTTGAATTGCGTCCCGGCGGATCTTGGATCGCCGCCAATGTTGCGACTCTGGAGACGCTCTCCGGCGCCGTGACGGCAGAGCTTGATCGGTCGAAGACCGTGAGAATCGACATGGCCGGGGTGCGCGAGCTCGACACGCTCGGAGCGTGGCTGCTCGAAAAAATGTCGCGACGTGCGACGTCCGTCGGCCATCGCGCCGATGTGGTCGGTATCGCCGACAACTATGCCGGTCTGATCGAGGAGGTGCGTCAGGTCAATCGTCACAATCCCGCGCCAGCGCCGGCGCGAAATCCTGTTCTGGTCAAGGTGGCTGATGTCGGTCGCTCCGCCGTCGGTGCGACGGAAGACCTGACTGTTTTCCTGCAGATGCTGGGTGCGCTTTTTGCGGCCCTGCTTGGTGTGCTGCGCAGGCCGAGGTCATTGCGGCTGACGTCTCTATTCTATCAACTCTACAAGGTGGGCTGGCAGGCGATCCCGATTATCGTTCTGATCACTTTCCTGATCGGTTCCATCATTGCGCAGCAGGGCATCTTCCATTTTCGCAAGTTCGGCGCCAATTCCTATGTCGTCGACATGGTTGGCATTCTGGTGCTGCGCGAGCTCGGCGTTTTGATCGTCGCCATCATGGTCGCTGGCCGCTCCGGCAGCGCCTATACAGCCGAACTCGGCTCGATGAAAATGCGGGAGGAAATCGACGCGTTGTCGACCATGGGGCTCGATCCGGTCGAGGTGCTGATATTGCCCCGCATTGTGGCGCTGGTGTGCGCGCTGCCGATCCTGACCTTCATCGGGTCGATGGCGGCGCTCTACGGCGGCGGTCTGGTCGCTTGGTTCTATGGCGGCATGGGGCCGGAGATCTTCATTGCGCGG
The DNA here is from genome assembly GCA_963729395.1 of uncultured Pseudomonadota bacterium. Classification (GTDB taxonomy): domain Bacteria; phylum Pseudomonadota; class Alphaproteobacteria; order Rhizobiales; family Xanthobacteraceae; genus Bradyrhizobium. Next base: position 326,446 of record CAVSOS010000010.1, on the reverse strand, counting down.
CTGCACGACGCCGTATCTGTGAACAGCTTCGAGGTCGGCATGATCAAGGCGCCGTTCATGGCGTTGGTGATCGGCATCGTCGCCTGCAGCGAGGGCTTGCGGGTAAAGGGAAGTGCTGAGTTGCTCGGCAAGCAGACCACAACTTCAGTAGTGAAATCGATCTTTCTGGCGATCGTGCTCGACGGCTTGTTTGCAGTCTTCTTCGCGTCGGTCGGAATGTGACGATGGAAGATTTGGCTGGCCAGTTTGCGATTCGGGTCAAAGACCTTGTGGTCGGCTTTGGCACACACATCGTGATCAATCATCTGTCGCTGGATGTGCGCAGAGGCGAAATCCTCGGCCTGGTCGGCGCGTCCGGCGGAGGAAAGTCGGTCTTGATGCGAACCATCATCGGGCTCATTCCGCGGAGTGGTGGAGAGATCGAGGTGATGGGCGCTGCGATCGGAGGCAGCCATAATCCGGCCGCCCAAAGTGCGGCGGGCAGATGGGGCATTCTGTTTCAGCAAGGTGCGCTGTTTTCGTCGCTCACTGTGCGGCAAAACATCCAGTTTCCCTTGCGCGAAAATCTGGTGCTGTCGGATTCGTTGATGGACGAGATCGCCATCGCCAAGCTCGAAATGGTCGGACTGAAGCCGGAGGACGGCGACAAGTTTCCTTCCGAATTGTCTGGCGGAATGACCAAGCGCGTGGCGCTGGCGCGGGCGCTGGCGCTTGATCCTGCCATTGTATTTCTCGACGAGCCGACCTCGGGGCTGGACCCGATCGCGGCTGGAGATTTCGACGTCCTGATCAAGACATTGCAGAAAACGCTGGGGCTGACGGTGTTCATGGTCACACATGACCTCGCCAGCCTGAATACCGTTTGTGACCGTGTCGCCGCACTTGCGGACGGCAAGATCGTCGCCATCGGACCGATGCGCGAGCTGCTTCAATCCGAGCATCCCTGGGTGCGGGCCTATTTTCATGGCAAGCGCTCCCGGATGCTCCAACCAAAAGCGAGTTAACAGATGGAAACCCGCGCTCCTTTCGTCGTTGTCGGTGCCTTCGTTCTGGCGGCCATCGCTGCCGTGTTCGGCTTCGTGTACTGGCTGCATAATACCGGCGGGCTCGGTCCGCGTGCAATCTATCACGTCCAGTTCGATGGCTCGGTGCCGGGGCTCCTGGTCGGCGCCGCCGTGCTGTTCAATGGAATCCGTGTCGGCGAGATAACAGATCTCGGGCTTGCGCCGGAGAGCCCGCGCCGCGTCAATGCGACGATCTCGGTGGCATCGACGACCCCGGTGCGATCCGACACCAAGGTCGGGCTGGAATTCCAGGGCCTGACGGGCGTTCCGGTGATCGCGCTGGAAGGCGGTACATTGTTGGGGAATTCCGGCGAGGTGCCGACGCTGATTGCCGAATCCGGGGCGGGTCAGAGTATGACCCAGGCCGCCCGTGATGCGTTACGCCGGGTCGATTCGGTGCTGGCCGACAATGCGGAGCCATTGAAGAACACGATCGCCAATCTGCAGATTTTCTCCGAAGGGCTGGCGCGCAATACCGGAAAGCTCGACGGCATCGTCGCCGGAATCGAGAAAATGACGGGTGCCAGCGCGCCGGTGCAGAAAATTACCTATGATTTGCAGGCTCTGCCAAATCAGGGATCCGCAGCCAAGACCATCAAGGGCCAACTGGCTATCCCTGAACCGACAGCGGTGGCGATGCTCGAGACACAGCGGATGCTGTTCTCGCCACCAACGAGCGATGTTCCGGGATTTGCTGAATTTCTTTGGGCCGATGCGATTCCGAAGCTGCTGCAGGCGAAGTTGATCGAGAGCTTCGAGAATTATGACATCTCTCATGCGCCGTTGCGCGCTGCGGATATCGGACAGACAGATTTCCAGCTCATGATCGACGTCAGGCGTTTTCAAGTTGCGGTGGATTCTGGCCCGATAGCCCAAATTGGATTGTCAGCGCGAATCATCGACAAGGACGGAAAAGTCATCGCGTCGCGGTTGTTCGAGGAGAACGAGAAATTCGACAAGATCGAGCCACGGACTGCCGTTACGGCATTCAATGCCGCATTTGCTCGAATCGCCGGGGATGTGATCGTCTGGACTACGCAGGCGCTTCCGTAACTGCGGAGTAATTTTATTCGAGAGTCTTCAGATACGACAGCAGGTCGTGAATCTGGTCTGGGTCGAGTGGGGCCTCCGGCATGGTCGGATGGCCGGTTGAAATGCCTTCGGCCAGCGCCTCGCCGAGATTCTCAATGGGATAGCGTAGATGCAGGCTTCGGAACGGTGGCGCGATCTTGAGCGGACTTTCAGTTACTCGATCGATGGAATGGCAGCGGGCACAATTATTCAGCGCGAATGTCTTGCCGCGCTGTTCGGCAGGCGACACGGCCAATGCCGGCGTCGTCAACATCAGCGTAACGAGGGTTTGGCGCAGACCTGATCGGAGCATTGTGGACTAATTCCTAAAATCGAGTTGGCGCCTACAGATACTACGACGTCGCTTGGTCATTGATCTGAATCAAGAGGCAAGCCTCAGATCGATTAGAATGCATCCACCTATCGACCAATGCGATGTGGTCTGGAGTGTCGCATGAGGACTGCCTGGACTATAAATGAGGCAAATCAATTGTTCTGTTCTGATTGCGCGGTGCGTCCGTTCAGCTTTTGCGCGGCACTCGATCAGGCCGAATTGCGGGAACTCGACCATCTGGGTCGCCGCGTTCATTTCCTGCCGCGCGACATGGCGTTTGCCCAGGAGGAGTTGACGACATCGTTTTTCAATTTGCTTGAGGGCGTTATGCGGCTCTACAAGTTGTTGCCCGATGGCCGCCGGCAGATCGTTGGATTTGCTCTGCCCGGTGACTTCCTGGGGCTGGCAACTTCCACACATCACAGCTTCTCTGCCGACGCGATCGGGCCAGTTGTCGTATGTCGCTTTCCCCGAGCTTCCTTCGCGCTGTTTATCGAAGATAAGCCGCACCTTCTTCGCCGTATGAATGAATTGATGGTTCGAGAGTTGAGCTACGCTCAGGACCATATGGTTCTGCTCGGACGCCGCTCGGCTGAGGAGAAAGTGGCGAGTTTCGTACTCGCCTGGCGCGATCGATTAGCCAGACTTGGCGCCGCGACAAAAACGGTACCCCTGCCAATGGGTCGTCAGGATATCGCGGATTTCCTGGGCCTTACCATTGAAACGGTCAGCCGCACCTTTAGCAAGCTCGAACGCGACGGATTGATCGAAATCATGCCGGGAGGCGTCCGCTTGGTGGCCTCGGAACGTGTCGAGGCTCTGGCTGCCGCCTAGACGGTTGGGCGCAAGTCCTAAATCCGCTCCGGAAATTTGATCCGTATCAACGACCGCGATCCTTCATCGGCGATAATGCCTCCGATTTAACGGAGGTCGTGATGCCAATTGATTCGATGCTGGTGAGTGCCGCGGTGACATTGATGTTCCTGGTGTTTGCGGGCGTACTTGCCTGGGGTGACTTTCAATCCCGTCCGGCGCGCCGAGCGCGCGATCAAAAGACTGATTAGTTGACTAAACAGGCTCTAGTCCCCATGAACCGGTTTCGGTCTGGAAAATGGATATCAAAGAGCAAAACCTGTTTGACGTTATTGATCGCCAGGTCGATATTCAGGGCCGCGGCGCCCCGAAAAATCTTCGGCTTTATCGCGCGTATGACCGTGCGAATCGACTTAAAGCATTTCCCGAGTTCATGTTGCTAATTGGCTGAATTGCTGAAGGCGGGCTTGCTTTCAGGCGAAACGCAGTTGTGAAATCTGTTAGAAAACGTACGCCGGCGTACGGGCTCGCATGAGCTGCAAGTATGGATTTAGCAGAGATCTCGATGCGGCTCGATAAAGCCTGGATAGCGAACAACGCTCACCGCACGCCAGAGAATGAGCGTTGGGGTGAGCAATGGAATCTAGGTGAATACGGCTTCCTCGTGGACCTGCCTGCTGTCTTCACAGAGTACCCGGATAGATAGTTGAGGCCTGCTATCGGATTCCAGGCAACGTAGGTCGGCGGCGAGGTATTTTGCATACGTAACGGCCTCCGAAACCGATTCGAGGTCGCGGCCGACTTCGTCACGGATCGCAAGCCTGTCACGTGTGTCGAAATAGAAGCGCATCTGCCATCTCCTTCTTTATATAATTATGCGACCGATCCCGATCTTCATCTTGATCTTCATCAAAGGAGGCAATCGACAAACCGGCTGCGTTTGGCGGCAAACTCGTCAGGTTTGATCTCGATCAAATCGTCCGCCGGGAAATTAGGGTTGATGGAGCCAGCATTGCTGCGAAGAGAATCAACCATGAACCAATCTCAATCGACGAAATCGATGACGCACGGCGAGGCAGGTTTATTCGCCTTTTTCAGCGTGACCGCTTTTCTCTGCATGTTCGCCGCCGCCAAAGCGGTCGATGCGCCATTTGCCTTTCATGCCACTCTGGGCGCGGCCGCAAGTCTCGCGGCGGTATTTTTCATCCTTAATCGATATTTCGATCGTCCGGCGTCGCTGCCGCCGCAGGAGATCAACGGCAGGCCCAACTACAATCTGGGCCCGATCAAGTTCGCTGCGGCGATATGCGGTATTCTGGGGAATCGCCGGCTTTACCGTCGGGCTGTTGATTGCCTGGCAGCTTGCCTGGCCGGCGCTCAATTTCGACCTGCCATGGACCAGTTTTGGCCGGCTGCGGCCGCTGCACACGTCGGCCGTGATATTCGCCTTTGGCGGCAATGTGCTGATCGCGACGTCATTCTATGTCGTTCAAAAGACATCCCGGGTTCGGCTGGCCGGTGATCTCGCGCCGTGGTTCGTCGTGCTCGGCTACAATTTCTTCATCTTGATTGCGGGCACCGGCTATCTGCTGGGGGTTACCCAATCGAAGGAATATGCCGAGCCCGAATGGTACGCCGATCTGTGGCTGACGATTGTCTGGGTCACCTATCTGCTGGTGTTCCTGGTGACGCTGATCAAGCGCAAGGAGCCGCATATCTATGTCGCGAACTGGTTCTATCTCGCCTTCATCGTCACGATTGCGGTCCTTCACCTCGGAAATAATCCTGCACTGCCGGTATCGGTGTTCGGATCGAAGTCGTACATCGCCTTGGGGCGGCGTTCAGGATGCGATGTTTCAGTGGTGGTACGGGCACAATGCGGTCGGGTTCTTCCTGACCGCCGGCTTCCTTGCCATCATGTACTACTTCATCCCGAAGCGCGCCGAGCGGCCGATCTATTCCTACCGACTGTCGATCGTCCATTTCTGGGCGCTCATCTTCCTCTACATCTGGGCCGGGCCGCATCATCTGCATTATACGGCGCTGCCCGACTGGGCGCAGACGCTGGGCATGACATTCTCCATCATGCTGTGGATGCCGTCGTGGGGCGGCATGATCAACGGCTTGATGACCCTGTCCGGCGCCTGGGACAAGCTGCGAACCGATCCGGTTCTTCGAATGCTTGTGGTATCGGTCGCGTTCTACGGCATGTCGACATTCGAAGGTCCGATGATGTCGATCAAGGTCGTCAACTCGCTGAGCCACTACACCGACTGGACCATCGGTCATGTTCATTCGGGCGCGTTGGGATGGGTCGGCTTTGTCTCATTCGGCGCGCTGTACTGCCTCGTGCCCTGGTTATGGAATCGCAAGGGTCTTTACAGTCTGAAGCTCGTGAACTGGCATTTCTGGATCGCGACCATCGGCATCGTTCTCTACATCTCGGCGATGTGGGTGTCCGGGATTCTGCAGGGCCTGATGTGGCGCGCCTACACCTCGCTTGGCTTCCTCGAATATTCCTTCATCGAGATCGTGGAAGCGATGCATCCGTTCTACGTCATCCGCGCGGCGGGTGGAGCGCTGTTCCTGATCGGCGCACTGATCATGGCCTATAATCTCTGGATGACGGTGCGCGCCGGTGAGGCGGAGAAGCGCGCCGATCTCAGTCCGCCTCTCGCCCTTCAACCGGCGGAATGAGGAGCAATAAAATGTCATTCTGGACCCGGCATCAAATCTTTGAAAAGAACTCGATCGTCCTGGTCGTCGGAATTCTCGCCGTCATCGCGATCGGCGGTCTTGTCGAAATCACCCCGCTGTTCTATCTGAAGAGCACGATCGAGGTGGTCGATGGCGTCAGGCCGTATACGCCGCTGGAACTGACCGGACGCAACATCTACGTCCGCGAGGGGTGCTATCTGTGCCACTCGCAGATGATCCGGCCGCTTGCGCGACGAGGTGGAGCGTTATGGTCACTTCTCGCTTGCCGCCGAAAGCATGTACGATCACCCGTTCCAGTGGGGATCGAAGCGAACCGGGCCCGATCTTGCGCGCGTCGGCGCCAAATATTCGGACGACTGGCATGTCACGCATCTGACCAATCCGCGCGCGATCGTTCCGCAGTCGGTGATGCCGGGCTATTCGTTCCTGGCCCAAACCGAGGTTGACGCCGCGACCATCGCCGATCATCTGCGAACCAGCCGCGCCGTCGGCGTGCCGTATACGGACGATCAGATTGCCAACGCCGTTGCCGATCTGAAGGCGCAGGCCGATCCGGACAATGCCGGGGTCGGATGCGTTTACAAAGCGCTATCCGAAAGCCGTCGTGCGCAATTTTGACGGCAAGGCCGGGTGTGCCCACCGAAATGGACGCGCTGATCGCCTATTTGCAGATGCTCGGCACGCTGGTCGATTTCAAGCTCTACAATGAAAAAGCCAATCTTCGCTGAGGACAGGACGATGAGAGCAATCCTAACGGTTCAGAATTTCACGTCGGATTTCGTCACGACGTTCTGGACCCCGATCTTCGTCGGAATATTCCTCGCAATCGTGACTTATGCGCTTTGGCCTCGCAACCAGGCGAGCTTTCGACGAGGCGTCGAGAATGCCGTTGCGGGAGGAGTGACTAGATCATGACTGATCACAGCGAATTCGACCAAGTCTCCGGCAATGACGACGACCGGCCATGAGTGGGACGGCATCAAGGAGTTGAATACGCCGCTGCCGCGCTGGTGGGTTCTTACCTTCTACGCCTGCATCGTCTGGGCGGTTCGGATACTGGATCGTGTATCCGGCCTGGCCGCTGGTTTCGGGCTACACGTCCGGCGTGCTGCATTATTCTTCCCGCGCGGACGTTGCCGTGGAACTGGCGAACCTCGAGAAAATCCGCGGTGATAAAATGGTGCGCTCGGCGCGGCTTCGCTTGCCGATATCGAGAAGGATCCCGCGTTGCTCGCGCTGGCGCGCGCGCGAGGCAAAACCGTGTTCGGTGACAATTGCGCGCCGTGCCACGGCAGCGGCGCCGCCGGCGCCAAGGGTTATCCCAACCTGAACGATGACGACTGGCTGTGGGGCGGCACGCTCGATCAGATCATGCAGACGATCCAGTTCGGGGTACGCTCGGGGCACCCGAAGACCCACGAAGGCGCAATGCTTGCCTTCGGCAAGGAGGGAATCCTGAAGCCGGACCAGATCGTTACGGTCGCCAATTATGTCCGATCGCTGTCGGGCCTGCCGACCCGGCAGGGCTATGATGCAGCGGCCGGGCGCAAAGATCTTCGCGGAGAACTGCGTGGCCTGTCACGGCGATGCAGGGCAAGGGTAATCAGGAACTCGGCGCGCCCAACCTGACCGACAAGATCTGGCTCTATGGATCGCGACGAGGCGACGATCATCGAGACCATCACCAACGGCCGGTCTGGCGTGATGCCGGCATGGGTGGGGCGTCTCGATCCCTCCACCATCAAGGCGATGGCGGTCTATGTCCACTCGCTCGGCGGCGGGAAATAGGTGCCTGCGAGACGGAACCAGCCCGAATCTGCGACTTCAGTTTGAGCTGGATCAACTGCGCGTCGGAAGTTGAGTCTAGGCTTAATCAATGATGCGAGACTGACTGCCTGCCGATGAACAAGCCCGTACTCCCAACTGACCTGGAACTAGATCGACGGGCCGCTTTATGTCGGCCCAGAAGAAGGTCTATCCGCAGAGCGTCTCCGGAACATTCCGCCGCATCAAATGGGGCCTGATGGCCGTTCTGCCTCGGCGTCTATTACCTGCTGCCGTTCGTGCGCTGGAATCGCGGCCTCGGGAGCGCCAAGCCAGGCGGTCCTGGTCGATCTCCCCAACAGCCGCTTCTATTTCTTCTTCATCGAGCTGTGGCCGCAGGAGGTCTACTACTTTACCGGCCTGCTGATCGTCGCCGCCATCACGCTGTTCCTGATGAATTCGGTCGGCGGCCGCATCTGGTGCGGCTATCTCTGCCCGCAAACGGTGTGGACGGATCTGTTCTATGCCGTCGAGCGCATGGTCGAAGGTGACCGCCGCGAGCGCATGCAGAAAGGACGCGGCGCGCGGCACGCATGAAGCTGCAGCGTTTCGCGGAGATCGCGCTGAAGCATTCGATCTGGCTGTTGATCGCGTGGTGGACCGGCGGCGCCTGGGTTCTCTACTTCAACGACGCACCGACGCTGGTGAAGCAGCTTGTGACCTTCCAGGCGCCGATGCTCGCCTATATCTGGATCGCGCATATTGACGGCGACGACCTATGTGCTCGCCGGCTTCATGCGCGAGCAGGTCTGCGTCTACATGTGTCCGTGGCCGCGTATCCAGGCGGCGCTTACCGACGAATGGGCGCTCAACGTCACCTACAAATACGACCGCGGCGAAAAGCGCACTTCGCTGAAGAAGGCGAACGAATTGCGCGCGCTTGGCGAAACCGCCGGCGATTGCATCGATTGCTATCAATGCGTCGCGGTCTGTCCAACCGGCATCGATATCCGCGACGGCGCGCAACTCGACTGCATCCAGTGCGGCCTGTGCATCGATGCCTGCGATACCGTGATGAAGAAGATCGGCCGGGAAACCCGCCTGATCGGATATGACAACGACATCAACATTCAGCGGCGTCAGGCCGGCAAACCGCCGATCTATCGCTTCGTGCGGCCGCGCACCATCGTCTATTCCGCCATGATCGCCGGTGTCGGCGCGATCATGCTGTATGCGCTGCTGACGCGGTCGCTGCTCGACGTCAATGTGCTGCATGACCGCAATCCGGTCGCGGTGAGACTGAGCGACGGCTCGATTCGCAACGCCTATACGGTTCGCCTTCTGAACAAGCGGGGCTTCGACCGCGTCGTGGCGATCGATATCGATGGTCCGCCACAACGCGACCGTCCACGTCGTCGGCACCGATTCCGTTACGCCGGACCGGCCCATGATCATCCTCGGCCGGGATCACCACCACCGAATTGAGGGTTCTCGTCACGGCACCCTCCGAGGACAATCCCGAGAAATCGATCCCGGTGAAATTCCGCGATAACCGACATCGGACTAGGCGAGGTCGCGTCGGCGACCGACAATTTCGTCTCTCCATGAGAATTCCAAGAGGAGCTTGGTATGAACAGGCCGATTGCTTCACCGAAGCCGTTGACCGGGCGGCACGGTGCTTTTGATGCTGATCGCGTTTTTTGGCGTCGTGTTCGGCGTGAACTTCCTGATGATGAAGCTCGCGATCCAGACCTTGCCGGGCACCGAAGTCGACAGCGCCTACAGCGCGAGCCTCGGCTACGAGAAGGAGATCGCGGCCGCCCGCGATCAGAACGCGCGAAACTGGAAGGTCGACGCGCATATTCAGCGCGGCCCGGATGGCGGCGCGACGCTGCAGGTCGAGGCGCGCGACAACAGCGGTGCTGCCGATGTCGGGCTTGAAGTTTCAGGGCCGCTTCGAACGGCCTACCGACAGGCGGGCCGATCGGCCGGTTGCGCTCGCGGAAGTGGCGCGCGGCATCTATCGCGGGAGTGCGCCGCTGATCGCGGCCCGGACAATGGGATCTGGTGCTCGAAGGCGACGCCGCCGGACAGCGGATGTTCCTGTCGAAAAATCGCGTGCTGTTGAACTAGGAAGACCATCATCATGCAGGCGACACGCGACTTTTCGCATTATGTGAAGGATTTGGGCTCGGGCCTCTCAGCACATCGATCTTGCGGTCGAGGGCGTCAATTGCGCCGGATGCATGTCGAAGATCGAGCGCGGGCTTTCGGCGATACCCGATGTCACGCTCGCGCGCGTCAACCTGACCGACCGTCGCGTAGCGCTGGAATGGAAGCAGGGCGCGCTCGACCCCGCCGGCTTCATCGATCGGCTCGCCGAACTCGGCTACAAGGCCTATCCGTTCGAAACCGCCCGTGCCGAGGCCGCGGAAGCGGACAACTCGCGCTTTCTGTTGCGTTGTCTTGGCGTCGCGGCCTTCGCCACCATGAATGTGATGATGCTTTCGATCCCGGTCTGGTCCGGCAATGCAGGCGACATGATCCCGGAGCAGCGGGACTTCTTTCCACTGGCTGTCGGCGCTGATCGCGCTGCCGGCCGCGGCCTATGCGGGCCAGCCATTCTTCCGCTCGGCGTTCCGGGCGTTGCGCACGCGTAACGTCAATATGGACGTTCCGATCAGCATCGGCGTCATCCTTGCGCTGGCGATGTCGGTCGTCGAGACTTTGCACCACGCCGAGCATACCTATTTCGATGCCGCGATCATGCTGCTGACATTCCTGCTGGTGGGGCGCTATCTCGACCAAAGCATGCGTCGGAGAACGCGGGCGTTTGCGGGAAATCTGGCGGCGCTGAAGGCCGAGACCGCGACCAAGTTCGTCGGGGCCGACGAGATTTCGCGAAGTACCGGTTGCCGCCATCCGGCCCGGCGATATCGTTCTGCTGCGGCCGGGCGAGCGTTGCGCGGTCGATGGCACGGTTATCGAAGGACGATCCGAGATCGACCAAAGCCTGATCACGGGGGAAACCCTGTACGCGACGGCGGAGCATGGCACCGCTGTCTATGCCGGCTCGCTCAACATCTCTGGATCGCTGCGCGTTCGGGTATCCGCGGCGTCCGAAGGCACGCTGCTGGCGGAAATCACCCGATTGCTCGACAATGCGCTGCAGGCGCGTTCCCGCTATGTGCGCCTCGCAGACAGGGCATCCAGGCTCTATGCGCCGGTGGTGCATGCGACCGCGTTGCTGACGATATTCGGCTGGGTCCTGATGGGCGCGAGCTGGCACGACGCCATCGTGACCGGGATTGCCGTTCTGATCATCACCTGCCCATGCGCGCTTGGCCTCGCGATTCCCACCGTGCAGACCGTAGCGTCCGGTGCGATGTTCCGGGCCGGAGTTTTGCTGAATTCGGGCGATTCCATCGAGCGGCTGGCCGAGGTTAATCATATCATCTTCGACAAGACCGGTACGCTGACACTACCAGAACTCGATGTCGTGAATTCAGCCAGTATCCCCCAAGACGTGTTCGATCTCGCGGGACGGCTGGCGCTTGCCAGCCATCATCCGGTCGCTGCCGCGGTGGCGCGCGCCTCGAACGCCAAATCGCCGCTTCCCGGAATCGTTGAGGAGCCGGGGCAGGGCGTTCGCGGCTTCGTCGACGGGGAAGAGATAAGGCTGGGCAGGCCGTCGTTCTGCGAAGCAAATGAGTTGGCCAACGAGATTGTGAGTCTCGATCCGGAAGTAACGGCCGTGGCCTTCAGACGAGGCGAAGCGTGTTATGTGTTCGCCGTCCGGCAGCGCGTGCGCCCCGACGCGCAGGCCGTGGTTTCCGCGCTGCAAGCGCGTGGCATCGCGGTTGAGATCCTCTCAGGCGATCGGGAGCCGGCGGTCCGGGCCGCGGCGCGAGCGCTTGGGATCAGACGAGTGGCGGGCCGGCGTCACGCCGGCCGACAAGATCGCGCGGATCGAAGATCTGAAGCGCCAGAGGCCTTAAGGTGATGATGGTCGGCGACGGGTTGAATGACGCGCCTTCGCTGGCCGCGGCGCATGTCTCGATGTCACCGATAAGTGCTGCGCATCTCAGCCAAGCCGCGGCCGATTTGGTGTTCCTCGGTAAGCCGCTCGCGCCGGTGGTCGCGGCGCATCGATTTCTCGCGCAAGGCGCTCCATCTGATGCGGCAGAACTTCTGGCTTGCGGTTGGGTACAATCTGCTGGCGGTCCCGATCGCCATCAGCGGTGTCGTAACGCCTCTGATTGCGGCGGCGGCGATGTCTGGCTCTTCGCTGTTGGTCATGTTGAATGCGCTTCGGGCGCGTCGCGTCGCGCACGGGAGATCATGATGGAAGTACTTATCATTCTCGTGCCTTTGGCGCTTGGCCTCGGGCTTGTCGGCCTGCTCGGGTTTCTCTGGTCGCTCAAAAGCGGACAGTACGACGATCTCGAAGGCGCGGCCTGGCGTGCCATCGCAGATGACGAACCGGCTCATGAGGCTCCGCCTGAGTGATGGCGTTGCTAGTTGTCCCAGCCTGTCCTCTTCTTTTGAATGCTAGCGGATCATGTCACGCTGTGAGATGTAGAGCACAATCAGACCGATCGTGATCAGCGTGCTGAAGATCGCAATGGCGCGATACCGGTTCGTACGGCGGCGCTGGTGGCGAAGCACGAAGGCCGTGATTAAAAACTTGACAGCGAGCTTTGCCATTGGTTGCTCCAGCGCCGAAGCGTACACCACTTCAGCTGAAAACGTCCTTGCTGGTTTGATTTCTCTCAATTCCGAAAGTTAGAGCCTGGGTGATTTCGGATAGGTGAATCAAATTCGCCATTGGGTAGAAATTTCTCGTTTGTCAGCGAAAGGAGCGCAATGATAGATCGCTCCTGACGACTGGCAGGGAGGAATTGGTGCTGCTTGCCGACAACGGCGCGGCTAGCCCGGAAGGGGCGGGTGCGCGGGATCGGCCGAGGTGTGGCGTAGCTGTTCGCGAAACGCGGGACGCCGTTCGCCATCCTTGAGCTGGGCACCGCCGCGATTTTTCGCCGTCAACGGCGGCGGCATTCGCATCCATTGACGCGGCTAATCAGGAAGACAGTCATGGAAACAAAGACGCTCGTCAACGCACCAGGACTTGCTGAGCGCGCCTATCGCATCCGCCGCAACGCGCTACGCATGGGCGAAGTGCAGGGCCAGGGTTACATTGCTCAGGCGCTGGACATCGCCGACATTCTGGCCGCCGCCTATTTTCACGCGATGCGCTTTCGTCCCGAAGATCCGTCCTGGGAGGGACGAGATCGGTTCCTGCTTTCGAATGGGCATTATGCCATCGCACTCTATGCGGCATTGATCGAGGCCGGGATCATACCCGAAGCAGAGCTCGAAACCTATGGCAGTGACGAAAGCAGGCTGCCGATGTCGGGCATGGCCTCTTACACGCCGGGTATGGAGATGTCGGGTGGATCGCTTGGTCTGGGGCTCAGTATCGCTGTTGGTAGAGCGCTCGGCTTGAAGCGCAAAGGCTCCGACGCCCGGATCTTTATCCTGTTTTCCGACGGCGAACTCGATGAGGGCTCCGTCTGGGAGGCAATTATGTCCGCCGGCCACTTCAAACTCGACAACATGATTGCGATCGTCGATATCAACAACCAGCAGGCGGACGGTCCTTCGACGGAAGTAATGGCTTTCGAGCCGCTGGTCGACAAGCTCAGGGCGTTCGGGTGGTTCGTGCAACGCATCGACGGCAATGACCTCGATGCCGTCGTGGCTGCCTTTGACGCCGCCAAAGATCATCCCGAGCCAAGGCCCCGCATGATTGTCGCCGACACGCTGATGGGCAAGGGGGTCCCGTTCCTCGAGCAGCGCGAGAAAAATCACTTCATTCGCATCGAACAGCACGAATGGCAGCTTGCTTTGAACGCGCTCGATGCAGGGAGACCCGCATGAAGCGCATCCATAAAACGCCTTCCGGCAAACCGCGCCTCACGACGTCCGCCATGATCGCGTCGATCGCGGCCGACGGACAGAAGACGAAGCCGGCGCCGTTCGGGCAGGCTCTGGTCGAACTGGCCCGAAAGCATTCCGAAGTGATTGGCATGACCGCCGACCTCGGTAAGTACACGGATCTTCACATCTTCGCGAAGGAGTTTCCCGACCGGTATTACCAGATGGGGATGGCCGAGCAGCTCCTGTACGGCGCGGCCTCGGGACTGGCGGCCGAGGGCTTCATGCCCTTCGCGACCACCTACGCCGTCTTTGCGTCCCGCCGAGCCTACGATTTCATTCACCAGACGATCGCTGAAGAAGACCGCAATGTGAAGATCGTCTGTGCGTTGCCGGGCCTTACCTCCGGATACGGCCCAAGCCATCAAGCAACCGAAGATCTGGCGCTCTTCCGGGCGATGCCGAACATGACGGTGATCGATCCGTGCGACGCGCATGAGATCGAGCAGGTGGTGCCGGCCATCGGGGTCCATCGCGGCCCGGTTTATATGCGGCTTCTACGCGGTCAGGTTCCGGTCGTCCTCGAAGAGTACGGTTATCAGTTCGAACTCGGCAAGGCGAAGCTGGTCCGGGACGGCAAAGACGTTCTGATCATCTCCTCGGGCCTCATGACGATGCGTGCGCTGGAGGCCGCTAAGGGACTCGCGGACGACGGTGTGGATGTCAGCGTGCTGCATGTTCCGACCATCAAGCCGCTCGATTCCGAGACCATTTGCCGTGAGGCTGGGAAGTCCGGGCGCCTGGTTGTCGTCGCCGAGAACCACACGGTCATCGGCGGTCTCGGCGAGGCCGTCGCCGGGCTCCTGATGCGTTCCGGTATTCATCCGACCTTTCGTCAGATCGGACTTCCCGACGAATTTCTGGATGCCGGAGCGCTTCCGACCCTGCACGACAAATACGGCATTTCAGCCGCTGCAGTGACAGCGCAGATCAAGGGATGGTTGTGATGCCGCGGCATCACGGCGTTTCGAGCGAAATGGATTTCCGGCTGCTGTGAGACCGAGGTTCTCCGGTTTACAATGGGCTTAGTGCATCTATCTTCAATTCCTTGGTGATCCATTCCATGAAAATTCTCAGCGTCTGTCTTCTGAGGGCGAGACGGGGAAAAACCAGGAAGTGTCCGACGTAGCGCACATCCTGGGCTTTGCCGGCCAGGATGGGCACAAGTGAGCCGTTGGCAATCTCCCTTTCCGCCAGCCGCGTTGACTCAAGCGCGATGCCAATGCCGCTGACTGCCGCGGAGATGGCGAGAAAGCTCCGGTCAAAGCGCATGCCATGGGGAGGCGAGGCCGTAAGTCCATTCGCCGCAAACCAGTCCGGCCATCGAACCCTCTTGTTGTCGCTATCGATAAGGGCGTGCCGCAGCAGGTCATCCGGCTTGCGAATGAGGCTCGCAAGCTTGGGGATGCAGAGCGGCGTCACGGTCTCTTCGCCAAGCGGAAGGATGACCACACCTTCCTGGCTCGGCATGCCATAAACGATGTCGACATCGAATTCATCGTTCACGAAACGCGTATAGTCCGTCCCCGCCGACAGCCGGATTTCAATGTCCGGGTGGGTTGCCAGAAAGCCGGGAAGACGCGGCGTCAGCCACTGCGCGGCAAAGCTTGGAGCCGAATGAACCCGCAGTACCTTTGGTCCACGCGTCGAGACCAGATCCATGCCCCGGCGCAAGTCGTCAAAGGCGGGTCCAACATGGCGCATCAGGGCCGAGCCGGCGGCGCTCAGTCGTATCCGTCGGCCGTCGCGCTCGAACAGGGCGGTGCCCAGGCTCTGCTCCAGCTTGCGGATCGCATGACTGACCGCGCTTGGCGAAAGGTGCAATTCCGTGGCAGCCTCGTAGAACGACCCGGTACGGGCGGCGGCCTCGAACGCACGGAGCAGGGACAGGGACGGCTGCATGCCATTGATGAACTGGATTCACGTGTAGTTGTAAAGATCGCATTTGCCCGAACTTCCGACAAGGCAGATCATTCTTCGAAACAAGACCGAAAAAAATGAAATTTGGGGAGGGTCCCGGTGCTACTGCGCGGCAAAACAGCGGTCATTTCGGGCGCAGCCAGCCGGAGAGGGATCGGCCTGGCAACGGCAAAACTGTTCGCGGCCCACGGCGCAAGAGTGGCCATTCTGGATCTCGACTTGAACGCAGCTCATGAAGCCGCGACGTTGCTCGGCGAAGGGCATTTGGGACTGCGTTGCGATGTGACGGACGCTGAAGCCTGCAATAGTTCTGCCGCCAAGGTGATCGAGAATTTCGGCGGCATCGATATTCTGGTAAACAATGCCGGCATCACCCAGCCTGTGAAGACCCTGGAGATTGATGCCAAGAGCTGGCAGCGCATCGTCGACGTAAACCTCAAGGGCGTGCTCCTGCTCAGCCAGGCCGTGATCCCGCACATGAGAAGCCGGGGCGGCGGTTCCATCGCGTGCATGTCCTCCGTTTCCGCCCAGCGCGGCGGCGGCATCTTCGGCGGGCCCCATTATTCAGCCGCCAAGGCAGGCGTGCTGGGCCTCGCCAAGGCCATGGCGCGCGAGTTTGGTCCGGATGGCATTCGCGTCAACTGCGTCACCCCCGGTCTCGTTGAGACAGACATCACAGGCGACAAACTCACTCCGACCATGAAGAGTGAGATCATCAAGGGCATTCCGCTGGGCCGCCTCGGCGCGGCAGCGGATGTGGCTAACATCTATCTATTTCTTGCATCGGATCTCTCCGCCTACGTCACCGGCGCGGTGATTGACGTAAACGGAGGAATGCTGATCCACTAAAGTCTGAAAAGCAGCATCAAGTGCAGCAGCCCGGGCTCGCGTTCGAGCAGGTTTCGCGAGATGCAAAAAAAGGGAGGAAGGAATGTTGAATAGAAGAGAGTTACTGGGTGCAGTGTCAGTTATTGCACTCTCGCCCGGCGCCGCCTGGGCACAGGCCAAGACCGCGGCGGACATCGCTGTCGAGGCTGCCAAGAAATATGCTGGCACTGAAATCTCCATCGTGTGGGAAGCGGGGCTCCAATCTCTCGATCCGCTGAACTATTCAGGGCCGAAGTGGGAAAAACTCACCGGAATCAAGGTCAAGGTCGTCGAAGTGCCGACCGACCAGATGTTCACCAAGATCATGCAGGACTTCCGCTCCGGTGCCGGCGCTTATGATGCGCTGAACGTCATCCCCTCCTGGATGCCGGATCTGGTGCGAGCCGGGGCGCTGGAAAACCTCGATCCGTTGGTCGACAAGTTCGGCTACCGTGATGAATTGAAGGACATCGCGCCCGCCTATCGCGACAACCAGATGACCGTCGGCGGCAAGATCTATGGCTTCCCCGATGATGGCGACGTGATGATCCTCTACTACCGCAAGGATATTTTCGAAGATCCGAAAATGATGGAGGAATTCAAGGCGAAGCACGGTTATGGCCTCGCCCCGCCGAAGGACTGGAAGCAGTTCGACGAAATCGGCCAATTCATCACGGACAAGATGGCGCCGAAAACCTATGGTGCCGGCTTCTTCAGGACGGCACCTTATCCGCAATACATGTTCCAGGAACGTTTCCGCATGGAAGGCGGCAAATTCTTCGATGCCGCAACCATGAAGTCGACCGTCAACAGCGACGTCGGCCTCAAGGTTTTCAAAGGCATGCTGGCGGAAAACAAGTTCATGCCGCCAGGCGTGGAACAGTGGAATTTCGTCGATAATCTTGCCAACTTCCTGCAGGGTACAACCGCCATGACGATCTCCTGGCCGCCCTATGGCCGCTGGGCCGCGGGTTATGGTTCTGGCGAAGAGGCGCTGAACTGGGTGCCGAAGTCCCAGGTCGCAGGCAAAGTGGGATATGCGCTCAATCCGCTTGGCCGTGACGAATTGGGTGTGGGCTTTGCTCTCTCGGTTTCGGCCACCAGCAAGAAGAAGGAAGCCGCCTATCTGTTCATCCAGTGGCTGAACAGCAAAAAAATCAGTCTCGAACGGGTACAGCTGCCCTACACGCTGCGCGATCCGTTCCGCACATCCCATTATGAGAGCGCTGAATATCGCAAGCTGTGGCCGGATGCGCCGGCCTATCTCGACACGATCAAGAAGGCGGGCGAAACTGGGCTGCTTGACCTCTCGCTGCTGCAGCAGGACAAGTATGACGAAGCAATGACCAAGGCGATCAGCAGCCTGTGGACCGGTGAAGATCCCAAGGCCATCCTTGACCGCATGGCCTCGCAATTCGATGCGATCACTGAAAAGGTCGGCGTCGACAAGCAGAAGGAAGTCTATAAGGCTTGGGCCTCCAAGCCAGGCGCCTATCCAAAGGCCTGACGGAAACCTTAAGCGGAGGACTGCCTGGCGCGGTCCTCCGCTATTGGCGCAGATGCTCATGATTTAAAGCCCCACGCTGTCGCACCGCCTCTCGGTGTTCTCGGACAGGAATTTCAAATATCTGATGATTGCGCCTGCAATCCTGATCCTGCTGCTCGTCGGGCTGTTTCCGCTCATCTACTCGCTGGTTGTCAGCTTCCAGAACATCACGATGACGGACGTGGACACGTCGTTCGAGGGCCTGCTGAACTACAAGGAGCTGTTCAAGGACTTGCGCTTGTGGCAGGCCCTGGGTCACACCGCCCTCATCACCGCCATCGCGCTGCCGCTTGAGCTGATCTTCGGATTTCTGCTCGCGCAGCTCTTTCTTGAGAAAATGCCCGGCCGCCAGGTTTTCGTGGCGTTGCTGGTTTTACCGACCGTGCTTTCACCAATTGTCGCCGGCGCTACCTGGCGCCTGATGTTTGACGTACGCTTTGGCCCGATCGGCGAGATCCTCAGCTTTCTCGCGGGAACGCGAGTCAACATCCTGTGGACGGTCAATCCAAGCTATGTCTATCCCGCCATCATCATTTGCGAAGTGTGGCAATGGACACCCTTCATGTTCCTTCTGCTGCTGGCCGCTCTTTCAAATGTCGACCAGTCGCAACTGGAGGCTGCGGAGCTTGATGGCGCTTCCTATTGGCGCGTGCTGCGGCAGATCGTGCTTCCCGCTATCCGGCCGGTGGTGGCGATTGCTGTTCTCATCCGCGGCCTCGATCTGTTCCGGGTGTTCGACATCATCTGGGCGCTGACCGAAGGTGGGCCTGGATCGATGACCGAAACGGTTTCGCTCTACACCTACGTGATCGGCTTTGTTCAGTTTGACACCAGCTACACCGCCGCTGTCGCCTTCCTCGTGGTGGCCATTCTCTCCATCATCGTCACCTATGCCCTGCGGCGCACAGAGCTGGTGCGATGAGAGCAGCCGGCACAAGGCACAAGCGTGGCAAGCTGGTCCTGCGCCTCGCCGTTGCCACCGCCGTCACGCTGATGTTTCTCTTCCCGGTCTATTGGCTGTTCATGATCTCGTTCAAGACGCCGGACGAGATTTTCCATGTGCCGCCGCTGTGGGTGCCGGGAAAAATCCAGTTCAGCAATTATTGGGTGCTGTTCAGGGATGGCGACGTGGTTGCCATCTGGAACAGCCTGGTGGTGGCGGGCATCAGCTCCGCCATGGCCATGCTTCTGGGTACGTTCTGCGCCTATAGTCTGGCGCGCTTCAATACCGGTGGCGAGAATCTCGCGATGTGGATCATCTCGCAGCGCATGATCCCGCCCATCGCCGTCGTGTTTCCGATCTTCCTGATCTACGTCTATTTCGGCATGGTGGATACCTATGCGGGATTGATCCTGCTCTACACCGCCTTCAACCTGCCTTATGTGATCTGGATGATGCGCGGCTACATCGTCGATATTCCGCTCGAGCTCGAAGAGAGCGCGCTGGTTGACGGCTGTACGCGCTGGCAGACCTTCTGGCGGGTCGTGTTCCCAATGGCGCGCTCAGGCCTGATGGCAACGGCAGTTTTCACGTTCGTATTCGCTTGGAATGATTTTCTCTTTGCGCTGATCCTCACGCGCACCGAGGTCATCACGTTCCCCGTCATGCTCACCCACTACTTTGGCGGACAATCGAATTTCTGGTCAAAGATCGCGGCCATGTCGGTGCTGGGCACCTTCCCCATTTTCATCGCCGTAACGCTGATGCAGCGCTATCTGGTGCGCGGCATTTCTCTTGGTGCTGTCAAAGGGTAGGGAGAAGGCGGGTGGCGGAAGTCAGGATTTCGGGGCTGCACAAATATTATGGTCCCGTGCATGCGCTGAAAGGACTTGATCTCACCGTGGCGGACGGTGAGTTTGCGGTCTTCGTCGGGCCTTCAGGCTGCGGCAAGAGCACGCTTTTGCGCACGATTGCCGGCCTTGAGGAACAGGACGGCGGCGAGATCAAGATTGGCGGGCAAGTGGTCAATGACATGCGGCCTCGTGACCGCAATATCGCCATGGTTTTTCAGAACTACGCGCTGTATCCGTATCTGACGGTTTACGACAATATCGCCTTCGGGCTCAGGGCGCGGAAAGTCGGCGAGGCGGAAATCAAGAAGCGCGTCGACGATGCGGCAGGAATGTTGGGCATTGGGGCACTTCTGGAGCGTTTCCCGCGTCAGTTGTCGGGCGGCCAGCGTCAGCGCGTGGCCATCGGTCGGGCCATCGTAAGAAGGGCGCAATTGTTCTTGTTTGACGAGCCCCTGTCCAACCTCGATGCCAAGCTGCGTGACGAGATGCGCGGCGAAATAAAGCGCCTGCACAGAAGCATCTCCACCACCATGATCTATGTGACGCATGACCAGGTCGAGGCCATGACTCTTGCCGACCGGATCGTGCTGCTGCGCGACGGCCGGATTGAACAGCAGGGCTCGCCGCTCGAATTGTTCGAAAGGCCGGCGACAGGCTTTGTCGCGAGCTTTCTAGGTTCTCCGTCAATCAATCTCATTCCGGCAAGACTTGTAAAGCGTGGCGAGGCTGTCGCGGTCCTGCTCGAGAGCGGCGAAGTGCTGGAGTTGCCCGACGAACGCGCCCGGGGTCTCGCAAGGTATGTGGAAAGCGCCGTCATCTTCGGCATCAGGCCGCAGCATTTAAGCCGTGCAAGCCGTGGGACAGCGCCTACCGGTACCGCGCGCGTCACCGCAACGGCAGACCTGATCCAGCCCACCGGCACGCGCACCTATGTGACGTCGCGGATCGGCGGCGTGCCTGTTACGGCCGAGTTGGATGCCCACGATGTCCATGAGCAGGGCATTGCGCTCGACTACGCGGTTGACATGAGCCGTTGCCTGCTCATCGACCCTGCCACCGACAAGGTGATCTAGAATGGTCGGGTCGCATTTCGTTAAACGGATCATCTGGTAGTGAGGGAGGATCATCATGTCTTCAGGCATTTTCGCTGCGAACATTGGCGCGCCGGAAGGCCCGGTCACGTTGCCCGACGGTTCCATGTATGTGACGGAGATGTCGAACGCGACGCTGAACGTCACCAAGCTCAACCCAAGAGGTGAGCGCCATGTGATCAAGAAGACCGGTGGTCGTCCCAACGGACTCGCGATCGATGGAGACGGATTGATCTGGATTGCCGAGGCAGGTCATCGAGCACTGATCTGCATCGATCCGGATGGCCGCGAGGTGAAGCGACTGGAAGGTGACGACACACACGGCCGCTTCTATTTCCCCAACGACCTTGTTTTTGGGCCGGATGAAAACCTTTACATGACCGACTCCGGCATGGCGCTGGCCGACTTTCTCGATGGACAGGACTTTGCCGAGGGGTTCATGGACCTTGCGTGGGATGGACGGGTTTATGAAATCAATCCCAAGACCATGACAATCGTTCGTCTGCTCGACAGCAAGATTCGCTTCACGAATGGTATCGCTTTCGGGCCCGACAACGTGCTCTATGCCAACGCATCCTTCCCAGGAGAAATTTATCGCTATGACGTGTTCGGCGCGCAGCAGCCGAAACGCGAACTGTTCGGGAATGTTTTGCAGCCGGACAACCAGACAGGCTTCAAAGGGCCTGACGGCATGAAATTCGGTCTGGATGGCAGGCTTTACTGTGCTGTCTACGGCCAGCAGAACGTCACCGTCCTCGACAAGGATGGCAAGGTAGCTGATCGGCTGAAGCTTGACGGAGCCTGTCCGACAAACCTTGCCTTTGCGCGCAAAGGCCAAAAGATCCTGGTGACAGAAGTATCAAAAGGTCAGGTCGAGAGTATTGACGTGCCTTGCGATGGGGTGCCGTTGTTCTACCCAAAAACCACCTAAGAATGTATCCCTACACCGCGTATACTCGCGCACACACGGCAACCCTGCTGTTAGAACGGGTGTTGATATTCCGTTTTGTTCAGAGCCTGCCGGGTCGTTCGAGCATCGCGACGACAGAAATCCGCAACCGTGTGTCCGATGAATTGCTTGGAATGACCCTTGAGTGAGCCGACGGCCCTCGCAATTTGGCCGCCTGGTTCGGCTGGCTAATGGCGTCGATCGGAAAAGAAAAGATGACATCCCCGCGTGTCTGAACCGGGGGCGACCGAAACGACGGGAACACCGCGTATCCTGGCAGTAGCTTCCCGTGGACCACGCCGGCTGCTATCGTCCAGGTCGCTTCAGTTTTCATTTAGGGAAAAGTGTCAACGGAGGACGCCATGGAAGTGCAGCCTTTACGACAACATGAAAACCGCAACCCGCGCACGATCGAGGAAGGGCGCTTCCTTGTTAAACACGTCGAGTCCCTGTTCATGCCCTGGAATATCGACGCCTTGGTGGATGGCTTCACAGAGGATTGCACGGTGCGCTTTGGCACTGTGCCGGAATTCCACGGGCGTACGGCGCTGCGCGAGTTTTTCACCGCCAGAAGCGCCAAACAGAAAGATTATCGGTTACGCAAGCATTTTCGCGCCTTGGTGGGCGACACCATGACGAATGTCTGGGATGGAGAATGGCAAGACGCAGCGACTGGCGCGTCAATGAAGGGTTTTGGCGTCGAACTCTGGGTCTTACGCGACGGAAAGATCGCGGTCTGGGAGGCCGCATTCAACGTTGCGCGTGCTGACCAGGCTGGCGGCGTGGCCGAGATGCTTCGCTAGGCGGCGCCACGAGTAGCGCGCCCGAAAAGATGTCGATTTTTCGTGCCTTCGGGATGAAGCACATCCGGGTCGTTGCGGAACCCCCAAAGCCCGATCGACCGTAAATCGGCGGACGCATGACACCCCTGCGAGCCAAGCCGATAGCCATCGTAAGCGACAAGTCACAAATCAGGCGCACCGCAGGGCGCCAACATCAAGACGGCCGACGAGATTGCGCGAGGTGGAGAATTGGTGGCATGAGATATGGCCGAAGCCGTGTGATGTCTTTGGGCACCTTGGCCCTCGTTCTCGGCCTGGTCGCTTGTCTCCACCTTGCGGTTTGGGCTCTGAAAAATCCAGCGACGACGGCGGCCTCGGTCGAGGACAGGCTGGCGAGCGTTTCGTACAATCGTTTCGTGGGCTCTCCTTCTGCCGGACGGACGGTGCCCGAGGCGAGGATTCGCGCCGATCTCACCGCCATCGCCGGGCAGGCCAAGGCAGTCCGCACTTATGCTTCGACCCAGGGCCTGGAGCGGGTTCCAAAGATTGCGGCTAAACTCGGACTTGACGTCACGCTTGGCGCCTGGATCGACAATGACAATGCCCGAAACGAGCGTGAGATCGCATCAGCCCTCGAACTGGCCAGACACAATCCCAATGTCAAACGCCTGGTCGTTGGCAATGAAAGGTGTTCCGGCACGAGCACACTGCAGCCGAACTGGTTCAGTTTATTCAGCGTGTGAAACGGGAGAGTCCGGTTCCGGTGGGGTCTGCGGAAAACTGGCGAATCTTCATCGAACATCCGGAACTCGGCAACGCCGTCGATCAGATCTTTGCCCACATCATCCCTTACTGGGAGGGCGTGCCAAAGCAGGCCGCTGTTGATCGGTCCCTGGAAATTTACGACCAACTGCAGGCAGCTTTCCCGGGCAAGACCATCGTCGTCGGAGAACTCGGCTGGCCGAGCGCGGGCCGCAACTTCGAGCAATCCATGCCGGGCCCGATCGCCCAGGCCGTGGTGTTACGCGATTTTGTTGCGCGCGCTACCGCGCTCGGCATCGACTACAATATCGTCGAGGCGATCGATCAGCCGGAGAAATTGTTCGAGGGCAATGTCGGTCCTTATTGGGGCATCCTCGATGCGAAGTTGCGGCCCAAATTTGCCTGGACGGGGCAGTTGGCGGATCCCGAATACTGGAAGGCGGCGGGGTGCGCTGTCCTCGTTGGATTGTTGCTGTCGCTCTCCATTCTGCTGCTTCCCGGGGCGACCATCGGACAGGTGGCGTTGCTCGCCGGCGCCGACCATGTGATCGGCGATTGGTGCGCCAGCGTGCTCGGGTACTGGCACGCCCACTATTTCCTGCATGGTGAGGTGATCGCGTTCGGCGTCGGATTGCCGCTGCTGGGGCTGCTCGCTCCGATTCTGCTTTCGCGCGTGGGCGAACTGGCGGCGGTGACTTTTGGCCGCAATCCCGAGCGGCTGCTGGCGATCGCGCCGTCACGTCCGGACGCTGCCATGCCGAAGGTCTCGATCCACGTTCCTGCCTATCGAGAGCCGCCGGAGATGCTGTTGCGTACCCTCGATTCCGTGGCGCGGCTTGAATACCCGAATTTTGAATGCGTGGTCATCATCAACAACACGCCGGATCCGACGTTCTGGCAGCCGGTCGAGACGCGCTGCCGCGAACTCGGCCCGCGTTTCAAGTTTCTGCGGGTCGAAAACCTCCAGGGGTTCAAGGCCGCAGCACTTCGGCTCGCGATGGCGGAAGCCGCCGCCGATGCCGAGATTATAGGCGTCATCGATGCCGACTATGTGGTCGACCCCCGATGGCTCATCGATCTGGTCCCGAGCTTTGCCGATCCCGAAGTTGGCCTCATTCAGGCCCCACAGGATCATCGCGATGCCGATCGCAGTCTCATCCATGCCGCCATGAACGCCGAATATGCCGGCTTCTTCGACATCGGCATGGTCGAGCGCAACGAGTTCAACGCCATCATTGTTCACGGCACCATGTGCCTGATCCGCCGCACGGCGATGGCAGCCGCCGGCGGCTGGTCGAGCGACACGATTTGCGAGGACAGCGACCTCGGACTGTCGATCATGGAGCTCGGCTGGCGCGCGCATTACACCAACCGCCGTTATGGCTGGGGATTACTGCCGCAGGATTATCAGGCCTTCAGGGTTCAGCGGGCACGTTGGGCCACCGGCGCGGTGCAGATCGTCAGGAAACACTGGCGCAAGTTCCTGCCGGGGACCAGCCGGCTCGACCATGATCAGAAGCGGGAATTCCTGTTGGGCTGGCTCAACTGGTTCGTCGCTGAAAGCATTGCCGTTGGGGCGGCGCTGCTCAATTTGGTTTGGGTGCCGTTCATTGCGCTTGATATCGTCGCCGTTCCCGATGTGCTACTGACTTTCCCGATCATAGCGGCGTTTCTCGTAACACTTGTACATTTTGCCTGCGCTTACCGGATGCGCGTCGCCGTATCGTATTGGCAAATGCTGGGTGCCATGATCGTATTTATGTCCGTTCAGTGGACGGTCGCGAGTGCGGCCTTTAAAGCCGCACTTCCGGCCAGCCACAGTTTCTTCTATCGTACTCGAAAGGGCGGTGGGGCGACCGTGAGTACGCGCATTATGGCGATGCCGGAGATGCTGCTCGGCGCGCTGCTGGCCGCTGGCGCCATTACGATCTACGCCGTCAATATCTACCGTCATCTCGAGGCCGACCTGTTCGCAACGATCCTGCTCTTGCAGAGCCTGCCGTTCCTGTCAGCCGTGGCACTGGTGTGGCTGGAGCGCCTGGGTGATCGTAAATTGAAGAAAATATCGCCTACGCAAGCGGCAACCTGAGACGGGAAGCAGGAGGACAGAACGCACGTCTGTCACTGTCGGTATGCATTATTCCCGAGCACGATTGCGATCGCTAAAACATCGTCTTTTCGGCGATTTTCTTTATCGCCGCTGAATATCGCGGCCGAGTAGGATTGGCATTACCGGGGCGGATGAACGGTTGACTCATAGAATGAGCATCGTCAGGCTATGGTTGCAGGCGATGCATCCGGAATACCGGAGCGGATACTGGAACGATGCCGAGCCATTTTTCCTCGCCGTGAGACGACCCAGACCGGTTAGCGCAGAACAGTAATGCCGCCAGCACCGAAATCAGCAAGTAAGTCCGCCCATCACCCCGAACGGATGCAGCGGCCGCGTCCACGGCTACATGCAGGGATGGCGTGTGACACCGCTTTTCGTGTCGTGGCGCGCGGCTGTCTTTGGGATTTGACCGTAAATCAGGAGGCTGCGTACCGGGGCGACCCTGAAGCACTGCATCGAATGCGCATTGCGCTAACTCGCCTGCGCACCGCCATATCGTTTTTCTCACCGATGGTTGCCGACCCGCAACGAACGCGAATTAGGAATGAACTGAAGTGGCTGCACGCTCATCTTGGCGCCGTGCGCGATTTGGACGTCGCGATTGAATGGCTCAAGGAGGTCAACAAGCGCGCCAAAGCGACACCCGGTTATCAGGCCTGGAAAGGGAGGCGTGCGGACGGCCATCGACGCCTGGCACGAGCGCTCCAATCGATCAGGTATCGCCGCCTTGTCAAGCGTACGCACGGCTGGATCGAGAACGGGCCCTGGTCCATGAAAAAGGGAAGAAAGGCCAGGCTGAGGCGCGCTTCCCCTCTTGATGCGTGTAGCGCTCGCAAACTGGAGCGATGGCTGAAAGAGATTCTGAAGAAGAGCCGCAAACTTCAGGTTATGAGCGCGAAGAAAAGACATCGGCTGCGGCTGCTCAACAAAAAGCTATGCTATTCAATCGAATTCCTGACGGACCTCTATTCGGAAAAATCATCTTCGAAGCACCAGGCTGCGTTGAAGTATCTACGTCAAGCGCAAAAATCCCTTGGGCAACTGAATGACGATGCAGAAAATGAAACTCTGGCGATCGCGCTGAAACGGGACGGCGTCCGGCTGTCCATGCCGCTTCTTGGCCGCAAACATAAGAAGCGACTGCTGCGAACCGCAGGCGCAGCCTATCGGAAGCTCGCGGTCTTGAAACCGATCGGGAATTGAGATCGCTGCTTTGGACGGGTCTGCGCGCGGTAGCAGCGTGACTTCTTTCACTAGCTGTCGGAACGGATCGTGCGGCCGACCGCTCAGTGGCGTTCCTTATCGGCGCAATGCGCGTAATCCATATTGGTCCAACTCGACAGTCGGCGGGGGTGGTCAGCGGTTTGATCACCGATCGGCGATTTCGAAGTGGCGACGATCACGGATGTTTTTGTTGGCGAAAGAGCCGCCAGATTGCAGGCTGGTCTCGTCGGCCCGGATCTATAGGAAGCTCATGCGCTGAACTGAAATCCCGGTCCCGTGTTCCCTCCCTTTCGGAATTCAGTCGCAAGTGCTTGATAGATGGACCCATTCCGAGCTGGTTCTAGGATCAAATCGCTGAAAATTGCGAATTTCCCCGTCAAATTCCGGGGGTGACGAGGAATTCTCTATGGGCAAACTTGCGGCATGGTCGCCTTGGCAACGGTGCGCCCGGTGTGGTCCGCCGCCGGCATTGAACTCTACCGCTGTCGCCGGAATAGCGGTAAACCGGACATGGCGTTGGTCAGCTTGAAGTGACGCAAAAAGAAAATACATCCACGCAAATTGGCGACCCTCAATCGGAAGCAATAGTTCAACCATGGGCATTGTTCGCTTCGCTTTGAAGTTTCCGTATACGTTCTACGTGCTTGCCACGCTTGTGCTGTTTCTCGGCTCGACCGCCATCCTGTCGATGCCGATGGACATCTTTCCCCAGATCAACATTCCGGTAGTAACCATCGTCTGGCAGTACACCGGTCTCAGCACGCCGGAGATGGAGCAGCGGGTCACAACCTACAGCCAGTTCGCGCTGTCCTCCAGCGTCAACGGTATTCAGGACATCGAAGCGCAGACGCTGAACGGCATCTCGGTGCAAAAGGTGTTCTTCCAGCCCGATGTGAACCTGGATCTCGCGATCTCCCAGATAGTGGCAGCGACCAATTTCATCCGCTTGATCATGCCACCGGGCATTCAGGCGCCGGTCGTGGTTCAGTATAACGCCTCCAGCGTCCCCGTGCTGCAGATCGGACTGTCATCCGATACACTCAGCGAGCAGCAGCTTTATGACTACGGAATATATCGCCTGCGCCAGCAGCTCGCGCCCATCCACGGCGTCACCTTGCCCACCCCGGCGGGCGGTAAGTACCGCCAGATCATGGTCGATCTCGATCCGCTGAAGCTGCAGGCCAAGGGGCTCACGCCGCTCGACGTGGTCAACGCCGTCAACGCCCAGAACCTGACGCTGCCGTCAGGCTCCGCCAAGATCGGCGATACCCAGTACACCGTTCGCACCAATGCGGTGCCGACCTCGATCGACGATCTCAACAACATCCCGGTCAAATTCGCCAACGGCGCCACCATCTTTGTGAAGGATGTCGGTCAGGTGCACGATGGCAACGCTGTTCAGCAGAACGTGGTTCGGACCGACGGCCGGCGTTCGGTCCTGCTCAGCATCATCAAGAACGGTAATGCCTCTACATTGGCCGTGGTGAACGGGGTCAAGGAAGCGCTGGTCACTTCGCGCGCCGCCGCGCCCCCCGGCATGAAGATAAAGGAGCTGTTCGACCAGTCGGTGTTCGTCAAGGCATCGATCCTGGGGCTGCTTAAAGAAGGCGCCATTGCGGCGGTCCTCACCGCGCTCATGATTATTCTGTTTCTCGGCTCCTGGCGCTCGACGCTGGTGGTGATGATCTCGATCCCGTTGTCGATTCTATCCTCGCTCATCGTGTTGTATTTCCTCGACGATACCATCAACACCATGACGCTGGGCGGCTTGGCGCTTGCGATCGGCATCCTGGTCGACGATTCGACGGTGACGATCGAGAATACGCATCGCCTGCGGACTGAAGAACACATGCCGTTGCCATCCGCAACGCTGCATGGCGCTGCGGAGATCGCAGTGCCGACGCTGGTCTCGACGCTCGCGATCAGCTGCGTGTTCGTCTCCGTTGTGTTCCTGCACGGCCCGGCCAAATACCTCTTCACCCCGCTCGGCCTGGCAGTCGTGTTTGCGATGCTGGCTTCCTACGGCTTTTCGCGAACGCTGACACCGATCACCATCGGCCTCTTGCTCAAGAACGAGCACCACGGCGCGGAGGCTGGCGACGGCTGGTTTGCCCGCCTGTTCGCCAGGTTCGAGCGCGGGTTCGAGAGCATGCGCCACAGCTATACGGATCTGCTCGACGGCTTGCTGCGGCATCGGCTCATCATACCATCGGTCGCCGCCATCATCCTGCTCCTGGGCGGCACGTTGTTTCTGTTCGTCGGCCGCGACTTCTTTCCGGTCATCGACGGCGGTCAGATCCAGCTGCACGTGCGGGTGCCGGCCGGGACACGGATCGAAAAGACCGAGCAGATGTTCCAGGAGGTCGAAGACAAGATCCGTGAAATCATTCCGGAGGGAGAGCGCGATCTCATTGTCGATAACATCGGTCTGCCCGCCCGTTCCTATAACTACGCATTCGGCGATGGTACGGCGACCGGGGTGAATGACGGCGTCATCCTGATCGCCCTGAAGGAAGACCATAAGCCCACGGCGACCTATATCAGGAAGCTGCGCCAGGTACTGCCGGCGGAGTTTCCGCAAAATATATTCTACTTCCAGGCCGCCGACATGGTGACCCAGATCCTTAACTTCAGCATCCCCTCGCAGATCAACGTCCGCACCGTCGGCTACAACCGGACCAACAATTTGCGCATCGCCCGGGAAATGCAGCAGAAGATCGCGGCCATTCCGGGCGTCGCCGACGTGCACCTGCAACAGGAGATCAACGGCCCCGAGCTGTTCGCCGATATCGATCGCGCACGTGCAAGCCAGTTCGGCCTCACGGTGAGCGATATCGCCCTCAACCTCAACACCAGCCTGAGTTCTTCGGTGCAGGTGGCGCCGAATTTCTGGACCGATCCGGCCAACGGAACGCCGTATTATCTGGCGGTGCAGACCCCCGAATACCGGGTCGACTCCATCAACGCGCTCAAGAACACCCCGGTGACCAAGTTCACGGTTGCCAACAGCAATCCGGTGCCGGGACTGCTCAGCAACGTCGCAACGCTGAAGCGTGACTCGATCGCGACCAATACGAACCAGGCCAACATTCAGCCGCTCTACGAGATTTTCGCCAACGCCGATGGCCGCGACCTGGGTTCGATCTCCGCCGACATCAACAAGATCGTGGCGGAATACAAGCCGCAGTTGACGCCTGGTAACCGGATCGAGGTGGTCGGTCAGATCGACAGCATGAACTCCGCGTTCCGCGATCTGGCGATCGGCATCATGTTCGCGGCCGTGTTCGTTTATCTGCTGATGGTGGTGAACTACCAGACCTGGGGCGACCCGTTCGTGGTGATCCTGGCACTCCCCGCAACGTTCTGCGGGATCATTACCATGCTGTATGTCACCGGTACCACGCTGAGCGTGCCGTCGCTGATGGGCGCGATCATGGCGATCGGCGTGGCGTCGGCCAATTCGATCCTGCTGGTGACCTTCGCGCGCGAGCAGCAGCTCGCCGGCATGACGGCATTCGACGCCGCGATTTCGGCGGGCCGCACCCGCATCCGCCCCGTGCTGATGACCGCGACCGCGATGATCGTTGGCATGATTCCGATGGCGATCGGCGGCGCCGGCGAAGAGCAGAACGCAGCGCTGGCGCGCGCCGTCATCGGGGGACTTCTGTTCGCGACGCCGACGACCCTGTTCGTGGTGCCGTATCTTTTTGCCCTGCTACGCAAACGCAACGATGGCAAGTCTGCGCAAGGGGTTTTCGCCGAGGACCCGCAATGAACCAGATCATCCCACCCCCACATGAGGGGACACCGGCGCAGGAAGTGTCCGCTGAAGACACCATCAGGCCGGCGCCGGCACCGCGGTCGAACGGCCGGATGATCCTGGGCACGGTCGTGCTGTTGGCGCTCATTGGCGCGCTGGGCTACGGTTTCTGGCAGCACTACACCCTGCACGCTGCGGTGATAGCGACGGCGGATCAGCGCCGCGATTTTGTTCCGTCGGTCCGGACGGCGGCGATACGTGCGAGCGAGGGCGTCAGGTCGGCCACATGGCCGGGAACGACGGAGGCCTTCGAGCAGGCCAGCCTTTATGCCCGGGCCAGCGGCTACATCTCCAAACGCAATGTCGATATCGGCAGCCGGGTCAAGGCCGGAGATTTGCTGGTGGAGATCGCGGCCCCGGAGATCGACCACCAGATCGCGCAGGCCGAGGGCACGCTCACCCAGCTTCGGGCGACCCTGCAGCAGGCGCAGGCGAACCGTGATCTGGCGCAGGTAACTTGGGACCGCGACAGCAAGCTGGTTCAGAAGGGCTGGTTTACGGAGCAACAAGGCGACAATGATCGCCTCACGCTCAAAGCGCGAGAGGCCGCGGTCGCGGTCGCTTCCGCCAACATCGTCGCGCAGGAGGCGCAGCTGCGCGTCCTCAATCAGCAGAAAACCTACCTCAGCGTGGTCGCTCCGTTTGACGGGGTCATCACGCAGCGGAATATCGACGTCGGCAGCCTGGTGCAGGCGGACGCCGCCAGCGGGACGTTTCTGTTCCAGCTGATGCACAGCGATGTGATGCGCATTCAGCTTTATGTGCCCCAGGACGACGCGCTTGGGGTCACTCCCGGCACCCAGGGCGTGGTGCGGGTGCCGGAAATGCCGGGCCGTGAATTTCCCGGGACCGTCACCCGCATCGCGGACGCGCTGCAGCCGGGCTCACGCACGCTGCTGACCGAGATTGATGTGCGAAACCCCGACCATGCGCTGACGCCCGGGGTGTATTGCCTGGTCGAACTCAAGATTCCGCGCAAAAGCCCGTCCCTGATCGTTCCGTCCGAAGCAATCATCTTCAACCGCGATGGCCTGAGCGTTGCCGTGGTCGAGGACGGCGTGGCGCACATCCGCAAGATCAACCTGGTGCGCGATCTCGGCACGTCGGTAGAGGTAAACGCCGGCGTGAGCAACGGCGACCAGGTGATCCTCAACCCGCAGGTCGACCTCACCGACGGCCGCAAGGTCGCCATTCGGACGCCGCCGAAATAGGCGCCGATGGCGCCGCCTGTTCAATTGACCTGGCGGGATCGATTCCTCCAGAACGGCTCGCGCAAGACGGCCTTGTCGATCTTGTTGACGCTCGATTGCGGCAGTGATTCGCGGCGCAGATCGACGCTGCGTGGGCATTTGTAGCCGGCAATCAGAGGCCGGCAATGTGCGATGATCGATTCTGCGGTGAGTCCGTTGGCGCCCGCGCGTGCAACCACGATCGCGTGCACGGCTTCGCCCCAGCGCTGGTCGGGGATTCCAATGACGGCGCATTGGGCAACGTCCGGGTGCGAGGAGATGGCGTTTTCGACTTCAATGGAATACACGTTCTCGCCGCCGCTGATGATCATGTCCTTGATACGGTCTGCGATGAACAGGAAACCGTCATCGTCAAAATATCCGGAATCGCCGGTATGCATCCAGCCTCCGCGCAGGGTTTGGGCAGTGAGTTCCGGTTTGCGCCAATAGCCCTTCATGACGATAGGCCCGCGCACAATGATCTCTCCGACTTCGCCACGCGGTAATTCCCTGTCGTTTGGATCGACAATGCGTACCTCGGCGGAATAAACCGGTCGTCCGGCGGAGCGCAGCCGGCCCGGCGGGGCATTCAGAGTATGATGTTCGGCGCCAAGCATTGTCGCAACCGGTGACAACTCCGTCATCCCGTAGGATTGAGCGAAACTGACATGCGGCAAGCGCCGCAGGCATTCCTGCAATACCGCCTCCGGCATCGGCGATGCGCCATAGGTAATCAATCGCAGGCTGGAGAGGTCGTAGGTGTGAATATCCGGTAGCTGCAGCAACATCGCGAGCATGGTCGGGACAAAGGTAGCAACCGTAACCTTCTCCCGGGCGATCGTCGACAATGCCTGTTCCGGCGTAAATCGAGACATGACGACGTGCTTGCCGCCGGCGACGGCCGTGGCGTAGACACGGCCCCCGGCGCCGAGGTGGAAAAGCGGTCCAGAGTGCAGGTGCACCAGGCTATCATTGAGACCGAGATGCGCGATCGTTGCCATCGCGTTGGCCCACAGATTGCCATGGCTGAGCATCACACCCTTGGAACGGCCGGTCGTCCCGCCGGTGTAGAACAGGCAAGCAACGTCGTCCTCTCCGCGCATCGCATCCGGCACCGGTTCGACCGATTGAAGCGCATCCTCGTAGTTGACGGATCGAACGCTGCGGCTTGAGGCACCGGCTTCGCCAACGATCATCAGCGCCTTGATGGATGGCACACTTTGCGCAAGCGCGTCACCCATCTCGACGAATGTTTTGTCGACGATGAGCGCGAACGGCTCGGCGTCCCGAACTTGCTCGATCATTTCGACGAGGGCAAAGCGCGAATTAACGGGCACGACGATCCCGCCGCCCCAGAGAACGCCGAAATAAAATTCGATGTAATGCTGCCCGTTCGGCGCCAGCATGGCGACCCGGTCGGCGTCTTGCATGCCGAGATTACGCAGTACCGACGCGAGACGGGCAATGCGATCGACCATTTCCCGGCGGGTCAATCGCGCCTCATCGCTCACCAGCGCCTCGGCATTGGCATCCAGCGCCAGCGATCGCCGTAAGCCCATCGTCAGAACCATCGGCATCAATCCTTTCGCGCCTGCGTCGACTTATCGGGGACATTCCGCACCCGCGCGAAATCGAATTTCATTTGTTGCCACATTCCGATATCCGGACCGGACCCATTGAGCGTACAACGGCTCAACCGGCCTCAAACTATGAATGCCCTCAGGCCTGCGATCAAGCAGGACCTCGCGGCGCGAATTCGCCAGCGGAAGCTTGTCGAGCCTTTCCCGGCTACACCGTTTCGGTCAGGGATTTCGAAATGACCGCATGGCTTCTCTATCCCGATCGGGCTTGCCACCCTCGGCTTCCAAGGTTCCTGCTTACGGGCTTCGTATGCTATCGTGTAGCGCGCGTGATGCGCCCATACCCTGGAGGACCGACAATCCGTGGACGCTAGAAAGGGATCAGATAAAGGACTGACGGTTCTCAGCTCCAAACAGCGACGCCGGAAGGAATCGGACCGGCGGATGTTGCGGGCGGCCGTCATGCTGATCGGCCGGCACGGCACAGTCGGCGCGAGCCTGGGCCAGATTGGGGTCGATGCCGGATACAGTCGCGGACTTCCGATCCAGCGCTTTGGCACCAAGCTGAACCTTCTGGAGACCGTGATCGACACTATTCAGGATCGGTTTACCCGTCAGGTCGAACGGAGAATCGGGGGCCGGAAGGGTTGCGAGGCGTTGGCCGAGCGCATCCGGATTCAGATGGAGGCTGTGCGTGACATGCCGGATTCGGCGATCGCCCTGTATCATCTGATCGTGGATTCCACGGGCACCGTGCCTGAACTCAGACCCCGGATTGCCGAATTGCATGCGGTTTACCGCGAAAATATTCGCGCCTATCTGCTGCAGGCGCGGAAGATGGGCGAGCTGCGCCAGGATGTCGACATCGAACAAAGCGTGCGGGCGATTTCCGGCGCCATCAGCGGAATATGCATTCAAGCGCTCGTCAGCGGCGACACGGCCAAGCTTGGAGAAGATGCCGAATTCGTCGCGGATCTCTTTATCGGGCGTCTGGCCGATCGTCCGGCAAGCATTGCTGTGCCTGTGAAGCGCAAATCGCAGAAGAAGAAAACCGCCAGATGAAGCTGCGCTTTCCGCTGCGATGAACGCTTGCGACGGTACGGAAGACCTTTTCGCTCCTTGCTGAGCAACACGCTCCACAGATCAACGACAGCGACCGCACAAATTCCAACCTTCGCGGCTCCTTCGCCGTGGCGAAGGGACGGGTGTCTGGTGCCACTGCACAGACGCCTTAGGCGCCGGCGGCCTACTTCTTCCCGGCCGTCGATTACTAACTAGCCAGCAAGCAATCGATATGGTAGCTAGTTGACCAGCAATAGATAGCAGTCGGGGTCGGGGTCGCGCGTGAGCTGCGCGAGCGACGTCGTGAGTGCTTGCGGCTGCGCGGAAGACACGCCGTGCCCAACGGCCCGGCGACAAATCCAGCGTGCGGTCCCGACTGGAAAACGGAGGAATGCGTGATCTTCAATAAGGGCATCGTCATCGCAGTGGCGCTCTTGTCGCTCTGCGCTGAGGTTTCCGCCGGCGAGAAGAACTACGGCCCCGGCGTGACCGATACCGAGATCAAGATCGGCAACACGGCGCCCTACAGCGGGCCAGCATCGGCCTTCGGTCTGATCGCGAAGACTGCGGAGGCCTTTCCGCAAGATCAACGCCGAAGGCGGCATTAACGGCCGCAAGATCGTGTTCATGTCCTATGATGACGCCTACTCGCCGCCCAAGACCGTCGAGCAAACGCGGAAGCTGGTCGAGAGCGACGAAGTTCTCCTGATGTTCAACGCGGTCGGCACGCCGACCAATTCCGCAGTGCGGAAGTATTTGAACGCCAAGCAGGTACCGCAGCTGTTCGTGTCGAGCGCGGCCGCAAAGTGGGATGATCCAAAGAATTTCCCGTGGTCGATTGGCTTCGCGCCTTCTTATGAAAATGAGGGACGGATCTACGCAAAACTGCTCCTGAAAGAAAAGCCCGCTGCCAAGATTGCCATTCTGTTTCAGAACGACGACTTCGGAAAAGACTATCTCAAGGGAATGAAGGAAGGCCTCGGTGACAAGGCCGGATCGATGATCGTTGCTGAAGAAGCCTTCGACGTCACCGAGCCAACCATCGATTCACACATCGTGAAGCTGAAGGCAACGGGGGCCGATGTCTTCTTCGACGTTGCGATTCCGAAATTCGCCGCACAGGCGATCAAGAAGGTATTCGAGCTCAACTGGCAACCGTTCCACATCCTCAGTTTTGCCTCTGCCTCCATCGGCAGTGTTATCAGGCCGGCAGGATTCGAGAAGGCGCAAGGAATAGTCTCGGCGGCTTACTTCAAGGATCCCAATGATCCGAGATGGAAGGATGACGCGGGTTTCCAGGAATTGAATGCTTTTCTTGACAAATATCTTCCCGAGGCCAATCGCAGCGATACCTTGATCATCAACGGCTACAATCCGGCCCTGCTGCTGGTGCGGGTTCTCAAACAGTGTGGAGATGATCTCACGCGCGAGAACGTGATGAAACAGGTGACGAACCTGAAGGACGTCGAGCTCGGCATGTTGCTGCCCGGGATCAGGGTCAGCACGACGCCGACGGATTATGCCCCGATCAAGCAGTGGCACTTGATGCGCTTCGAGGGCACGAGCTGGCAGCTCCTTGGCGATCTCGTCAGCGGAGAAACTCAAAACTGAGCGGCCTGCAGACTGGCCGCTCGTTCGCGCGGGAGTCCTAGGCTCGTCCGATGACCGATTGGCAAGCAACCAAAGTCCTTTGAGGAGGAAATGATGTTCTCTCTGTCGGGAAAGGTCGCCGTGGTGACCGGCGGCGGGCGCGGCATTGGCAAGGGTATCAGTCTCGCCTTGGCCGAGGCGGGCGCAGCGGTAGTTTGCACAGGACGAACCGAGGCGCCGTTGCAGGCGACCGCTTCGATCATTCGTAGCCGCGGCGGCCGCGCGCTCGTATTGCCCGCCGACATCACGAAGTCCCGAACGGCTCAGGCTATCGTCGAGCGGACGCTCTCCGAGTTCGGTCGCCTCGACATCTGGGTCAACAATGCCGGCAGTGCTTCGCCCGACGACGTCGGGCCATTGATCGACCTTACCGAGTTGCAATGGGATAATGTGGTGGACCTGAACCTGAAGTGGACATTTTTCGCGGCCCAAGCTGCTGTGCGTGTGATGACGGCAGGCGGTTCAATCATCAATATCTCGTCGCGCTCCGGGTCCCAACCCAACCCAATGACCGGCCAGTACGGCGCCGCGAAGGCTGGCGTCGAAAACCTGACCGCGACCATGGCCGTTGAATGGGGTCACCGCGGTATCCGTGTGAACGCAATCGCGCCGGGGGTTGTGGTGACG
This sequence comes from uncultured Pseudomonadota bacterium, assembly GCA_963729395.1. GTDB lineage: Bacteria > Pseudomonadota > Alphaproteobacteria > Rhizobiales > Xanthobacteraceae > Bradyrhizobium. The sequence continues at coordinate 289,669 of CAVSOS010000010.1, read as the reverse complement.
GAAGAAAACGCCGAGTTCATGTCCGGCCCGCGCGCGCAAAAGCAGATCGACACGGTGCCTCTTGGCCGGTTAGGCACACCTGATGACGTGGGGCCGCTGTTCGTTTATTTGGCCGCCGAGGAGTTCTGCCTGGATCTCCGGAACCGTGATCCAGGTGACGGGCGGCAGCCGCGTGCCGATCGGCTACATGGCCTATCTGCATAAGGTCAACAAGGCGCGGCGAGAGCCGCCGCAAGCGACGACGGCTGTGCGATGAACGCGTTCGGACGTCTTCAACCCTATCGTCGCGCTGACCTGCGATGCCTCTACGATCCCGCCAGCATTGCGATCATCGGCGCGTCTTCGCGCCTCAGTTCGTTCGGCGCGCGTACGGCAGCCAATCTCGCCGGCTATAGAGGTCGCGTGTATCTCATCAACGAGAAGTACGATCGGATCGGTGACGCTCCCTGCTATGCGGGATTGAGCGATTTGCCGGAAGTTCCTGATGTGGTCGTGGTCACGACCCCTGCGGCAAGCGTCGAGCCAATCATCGAGACATGCATTGAAGCCGGCGTGCCGAGTGCCATTCTCTACGCGTCGGGTTTTGCGGAAATTGGCACGGAAGAAGCCATCGCTTCACAGAACCGGATGGTCGGGCGCGCCGTCAACGCGAACCTTCGACTGCTCGGACCCAATTGCGTCGGGCTCTTGAACTACACGAGCGGCGCACGTATCACCTTCGCAGGAGTGCCGGAGACGTTGCGTCCGACGCCATCCGCTATTGGGCTTATCAGTCAGTCGGGTGCACTCGGCTTCGCGCTGGCACAGGCGGTCGAGCGCGGAGTTCTGTTCAGCCACGTGCTGACCAGCGGCAATTCCGGGGACGTCGACGTCGCGGACTGGGTCGCGGTCCTTGCCGAGGACCCCGCATGCGCTGTGATTGCCTGCGTCTTCGAAGGGCTTGCCGCGCCTTTACGGATGCTCGCTGCCGCGCGGCGCGCGCGGGAGCGCGATAAGCAGCTCATCGTATTCAAGCTTGCTACGGGAGAGACGGGGGCTGCTGCCGCACTGTCCCATACCGGGTCGCTCGCTGGCTCGAATGCATCGTGGCGTGCCCTGCTCGAGAGCGGTGGCGCGATTGTCGTCGACAATTTCGAGGATCTTGTCGAAACCGCAGCCTTCTTCGGCAAGGTAAACCGGCCGAAAGCGTCGGGTGTCGCGGTCCTCGCCGGCTCCGGCGGCGCGGCGATCATGGGAGCGGATTGCGCCGAACAGCATGGTGTTCCGCTTCCGCAACCTACATCTGAAGTCCGCTCGATTCTCAAGGCGCGCATCCCTCCCTTTGGAGCGCCGCGTAACCCTTGCGACGTCACCGCCCAGGTGATCTCGGATTCGAAATCCTTGATGGATTGTGCGGAAGCGCTGCTGTCCGACCCAAACTACGGCGCGCTGGTTTACTGCTACGCCTATGCCTACGCGCCGGCTACCGAAAGGCTGCCACACCTGAGCGCGCTCGCCCGCAAATACGGCAAGCCCATCTGTGCGGTGTGGTTGACGCAGTATCTCGAAGGCCCGGGCTCCGAAGTCATTGAACGCGATCCCGATATCGCGATGTTCCGCTCGATGGACCGCTGCTTTGCGGCGCTTGCCGCGTGGAACGCGTGGGCCGAGCGCGCTACTCGACTTCCGATTAGTATAGTGACGGATGCTGCATGTTGCGAACGGGCAACTGCGCTGCTGCCATCGAACGCCACCGTCCTCGGTGAAGGTGAAACGAAGGCCCTTCTGGCGACCTATGGAATCGCAACCTCTCGCGATATCCGCGTCACCGACGCGGAAGGAGCCGCGCGGGCCGCCGAGACGATCGGCGGCAAGGTGGTCTTGAAGATCGACAGCCCCGATATTCCGCACAAGACGGAAGCGGGCGGTGTGGCGCTTGGAATTGGCGGTGGAACCGCCGCGCGCGAAGCATACCGGTCGATCATGGCCGCCTGCGCACGTGCGGCGCCGGGCGCGAAGCTGCGCGGTGTAATCGTGCAGGAAATGATCCCGGCCGGTGTCGAAATCATTGTCGGCGTGAAGAACGATCCCGGCTTCGGGCCGATCATCATCGTCGGGCTGGGTGGAATATTTACTGAACTGCTGCGCGATACGGTGACGGCGCTGGCCCCGGTCGATGAGACCGAGGCGTTCAGGCTGCTCGCGCGGCTTCGCGGCGCAAACATCCTGGACGGCTTTCGCGGATCGGCGCCGGTCGACCGCGCGGCGCTCGCCCGGACGGTGAGCGGTATTTCGCGGCTCGCCTGCGACCTGGGCGATCGCCTGCTGGAACTCGACGTCAATCCGCTGATCTGTCACGGCGAAAACATCACGGCGGTCGACGGCTTGGCCGTTCTTGGGCCGAACTCTCACAATGCGAAGCAGGTGGCCCAAGATGAACTTTGAGTGGACGGACCGCGACAAGGCATTTCGCGCCGAGATTGTCGATTTCCTCGCGCGCGAATTACCGGCAGACTGGTTGAAGATTGCCCGGCACGGCCCCGGATCAAAACAGCAGACCGAATTCTCGCTTGCGTTCTGCGCCAAGCTGGCTGCCGCCGGGCTGCTCGTGCCCCATTGGCCTGCGGAGCATGGCGGCCGCGACAGTTCGGTGTGGGAGCACTTTATTCTCGGCGAGGAAATGTGGGCCGTGGGCGAACCGCGTGGCCCGCAATACATGAACGTCAACTGGATCGGCCCGACCATCCTCCGTTTCGGCACGCCGGAACAAAAGCAGCGCTATATTCCCGAGATCGCGGCAGGGCGTGCGATCTGGTGCCAGGGCTTTTCCGAACCGTCCGCCGGGTCCGACCTTGCTTCGTTGCGCACCCGTGCCGACCGCGACGGAGACCATTTCATCATCAATGGCTCCAAGGTGTGGACCTCCTACGCCGGTCTTGCCAACAATTGCTTCCTGCTGGCGAGGACAAGCGGCAATCGCAAGGAAGGGATTTGCATCTTCCTGATTTCCATGCACACGCCGGGCGTCACCGTGCGGCCGATTCCAAGTCTCGTCGGCAACGGCGACCTGCACGAGGTGTTTTTCCAGGATGTCCGCATTCCAGCCACCGCGATGCTGGGCGAGGAAGGCAAGGCATGGTCGCTGATCACTTACGCGCTCGCCAACGAGCGCATCGGCCTGCCGCGTTACAAACTCTCGGCCCGCGTGCTCGCCGAAATGGTCGAGCGGCTCAAGGCGGACGGATCCTGGAAGGATGACGTCGTCCGCTACAGGGCAGGGCAGGCGCTCGTCGCCTGCGAGGCGGCGCGCATGCTCGTCTATCGGGTTGTCGATCAGCGCGCCAGGGGCCTGCCGCCGAACGCCGAGTTCGAGCCTCGCCCGTGTTGCGATCGTTTCGGCCGACCATGCGGTTGCGAATTTCGCTCTCGATTTTCTCCCCGACGCATTCTCCAGCGACGTCGTTCCCTTGCTCAAGCCCCATCACGAGCGCGCAATCGCCGCGGGGATCGCGTCCGGTGCGGCGGAGATCCAGCTCGGGATCGTCGCCACCGATCATCTCAACCTGCCGAGGAGCTGAGCCGCCATGTTTCTCGACTATACGGACGATCAGGCCGCACTTCTTGCGACGGTATCAACCATATTGGCCCGGGCCAGCGGCAAGTCGCCGCTGGACGGCTCCAAGGCGTCGTTCGACGTCGATCTCGATTTGGAGCTGGAGCTGAATGGCGTTCTCGATGCAGCCTCCTATCCGGACTTCGGATTGTCGACGGGCGTCCTGGTCGTCCAGGAGGTCTGCCGAAACGCGTCCATCGCTGAAGTCGCGTCGTCGGCGGTGATCCGCCCGCTGGTTTGCCCGGATGCGCCGCGGCCGCTTGCCGTTTTGCATGGGGACATCGCGCGGCCAGTCCGCTTTCTTCCGGTCGCGCGCGCCGTGCTTTTCCTGGTTGACGGCCGGGCTTCCTGGTGCCCGCTTTTGTCTGACGATGTCGACGTCGTTGACTCCTACTTCGTATATCCGCTCGGCCGTCTGAAGGCACCCGAAGCCATCCTTGCGCGCGCGAGGCCTTGCGCGGATCCAGCGTTCGCGTGGCGGTTGGCTTCGCTGGCCGTGGCGGCCGAGATCTCCGGCGTGCTTCAAGGCGGTCTGGAGAGCGTCATCGCCCACGTCAGCGACCGGCGCCAGTTCGGACGGCCGCTGGGGACGTTCCAGGCCGTACAGCACAGGCTCGCGGCGTGCTCCTCCCGGATCACGGCCGCGAAATGGCTGACGCTGAAAGCTGGCAACGGAACAACCTGCGATGCACATATGGCCGCAGCTTACGCACAGGACGCCGTGGATCCGATCGTCTATGACCTGCATCAGTTCACGGGCGCGATGGGATTAACCCTTGAGCACCCGCTTTATCGCTGGACATATCGTGCCAAACTCCTGAAATCTGATCTCGGTGGCGCATCGCGGCTTTACCGCGAACTGGCAGATGCGGCTTGGCCGTAGGCTTTCGGACGTCCGTCTACTGCAGCCGAAGTCGAGTTGGCTCTAACGAATGAACATTCGTCAGGAGCGTTATGGCCTGGCGCGAATGTTCCATAACATCCGCTTGATGCACAGGCACCTTTGCCGGCGCTCGATCGCGTCCTATGCTATCGCACGCCAAGTAGCGACAGCAGGGAGGGGAGCAAGCGATGGCCCAGGCGGAGATGCTGCAACGCGCGCCGATGTCGATCGATGTCAGCGATCCCAGATTGTATCAGGACGACACCTGGCGGCCGCTGTTTGCACTGTTGCGCCGCGACGACCCGGTGCACTATTGCCGCGCGTCGCCATTCGGCCCCCTATTGGTCCATCACGCGCTACGACGATATCTTTGCTGTTGAACTCGACCATGAGAACTTCTCGTCGAGTTCAGAGCTGGGCGGCATACAGGTCGCTGATCAGCCGAAGGGGCAGGAGCGGGCGAGTTTCATCCGGATGGACCCGCCGGGGCACACTGCGCAGCGACGCACCGTCGCGCCGATCGTAGCTCCGTCAAATCTCGTCAATCTCGAGCCCCTGATCCGCAAGCGCACCGCCGACGTGCTCGACGCGCTGCCGCGAAACCAGACATTCGACTGGGTTCAGCGTGTTTCGGTCGAACTGACCAACATGATGCTGGCGACCCTGTTTGATTTCCCCTGGGCGGACCGGGAGAAATTGACCTGGTGGTCCGACGTGGCGATCGCCAATATTGATTCACCGGATGCCATCGTACATTCGGAGGATGAGCGTTTCGCCGAACTGACCAAGATGGCGGAGTATTTCCGCCGATTATGGGATGCGCGTGCAAGCGCGCCGCCTGCCTTCGACCTGATTTCGATGCTTGCTCACGCCGAGGCGACGCGCAATATGCCGCCACGCGAATTCATCGGCACGCTGGGTCTTCTGATCGTGGGCGGCAACGACACCACGCGCAATTCCATGAGCGGCGGACTGATGGCGCTGGTCGAAAATTCCGAACAGTTCGAACTGGTATCCAGCCGGCGTGAGCTGATCCCCAGTCTTGTTTCCGAGATCATCCGTTATCAGACGCCTGTGCTGCATATGCGCCGTACCGCCCGCAACGACGTCGAATTCGCCGGCCGCAGGATCTCCAGGGGAGACAAGGTGGTGATGTGGTATATCTCCGGAAATCGCGACGAAGAAAAAATCGATCGCGCCGATGAATTCATCATCGATCGGACCAAGCCTCGGCAGCACCTGTCGTTCGGTGCCGGTATCCACCGCTGTGTCGGCGATCGGCTTGCCGAGCAACAGTTGCGGATCCTCTGGGAAGAGATTTTGCAACGGAATCTTCGTTTCGAGATTGTTGGTGCTCCGCAACGGCTCTATTCGAATTTCATCCGCGGGATCCGCGCCCTGCCGGTGCGGATCGTTTCCTAGCAGCCGAAATGGCCGGTACGCACATAAAGATATTTCTCATCGTGCGGACCATCCCAAATTCATCGGGAGCGTGTTGCGCGGTGGAATTAAAGTCTGACCGAAACGTCGATGCCGCGTTACGCGCGCCAGATCCACGGTCGCATCGGTCATCTCAACCGGCAATCCGGGTCAGAGAGCACATCGGCAACGTACCGGCGGCTATGCGAAATTTTTAGGTTGCCTGACTCGCCGACGATGCATTTGGAACGAAATTTGCAACGGATTTCACCTTGAACGATTTTGGAAGAAGGGGACAGCACATGAGTCAATCCGCCCGATGGAGAATGCCGCCGGAATCGCCGATCGCGAATCCGCTGAAGCGCCGCCGATTTCAGTTTCGAGGAGCTTGATGCGTATATGCTTCTTGCCCAACGCGGCCGCGTGGCGCCCCGGCGACATGGTGGATCGGAAATACACGGTCGGGGCATCGATCCTGAAATCTATCTCACCTGGTTTTCTATCTCACCTGGTTCTAAGACGGCAGAGACCAATATGCTCCACCTTGTCGCCAAGATTGAACGTTCAGTTCGCCTTCTCAATCAGGCTTTCCAGCAGCCGCTTCAACTCCGCCGTCGCCTTGTTGCCGTAACTTTCGGCGATGTAGGACTCCTGTCGCTGCGCAAGCGAATTCAAGCGCTGAGTCAATTCCTTTCCACGATCGGAGCTGAACATCAGCACCTTGCGCCGGTCTTCGGCATCCTGGACACGGTAAACCAGGGAGTTGGACACCATGCGATCGACCATCTTGGTCAGGGTCGGATGATTAAGCAGCACCGCTTCCGCAAGCTCACCCATCGAATGACCCTCGCCGTCCGAAAGGACCTTCAGAATGCGCCACTGTTCTACCGGCACGCCTTCCGTCCGGAAGCGCGCGTCCAGCTGTCGATTGATTTCCCGGTTTGCCTGCGCCAGCAGATAAGCGAGGTGCTCGGTGATAGGTTTACTAGGCAATCTGGCCACCGCTTTTGGACTATGTCCTGGGTTTGTGGATGATTATTGAGCGACTTTGCTTGTTCTGTATGCACGCGAATTGTTGAATATTCAATATTTTCCACTAGGATATTTCAGCCGGCGCGATACGCTGGTCTCGCGCCGACCTGCAAAGCCGAAAGGAGAGCCAGGTGCTCTCAGCCATGCAAATAGGAAATATCGGCAATGTACTAATGCCGCCGGATTGGCTGTTGAGGGGTCCGTCCTGGTCGGGCGGGGGCTCGTTGACGCAGACGCCGCGGGCGAATCCTGTCCGGCAGCGTCGTGATCGCAAGAAGCTCCGGATCGCCAATTTCGTTGGGTTCAGCGGTCCCGCGGGAATTGGGGGCCGGCTTCCACCAATAGCACCATGCTGGCGGTCTCGGAGATCAACCAGCGTGGCGGCATCCTGGGACGTGAAATCGAGGTCGTCTTCCATGATACCGGGGGCAACATCGAGGATGTCGTCCGGACCGCATCCGAGGTGGTCGCATTCAGCGATGCGGACATCATTGTTGGATCGCACATCAGCGCTGTCAGGGTTGCGCTCAGGAAGGTCGTCGCGGGCCGAATTCCCTATGTCTACACGCCGGTGTATGAGGGTGGCGAGAGAACGCCGGGCGTGATGGCGATCGGCGAAACGCCGCGGGCTCAATCGCGCCCCGCCATCGAGTGGCTGGCGAACGTCAAGAAGGCGACGCGGTGGTACCTGATTGGCAGCGACTACGTCTGGCCCTGGCTCTCCCACCGAGCGACCAAGAAATATATCGCCGGGGCGGGCGGGCGCGTGGTCGGCGAAGAATTCGTCAAGCTGGGCGAACACGATCACAGCGCGCATATTGCGCGGATCCGAGCCGCAAAGCCGGACGTCGTTCTTATTTCGCTGATCGGCACCGACAGCATTGTTTTCAATCGTGCTTTTGCCGAGCAAGGCCTGGCGACGAAAATGCTTCGTCTGGCGGGCGCGATGGATGAAACCGTCCTGTTTGGAATCGGCGCCGACAACACCGAAAACCTGTTCTGCGCATCCGGCTATTTCGTGGATATGGCCACGCGCGAGAACGAGGCTTTTCGCAGCCAATACGAGGCTTCATTCGGCCGCTACGCGCCGCCGCTTGGCTCTGTCGGGCAGTCGAACTATGAGGGATTGCGGTTTCTCGAGACGGTCGCATCGCGGGCGGGATCGCTGGCCATCAAGCCGTTGCTCGCGAGCGCGATGAACGTGGATTATGATGGTGCACGAGGACGCGTCGGCATCCGCCGCGGCGTTGCTTCCATGCCGATCTATCTTGCCGAGGCCGATGGCCTCGATTTTCGGCTGATTAAAAAGTTCTGACGGCACCCAAGGTCGCCATTAAACGGGAGGCGGTGCGAAATAATACTTGAAAAGGAAAACATTTCCGTTTCTAGTGATCCGGATGAGATTTGCGTCTCGACGGCGTGCGAGCATTTGCGCGTGACGATGGCGAGCCTGGCGGTCTCCTCAAGCGATCCAAGCGGTCAAGAAACAGGAGGGACATCGTGTCAGTAGCGCTTCCAACCCCCGATCAGCTGCGTGCCATCGCCGAATATTGCGGTTTGGCATTGACCGATGAGGATGTCACCTCCTTCCGCGGGCTGATGCAGGGTACGGTCGATGCCTACAACGCCGTCGCCGTGATGCCGGACGAAGTCCCGGTCGTCAAATACCCGCGGACGCCGGGCTACCGGCCGGGGCCGGAGGAAAACCCACACAATGCCTGGTACCGAAAGGCTACGGTCAAAGGCGCCGCGCGCGGCAAGCTGAAGGGCAAGGTGGTGGCGCTAAAGGACAACATCATGCTGGCTGGCGTGCCGATGATGAACGGCTCCTCGACGCTCGAAGGCTACGTTCCGGATTTCGACGCGACGATCGTCACGCGCATGCTGGATGCCGGTGCGGAAATCGCCGGCAAGGTCCATTGCGAGTCGTTCTGCATGTCCGGCGGCAGCCACACCAACTCGACCGGTCCGGTGCATAACCCGCACAAGATGGGATATTCCGCGGGCGGGTCATCTTCCGGCAGCGCGGTGGTGGTCTCGCTCGGCGAAGTCGACATGGCGATCGGGTGCGATCAGGGCGGTTCGATCCGGATGCCGTCCTCCTTCAGCGGCGTCTACGGCATGAAGCCGACCTGGGGCCTCGTGCCCTACACCGGCATCATGCCGATCGAGATCTTTGTGGATCACACCGGGCCGATGACCGCAAACGTCGCGGACAACGCGTTGCTGCTCGAGGTGTTGGCGGGCGACGACGGGTACGATCCGAGGATCAAGGCGCCGAAAGTGCAGGACTACACCAAGGCGCTCGGCCAGGGAGTCAAGGGGCTGAAGATCGGTATTGTCAAGGAAGGTTTCGAGCAGGTTGGCGCCGAAGCCGCCGTGAGCGAGAGCGTCAAGGAGGCGGCGAAGCGGCTCGCCAGTCTCGGGGCCAGCGTCGAAGAGGTCTCCATTCCGATGCACATGCTGGCGCCGGCGATCTGGATGCCGATCGGAACCGAAGGCATGACCCAGACCATGATGTACGGCGACGGCTATGGCCTCAGCCGGTCGGATCTCTATTCGACGTCGCTGATGGATTTTCATCGCGGCTGGCGCGGGCAGGCGGATTCACTGTCCGAGACCACCAAAATGTTGTTGATGTTCGGCACCCATATCAACAACAATTTCGGTCCACGCTATTACGGCAAGGCCTTGAACATCTCCCGCCGACTGACCGCGGCTTACGACAAGGTGCTCGAGGCCTACGACCTGCTGCTGATGCCGACGACGCCGATGAAGGCAACGCCGCTGCCCGCTCCGGGAGCGAGCCGCGAGGAACAGATCGGGCGCGCGTTCGAGATGATCACCAACACCGCTCCGTTCGATATCACGCACCATCCGGCGATGTCGTTACCCTGCGGCATGGTGGACGGACTGCCGGTCGGCTTGATGCTGATCGGCCGGCATTTCGACGAGCCGACGATCTATCGCGCGGCGCACGCCTTCGAACAATCCGGCGACTGGAAGACCATGTAGATAGCGGAAGGATGCGGAGCTGCTGGTGATGCCGTATGGATAATCTGATCGTCGCATTGTTCGAGATCATGAGTTTCGGCGCGATCGTCGTACTGGTCGTGCTCGGCCTTGGCATCATCGCCAGCATGATGGGCATCTTCAACTTCGCGCAAGGGGAGTTCGTTCTGCTCGGCGCCTATATCACTTACGTCGTGCATCAAGCGGGGGCGCCGGTGTGGGTCGGCATGACCCTGGCCCCGTTCGCGGTCGGAGCCTTGGGATTCTTGCTGGAGCGGCTGGTGGTCAGACGATTCTACGCCGCGCCGATTGTTGCGATGCTAGGCACTTATGCGCTTGGACTGATCATCCGGGAGATCGTTCGCGGCCTGATCGGCGGTCTGTATATCTCGATCCCGGAACCGATCGGTGGATCGGTCGGTTTCGGCGCCATGCAGTTTTCCTCGTGGCGGCTCGTCATCGTCCTGATTACGGCATTGGTGATGGTGGGAAGTTATCTGCTGTTGTCGCGAACGGCGTTCGGCCTGCGAATACGCGCTTCATTGGAGAATCCAGCACTTGCCCGTGCATCGGGGATTTCGACCAACGCAATCTACGGTGTGACGTTTGCATTCGGCGCCGCCCTGGCTGGGCTTGCCGGGGCATTGATCGTGCCCGTGTTCTCGCTGTTCGCCGATCTCGGCCTTCGCTTTCTGATTCAGGGGTTCGTAGCCGTGATGGTCGGCGGCGTCGGCTCATTCGCAGGTCCCGTCGCTGGCGCCGGCGTGATCGGGACGCTCGCGGCCGCACTGCCCTGGGTGATTCCGCCGGTCATCGCCGATGTCCTCGTGTTCGTTCTCGCAATCGTCTTCATCAAGTTCCGGCCGCAAGGCCTCGTTTCAGGAAGAGGGGTTTAGTTCGATGTCCATTAACCGCAACCAAATGAACCGACGCCGTTTTATGTCCAATTTTGCCTTTGCCAGCACCGCGCTTGCGACCGGCGTCGGCAGTTGGGTGCTTCGTCCCGAATGGGCAAACGCGGCCGCCGACCCCATCAAGGTCGGCATCGCCACCGATTTGACCGGTCCGATCGGTTACGCCGGCAACGCCGACGCCAATGTCGCGAAAATGGTCGTGAAAGAGATCAACGATGCGGGCGGGTTGCTGGGGCGGCCGCTGGAATTATTCATCGAGGACACCGCATCGAACGAGTCGGTAGCTGTCGGCAACGTCCGCAAGCTGATCCAGCGCGACAAGGTCGACCTTGTGCTCGGCGGCATCACCAGTTCAATGCGCAACGCCATCAAGGACGTGATCGTCGCACGCGGCAAGACATTGTATATCTATCCGCAACTTTACGAGGGCAAGGAATGCACGCCCGATCTGTTCTGCACCGGTCCGACACCTGCGCAGCAGTGCGACGAATTCATTCCCTGGCTGATCAAGAACGGCGGCAAGAAATTTGCACTGCCCAGCGCCAACTATGTCTGGCCGCATACGCTGAACGTCTATGCCCGGAAGGTGATCGAGGCCAATGGCGGCGAAGTGATATTTGAGGAATACTATCCACTCGACCAGATCGATTTCAGCGCGACGGTAAACCGGATCATCTCCAACAAGGTGGACGTGGTTTTCAACACCGTCATTCCGCCGGGTGTAGGGCCGTTCTTCAAGCAGCTCTATGAGGCCGGATTCTTGAAAAGCGGCGGCCGGCTGGCCTGTGTTTATTACGACGAGAACACGCTGAATATCAATCAGCCGGCAGAGATCGAGGGACTTGCGAGTTGCCTCGATTATTTCAAGGCGCTCACGCCGGAAGATCCGTTCAGCGCGAAGCTGCAGGCGACCTACGACAAGGAGTTTCCGGGCAAGTTCCTTTTCGCGGCGGGAAGTGCTGCAACCGGCACCTATCGCGGTCTCAAGCTGTGGGAAGCCGCGGTCAAGGAGGCGGGCAAGGTTGACCGTGACGCCGTTGCCGCTGCGCTGGACCATGCCAAGATCGCTGAAGGCCCCGGAGGGCCGGCCGAAATGGTTCCCGGCAAGCGGCATTGCAAAATGAAGATGTACACGGCCGTTGCCAAGGGCGGCAATTACGAGATTGTCGCGCGCAGCGCCGGCCTGGTCGATCCCAAGGAATGCTGAGCGTATCGCTGCGGCGACAATCCCGGTGTGATATCTGGAGCTAATGTGCTGGCAACTTGATGACAGAAACGACGCCGCCCGCCCTGAGGCTTCCCATCAGTATTGATCGCTCGCGCCGGTGGCGATTGCTGCCAGTCATGGAAATCGTGGTGCTCGCGATCGGCGCCCTGCTGCCGCTCGTGCTTCAGGATTATCTGACTATCTACGCCACGCGCGTCTTGATCCTGTGTCTGTTCGCGCTCTCGTTCGATCTGGTGTGGGGGTACGCCGGGATCATGAGCTTCGGGCAGGCGGTGTTCTTTGGTTCGGCTGGATACGGCGTGGCGCTGATCGCCCGGGATATCGGCGTGACGTCCATGCTTGTCATATTGCCGGCAGGAATATTGATCGGGTTCACATTCGCGTTGCTGCTGGGCGGTTTCCTGCTGCTGGGAAGGCATCAATCCAGCGTCATCTTCGTTTCTCTGGGCACGCTCACCGGGTCGTATGCCTTCGATCGGCTGGCGCGGGGCTGGTACTACCTTGGTGGCCAGAACGGTATCCCGTCGATCCCGTCCATGAGCCTGGGCAGCTACGACCTGGACGAGGGCCTGGTGTTCTATTATTTCGCGCTGGGCATTCTCGTGCTCGTCTATCTCTTGTGCCGCTTCCTGGTAGGATCGCAGTTCGGATTGGCCCTCGCAGGGCTACGCGAGAACGAGCAGCGCATCACATTTTTTGGCTACCGTGTGCAGCGCCTCAAAGCGATCATCTTTTCGTTCGCCGGCGCCATCGCGGGGCTTGCCGGCAGCCTTTATGCTTTTCACGAAGGCTTCGTCTGGCCGAACATGCTGGGCGTGGTGATGTCCACGCAAGTCGTGCTGTATGTCCTGTTCGGCGGCTCCGGTACCTTGATCGGGGCGGTGATCGGCGCCATCGTCATCGAGGCGGTCAGCTTTTGGCTCTCGAACAGCTACCAGGACATCTGGCCGATCATTCTCGGCGTGCTGCTGCTGCTGGTTATTCTGTTTCGCCCCGCCGGGCTGATCAGCCTGATCGTCAGCGAGCGCGAGCGGATGGGCGATTTCGGTCGTCCGCCGAAGAAGGAGAGACATCATGGCTCTTCTTGAGGCACGCGGGATATCCAAGATATTCGGCAAATTGACGGCCTTGAATGGCGCCGAACTCACTGTCGAGGAAAACGAATTCCACGGCCTGATCGGACCGAACGGTTCCGGCAAGAGCACACTGATGAAATGCGTGGCCGGCGCCGAAGTCCCAACCGCGGGCACGGTAACCTTTGGTGGCCGCGATATTACACAAGCTCCTCCCGCGGAGCGGGCCCGCGCCGGCATGAGCCTGAAGTTCCAGATCACCAGCGTGCTGCCGGCATTGACGTTGTACGATAATATTCTGCTGGCGCTGCAGGCCCAGACTTCGCTGCCCAGCCTGTTGTTCTCCCGGACGAGAGGCATCCTGCACGATCGTGTCATGGCCATGCTCGAGCAATTCCGCTTGGTGAATCGAGCGGCAGAGCCAGCGTCCGCGCTCTCTCACGGTCAGCAGCAATGGCTTGAAATCGCCATGGCGCTGGCGCCGGAGCCCAAGCTGTTGCTGCTCGATGAGCCGACCGGCGGCATGAGCCTGGAAGAAAGGCGGGTCACCGGCGAGTTGCTGCAGCCGATCAAGAAACGCTGCTCGCTCGTCATCGTCGAGCATGATCTCGATTTTATTCGCGACATTTGCGACCGGCTGACCGTGCTCGATCAAGGCAGCGTGCTCGACTGCGGTTCGGTCCGGCACATTCAGTCAAGCCCCAAGGTCCAGGAGGTCTATCTCCGCCGTGCCTGACGACAAATACCTCGACATCCAGAATCTCGATGCCGGTTATGGCCGCAGCCAGGTCCTGTTCGGCATCAACATGACCGTGCCTTGGCGCGGCGGTGTCGCGATCCTTGGCCGCAACGGCGCCGGCAAGACCACGTTGATGAAGGCCATCATCGGAGAGTTGCCGTTGCTGGGCGGGTCCGTGACTCTGGACGGCCGCGATGTCGGTCGGCTGCCGACCGAGCGGCGCATTCACCTCGGGTTCGGATACGTTCCGCAGGAGCATTCGGTGTTTGGGCGGCTTTCGGTGCGGGACAATCTCGCGGTAGGGGCGCTTGCGAACCGTGACAGTCAGGCGGTAAATCGAATCCTGGAAATATTTCCGAAACTCGGCCAGAGGATGGACCAGGTAGCGGGCACCTTATCGGGCGGAGAGCGCAAGATGCTCGCGATCGGACGTGCGCTACTGTCGGACCCGCGGGTGCTGCTGCTGGACGAACCGACGGAAGGCGTCTGGATTGGTGTCATCGAGGAAATTACCGAACGGTTGATCCTGCTGGCGAAAGAGATCGCGGTCGTCATCGTCGAGCAGCATCTTGAGCTTGCGCTGCGGGTTGCCAGTCACGCCTATGTGCTGGACCGTGGCACGGTTGCGCTGACGGGATCAGCGCAGGACGTTCGTACCGATCCAAAACTGTTGCAATATCTCGCGCCTTGAGGCTCTCGAACTGGCGCAAGGCGGCCGTTCCCGATGTCCGCCGTCGGGCCATAACGCGTGTCAGCGGTGAGTTTGTTCCGAACATCGGTCTGTCTTTCGCGGGCGCTTTCCGGATGCGACGTGACTGAAGCGGACCTGCGCAGCGGAACCGATACTCGTGCAGAGCCGTCAGGCGTCGACGGCCGCATCGGCTTCGGCCGATGCGAGGACTTCGGAGCGCAACCTTGGCGGCCTCTTCAATGTGCTTCACGCACGAAGCCTCGGCGCGGTCGGGATCGCCTTGCCGGATGGCATCGTGTATCGCTTTGATCTCAGCTACGCTGTTTTTGAGGCGTCCCTTTGAAGTCATGGATGTGAGCCGCAAAAGGGTGATGCGATTGTGCATCATGGTCAGCATCTGTTCGATGAACATATTGCCGCCGCCGCGCGTCAGCGCAGAATAGAACTCGGTCTTGGCCTTGATGAGTTCGGCTCGGTCCTCGGACTTGGCGGCTTGAACGAAGTGCTTCACGGCCAGGCCAAGATCGCGCAGATCCTCCGGCACGCGTCGTCTGGCGAATTCCCTCCCGGCGTGCCCCTCCAGAAGAGCGCGAACCGCATATAGCTGCCGTGCCTCGTCGAGCGAAATTGTGCTTACCGATGGACCGCGGTGGGGAATTGTAGTGACCAGGCCTTCGGCCTCAAGCTGCCGCAGCGCTTCCCGGATCGATGTTCGGCCGACACCGGTCAGTTCGCATAATTCGCGTTCGATCAGCCGCTGTCCCGGCTTGAACCGACCCATCACGATCGCGGATCGCAGCTTGTCCTCGACCAGCAGCCGCAAGGTTGCGGATTTTCGGACGATCAGGAGTTCGATGCTGGACATATGGAATGTTCCTTATTGACAGACAATCTGTCAAGCGGTGGTGGTTCCCGGCGCGGTTTGAATTGTCAGACTATCAGACAATGATATGATGGTGCCGATCGTCACTTCACCGGGAGAACAACATGAGCAGCGAGAGCAAACATTTCAAAGAGGGTCTCGCCGCTCGGCGAGAGGTGCTTGGCGCGGAATATGTCGACAGCAGCATTGCCAAGGCCGACGATTTTATGATGGCGTTTCAGCACATCACCACCGAATGGTGCTGGGGTTACGCGTGGACCCGTCCTGGCCTGGACCGGAAAACGCGAAGCATGTTGAATCTGGCGATGCTGACGGCATTGAAGGCTCCCCACGAGATCAAGCTTCACGTCAAGGGTGCGCTGACCAACGGTGTCACCGTCGACGAGATCAAGGAGATCTTGCTGCACGCAACCGTGTATTCCGGCATTCCGGCGGGACTCGAGGCTTTCAAGGCCGCGCATGAAGTGCTGGTCGCGGAGGGGGCCTTGAAAGGCAAGCCCGGCGGGTCGGCTAAATGAGCGCGGATGCGATCAAGCGCGTTTGTTTCGTCGGGATCGGCAATATGGGCTGGCCGATGGCCGCGCGGCTGGTCCAGGCTGGCTTTGAGGTAGCCGTCGCGGACGCGGTTGCGGGCCGCGCCAGGGCATTCGTCGACGAGGTGGGTGGCAAGGCTGTTGCGAGCCTCGCCGAGGCGGCAAAGGAAGCAGACGTGCTGCTGACGATGCTTCCGACCAGCGCACACGTCGTTTCCGTCGTGAACGAAATTCTCCCAAGCCTGAGTTCCGGCAAGATCCTTCTCGACATGAGTTCAGGAGCCCCGGCAGCCACCCAGAAAATTGCTGGGGATCTCGGGGTTATCCGGGTAGCGGTGGTCGATGCGCCCGTCAGTGGCGGCGTGTCGCGCGCTATCACCGGCGAACTTGCGATCATGACGGGAGGCGAGGCGGCGGCGCTCGACCGCGTCGATCCTCTGTTGCGGGCGACGGGAACGACGATTCACCGGATCGGCCCCGTGGGCGCCGGACAGGCCATGAAGGCGCTCAACAACCTGGTTTCGGCTGGCGGGTTTTTGATGGCGGTCGAAGCCCTGGTAATCGGACAACAGTTCGGCCTCGATCCCTCGGTGATGACCGACGTGCTCAACGCCTCCACCGGCATGAACAACAGTACGCAGAAGAAGCTCAAGCAATTCGTGCTGTCGCGCAAGTTCGACAGCGGCTTTGGCCTGGATTTGATGGTCAAAGATCTCTCGATAGCGCTGGAAGTCGGTCGCAACGGGTCCGCGCCAACGCCATTTTCCGCGCTTTGCCGCGAAATGTGGGCGAGTGCAGCAAGCCTGCTTGGCAAGGGCCAGGACCACACCGCCATCGCAAAATTGAGCGAGACCTTGGCGGGAGTTACGCTCGGAAACAGCAAATAAGATAATGGTACCAAGGCGAGACTTGAGGCCGAGTCCTGGGCTGCATGATCGCAGTCGTCAAGGTTGGCTCATGGGCCACCTTCAATGCGCTGGGGTATTTCCCTTGATGCTCGCTTCGGCCGCCAGCACGCGCTGCGCCTGATAGACGATCGGGTAATCGATGAATTGACCATCCAGCTGAATGGCCGCGGATTGGGAAGCTTCGGCGGCTTTGAAAGCCTCCACGATCCGTTTCGCCCAGGCGACCTGTTCTGCCGAGGGACTGAAGGCCGTGTTGACGACGGCCACCTGATCAGGATGAATGCAAAGCTTGCCTTGAAAGCCCATGCCGCGGGCGCGGTGGGCCGAGGCCGCCAGCCCTTCCGCGTCTTGCATATTGACCCAGACGGTGTCGACCGGAGCCGCGAGACCATTGGCGCGCGAGGCGAGCACCAGGCAACTGCGGTAATGCATCAACTCGCTCTCAGCGCGAGACCATTTGATGTCCATATCGAGTGTAAAGTCGGCCGCGCCAAAGGCAAGGCACCTGGCGCGCGTTCCGGCTGACGCAATCGCCGCGACTTCAGCAAAGCCCTTGGCCGTTTCCAGGATCGGCAGCAGATCGATGGCTCCTTTCGGCAGTCCTTTTTCGCGTTCGACCTGCGCGATCAGCCAATCCGCGGTGCGCAGTTCCTGGGCGCTTTCGACCTTCGGCAGCACGATGCCGTCGATATTCGGGCCGACGACCGCAACGATATCGCCATAGCCAAAATCGGTCGAAAGCGGGTTGACCCGCACATACCCGATGCAGGATCGCGGCTTGGCCATCGCCGCGGCGATCAACTGACGCGTGGCAATTTTCTCGGCAACAGGACAGGCATCCTCGAGGTCGAGGATTACTGCGTCAGCAGGGAGGGTAAGAGCCTTTTCGCTGCGCCGCGCGTGGTTTCCCGGCGCAAACAGCAACGATCGAAGCGGCCTCATGCCGATGTTGCTCTTCGATGCAGATGAAGCGGTCATGCTCGTTCTCTCAAAGCGTCAGGCTCGCAAAGCGACGGACCAACGACATACGCCTACGATGCGACCCTTGTTTCCGTTCCAACCGATAGACCGGTGGCGTCGGCCTTGGTACGTGCGATCATCGGTTCTGACAATGCCTCCAGCGGCATCTGCTTGGTTTCGATTCCGAACAGAAGAACCACAATGACCTGAAGCAGGAGCAGACCAACAACGTAAGCCAATACGGCGGTCACACCAGCAAAACCAAAGAGCAGCGTCGTAATCTGTGGCGTGAGGATTGTCATGAAACGCCCGAGGGTATTGCAGAAGCCAGCCCCTCGCATCCGGATCGTCGTCGGGAATAGTTCCGGAACATACATGCCCCAGGCCACAACGACGAGGACGTAGATCGCCGCGACCAGAATGAAGCCGGTTGGCATCACGAATGTCGGATCGGAGAGTTGCGGATAGATTGCGCCGCTGGCGATGGCGACGAGCGAAAAGATTACGATACACGGCTTGCGTCCGACCTTGTCCGAGAGCGCCATTCCCAATAGCGCGCCCGCCGGGGCGCCAAGACTCATCAGCGTGACGTAGTTGAGCGATGTCGCGATCGTGAGGCCCTGCCGCACCATGAACGAAGGCAGAAACGCCAGGAAACCATAGATGGCGGTGTTGAGGGCAATCAGGATCACGCTGCCCGTTATCGTTCGCCCGAGCATATCGCGCGAAAAAAGGTCGCTCAGCCGGCCGACAATATGGACGGAGCCTGGCTCCAGGACGTCCGTCGCCACGGGGAGCTTTCGGCCGGTCGACCGTTCGACCTCCGCTTCGATCTCGCTCATGACCCGCTCGGCTTCGTCGGTCCGTCCGTTGGCTTCCAGCCAGCGGGGCGATTCCGGCATGCGCTTGCGCAGATACCAGACGATCAGCGCGCCGACCCCCACGATCACAAACATCCAGCGCCAGCCGTAGGAAGGAATGATCAGACGGCCGGCTAGTGCTGCGAAAAACAATGCGGAGTTGGTCACGGTCGCCAGACCCGCGCCCCATCTGCCCCGGCTGGCCGGCGGCACTAGCTCCGAGATCGTGACATAGCCGACGACGATCTCTGCGCCGAGACCTATGCCCATGACAAAACGGGCGGCGATCAGCCATCCCATCGAGGGCGCAGCAGCGCCGGCCAGCGACGCGAGACCGAATATCAAAAGATTGGCCTGATAGGAAAAGCGCCGGCCGTAACGATCCCCGGTGATACCGGCGAGCCATGCCCCGATCACCATGCCGGCAAATGTCGCGGAAAGGAAGTTGGCGTTTTGCGCCGGAGTAGACCATCCGATGCCAATCAGGGCCGCAAGCACTGCGCCCTGCAGATAGATCTCGAATGCGTCGAGGAACATTCCTCCGCCGATCAGCGCCAGAATTCGATAGTGAAAGCGTGACGCGGGCAGCCGATCGAGCCGCGCGCCGGCGTTGACGGTGAGCATTATCTTCCCTCCCGAAGCTGTGATATTCGTTTTTTCAATACATATCAAACCTGTCCGGACAGCTAATCAATTAGACTTGCGGCCAGCCCTCGTCAAGGCGAGGGCAGAGGTCGACGCCGAAACGGAGTGACATGAGGAGATTGAAGAAAAAGCCTCCGGCCGCGACGGCCCGACAAGCGATGCGGGCCGATGCCGCAAGGGAGCCGCTTTATCTAAAGCTGGTGCAGGCGATCAAGCAGGAAATCAAAAACGGCCGGGCGCCAATCGGGTCACTGCTTCCGTCCGAAATTGAACTTGGCCGCCGTCATGCGGTCAGCCGCCATACGGTTCGGGAAGCGCTTCGCCATTTGCGGGTGGAGGGATTTGTGGCTCCGCGGAAAGGAGCGGGGACGACGGTCGTCAATTCGGGGCCGACGAATCCCTATGTCCATGAGGTGGCGTCGATTGAACAACTCGTTCAGTACGCCACCGGAACGCAATACGAAGTCGGTACCAGCAAGCTCATTCGAGTTGACGCAAAACTGGCCAAAAGGCTTGGTTGCGTTGAGGGCGAAGAATGGATGCGCATTGAAGGCCTTCGCTACGCGCCGGGTCAGAATGCTCCGATTTGCTGGACGGAGGTCTACATTCACTCCGATTACACCAATGTGCTGCGCATGATCGGACGCCATTCAGGCCCGATCTATGCCTGGATCGAGGATATGCATGGCGAGCACATCAATGAAATCGAGCAGGTTCTTTCCGCGCGCGATGTGCCGGGTGCCCTGAGCAAAAAGCTCGGCGTCAAGACAGGCAGCATGGCAATTGAAGTGCGCCGCACCTATCGCCTGGACACCGGCAAGATCGCCGAGATCGCGTTCAATCTGCATCCGGCGCATCGCTTTCGTTATTCGATGACGCTTCGCCGCAACCAAGGCGGCTGAATGGAGCTGTGAGAACGACGATATGTCTGTCCCAACAAATCGCCTTGACAGCCATCGACGCGGCGATTACCTGTCCGGACAGGTTACAATCTTGGTGCGGTGGTTTCCGGAGGAGATTTCGCCATGAACGAGCTAGCGCCGATCCGCAATTTCGATTTGGCCGACGAGGCGTTGCTGCTCAACACCATAGACCGCTGGCTTGAAAAGGAAGTCCGGCCTGTCGTGAAAGATCACGATCATGCGGACCGGTGGCCTGCGGAAATCGTGGAGCAAATGCGGGAATTCGGGCTGTTCGGCGCAACCGTCAGTCCGGAGTATGGTGGGCTCGGGCTCCCGGCGGTCACGTATGCGCGGATCGTGATGCGGATCTCGAGCGTGTGGATGGCGATTACCGGCATCTTCAACTCGCATCTCATGCTGGCGCTTGCCATCGAGAAATACGGCACGCCGGAGCAAAAGCAGACCTGGCTGCCGAAGCTCGCTTCCGGGGAAGTGCGTGGCGGTCTCGCGCTGACGGAGCCGAACGCGGGAACGGATCTGCAGGGAATTCGCATGACGGCTCGTCGTGACGGTGACTCCTACGTCATCAACGGCACAAAAACCTGGATCTCGAACGGGATCGAGGGCTCGGTTTTTGCGCTCCTTGTCAAAACCGATCCAGCGGCCCAGCCGCGATACAAGGGAATGAGCCTGTTCATCGCCCCAAAAGGTCCAGGCTTTACCGTCGGGAAGAAGCTGGAGAAGCTGGGCTACAAGTCGATCGATTCCGCTGAAATGATATTCGACGATTACCGGATTCCGGCGGATCACCTGATCGGCGGCGAGGAAGGACAAGGTTTTCTGCAAGCGACCGGCGGGTTGGAATTGGGACGCATCAACGTGGCGGCGCGCGGCGTTGGAATTGCCGAGGGCGCGCTTCAGCTCTCCACCGAATATGCGCAGATACGCCAGACCTTTGGAAAGCCGATCGCCGAACATCAGGCCATCCAGCTCAAATTGGGCGAGATGGCGACGCGCGCGCGTGCGGCGCGGCTCCTGACTATCGACGCCGCAGCGGCGTTCGACCGCGGCGAACGCTGCGACCTCGAAGCCGGCATGGCCAAATATTTCGCCTCCGAGGCAGCGCTGGAAAACAGCACGGAAGGCCTGCGTATCCACGGCGCCTATGGATACTCAAAGGAATATGACATCGAACGCCTCTACCGCGATGCGCCCCTCACATGCATCGGCGAAGGCACCAACGAGATGCAACGCATGATCATTGCGAAACAGTGGATCAAGAGGAACAAGGTGGCATGAAGCCGCTCGAAGGTTTGCGCATCCTTGCGATCGAACAGTTTGGTGCAGGTCCTTACGGAACGACCTTTCTCGCCGACCTCGGGGCTGAAGTCATCAAGATCGAGAACGCCGCGGGCGGCGGCGACCCCGCCCGTTATACCGGACCTCGGCTGCTCGGAGACGCGGACAGCGAGTATTTCCAGAGCTGGAATTCCGGCAAGCACAGCATCGCGCTCGATCTCAAATCGCAGGCGGGTCGGGAAGCGCTGGAGGCGCTGGTCGTCGAATCCGATGCTGTCGTAAACAATTTGCGCGGCGACCAGCCGGAAAAGCTCAAGATCGACTATGCGAGCCTGCAGTCACTGAACCCTGCGATCGTCTGCCTGCATATTTCGGCTTACGGCCGCGATAACGAACGCAAGACATGGCCCGGTTACGACTACCTGATGCAGGCCGAGGCCGGTCTGATGAGCATAACGGGCGAGCCAGACGGTCCGCCCTCCCGGTTCGGCCCATCGATCGTCGATTACATGACGGGGATGGTCGGGATGGTCGGGTTGCTGTCATGCCTGATGCGCGCCCGCCAGACAGGAAAAGGCTGCGACGTGGACACTTGCCTGTTTGACGTGGCGCTGCATCAACTCGGCTACACCGCGACCTGGTTCCTGAACAACGGCGACGTTACCGAACGAATGCCTCGCAGTTCGCATTTTTCGGTTGCTCCGGTTCAGACCTTTCCGACCGCGGACGGCTGGATATTCGTCATGTGCATGACGGAAAAATTCTGGACCAATCTCACCGGCGACCTGAACCGGAATGACCTGCTGGAAGATGCACGTTTTGCGTCGCCGGAGGCCCGCAGGCTGAATTGTGAAGTACTTAGCGCCGTGCTCGACGAGGAATTTCGCAAGGCAACGACGGAGGATTGGCTGCAACGGCTTTCAGGCAAGCTTCCCGTCGGTCCGGTCTATAACCTGCGGCAAGCGCTGGAGAATCCTTTTGTCGCGCGCTCCGGCATGATCCGCACGGTTGCTCATCCGGCAAATCCGGAGCTGAAGCTGTTATCAAGTCCGCTCAAGGTGGATGGCGCGCGACCGAATTCGCCGGTTTGCGCCTCGCTCGGCGCCGATAACGAGACTTTTTTGACGACGCGAAAATTTGCTGCCGTCGACAGGTAATGCCGCATGAAGCTGCTGGGTATTCGCGTCATCGACCTGTCGTCGTTTTTGCCTGGGCCATATCTGACGCTTGCAATGGCCGATCATGGCGCCGACGTCATCAAGGTGGAAGCGCCCGGCGGCGACCACGGACGGTCAATCGGGCCGCTGGACGGGGAAAGCACCGTCTTCTTTCGCAATGTAAATCGGGGCAAGAAAAGTATCGTCCTCGATCTCAAGCAAGACAGTGACCGGGAAACATTGCTCAAGCTGTGCGAAACGGCCGACGTCTTCGTCGAAAGCTTCCGCCCGGGCGTCGTAACGCGTCTGGGCGTGGACTACGAGCGGGTGAAGGCGCGAAATCCTCGCATCGTCTATTGTTCGATCAGCGCGTTTGGTCAAAGCGGCCCATATCTTCGGAGACCCGCGCACGACCTGGCGGTCGAAGCCATGAGCGGCGTACTCAGCATCACGCTGGGCAACGATGACGCCCCTGCAATCCCGGGCGTACCGGTCGCGGACATCGTTTCCGGCTTGCAGGGCCTTTCAGCCGTGCTGATGGCGCTGCTGCGGCGCGTGCAAACCGGTATTGGCGATTATATCGACCTTTCGATGCACGATTCGATGATATCCGCCTGCGTGAACGTTCTCGGACCGGCGATCGCCGAAGGCCGGCAACAGGTCGCCAAGCATGAGCGAACCACCGGCGGCGCAGCGTTTTATCGCATCTACCGCACAGCGGATGATCGATACCTGACCCTGGCAGGGCAGGAAGAAAAGTTCATCCGAAATTTGCTGAATGCCCTGGGACGTTCGGACTTCATCGATCTCTGCCTAAGGGGTCCGGGACCGCATCAGGCGCCGGTGATAGCTTATTTCGACGGGTTGTTTCGCGGCAAACCGCTCGCCTACTGGACCGAATGGCTATTGGACCTCGATGTCTGTTTCGGACCCGTACAAACCTTTCCGGAAGCGCTGGCGGATCCGCACCTGCTGGCGCGGGGCATGGTGGTGACGGACGGGAACGGACGAAAGCACATCTCGACGCCGATTCACTTTGCGAACGAGCCGGCACGGATCAATTTGCATACGCCCAATCTCGGGCAGGACACCGAAGCGATAACCGGTATTGAGAAGGCGCTTGGGGGCGAGGTCCGCTGAGACGGCGCGACACAGGAGAGCGACGATGGTTGCGACGATGAAAAATGTCGGCGGGCGCCGATTGCGGGAAAGCTACGGCCGTTACTATGAGGATTTTGAGATCGGGGACATCTACGAACATCGACCCGGCCGGACCATCTCGGAAACGGACAATACGTGGTTCACGCTACTGACCATGAATCAGCATCCCCTGCATTTCGACGCGGCTTACGCTGCCAAGTCGGAATTCGGCCGACCTCTGGTGAACAGCTGCCTGACCCTCTCGATTATCGCTGGCATGAGCGTCAGCGATGTCAGCCAAAAGGCAATTGGCAATTTGGGCTGGAACGACATCAAGCTCACGGCCCCAGTCTTTATTGGAGACACCATTTACGCCGAGTCTGAAGTCCTGAATAAGCGGAAGTCCGCCAAGCGGCCCACCCAAGGTGTCGTGTCGGTCAAGACGCTCGGCAAGAAAGCCGACGGAACGCAATTCATGTCGTTCGAGCGCACGGTTCTTGTTCCCAAGCGTGGGCACGGCGTGGACGACAACGCGAATTACTGAAATGGAAATTTGATAATCGCAAAGTTTTGAGCCCCGGGACCCGGGTTCCGGCCGTATTCGCGCGCTGATCATCGTCCCATTTCGTTCGGGTAATTTAGTTCATCACGGTGCCGCCATCGACCGAGATGGTCTGACCGGTTACGAAACCGCTGGCGCCGGACAATAGCCAGATCGCCGTTCCCGCCAGATCGGAGGGAACGAGATTGCGGGGAATGGACTGCGAGGCGGCAATGACCTCCAGCGCCTTGGCGTGTTTGGCGCCAAAGAACTCCTGCGTGCCTTCCGTCAGCACAGCGCTTGGCGCAATCGCGTTGACGCGGATGTTGTCGCGGCCCAGTTCGCGGGCAAGGCCGCGCGTCATCCCAATGACCGCGGCCTTCGAGGTCGTATAGTGGAGCGCATAGGCCAGGCCGTAGGTTGCGGCGAGCGAGGCAATATTGACAATGCTGCCGCCGCCGGCCTTGCGCATCGCGGGCACCGCGGACTTGCAGCAGTTCCAGATGCCCTTGACGTTGACCGCCATGGTTGCGTCCCAGTCAGCCTCGCTGATGGCATCGAACTTGCCGCCGCGCAGCGACCCGTAGAGCGCGGCGTTGTTGATCAGCCCATCGACACGGCCATACGCCTTTATGGCAGCGGCGACCATCGCGTCGGTCGCCTGGACGTCGCTGACGTTGACCTTGACCGCGATCGCGTCGCCGCCGGCCGCCTTCACCGAATCGAGGGTCTGACCGCAATCGTTGATGTCGGTCGCGACCACTTTTGCGCCGGCGTTTGCGCAGGCCCGGGCATATTCCTGACCGATGCCGCGCGCGGCACCGGTTATGATCACGACCTTGCCGTCCAGCTTCATTCGATCCTCCCAAATGGCTTCAATCGAAGTGGTTCAGCCCACTCGCATTAGCCGATTTTCATGCGGCACACCGCCGGGTCCGTCAAGCCTGGATAGTTTGCGGAGACCGCGCTCCCTTGGGCATGGCGTTCAGGACAACCAGCGTTTACGCCGCTTGTAGTGCTTGACCTCGCGATAGGACTTGCGCGAGCCAACCTCGTTGAGGCCGAGATAGAATTCACGAATGTCGGAATTGGCCCGCAGCGCCTCGGCGCTGCCCTCCAGTACGATCCGCCCGTTCTCCATCACGTAGCCATGTTGCGCCACATCCAGTGCCATGGTTGCGTTCTGTTCGACGAGGAGGACGGAGAGCTTCTCCGCCATCACGAGCTGGCTGACGATTCCGAAAATTTCCGCGACCAGCATCGGCGCGAGACCGAGCGAGGGTTCGTCGAGCAGCATCACCTTGGGAACCGACATCAGGGCTCGGCCGATCGCCAGCATCTGCTGCTCGCCGCCCGAGAGATATCCGGACTGCTGATGACGGCGCTCCTTGAGACGGGGAAAATAGCCATAGACGCGCTCGATGCCATCATGCACCTTGCGGGAATCGCGCTGGACGTGCGCCCCGGCGATCAGGTTCTCTTCGGTGGTCAGGTGCTCGAAAACGCGGCGGCCTTCGAACACCTGCGTAATGCCGAGCGCGGGAAGCTGGTGAGCGCGCAGTCCCTCGATCCGCTCGCCGTTGAATTCAATCGAGCCTTTGGTGATCTCGCCGCGTTCGGTTCGCAACACACCCGAGATAGCTTTCAATGTCGTGGTTTTGCCGGCACCGTTCGCGCCGAGCAACGTGGTGATGGAGCCGTCCGCGATCTGCAGCGAAACGCCCTTCAGGACGAGGATCACCTTGTCGTAAACCACCTCGATGTTGTTGATCGCCAACATGTCCATTCTTACCCTGCGAACGCATGATCCGGAAAAACCGGCATGGCTTCCTGGATCGTGCCGACCAGGCCGGAGCGGCGGGCGGCCTTGCGAGCGCCCGCCGCCGTTTTGCTATTTGGCCTCGAGGAGGTGCTCCTTGATCACGTCGCGATCGGCCTGAAACCAGTCGGTCGTTTTGACGAACTTGCCGCCCTTGACGGTCCAGACCTGAAGCCACCCACCGCCTTCATGGTCTTCAGGCGTCACCTGCATCGGCGGCGCCATGCCGCCGAGGGAAAGGTCCTTCACGTGTTCCATGCCGTTCTTCATATCCTCGGTCGTCGGCATGCCGCCTTTCTCGGCCTTGATCGCGTTGCGAAGCGCCTCGACTTGCATGGCCGCCCACACAATACCGCGGTTGTAGTAGACCGAGGTATCGATCTCCTTCGGCGCGGGCTTGCCTTGCGCCTTGTACATCTCGGTGATCTGCTTGATGACGGGAAAATCCTCGCCGACACCCGCAAACTGGAGCGTGTTGTAGCCCTCGGCGATGGCAAATCCGCCTGCGGCACGCACGTCGGCTTCGGAGGCGCCCCACACCAGCGCGATCACCTTGCTCAGCGGATAACCCTTGGCTTTGAGTTCCTTGATCGACACCGAGGGAGAGCGGCCGAACAGATGGGTGATGAGGAAATCGGGTTTGAACCGCCCGGTAATATCGAGAACTTGCGCGCCGAGTTCGACCCCCGGCGGCGGCACCGCGAAGGTCCGCAATTCGAAGCCTTCCTTTTTCGCCAGGTCTTCAAGGATCACGATCGGCTCCTTGCCGGCCGGGTTATCGTAGAACAGATAACCGATCTTCTTGCCATTCAGGTTGCCGCCGAGCTGCTTCTTGGCGAACGCGACCGCAGCAGCGCCCTGCGACCAGTACGTTGCCGCGATCGGGAACAAATAAGGGAAGCGCTTGCCATCCGCGCCGGCGGCGGTGCCGAACCCCGGCGACGTACCGACGATCTTGTCTTCGGCCAGCTTCGAGGAGAGTGCTGCAGTCTGTGGGGTACCGTAAAGCGCCTCAATCACCTCGCCTTCCTTCTTGAAACGCTCATGCGCCTCCATTGCGGGCGGCACCTTGTATTCGTTGTCGATCTCCTGAACCTTGATCTTGTATCCTTCGACGCCGCCCTTGCTGTTCACCAGCGCAATGTAATCCTGGAAGCCGGGGCACATGAACACGCCCACGTTCTGCGTCGGGCCCGTCCGGTCGCATTGCTCGCCGAACAGCACCTCCTTTTCCTGGGCGCCAGCCGAATACGCGCCTAAAGCCACCACGCCGGCCAGGATCGCTGCTGCTGTCCGGGCTCTTTTCACGTGCGTCATTTGCTTCCTCCCGTGTTGCGAGCCCGTGCCTAATAGGAGAACGGCCAGACTCTGAAATAATTCCGGATGTTGCGCCAGAGCCGGTTCAATCCTTCCGGTTCGAGCACCAGGAACACGATGATCAGCGCCCCGAAGATAACGAGCCTCATGCTCGAAACCACGGTGGCTATCTCACTGGCATCGAAGAAGATGCCGCTGACGCTTTCCATCATCGTGCGGATGACGAGCGGCAGCAGAGCGACGAATGCCGCGCCCAGGATCGATCCGAGCACCGAACCCAGTCCGCCGATGATGATCATCGCGAGATAATCGATGGAGACGCCGATCTGGAATTGCTCGTAGTTCGCGATACCGAAGTAATAGGTGTAAAGCACGCCGCAGACGCCGGCATAGAACGACGAGATCGCAAAGGAGATCAATTTGTAACGATAGATATCGATGCCGATGATCTCGGCGGCAATGTCCTGATCGCGGATCGCGACAAAAGCACGCCCGATCCGGCTGCGCACCAGATTGAGTGCGGCGACGATCGCGATCAGCGCGAAAAACAGCAGGAAGAAATAGAGCTCTCCCTGCGTCCTCAGTTCGTAACCGAACAGCGACGGGCGCGGGACCTGGATGGACGCCTGGGTGCCTCCGGAAATCCATGGCACATGATTGATGATCCATTCAATGATGAGTTGACCGGCCAGCGTTGCGATCGCGAGATAGAGTCCCTTGATGCGGAGGCTCGGAATGCCGACCACCGCGCCGACCATCGCCGCCATCAGGCCGCCGGCGGGCAAGGTGATCCAGAACGGCAGCCCCGCTCGGACCGCCAGATTAGCCGCGGTGTAGGCGCCCACCGACATGAAGGCGGCGTGACCGATCGAGATCTGGCCGGTATAGCCCACTAGGATGTTGAGACCGAGCGCGCCGACGATAGAGATCAGCACCAGATTGATGATGGAGAGATAATATTCGCCGAATACCAGCGGTATGATCACGACGAACAGGATCAACAATGCGATGATCGTGCCGCGCGCGATCGGCAACGGGTAAAGCGCCATATCGGAGGCGTAACTGGTCTTGAAAACCCCGGTCTCGCGATGAAACATCGTGGTTTCGTTCCTATACCCGTTCGATCTTGCGCTTGCCGAAGAGACCGTAGGGTCTGAACATCAGCGCCACGATCATCAAGAGATAAGGCGCGAAGTCCTTGGTGCCGCCACCCACATAGGGATCGATATATCCGGCAGTCAGGCTCTCCACGACGCCAACGGTCAAGCCTCCGACAACGGCGCCGGCGATCGAATCAAGACCGCCAAGGATCACGACCGGGAACACCTTGAGGCCCACCAGCGCGAGTTGGACATCGACGCCAAGCATGTTGCCCCAGACGATCCCGCTGACGGCGGAGGCGATGCCGGCCATCGCCCATGCCAGCGCGAAGTAACGCTCGACATTGATTCCCATGGCGGCGGCGACCTGCTGATTCTCGGCGACCGCGCGCAAGGCCACGCCGGTTCGGCTCTTCCTGAAGAACCAGGTAAAACCGCCAAGAAATATCAACGTGACCACAAAACCGATGGCCTGTATCGGCGGCACCGTGGCGGGGCCGATCACCAGCGGGTCATCTCCGATCGGCAGCGGCACCGCGCGGGTTTCCGCACCGAATGTGAGTGGCGGCAAACCGCGCAAGATCGCCGCGAGGCCGATCGTTGCCATGATGACGGCGACGATCGGCCGTCCCAGCAGGGGGCGCAGCACCACCCGCTCCAACGCGAAGCTGAAGCCGATCATGATCGCGATGGTGCCAATGATGGCGCCGATCACCGGCATGCCCTTGGCGGCGAGCAGCGCCGCCGCGATGTAACCCGAGAGCATCACGAATTCGCCCTGGGCGAAATTCAGCGCTTCGGTCGCCTTGTAGACCAGCACGAAACCGAGTGCGATCAGCGCATATAACATCCCGACCGAGATGCCGTTGACGATAAGCGAGAAGAAGAATTCGGAATCTTCGCCCATCGTCTACGCCGCCTTCCTGCCAGCTGCCGGACTCTCGCCATGAATGGCGATGTTGGACGTCAACGTAGTTTTGCGGCCGTCCTCGAAGGTGATGTCCATCGTCACGTCGATATTTCTGGCGCCGCTGTAGAATGCCTCGATGACGCCGGCATATTTCTCGGCGACGAAACCGCGGCGGACCTTGCGGGTGCGCGTGATCTCGGCGTCGTCGGCCTCAAGCTCCTTGTTGAGCAGAAGGAAACGACGCACCCGGTTGGGTTCAGGCAGCGTCGCGTTTATTTTGGCGATTTCCTCCATGATCAGCGCGGCAACTTCCGGTTTGCGGCTGAGATCCATGAAGCTCGAATAGGGCAGGCGGCGACGCTCCGCCCAGGCGCCGGTAGTGCTGAGGTCGATGGCAATCATCGCGGACACGAAAGGTCGTCCGTCCCCGAACGCCACCGCCTCCCGGATGAACGGGCTGAATTTCAGCTTGTTCTCGGTGAACTGCGGCGCGAACGGGCTGCCGTCCGACAGCTTTCCGACATCCCTCGCGCGATCGATGATGGCAAGCTGGCCGTCCGGACCGATCAAGCCTGCGTCGCCGGTTTTCAGCCAACCGTCAGGCGTTATCGCCGCACGGGTCGCATCTTCCTGCTTGTAGTAGCCGACAAATACGCCGGGGCCGCGCACCTGCACCTCGCCGGCATCATCGATACGGACTTCAAAACCCGGTACCGGCTGGCCGACCGTGTTGGGGTCGGCATCGGCGTCACTCTGCGTGCAGGCAAGCCCGCTCAGTTCGGTCGCGCCATAAATCTGCTTGAGGTTGATACCGAATGAACGGAAGAAGCGGAACGTATCGGCGCCGAGTGGCGCGCCACCGGTCAGGGCCCAGCGGGCGTTGCCAAACCCCATCTGGTCGCGCACCGGAGCGTAGACGATGAAGTCGCCGATCCGGTAAGCGAGTTCGGTCGCGAAAGGAATTGGCTTGCCGTCGCTCTTCATCAGCTCGCGCCGACGTGCCAGATCCCCGAAATATTCGTAAGTCCGGCGCTTGAGCCAGCTGGCGTCGGCGGCCTTGACCTGGATATCAGTCAGCAGGCTCTCCCAGATCCGCGGCGGTGCGACGATGCCATGCGGTCCAAGCTCGCGCAGATCGCGGCGCACGGTTTCAGGACTTTCCGGGGTGTTGACGGTAACGCCGCAGACCAGCGCCGCGCTCAGCGAAAAGATCGTGTCGCCAACCCACGCCATCGGCAGATAGGCCAGCCAGTTGTCTCCCGCCTTGGCGGTCTCCACCTTGAAATAGGTTTCCGAGGTCGCAATCAGGTTGCGATGGCTGAGCAGCGCGCCTTTTGGCCGTCCCGTAGTGCCCGAGGTATAGGCGATCATCGCGATGTCGTCAGCGGCGCCTTGAGCGAGCTCGCGCGCGAAATAATCCGGTTGGCTTTCGCCGAAAGCCTGACCGGCGTTTCGCGTCGCGGCAACCGATTGCAGCATGGCATCGTCGTAGTTGCCGAGGCCGCGGGCATCATCGTAGATGATGGCGCGCAGATGCGGCAGGTCGCTCTTCAAGGACAGGATCTTGTCGACCTGCTCCTGATCTTCGGCGACCACCACCGACACTTCGGCATGATTAAGTACGTAGACCAGTTCGGTTGCGATCGCGTCCTGATAGACCGGCACGGCGATACCGCCGAGTGCCTGTGCTGCAAGCTGGGCCCAATAGAGCCGCGGACAATTGTCGCCCACCACAGACAGCTTGTCGCCGCGCTTGAAACCCAGCGCCGCGAGTCCCAGCGCGAAGTCGCGCACGTTGCCCAGATAGTCCTGCCAGGAACAGGTTTTCCAGATGCCGAAATCCTTTTCGCGCATGCCCGGTGAGCGCCCGAACGAGGCGGCATTGCGTTCAAGCAGTTTCGGTAGCGTCGATGTTGCGGGATTGTCGGCAAGGCCGATGCGGGGGTGGGTCATGATTTGGTTCCGAGATAGGCCTCGATCACCACGGGCTCGCGCTGCACAGCGGATGGCGTGCCGTCCGCGATCTTGCGGCCGCGATCGAGCACGACGACGCGGTCGGAGATGTCCATGACGACGCCCATGTCGTGTTCGATCAGCACCACGGAAACGCCGCGCTCCTGATTGACGTCGAGAATGTAGCGCGCCATGTCCTCCTTCTCGTCCTGGTTCATGCCGCCCATCGGCTCGTCGAGAAGGATCACGCTCGGCTCGAGCGCCAGCGCCCGTCCGAGTTCGACCCGCTTGCGCAGGCCGTAGGCGAGCGCGCCGGTTTGCTGCTTGCGGAGGTCCTGCAGTTTGAGGAAGTCAATGAGTTCCTCGCACACTTCGCGATTGGCTATTTCCTCGCGCTGTGCCATGCCCCAATAGATCGCGCTGCCGAGCACGCCGGCGCGCATCCGGACGTGACGGCCAAGCATGAGATTGTCGAGAACCGTGAGCCCGCTGAACAGCGCGATATTCTGGAAGGTCCGGGCAATTCCCAGCGCGGCCACCTCGCTTGGCTTGCGCCGCGTAATATCGGCGCCTTCGAGCAGAATGCGCCCGCTATCGGGTTTGTAGAACCCCGAGATCATGTTGAGCAGCGACGTCTTGCCGGCGCCGTTCGGACCGATGATCGAAAGAATTTGCCCTTTGCGCAGATCGAGTGAAATGTCCTGAACGGCGGTGACGCCGCCGAACCGCTTGGCGACGCCCGCAACGGACAGCTGGACCGGCCCGTCGACCGAATCCGTGCGCGTCTCCGGCGCACTCATGCGACGTGACCGTGGAATGGTCGAACGAAAAAATGTTCGTGCCCACGCGCGGGCAGAACCGGTAGTCTCGTTGACATCAGCTTCCCCTTGGTTCGACCGGGCCGGTCTTTTGCCGGCTTTCGGTCAATCCCTCATCCCGATGTTGGCCTGCTGCGGTCGCGTCGTGCCGTCCGGCAACGATCGACGAAGCGAGCCCATGGGGGTGGGGCCTACATTCCAGACCGTCCTCTAATCATTATCGTCCTGATGGGCAGTTCCGCACGCCTGTCGTCCGGGTGTCAATGATGAACACCTCGAATTGATCTAGTTAGTATTGCCTAACGATCCTTCGGCGCGCCGGTGTCGACCGGCAGGCTTAGCGCGCGGCGCAAGCCCTGGTGGTAGTGAATCATCCCGGGCTCAACCTGACCGTACACGACGTGGGTTTGCGCACCGGAGCCGAATCCGATTTGCATGCTGCGCCCGGTCGGGAAATCCTCGTTGGAAACGACCTTGACCAGCAGGTCGAAATTCTTCTCCCAATGCAGCTTCTCTTCCTCGGTGGCGGGTTTCTTCGGCACATAAAATCCGGTTTCCATGACCGCGCGGTCGATGCATCCATCGACCGGAAAGATCCGCTGAATCTCGATGTGATCGCCTTGCGGCACGAACAGCGTGTTGGGAAACAGCAAATAGACGATGGCGGTATTGCGCATCAGGCTCCACTCTGCTTCGGGCTGTTCACGCAGGCGCGCCAGTTTTTTGCGTGGCAAGATAACGCGCGCGTTGTTGCCGAAGGCTTCGAAGTCACTGATGTTGCCGTAAAGGATCGAACCCAGCGAATCCTTGTGCAGGAAACCGATGTGATAGCCTTCGAGAAAGGTATCGACGAGAATCTTCCAGTTCGCCTTCTCCGGCACCAGCCGCCGGTCGTAGTGATGATAGGTGTCGATACGATAAGAGGCGAGTTCCGGCCCGAGGCCACCAAGCCATGGATCGATATCGAACGTGGTTGCCCCGTCCGTCGCCGGTCGCGGCACGACCCAGACCAATCCGTATTTCTCGCACAGCGGCAGAGCCGCCAGTGAGGGGCGGCTTTCCCTGACATTGGCGAACGCGGCCTCGGCGGGGATGGCTTTTAACTGCCCTGCAAGATCGTAGGTCCAGGCGTGATAAGGACAACGAAACAATTTCGTTGCACCGCAACCATCCACGACCTTGGCGCCGCGGTGGCGGCAGACATTGAGAAACGCGCGCAGGACGCCATCGTTTCCGCGCACCATCAGAATCGGAACGCCGGCAAGATCATCGGTGCGGTACTGGCCGGGCTCGGCCCATTCCGACGAGATACCCATCAAAAGCGGATAATCCCGAAACAGGGTCTGCTGTTCTCGGGCGAGACGTTCAGGCGAAGCAAAGGCGTCGACGCTGTTTTCCCACGGCGCGTCGGCAAGCGCCGTGGTCCGCGTGTCGACATAGTGTAAGAGCTTCTTGCACAATGCGATCTCGGTGGCGCGATCCATTGGCATCCTCCCTCTTATTTGTCTTATTTTAGCTTATTTCAGCCCTCCATGGTCGATCCACGGACGGGGCCGCCTGGAACAGTTTCTAACGAGCGTTAGGTCTTTGCAAGCGTGACGTTTTCGTCCAGGATTTCGGTCGATCGAGCTAGCCGTCTCGATCCTGTTTGAGACTGGCGATCCGGCTGGCGCCGCCTAGTCTCAAGAGGCATCGAGGGTGTCATGTCCAGTTCTAGAGTCTAGTCTTTCAAACAAACACCTTCAGGCCCAGCCATCGCCGTCACCGAAGCGGACGTTTCTCGCCTACGCCGGCGGCGCTGTGACCTATCGGGAAAAATGCGATGCGGTCACAGCCGGCGGATACAAAGGCATTCGGTAGGGGCGACGACCGTGGCGGTCGGCAAGCGAGATGGCGAGCCTCTTTGAACCTGCCGATTCGGGTTATGAATCCGGCGTCACGAGATCCTCGATCCTGATCGGGAAACGACGCACCCGGATTCCGGTCGCATGCCAGACCGCGTTGGCAACGGCGCCGGCCGAGCCTGTGATGCCGATTTCGCCGACCCCCTTGATGCCGAGCGCGTTCACGTGAGGATCGTGCTCGTCAATCATGAGGGCCTCTAGGGACGGCACGTCGGCGTTCACCGGGATGTGGTACTCCGCGAGGTTGGGGTTGATTGTCCGGCCGGAGCGCCGGTCCATGACGGCGTGCTCATGCAGCGCGAATGACATGCCCCAAATCATGCCGCCGAAGATCTGACTGCGCACCAGGTGAGGATTGATGATCCGGCCCGCCGCGAAAGCACCGACCAGGCGGGTGACGCGGATCTGACCGAGATCGGGATCGACCTTGACCTCGGCGAACACTGCCCCATGGGCATGCATGGCGTAGGCGGATTGCGACGCGGGGTCAGGAACGCCCTTGCCGCGGGCTTCGATCTCCTTCAGGCCGGCGCGGCCGAGGATATCGGCATAACTCTCGCTTCGCATTTCATCGTCGCGACGGAACAGACGGCCGTCGCGCGCGACGACGCCGGCGTTGCCCGCGCCGAACAGGGGCGAGCGTTGATCGGTGGTGGCCAGATCGGCAAGCTTGGCGATCACGGCAGCGCCCGCATGGTGGATGGCCATGCCGGCGGTCGCGGTATGAGCCGAGCCGCCGGCGATGCCCGCGTCCGGCAGATCGGACGTCCCTGCCTTGAACTCCATTTGGTCCAGTTCGAGCGCGAGCCCGTCAGCGGCAATCTGGGCGAGCGCGGTCCAGGCGCCCTGGCCCATGTCGTGGGCTCCCGTTTCCATCAGGCCGGAGCCGTCGCTTCGCAACACCGCGCGCGCCTCGGCCTGGAACATCAGCGCCGGAAATGTCGCGGTGCCGATTCCCCAACCGACCAGCAAGCCAGCCTCGTTGCGCTGTTGTCGCGGGGCAAGCGGGCGTCCTGACCAGCCAAAGCGCTCGGCTCCTTGCGCGTAGCATTCACGCAAGGCTTTCGAGGAGAACGGTTTGCCGGAAATCGGCTCGACCTCGGCATAGTTCTTGAGGCGGAATGCCAGCGGATCCATCCCGCAGGCCCATGCCGCTTCGTCGATCGCGCTTTCCAGCGCAATCGAGCCTGTTGCCTCGCCCGGAGCTCGCATGAACAACGGTGTGCCGGTGTCAACTCGCACCGCCTCGTGCGACGTGGCGATGGGGCTCGCGTAAAGCGTATGCGAGGCGTCGGCGGCCGGCTCGAAGAAGTCGTCGAAGCTGCTCGACACCGTCTTGGCGTGATGATCGATCGCGGTCAGCAAGCCGTCGCCGTCAGCGCCAATGCGAAGCGTCTGGCGGGTGGGCGCACGATGGCCGACGGGGCCATACATGTGTTCGCGGCGCAGCACGAGCTTGACCGGCCGACCGACCAGCCGAGCCGCCATGATGCCGAGGATCTGTGGCCCGGAGATCAGACCTTTCGATCCGAAGCCGCCACCCAGGAAGGGGCTGCGAATATGGATCTTTTCCAGTGAGATGCCGAACAGTCCTGCGATCCGCCCCTGGGCCATCGCGAGACCCTGGGTCGGCGTATCGATGGACAGCATATCGCCGTCCCACGCCGCCACGATGGCGTGCGGTTCCATGGCATTGTGGTACTGGGTGGGGGTCTCGTAGGTCGCGTCGATGCGCTTCGACGCCATCGCCAGACCCGCCTCCACATCGCCACGCCGCATTTCGGAGGGATTGCCGACGCCGACGGCGGGCGGCACGAAGCTTTCTCCGGCATCGAGACCCACGCGGGCAGGCAACACTTCGTATCGTGGCGACAGCAATGCGGCGCCTTCCGTCGCAGCCTCGAGCGTTTCGGCAATCACCACCGCAATCGACTGGTTCGCGTAACGCACCTCGTCGTTCTGCAGGAGTTCGAGCCGGAACATGAAGGGATTCGTCTTGGCGTCCGGATCCTCCGCGAGCGGCGGTTTGTTGGCAGGGGTCATGACCTCGACGACGCCCGGGTGGCTCTTGGCCGCTTGCACGTCAAGGAAGGTCACGCGGCCGCGCGCGATGCTGCTGACCGCCAGAACCGCATGCAGCATTCCGGCCGGGTGGTTGTCCGCAGCGTAGCGGGCCTCGCCTTTGACCTTCAGGACGCCGTCGCGACGGGTCAGTGGCTGGCCGATATTCGAGCCGTGACGCAAATGGGCGGGAGCTTGGGTGAGGTGGATCTCAGGCATCGATGAGCGCTCCGGGCAGGGCGGAAAAAGGGGAGGCGGGAAGGGCTGCGACGCGGTACGGCGTTCCCGCCGCGGCGAGCGTCAAGGCGCGCGCAACGATCCGCTGCGCGAGCTCGATCTTGAACTGGTTGTCGCCGGAAGGTTTCGCGTCAGCGAGCGCGGCCTCCGCCACGCGGCGAAAGGCGTCGGGTCCAGGACGGACGCCTTGCAGGATTTCCTCCGCGGCGCCCGCGCGCCACGGTTTGGCGGCGACACCGCCGAGCGCCAACCGCGCTTCCTGGATGATGCCTTGCTCGATCCGCAGCGCAGCGGTGGCCGAGACGATCGCGAAAGCATACGAGGTCCGCTCGCGGACTTTCAGATAACGCTGATGCGCCGCGAATGCGCGCGCTTCGCCAGGCAGCCGTAGCGCGACTATCAAATCGCCGCGCTCGAGCGCGCTTTCTTGCGCAGGCGTGTCGCCGGGGAGACAATGAAGGTCTTCGACCGCGATCTCGCGCCGGCCGGTTCTGCCCTCAATCTCCGCGACGGCGTCGAGGGCGACCAGCGGCACACAGAAATCCGACGGGTGGGTGGCGATGCAGGCTTCACTCCAGCCCAGCACCGCGTGCAATCGGTTCTCGCCGTCACGGGCATCGCACCCCGCGCCCGGTTCGCGCTTGTTGCAGACGCTCGCGACATCGTAGAAATATCCGCATCGTGTCCGCTGCAACAGATTGCCGCCGACGGTCGCGGCATTGCGAAGCTGTGCGGAGGCGCCAGACAGCAGCAACTCGGCAATCGCGGGATAGGAGCGGGCGAAATCCGGATCGTGCGCGAGATCGGCATTGCGAACCAGCGCACCGATGCGGACGCTGCCATCGGGTAGACGTTCGATGCGATCCAGTCCCGGCAGGCGCGAGACGTCGACGAGACGGTTCGGACGCGTGATCCCACCCTTCATCAGGTCGAGCAGGTTGGTGCCACCCGCAAGATAAGCGGCGCCCGGTTCGGCGGCGGCCGCGACCGCTTCCGCGATCGATGCGGGTCTGATATAATTGAAGGTCTTCATGCGGATCGCCTCTGGTTGGCCTCGACGAGGCTGTTCTGCACTTCCAGCACCGCGTCCGTGATCCCGGAATAGGCCCCGCACCGGCAGAGGTTTCCGCTCATGCCCTCGCGCACCCGTTCCGGGTCATCACCGGCTTGCCCTTCCCGAATCAGGCCAAGCGCGCTCATGATCTGGCCCGGCGTGCAGAACCCGCACTGGAAGCCGTCGTGAGCAATGAAAGCCGCTTGCAACGGGTGAAGCTGGTCCCCGCGAGCGACACCCTCGATGGTCAGGACATCGGCGCCGTCATGGCTGATCGCCAAAGCCAGGCACGAATTGATCCGTCGGCCCTCGACCAGGACCGTGCACGCGCCGCATTGACCGCGGTCGCATCCCTTTTTGGTTCCCGTCAGATGCAGGCGCTCGCGCAGGAGGTCGAGCAGCGTGACCCGGGGGTCCTCGAGTTCGACCTCCCGCTGCACGCCGTTAACGGTGAGGCTGATGGAGAGGTTCATGCAGTGCTCCGATCAATGCTATTGTCAAATTGGATCGAGCCCATTCCGGATCCGCCCACCGTGGGGTGATCGGCGGGCATCATCCAGATTTGGCGCTTATTTCGCATATACGGAGGCATCCTCCGTTTTTCAAGAGACAGGGATTACTGGGTTAGCCGGATGCCAGAAAGGACCGCAGCAACAGTTCGCAAGCCCCGCGCCGATGCGGTTCGCAATCGCGAGCGTGTTCTGGAGGCAGCAAAGGCCGTCTTTAGCGCCGGCGGCCCGGACGCAAGTCTGGAGGCGGTAGCAAGGCGAGCCGGGGTCGGTATCGGCACGCTCTATCGCCACTTCCCGACCCGCGAGTCGCTGTTCGAGGCCGTCTATCGACGCGAGGTGCAGCAACTCGGCGAGCTGGCGGAACAGTTGAAAGGCGAGGCCGCCCCGGTCGAAGCCCTGCGCCGCTGGCTGCGATCCAATGTCGAGTTCGTGGCCACCAAAAAGGGCATGTCGGCGGCGCTGGCGCTCGCCGTACAGGGCTCGTCGGAACTCTCCGCCTATTCGTTCGATCGCCTGACGAAAGCGGTCGGCGCCTTGCTCGATCGCGCAGTGGCCGCCGGCGAGATACGCTCCGATATCAGCCCTGAAGACGTGCTGCGAACCCTCGTCGGCATGTGCTACATGCACGACCAGCCCGGCTGGCAGAAGAGCGTGCTGCGGATGGTCGACGTCTTCGTCGATGGCCTTCGCGTAAAAAGCCGCGTCGACGGAACGACGACGCTTGCGCCGCAGCGCGACGATCCGCTGGTGCGCGCCAAGGGAAAGCCTCGGCGGGGATCGCCCGAAGATAGCCGATAGTTATCCGGCAACGACGCCTGGAACCAGGTTCGCGCCGTTGTCAGAGCCTGAGGAGCCCATTCAGTTCAGATTTACTGGCTGAGTTCGCCCGCCGAAATCACCGGACCTTCCGGTACCCAGCTGGTGCCATCAAAGCGCGCGATCTGCATTTGGGTGTAGGGCGAGTAGCGTTGCGGCGTGGTGGTGATCGTGATGCCGGGCAGGAGCAGAGGCGCCTCCACCTTGGTCAGATTGGTGGCCTGATGGATCAGA
The DNA here is from genome assembly GCA_963729395.1 of uncultured Pseudomonadota bacterium. GTDB lineage: Bacteria > Pseudomonadota > Alphaproteobacteria > Rhizobiales > Xanthobacteraceae > Bradyrhizobium. The sequence continues at coordinate 250,523 of CAVSOS010000010.1, read as the reverse complement.
TTCTCGCGCGTCAAATCCTCGCCGCACATCTGAAGAACCTTCACCGTCATGAAGGCTGCGACATAGCCGACGACGTTGCTTGCGTCGCCGGCATCGCCTTTCGGGAACCATTCTTTCAGAAACGCGCGAAATTCCTGCACGTCCTTGGCGTCATTCCAGCGCGGATCGGTGGCGGTCTTGAATGCCAGTGCTGTCAGTAGTCCTTTTGAAGCGGTCAAACCCGCCGGTTCAAGCACGCCGGTGATCGAGCTCGAAACGCTGACGACGTAATTCAGCGGGCTCCAGCCTAGTTCTGCAACTTTGCGAATCGCCTGCGCCCCGAATTTAGGCGTCGCCATCGTGAACAGCGTATCGGCGCCGGACGCCTTCAAAGCGACGATCTGGGAATCGACCGTCGGGTCGGAGGTTTCGTAGGTCACTTCCTTGACGATAATCTGCGCCGCCTTGTCGCCCAGGCCCTCTTTCAGTCCCCGTACGTAGTCCTTGCCGGAATCATCATTCTGCGAAAACACGCCAAGTTTGGCGTCCGGCCTGTTCTTGAGGATGTACTTCGCGAAAATCTGTCCTTCCATCTGATAGGGCGGGTACAGCGCGGTGGTGTACGGGAAATTCTTGGGGTCATCCCATTTCGCCGCTCCAGTCGAGATGAATATCTGCGGGACTTTCTTGGCGTTCAAATAGCGTTGCGTCGCGGAATTCGTCGGCGTTCCGATTGTGCCGACGATGGCGAGAACCTCCTCCTGCTCGACCAGCTTTCGGGTTTGCTCCACGGTCTTGGGCGGACTGTAGGCATCATCAAGGCTGATCATCCTGATCTTGCGTCCGTTTACGCCACCCTTGGAATTGACCATGTTGAAGTAGGCCTCTTCTATTCGCCCGATGGTCCCGTATGCGGACGCCGGTCCGCTATAGGGCATCGTCTGGCCGAGTTTGATTTCCGCGTCGCTGACGCCGGGCCCGTAATCGCCGGCCGTTGCCGCACCCACGGAAATGATCGCCGCGGCCGCAGCGATCATCATCGATCGATGTGTCATGTCTTTCCCCTTTTTGTTTCTTGTTGCTGCAGTCGTTATGTCCTGACGGATACCTCACACATGAAAATGATCGAGCCGGCTGCGCGCGGACTTGGCCGGCTTTTTGATCCGCTTCTGCGATTTCGTCGCAGTCGGTGTCCGCTTCTGTCGCAACAATGCGGAGCGGGTTTGCCGTGACGGCGCCGGGCGCAGGATTCCCTCGATCGTGTCAATGAGATTTTGCATGGTTATTTCGGCGCTCCAGAAGTGATGGGACTGCGAGCCGGCCTCGAGTGCTGCTTCGCGCGAAGACATCGCAGCCCGCATATAGAGCGACATGAACACCAGGCGTTGGGTCAGGATTGCCGGATCGATATCCTTCAGCAGACGGCGGATATGCGCGAGGCAGCGCTCATATCCCGACGCCCATCTCCCCTCGAGGGCATCGAGAAACAGCTGCCGGTGACTCATCTGCAGAATGGTAATGAAACGGATGTAGGTGTCTTCCTCGCCACGCTCGCCCGCAAGTCCGGTCGAAGGCCAGACCAGGACTTCGATGATTTCGCGCAAATGGCGCGGTCCCCCTGCGCGTTCGATGTCGTCGAGTTGACCGTTGCGGCGCTGATCGATCAGCTTGGCGCCGTCGCTGACAAGCTCGCGCGCCAGGTTCTCCTTTGTTCCGAAATAATAGTGCAGCGAGCCGCTGTTGCGCTGACCCGCAGCGAGCACGATGTCGCGCACGCTGACGCCGTCGAGACCCCGATGCGCGAACAGCCGGCGCGCCGTCAGCTTCAACAAATTCCGGGTGCTTGCGTCCTTCATGATTGACAATGTGGCCACCAACTTCAAACTAGGTCAAATGATTTATGCAATAGGCCTAATCGGGAGAGAGCGCCATGAACGAACTGGATTTTACCGGGAAGACGCTGCTGGTCGTCGGCGGCTCCAGCGGCATCGGCAACGGGATTGCGCAGGCGTTTCGCGCCAAGGGGGCAGACGTTCGTGTCTGCGGCACCAAGGCCTCGGCGAGGGATTATGCCGGTCAGGAAGGTTCCGACCTCGAAGGCCTGCACTACGCGCAGCTTGATGTCAGCGATTCCCAGGCGATCGAAAGCTTCAAGCCGGCGTTCGATCGGCTCGACGTGCTGGTACTGGCGCAAGGCACCGTGATCTACAAGCGCGGCGAGTTCGAGATGCCCGGATTCCGCAAGGTTTTGGAGGTCAATCTCATGTCCCTGATGGCCTGCGGCGCGAAGTTTCATGCAATGCTGAAGGCAGCCAAGGGCTCGTTGATCATCGTCAGCTCGACGGCCGCCTACCATTCGACCGTGGGAAATCCGGCCTATAATGCATCCAAGACCGGCGCGGTGGGCCTCACCCGCACGCTGGGAGAAGCGTGGGCCGAGGATGGCATTCGCGTCAACGGCATTGCTCCCGGCCTTGTCGATACCAAACTGACCAAGGTCACCACGGCGAATCCCGTTCGGCTGGAAGGGGCCGTCAAGAATATTCCGCTGCGGCGCTTGGGCACGCCCGCCGATATGGCTGGCGCAGCGTTGTTTCTGGCGTCGCCGCTGGCATCCTACATCGTCGGCCAAACGATCGTGGTCGATGGCGGTCTTATTCTCTAAGTCATCTACCCGGAGTCACACGAGGTCTTGGTCACACGAGGTCTTGGAGATCAATCCGATCGCCGGATGTCCACATCGCTTGATGGATGTTGGCCGCAGCCGTTGGGTTGCGACCGCAAGAAAATGCAGTACCGCGCTGACGAGGAGCGTCAGCGAACTAATTTCCGTTCCGCGGTGCGTTTTAGCGGCGGTCGCGCATTGCCGCGTACGGCATTGATTTGAGTGACGAAGCTCCGTCGAATCAATCGCTGCGCTCTGGCGCGCAGGCTGACGGTCTGAGGAATGCACAGCGCGGATCGCGCAGGTGCCCGGAGCCGAGATATGTGTCTACACATCCACGCGCGTGCCGCGCGAAGCAGACCGATCTCCTTTTCTCAATACGCTCAAGTTACGCACCAACTCAATCATCTTCGCCCCGTCCATGGATGTGGCGAATACAGCCGCTACGCCTGCTCTCCTCATGCTCTCGCCGTCCTCCGGTGTGATCACCGACCCACCAATGATGACGGGGATGTCTGAGCCGCGTTTCCCCAATTCCTCTATCAGCATTGGGACCAGCTTGAGATATTCCCAGGAATGACAGCTGATACCGACGACATCGGCCCCTTGCTCTATCGCCTTTGCTGCGACAGAAGCGGGTGTCTGGAACTTGCCGAAATATTCAACCCGCATTTGGGCCTCACGGAAGACGCGGGCGACCGCAATGGCGCCGTTTTCGTGCTGGTCGATTCCCATGATGGCCAAGGCGACGAATTCACGCGACATGGCGGTCCCCCGCGCCAGGTTGCGGCAAGGGGTGATCGAAAATGTCCGGTGGCATGCCGAGCGCCGAACGCATCGTGCTGGTGATCTCGCCGATGGTCGCCGATGCATCGAGTGCGGCGATCACCGCAGGCACGATATTTTCGGATCCGGACACTGCTTTGGCCACTTGTTCCAGCCCGCCCCAAACGATCCCCAAGGTCCTGTCGCGCTTGAAGCGTTCGATTTCCCTCACATGGTTATGCCAAGGTTCGATTTTGGACGTGGCTACGTCGCGTAGCAAAGTATCGTCCTCGGGGGCCATCGTGTGCACGTTGACGCCTATTACCGGGAAATCGCCCGTTTCCACCGAGCGTTGGCTGTCTTCCATCGCTTGATGGAAGAGATTCCTGAAGTACCCCGCATCAGCGAGCGCTTCAGGATTACCCTTGGCCTCGATTTCATCGATCCGAGTCCGAATTCGGAACCCCAACTCGTCAGTTAGCGATTCCACGAAATATGAACCGCCCAGAGGGTCAAGGACTTTGGCCACACCGGACTCGAGATCGATGATCTGCTGCGTGCGAAGACCAACAATATGAGCGTCCTTGCTCGGGGTACGATAAGCCTCGTCGAACGCGGATATCTCCAGCGCCTGGACGCCTGCAAGGACCAGAGACAACGCCTGGATGGCGCCGCGCACGATGTTGTTGGCTGGCTGCTGCGCCGTCAGAGAAAGACCGGATGTATGGCTTGTGATCGCCAGGGACATGGAGCGGGAATTTTTCGCACCGAATTCGTCGCGCAACATTTTGGCGTATAAGCGGCGCGTTGCACGGATCTTGGCAATTTCCTCGAAGAAGTCCATGCCGCAGTTCACCAGCATGGCAATTCGTGGGGCAAACGAATTGACCGGAAGGCCGCGTGCGAGCAAGTTGCGCACGATGTGACGCAACTGGACGAACCCAAGGGCCATTTCTTCCAGGGGGCTGAGCCCCGATTCACTGAAAAAATATGTGTCCTCAAGATAGGCATGGAATTTCGGCATTTGCTCGGAACAATACGCGATGGAATCGAGCGCCAGACGAACTCGGAAGTTGACGGGAAGGTGCCACGCGTAGGAGCAATCCTCGGTGTAGAGTGGAGCGTGTAACACCGATCCGCGCAGCTGATTTCAGCGGAAGTCCGGCTTCTCGCGCCGCCAGAACCAGCCCCGACAATGCAAAAAACGACGGGACGGAGCTTGAAATCGAGACGCGATCGAACGGGACACCCCGAAAAAGATCAAGGAAGTCCTGTTTTCTGCATAGCGAAACCCCTTGGGTCCCCACCGCGTTGCGCGCGAGGCGATGATCGGGATCCAGAAGCGACTGGGTCGGCGCATCGCCAATGACGTCTATCCCAGTCTGCCCATGGTCGAGCAGGTACCGTATTTGCTCGTTCGATCGCCGGCCGTCTCCTTCACCCGAAAGCTCTCTTTGAATCCATGCGGCTTTGGTGTGCGGATTGGCCAGTCGCCCACGCGTAAAGGGAAACTCGCCGGGACGTTCCCCGCTGCCGTCAGCAGAGCCATAAGCCTGCTGTAATGGCAATCCGGATCTGCTTTTCAGCTTCATTGGTAATCGCCCTCAGGATATCTGATGATTGGAAGAGACGCTGCGGTTCCTAGCTGAGCAATATACTTTATATAATGTAATTATACCTAGAAGTATAATTTTGCAATAGACGATCGAATATGCTGAGATACCGGAGGGAAAGCATCGGCGAGCCTCAACCCATCGGAGCCAGGTCAGGTATGCAAAAATCAGGTTCGGCGCGCAAACGAAGCGGGTCAGCTTCGGCTTCACCGCGCAGCGTCAAGGCAGAGCTCGTTGCGCTAAAGAAGGAGCGCATTCTCGAGGCAGCAACCCAACTCTTTCTGCGCAACGGCTACCATGGGTGTACGATGGACCAGATCGCTGCCGCGATCGGCGTGACCAAGCCATTTGTCTACTATCAGTTCCGCGACAAGCGGGAAATTCTGGCTGCAATTTCCGGCTATGGTGCCGAATTGTCGCTGTCCGCGATCGAGGACGCGGAGCTGCAAGAGGGGTCAACGACGGCGAGAATGCGCTGGTTTTGCCGCCGCCTGACTGAAATCGTCATCGATCACGGGCACTATCTGGCGGTTTACCTGCGCGAGACCCCGAACCTGGATGAAGCGGATCGAAAGAAGATCACGCGTCGGCGCGTGGAGATCGACAATCGCGTCAGCCGGCTCGTCCAGTCAGGGGTCGAGGCGGGCGAGTTCGAGGTTGTGCACCCCAGGATCGCCGCCAGCGCCATCACGATGATGATTTCTTGCTGTTTCCAGTGGTACCGAAAGGACGATCCGCTGACACGGGACGAATTCGCGGAGATCATGTCGGGTATCGCCATGCGCACCTTGTTGCCGACCGGCGCGCGTCCGATGCGCGGCGCCGATGACCGAACCGCTGGGAGCCAGCGATGAAGCGGCTTGCGGGGCGTGTCGCGTTGGTGACCGGAGCCGGGCGCGGAATCGGACGAAGCGTGGCACTGCAGTTGGCCGGCGAGGGTGCGAAGATTGTTCTTAACGACCTTGACGATGAGCCGGCCAGGGAAGCTGTCTCGCTGATCGAGGCTCATGGAGGAGAAGCCAAGGCCGTGACGGGCAGCGTGACCGATGCGCAGTTCCCCCAGCGCTTCGTCGAGGGCGCGCTCGATCATTTCGGCGCCATCGACATCCTCGTGAATAATGCAGGGTATGTCTGGAACAGCCGAATTGAGGTGACTTCGGACGAGCAATGGAACGCCATGATCGACGTTCATCTCACCGCGCCGTTTCGGATGGTGCGGCAGATCGTTCAACATTGGAAGCAGCGCGCCGCCCGCGACGGCGGCGCGCACGCCAAAGCGGCCTTTCAGCGGAAGATCGTCAACGTTTCCTCAATCTCCGGGACCCATGGCGCCGCCGGACAAGTCGGTTATTCCTCGGCGAAAGCCGGATTGATCGGCCTGACCAAGAAGTCTCGCCCGAGAACTTGGACCTTTGGGGGTCAACGTCAACGCGGTTGCATTCGGCTGGATCGAAACGCGGCTGACGCAGGAAATACGCGGCGAGACTGCCGTCAAGGTCGCCGGTCGAGAACATCGCGTCGGAATGACAAAGGCGGCGCTTGAGGATCTGCGAAATCGGGTTCCGCTGCGGCGAGGCGGCAGCCCCGAGGAAGCCGCGGGCAGCGTGCTGCTGCTTTGTCTGCCGGAGTCGGACTATATATCGGGTCAGATTGTTGACGTCGACGGCGGGGTCGCGATCTGACGAATTTTTCCGGAAATCCCAGCCCCGCTTCGGGTCAAAATTTCCGATCCACTACTCCATCGCAAAATTATACTTGACAGTATAATTACACTATCTAAGATTTATTCGAAATCTGATCCAGCGTCCGGCGAAAAATAAACGAATGGTTAGGGGGAGACGAGCGGTACGGATGTCGCGCTTTGGTTGCCATCTGTGCCAGAGGCGCGGCCCGGTGTCATCAAGCCGGCAATTTCCGATCGTTTCGGGGTGTGGGCGCCCTCAGACTGACATAGGCAAGACCAAACATATACGAAACGTGGCGTCGGTTCGGGCTTGCTACGAAGGCCGCGCCGGGGCACGATGACGGCAAGACAAGCCGATATCCAGGGAAACTGGAAAGATAAATTCGGGAGGCGCGTTGCCATGGCGTTGGATGCATCGGCTGACGGTGAGCGTGGGGCCGTCGGCAGTCTGCTCGGACAGTTGCTGAAGAAACCGTCGCAAGAACAGATCGTGTTGCTCATCACGGTCGCGCTGCTCATCCTGTTCAGCCTGACCCTGCCGGGCTTCTCGAGCGTCGCCAATCTGCTGAACCTGGTGCGCAGCATCTCCATTCTCGGCATCCTCGGTCTCGGCATGGGCCTGATCGTGATCAGCCGCGGCATCGACCTCAGTGAGGTCGCCATCATGGCAGGTTCCTGGGCGGTCGGACTGATCGAGATGCAGATGGGCATGTCGACCTTCTGGGCGTCGGTCCTGGCGCTCGCTGTCGCGCTGTCGATCGGCGCCATAAACGGCATTATGGTGGCGTTCGTCGAGGCGCCTGCGCTGTTCGTCACGCTGGCTGCCGGTTCGGTGATCTACGGAGGCGCCTTCTGGTTCGCGCCGGTCTGGGTGGTCTATGCGCCGACGAATGCGCATTCGCTGCTCTTTCTCGGCGCCGGGCATCTCTTTGGCGTGCCGATGCCGATCTTCGTCTTTGCGCTTTGCGCGTTGGTTGTTCATCTCTTTCTGTCGCGCACCTCGACCGGCCGCTTCATCTACTCCCAGGGCGACAATCCGGAGGCAGCCAGGCTGACGGGAATTGCGCTCCGCCCGCTGATCGTCCTCGAATATATGATCGTGGCCTTCCTGGCCTGGATCGCCGGGCTGATCTGGGTCGGCACCACCGGCAGCATTCAGATGGCGGTGGTGCAGGGTACCTATGTCTTCGACGTCATCCTCGTGGTCGTGCTCGGAGGCATCAGCCTGATCGGCGGCCGCGGCGGCGTGTTCAGCGTGGTGGTCGGCTGCGCCCTGATCGGCACCTTGCTCAATGCCTTCACCATCATGGACGTGAACAGCGAAGTGCAGAACATCATCCGCGGCGTGGTTCTGCTTGCCGCCATCATTCTGGACAATTGGCTGCATCCGCGGGACGAGGAGACCGCGCGGCAGGGCGATTGACGCACCCTGGCGTCAAGCAAACTACCACTAAGAACACACAAAATAACACACGAGAGGGAGGACGACGACAATGTTGCAGAAATCATTCCTGGCGAAGGCGGCCTTGACACTTGCCGGCTTTGCGCTGGTGGCGGGGGCGCCCTTTATCGCGATGGCGCAAGAGGAAGGTGGCACGAAGACGGCGCATGAGCTTCGGGCCGACTACAATAAGGCTGTCGAAGGCAAGACCATCGCCTTCCTGCCGATCGCGCTCGGCGTGCCATTGCAGGACGAATGGGAGCGCGTGGTGCGGACTGAAGCGGCCTGGCGCGGCATGAAGTATGTGGTGCGCGACCCCAACAACAATCCGTCGGCAATGCAGCAGGCGCTGACCGCCCTGGTCAATGACAAGCCGGATGTGCTGATCGTGCAGAACCCGAGCGTCACGCTGCTGATGAAGGAGCTGAAACGGGCCGAGGCCCAAGGCACCCATGTCATCCAGGTGAACATGTCCTCGAACTACAAGTCTGACGCTTTCGTCGGCGCCGACTGGTATGAGGTCGGCCGTCTGCTGGCCGAGGACGTCATCAAGCAATGTGGCGCCGGCAGCGGCAAGTCGGGCAAGGTCTCGATCGTGCAGGGCGAGCTCACCGCCGCCGCCAGCGTTGATCAGATCGGCGGCATCATGGACACCTTCAAGAAGGATCCTTCGATCAAGGTCGTCTCCAACCAGGCAGCGAATTGGGATGCCAATGCCGCCCTCAACATTACGTCGACAGTGATCCAGCAGAACCCCGACCTCTGCGCCAGCATTGGTTTTTGGGGCATCATGGAATCTGGGGCCGCGCAGGCGATCCGTAACGCGGGCAAGATCGATCAGGTAAAGGTCTATGCCTCGGGCGAGGGCTCGCAGCTCGATTGCGACCAAGTCAACCAGGGGAACTTCTACAAGTTCCTGAGCTACAAGGCGACCGAGCAGGGCCACGATCTGGTCGCCGCCGCCGTCACCTTGCTGGAAGACAAGCTGAAGCCGGGTGAGAAGCACTATGAGTACTACACCCAGCCGGTCTGGCTCGACAAGACCAACGCCAAGGGCGGCAATTGCTTTGCCCTGCCGAAGACGGCAGCAACCTCGCCGGTGCCGATGGCGCCAGACAAGAAGTAGCAAGGTTGATCGCGACTCCCGCCTCCTGCGGCGGGAGTCGTCCACCGGGTGGCGGGAGCTGCCCGCTGAAGGAGTGCGTTGATGTCGGACAGTACCATGGGCACCAGCTTTGGCACGCGGTTGCACGCCAGCCTGTCGCCGCGGCTCTTGCTTTCGGAATTGCTGCTGAAGCAGTGGTTCGAGCCGGTGATCCCCTTCACCTTGATGATCGCGCTGCTGCTTTGGTTCTCCGCGACGATTCCCAACTATGACGGACTGGAGAATTTTCTTTCGCTGATGCGGCTCTACGCCGAGTTCGGCTTCGTCGCCCTCGGCATGGCGTTCTGCCTGATCACCGGCGGCATCGATCTCAGCGTCGGCGCCATCTTCGCGCTCTGCAATTTCACCGCCCTGTTCCTGCTCAACGTCGCCGAGCTGCCGGTTCCGGTGGTCATCCTCGGCACGATGGCGGTCGGCGCGGCAGTCGGCGGCATCAACGGCCTATTGATCGGCTATCTCAAGGCGCGTCCGTTTCTCACCACCCTGGTGACGCTGATCATCCTGCGCGCCTCGGTCAATATCCTGAACGAGAAATTCGCCACCGTCTTCGCCACCAACTCGGTCGACAGCAATGCCTGGGACTTCCTCGGCGAAGGCTATGTGCTCGGCGTTCCCATCAATGCCGCGACGCTTATTCTCGTGCTGATCCTCGGGCACGTCTTTCTCAGCCGCTCGCGCTACGGCTGGCATCTGACCGCCATCGGCGCCAGCCGCAAGGCGGCGCGCCACGCCGGCATTCCGGTCGAGCGCATGTTGCTCTTCACCTATGCGCTGTCGGGCATGCTCTGCGCGATCGGCGGCATCTTCTATGCCGCGCGCCAGAACAGCACGGATTCGACGACCGGGGTCGGCTGGGAATTCCAGGCCCTGACCGCCGTCATCCTGGGTGGGGTCTCGCTTGCCGGCGGCAAGGGCACCGTCTGGCGCGCCATGCTCGGCGGCATCATCACCTTCGTCCTCACCAACGGTCTGGTCCGCATGGGCATCCCGGGCTACATCACCTCGGGGATCATCGGCATCATCCTGCTCGTGGCCGTCGGCATCGACGTCAAATGGGCCAAGAACCGCGGCAAGGCAATCCAGAAGATTTACGTCAACCCGGCGGCGGTGCCCCTGGTCGACTCGCCGTCGCTGGAGCGCGGCAGCAACACGCCCTTTGCCCAGAACGACCGCCTGATCAACGCTGAAGCCATCGGCCTCAACCAGGTCGAGGGTCCCGAGGACGTCATTCTCGATCGGCACGACCGGCTCTACGGCAGCACCCGCGACGGCAACATCATCCGTTTCTCCGGCCCGAACTTCGAGCATCGCGAGGTCTTCGCCCATATCGGCGGACGGCCGCTCGGCATGCAGTTCGATCAGGACGAGAACCTGATCGTCGCCGTTGCCGGCATGGGCGTCTACGGCATCAAGCCGGACGGCACACTCTTCAAGGTGACCGACGAGACTAACCGCACCTGGTACAAGCTGAACGACGACAGCCGGTTGCGCATGGCGGACGATCTCGACATTGCGCCCGACGGCAAGATCTATTTCAGCGATTGCACCACGCGCTACGAGATGACGACCAATTCGCTCGACATCATGGAAGGGCGGCCGAACGGCCGTCTCGTTGTCTACGATCCCGCCACCAAGAAGACCTGGACGGCGATTAATCATTTCTATTTCCCGAACGGCATCTGCGTGTCGCATGACGGCAAGTCGGTGTTGATCGCCAGCACCTCGCTCTGCCAGGTCTTCCGCTATTGGCTGGAAGGACCGCGCAAGGGCGAGCTGGAGGTCATCCTCGATAAGCTGCCCGGCAATTGCGACAACATCAACCGCGCCTCGGACGGCAACTACTGGCTGGCGCTGGTCGGCATCCGCACGCCGGTCTTCGATCTCGCTATGAAGAAGCCGGGCTTCCGGCTGCGCATGGTGAAGCAGGTGCCGACCGACGAATGGCTGGCGCCGGGGCTAAACCATGGCTGCGTGCTGAAATTCACCGAAAGCGGCGAGGTGCTGGAATCCTATTGGGATCCCACCGGCATCTCGCATTCGACCTTGACCTCGATGCGCGAGCACAAGGGCTATCTCTATCTCGGCGGGCTCGAGAACAACCGGATCGGTCGTATCAAGCTCGACAAAGCGGACCCGACCTGGACCGGATATGAGGCCTATTGGGGCAACAAGCGACGGGACCGGGCGTAGATCATGGGCGTCTTCACCTATTTCCTGCGTGATCTCGAGCAGATCATGTTTCCCAACCGGGATCAGCATGCAATTCCGGCGATGGACGGCGGCTATACCCCGAACGATCGGTTGGACGCGCTCAGCCCGATCGGGGCGCCGATTCCAGGCGCCGACGATATCGCCGAAGGCGGCGATGGCGCGATCTATGTCTCCGCGGGCAAGCAGGTGCTGCGTCTGGCCGGTGCCGGCTACGAAACGCGCTCGGTCTTCGCCGAGTTCGACGGTGTGGCAGGTGGTCTGGCCTTTCACCCCGATGGGCGCCTGCTCGTCTGCGTCGCCGGCCGCGGCTTGGCCGCGGTCGAAGCCGGTGGCCGGCAGTCCTGGCTCAATCAGGTCGAAAACCAGCCGCTGCAATGCCTCACCAGCGTCGCCGCCACCGCCGACGGCAGCATCTTCATGACCGACGGCAGCAGTCGGCACGAGCGCGAGGATTGGGTGCGCGATCTGATGGAGCAGAACCACCTCGGCCGTCTGGTCGCGTGCGGCCCAGGGCTCGACGGCGCGAGGATCCTGTTGCGTGACCTGTGTTATCCGTACGGGGTTGCCATTGCGGCCGACGGCAAGACGCTCTGGTTTACCGAAAGCTGGAAGCACCGGATCAGCCGCGCGGCCATCTCCGGCCGCGGAATCGCGACGCCGCAAACGGTCGTCGGCAACATGCCGGGATATCCGGCGCGGCTCGGATATTGCGCGGGAGGCGGGTTCTGGCTCAGCGTCTTCGCCGTGCGCACCCATCTGGTCGAGTTCGTGCTGCGCGAGGACGATTTCCGCCAGGAGATGATGGAAACTATCCCGCCGGACCTCTGGATCTCGCCCGCGCTTGCCACCAGCGGTCATTGCCACGAGCCGATGCAGTTCGGCTCGATCAAGGCGCTCGGGATCGAGAAGCCCTGGGCGCCGCCGCGCTCCTACGGACTGCTGGTCCGCATCGATGAGGATGGCGAAGCGGTGGAAAGCCTGCATAGCCGGGTCGGCGGGCGGTATCACGGCATCACCGCCGCGCGCGACACGGCGCAGGGCTTGGTGATCGTGTCGAGGGGCAGCGGTCGCGTGTTGCTGGACCGGTCGGGAGGTCGCGCATGAACGAAGTGATATCCGCCCCGGAGGCCGTCGCCAAACTTGCGCCCGTCGGCAAGGAGCCGGTGCTTCGCGTCGTGAACGGCAGCAAGATCTATGGCGGCGTGCATGCCATCGAAAACATCGATTTCGATCTCTATGCCGGCGAGGTTCACGCGCTGGTCGGCGAGAACGGCGCCGGCAAGTCGACCCTCTGCAAGGCCATCGCCGGCGCCATCAAGCTGACGTCGGGCGAGTATTACGTCGACGGCAAGCCGGCCAATTTCGAGCGGCCGCGCGATGCGCTCGCTGCCGGCATCTGCATGGTCTATCAGGAGACCAGCCTGGTGCCGACCATGACCGCGGCACAGAACATCGAGCTCGGCAACGAGAAGCTCATCACCAGTTTCAAGAAGCTGAACATTCAGGCGCAGCAGCTTTTGCAGTCGCTGAACTTCCACATCGATCCGGCGACGCCGATCGGGCTGCTCGGCACCGCCAAGCGGCAGATGGTCGAGATCGCCCGCGCAGTCTACAACGACGCCCGTATCATTATCTTCGATGAGCCGACGGCGAGCCTGACGCCGGAAGAGATCGTCCACTTCTTCAACCTGGTCCGCGACCTGCGCGCCCGCGGCGTCGCCATCATCTACATCTCGCACGCGCTCGAGGAAAGCTTGCAGATTTCCGACCGCATCACCGTGCTGCGGGACGGCAAGCTGGTGATAACAGCCAAGACCGCGGAGATGTCGCGGGAAAAGCTGGTGCGCCACATGGTCGGCCGCGACATCACGCAGACCCATTATGCGCAAAAGGAAGGCCACGCCGAGCGCCGGCGCCAGCGGCGCGAGAAGGTGCTCACGGTGGAAAACGTCACCATGGGAACCATGGTCAAGAATATGTCGTTCTCGGTCTATGCCGGCGAGGTCGTCGGCATCGCCGGCTTGATCGGCTCCGGCCGCACCGAGATCGCCAAGATCATCTTTGGCGCCTTGAAGCGGAACCTGATCAACGGCGGCACCATTAAACTGCGCGGTCGGCCGATTCGCTACCGCGTGCCAAAGTCGGCGATCAACGACGGCATCATCTACATCACCGAGGACCGCAAACTGAACGGCTTCTTCGAGACCATGGTGGTCGACGACAACGTTTATATTGGTAAGCTCGCCACCAAGGCGGGCTGGCGCTTCCTGCTCTCCGGCCTGATGCGGAACAAGCTCGCCAGCTATTGGGTGCAGCGGCTGAAGATCAGCGCACTGCAGCGCAAGGCGAAGATCGTCGAGCTCTCGGGCGGCAACCAGCAGAAGGTGGTCATCGCCAAGTCGCTGGTGCAGGATCCCTCGATCGTGATCTTCGACGAGCCGACGCGAGGCGTGGACGTCGGCACCATCCCGGAGATTCATGCGCAGATCCGGGCGCTGGCCGATGAGGGCAAGGCGGTGGTGGTGATCTCGTCCTACCTGCCGGAGGTGCTGAGCATCTCGGACCGTATCCTGGTCGCGCGCCTGGGGCGCATCGTGGCCGAGTTCGACGCTGCCGCGGCGACCGAAGAAAAGATCATGTACGCCGCGATTCACTAAAGCCTTTTCCAGGCTTCCATGGAGACGGGAAAATATCTCCATCAATTCGCGATCGGGCTGTTCGAGCAAGCGGCACGTTGGATCGGCGAGGTCTGAGACGAGTTATTCGAGCGCATGACGTGCAGTCGTAGTGATCATGTGAATTCGGCACTCAGGTGAGTACTTCCGGCGCGGCGCTCGCTTCGTCCTTCAAAAGTTCACGCACCAGCGGAATCACTTTTCTGCCATAGAGGCCGATACAACGCATGAGTTTCTCGTGAGAGAGCGCACCTGTATTTCATATCGAACCGCGAGATGCCGAGAACCCTGGCGGTCGATGCGATCCGCCGCGCCACCGTCTCCGGTGAGCCGACATACAGCGAACCTGTAGTCGCCTCCCGATCGAATTCAGCGCGTTGCAGATTCCGGGCTGCCGCCGACCGCGATCGTCAGATGCCGGGACTCGACCGGCGGAAACACCCGCTGATTTGCCGGCGGCGGATGATACCGGCACTGGGGGAAATCAGGGCGCCGCAATTGCGAGTCGTCAAGGTCACGCCCCAAATGAGACATTGGCTGAGCCAAATTGCAATGCCTCGACGCCCTAAGTAAGAATGGCTGAGCCGAAAAAGATGACCGGGCCTTCCGAATAGCAGCCGCGTTGATTTATAGGCCTTAGTCAACTCGCGAGCTGATTCCGGATCGAAAGTAATTCCCGGCGGCGCTTTACGGTCGTCTTGGGGTAAGTCATCTTGAGTTCCTCGAACGTATCGAGGAAAATCTGGGAAACGATCAGTCGGGCATTCTCTTTGTCGTCGGCGGGAACGACATACCAAGGTGAATGGTCTGTACTGGTTGCGCCGAGGCATTGCTCATAGGCCTTCATGTAATGCTTCCAGAATTTCCGCTCCTCTATATCTGCGTTGCTGAACTTCCAGTTCTTCTCGGGCTCGTCGATGCGCGCCAGAAAGCGCTTCCGCTGCTCCTCTTCCGAGAGGTGGAGGAAGAACTTGATGATGCGAGTGCCGTTGGTGTGAAGGTGTCTCTCAAGATTCACAATCGAACGATACCGACCGTGCCAGACTGTCTTGTCGTCGTGTGGAGCGTCGGGGATGCCCTCGCCGAGCAGAATTTCGGGGTGCACGCGGGCAATCAGAACCTCCTCGTAATAGGATCGGTTGAAAATGCCGATCCGCCCGCGTTCCGGAAGGTCGCGGGTTGTGCGCCAGAGAAAGTCGTGCTGCAATTCACCGGCGCTGGGATGCTTGAAGCTGAAGACCTGGCAGCCTTGCGGATTGACCCCGGACATCACGTGCCTGATGGCGCCGTCTTTTCCTGCCGCGTCCATGGCTTGGAAAATCAATAGCACGGCATGGCGATTAGACGCGTAGAGAAGCTGCTGTTGCAAACTTAGTCGCGCAACATGTTCTTCCAGAAGTTTTCGATATTGCTCCCTTGATTTGTATGCGGGATCGACCATCGTCGGCCACTTCTTGAGATTGACCTTATCTCCTTCCCGTACCCGGAAATCCTTTGAATTTATCTTCATCTTCATCCTGTTCTCCGCTGCAAGCGGCTAGAGTCGCATTGCTATTGTCTGGGTCGTCGTGGAGTTAATCGGAGTGAGACTGGCAATAGTGCCGGCTCGTTCATTGACCGGAGATGATGAGCTGTTCTACTTCAGTAGATCCGGAGACGGGCGAATACCGGAATTTTCACCGTGTCCAAAACGAACGTCAAAGCTATCGCTGCGGCAAATGTGCTAGCGACCATCAAGGTCGGCAGGGGTGTCATTGCGATCCCACCGACAGCCAATAATGCGGCGATGAGGACATCGGCTACGGACGACACCGCAAGCCACAAACTTGGGCGGGAGCCAAACAGGTGCCGCCGCTGACGAATGGCATAGATGGTTGCCTGACTCCCGAACACCAAGGCTACGAAGGCGAGGGTTCTTAGCTCGTCGATTCCAAGGCCCATCTCGAATTTGCCAACGGCCAGGGCCGTGCTGCAGAAGGCCAGCTGACAGATACCCATAACAACGCCTGCCATCGTCAAGCTGCCGATCCGCCAGGAGTTCGGCATTGGGGAGGGTCGCACGTTGTCCGTCGTCAATGACATCGCCAGGAAATCACCAGCGATCATCACAATGACCATTAGCAATGGAGTCAAAATCGCGTGCCCCGTCATGATCAGACCAACGATCAGGAAGAGAACCGTCACGATCTTCTTGATCATGGAATTCAGCGTGTATGTCAGGATGCGCTGGAACGTTATTCGCCCTTCCTTGACTGCGGCAACAATCTCGGCGAGCCCAGGCTCGGTCAGCACCATGCCGGCGGCTGATTTCGCGACATCTGTTGCCGTCGAGACCGCGATCCCGATCTGCGCCTGGCGCAGCGCCGGCGCGTCATTAGCGCCGTCGCCGCACATGCCGATGGTGTGACCGCCCTTCTGGAACGCCTTGACAAGCTTGTACTTGTCCTCTGGTAGGATGCCGGCGAAGACCGCGAACTGCTCGGGGCGGACGCTATCGGAGATCGGCCCTGGTGGACAAACAGCCCCATCGAGCCCGACGGCATGAGCAACAATGGCCGCCGTCGCCGGCGCGTCGCCCGTAACCATGACGGTGCGGACGCCGAGTTGGTGCAATTCGGTAACGAGCGCCGCCGAGTCCTTGCGCGGCGGGTCGCTCAGCGCGATGAGCCCGGCCAGCTTCATCGCATCCGGCGGTCCGGCCGCGACCGCGAGCACCCTGAAGCCCTTCTCCTCAAGCTCCTTTGAGGCGGCTGTAGCCGTCGGCGACGGCTGGGTTAGGCCGACGACCGCTGCGAAGGCGCCTTTCACGACGCGTTGCGTCCCGCCGCCCGGGTGCTGCACTGTCGCTTCGGACATCTTCGTCCCCGGATCGAACGGCACGAATGTTAATACCGTCGGTGCGTCGGAAATCGCCTTACCCAAGGCGGCAGATCGAATGGCGCCATCTACCGGGTCCTGTCCGCCATCGGAACTCGCCAGCGCGGCCAGTGTCAGAACATGGGTCTCGTCGAAGCCGGGCATAGGGCGAACGGTGGTCACCGTCAGCGCATTCTGGGTCAGCGTGCCCGTCTTGTCGGCGCACAAGACGTTCATCGCGAGGGTGAAGGTCGCGGGCAGCGCCACCGGGATCGATGCGAGAACTGCCGTTAGAATGAGCGGAACGATCTCATCGAGCGGCATCTTGAGAAACCAAGCGTAGACTACGAGCAGCACGATGACGACGCCGTTGAACGCGGCGAGATTGCGAACCACCCGCAACACCGCCTTTTGCTGAGAACTTACGACATGGGCGGTGCGGACGAGTTCGGCGGTCCGGCCAAACTTGGTGCGTACTCCGGTCGCCGTGATCTCAGCCACCGCCTCGCCTCGGCGCACCAGTGCCCCGGCATAGGTTTGGACACCGGCGCCGGCTTCGATGGGCACTGATTCGCCGGTGAGCATGGATTGGTCAAGCAGGACTTCGCCCCCGGTGAGGCGTGCATCCGCGGCGACCACGGCGCCAAGCGAAAGCTTCACCACATCTCCCGGTACCAATTCGACAGCGGGTATGGTTTTCCATGCGCCATCGCGCCGGACAGATGCATTCAGCGCGAGCCTTGACCTCAGCGCAGCGAGGGTCGCCTGCGCGCGGCTCTCCTGGAACAGTCCGAGAGCAGCATTGAATATCAAAAGAGCGGCGATGATTGCGGCCTCGACATATTTTCCGAGCACCAGTTCGAGTATAATCGCGGCCTCAAGCATCCACGGAACAGGCGCCCAGAATTTTTCGATCGCCATCCGCAATGGATGCATGCTCGTATCGGGCATCGCATTTGCGCCGAATTTCTCCAGACGTCGGTGTGCCTCACGCGCCGTTAGGCCGCTCTGTAAGCCAACATCGATCGCACCAGCAGATTTCGAGGATGCAACGCTTTCAGCGCTCGTGGTCGCGGACATGGGCAAATCCAAATTCGGGTTGTCGCGTTCAAGAGTTTGGCTGAAGCTAATGGCCTTTGGCTTTGCTGTCTCCGGTCAACTTTGCGCCAAGTGAGGCCAAGCCCGCAGGGAAGCTTGAGGTAGGCTTCTGTAATTGCTCGATACTCCGAACCTACGACCTACAACCGACGACATATGGGCTCGGCCTGAGCCCCTCCCGGGCCGGGCCGCGCTCGCAATGGCGAGCGCAGCGATGATTGGGCCGACAAGAGATCTGGACTATTTCCTGCGTTCTCGGTCGTTTTGCGAATCAGCCCGCGGCGGCGACGGCGGGCGCCGCCGTCTTGACACCTTTGTGCACATCGAGGCTCGAGGGGTTGAGGGTGCTGAGAATCGTCTTAGCGCGCGCGACTTCCGCGGCAGGACCGTGTGCCATTACGAGAAAGCGATCGGTCTTCAGTGCGGTCTCGTATTGCAGCACGCTGTCCTTTGGAATGCCTATACTGTAGAGCGCCGCGCCGAGCGCGCTCAATCCGCCGACCAACACGGCATTCTCGATACCACCCGCCACGATTGCGGCGAGATAACCAAGCACCACGACATGTCCCACGACAGGAATGGCCATGAACAGCCCACCGAGGAACAGGCCCCAGAAGCCGCCCCAGAATGCACCGCGAGTGCCCCAGAACTTGATTCGATCGCCGGCGTTGTAGAATCCGATGACTTTCTCGTCGGTGTGATATCCTTTGCCGACAATGCTGAGATTCTTCATTTCGAACCCGGCGGCAGTTAGCTTCTTGACCGCTGTTTCGGCAGCGGAATGGTCAGCGAAGACTGCAACGACTGTGTCGATATTTTCCATAGGAATGTTCCTTGTGGGATGAGCCGAGCGCCTGCGGGCGCGTCAACTCTCGGGGGGATAGGCGGAAGCGACCAAATCTTTATTCTATTGAGGGCGCGTCGCTCTGTCGGGCGACCCGTGCCAAACTCTTACCAATGACCTCTATGGCGCCCCCAGTATCCGCCGCCGCCGAACAAGAGCACCAAAACAACGATAATGAGTATCAATTCCATCGGAAGTCTCCTTTTTAGGTGCTGACTTCAAGTAGCGAACAGCTCATCGTTGGTTTAGTTCCATCTCGTGCGGAGAAACAAAGAATTGTTGCGGGTTTGTCTTCCGGCTTTCTGACAATCTTCGGACGACTCGCAATGACCATGGTCACGCAGCGTCGGCCAAACAGAGCCCCCGACACGTTTACTTTTGGAGAACGGCCGAATACCCGCCATAATTTAACGTCGGCGAGCTGACTTACTGATCGACTCTCCCCGAACGCCGGGACACCTGGTTCTGATGTTGCTGGCGCCTTCGTTGGCTATCATGTCGCCATGCTGCTGTGCTCGGTGGCGCGATAGTCACGTCGGTTATTGCGGCGGCAGCCGGTGCTGCTGTTGTGCTGTTCGGCTGGCGAATGGCCAAGTAACGGCCGAAGTCACGCTGGTCCTTTTTCGTGCCATCTTATTTTTGCGTTGGGGCTCGTTATTCGAACCTTTGATCCCAGCGGCGTGACGATATACAAGGCCGAGGCCGCAGCCAGTGGGGTCTTCCTCGATCTGCTGCGGCAGGAGCCTGTGCTGGATTGGAGCTTCTTTTCGCCCTCGGCGATGTTCGTGCCCGGCGAGCGCACCGGGAAATTTCGTCTCGGTCGCGACCAGTTGCTCACCAGCGACAAGGGCAGCGGCATCTCGTTCGAGGATTATGCGATCGCGCTGGCCGATGAGATCGAAAAACCCGCTCATTCGCGCCAGCGCTTTACCGTCGGATATTGGAGCATCGCCAGTGAGATCGTCATCGGGTTGACATCAATCGAGTTTTCAGGTTCGAGAACCGGTCGCTTTTGTTTCGAAAAACTCTCTTACGCGCGAGCGCGCCATGGCATAAGAGCGGCCGAAATCTTCTCCAGCCGCGTGGCACATGATTCGTCTCGACAATATCTCCAAACAGAATGGTCATCAGATCCTCTTCATCGAGGCCTCCGCGGCACTCCAGAAGGGCGAGAAGATCGGTCTCGTCGGCCCCAACGGGGCCGGCAAGACCACGCTGTTCCGCATGATCACCGGCCAGGAACTGCCCGACGAGGGTCAGGTCGCCGTCGATCGCGGCGTCACCATCGGCTATTTCAGCCAGGACGTCGGCGAGATGTCAGGCCGAAGTGCGGTGTCCGAGGTGATGGACGGTGCCGGTCCGGTCAGCGCCGTGGCGGCGGAGCTGAAGGAACTCGAGGCCGCCATGGGCGATCCTGACAGGGCCGATGATATGGATGACATTATCGCGCGCTACGGCGAGGTGCAGGCGCGCTTTGAGGAACTGGACGGTTACGCGCTGGAGGGACGGGCGCGCGAAGTCCTTGCAGGTCTCAGCTTCAGCGAGGAGATGATGGACGGCGACGTCGGCGCGCTGTCGGGCGGCTGGAAGATGCGCGTGGCGCTAGCGCGTATTCTGCTGATGCGTCCCGACGCCATGCTGCTGGACGAGCCGAGCAACCATCTCGACCTCGAAAGCCTGATCTGGCTGGAGCAGTTCCTCAAGGGCTATGAGGGCGCGCTGTTCATGACCTCGCATGACCGCGAGTTCATGAACCGCATCATTACCAAAGTGGTCGAGATCGATGGCGGTCAGCTGACGACCTATTCCGGCAATTACGAATTCTACGAGCAGCAGCGCGCGCTGAGCGAAAAGCAGCAGCAGGCCCAGTTCGAACGTCAGCAGGCGATGCTGGCCAAGGAAATCAACTTCATCGAGCGCTTCAAGGCGCGCGCATCGCATGCCGCGCAAGTGCAGAGCCGGGTCAAGAAGCTGGAGAAGATCGAACGGGTCGAGCCGCCACGGCGGCGCCAGACGGTGCAATTCGATTTCCTTCCGGCGCCGCGCTCCGGCGAGGACGTGGTGATCCTCAAGCAGGTGCACAAGGGCTATGGCTCGCGGCGCATCTATGAGGGATTGGATTTCCAGGTGCGCCGCCGGGAGCGCTGGTGCGTCATGGGTATCAATGGCGCCGGCAAATCCACGCTGCTGAAACTGGTGGCGGGATCGACAGAGCCGGACGACGGCACGGTGGCGATCGGCGGCAGCGTCAAGATGGGCTACTTCGCCCAGCACGCCATGGACCTGCTGGAGAGCGAACGCACCGTGTTCCAGTCGCTGGAGGATTCCTTCCCTCAGGCCGGGCAGGGTTCGTTGCGCGCGCTGGCCGGTTGCTTCGGATTCTCCGGCGACGACGTGGAGAAGAAATGCCGGGTGCTGTCGGGCGGCGAGAAGGCGCGCTTGGTGATGGCGAAGATGCTGTTCGACCCGCCGAACTTACTGGTGCTGGACGAGCCCACCAACCATCTGGACATGGCCACCAAGGAAATGCTCATCACCGCGCTATCGCAGTATGAGGGCACCATGCTGTTCGTCTCGCACGACCGGCATTTCCTGGCGGCGCTGTCCAATCGGGTGCTGGAGCTGACGCCCGAAGGCATTCACATCTACGGCGGCGGCTACACGGAATATGTTGCGCGCACCGGCCACGAGGCTCCCGGCCTTCGCAGCTGAGCCGGGAGACGG
Source organism: uncultured Pseudomonadota bacterium (assembly GCA_963729395.1). Lineage (GTDB taxonomy): Bacteria > Pseudomonadota > Alphaproteobacteria > Rhizobiales > Xanthobacteraceae > Bradyrhizobium. The sequence goes on along the minus strand of CAVSOS010000010.1, from coordinate 228,803 downwards.
AGGCGTGTCCGGTAAGGTCGGTACGCGCGGCTTCCGTGGAACAACTTGGACCCATGTTTTCAGCCATGGTTGAACTTTGCGCCAAGCCAAGCGCGACAAGGAGATTTGCCGGCTATCTCTTATACCCGGTGAAGAGATGGACGATTGCCACGCCAATATGCCTGGTGTTCGGGAATCCTCCCGACAGTTCGGCGAGCGCAAGAAAGAACAGGCCGTAGAAATAGGGAGGATAACGCGGCTCCAGGGCGAGGACAGGTGCAGCTATCCGCTTCCTGATCGGTTCACGACTGACTGCGACGCTCATCGCGATGCCGATCAACGCGCCCACAATGACATCACTCGGATAGTGGATGCCGAGGAAAATTCGTGCCACCGACGCGAACACAGCAAAAATGCCGAACAACAAGCCCCACCACCTCGATATCAGCCAGATGCCTGTGGCGATCGCAAAGAGATAGGTTGCATTATCGCTGGGGAAACTACTCCAGTGCTCCAGATCCGCATGCCATTCGAAGGTCGGCGCATTGGCACCGATACTGTACATCGGTCGTTCGCGATATGGCAGCAACGTGGAAGCGACGCGATTGGCGATCAGCGAGAGCGCTACTGCCAAGATCAAGATCACAAGCATTTCGCGCCGCCGCGGCAGGTCCTTGTCAGGCCAATACCACAGCACCCCAACGATCCCCATGAAGAGCGAGCCCTTGAAGGCCTCAAGGTGGACAACGATGCGATCGAGCGTAGGGCTCCAGCCGCAGAGGTCGTTCAAGGCTCGGAAAATCGACACATCGAGTCCGGCCAGGAAATCTGTCACGGCTGAAATGCCTCCGCGCCGTTCATGACGGCTAGGCTCCAAACAGAGGCAGTTTGCGACAGCAATTTGACAAAGTTCGGGCCGCGGCCCGTCGCGCCAGACGAAAATGACGGGGCTAGCCGACCGTTTTTAGGGGAACTGTTCCCCGGATTGCCCTTCGCGCACGAGCGGCGCTTCTGGGAGCGGTGGGCGTCGCGATTTTTGAACTTCACAACTCAAATCATCCACTCCACATCAAGTGCCGGGCAAGCTTTCGCTCGAAAACCGCTAGAGCGCAGATCCCGTCGCGACGCCGCGGCTCGTTGCCGGCGCTGGTTGCGAACGCAGATTATCGCGCGACAGAATCACCCGGCCCCGGAAGATGCGCGCAAATTTCGATTCAAAGTACTTTCGCACTTCGCTGGTATAGAAGCCGATCGAAGGCTCTTCGTTAAATTCAAGCGCGATGACGCCGCCGGGGTTGAGAAAATGTTCTTCGAGGTCGTTGAGGAAGAAATCCCACTCGTCCACCCCCCACAGGCCCTCCGTCTTGTGTCCATTGAAGCAAATCTGATGGGCGGTGACGAAGTCGAATCGCTTGTTGAGAGCCGGCAGATTTTTGTAAGCTTCAATTCTGAAGCCCGTCCTGGACACCCCCCAAAGCGCAATCATGTCCCGATAGAATTCATAGTCCGGCAGGTCGATGCCATGAACGCTGTGGCCAAGGTATTTGCAGCAATACAGGAAGTAGCCGGCGCCACAGCCCAAATCCAGCACCGAGGCTTGCGCCGACTTGTCGAGACCGAGTTCGATCACGCGCATCATCTTTGATCGTAGCCACAGCTGCTTGTCGAAATACTTGTAGCTGTCGTATCCCTCCGAGCTGTGCTTGGCGATCACCTCCTGGAACTTTACCGGATCGATCGCTGCGTCTGCTTTCGCGGCGAGCGCGCGAGCTCTGACGAAGTTTGGAATGTCCGATATCGAATACTGCAGGCGTCCTGTATTCGCGAATAACATGGCAACACTCCATCAGGGCTATGGCCGCAAGCACGTGTAAGGAAATTGAATGCGCTGCAGCTCAATCTAACCTTCATGTGTTTTTGGGGCAGTAACATGGCGGCATCTCTCGCTTCAACGGCGAGCGTCATGCCCAAGGAAAATGCAATCAATCCTTCCAGGGTCTGAATTGCTTTGTTTCGCCGGGACTGAGACCGCCGAGGTGCCGGAGAATGTTGTCATAGGCGCGGTCGGTGACCTTGTAGGTGAGCGTGTCTCCTGCAGGTTTGCCGTCGCTGGTGAGGCGCAGATGCAATGAGAGGGTGCCATCGTCCGACATGTCGGCAGTGCCGAGATATGGCATCGAGGCCCTCGCATCCTGGGCAGATGGCTTGGCGTCCTGAGCGGCGGAAGCGCCGGCAATGCACAGCATGAAGATAACGAGAAGGTTTCTGTTCATGGTGTCAGCTCATGGTCGGTAAAACTGCAGATATCGGGTTGTCTGATCATTCGATGTCTGACCGTCGCCATACACCGATGACCCGTCCGGTGTCCGGATCATCGTCCTCGCGGAGGATTTCGAACGGCGGCGGAAGGCCAAAGGGTGGTGCGCACAGGTTCAAATGGCGTACCTGGCCAAACCTGATGTCGGTATTCTGTCGTGCGTTCGGATAGGTAGTCGCCAACAGATAGACCATGGTGGACTGCCGGAACTGATGGATGGCGGCCCGGACCGCCTGGTCCGGAAAATGGATCATCAGGTCGCGCGCAAGCCATGCGTTGACGTCTGGAAGGGGATCGCGAAGAACATCGAGCTCCATGAATTCGACGTCCGGATATTTTTGGCGGTTATCGACAATGAGATCGTGCACGATGTCGGCGCCGACATATCTGAATCCTGACGGCCAGTCGGCATGCCTCATCCAGTGGAAATCACCGCATGGCGCGTCCAGCAACGACTGGACGGAATGGCGGCGGACAAATTCCCGGAGCTCGGCCCTGATCGACACCGTCCTTTTCAGTTCCGCGCCCCAACCGCTCCGGCTCTCACTGTTGTTCCACCAGTTTCGTTGGAAGATATTGGTGAAGACCTGCTTCGGGTTATCGGTGCCGAGACTGTCCACCGTCATCTTCTCGTTGATGATGGAACGCAGCCCATATGGTGCGTTATTCCGGATCGACGCGTAGAGGCGCGGCGTGCGCTTTTTCAGCAACAACGCGGTCTCTGTAACCGCCCTCGAAAGCCGCATGTCCTGCTCCTGTCTGGTTCAACTAGCGCGCGCGCCCGTTGGTGGTGAGCTCGGGGCGCCGGGCGCTCTCGAAGGTTTGCGCGATGACGTCCCACAGCGGCTTGCGCTGCAGCCGGTCGTCGTAGGGCAGCGGGCGCGGAAGCCGCGTCGGCATCGGATTTTTGGCCCGGGCGATTCCGCGATAGAACGAATAGTTGTCGGCGAGCTCCCAGGCGATAAGAGCCTTGACGGCGGGATGCCGCAGCGTCGGCTCCAGGAACTGCCGCGCTGTCCTGGCGACCGCCGCATCGCGGGCTGCGATGTCATCCGGAAAGACATCGTCGCAGACATCGAATTCAGTGATGTAGATGTCGACGCCGAGATCAGCCAGCGTATGAAGAAAATCGCTGAACCGCGCCGGGTCGTGCGGATATTGCGGCTGCAAATGACCCTGCAGACCGACGACATCAAGCCGCACCCCCGCGCTCTTGAGGTCGGCGACCAGCTTCAACAGCCCGCGACGAACGGCGAGCCCAAGCTCGTCGTCGCGTTCGGTCTGCGCCTCGTTCAGCACGAATTTGGTGGTGCGATCGACCTGCCCGGCGCGTTCGAATGCGCGCCGCACATAATCGGGGCCGAAGGCATCGTACCAGGGACCGAGCCGGAAGCCGCCGGGCGCGTTATGCCCGGGCCAGAACGGCTCGTTGACGATGTCCCATGACTGCAGCATTCCCGAATATCGCGCCACCACTTCCTCGATATAGGAATCGAAATATTTGCGCCGCTCGCCGGCGGTCATGTTTTTAATCCAATCCGGGTTCCACTCGTTCCATATCAGGCAGTGCCCGCGCATGGCGATCCTGTGTACATTACAGAATGCCAGCAGCCGGTCGGCGCTTTCGAAATGTTTCGGGCCCGGCTGCGGGGCAATCCTTCCGATCTTCAGCGCAATGTCGGTTGTAATGACCTTGGTCTGCGTGATGTAGAGATCGCGATAGGCCGGATCGTTGTCGATCACCTCCGCCGCGGCCGCGCCAAACAGATAATTATTGGAGGCGGCAATGGCGCCGAGCCCTTGCATCGGGGCCGCCGCGGCGAGTCCACCGCTGGTTACGACGGCTCCAGCCGCAGCCGTCTGTAGCAAGCGCCGACGCGAAATCGCGGTCATTCTGTCACCCGCATGTCCTGGACCTGATGTCGTCATGATGTTGCGATGTCCCGATCTCATGGCAAGGATTTTAGGAGATGCCCTTGATTTTCTGACAGGGGGTCGATGACGTCGACGATATCTTGACGACGCTGACGATGGACTTGACCTCGAGCAATTCCTTGTGCGTCAGGAAGTGCAGGGTGGCGCGCGGATAGGCGTCGCAGAATTGCGAGAGCGTTGCCGCTGTCGCCGCGATACTGTCCTGCTTGGCCACGACGCCGATGCCGCCATCTTTCAGAATATAGGCGTCCTTGACATTGCTCATGCCGATGGTCGCCATGCATATCTTGAACAAATCGTTGTAAGTCCGCGGTGGCAGCGTCAGGTCGCCGACCAGGTTTCCCAGCAAATAATCACGGCTCTTTTCGCAGTTTGCGGCGCGCGCGGCATTGGCGGCAAGCACGAGGAAAATGACGGTCAGCACGAATCGTTTCATGTCGACATCAAGCCGGGTGAACTTGCGGTGTTGAATCCGCTGGATCCGGTTGGGTTTCGGTCAAGAGCCGATCCGGAATATTGATGGTGGTTCGTATTCCGGCGCGCGGCAGACCATAGGTTTCGGCCGCGCAGCGTTCCCACGACAACGCGCGGGCATGTGCCGAGGCGCCGGCGGCGAGAACGGATCGCGTGTCGATATCCTCGGCGAGCCGGGCGATGGCGCGCGCGATGTCTTCGATCGAGGGAGGAACGAGAAGCCCGGTTTCGTCGTCGAGAACGGCATCGGGGACGCCGCCGATGGCCGTCGCCACGCTCGGAAGGCCGGCGGCGGCGGCCTCCAGGTAGACAAGTCCGAAGCCTTCGACCCGGCCGGAGGATTTCGGCACGCCGGTCAGGCAAAAGAAATCCGCCGCGCCGTAGATCTCACGAATCTCCTCGTCCGGCAACGCGCCGAGAAAACGGATATCGCAGTCCACCGACGCAACGAGGTGCTTTAATTGCTTCACGTAGTCACTCTCGCCGTCGGGGCCGATCACCAGCCACAGGATCCGCTTGCGCAGCTCCTTGGGCAGCGTGGACAATGCAGCGAGCGTGACCGGGTGTCCCTTGCGCCGGGTAATCCGCGCAACTGTGACGATGACGACCCGATCGGGCGCGATTCCAAACGCTGCCCGCGTGGCGGCGCGGCCGTTCCGTTGCGCAAACCAGAAATCCGACACGCCCAGCCGTACGGTTTTGATTCGCTGTGCATCGACCGCAAATCGTTCTCGGAACAGTTCTCTCGTATATCGGCTGTTGGCGGTGATCTCGGTTCGCGAGCCGAACACGCCGGTACCTCGAATTGAGAGGCGCTTGAGCAGCGTCTGGGTTTCGTTGATTTCGGTGCCGTGCACCGTCATCAGCAGACGCGCTTGCGTCAGGCGGCGTGAAAGCGCAAGCGGGATGAAGAATGGCCAATCGGCGGCATGGACGACATCGTAGCGTTCCGCCCCGAGAAGCCTTCGCACAAGCCGTATTTTGGCCGGAAGATCCCGCATCGAGTGCAGACCGCCGGTAAAGCGCCGAACGTCAAGGCGCAAGGCGCTATCTTCACCGGTGTTATCCCGCGCGTAATCCGGAGCGATCACCGTCACCTTGGCGCCGAGATCGGCAGCGGCGGAGGCAATCTCGCGCGCATAGGTTCCGATTCCGCCGGTTGCAGGAGCAAACTCACTGGTGAGCAGGAGAATCTTCACGAGGTCACCTCAGTATGCCGATGAGGCAACGGTCATGCCACGAGCATTCTGTATTTCCTGGTGGTAGCGAAAGACACGCGCGAGCTGCTTGTTCGGCGTGAAGTCCGCGATCGCGCCGGCGATACGCGCAGGATCCAATTTGCCGGCATCGATCCCGTCGCGGACATCGATGAATTGCTGCGCGAGGGATTCCGCCATATCGTCGGGGGTGCCGTTTCGCGCCACCAGAAAACCGCTGATGCGATCGTGGATGACCGGTTCAAGCTGCGGAAGATGCACGGCGACAACGGGCCGGCCGACCGCCAAGGTCTCCAGAACGCAGCGCGGCATGCCTTCAAATTCGGAAGTCAGGATACCGGCATGCGCGGCTGCCAGCGTCGCCGCCATTCCCTCAGCGTCCTTGAAGCCGTGCCGAACGGTGATATCCTGGATCCCGGCGAATTCAGCAAAGCGATGCGGATCGCTGGTGCCGATATAGTGGAATTCGACCGCGCCCCGCAGCCGGCTGCGCAGGCGATCGATGGCGCGGAACATCAGCGGCGGATCCTTGAATTCATCCAGTCTGCCTGCAAACACGATCCGGAACGGCGTCGTAGCGGCGGGGAACGGTTGCGGCTGAAATATGTCGGTGTTGACCCAGGTCCACAGTGTGTCGATCTTATCCTTTCGACGCGGATAGGTCTTCTGCAACCGCTCCGTGATGAAGGGATTGACGCAAAGGAATTTTTCGCTGGTGGCGACCGCAAAGCGTTCGCCAGCATTGTGGACGAATGAATATTTCCGAAGCAGCGAATCCATCTGCAGTTTCGGTGCGCCCTCGCCATGGAGCATCTGAACGAACGGAAGCCGCAGGATCGCCGGCAGCCACGAAAATTCAACCCGGCGCAGGTCGATCGAGCATCGTCTTGAACGGATCAGCCTTGCGATCAGGCCAAAATGGCGCAACAGCGCCACAAAGAACTGGCCGGTTAATGAGGTGCGAATGCTGCGGGCAGCCTCGCGCGCCTGTTGGTCCGAGTAGCGAAGGATCGGCAGGAAGTCGAAGCTGCGGCCCCGAAAGACGAGCTTGTGAATCTCGCCGAGCTTCAGATCGCCAGTGGAATCGACCCCGATGAAAAGCAGATCGGTGTCCGCCGGATGAAAGGTGATGAAGTCACGGATGTAGGTCTCCAGACCGCCAACCTTCTCGCCGCGAGGATCGAATGGATGAATCAGGCAGATCTGGTATCTTGACTTTACGGGATTGGCGTTACGTGCGCGCAACGCCAGTGTCAGTGTGGACGTCATGCCGCTTTCCCCATTCGTGCGTTGACAATCTGTGGAATGCTGCGCACCACCAACTGCGGAACGATCGCCAGGCAGCGTGCGTAACGCGGTCCGAGCCGGCGCGGCTCGCGCAGCATCCGCCACGCCCATTCGAGTCCGACCTTTTGCGTCAGCGCCGGCGCGCGGGTTTGCGTGCCCGCAATGAAGTCGAGGGCGGCGCCGATGCACAGCAATCCGGTTCCATTGAGTTCATCAAGACAGCGCGCGGCAAACAATTCCTGACGCGGCGCACCGAGAGCTACGAAGCAGAGCTTCGCACCGGAGGCGCGTATGCTGTCGATCGCGAAGTCAGCTTCGCTCGAATAAGGATCGAAATTTGCGCCCGGGGCATAATAACCCGCGACCTTTAGCCCTTGAAATCGTTCGGACAAGCGCTTGGCCGTGAGAGACAGCGTATGATCGTTGGAACCCAGCATGAATATCGGAAGACCCTTCCTTCGCGCCTCCCGGCAGACCGGTTCCACAAGATCCGCGCCGGTTGTGCGCGTGATCCGCGTGCCCAGGAGGCGACTCAACACGACGATCGGAAAGCCGTCCGCCGTTACAAAGCGAGCCCGGCGATAGGCCGCGCGAAAATCAGCTCGCTGTTGCAATTGCACAACATGATCGAGATTGAGTGTGCAGACGCTGAAATTATCGCCATGCTGTGCTGCCGATACGATCGAGGAAACGGCTTCTGCGAGCGAAAGAACATTGATGGTGACACCATCAACGGTGAGATTGTGATGCGGCCTTGTTTGCGTGTCCAACATGTCGATCTCCTGATGACAATGTGGCCGAGGTACGCATGCACAAAATACAAACAGAGTGCCCATTGCCGTAGCGACGGGAACTTGAATGCCGAAAAAATTCTTTCCTCGACGAGCAACGACAACAGAACGCACCAATGCGACGCAACGATGGCGATGATCGCTTGCGATGCGTTGAGGACGACGAAAAAGTTTCGTCGCATGAAAAGTCAGCCTGCACGCGTCGTCAACGCGCGCTGGCGAAGTGCCGCGACGACGATCGCGGGAACATAATCGCGATCTGTTCACCGTCATCGTGCTCGTCCTTCGGATTGCTGCTGATACAAACGAAACATCTTGAGCAGCGACGCTGCGTAGAGCAGAGCAAGCAACGCGATGTAGGTCACCGCACCCGCCGCGATATGCTCCGCAAGGGCAACATGGGACGAAGCCTCGGGAAGATTGCCCAGGAGCGCCGCCATCGCGGTGGTCGCCAATGCGATCGGAGCGAGATGATTAAGCGGCAGCGTCAGGCCAAATCGCGAGAATCCGATAGCAAAACTGACGATTGCGGCGGCAAGCGCCGCCACGACAGTTGCGCCGGCTGCACCCACCAACCCCCAATGTCGAATAAAGATGAGGCTCAGCACGACGGTCACCACAGCGTCGATGGCGGCGACGACGATCATCAACCGCGTGCGGTTGTGCAGCAGGAAAGCCTGGTCGACGAAATGCGCGCGCAGATTGCAGATCGAACCTGCCAGGACGGATAGAGGAAGAACCGCAAGCGTCACCTGCTGGAAGGGGGCGGCGATCAGCAAATGCACGATTTCCACGCGCAACATGAATATGCCGATGATGCTTGGCGCCAGAATTGCGATCAGCAGCGCGCTGTTGTTGGCGAGCTGGCGCATCGCGACCTTGCTCCCGTTTTGTTCCATGCTCTTTACCGCGAGCGGAAAGGCGGCGGCGGTCACCAGCATGGCGGCGACCGCCGCGGCACGCTGTCCGAGCCCGTAGCCGACGGCAAACAGTCCCGCCGCCGCCACCCCCAGCATATCGTTGACGATGAACCGCGACGCATTGAGGCCGATCCAGCCGAGCGCGCCTCCGATGACGAGCGGAACGCCGTAATGCAGCGCATGATCGACAATTTCACGATCGAGCGGCCAAAAATGGCGGCCATGGCCGATCTTCGGCAAGACGACGACGGCGGCGACAAGCTGCGCAACGGCGTATCCCGCAAGCGGCCATTCGGCTGATTGACCGATCAGCTTGATCAAGACGAGGCCGACGATAAATCCGGCTGAAGGGCCGACGATCTGCTGGATCGAGTAAACCCAGATCTGGTGACGAACGCGAGCGCGCTCGCCGATATAAAGGTTGAGCGTCCGCGTGATTACATAGGCGACGGTTGCAATCAGAAGTCCGGCATTGGCGTCGGGTGCGATCACCAGGAGAAGGATGGCAATGACCACGATGCTTTGGACAATGGCGGAGACGAGCAGGACCGCGTTTTCGGTCCGATAAAATCGCGACGTCTCGCCCTTGTCCTCGTAACGGCCCAAAAAGCGCAGCGCATATTGCGACCACCAGGCCAGAAAGGCGATTTGCAGCAGTTCGTGCGTCGCGGTGACGAGCGTAATGACGCCAAGCGTATGGTCATCGACGAGATGGGTCCATACGACCATCGCGATTAGCTGAAACAGCGGTCCGACAATCTGCGCCGGGAGATACAGCAAGGTATGTCGCAGCAGCATGTGTGTCAGGCCCCCAGCCAGCGGAGCAGGTAGGGCGGGGCGATTGCTCTGACGATCAGCAATGCAAGAATGCTGCCCAAGGCGGCCACGGTGAACGTGACCGCGAAATCGGTGGCCGGGCCAAGCTGCTTCAACCCCGCATGATCGCGCAAGGCCATCACGATGAAGATGTGCCAGAGGTAGATGAAATAACTGCCCGAACCCAAGGCAGCGAGTGACGGCGATTGGACGTCGAACGTAAAAAGCAGGATGCAGAGCAGGGCGGCATAGCCGAAAAATGCCACCGAGTCGTAATCGGCGGCGTCGCCAAGACCGAACAGGCGCACGGTTGCATAAAACAGGCAGGCAAACAGCGTTGCGCCGGATAGCAGCGCGCGGGTGTCGTGCAGGCTGGACCGCGTTCCATATAGTCCGAGCAGCGTCCCGAGTGCCATGAAGGAAAACCAGAACGGAATATCCCGCATACGGACCTCTTCGATCAGATGATCTGAAAGGCCGAAGCGAGACAACAGCGGGTCGAGATAGCTCCCGACAATCAGGCCAAGCGCGATGGAAAGCAGCAGAAAGATGGTGAGCCGCCGTTCCGATTGCTGGGTGCCGGGCGCGGAAGCCGAAAACAGCAGCCACAAGGCAATCGTGCAGCCGACATAGACGAAGACATAATAATAGACAAATACATAGGCGAAAACGAATCTTGCGAGCGTCTTGGCGAGGTGGTGGTCCATCGCTGGATTGCGCAGCGTCATATAGATGTACGCCGCCACGAACGCGATCGCGTAGGGGATCAGCACGGCCTTCAGCCGCTTCCAAAGCGGAACTCGCCCGGAGTGAGCGGTGAGGTATCCCGAGGCAAACAGGAAAATCGGAACGCACGGCCTTAGCGGCGCGTCCGCCAGTGTTTGCCATGAATTGAGCGGCTGTTGAAGCGAATGGATGCCGATCACCATCAGGATGGCAACGCCGCGCATGGTGTCGATTCCAACGTCGCGGCGCAACGCGACACCTTGCGAAACTTGATCCGGAATCAACCGGAGTGAATCTCTCGCCATCAAAGTCATCTGGTGCTGTCCGGCGAAAGCCTTGTTAGTGTTCAACCATGCTCTTGTTGCGATAGGCCGGCCTTGCGGATGGCTGTCGCGCGGCGAGCCCGGCGATCAGGCCGATGACGGCATCGCGGTCAGCGTTTGCCAGCGCGTTCCACCGCTTCAGGTTCTGCGCCGCGAGCGCGACATAACGGGATCGCCACTGGCGGTCGGATAGCTTCGCCGCAATCTGGGCCGCGGCCGCAGCCGGATCGGTCGGATCGACGAAAATTCCGGAGACATCGAGCACCTCGCGGAAGATGGCGGCGTCCGGCGCGACGATGGGAAGACCGCCATATTGAGCCTCGAGCAGCGGCAGGCCGAGTCCCTCATCATGCGATGTAGAGATGAAGATGTCCGCGTCATGAAGCAATTGCTTGACGCGCGAGCTCGGCTGGTAGCCGTGCAGCGTGACGCCGGGAACAGTCAGGAGTGTGCGCCAGTCATCGCCCCAACCCGGGCGGCCGACGATATCCAGTGTTGCCTCCGGGAACCCTTGTGCACGTAATGCGCTTACGATTCGTGCCGCGGCGACGAGATTTTTCCTCGGCTCCACGGTTCCAAGCGCGACCAGCCGCAACGGCCGCGTGTCGCGCATGGCGCGTTCTTCCGATTCGAGATCGAATACATTGCGGACCGGCGGCCGATAGAGCGTGATCCCGGCGTCCGGCCGGCAATGGGCGGCGAGTTTTTGCCTGGTATCGCTGGAATTGGCGAGGAAGCGGGGGTAGCTGCGTAACGCAAGTCTGAACGGTGCGGCCATATAGAGCCGGGCGCGCCGATTGAGATCGGCCGGTCGCGACAGCAGGAAAATATCGTGGATGTAGGGTAGAACGCGCGACGCAAACGGCCGCAGCAGCGGGCTCGGCGGAAAGCCGGGGCACAACAGGATCGAGGCGGAGGCCGCAAGCCGCATCGGCAGCCCAAAGGTCTGTGTCGTCACCATTTGCCGTGTGCCTCGTGCCGTGACGGGGACGACCTCGAGCGGCGCCAGCGCGGCGGGCGAAAACAGCTCAGAGGTGATGCGCTCGAGGCCCGTGACATGACGTCCGAGATGGGTGTGGTCGACATAGATCGTCATGCATCGTTCCTGATCTTAAGGGTGGACCGCGATCGGTCGCTGCCTGTGAGAGCGAGGGCCGGGGGGGCGCAGCGCCGCGCGGTCGCGCGGCAGCAGAAGCGTGATCAGAAGAACGAATTCCGCAAGCTGGATGTTCTTCGATGAAAAACTGACCGAACTTACCGCGATCACGAGAATGAGCGGCACGATTGCCCATGCGGCGGCACTCGCCCGTCGCAGCATTTCCGTGAAAAGGCCGACCAGTCCGACCGTCAGCAGGGCCGTAACAATAATGCCGTATTGGACGACGCAGGAAATCCAGAAATCCTCGATCCCGTATTTGAGGCCAAACTGTTTCTGAAGCGCATTGGCCCGCACCGGGTTCGGACCCAGGACCAGTTCATGCCAGTCGAAGTGGGACAGCAGGTCGAAGGTTGCGTAGCGTGCGAATGTGCTGCCCTTGTCGGACGAAAACCGCAGCAGCATCTTGTCGAAAATGCCGAGGTCGAGTGCCGCAAAGACGATCGCGCATGCGACGAAAAACAGGCAGATCGCGGCAATGACGACCGGCAGCGAGGTGCGGCCGCCGCGCAGGAGACGGAATATTTCAAGGGCGGCGAAACAGCCGATCAGGGTCAATACCGTAATGAGCGCGGTCCGGCCGCCGAACGCCATCAGCGAGCCCAGGCAGAATGCGATCAGGGGCAGCCGCAGAACGGCCGGCGGACAAAGCGCTGGACGAAAGACAAGCGCCAGAATGTAACCGCCTACGATGCCTGAGGCGGTAAGCGGATGGCCCAACAGAGCAGAGGAGCGCCATTCTCCCATCACGACCACATCGCCTAGTGTCAACGGTATCAGCCGGTGACCGGAGAAGTATTCATAATAGCCAAGGACGATGTTGAGCAGCATCGTAAGGTGAAACGCCCACACCGAGGGCGATTTCTGCGCCGGCGAGAGGCGCCAGATGACAAGGCACAGCACGGCAGGCAGCAGGAGCGTATCGACGATGACCGTAAACGGGAGCTCCAGCGCCAATTGCTGAATCAGCATACAGAACCAGCAGAACAGATAAACCAGCACGAGCTTCGCATCGGAGAAGATCCGGTTGATCTCGCCGATCGGATCGTTGTTGCGAATGAGCAGCAGGCCAAAAGCCAGAAAACTGAAATACGTCGCCGGATGAAACTTCTCGTAGAAACCGCCACCAGTCGTCACATAATGAATCTTCCAGTTGGTCAGCATCGCCGACGAAATCGTGAAGGTGGTTATCACGGCCAGCAGCACCAGCCCGGCAATGATCCGGTCGATCCACCGCATCGTTTCGGCTGGCTTGTTGCCGGCAATCGGCGGCGGCCGGCGGATTCCCGCCATGGCTGGATGAAAGCTGCGATATGACCTCGGCGGCGCGGCGGCCGTGAATCCGGCCAAAGTGTCGGGCGATATCACTGCGCTGCCTCAGCGGTGAATCCGGCGGTCGCGTAAGGCTTGAGGTAGGCGGAACTGCGGTAATAGTCGTAGAAACGTAGCCGGCCCAGATCGACCCGCGTCATGACGATCCCGAGAATCCGGTCGCGGACCGGGGATAGCAGTTCCATGGTGTGAGAAAGGACTTCGCCCGGGGTCTGGTCCCACGCCAGTGCCAGAACGATGCGATCGGCAAGTTCGGCCAGCGCGCGGCCATCGACCAGCGGCACAAGCGGAGGCGAGTCGATGACGATCATCTCGTAGCGGTGACGCAGGTGATCGAGGACATCCACAATCTGTTCGGAAAACATTAACTCCGTGATGGTGTCGACTTCCCTGACGGCGGTTGATGGCAAGATCGAGAGCCCGGTGCTGCGGTCCACCAGAATGGCCTGATCCGGAAGCGCCCGGCCGATGGCGACTTCCAGCAGCCCGGTTTCGGCGTGCGGGCACAGTGAGCGCGTCAATTGCGGGTTACGCAGATCACCGTCGACGAGAAGGGTCCGGATACCCAGCGTCGCGAAGGACTGTGCGAGATTGGCGGCAAGCGTGGTCTTCCCCTCGTTATCGAGCGCGGATGTGACGAGCACGACCTTGACCGGCTGAGTTCGCATGGTGCGCTGAAGCGCGAGGCGAACGGCGCGTATGGCCTCCGCGAAAAACGTTCCGGGTGCCTCGATGGCGTAACGCATCAGCGGCGGCTGCAGCGCAGGCGGCAACAGTTGCGTGGCTTTTGGGTCGTAGCGGTCGAGTTCGCTGCGGCCGCGCCTTGCTCGTCCGGCTAGTTCCCCGGCCCCGATCAGCGGAACCGCGGCAAGCGACGGTACTCCGGATATTTGCTCGGCCTGCTCAAGCGTCTTCACCCGCTGGTCCAGATAATCTGCAAGAAACGCCAGCACGCATCCGATGCCAAGGCCCAGCGTCAACGCGACACCGAGGGCAAAAAAGGTTTTGGGCGAGGACGGCGCGATCGGTACGCTGGCCCTGGTGACAACATGCGAGTTCGGCATCTCGAGACTCTGTTGCGCCGTGGTTTCCTTGTAGCGGGCGAGGTAGGACTCTGTAGAGCGTGCGGTTGGCCTCGGCCTCGCGCTGCAATTCGCGCAGGCGTACCTGCGCCTGGCCGGAAGAGCTTGAAACGCCCTGCAACTGGTCGAAGCTTTGCTGCAAGGAGGCTTCGCGCGAGTGCGCGACGTCGTAATCGTGCCGCGTGCTTTGTAGGATGCGCTGAATTTCCTCGTTGATGAGACGCTGGGTGTCGCGTAACTGCGCATGCACGTTGGCGACGAGAGGATGGCGCGGCCCGTATTTGCTGGAGAGATCGGCCTCGTTCTTGGCGATTTCCGCATATTGCGTGCGCAGCTTGGTGATCATTTCCGACGAAATGGCCGCATTGATCCCGCCCGGGTCATTGCCGGATTTGGTCAATTGCTGGGCCTGGTCGAACTTCGCGCGCGCCTCGGCGGTCTGGACACGGGCGGCGATCAGCTGATTATTGAGGTCGGTGATCTGCTGGTCGTTCACCGTGACGCCCTGTGACACCGTCAGATTATTGGCGGAGCGGAAGTCCTCAACGGCCCTTTCCGCCGCGACAACCCGCGACTTCAACCCGTCGATTTGTCCGTTGAGCCAGTTGGAGGCGATCCGTGTCGCGTCATTTTTGGCGCGGACCTGCTCTTCGAAATATCCCTCGGCAATGGCATTGGCGATCAGCGCGGCCTTTCGCGGCAACTCCGAGCTGACATTGATATCGACAAGAAAGGTAGTGCCTTGACGGGTTACTTTCATCCGCCGCTGGAGAATTTCAACCGACCTCGCTATGGCGGCGTCTTCCGGGCTCGCGCCGGTTGCTGGGCCGTTGCTGGCGAATAACCGCTTGATCGGATCGAGAATGCCGGGTGTCGGCGTGAACTCTGCATCCTCAGTCAGTTTGAGTTTCTCCACTACGCGCTGCAGGATGGCGATCGACTGAATCAACAGCGTTTCGCTGTCGATGGTCGCATCGTCGGTTCCGAAATTCGACATCGACATCGCCGACTGGTTTAACTCAATGGCGTTGGCGCGCCGTGGATCGACCTGAACGGTGGAGGTGGCCGTATATAATGTAGTTGAAGCCATGACGTAGATCAGCGCGAGCAGGCCGAGGACGACCGGAGCTGCGGCCAGCACCTTCCAGCGGCGGCGCAGGATGCGCGCCATCTCGCGCAGATCGACGGTCGGTTGCGGCCATCTCTCGGCAGCGCCCTCGGTCGGCTCCTCCAGCGCAGGAAGGGCCTGGTCAAAATTGCGCTGTAACATTGATTCCCACCACTTGTTTGTCGAAGCTGAAGGTCGGAGCATTGCTGTCGCGGGCGAGGTATTGGTGATACAGCGAGATCGCGGCAAAGCGATTGATCAAATACTTGATGCGGGCATCGGTGCTGATGACATGATCCTGGCGGGCTTCGCCGAAGAACCGGTCGGTTTCGTATCCGCCGGTGAGCGACAGGATGACGTTCCGGCGCAATTCGTAATCGAACCCGAGCTGCATGGCATCGGCCAGAACGCCGCTTGAGCTGGTATCCGAAATTTCCGTGACGATTTGTTCAGCCTTGAAGTGAACATCGAGCAGGCGGGTCGGGCTCCATGTCAATATGGCGCGATATGACGGACCCGCGATGGTGCCGATGGTCGGATCGACGAAATGTTGTTGCACATAGCCGGCGCCGAACTCGCCGGTGATCAAATGTGTCAGCTCGACGGTGATGCCGGACAGTGCCCGATACCCCTGCGAGCTCAGCGGCTGGCCCGGGGTTCCGAGGATATCGCGTTGATTGCCCTCAACCCCGGTGAACCAGCCAAACACCGGTGACAATGCGTAGTCGACCCGGCCGTGAACGGAATAGATCTGACCGCTGAGGCCGCTCTCGTCGATGATGGATCCATTCTGTGCCTTCGTCGAACCGTAATCGTAGGAATCGGTGCGGAACCCGATCGATGTGGTCAGCCGGTTGAATTCCTTGCGCAGCGTAACGTCGCCGGAGAGCAGATTGTAGGGCGTCGGCTGCACCGCGCCCGACGGTGAACTGAGCGTGCCGACGGCGACATTCAGATGGGCGATCTGAAAATTGGTCAGAAGGGTGAGATCGTGGGCGATATCGAACCAGGCGCTGCCCTTGAGGCTGGCGTTGGTTTGATTGAGGCCCGGAGTCTCTCGATAGACCGTCGACTGCTCGTCCAGCGTCAGGTCGATGCCGTGCTGCTCCCATAGCGTGTGTGCGCGCAACGAGGGCTCAAACACCGCGGCGACATCCGAGCGCTTCAAGGTGTCCGAGGAAAACACGTTGCTGTCGTAGAATCCACCGGATATCAGCGAAGGCGTGAACATCCAGGAACCGGCGCGGATGCCGATCGGCTCATATCCGGGTTGTTGTCTGGTCTTCACCGGCGTGTCCTCGGGTGGCACCTCTTCGCGGTTATCCGGATCCGTCAAATTCGGCAGCGGTGACGGTTCGAATATCCGCTGTGCGTTCCATGGTGCAGCGACCTGGTCAGTGGTGGTTGGAATGACCTGCGCATTCGCCGGTGACACGAGGCCGAGCACGATCGCTGCCGCCGGCGCTGGCGCGATCCTGAGACCGCAGCTGCGCGGCGGCGTGACGGGACGAGATAGCCTACGGTGTTCCCCATTCGCGTCCAGCCATGAAAAAGAAAATGCACATTTCATTACGCGTCCCTTGTGAGAAGAAATCGTCGTCGACATTGCGGTGTCGATGTTCGATCGCTGCCCAAAAAACCGTCGTGGGCCGCTCACGAAGGCGCCAGCTTCGCTGTGGTCCACACAATCATCAGCGTCGCAGAACGTTGCTTAGCTAGAACAGAAGGACTCTTCCCCGGTTGCAACGCGAGTTGCGAGAAAAAGTTTTTCTGCGTCGCGAGAAAACTATACGCACCGCAAAAAGACGACACTGTGGCAACTCGCTGTCGCGATATGCAGTGAACGCGAACACGCGATCGCGACACGCGCATGCAAAACGTCGGGCGAAAAAATGGCACGAAGAATGCAAATGCAATCATCCGCAAAAAAATATAGCTCGCGCATCGAGCGCATATATTGCGTGGACGTCGTAGGCATTCGCCGAGCGGAACCGAGGGTCAGGAAATTCGCAATTGTCTAGCTATAGTTCTCTTGAACAGGCGGCGGGGCCGTTCAAGCAACCCGCCGAAGCCAAAAGCGATGAGGATACAGATTGCGCCGAGTCCCATGAATTCCAACAGGATACGGGGTGTAATCGCGGTGTAACGCGCCTCTTGATGATCGAGAGTCAATACGACGTAAGCGTACAGTTTGATCAACGGGTAGTGGGTGACATACAGGGAAAACGAAAAATCTGCGAACCAGCGGCTACAATCGCCAACATAGCCCGCGACCGCGGCGCGAGCGCCGGATCGAGGCATGGGTTGGTTGCGAAATGTCGCCAGCAGGAACGAGAATGTGGCAGCGAGGAACAGGTCGCGGAACCAGAAATGGCTTCTGCTGATTTCAAGCCTGCCGAACAGAAGCGCTGCCGCCACAAATAATAACGCCAACCAGCGCCAGCGCGGCGAAATGTCCGGCAAAAACCAAAGCGCGGCGCCGATCAGCCAGAACGGACAATCCAGGACAATGTTGGTCTCGTCCAGCGGCGCCAGCCGGAGCGACAAGACGCCAACAAGCGTCACGCATATCAGTGAAATGCCGAGCCAGATCGAAAAAGCCCGCGACCAGACGGCCAGCATCACGGGGAACGCAAAATAATAGACCACCTCGTTCGAGATGCTCCAGAGCGGGAGATTGTTGCACAGCGGCCTGACCAAGAAATTCTGCAGCGCCAGTGCGTTTCCCATCAATGTCACAGGCGTGTCACTGCATCCGGGCAGCGGCGCCGTGTACTGCAGCACAGCTGAAAAAACAGACGCGGCGATCAGGACCGGTCCGATTCTGACACCACGATCGATCCCGTACAGCCGGAGATCCCGAGACGACGTGAAGTCAATCCTCAGCGCGGCTCCGCCCACCAGATAGCCGCTGAGCACAAAGAAGATGATGACGGCGTCGTGCCCGAACGTGGAAATCGCATAAGTGCCCTTTGCCAGCCAATTGTGCACGTCCAGCTCATCATACGGGACCACAAGCGTGGTCCGAATATGAAAAAGCAGCACCAGCAAGGCTGCGATAGCGCGCGAAAAGTTGAGCAAATGCGAAAGCGCCATCTCGGGCGCCTGGACATCGGCGCCTGCGGTCGGTGTCGCTTGCATTTTGTTCACAGGCGCCCAGTGCTCCCGAAGCGGAACAAGGCTGAGGAGAGATTAGAAGTAGCGCTCGGGAATGCGGATGTTGTCGCCGGGGAAAACCAGAATAGGGGAGTCAAGCGGATAGACCTCTTCGGTCCCGGCGCCAGATCGTCGCAGAAACACCTTGTGTTCGTTGGCGCGATAGGTAAATCCGCCAGCGCTTGCAACGGCATCCATCACGGTGAGGCCCAGGCGATAGGGGTACTCGCCGCTCTTCTTGACTTCACCGAGAATATAATAGGGACGATACAAGGCGATTTCGACGTTGACGCGCGGATCGCGCACGATTCCTTTCGACAACGCCGATGCGATGGCTCGCTCCAGCTGTTTTGTGGTGAGGCCTGCGGCCCTGATATGTCCTGCAAGCGGCACCGAAACCTGTCCGCTGCTGTCGATTTCGTATTCTCCGCCGATATCGGGCTCGCCATAGACCTTGAGACGAACCCTGTCATTCGGCCCGAGCACGTAACTATCGGCAGGATTGTCTGCCGCCGGCGGTGCTGACGGAAGTGTTTTGGGCTGGGCTGCAGCGGGCGCCGCAAATTGGGGCGCCACGCCCGAAGTCGCAAGCAGGACAAGGATGAAAAGAAGCGAGACGCCGGCGGCGCGGATCAATCGTTGCTGCATGACTACATCCCCAAGAAAATGCGGATCACCGCCGCGGATGATAGTTAAGCAAACAAGGCAAAAAAATGTGATGGCGAGTTCCATCAGCGTGCTGCTGATTTAAGCACCTCTCATAAAACCAGAATCGCTGTGCCTTCGATGGCGATGCAGGTCAGGGTTCCGGTGTGCCAGGCTCCGGTGTCGATGTTTATCCGGTTGGGCCTGATATCGGGATGCGGGACTGGTGTATGGCCGTGAACGACGAATTTTCCGTGCGCCTGCGCAGAGTCGAGGAACTCGTGGCGAATCCACATGAGATCGTTGATATCCTGCTGTTCGATTGGAATGCCCGGACGAATGCCGGCATGTACAAACAGGAAATCTCCGCAGCAGAAACTGTAGCGGAGGCACTGCAGGAACAGCTCATGCGCGCGCGGAAAAACGTTGCGAAAGCGCCGCTGCAGGTCGGCTTCCGCCTCAAGCCGCGAGCGCGGGCAAATCCCATAGGATGCAAGGGTTTGCATGCCGCCAAGCTGCCGCCAATGACGAAAGCGGTCCGGGTCTCGAAGAAAATCGTCCAGCATGGCTTCATGGTTGCCGCGCAGGCACACCGCGCGATTTTCAACCAGCCGGACGGCCAGCAAATCAATCACCGTCTTCGAATCCGGGCCGCGATCGATGTAATCGCCCAAATAAACCTCGACGGCGTGGTGTATCGGCCGACGTCTAAGGTCATCTTCGATGCGCGCGATGGTCTCGATCAGCAGGTCGGCCCGGCCGTGGATGTCGCCAACGGCATAGATTCGCGTGTTTGCCGGCGTCGAAGCGGCAATGGATCGCGAATCTGCTGCGGACGGCGGTCGCATTGTCCGCGAAGTTCGATCACGGAACTGTCGTGGGGTCAAATGATGGCAAGGCGAGCAAGGCGCGGTCCGCTCGCGTCAGTCGTTCTAGAAAAACAACAAACGGATCAAGGCAATGATCGCGATCCAGGCGATCGCATTGGCGGCAATAAGGCGATTCCTGAGCCTGCGGTCGGACGGATCATGCTGTTCCAGCGCGGAGCAGTCCGTATGTTCAGCGATCATCGGCGTCTCCCTGGAAAATTGTTCCGAGACAAACGATTCATTCGCTGCCGTTGTTTCGATCTTCTGAAGCTTTGCGATCATCGGCGAACTCGTGACGCGTCATGCGATCATTTGCGCCGGAAAACTACGAGACGTCACTTAGCTTTCAGTGAACAAGGTTGCTCAAAACGACGGCGCAACTGATATCAATTACATCAGTTTGATGCTGCGCCTGTTCGATTCCAAAATCGAATCCAATCCGCGCTAGTTCCAGAATTGCGATTATGCATGGCAGCATCCAGACGCACGCAGCACAATAAAAGTGCAGACCGAACTAAGCGTCTCTCGACAAAAACAATTTTTCGCGTCGCACAAATAATTCGGCCATGCACCGTCGACGCGTGCGCGACATTTTCGCTTTCTCGCCCCATTTCGTTCAAAGAGTTAGGAAACTCTTTACCATAACGGTCGCCGCAGCGTTCTATGCGAAGCGAAAGTTTCGCAACTGCGAAAGTTTCGACGGCGATGCGAGAACAGTAGCGTGCGTGCGTTGAACATCGTTTTGGTGACATTCCCCGGGAATCCAGCAAGAGGCGAGCGCTAATGGCCCCCACCGTCGCAGCCCGTCTGCATCAGGACAATGTCATGCCGCTCCGGAAGGATCGGCGCTTGATATCGATACGGCCTGTCGAGTGTTCCGGCAGCAGCGTGTATCGGAGCCGTAATTCACGCCGCTCCAGCCGGAGCGAACCCTCCGCCTCGCTCGGAAAGCGACTTTTCGACATTGCGCTGGCAAGCGCAGCCTTGTTGTTCTTCGCGCCAATGTTGATTGTGATCGCTATCGCGATCAAGGTCACGTCCCGAGGCCCGGTGCTGTTCTATCAGTACCGCTATGGCTATCGGAACCGGTTCTTCAAAATCTACAAGTTCCGTTCGATGCGGATCGACGCGTGCGATGTCGCCGGCGTAAGCCAGACGGTGCAGGGCGATTCTAGGGTGACGCCAATCGGAAGAATCCTGCGCAAGACCAGTCTCGATGAAATTCCGCAACTTATCAATGTCATCAAGGGCGACATGTCGCTGGTCGGACCCCGCCCACATGTTCCAGGGATGCTTGCTGCGCAGCTACCCTATGAAGACCTTGTGCCGTATTACTTTCAGCGGCATACCGCGCGGCCTGGAATCACCGGCCTTGCTCAAGTCAGTGGCTGCAGGGGTAGCACCATCGAGCCAAATCGCGCCATCTCGCGCATCGATTACGATCTCAACTACATCGAGAAATGGTCGTTGCGCATGGACATCATGATCATCGCCCGCACGATCCGCAGGGAATTCCTGTCAGGCAGCGGATTCTAAATCGGTTGAAGATCCAGACTGATGTGGGGGCAAAATGATTCAGGCGCGCGGCCGCATAATCCCTGTTATCCTGTCCGGCGGCACGGGTTCGCGGCTTTGGCCGCTTTCCCGCGAAGCCTATCCGAAGCAATTGCTTTCCCTGCTCGACGAAAAAACGCTGTTGCAGCAGACCGCGCTGCGCGTCGCCGATCCTTCGCTGTTTGCAAATCCGATGGTGATCGCGAATGCGGAACATCGGTTCGCTATCGGCGAGCAGTTACGTGGGGTTGGGATATCGGATCCGACCATTGTGCTGGAGCCGTTCGGCCGGAATACCGCTCCGGCCGTGGCGGTCGCCGCACTTCTGGCGAGCGAGGCTGATCCCGATGCCGTCATTCTGGTGATGCCGGCTGACCATTGGGTGCCCGATCGTGCGGCCTTCCGGGCCGCCATATCGGTCGGCCTGAAGGCGGCGCAGCGCGGGCGATTTGTTCTGTTCGGTCTGCGCCCCACGGCGCCCGAAACGCGATTTGGTTACATTCACAAGGGAAGGGGACTTGAAGATGTTCCCGACGTCCACGATGTCGCCGCCTTTGTTGAAAAGCCAGATCGAGCTGCCGTGGAACATCTCCTTGCCGGTAACCAACATTTGTGGAACAGCGGAATATTTCTACTGCCGGCCCGGCCATTCATTGACGAACTCGAGATGCGCGCGCCCGAAGTGCTGGCGGCATGCCGCGAAGCGTTAGCGGCCGCAACTCGCGATCTAGATTTCCAGCGCCTGGAGGAGAGCGCCTTTGCGGCATGCCCGTCGATATCGATCGATTATGCCGTCATGGAGAAGACCGACAGGGCGGTGGTAGTGACGACACCCTTCGACTGGAGTGATATCGGAAGCTGGTCGGCGTTATGGACGATGGGCGAAAAGGACCGGTCGGGCAACGTCGTGGTCGGCGACGTCGTCCTGGAGGACGCTTCGCGCTGTTATGTACGGGGCGACGGGCCGCTTGTGGCAGCCCTTGGCGTTGATGATCTCATCATCACCGCAACGCCGGACGTTGTTCTGGTGACCACCCGAAATCGCGATCAGGACGTCGGCAAGCTGGTTGAACGGCTCAAGAACAACGGCCATCGTTCCGCGACCCAGACGCTCAATGTGCACCGGCCGTGGGGCTATTACCAATCGATCCACGCCGGCGATCGATTCCAGGTCAAGCGCATTACCGTCAATCCTGGCGCCAAATTGTCGTTGCAGAAGCACTTCCACCGCGCCGAGCATTGGGTGGTGGTCAATGGAACCGCCATCGTCACGCGCGACGATGAGGAGATTCTGCTGCGTGAGAACGAATCGGTGTTCGTCCCGCTGGGCTGCATGCATCGGCTTGAAAATCCGGGGAAGGTGCCCCTCAATCTGATTGAGGTGCAGTCGGGGGCATATCTGGGCGAGGATGACATCGTCCGCATGCAGGATATCTATCACCGGGCCTGAGTTTTATTTCTGGCGAGTTGTCGGGTGTTGCCCGGGAAACCGTATGGGACAGAGCTAAATGATGTTTGATGCCAGCAAGCCTGCAATGAAGAGATTGCCGGAATGAACGCAAGGCAGCGAACCAAGGAGCTGTTGAAGGACACGTTTCCATCGATCTGGCTGCGTTGGTATTTCATGCATCTGCCGAAATCGGCGGAACAGGAGTTGTTGTATCTCGACAGGATTGTGCCCAAGGGGGCCGTGACCGTCGACGTTGGAGCCCATTGCGGTCTCTACACCCGCAAGCTGGCGCGTCTTTCAAGCAAGGTCCATGCGTTCGAACCGGCCCACCGGATGGCTGATCTCCTGCGGCGGACGTCGGCATCGAATGTGAGCGTTCATGAGATTGCGTTGTCCGATCAAACCGGCAATGCCGAATTATTCGTTCCGCAGGGCGATCAGGATCTGGTTTACGGCCTCGCATCGCTCGAGCCCAAGCTCGGTTCGTCGAACGAGCGGATTGTTTCGATCAACGTGCCTACCGTTCGCCTTGACGCGATTGTTCACCAGGACGTCGCCTTTGTGAAAATTGACGTCGAAGGACACGAATTGAACGTGTTGAATGGTGCGGTTGAACTTCTCGAACACAGCCAGCCCGTGTTTCTGGTCGAAGCGGAGGACCGGCACCGGAGCGAGGCGACCCGATCGATCTTCGAATTCTTCGAGAACAGGTCCTATCGGGGCTTCTTCCTGAAAGAGGGCAGTGCAGTTCCGATCGACCAGTTCGATCCTGAGGATTTGCAGGATGCCAACGCGCTGCTCCCGGACGGACGCCGCAAAAATGGCCGGTCCTACGTCAATAATTTCTTCTTTTTTCCACAACATCTGGATGGAGAATCAATGCTGAACGGCTAGTCGATGCGGGACTTCAGCGCTTGGAAAATCAACGCCACAGATCTGTGGCAGAAATCATCAGACAGGGTTGTCAATGCGTATTGCGATGATAGGCGCCGGCTATGTCGGGCTGGTGTCGGGAGCGTGTTTTTCCGATTTTGGGCATCATGTCAGTTGCATCGATAGTGATGAAGAGAAGGTAACCGCGCTCAAGAGCGGAGAAATACCCATTCACGAACCTGGATTGGCCGATCTCGTCGCCAGCAATGTGAGGCAGGGCCGCCTCACATTCGGAAGCGACATGAAGCCGGCGGTCGGCAACGCCGAAGTTGTTTTCATAGCGGTGGGAACTCCGTCGCGCCGTGGGGACGGTCATGCCGATCTGTCTTATGTCTATGCGGCGGCGGGCGAGATTGCGCGGGCTCTTTCACAGTTCACGGTGATTGTGACCAAATCGACCGTTCCCGTCGGAACCAGCGATGAGGTCGAACGCCTCATGCGCGAGCAGAATCCCGCCGCGGAATTCGCAGTCGTTTCGAATCCGGAATTTTTGCGGGAGGGTGCTGCGATTCGTGACTTCAAGCATCCCGACCGGATTGTGATCGGGACCAATGATGCCCGGGCGCGGAAGGTCATCACCGAGGTGTACCGGCCGCTTCACTTGAATGCGCCGCCCATCCTCTATACGGATCGCCGCACCGCCGAACTGACCAAATATGCGGCCAATTCCTTTCTGGCCACCAAAGTCGCCTTTATCAATGAGATCGCCGATCTCGCCGAGAAAGTCGGCGCCAATGTTCAGGAAGTCGCGCGCGGGATCGGCCTGGATAACCGCATCGGCTCTAAATTCCTGCACGCCGGGCCGGGGTTCGGCGGGTCCTGCTTTCCAAAAGACACCATGGCGTTGATCAAGACCGGGCATGATAATGAGACCCCGTTGCGCATCATCGAGACCGTCGTGGCAGTCAACGATCAGCGCAAGCGTGCGATGGCGCGCAAGGTGGCAAATGCCTTCGGCGGCAATTTGCGGGGAAAATCCATCGCGGTTCTGGGCGTCACGTTCAAACCCAATACAGATGACATGCGCGATGCGCCGTCGATCCCGCTGATTACGGCGTTGCAGGATATGGGCGCCGACGTCCGTGTTTTCGATCCGGTCGGCATGTCGCAGGCAAGGAAGGTTCTCGAGAACGTTACCTTCTGCGACGATGCGTATCACTGCGCGAAAGGCGCCCATGCGCTCGTCATTGTGACGGAATGGGAACAGTTTCGCGCGCTCGATCTGAAGGAAATGGCTTCGATCATGGCAAGTTCCGTGATCGTGGATCTCCGCAATATCTATTCGCCGGAAGAGGTCATGCGGAACGGATTTCATTATTGCGGGGTCGGGCGCCCGAAGCCGCTGGCGTACTAACTGCCGGACCGGCGCAGGGCGGTCATCCGCCGTGGCAGAGTTTCGAATGTCGCCCGATCCGCTGAAAATCCAACGCTGTTGTCAGGACTGACGAGTTGTCATGAATGGAATGTCAGATCAGGCAATCTTGGTGACCGGGGCGGCCGGCTTCATCGGATTCCATGTCGCGCAGCGGTTGCTCGAAGCGGGGCGGCGCGTTGTCGGCTTGGACAATCTTAACAGCTATTATGATCCGGCGCTGAAGCAGGCCCGGCTCGATATTCTTGACGATTGTCCGGGCTTCAGCTTCCAAAGGCTGGATCTGGCGGATCGCCCGGCGATCAAGGAACTGTTCGCCCGGCACCGGTTCCCGGTCGTGATCCATCTCGCAGCCCAGGCCGGCGTCAGATATTCGCTGCAGAACCCGCAGGCCTATGTCGACGCCAATCTTGCCGGCTTCATGAACATTCTTGAGGGATGCCGAAACAACGATTGCCGCCATTTGCTGTTTGCGTCGTCGTCGTCGGTTTATGGTGCCAACACTAAATTGCCGTTCTCGGCACGCGATAATGTCGATCATCCGATCAGCCTTTATGCGGCAAGCAAGAAGGCCAATGAATTGATGGCGCATTCGTACAGCCATCTCTACGGGATTCCGAGCACCGGGCTGCGGTTCTTCACGGTCTACGGGCCGTGGTATCGGCCGGATATGGCGCTATTTATTTTCGCCAAGGCGATCATCGAAGGCCATCCGATCAAACTGTTCAACCAGGGCCAAATGCGCCGCGATTTTACCTATGTCGATGATGTAACCGAGGCACTGGTGCGTCTGATCGATCATGTCCCGCAAGGCAATCCGCAATGGTCGGGCGCCGCACCTGATCCCGGATCGAGTGCTGCGCCGTGGCGCATCTACAATATCGGCAACAACAAACCCGAAGAACTGACGCGGGTCGTTGCGATCCTCGAGCAGGAGTTGGGACGCAAGGCCGTAAGGCAGTTGCTGCCGATGCAGCCCGGTGACGTCCCGGCGACCTACGCCGACATCGATGATCTTGCCCGCGACGTCGATTTCCGGCCTGCGACAGCCATCGAGGACGGCATCCGCCATTTTGCGGCGTGGTATCGAAGCTATCATGACGTGTAATGTTTTGGGCAGGGCGTCGCCAGCCCTCGCATGGGTGATAAATTCAGCTATTGACGACGCGCGATCCGCGAAAACGAGCCCGCCCAGGAAGCCACGGAACTTGAAGATATCACGGCATTCGTGTCCGATGGATGCGGCGACGCTGCTTATCCCGGCAGTGTCCGGACCCGGCAAGGTTGCCAGATACAGGAGAATTTCGTGCGATTGATCGGGACGACGTTGACTTTGGTTCTGGTCGCCATGATGCCGGCGCTGGCCGCCGAGTTGCCGTCGCGCAAGCCGGGGTTGTGGCAAGTCAAGACCAGCATCGGAAGCAGCAACGCCCCGACCCGGGTGATCCTGCAATGCATCGACGCCACGACCGACCAGATGATGCAGTCGAGTGCAGGCCCCTTTGCCCCGGCGGCGTGCCCCGAGCGCGACGTGCAGAGATCGGAAAATTCGATCACGATCGATTCCACCTGCGTGCTTGGCGGAAAGCCTGCGACCGCACACTCGGTTATTACTGGCAGCTTCGACAGCGCCTACACGATGACGGTGACATCGCGAAGTCCGGATATTCCCGACGCCAACATGATCATGACGATGGACGCCAAATGGCTCGGTCCTTGCGCGGTAGACCAGAAGCCTGGCGACGTTGTCATGAGCAATGGCATGAAGATCAACGTTCCGGAAATGGAGAAGCGCGGCATCTCGCCGGGCATTCCGCAGCCGTCGCGGTAGGAAGCCAGAGCTCACTATTCGAGCGCGCGGACATTCCAGGTCGCGTGACGAACGCCGGGCGAACCTTCCAGGCTGGCAACGACCGCGTCCAGTTCATCCGGTTCGATCGACAGGCTGACAAGCGTGGCGACGATTTCGGCGTCGTCGGCGGACCGATAAACCACGTCTGTATCTCGCACTGGATAATTGGCAGCTTCAAGCGTCTCAAGCAGGATTTCACGGACCGATGCAACGGAGCTGGAGTTCGGTTGTGACCGTCACGTCATAGCTTGCTTCCGATGTTTGTTCATTGATCGGGATGCGATCGATCGCGTTGACCAGCGGTCGAAGCAATGTGTTGCCGCCAAGTACGAATATCGTCAGCAACGCGGCCTGGGCGACCATATCCGCGCCTGCGCAGCATCCGACCGCCGCTGAGGCCCACAGCGTGGCTGCGGTGTTGAGGCCTCTCACATTCATTCCTTCTTTCATGATGGCCCCGGCACCGAGAAACCCGATTCCCGATACGACATAGGCGATGACGCGAACGGCTCCGTCCGACCCCGCCAGATGATCTGCGAGATCGACGAAGGCCGATGCCCCGACGGCGACGAGGACGTTGGTCCGCAAGCCGGCGCTTCGTTGGCGATATTGCCGTTCAGCGCCGATCAGGGTTCCAAGCACGAATGCGGTCGTTAGACTGACCAGCGTGTCCAGAAAGTCGTAAAACTGAAATGTTTGAATGAACCGCATTGTTTTCTCGATCAGCGATCACCCGAACGGACCAGGCGAAGACCGGGCTCGAGACGACAATCGCAGCTTGGCAACGGGCAATCAATGACATCGGTGCCTGAAAGCGGTGATACCAGGGATTAACCAACCACGATTTAAAGCTTCTATGTCGCCGGCCAGCGACGCCGCGAGCTTCCGGAATCATTTCTTAACCCGGCCTGCGTAGGCTCCGGGCGATGGCGGGCGCCCCATATATCGCGTGTGGATAGAATAAAGTACCCGCCAACTCAACCCGGCGGGTTTTTTCCGTCGGGGTCGAAACGGGCCATCCGGGAATCGTTGGACTGATGTTCGCGCGCAAAGGCTTCGAGACTTGGTTCGGGACTCGGTTCGAGACGTGGGCTGTGATCGTGGGGTCGCTTCTGGCCGGTGCTGCCTATAGCTGGTTCGCCGGCGAAGACATCAACTGGGATTGGCGAAACTATCACGAATATAGCGCCTTCGCCCTGATCAATGGACGATTCAATCAGGATGTCGCGCCCGGCGGCTTTCAGACTTTCCTGAATCCGCTTGCATATGTCCCCGCCTATCTGCTGCGCCATTATGTTGGCGCGCCGTTCTGGGGACTGATATTGGGCGCGATCCACGGCCTCAACCTGGCATTGATTTATTGGTTTTCCCGCGTGGTTCTGGGCAGCGCGGCAAGCGGATGGACGCTCGCGGCATCGGTCGTTATCGCCGCGTTCGGTCCAATGACGTTATCCGAAGTCGGAACCAGCTTCGCCGATATACTCACGGCCCTGCCGGTCATCGCCGGTCTTGGCTTGATTCTGTCGATGAATACGCAACGTCCTGCACGCTATGCCGTCGCCGGATTGCTGATCGGCGGAGCGGTGGGACTAAAGCTCACCAACATGATTTTTTTCATTGGGGCGGGCGCCTCCCTGTTGTTTGCGGCGCGTCCTCTGGCGGCGCTGGCATATTTCGCGGCCGGTAGCGCCATTGGAGCGCTCGGTACCGGAGGTGCGTGGTCCTGGATGCTATGGCGAGAGTTCGGAAACCCGGTGTTCCCATTCTACAATACGGTGTTTCATTCTCCGGAAGCTCCCGACGAGGCGATCGCCGATTTGCGGTTCATGCCGCAT
The DNA here is from genome assembly GCA_963729395.1 of uncultured Pseudomonadota bacterium. GTDB lineage: Bacteria > Pseudomonadota > Alphaproteobacteria > Rhizobiales > Xanthobacteraceae > Bradyrhizobium. The sequence continues at coordinate 199,674 of CAVSOS010000010.1, read as the reverse complement.
GGCCTGTGGGACGCCGCGGCTTATCCGTTTTACTGGCTGGTCGGCAATCATCGCTCATCCGAGTGGGCATTTCGGGATCCACGATTCGCTATCTTGTTCGTCGTGCTTGCAGCAAATGCGGGGGCGAGCCTGCTTTTCAGGATAAGGATTTTCACGCGCCGGGATATGCAATTCTTGCTGTTTTTCCTGGTCGCATACGGAATGTGGCTGTTTGCATTTTCAATTCATCGCTATGCGATCGCTCTGGAATTGCTTGCTGCGCCGCTGATCGTCCTTTTGATTTCCCGTTCCCTGCGGGCGCTCAGGCGCCTGTCGTCCAGGACAGACCGGCAGCGATGGATCAATGGTTCGGCGATCGCCACCGCATTGGCCATCGCACTCTGGTCGCAACCTGCGGATTGGTTCCGCCGCCCGTGGTCCGATCCGTATCGACCGCTTGTCTCCGGATCCTTTCGCACGCCCGCGACCTATCTTCTGATTGAGAAGCCGGTCGGCTATGTCGTGCCGCTATTGTCGCCCGGCTCGCGCGCTTATCAGATCGCTGACATCCTGCTGCCGATTGCTCCGGGAGGCTCCCTTGACCACCGTATTCGTGAGGGTCTCGCCCATCCGCTGCCGGGGGGCGTATGGGCGATGCATCTTCGCGGCAGCACGCCGCGGCAGGATCTGCTGGACGAGTATGGTCTGCGCTTCGACACGTCGCGGCCATGTGAGACAATTCAGGGCGCAAACGAAGTGGATATCGAAGCCTGCCCGCTTGTGGCGGCCGATCCCTTGCGTCGATAGCCCGGCCTCGCAGAGCTGCAATGGCGGGGCACTTGAGCGGGCAGCCGGGCTCCCATATGTTACGTGAAACCATGATTTTTTCTGGTGTTCCAGTTCAGGGAACCGTAGCCGAATGGAGATACCGATGAATCTCTTCGACCTCAACAAAGTGGCCGAGGCCATGGTCGTGCAGGGCAAGGGACTTCTCGCCGCTGACGAATCCACCGGCACCATCAAGAAGCGGTTTGACGCGATCAAGGTCGAATCCACCGAGGACTCCCGCCGCGACTATCGCGAGATGTTGTTTCGTTCCGACGCGATGTCGAAATATATCTCCGGCGTCATCCTCTATGACGAGACCATCTGGCAAAAGGCCAGGGATGGGACCGCGCTGGTGAAACTGATCGAGCAGGCGGGCTGCATCCCCGGTATCAAGGTCGACGAGGGGACCCAGCCGCTGCCGAATTGCCCCGGGGAACTTGTCACCGCCGGTCTCGACAAGCTGGCCGCGCGCCTTTCGGATTATTACAAACAAGGCGCGCGCTTCGCGAAATGGCGCGCGGTGATCGACATCGGCAAGGATATTCCGAGCATGACCGCTATTCACGTCAACGCGCACGCGCTCGCACGCTATGCGGCGCTATGCCAGGCCGCCCAGATCGTTCCGATTGTCGAACCAGAAGTACTGATGGATGGCGATCACGATATCGATCGGTGTTATGACGTCACGCAGCGTGTTCTCAACAAGACGTTCCAGGAATTGCGTGTCCAGCGGGTTGCGCTCGAGGGCATGATCCTGAAACCGAACATGGTGATATCGGGCAAGAAAAGCGCCAGGCAATCCCCGGTCGCGGAAGTCGCCGAGAAGACCATACGCCTGCTGAAGAGTTGTGTGCCGGCGGCTGTGCCCGGAATTGCGTTCCTGTCCGGTGGTCAATCCGACGAGGATGCTACCGCGCATCTCGACGCGATGAACCGGATCGGCGGATTGCCGTGGAAGCTGACATTTTCCTATGGCCGTGCGCTGCAAGCGGCACCGCAAAAGGCGTGGTCGGGCAAGGCCGAGAACATTGTCGCCGGACAGCAGGCTTTTAATCATCGTGCGCGGATGAATTCGCTCGCCAGCAAGGGCGAGTGGAACGCTGACCTCGAGCAGAAGAAAGCCGCCTAGAGCTTCCTCCGGCGAGCTATTGCGTGTCGTATTCGTCCGGATCCATCGCCCAGAGCCATTGATCGTGGCCGGATGCGTAATTGCGGTTGGTCTGGGTCGGATTGCGGTTGATCAGCGGCCGCAAATACATCGGATGCGTGGCGCTGCGCACCTCATGCTCGATTGTGAACAGATGCCTGCCGCTCGCAAGGTCGACGATGTCGCGAAAGCGGTATTGGTACTGGTTGTCTTCGCTGTAGATCAGGCTGCGCTCTGACAGCCGGCGATAGGGGCCGGAGAAATTCGTGATGTACATCTGAACGTGGTGGCCATCATAATCCGGCTGCGGCCGGTCGGTCTCGCGAAATTGCAGATACTGGTTCTTGGCCGCCTTCACGCGCGCAACCGTGCCATCGCCGTTGCTGAGATCGGCGGGCATTCCCATGATCTGCGGATAGAAATCGCAGATGCCTTGCGCAGTGCCCGCCGGCACCTCGAACTCGACATAGGGGATGCCGAGGGTGATGCGCCCGAAGCGCGCGGCATCCGGCTCATAGCACCGCATGCGATTGCCCCACGGACAGGTCGCCTCGACGTAGTCGTTGTTCTCGCTAAATGCGAAAGCGGTGTCTTCCAGTTTGCGGGCGACGGACGCGAGCCGGTCGAGTAGCGCCTCGCGGCCGGAAATCACGATCCCGGTATGGCCGCGCAGCACCTGCGCCTCGCCACGCGGCAGGTGGAACTGGCTTCTGCCGACATTGATCCACATGTTGGTGTCGGACACCATCAGATAGGGGTCGCGGGTGAGTCCAAGCCCGGCGACATAAAACAGGGTGGCCAAACGCTGGTCTGGCACTTGCACGTTGACGTGTTCGAGATGGATCGAGTTGCCGAGATCCTCGGCGGCGCGGTCGAATAGTGGCTGCATGGATGCGGTCCCGGAATGCGAAAGACGCGGTATCCTAGAGTGTTTTCCGGCGAAGTGGATACCGGTTGGCGCGAAGGAGCCCGTCAAAATACGGAGAACAGAGCCTCATCTGATGCAGCCGTTTCCGATTCAATCCGAACGGGGAGGGCGCCCGACGTCGCCGGCCGGCGCGATGCACTCACCCCGCGGGCGCCGGGGCAGCGGCTCTTGCTATGGCGAAATGTGGCAACTATCTGACGTCAGAGGATTTAGCCATGTTGGATATTAGCCGAGATAACATCGACAGAGGATTGCCGCCGAGCGCACCCGAACCGGCTCCAGCCAGCGATCAAGCCCTGCTTGACGCCTATTCCAACGCGGTGATCGGCATTACCGAACGTATCGGACCCGCGGTCGTGCGCGTGGAAACCGGGTCGAAGGCCCCGCAATCACGCGGAGCGCGGAGGGCTCGGCTCCGGAATCGTCATTTCGCCGGATGGCCTGGTGCTGACCAACAGCCATGTGGTCGGCGCGTCGAAGCAGATCAGGTTGCGGGATCATCGAGGGCATCGTCACCGACGCGCGCGTGCTCGGCGTCGATCCCGATACCGATCTTGCGTTGCTGCGCGCCGACGGCGCGCGCGATCTGCGTTATGCTTCGCTCGGCAATTCAAAAAGCTTGCGCCGCGGCCAGCTGGTGGTCGCGATCGGCAATCCGCTCGGATTTGAATCGACCGTCACGGCCGGCGTGGTATCGGCGCTCGGCCGTTCGATCCGTTCGGCCAACGGCCGGACCATCGAAGACGTGATCCAGACCGATGCGGCGCTCAATCCCGGCAATTCCGGCGGGCCGCTGGTGTCGTCCGCCGCCGAAGTGATCGGCATCAACACCGCGATCATCAGCGGCGCGCAGGGCATCTGTTTTGCGGTCGCCAGCAACACCGCGCAGTTCGTGCTGTCGGAGATCATCCGCCATGGCTATGTGCGGCGCGCCTATATCGGCGTGTCCGGCCAGACTGCGCCCGATTCCGCAGACGGCATGCGGTGCTCGCCGGTGTCGAGAACAAGATGGGCGCGCTGCTGACGCAGATCGAACAGGACGGGCCGGCGTCGCAAGCCGGACTGTTGCCGGGCGACGTCGTCATCCGCCTCGACGGCATTGATATCAATGGCGTCGATGACCTGATCCGTACCCTCGACCGCGATCGGATCGATCGCGACCTCGAAATGGACGTGCTGCGGATGGGGCGCCTGCGTGCGATCGATATTCATCCGATCGAACGCAAGCCTGTGGCCCGGCAGGGATCAACTCCGTCAAACCGCAGCTCGTGATGTGATATGGCAAGCCATGCTTTGGTACCAAAAGGCGGCCAATCGGGTCGCCTTTTTCATGCGGCAGGCGGCCAGGCCCACCAATAAACCTGTGCAGATCGCGGTTTACGCGGTTTTTCACGCGGGATTCGCCAATACTGTCCGTGGCACGAATCAACTTACAGGAGACAAAATGGCAGTACAGATGACGAAGTCGCAGCTGATCGAGAAGATCTCTGCCGAGACCGAAGTAGCCAAGAAGGACGTCAAGGGCGTTCTGGAGACGCTGGCGACCGTCGGTTACAAGGAACTGAAGAAAACCGGTGTTTTTCTGGTTCCGGGATTTGCCAAGTTCGTCGTGATCAAGAAGCCCGCGACCAAGGCCCGCGCTGGCACGAACCCGTTCAACGGGGAGCCGATGATGTACAAGGCCAAGCCGGCCCGAAAGATCGTCAGAGCGCGGCCGGTCAAGGCGGCGAAAGACGCGGTATAAATGTCAAAAGGCCCCTTGCGGGGCCTTTTGCACCAAGGGGGCGCGGTCGTGATGGATCGGCGCCCTGCTGGTCGAGCCCGTGCCTGATGTCCTCAGTTGCAGCGGTGCCGCGAGCCGTCATGTCCCACGAAATTGCCGGTCGCCGGATTGTAGAAACGATAGCGTTGCGCGCAACCGGCTCGATGATATCCGGTGTAATCGGGCGTGGAGCCGAACAGTCCGGCAGCCCCGATCGCCGCATGCGCGGGATCGGCCGCAAAATCACCGGGAAAGAAGCCGTTGGTCGGAAAGTCGCGATGGTCGTCGCGGCCATCATAGTACCAAACCTGATAGGAAAGATCCCGCCGCAGAAAGGGCCGTTTGCCTGCAGGTCCGTAAGGTCCCGCGTCCTGCGCAAAGGTTGATTCCTGGGCAAACAGCGCCAGCGCGCACAGTGCCGCCAGGATCGTTGCGATAGTTGTCAGACTTTTTGGCGTGCTCATTGGCGCGTGCTCATGGAAAGGGTGCTCAGTTGCAACACGGCCGGTTCTCTCCCCAATCGCCCTTCCAGCCCTCGAGCCTGCCGTGCCGGAATTGCAGATAGAGCCCGTCATTCCGATTCGCTAACGCGCTGCCTTTGACGTTGGACAGGGCGAGGTACATTTCGTTGCCGGGACGACCCCTGACATAGATCAGGGGTACCCCCAAGGCCCGCGAGGCCTGCTCCGCATCCATGCCGAAAGACAGCGGCGTATTGTTCGGCGCCGCGGCGGGTGTCCCTTGCTGCGCGCGCGCAGGCGAAACCATGGCGCCGGCCATTGCAACCGCCAGGACCGCCGCCGCGCCCAACACCATGCTTCTCATGGCAGAGCCTCTCACGGTTGTAACGAGGACAGTTTCCTGTCCGGTGTCCAGCCGCCGCCGAGCGCCTGGAACAGGCTGCTGGCCGCCAGATATTTGTTGAGCCGCACCAGCACCAAGGTGTTCTCCGCTGTGAAGAGCGTTTGCTCGGTCTGCAGGACGGTGAGGAGATTAACGGTGCCGCCGCGGAATTGAGTTTCCGACACATCGAAAGCCTTCTTGGAGGCCGCCACCGCATCGGCTTGAAGCTTCTCCTGCCGGGTGTACTGCGCAAGGGCAACGAGAGCCTTCTCAACGTCAGCGAATGCCGACAGCACCGCCTTGCGGTAAGCCTGCAGATATTGGACCTGCAGGCCCTTCGCCTGCTTCAATTGGCTCTCCAGCAGGAAGCCGTCGAAGATCGGCTGGGTCAGTCCGGCGGCCAGGGTGTAGTACCAGGCACCCGGCCCGAACAGCGCTGCGAGCGCAGCACTTTGCACGCCGGTCGTACCGGTTAGCTGGATCTGCGGAAAGAACGCGGCGCGTGCCGATTCGACACTGAAGTTGGAGGAGGCGAGTTGCGCCTCGGCCTGCCGAACGTCCGGTCTCTGGTAGAGCAGCTCCGAAGGCAGGCCCGGCGTCACGCGCGGAACCGTGAGCTGCGCAAAGCCTCCGCCGTTGACATTGAAATTCGCCGGCGCCCGCGCCACCAGCAGGGCGAGGGCGGCGATACTTTGCTTCAACGTCACCTCGAGCGGCGGAATCGAGGCGCGCACGGTCGCCACCAGTGCTTCCTGCTGCGACAGGTCCAGTTGCGAGGCAGTTCCACCGGCGAACTGATCCTTGATGAGCTTAAGAATACGCTCGGCCGCGGTGAGGTTGCGGTGCGCGACGCGCAGTTCATCCTGGGCGGCCAGCACCTGGAAGTAGGTGTTGGCGACGGTCACGATCGTCGTCAGCGTTACGACTTCGCGATTATAGCGGGCGACAGTGGCACTTTCCTCGGCCGCGTAAAGTGTAGCGCGGTTCTTGCCCCAGAAGTCGAGCATGTAACTTGCCGTAAGTCCGAAATTGAACGAGTTGAACGTCGAGGCACCACCCGAGCTGATACCGCTGCCGAGGCCGCCTTGGGCGGCGGAGGAGGGCGACCCGAAATGCTCGTTCTGAACCGTTCCCGTTCCGGTGACCGACGGCAGCAAGGGGGCTCCTGACACACCGACCTGCGCATCGGCCTGGACGATCTGGGCAATGGCTACCGCGATATCCAGATTGTAGATTTGAGCGGCCTCCATCAGCGTCGTCAGTTCGCTCGACCGAAAACCACGCCACCAGTCCAGGGTCGGAACGGCCGCGTCCGCTGCGTGATGACCTCCTTCGCGATACGTCGCCGGCACCTCAAGACTCGAGCTCCGGCTTTTCGCTGCCGAGGATGCAGCCGGACAAGCCAGGACCGAGCAACAACGCGGCAAGAGCGGACGCGATGCGGATCTTGCCGCCAAGTCTCGTGACGTAGGAATTTGACTTCAACGCAACGTTACTCATCAGCCACCCACTCAAGCTGCGATTTCAACCGCGGCCGATCTCCCCGCGTCCGCAAAAAAGACAACGCGCCGATCCCGACATCGCACGGGGCTCGTGGAAGGGCCAGACCTGTCATCGGGGCTGTTGTTGACATCTATTCGCCTGGTTGCAAGTTGCTGTCAGGTGCCAGCGGTGCCTTGCCGCCGTCCCTGAGACGCTGGCTCCAGGAACGAAGCCGCTCCATGTACAGGTAGATCACCGGCGTCGAATAAAGCGTCAGCGCCTGGCTGAGAACAAGACCTCCGACGATTGCGATACCGAGCGGCTGCCGAAGCTCGCCGCCGTCGCCCATGCCGATCGCCAGCGGAAGAGCGCCAAGCAGTGCCGCCATGGTCGTCATCATGATCGGCCTGAAGCGCAGCAGGCAAGCCTCGTAGATGGCGTCAGTCGAACTGAGTCCACGGGTTCGTTCCGCGTCGAGCGCGAAATCGATCATCATGATGGCATTCTTTTTCACGATGCCGATCAGCAGGATGACGCCGATGAGCGCCATGATGCTGAATTCGGTCCCGCACGCCATCAGGGCGAGAAGGGCGCCCACCCCGGCAGACGGCAACGTGGACAGGATCGTCAGGGGATGCACGTAGCTCTCGTACAGGACACCGAGCACGATGTAGATCGTGACCAGCGCGGCCAGAATGAGAAAAGGCTGGTTGCTGAGCGAATCCTGAAAGGCCTTAGCCGTGCCCTGGAAGGTTCCGCGAATGGTTGCGGGCACGCCGATCCGGTTCATCGCGTCCCTGATCGTGGTGATCGCCGTGCTGAGCGACACACTGGGCGGCAGATTGAACGAAATGGTGTTGGCGACCAGCAGTCCCTGATGATTGACGGCGAGCGGGGTCGCGCCTCGCTTGAAATGCGCCACCGCGGATAGCGGAATCATGGTCTCCTGGCCGGTGCTGACCGCGGAACCGGTCGAGGCCACGCCTTTGCCGGTGGCGCCGATCGAATTGGTTGCGAGATTCCGCGCAGCCTGGGCGTTGGCCGAATTGGCAAAGGCCGACGTTCCGGGCGCAACGACCGTTCCCGCCACCGCATTGGTCGCCTGCGAGCCGCCAACGGAGGCGCCGGAGGTGCTGACATAGACGTCCTTCAGCGTCTCCGGATCCTGCCAGTAACGCGGCGCCACCTCCATGATGACGTGATACTGGTTGCGCGCCACATAGATGGTGGAAACCTGGCGCTGTCCGAACGCGTCATAGAGCGTGTTGTCGATTTGGCTGACGTTGATTCCCAACTGGGCGGCAGCGTCGCGGTCTATGACCAGATCGGATTCGAGCCCCTTGTTCTGCTGGTCGCTGTTGACGTCAGCGAGGACTTTGGTTTCGCGCTGCAGCTCCGCCGTGATCTTCGGCGACCATTCGTTGAGTTCCTCCAGAGTAGGGCCTTGCAGGGTGTATTGATACTGCGCATTGGTGGCCCGGCCGCCGACGCGGATATCCTGCACAGCCTGCAGGAACATGGTTGCGCCGGGAACGACCGCCATCGCGCGCCGAAGCCGTGCGATGACGCCGTCGGCAGAAATCTTGCGCTCGCCGAGCGGATACAATGAGGCGAAGACGAAGCCGGAATTGGTCTGGCCCCCGCCGGTAAACCCGACCACGGTTTCGACCGCCGGATCCTGCTTGATGATGGTGACGAACTGCGCGAGCTTCTGCTGCATCAGCTGAAACGAAATGCTTTGATCCGCCTGGATCGAGCCGATCACGCGCCCTGTATCCTGTTGCGGGAAGAAGCCTTTCGGGATGACGTCGTACAGGTAGAAATTGAGACCGAGAACCGCAGCGAGGATCAACATGATCGCTCCGGGATGCCGGAGCGAGACGGTCAGGGTCCGCCGGTAGAACTCCAGCATCCGATCGAAGAAGCGCTCGCTAATTTGATAAAGCCGTCCGTGACCCTGGTCGGAACGGCCGCGGAGCAGCACAGCGCACATCATCGGCGTGGTCGCCAGCGAAATCGCCAGTGAAATCATGATCGCGATTGAGATCGTCATCGCAAATTCACGGAACAGGCGGCCGACAATACCGCCCATCAGCAGGATCGGAATGAAAACGGCGATGAGCGAGATACTCATCGAAAGCACGGTGAAGCCGACCTCGTTAGCGCCCTTGAGCGAGGCTTCCAGCGGCGACATCCCGTTCTCGATATAGCGGGTGATGTTCTCGAGAACGACGATGGCATCATCGACGACAAAGCCGGTCGCAACCGTGAGCGCCATGAGCGAAAGATTGTCGAGGCTGTAGCCGATCAAGTACATGGCGGCGAATGTCGCGATCAACGACACCGACACAGCCACGACCGGTACCAGCGTTGCGCGCAGGTTTCGCAGGAAGGCGAAAACCACAACGATCACCAGCAGCACGGCGAGGATCAAAGTCCGTTCGACATCCCGCAACGAAGTGCGAATGGTGGTCGAACGGTCGACCGCAAAGCCGATGTCAATCGCTGGCGAGATCGAAGCCGTCAGTTGGGGCATCGCCGACTTCACCAGATCGACCGTGCTGATGATGTTCGCGCCCGGCTGTCGGTAGAGGATGATCAGGACAGCCGGTTTGCCGTTTGCGAGACCCGCGTTTCGGAGATTTTCAACTCCGTCGGTTACCTCACCGACATCTGAAAGATGCACTGCAGCGCCATTTCGGTAGGCGACAATCAGCGACTGGTAATCGGCGGCCTTGTTGGCCTGGTCATTGGAGTAGATCTGATAGCGTTGATCGCCGACGTCGATGCCGCCTTTCGGGCTGTGCGCATTGGCGCTGGCAAGTGCCGCCCGCACGTCCTCAAGACCGACGCCGTATTTGTACAGCGCCTGGGGAATGAGATCGACCCTCACCGCGGGCAGCGAGCTGCCGCTGACAATGACCTCGCCGATCCCATCCACCTGCGACAGCTTCTGCGCGAGGACCGTGGACGCCGCGTCATACAGTTCGCCGCGTGTCGCCGTGTCCGAGGTCAGGGTCAGGACAAGGATCGGAGCGTCGGCGGGATTGACCTTGCGGTAGGTGGGGTTGGTCCGCAGGTTGGTCGGAAGGTCGGCGCGGGCCGCATTGATCGCCGCCTGCACGTCGCGCGCGGCGCCGTTGATGTCCCGGTTGAGCCCGAACTGCAGGGTGATGCGCGTCTGTCCCACCGTGCTCGAGGACGTCATCTCGGTCACATCGGCGATCTGCCCGAGATGACGCTCGAGCGGGCTGGCGACAGTGGTGGCGACGTCTTGCGGGCTGGCGCCCGGCAGGGTCGCCTGTACCGAGATGGTCGGAAAGTCCACTTGCGGCAGCGGCGAGACCGGCAGCTTGAAAAACGCTACAACTCCCGCCGCCGCAAGCCCGAAGGTAAGCAACGTCGTTGCAACCGGCCGGCGAATGAAGGGGGTTGATGGGCCCATAATTCAGTTCAATTCTCAGTTCAATTCGTTCGCATGGCCGACGTCGCCCGGACGTCCGGTAAACCGCACCGCCAACCGGTCGAACCAGAGATAGATCACCGGCGTGGTAAACAGGGTCAGGAGTTGGCTGACCAGGAGGCCGCCGACGATCGAAATTCCAAGCGGGTGCCTCAACTCGGAGCCCGCACCCGTCCCGATCATCAAAGGCAATGCGCCGAGAACCGCCGCCATGGTTGTCATGAGGATGGGCCTGAATCGCAACAGGCAGGCCTGGTAGATCGCTTCCCGCGGCGGCTTGCCCTCATTGCGTTCGGCGTCGAGGGCAAAGTCGATCATCATGATCGCGTTTTTCTTCACGATACCGATCAGGAGGATGATGCCGATGATGGCGACGATGGTGAGATCATCGCCGGCCACCATCAGCGCCAGCAGCGCGCCAATTCCCGCGGAAGGCAGCGTCGACAGGATGGTGAGCGGATGGATGAAGCTCTCATAGAGGACACCGAGCACGATATAGACGGTGATGATCGCGGCGAGGATCAGGAAAAGCTGATTGGAGAGGGATGATTGAAACGCCAGTGCTGCGCCCTGAAAGCTGGTGATCACGCTGGCCGGCATACCCAGCTCGGCTTGCGCCTTCTTGATCGCCGTCACCGCGCCGCCGAGCGATGCCCCCGGCGCCAGATTGAAGGATACGGTGGCTGCGGGGAATTGCCCGAGATGCGAGACCTGCAACGGCGCGGTTTCCTGCCGCATCTTGGCCATCACGGTCAGCGGCACCGGTGTAGGGCCCACCGAGGAGGGCAGATAGATATCGGACAGGGATTGCAGCGAGGCCTGCAGGCTGGGATCGGCTTCGAGGATGACACGATACTGGTTGGAGTTGGTGAAGATGGTGGAGACGATGCGCTGGCCGTACGAGTCGTACAGTGCATTGTCGATCGTCGCCGGCGTAATCCCGAAACGGGCGGCCTGGTCGCGGTCGATCTCAACGAAGACCGAGAGCCCCTGGGCCGAGATGTCGCTGGTCACATCGGCAAGCTCCGGCAGCTGATTCAACTTGTCGACGAGTTTGGGCGTCCATTCGTTCAGCTGTACCGGATCGGCATCCTGCAGGATGAACTGGTACTGCGTCCGGCTGACGGTACCCTCGATCGTCAGGTCCTGAACCGGCTGCATATAGAGCGAGATACCCGTCAGCGACGCGGTGCCGTTCTTGATGCGCTGCATCACCGTGCTGATGTCGGATTTGCGATGGTCACGCGGCTTGAGGTTGATCAGAATTCGACCGCTGTTGAGCGTGGTATTGGTCCCGTCCACGCCGATGAATGAGGAAAGACTATCGACGTCGGGATCCTTGAGAATGAGGCTGGCGAGCTGTTGTTGCCGCTCGGCCATCGCGGCGTAGGACACCGACTGGGGCGCGTCGGATATCGCCTGAATGACGCCGGTGTCCTGAATCGGAAAAAAACCCTTCGGAATGACGATGTAAAGCACGGCGGTCAGCGCGAAGGTGCCCAACGCAATGAGCAGAACGAAGGTCTGACGGTCGAGCACCCAATTGAGCGCCTTGCCATACACCTCGATGATCCAGTCGAAGCCCTCGCGGCTGTAGCGCTGGAACGCGTTCTCGTGGGACTCCGCTTCGGCCTTGAGCAGCTTGGCGCAGGCCATCGGCACCAAGGTCAACGACACGACGGCGGAGATCAGGATGGTGACCGACAGCGTGATCGCGAATTCCCTGAACAGCCGGCCGACCACGTCTCCCATGAACAGCAGCGGAATCAGCACCGCGATCAGCGACACCGTCAGCGAGATAATGGTGAAGCCGATCTGTTCGGAGCCATGAAGGGCTGCCTGCAATGGCAACTCGCCCTCTTCGATGTAGCGGGAGATATTCTCGATCACGACGATCGCGTCGTCGACCACGAAACCGGTGGCGATGGTCAGCGCCATGAGTGAAAGATTGTTGAGACTGAAGCCGAACAGGTACATCGCACCGAGGGTACCAATCAGCGACAGCGGGACCGAGAGGCTCGGGATCAGGGTTGCCCGCGCGTTGCGCAGGAACACGAAGATCACCAGCACCACCAGGATGACGGCGAGCGTCAATTCAAATTCCACATCCTCCACCGAAGCGCGGATGGTCACGGTCCGGTCGGTCAGAATGTTGACGTCGATCGCGGCGGGCAGCGAAGCCTGCAATTGCGGCAGCAGCGCCTTGATCCCCTCGACCACGGCAATGACGTTGGCGCCGGGTTGCCGCTGGATATTCAGGATAATGGCCGGTGTCTCGTTCATCCAGGCGCCGAGCTTGTCGTTCTGGGCCCCATCGATGACTTCGCCGACATCGCTGAGCCGGACCGGCGAGCCGTTCTTGTAGGCGACGATCAGCGGGCTGTAGTCGCTTGCATTCCTGATCTGGTCGTTGGCGTTGATGGTGTAGGCGCGCATCGGCCCGTCGAAATTGCCCTTCGGCGTGTTGATATTCGCATTGCCGAGCGTGGTGCGTAGATCGTCGATGTTCAATCCGTAGGCGGCGAGTTTCGCGGATATCGGCGCGAATGCGGACCGCAGGCCGCTGGCCGCCGCTGATGCTGACAAGTCCGACGCCCGGAAGCTGGGAGATCTTCTGCGCCAGCCGCGTATCCACGAAATCCTCCACCTGCGTCAGCGGCATCGTCTTCGACGTCAGCCCCAGCGTCAGGATCGGCGCGTCGGCCGGATTTACCTTGGCGTAAATCGGTGGCGCGGGCAGATCGGAGGGCAGCAGGTTGCCGGCGGCGTTGATGGCGGCCTGCACTTCCTGCTCGGCGACATCGAGTGAAATCGCAAGCCCGAACTGCAGCGTTATGACCGACGCGCCGGCTGAACTCACCGAACTCATCTGGTTGAGATTCGGCATCTGGCCGAACTGGACTTCCAGCGGTGCGGTGACCGAGGACGTCATGACGTCCGGACTGGCGCCGGGATAAAAGGTCTGCACCTGGATGGTCGGATAATCCACTTCAGGCAAAGCGGCGACCGGCAGGAATCTGAACGCAAGCATGCCGGACAGCACGATGGCGATCATCAGCAGGGTGGTCGCCACGGGCCGCAGAATGAACGGCTGCGACGGATTCATTGTTTTTGTCCGCTATCCGAACGCCGTTTCTTGCCGCCCGATTTCTCCGGATCCGCTGGCGGCGTACCGGCTGGCGGCGCGCCGGCGGGGGCTTCCGCCCGCACGTTGATCTTCGCGCCGTCGCGCAGCTTGTCGGCTCCGTCGATCACCACGCGGTCTCCTGGCACCAGCCCGGAAGTGACCTCCACGCGGTCGCCGTCTGTCACGCCCAGCACAACCTTGCGCACAGAGACGGTGTTGTCTGCATTGACGAGGTAAACGAACGTACCCGGCACTCCGCGCTGAACGCCCGCCGTCGGCATCGTCGTCACGTTCTTGTGGGTGTCGAGCAGCAGCCGGACGTTCACGAATTGATTTGGGAATAGAAGTTTGTTTTCGTTCGCGTACTGCGCCCGCAGCTTGATCGTTCCCGTGGTGGGATCGATCTGGCTGTCGGAGGCCAGCAGCGTGCCGTCAGCGATTTTGGTGCTGTCGCTCCGATCATAAGCGTTCGCCGGCAAGACGGCTCCGGCCTGGATGCGTTTCGCAATGGCCTGCAGGTTGTCCTCAGGCACCGGGAACAGAACGCTGATCGGTTGTAACTGCGTGATAACAACGAGACCGTTGGCGTCGCCGGGCGTCACATAGTTGCCCTGATCAACCTGACGCAGTCCGACGCGACCGTCCAGCGGCGACAGGATATGGCAATATTGCAGGTTGACCTCGGCGGATTTGACCGCCGCGCGGTCGGCTTCCACCGTGCCTTGATACTGCGCAACCAGAGCCACTTGCGTGTCGAGTGTTTGACGCGGCACTGCATTCTGCGCAGCAAGACCCTGATAGCGGGTCAGGTCAACCTGCGCGCCCTTCAGCAGCGCCTGGTCCCGCAGCAGATTTCCGTTCGCCTGGGCAAGTGTCGCTTCATACGGGCGCGGGTCGATCTCCGCGAGTAGATCGCCCTTCTTGACGTCATCGCCTTCCTTGAAATCGATCTTCATCAAGTAGCCGCTGATCTGGCTCTTGATGGTCACGGTGGCCAGCGACGTCACTGTGCCGAGGGCGTTAATATTGATCCCGACGTCACCCTTGCCGACAGTCTCGGGCACGATCGACATCGGCGCGCCGCTGCGACCGGCTCCCCCTGGCTGCGGCGCGCTCCCTTGCCTGGTCCACCAGACGACGCCGGCGGCAACCAGCAACGCCAGAACGAGCATCCATACCAAGCGTCGGCGCGGCCGACGCTCGGTGGTGGGCGGAGCATCAACTAAAGGGGCCTCTTTCAGGGATTTGATAGGTTGATTCACGAACGTGCCACCGGAAAGCTCTCGTTCATCTGAAGGCCTCTCTCTGCATGACCTATCCGGGGTGCGAAACCCTTCAAACCGACCGTGACGGGCCGACCATTGTAGGCGTTTTGAGCAATATTCCGCAACCGCCACCGGGTGGCGAAGCTTGGCAAGGGCATAGGCACTAACTCGTATCTTTCAGCTGCCTTGGCGTTTCAGGCCGCTCTATTTGAACGGTCCCAAGAACGTTGTCGCATTAACAATCGGAAAGATAAAAAGCGCCGTGACATTAACGATCGCAATGGGCAGCATCGTATTCCTGCCCAACCAACGCCGCTAGCCAATCGACATTTTGTTCGCCGAGATTTCGTGGGCGAGCGATACCCAAAAAGCACAGTTTTTGACGATCTCGGGATGGATTTTGCGTGCTCTGAGGTAGTTGCCGGGACACCTCCCAAGGTGAGGCCCGGAATGCCGGTTCCAGCACCCCGGGATGCGATCCGCCGGCGCGGTGATGGTGATATTCAAGGAGATCGGAATGCGCGATGCAGGCCATCGTGAAGGCCGCTCGACCTGGCGCGATCAAACTGGCGTTGCCTAACGCCACGCTTTCTGCCCCCTGGCGATCAGCAACCGCGACAGATGCTTTGACAATTCGATCGACCTTGGCTTCTTCCGCGTCGGGTGCGAGCGAAACGCCCTTCAACAGGTTGCCGTTGGCCTGGGCGCGCGGCAGTTGCGAAGGAAGCGGCGCGCCGCCGGTGAGCCGCGGGTCCGGGGTCAATGATGGCGGCACGCTCGGATTGGCGGGAGCCATCATGGCCGAGTGGCTGCTGCCATGCATGCCGCCGCGCGCGTATCCGGCGGGAATTCCGGCAAACACCAGCATGCTGACGATACGACGATGAGCGTTCGCATTGCACCCTCCTCGGGAAGATCGCCGCGTCAGGACGACGCTCACGTGGCGGCGCGTTCCAGGCTTCGATTCCAGAAGCAAGGAGATCGAACAATTCAGCGCCAAACTCGCGCTTCTCGACCGCGAACTCATGCATCTTGCCCGGAACAAAAAGACAGGCTGTTCCTTGCCGCTTGTTCAGCGCATATTGCCGTCATAGCTGTTGCCGCGGACCTGCGCCGCTGGGGCGCTATTTCGCCTTTCGTCATCTCACCTGAGGAGTTATTCCATGACGCACGCCATCCGCTTTCATAAAACCGGCGGGCCCGAGGTTCTGGTCTGGGAGGAAGTCAAGCTCGGCAAACCGGGCGCCGGAGAGGCGCGCATCCGCCACACCGCCGTGGGACTGAATTTTGTCGACATCTACAACCGCTCGGGGCTTTATCCTGCTGCGCAATTGCCGAGCGGCCTGGGCAGCGAGGGCGCCGGCGTGGTCGAGGAAGTCGGACCCGGCGTCACCGATCTGAAGCCGGGCGACCGCGTCGCCTATGGAGCCGCGCCGCTCGGCGCCTATGCCGAAGAGCGGCTGATTCCCGGCCGATCGCCTGCTCAAGCTGCCCGACGGCATCGATGACAAGACCGCGGCCGCGATGATGCTGAAGGGCCTGACGGTGCAATATCTCATCCGCCAGACCTATCGCGTCAAGCCCGGCGATACCATCCTGCTCCACGCCGCGGCCGGCGGCGTCGGCCTGATCCTCAGCCAGTGGGCAAAGCATCTCGGCGCCACCGTCATCGGCACCGTCGGCAGCGACGAGAAGGCAGCGCTCGCCAAGGCCCATGGCTGCGCCCACACCATTGTCTATTCGCGCGAGGATTTCGTGAAGCGCGTCGAGGAGATCACCGGAGGCAAGAAGGTGCCCGTGGTCTACGACTTCGTCGGCAAGGACACCTTCCTGAAATCGCTGGATTGCCTGGCTCCGCTCGGGGTCGCCGCGCTGTTCGGCCAGTCTTCCGGCAGCGTCGAGCCGCTCAACCTCGGCCTGCTCGCCCAGAAGGGCTCGCTGTTCGTCACCCGCCCGACGCTCTTCACCTACGCCGCCAAACGCGAAAATCTTGTGGCCATGGCAAAGGAGCTGTTCGAGGTCGTGCTGTCAGGCGCAGTCAAGATCGAGGTCCGCCAGACCTATCCGCTGAAGGATGCGGCCAAGGCCCATGCCGATCTCGCCGCGCGCAAGACCACGGGATCGACGTGTTTGCTGGTCTGAAAGAGGTTCGCCGTGGCACGCGTTCTCATCCTCCTGCCGGCGCGCGACTTCGACCCAAGCGAAGCCGCGGTGAGCTGGCAGGTTCTCGTAAATGCGGGCCATGTCGTTGGATTTGCGACGCCGGACGGACGCCCCGCCGTCGCCGACGACATGATGCTGACCGGACAGGGCCTGGATCTCTGGGGCGCCATACCGCTGTTGCGGCATCTGCCGCTGATAGGGCTTTTGATGCGGGCAAACCGTGACGCGCGCAAGGCCTATGCCGGAATGATCGCTGATCCGAGTTATGCCGCGCCGCAGCGTTGGGATGCCGTCGATCGTGTCGGCATTCGATGGGCTGCTGTTGCCCGGCGGACATCGCGCGCGCGGCATGCGTGACTACCTCGAGAGCGAGATCGCTGCAGCGTCATGTCGTCAGCTTTTTCGAGGCCGAGAGGCCGGTGGCGGCGATCTGTCACGGCGTGCTGCTTGCCGCGCGCAGCATTTCGAAACGCACGGGACGCTCGGTGCTCTACGGTTACCGGACGACCGCCTTGACCTGGGCGCTGGAGCGCAGCGCGTGGAGGGTCGCCCGCGTCACGCGATTTTGGGATCCGAACTATTATCGAACTTACCTGGAGCAGGACGGACAGCCGGACGGCTTTATGTCGGTGCAGCAGGAGGTCACGCGCGCGCTTGCGCTTCCGGATGATTTCATGCGACGTTCCCAAGACCGATCCGGATTACCGCCGGAAGACGTCCGGCCTGCAGCGCGATACCCATCGCCGACCCGAGGCCCGCCTTCGTGGTGCGGATCGCAACTATGTTTCGGCGAGATGGCCGGGCGACGCGCATACCTTCGCAAAGACATTTGCCGACATGCTGCAAAGCTAGATGTCGGGGCACGTTTCACGTCACGCCATCAACATTCGATTGGATCAACGCTGCCATGAACCTTCACCATCTGCTCAACGCCCGCCTTGCGGCGGGAAAGCCCGTCCGCGTCGCCTTGATCGGCGCCGGCAAATTCGGCTCGATGTTTCTGTCGCAGGTGCCGCACACCCCGGGGCTCGAGGTGCCGGTGATCGTCGATCTCGATCCGGAACGTGCGCGCGAGGCCTGCCGCACCGTCGGATGGGACGATGCCCGGATCGCGGCGACCACATTCACCTCCGATGGCGCCAGGGCCACGGCCGGCAATATCGAGGTGATCGTGGAGGCCACCGGTAATCCCGCGGTCGGCATTCGTCATGCGCGCGCGGCGATCAAGGCCGGCAAGCATATCGTCATGGTCAATGTCGAAGCCGACGTGCTGGCTGGGCCGTTGCTCGCCGAGGAAGCGCGCACGGCCGGCGTGGTCTATTCGCTGGCCTATGGGGATCAACCGGCATTGACCGCCGAGATGGTGGACTGGGCGCGGGCGACCGGATTCCACGTGGTCGCTGCCGGCAAGGGCACCAAATACCTGCCTGCCTATCACGACGTGACGCCGGCCGGGGTCTGGAGCCATTACGGGCTGACGGCCGATGAGGCGCAATCGGGCGGCATGAATCCGCAGATGTTCAACTCGTTTCTGGACGGCACCAAATCCGCGATCGAAATGGCGGCGATCGCCAACGCCACCGGGCTCGACGTGCCCGCGGGCGGACTGTTGTTTCCGCCCTGCGGCGTCGACGACCTGCCGCACGTGATGCGGCCCCGCGAGGCCGGCGGCGTGCTGGAGAAATCCGGCGTGGTGGAAGTGGTGTCGTCGCTGGAGCGCGACGGCCGCCCGGTATTCCGCGATCTGCGCTGGGGCGTCTATGTCGTGCTGGAGGCACCGAACGATTATGCCGCGGACTGCTTCAAGCAATATGGATTGAAGACCGACGCCTCCGGGCGCTATGCGGCGATGTACAAGCCCTATCACCTGATCGGGCTCGAGCTGAACATTTCGGTGCTGTCGGCAGCGCTGCGCAAGGAGCCGACCGGGCAACCGCAGGGCTTCCGCGGCGACGCCGTCGCAGTCGCCAAGCGCGACCTGCGGGCAGGGGAAATGCTCGATGGCGAGGGCGGCTATACGGTCTGGGGCAAACTGATGCCGGCGGCGGCGAGCCTTGGCGCCGGCGCGCTGCCGATCGGGCTTGCGCACCGGGTGAAGCTGAAGAACGACATCGCGCATGGCGCCGTGGTGCGCTGGAGCGACGTCGAGATCGATGCCGGTGACGAGACCGTCAAGACGCGGCGCGCGATGGAAGCGAAGTTTGGTGCGGCGCGGCGTTAGATTTCTCTAGCCGACTCAAGGCGCAAATCAGACAGCAAAGCTGTCGCTTCCTGGCAGGAGAAAACGCAAGGACGGCCGTTCCCGACTCGGCTATAATGTTTGGGTTAATTGGCTTCACACGGCAGGAGTGGAGTTCATGAACAAGCTCGTCGAAATTCGCAATCAGGAATTTATGTGCCGCGAGCAAGCCTTGCTGGATTCCGAGCGTAAGGTTTTCTGGCTGGCGAAAGCAGAAGAGTGGGGACAGTGCGCGCTTGACGAGATTGCGTTCCACTTTCGAGAATGCAACCTCGATATTACCGATTCCCAGAAAGCCACGAGCTAAAGCGGTTTCGAGCGAGAGCCTGCCCCGGACTTGATCCGGGGTGGTTACCGGTTGGCGTCAAGAAAACGCGTCAAAACAAAGACCAGAGCGCCGGTTCTGATTCAATCAGAGCCGGTCGTGCTTCAGCGCATTTCAGGCAGAGGCGGAAGGCGCGCCGGTTGCCGCTGCGCCAAGCGATGATCGCGTCGCTGGACGTGGAAGCGTGGCGGCGGTTCTCGAACTCCCGCATGCGCAGCAAAGGATTGCACGCACCGGAAGGCTGGCAGCGAGCGAGGGCGTTAATGCCGTCGTTCCGGCTTGGTGACCGTGTGCCTGACCTCGGCGCCACAGTCGGAGCACTCATAGATGAAGTCGATCTTCGCCAGGCTCCAATGGGGCTCGACGTCTCTCACATACATAGGCAGCAATCCTATGCAGCCTGGGCAGATGATCGCAGCGGTCTCGATTTCGTGATGCTGGACGTAGGCTGGCATAACGCGTCTCCTTCACAGCAGCAGCGCAAATTTCAACCCCGCGCCAACTTACCGCCGATCGCGGATGTCCATCATCAACTCTTGCGAACGGAAAAAGAACGGCCGCACAATCCTCGTGTGTGTGACTTTCCTGTAACATGCTGTTTTTGGCGGGAACGCGCTTGCTTTTAAAGCGCCGGTCGTCGCGCATCACACCGGCTCATCATGCTTCGCCAGATCGCGGGCATGATCGAAATGGCTGGCCTGCAACTCGGCGCCGGTGATCGGGATGTGCGGAAGGGCGGCGTCCGCGAGAATCTCTTCCGTGACATCGTCGACCGCAGCATCCGCGATTTCATGAATAAAGCAGATGTTCTTGTATTCGCCGGACACCACGCGCGCGATGACTTCGCGGCGGGTAACTTCAGGATCGACGATGGCCTCGCGCCCGCGCCGTCCGTAATCGATCATCACGACAAAATACTGCATGGCGCTCCTGTCCATCCCGCGCTGGATCCGCAGCTTGTGAACGGAGTGTCCAATATTTCTGAAAATCAGAAACTAGTCAAGATTTAATTCGGAAAATCAGAAATTTTACGGTCAGGTGGATGACCTGATGCCGGCGCCGGCGAGAATCACGCGGCATGCGCTCATTTCGAGCTTGCCTTGGGGGCTGCTTCCCTGGGGTGCGTCCCGGCATGCGCCCTGGCGGCCTTGCGTGACCGCGCCGCGGCCTTGGCCCGCAGTCGCTCGATCTGACCCCTTGGCAGGGTGACGCAGATCTCGCCAATCCATTCCAGCCTCACCCCGTTGATCGGCTTGGCGTTGAAACTGGTGAGGTTGACGACGCTGGCGGACTTTCCGCGCTCGATCGTTTTCAGGTACCGTTCGCCCGTTTTCAGCCTGACCGCAGCCTCTTCTCCGTAAAAGCTCGAAATCGGATGGCGCTGCTCCCTGAAAACCACGATAACATCGCCGTTTTCGTACTTCGGCAGCATGGAATCGCCGGCCACCTCGAAGGCAATGGTTTCCTCGGCGATCGGGAAGGGCAGTTCGACACTGCCCAGACCCTCCGGCGGCACTTGCTCGTGTTCCGGCTCGATATTCGCGCCGGCGCCGACCCGGCCCATGATCGGCACTGAGTTCAGTTCCAGGTAATCGATGATCGGCGCAATTTCCGACGCCTTGATCAGCCGGGCGTCAGCCAGGATCTCGGAGACCGCGCCGGGCCGCACACCCATCGCTGCCGCCAGACCGCCCTTGGTCTTGCCCGGCTTCTGCAGTCCCCGCTCGATCATCCTGACATCCAGCATGGCACTATCTTTTCCGAATTTCAGAAATGATAGCAATTCCGATTATCCGAAATCAAGCTTGACTTTGATTTCGGAATATCAGAAATTGAGCGAGTCGTTCCGGGGCGCTCGCCGGCGCCGGTCCGGAACCCAGAGATGATCACAGGTGGCGATTCCAGGTTCGCGTTCTCGACGCACCCCGGAATGACGCAGACGCATGCCCGGCCGGCAGGAATCGGAGAGGCCCGAATGCAATCGACCAACTGGGCGCCCGAGCATTGCGAAGCGCTGCGGGAAAACCTTGCCAAGGGCATGTCCTATTCGGAGATCGCGGAGGCGATCAACGCGAAATTCAACACCGCTTATTCCCGCAACGCCACGATTGGACGCGCCAGGCGAATGGGGCTCGCTGGCGCGGACCGTCCGGGGATCTGGCCGAGGCCGCCGACGAGAGCCGAGCAATCAAAGGCGCACAAAATGAAGGAACGCTACGCTTCCATGTCCGGATGGATCGTGCCGGTCTTCGAACGGGACGAGACCGTCAGGCTCCGCTGCGTCGAAACCGATCCGCGCCATCTGACGCTGCCGGAACTTGAGCCCGGCGATTGCCGCTACCCCTATGGCGGCGACGAGGAAGGCGAAGCCATCACCTTCTGCGGCCAGCCTTGTCGTGAAGACTCCAGCTATTGCACACCGCATTTTCATCTGACGCGAGGCCCCGGCAGGCCATCGAAGCGGGCAGCCGGCACCGTCTCACTCAGGCTGGTCGAGGCGGCATGAAGCGCGAAACGAAACCAACGCCGGGAGCAGCAGCCATGAACGCATCCGTTGCGGTGATGGTTTTCAGGATGCGACGGTTGCCGCGCCGTCATCGCATCGCGCATCTGCGCGCGCTGATCGGGCAACTGCCCTTCGGTTCGATCCGCGGGGCTCAACTCGTGGCCTTGCTGCTCCACGAGACGTTGCCGCGCGGCGAAGAAAGCCGCGCCTGATGAATCGCCCCTGGATGCCGCTTTATGTCGGCGATTATCTCGGCGACACCGGTCACCTCACCACGGCGCAGCACGGGGCCTATCTGCTCCTGATGATGCATTATTGGCGCAAGGGCGAACTGCCCGACGATGACCGCCAACTCTGCAAGATCGCTAAGCTGCCGCTGAAGACCTGGTGCCAGTATCGCGCCACCTTGCAGGATTTCTTTTACGAGGGATGGAAACACAAGCGGATCGACGCCGAACTGGCGAAGATGATGCGTGTTTCCGAAAAGCGCGCGATCGCCGGCCAGAAGGGCGGCATCGGTTCGGCACTGGCGCGGATGAGGCTGGAGAACGGCGCGCTTTCCCGGCGCGTCCCGTCCCAGGCAATTGCCGGGCAATCGTCCAGCCGGGCCGCAGCAGGCGTCGACCACTCATACCCACACCAGAGTCTATCTAACGGGGAGGAGAGTTCTGTCGATCCTCCGAACCAGCCGTCGGCTGCCCGTGCGCAACAACCCGCGATTCCCGTCAGTCCCGAACTTGCGGCCTATGTCGCCAAGCGAACCACGTAACAGCCGGACCAAGCGAACGGCAAAACCGCTTTTTCAATTTCCAACTTTGCAAAGGAGCAATCCGACATGGCACGGGCAAGACGCAACAGGCCGCAAAAGTCTGCAAAGATTCACGACCGGCGATCGCGGGATCTCCTGCGCAACGCGGAAGTAGCGGCCATCGAGGTCGACGATCCTTTGGGGCTGGATCCGGGCGACAAGATCGTCACACTGCGTTCGATCCGCAACGATCCGCTGGCACGGCTGCACACGCATCGCCAGATCGACGAGGCGCAATATCAGGGCGGCAGGGCGTTTCAGGATGATTGGGAGAGGGCCGAGCGCGGCCCGCAGGCGGTCGACCCCACCCGCGAATATGTCGACGGCGGACAGCGGCGGGAGCCGATCACCGAGCGCCAGCGCAAGGCCGTGTTGCGGCTGAACCGCGCCGAGCATGAACTCGGCGCCGACGGCTCGGCGCTGGTGCATGAGGTTCTGGTTTTGGGCATGACCATGGAGCAGATCGGAGAGCGGCGCGGCGTGCAGGGCCAGCGCTGGATCGATTATTTCGCACGCCGGTTCAAGGAGTGCCTCGACCGCCTCGCGCTGATCTATGGATTTGCGACGGAACGGCGGTCGTAACGCAATGACGGTCTGGATCAGCGCAAGGCCAGGCGGATCGCAGGCCCAGAAAGCCGTAGTTCAAAATGAATCAGATCGATTTATGCAACCTTAGATCATCTATTGTATCTCTCGCCCGTCGACCGATTTCACCCAACCCCTGAGGAGGCCGGTTTTGAAGCGCGTTTTTCTTAAGTTCTTGTCCGATCAATCGGGTGCGACCGCGATTGAATACGGTCTGATCGCGGCGGGTATCGCGCTTGCGATTATCGCTGTCGTTAACGGCTTGGGCAGCACTCTCAACACCACGTTCTCGTCGATTAACACCTCGTTAAAGTAAATCTTCCCGAATACCCCCTTTCTCAGAGGGAGCATTTGGCCTTTCACCAAAAATCAAACGTGTGACACAGACCCCGCGCGAACACCGTCCTTCGCGCGGGTTTTCGCCAGCGCGGGCTTGTTTCGGCCGACAATTCCAGGCACCGATTTACCCTCATACTCCGAGCTTGTCGCTGTGCGGCGCTCCGGATCACCCCATTAGCTATTGCCCGCATGGCCGCCGGCTGCGTGCTAATATGACGGAATGAGCAACCTGTACAACAAGGCGCTGGTCGGACTGCTGCTGCTTTTTCTTGCGATGGCGGCGCTATTGTTTATTCCGGCATGGACGTTCGACTATTGGCAGGCATGGCTCTTCCTCGCGGTCTATTTTGCCGCATCCATTGCGATCACGCTTTATCTGATCAAAGGGGATCCGCAGCTTCTGGCGCGACGGATGCGCGGGGGCCCGGCTGCCGAGAAGCTGCCGGCGCAAAAGATCATCATGTCCGTGACCTCGCTGGGCTTTATCGGCCTGCTGGTCGTCCCGGCGCTGGATCGCCGCTTTGCGTGGTCTCACCTGCCGGCCGGCATGGCGCTCGCCGGAGATATGCTCGTGGCGCTCGGCTGGGTCGGCATTTATTTCGTTTTCAGGGAGAACAGCTTCGCCTCAGCGACCATCCAATTGGCGCCGTACCAAAAGGTCATCTCGACCGGGCCCTACGCACTGGTGCGTCATCCGATGTACGTCGCTGCCCTCGTCATGCTTCTCGGCATACCGATTGCGCTCGGCTCCTGGTGGGGTGTGCTGGTCATGGTTGCGATCATGCCGGCGCTGATCTGGAGATTGCTGGACGAGGAAAAATTCCTCGCCAAGAACCTGCCGGGTTATCGGGAATACCAAACCACGGTTCGATATCGCCTGATACCGCGGGTCTGGTGAATAGCAGCAGCGTTTCCTTTCCCGCTCTCGCGTCTTGCGGTTCTTCAACCACACGTCAGAACGATCTTGCCCGCCACGGTGCCGGTGGCCAGCAGCTCAATGGCGCGCTTGGCGTCGCTTAGCGGGAAGGTGGCGGCGATGACGGGATTGATTTGTCTGCGCGCGACCAGCGTGAGGATTTTCGGCAAGTCTTCGTGAAAGGGCTTTGCGTCCTTTCGATATCGTAACGTGATGCCGTAGAACGTTCCGCGGCGTCCGCGGAGGCGGGCGCCGATAAACAGATCCCAGAACATCCGCGTCTTGGCGAGCGCGACATCGACGGCCATGAAACCATAGCCGACGACCATTCCGCCGCGGCGTGCCGCGCGCAGGCACGGGCCGATGTTGGCGCCTCCGATGGCATCGAAGACGAAATCGACGCCCGTCGGCTCGCGGGCACGAACAAGACGGTCGATCGGCCCGAGCCGATAATCGAGCGGCGTTGCCCCGAGGCTGGCGACGAGGCCGTGCTTCTTTGCCGAAGCAGCGCCATAGGTCTTCACGCCGGCAAGCCCCAGCAATTGCAGAAGCGCGGTGCCGACGCCGCCGCCCGCGCCAGTGACCAGTGCGGTCTGGCCGGCTCGAACATTGGCCACGCGATGGATCATTTGCCACGCCGTGACGTAATTCAAAATCGCCGCGACTGCTTCGACGTCCGAGACCTCGTCGGGGATCGGCACGAAATGCCCGGCCCCGCGAATCAGGCGCTCGGCAAATCCGCCATATACGGTCAGGGCCGCGACGCGTTGCCCGATCCTGAAGCCGGTCACATCAGCGCCGATCGCCTCGACGACCCCGGCGATTTCGTAACCGCCGACGAAGGGTATCTTTGGCGCGAACATGTAGTTTCCCGCCAGCATCGTCAGATCGGTCGCGCCAACGCCGGACGCACGCACCGCCACGCGCAGTTCACCCGGCCCAGGCTCTGCGATTGGCAAGTCTACGGCTTGCAGCACGTCAGGCCCGCCCGGCCTCGTTATCATCACGGCGCGATAGGTGGTCGGCATCGCTGTTCTCCTCGTTTGGCGAGGATTACGGCGATCGCTTGGATAAAGAAAATTGCCTTAATGCGTATCCATGTTATACATTTTTGTATGACGCAGAGAGAGCCCGGCTGGGAGTTGTTCCGCACCTTTCTGGAGGTGGCGCGCGATGGCAGCCTGTCGGGTGCGGCGAGAAAGCTGGCGCTGACCCAGCCGACCGTCGGCCGGCATATTGATGCGCTCGAAACAGCCCTTGGACTGTCGCTGTTTTCCCGCTCGCCGCAGGGGCTGACCGCCACCCCGGCTGCGCTTGAACTTGTGGGCCATGCCGAAGCCATGGCGGCCGCGTCGGCGGCGCTGCGCCGGACCGCTTCGAGCGGAGCTCGGACCGATCGCGGCACGGTCCGTATCGCTGCCAGCGAGATGATCGGGTGCGAGGTACTGCCGCCGATGCTCGCACGCTTTCGCGAAAGTCATCCCGGTATTGTTCTTGAACTGGCGCTGAGCAATCGCAACGAAGACCTGCTGCGGCGGGATGCGGACATCGCTGTCCGCATGGTTCGTCCAAGGCAGAAGTCGCTGCTCGCGCGTCGCATCGGCAAGACCGTGATCGGTCTCTACGCGCATCGAGATTATCTGAAGGTGTACGGTATGCCGAAAACGGCCGCAGACTTCGCCAAGCACTGCATGATCGGCTTCGATCGGGACGATTGGTCGCTTCGGAGTCTGGGCAGGCTGCCGCAGGAGGTCACCCCCGACCATTTTGGTTTTCGCTGCGACAGCGATCTTGCGCAGTTCGCGGCGTTGCGGGCCGGGGTGGGAATTGGCGGCTGCCAGCACAACATCGCGCGGCGCTTCGATGAGCTGGTGCCGGTGCTCGGCAAGGCGATCCGCTTCGAACTGGAGGTGTGGATCGCGATGCACGAAGACATGAAATCCACTGCCCGGGTCCGGATGTTGTTCGATCATCTCGCCGAAGGTCTCTCCGCCTTTGTCCGCGGGGTTGACATCGGGCGCGCACGCGCGCGACCCGTTGGCTCGCAATGACGGCTGAGGGTTGTTTGGAAGGAATTCATCCGCGTCATTCCGGAAGCCGTGTAACGGCTGTCCCGGAATCCACGCGGCAGCCGTGAAGAACCTGTCCCATAGCGCACCTTCCATTCTCCGGAAAATAATGCGCCATCAAATCCTGGGATCAAACATCTAGCTGCGCTCGATAGCGACCGCGGCGGCATCGAGCGCGGCAGCGATATCGCGGACTTGCTGCTCTGTCAGTGGACCGCGTCCTTCGCGCAGGCGAAGGGCCAGTTTCAGGTTTTCCTTGGCGCGCACGATCTCCGGCGCCGGACCGCCGCCATGCGCCTGGTTGACGGATTGCATGTGCTGCAACGCATGGTCCAAGGCGGCCTTGTTGGCCGCGAGATATTCGCTGCCGCCGGCGGTGATGGCGTAGAGTTTCTTGCCGTCGCTCTCCGCTACCGTCGCGTGCCCGAGCTCCTCGATCATCGTCAAGGTGGGATAGATGACGCCGGGGCTCGGGCTGTAGGTGCCGGCGACGCGATCCTCGATCTCCTTGATGATCTCATAGCCGTGCCGCGGACGCTCGGAAATCAAGGCCAGCACCACGAGGCGAAGTTCGCCATGGTCGAAGAGGCGGCCGGATCGGCGCCCGTGCCGGTGGCGGCCACGGCCGCCGTGTTCGTGCCGGAAGTCGCCATCCATGCATGACCCGCGGCCAATATCGCCCGCTCCTTTGGAGGAGATCCTTAAATTCATTGGTATATCAGATGGTTAAAGCTATGTGCGGCGAATAGGCTCCTTAATATCCGCATAAGATGCGGTGATTATTCTTGCCGGTGCGGCGAATAACTAGCATATTATCCGCATATCGTGCGGAGAATATATGGCGACCTATATCCATCAATTACCGTCCTGGCCAAAATTCACTTGGGATCAACACAGCCTCGCCGTACAACTGGCCGCCGTCCGGCATCGCCAGGGACGTTTGATCGGCCGCATGCAGGCACTGGGATTTGCACTACGCGCGGAGGCCGTTCTCCAAACCCTCACCGAGGACGTGCTCAAATCCAGCGAAATCGAAGGCGAAATCCTCGACCAGACCGAAGTCCGATCCTCGATGGCGCGCCGGCTCGGAATAGAAGCCGCGGCTTTGGCGCCCGCTGACCGCCACGTCGAAGGCGTTGTCGAGATGATGCTCGACGCCACCCAGAAATTCAGAGATCAACTTACCAAAGAACGGCTGTTCAATTGGCATGCCTCGCTGTTTCCGACCGGACGCAGCGGGACGAGAAAGGTCATTGTCGGCGCATGGCGTGACGATGGATCTGGGCCGATGCAGGTGGTCTCCGGCATCGAAGGGCGCGAGCGGGTGCACTACGAAGCGCCGGCTGCTGCGCAGCCTCGACGTCGGAAATACAGTCCTTTCTCGGCTGGTTCAACAATAGGAACGATACCGATCCAGTTCTCAAAGCGGCTCTGGCGCATCTGTGGTTCGTCACCATCCATCCGTTCGACGATGGCAACGGGCGCATCGCACGCGCGATCGCCGATATGTCCCTGGCGCGATCGGAAGACACCCCGCAGCGCTTCTACAGCATGTCCGCCCAAATCCGGCTGGAGCGCGAACACCTATTACGACATGCTCGAATCGACGCAGAAAGGCGACCTCGATGTGACCCCCTGGATGGAGTGGTTCCTCGGATGCCTCGATCGCGCCTTCGACGGTGCTGAGAAAACGCTCGCCATCGTTTTCCGGAAGGCGGAATTCTGGAAGCGGCATTCGACGACGCCATTCAACGAACGACAGCGTGACATCGTCAATCGTTTACTGGATGGTTTTGATGGCAATCTTACCTCCTCGAAATGGGCCACTATCGAGAAATGCTCGGCGGACACGGCGCTGCGCGACATCACCGATCTTTTGCAACGCGGGCTCCTCAAGAAGAATGAAGGCGGCGGCCGCAGCACGAGCTATTCGCTGGCCGAAGGCCCCGGTGAATAACCGCGCAGAACCGGCACTTGTGGATGTTAAAAAAAATAGCCGATAACGTTCGCGCACGCGGCGACAATTGCCGATGATCGCCAATCGATATCGAAAAGAAAAGGACGGGACGATCATGACTGCCAGACCGCAATTGCCGGACCGCGCGCCACGAGAGAAGGGCGCGCCGACCGCCCTCGACGGCCTGCTGGTCGTCGATTTCACCCGGGTCGTCGCCGGGCCTGCCTGCACGCAGACGCTGGCCGATTTCGGCGCCGAGGTCATCAAGATCGAAAACCCGGACGGTGGCGACGATACGCGGCACTATGAACATGCCGATCTCGGCGGCGAAAGTGCCGCCTTCTCAGCCTCAATCGCAACAAGCGCGGCATCGCGCTCGATCTTCACCAAGCCTGAGGCCTGCGAGGTCGCGCGCGAATTGATCGCGAAAGCGGATGTGGTGGTGGAGAACTTCTCCGCGCGGCGTGATGAAGAAGTATGGGCTCGACTATGCTTCGGTCGCGCCGACCAATCCGCGGCTGGTCTATTGCTCGATCTCGGCCTACGGCCGCAAGGGGCCTTTTGCTCCTGCGTCCCGGCTTCGATCCGATCACTCAGGCCGAAAGCGGCTTCATGTCGCTGAACGGCTTTCCGGATGGCCGCCGGTGCGCACCGGTCCGCCGTCGTCGACATGGCTGACGGGCATGTCGGCCTGCAACGCCATCCTGCTGGCGTTGCTGGCGCGCGACCGGCTCGGCCGCGGCCAGCATGTCGAGGTCGCGCTGTTCGACATCGCAGTGGCGATGACGCGGCTTTTATGGCATGGCCTATCTGATCAATGGCGTGAATCCCGGCCGTTTCGGCAATTCGCCGAACGGCTCTCCCAGCGTTGGGGTCTATGAAGCGTCCGACGGGCCGTTCTATATCGCTTGCGCCAACGACCGGCTGTATCGCCGCCTCGTCACCGAGGTGCTCGGACCGGCCCGACCTGATCACCGATCCGGAATTCGCCAACCGCCGGGCGCGAACCGCCAACAAGGAAAAGTTGCGCGCCATCATCGGCGGGATTTTTGCGGGCGACCGGCTTGAGAACTGGATCGCGAAGATGAAGAAGGCCAATATCCCGGTCGGCTATCTTCGCACCGTCGAGGAGGGGCTTCAACGCGCCCGAAGTGCGCGAGCGTCATCGGCTCAGCCAGATTCCGCACCCCACCGCCGGCTCGGTCCCCAATATCGAAACGCCGCTCCGCATGGAGCTGACGCCGGTGGTCGACCCGGTCGCAGCGCCCTTGCTCGGCGAACACACCAGGGTGGTGCTGCACCAGACGCTCGGCTATGACGATGCCCGCATCGACGCGCTGGCCGAAGCCGGCGCGTTCGGCAAGCTACAGGACGCCGCCGCGCGCGATGCCGCAACTGGTTCGAGCGAGCCTTAGAGCGTCGGTTCAATCAGAACCGATCGCGCTTCAGTGAACCGCCGCGTACATGATCTTCTCTTCGGTAGCTTCCAGGGCGGAGAATTCCTCGACCACCTTGCCCTGTCGCGACACTAGGATGCGATCGGACAGCGCCATGATCTCGGGCAGGTAGGACGAGATCACCACCACCGCCTTGCCCTCATCGGCCAGCCGCTGAATCAGCTCGTGGATCTCGACGATCGCGCCGACGTCGACGCCGCGCGTCGGCTCGTCGAAAATGATCAAATCCGGCTCCTGCACCAGCGACTTCGCAATCACCACCTTTTGCTGGTTGCCGCCCGACAGCTCGACGACCTTCATATCATTGCCGGTGGACCGAACCCTGAGCTTC
The DNA here is from genome assembly GCA_963729395.1 of uncultured Pseudomonadota bacterium. Lineage (GTDB taxonomy): Bacteria > Pseudomonadota > Alphaproteobacteria > Rhizobiales > Xanthobacteraceae > Bradyrhizobium. Next base: position 169,155 of record CAVSOS010000010.1, on the reverse strand, counting down.
TCGACCCACGAACTGCCGATCTTGTCGGCCTCGCGCCGTGACAGGAAGAAGCGGCCTCCCGGGACTTTGGCCAGCAGCCCGAGATAGATGTTGCGGGCCACCGACATGGTCTCGAAGAAGCCTTCCACCTTGCGGTCTTCGGTGACATAGGCGATGCCGGCGCGCACCGCCGGTGCCGGAACGCGGTAGCGCACCGGCTTGTCGTGCAGGATCACCTCGCCGCCGTGAAAGAAATCGCGCTTGAGCACGCCGGCGACGACCTTGAATGTCTCGGTGCGGCCGGCGCCGACCAGGCCGAACACCCCGGTGATCTGCCCGGCGAACACCGAAAGCGAATTATTCTTGACCATCGGCGCCATCTTGAGGTTCTGCACCGTGAGCACCCGGGCGCCTGCGGTTCGCACCGTGGTCTTGCGCGTACCATAGAGCGTATTCGACAAATCGCGTCCGACCATCGCCTGCACGATCCGCGCACGGTCGAACTTCGAGGCGTCGTCGGTCACCACATGCTTGCCGTCGCGCAGGATCGTGATGCGATCGGCGAGGATCAGGGCTTCCTCGAGCGCGTGCGAGATGAACACGATCGACACGCCGCGGCGCTTGAGGTCGCGCACGAGGTCGAAGAAATACTTCTTCTCCTCCGGCGTCAGTGTGGCCGTCGGCTCGTCGAAGATGATCACCTTTGCCTCATGCAGCACCGCGCGCGCGATTTCCACCATCTGTTTCTTGGCGGCGCCGAGCAGTCCGACGGTTGCGGTCGGCGTGACGTCGAAATTCAGCGATTGCAGGAATTGCTGGGCGGCGATGTAGATGCCGCGCAGCCGGTTGTAGAAGCGTTCCTGCCCCAGAAACAGGTTCTGGGCGACCGTCATGGTCGGAACCAGGCTGTTCTCCTGAAACACCATCGCGATCCCGAGCTGGCGGGCTTCGAGCGGTGTTCGGGGCGCCACGTCGACGCCGTTGACCTGCATGGTGCCGGAGGTCAGCGTGACGACACCGGCCATGACCTTGGTCAGCGTCGACTTGCCGGCTCCGTTCTCGCCGACCAGCGCATGAATTTCTCCACGCCGAAGTTCGAAATCGACGTTCTCGATCGCGGGAACACCGGCATAGAGCTTGGTCGCGTTGCGAAGCGTGAGGATGGTATCGCTCATGCGCGCAATCCCTGCTCGATCATGGTCAGCGGCACGCGCAGCAGGCGGCCCGGTCCCTTGGCGATTGCGAACAACGACCCGTCGATCTCGACGGCCGCCACCACGCCATGGTTGACGCCGTCGACCCGGCTATGCAGCGCGTAAATCGGTACGCCGCGGTCGTTTAGCCGGATGATGAGGCCATAGGACCGCGGCGGCGCCCATGGCTTGACAACGCCCATGGTCTTGATGTGGGCGCCCTGCATCGGCTCCAGGAACGACTGGCCGGATTTCAGCTTGGGCGCAATCCAGTATTCCGGATCGATTTCGTTCATCATGCGGCGCCGGTACGCATTTTCGCGCAGCACAAACTCGACGAGTTGGGTGCGCGCGGCGAACGCCGTCAGCCAGAAGCCGCCGGATGACGCTTTCGAAAGCCGCGAGGGATAGACCGGCAGATTGTCCAGCACAGTGCGCCGGCTTCCATCCGGGGCAATGGCGATGATGCGGTGTCGCCAGCTTTCGCTGACGAACAGTGCGTCGCCCGCGGCGCAGACGCCGAACGCGTAATTCAATCCCGCGGCGAGGGTACGAACGCCGCCGCCGGCGATGTCGAGCGAGAGCACCCTGCCGGTGCGGCCCCGCTCCATCAGGTCATGCGCCCATTGCCGGTAGGGGCGGGTGGTCGACCCGTCGGTGGCGATCAGCGTTCCGTCCGGTCCCGGCGACAGCGCGTTGATCGCGTTGATCGATGGATCCGACAGCGTCGCCGTGGCTGACGGTGCCGATGGCGTCGCAAACACCTGCACTTCGCGCCCGTCGAGCGCGACCGCCATGCCACCATCCGGCAGGCAGCACAGCGCGGTGATGGCGCGGTCAAAGCGCCTGACCTCGGCGGTGGTCGTGCCGTCGAGCCGCAGAATGGCGGTGCCATCGGCGATATAGAGTGTCTTGCCGTCGGTTGCGAGATCCTCTGGCGCTCCTAACTGCGCGACCGTCTCTGCGCTTTCCAGCATCTGGTTGGGCTTCAAAGCACCGTCAAAGGACGGTACCGTGATGGTTGCGTCGCCTCGTCCAAGAAAGCGGTCGGTAAAGGCCTTCAGCGCTGATATCACTGGCTCTTCCCCCAGCGCCGGTCGTACTGGATGAAGTTGGGATCGGCGCCCTTAAGCTTGTATCGGCCGATGCGGTTATTGGAGATGCCGCCGAGATAGAGATAGCCGCGGTGCTCGCGCATTGACGTAATCATGGGATGGTTGACGCCCTGCAGATCCCAGAACGACTCCAGCACCTCGCCGCGCTCGTTGAACTTGATGACGCATCCGGTGTTGATATTCGGGAAAAGCCACTCATCGATTGGAACCCGCTTGCCCATCCGCTTGCGGAAGCCGGGCATTCGCCAGGCTAGATCGAGCGCGGGACTGCGCATGCCGACCATCGCCAGCCAATAGTTCCCGTCCGAAGCGAGATTGATGTTGTCGGGATAGCCCGGCAGGTTATCCATCACCGTCTCGACTTTTCCGGTCTTCGGGCCATCGAACCAATAACGCTTGATCGAGCAACCGAAGGTTTCGGCGAACAGGATCGATTGACCGTCGCTGGCGATGCAGATGCCGTTAGGGAACTTCAACCCTCGCAGCGCGGTATGCGTGGTTCCGGTCGCCGGATTGTAGCAGATGATCCGGCCGTTGCCGCGCGCCTCCAGTCCATCGACCGGCCACTCGTGCATTTCGTAACGGACGGTCGCTTCGGAGAAGAAAATACGTCCGTCGTCGGCGATGTCGAGATCGTCGGCAAGGCGGAGACGGCTGTCGTCGTTGACCGAATAAAGGCTCCGGTTGGTTTCGTCCGTCACCTTCTCGACCTTGCGGTCGGGCGTGATACGGTAGAGACCCATCCCGCCGATACACACATAGAGATTATCGGCGCGATCGAAGGCCATGCCGAGCGGCTGGCCGCCGATATGGGCGAACACTTCCATCTCCTGATAGTCGGGCGCCTTGAAGCGGATGATGTCGCCGTGGCGCGAGCCGGCGTAGAGATTGTCGTTGCGATCGAGAATGACGTCTTCCGGCGCCTCGATGCGGCCAAGACCGATCAGCGTGACGTCGCGCAGCTTGTCGTTTTGTGCGAACGGCCCGCTGCCGGGTGCGGTCGAAATGGCCGGGGCCAGCCCGTGAAAGGTCGGGCTGACATAGACCTTGCTGATGATGCGGTTGCGGTTCTTCAGCCAGCGGATGTCGATCACGGCGGCGACCAGCAGGACGGCCGCGAGCACCATGCGGTTGACGCCACCGCTCACCGACAGCGTGGTCAGGCCATTGATCAGAAACAGGACGATCAGTGTGCCGACCAGCGCCTTGGCGACCGAGCCCTTGCCGCCGCCGAGGCTGATGCCGCCCAGTACCGTCGCCGTCAGCACGGTCACTTCCAGCCCGACGCCGACGTCGCCGCCGACGGTGCCGAGCCGTGCGGCGAAAAACACTGCGCCGATCGCGGTCAGCACCCCGCTTGCGGTGTAGCACAACGCGATCGTGCGCCGTACCGGAATGCCTGAATTATAGGCCGAGCGGCGCGAGCCGCCGATCGCGGTGACATGCCATCCCGGCCGCAAGCGGGTGAGGAAGACATGCCCGAAGATGGCGACGACGATATAGATCAGCACGACGGCAGGAATGCCGGCGACAACGCCTCCGCCCATGAAATTCCAGGACGGGAAATCGGGGAAGCCGGCGGCAATCTTGGTTGAATTGTCGAACAGCAATAGATCGTAGGCGGAGCGATAGATGATCAGCGTGATCAGCGTCGTGATAAAGGCGCGCAGGCGCAGATATCCGATCAAGAGGCCGTTGACGGCGCCGAGCGCCGCGCCGCACATCAGCGTCGCAAGGATCACCGCGGCCACCGGCCAGTTGAGCACATTGAGACAGTACAGCGCGCAGAAATCGCACAGCGCGAACATCGACCCCACTGAAAGGTCGATGCCGCCGACAATGACGACGAGCGCCATGCCGAGCACGACGAAGCCGATCTCGCCGGCCTGCCGCCCGGTATCGCCGAGACTGTTGACGGAAAGAAATCCGGGGATCGATCGGCTGAGAGCGATGGTGACGATCAAAAGAACGATCACCGGGATCGCGGTCTCCGTCCAGCGCTTGGATAGAATTTCGCCGAGCAGGTGGTCCGGCCAGTAGCGGTATCTCAAACGAAGAAGTGCGTCTTGCATCGGCGGCCCGGAGTGGAAGGAAAAGGGATCCTGGATCGGTATGCGGCCTGGTCGCATGAGACGGGCGGCCATGCGATGGCCGCCCGCCAATTTGCGTAACGATTATCTATTTCTTGAGATCGCTGAGGTTCCAGCAAGCGGTTTCACTTGCGGCGTTCTCTTTCGTGATCGGAATCAGGGTCGTATACATCGATCCCTTCACGGATCCGGGTTTTACGCCGGAGGAGAGCAGCCACTTGATCATGCCGGCCATGTCGGCCGCCTGCGTCGGCACGTCGTAGCTGATATCGAGGTCGAACGCGCCCGACTTGACCAGCTCGCACGCGCCCTTGCGTTCGCCGCCACCGGAGGTCGCAAGAAACACCTTGCCGGTCAGCCCGGCTTCCTTCACGGCAGCCGCGGTACCAATGTCCATGCCGTCCCAGAAGCCGACGATGCCACACAAATCGGGATTCTGTTTCAGGACCGTCTGGGTGATCGCCTTGGCTTTGGCGGCATCCCAGTCGGCGGCCTGGCTCGAGACCACCTTGATGTCCGGGTGTTTGGCGAGGACGTTTTCGACGCCCTTCAGGGTGTAGGCGCTTGCCGCGGCCGACAATTGGCCCTGGATCACGGCGATCTTGTTCGACTTGCCTTGGCAGGCCTTCACGACGGCTTCGGTCTGGCGTTCGCCGATTTCGTTCCAGTTGGCGCCGACGAAAGCCGAACTGCGATAGTTCGAGCCCATGTTGATCTGGAGGATGTAGATGCCTTCATTCTCGGCGCGCTGCGCCAGCTTGGCGTAGGTCTGCACGTCGGGATTGTGCAGGATGATCACCGCCGGCTTTTCAGAGATCAGCGTCGTCACCGCCTGTGCGCCCGCATTGGTGCTCCAGTTCGGATCGCGGACCACCACCTTGACACCGTAGGGCTCAAGCTCCCGCTTGAGGCCCGCGAACCAGCCCTCGGTCAGATCGAAATTCATGGCAACCGGCACGAAAGCCACCGTCTTGCCGGCGAGCGCTTCCTTGAAGGCGCCCTGAAACGGCTCGTCGAGGCCTTTTTGTGCAAGTGCCGGCGACGCCGCGGCGGCGATCAAACCGATCCCCAACAGCGCCGTCCTGAGTGTCGCGCGTCCAAATATAGTCATTCCCGTCCTCCCATTGTTGATTGATGTGTTACGCATCTGGTCAGATGTCGCCTTGTTGTGCCGTTTCCTCGTTACGCGGATTCAGGAAGGAGTCCGCGATCACCGCGACCAGTAGCACCACGCCCTTGACGAGGTTCTGGCCGGAATAGGAGACGTCCATGATCGTCATGCCGTTGAGCATGGTGCCGATCAGGAGCGTGCCGATGATCACATTGACGACGCCGCCGCGCCCACCCGACAACCCGATGCCGCCGAGGACGACGACCAGGATCACATCGTAGATCAGCGTCGAATTGAAGATGCGCGTCGGCATGCTGTTGACCGATGCTGCGAGAATGAGTCCGGCGCCAAAGCCGATCAACGCGGCCAGAACATATTGCAGCACAATGACGGGCCGGGTCGGAATGCCGGTAACCCGCGCGCCATAGGGATTGTCGCCGATGGCGTAGATATAGGCGCCGATCCGGGTCCGTCGCAGCAGGAATGCCACCGCGATGCAGGCGATGGCGAACATCACAACCGGCATCGGTACACCCAGCAGATTTCCCTGACCGAGATGTTCGAAACCGTCGAGTCCCGGGCTCCACTGCACGACATCGAGCTTGAAAAGCGCAGCCTGGCCGAGACCGGCGAGAAACAATCCGGACGCCAAGGTCGTGAACAAAGACGGCACCTCGGCATAGGCGATCAGCCATCCGTTCACCAGACCGAACACCACCGTCAGCACGAAAGCCGCCGCGAGCGAGGTCGGCAGCGAATGACCGTCCTGCACCATTTGCAGCACCAGCCCCGGCGGAACGGCCAGTGCCGCGATCAGCGAAATATCGATGCCGCGTCCGATCACGACGATTGCCATCGCCAGACCAAGGATGCCCAGCACCGCCACGCTTTGCAGCAGCGTCAACATATTCGCGGTGGTCAGAAAACCAGGCAGCGCGAGAGCGAATACGACAAAAAGTGCCGCGAAAACCGCAAACACAATTCCTTGCTGGGTAAAACGCAGGTTCTTCATGCCAGCGTTTCCCTCGCTGTAGTCAACGCGCCAATGGATACTGTCTCGGCACCACGTCGGATCCGAACTCCGTCGGTGCGGGCCCTTACGCCCAAGGCTGCTCCGATGAAAGCCTTCACGCCTTCGATAAATGTCTCGATCGGTATGCCGCGCTTGCGGTATTTGGCACGCTTGACATACCAGTCCTGCAGCAAGGGCTTGATCAGCGACGCGGTCAGCGTGACGTCCGGGATCACGAAGGCGCCACTTGTAACGCCGGCGGCGAGGACATCGGCAACGATCTTCTCAATGGCGATTTCGGCGTCGACCGCCATCTGCCGCTCGGCCGACGGAAACGATTTCGCCTCCATGAAGGCGAATACGAACCACGGGCGCATCGCCTCGGTCAGGCGGATATGAGTTTCCAGGACCCAGTCGAGATGGGCGGGTGCATCCCCGATGACATGGTCTGGCGGCTCGCGCAGGACCTCCAAGGTGGTGGTCACCACCTCGCCGAGGATCATCGACAGCAGCATCGGCTTGTTGGGAAAATAAGTGTAGAGCCCGCCCATGCTGAGGCCCGAGGCTCGCGCCAGGTCACGCAGGCTGGTGGCGTGAAAGCCCTTTTTATTGGAGAGTTTCAAAGTGGCGACGATAATGCGGCCGAGGTTGGCGATGGCCAACTCCGTCTTTTGCACCCGTATAGCGTCGCGATGCCGTTCAAGGATGCGCGCACAGAGCGCCTCCGTAGAGAACGATCTCGGCAACGGCCGACATATCGCAACGTCCATCTCCTCCCCCGGGGGATATCAGCTCTTCTTGCGAGGCTGATTTTTCTTTTTATTTCCGCTCCATGACCCTTCGGCCGGAGCAGATTGGCTAAAACATTGCACAAGTTGTTCTGCTGCGAAAGGGAAAAATGAGCGAGCGCTCGATAGATTATGCGGGCTCAACGATTGAACGAATGAGCAAGGCCGCGGACCTTGTTGATGGAGAGAAAACGTCTTGATGGAGAGAAAACGACGGCCGGATGACAGGCCGTCAGGCGCCGTTCAAGGATGCTCGCACCACGCGTCGTCTATTGTGCTGTCTCGCGCGCGCATTCTGGGGTATGAAGCGGTTCGCGCTACAGCGGGCATTGCGGCATCATTGGCGATGCCGGCGGCCGTCGCGGCCGATCGGCGAGTGCGGCAAGGCGCCCGTCAAGACGACCCATCAAGACGACCGATGAGGACACCATGGAACTGATCCTTTTTCTTATCGTCCTGCTGGCCTTCTATGCCCTGGCTTCGCTTCGCGTGCTGAAGCAGTACGAGCGCGGCGTGGTGTTCCTGCTGGGCAAATTCGCAGGTGTGCGCGGGCCGGGGCTGACGCTGATCTTTGTTCCGATCCAGCAAATGGTGCGCGTGTCGCTGCGCACCGTTACCATGCAGATCCCGTCGCAAAAGATCATCACCAAGGACAATGTCTCGATCGATATCGCCGCGGTCGCCTATTATCATATTACCGATCCGGAAAAGGCGGTGATCGCGATCGAGAACGTCTACAACGCGATCAACCAGATCAGTCAGACCACGGTGCGCAATGTGGTCGGACGGTTCAGTCTCGATCAACTGCTCTCCGATACCGCGAGCATCAACGACCAGATCAAGAACGTCATCGACCAGCATACCGAGCCATGGGGCACCCAGGTCACGGCGGTCGAGATCAAGGACATCACGCTGCCGGATAACATGCAGCGGGCGATGGCCAAGGAAGCCGAGGCGGAGCGCGAGCGTCGCGCCAAGATCGTCGCCGCCGAGGGTGAATATCAGGCGGCGGTAAAGCTCGGCGCGGCCGCCGACATCATCACGCAGCACCCGGTAGCGCTGCAGCTCCGCACCCTGCAGACGATGGCGGAGATTTCGGTTGAGAAGAACTCCACCATCATCTTCCCCGCGCAATTCATGACCACCGTGCAGGAGGCGATCGCGCTGCTGTCGAAGGATTCGGCGTCGAAATAGGCTGGCGCCGTCGCGGGAAGCGCCGTCGGCTAGGCGCGAACTGGTGCGGAGCCGCCGGCGATCGCGAATTTCTGCAGCATCGCATCGAATGCCAGCCTGATACGAATCACAAACGGGGCCTTGTAGGGGAAGTCCTCGTTGCGTTCATGGACCAGCATCGAGGCATTGACCTCGAACACCACGAGATTGCCGGAACGATCCAGTCCGCAGTCGATGCCGAAATAATCCAGGCCGATGCGCTGCTGGATGGCGCGCAGTGCCTCGTAATGCCCGGAATTGAAAACCCGGGCGGGATCCTGCAAAAACGCCTCTTCTTCCGCCTGCATCCACGATTGATTGACCATGTCCGTGCTGACGTGGTGCACCTTCCAGTCGTTTCCGATCGCGAGGTGGTACGGCAAAACCTGATCATCGACGAAAATGAAGCGATACTTTCGGAAATGACCGTCGGCGGAGCGATAGTCGACATACTCGATCAGATAGTGATCGGCATCGGGGCGTTGCGCCAGAAAGGCCGCAAGTTCGACCGGGTCTTCGATCTTTTCGAAATCATCGCCGCCATGGGTTCCGACCGGCCGGGCCAGAATGGAGGAGGACGGAATGGCAGCCTGCAATGTTGCCATGGAAAGATTGGAACCGGCGGTCTGACGCAAGACTTTCGGAATCTTGCAGCCCGGTATATCCGACAGCAGTTCCGCGACCGCATCGCGTGTCGTCTTTCCGATCTTGCGCGGATCGTTGACGATTGGCTTGCCAACACGGTCAACCAGATCGGCAGCCAATGGCAACAGCCCGTCGGCCTGGTCGGCATCGGAAATCAGATTGACGACGAGCTGCACGTCCAGTTTCAGCGCTTCGACGTCATATTGGTTGGAGGCGAACAGGGAAAGCGTATCGGTGTCGTAGGCAACATCCTTGAAGAGGTATTCGGTTGGTGTGTTGCCGGCGAACGGGCCATATAGCGCCAGGACGCGAAAATCCGCAGGTATCTTCGCAGCCGGCCGCCTGATCAAGGGCTGTATCTGGGCCGCTTCGGCATAGGCCGCTTTGGCGGCTTCGATTTCGCCGGCCTGCTGCTTGATGCCGCCGATCCAGTAGAGGCTCTCCGCGTCGCGCGGGTTGAGGGTGATGGCCTGCTCAAAACGCGCAATCGCCGATTCCGGTTCATTGAGCTCGAAGTGAACCTTGCCAAGCTGATGGCACAGAGTGCTGTCCTGCGGCCGTTCGTTGACCATTTCCAGCAACAGTCCCCTGGCGATGATGTATTGCTTGGTGGCCATCAGCGCCTGAACGAGGTTGGTGCGTGACGGCCAATGGCCCGGATTCAACTTCAGGGCTTGAAGATAATAGGCAACGGCGTCCTGAGGCTTCCCGGCCTTATGGTAGGCGTTACCGAGATTGCACCAGCAGGAAGTCAAATGAGGCGCCAGCCGCAACGCGGCCTTGTAGTTTGCCGCCGCCAGCGCGAGATCGCCGCGGACCATGCCGGCATTGCCGAGATGTGAATGCAGGTCGGCGATGGTACCAACGGCTACGCTGCCGGGCGGTTCATTTTCGGCTGCGGCGAGGCCACGTTGATAGGCGGCGATCGCGTCGTCGATCCTGCCGGCGGTATAATATTCCAGCCCGATGCGCAGCTGCCGTGCGACGAACGAGACGCCGATATCGGCGTCCGGGAGGCCCGTGGCCAACGCAGTTGCAGTCATGGATCGCGCCTCGGGTGCGGTGAAGGTGAACCAACCATGAAGATTCTTGGTAAACAAAGTCTTCCTGCCGTTCCCGGCCCGCGCGGCCGGGCCCGGATTCTGCTTTCCGGCCATTTCCAGGCTGGATGCCGGAAATATCCGGCAATACCAGCGATGGACGCCAGCAAACGCCCGAAATTCATCGATACGCGCCGGCTGCAAATCAGCAGATAACAAGGCGATTGAAGCCACAGGCGTCGGACCTTGCTGACATCGTGACCGGACTGAAACAGAACGCGGCGGTCTTGCCTGATCGTGCCGCCGGCCATCGCGGCTGGGCGCCCCGGCTGGCGCAGGAGTCGAGGCTAAGACAGCTTGAGGAGCTGCTGGCGCGCCCACCGATCGGGGCCGATGCGATCGGCATCGAAATCGAGCGCGCGGTTCTCTTGAGCGCCCTCGACCGGCGGCAGGACGCCCAGCAAGCCTTCGTCGACATCCTGCGCCGGGCGCCCACCCATTTCAGCGTCCTCAACGAATTCGGGACCCTGCTGACGAATATGGGAGCGATCGACGCCGCCTGCCGCGTCTATTCAGAGGCGATCCTTCACCATCCCGACCATCCGATGGCGCGGGTGAACCTCGCCAATCTGCTGCTTCGCGCCAACAAGCACGCGGAAGCCCGCGAGCATTACGAAGCCGTGTTGCGGATCGATCCGGATTACGCGGAGGCGCATCAGGGTTTGGGTGCGGTGCTGTCCGACATCGGCGACCGCGCCGGGGCGCTTCATCATTTTCAGCAGGGCTTTCGCGGCCATGCGATTTCCAGCCTGCCGTATCGCGGCACCAGGCCACCGGTCACGGTGCTGCAACTGGTTTCATCGGGCGGCGGCAACATCCCGACCGCTTCGCTGCTGGACGACTGCGTCTTTCTGACGTCGGTTGTCGTCGCCGACTATCTCGATCCCTCGGCTGCGCTGCCACCGCATCAACTGATCTTCAACGCCATCGGCGATGCCGACCTCTGTGCGCCGGCGTTGGAGGCGGCCGCCCGTTTGACGGCGCGGACCAATGTTCCTGTCATCAACGATCCCCGCGCGGTGATGAAGACCGGTCGTATCGACAATGCCCGGCGGCTCGGCACCGTGCCGGGGGTGGTTGCGCCGCGGACCATGGCCATCGCGCGCGATATCCTTGCCGGCCCCGACGGCGTCGCCGCCCTGGCGAGCCACCAGTTTGCCTTTCCGCTGCTGCTGCGTTCTCCCGGCTATCACACCGGACGCAACTTCATCATCGTCGAACGGCCAGCCGAATTATCCGCAGCCGCGGCTGGTCTGCCGGGCGACGACCTGCTGGTCATCGAGTATCTGGATGCCCGCGGCAAGGACGGCAATGCGCGAAAATACCGCGTGATGATGATCGGCGGCCGAATCTATCCGCTGCATCTGGCGATATCAGGGAAATGGAAGGTGCATTATTTCACCTCCGATATGGCCGACAAGCCCGACCATCGGCTGGAGGAAGCGCGCTTTCTTGCCGACACGCCGGCAGCGCTCGGCGAGAAGGCGATGGCTGCACTTGAAAAGATACAGGACGTGCTCGGCCTTGACTATGGCGGCATCGATTTCGGGCTTGGTCCGAATGGCGATCTGTTGTTGTTCGAGGCCAACGCAACCATGGTGATCGCTCCAGTGGACCCCGATGAGCGCTGGGCCTATCGGCGCGCGGCCATCAGCACGATCATTGACGCTGTTGTCGCCATGCTCATGCAAAAATCGGCGCAAGGCAGTCGGGCTTGAACCGGAAGGCATGAAATCCAGCAACCAGCCATCGTATCAACTGACGTTAGGATGCCGGACCCTTGGCCTCTGTTTGGCCGCGCCACGCCCGGATGGCCTCTTCGACACTGTAGAAAAGCCGACCTGCTGCGAGCAGCGGCATGATGCCGGATCGTTTGAGCGCATGCTCGGCCCGGATCAACTCCAGGCGCGCGATGGTGAAATCGGCGCCGGCCGCGCGACAGGCGTGAATGGTGTCGCTCAAGATCTGGGTGGCGGTGAAGTCGATCTCTACAATACCGGTTGCCTCAAGAACGACCAGGCGGGGTTGCTGGGGCAGGGACTGCAACAGCTTCATCATATCTCGCCGGAAAGGATACGCATTGAGAAACGACATCGGCGCCTGAAAGCCGACGACCATGACGTTTGGTTCGCTCTCGCCGGGCATGTGCTGACTGGGTGGCCACCAGATTGAGGTGCCCGGCACCCGTTCGAACACCGTGAGCCGGGCGCGGGTCGTGCTCCATATGCCATGCAGCAGGGAGAACGCGATTCCAATCCCGACCCCTTGCTCGATGGGAAGGATGACGATGGCAGCGGCGGTCGCCACGATCAGCAGGAATTCGCCGAACGACTGCTGGTAAATCGCCGCGATCTGGTTGACGCGGATAATCCTCAAGGCGACGAATAACAATACGCCGCCGAGCGCTGCCTGCGGTACGTGACGCAGCAAGGCGCTTCCGAACGCGAGCAACGCCAGAACGATGGCTGCAGCGGTGAGGACGGCGAGTTGCGACCGGCCGCCCGTCTCCGACACGATCGCGGTGCGCGGCGGACTGGCGTTCACCGGAAATGCGCCGATCAGACCCGCCAGGATGCTGCCGGCTCCAACCCCGACAAAGTCGCGATTGACATCCGGCGGTTCGTTGGGATCTGAGACGAACGACCGCGTCGTGGCCGCCGTCTGCACCATGACGATGACGGAAATGATGAGCGTCAGCGCCGCCAGTTGCAGCCATCCGCTGAGCGGAACCTCGGGAATTGCAAGCTTCGGCAGCGCGACCGGAATGTTGCCGAGAACCGTTACGCCCCGGCTCTCAAGTCCAAGGAAGATGACCGCGGCCGCCGCCCCAACCAGTCCGATCAGCGCGCCCGGGATGCGAACGTCGATCCGCTCCGAAATCACGATCAACGCCAGCACACCAAGGCCGATAACAAGCGAAAACACGTTGGTCTGCGGCAGCTGCTCTGCCAGGGTCGCCAGATGCTGGAGCATGGGTCCATTCGGCGACGCGAGCCCAAGGATGGCCGGTAATTGCGAGATCAGGATGTGCACCGAGATCCCCGCAAGAAAGCCGACGGTCACCGGAACCGACAGCAGATCCGCGATCCAGCCCAGACGAAAGATGCCGCCGACGACCAGCACCACGCCGACCATGAGCGCCAGCACACCGGCAAGCGCTGCATATTCGGGAGAGCCGGACGCCGCCAGCAAAGCGAGACTGCCGGCAAAAATCGGGGCGATGGTGGAATTGGCACCGCTGGACAGCGAGCGGTTGCTTCCGAAAACGGCGAAGGCCAGCGAGCCCGCCAGAAACGCGAAAAATCCGATCTGCGGCGAAAACCCGCCCAGCCGCGCCGTCGCCAGTTGCTCGGGAATCGCGATCGCGGCAAGCGTGAGCCCGGCGACGAGATCGTGCGTCAAAAACCAGGGACGATAGCCCTGAAGCGAACGCAACACCGGCCAGCCATGATGCTGGTCAGCCAGACCCGAAGCTGGAGCGCGGGGTGTATCGATCATGAATGCGTCGCCTCGTCAAAAAACTCGTCTGTCCTCGTCTCAACCGGTGACTTTACCGGGAACTTTTCGTTGTGTCCTTCCGCGTTGTTCAAATTCCTGACCGCGGGTGTAGCCTGGCGCCCTTTGGCCTTGGTCCGGCGGTCATTTTATTCCTTCATGGCTGCCTGTTTTATTGACAGCACGACGTTCGATCAGCCTTGCGTGGCGGAGGGGAGCGATCATAATCGTCGCGCTGGGCGATCGGGATGGGGAACTCATAAATGGCTATGGCTTCGGCGAAGTCGCGTCGATTCACGGGATCGACGCGCTGGGTTCAGCTTGTGCTGGGGCTAATCGCCATGATGTCGATATCCAGCCCGCAATATGTCTGGACGCTCTTTACCAAACCGCTGCAGGAAACCCTCGGCGCGACGTTGCCGGCCGTACAGGTCACCTTCACCATTCTCATCGTCCTGCAAACCTGGCTTTCGCCGTTGCAGGGCTATCTGGTCGACCGGTTCGGCGCGCGCCTGCTGATTGGAGCGGGCTGCCTGTTATCCGGCCTGGGCTGGGTCAGTTCGGCCTATGCGGCCAGCCTGACCAGCCTCTATCTGACTTACGGGCTGTTCTGCGGCATCGGTACCGGCATCGTCTATGTCGGAATCATCGGGCTGGTGGTCCGCTGGTTTCCGGATCGTCGCGGATTGGCGACCGGTGTGGTGGCAGCCGGCTACGGCTTCGGCGCCATTCTTACCACGTTCCCGATCGACACCAGATGAAGCAGGCCGGCTACCAGCACACGCTGGTGGTGTTCGGCATCATCCTCGGAATTGTCGGAGCTGCCGCAGCGCTCGCGATGCGCATGCCGACCTCGGCGGATCAGCTGCCGCCACCGCCGGCGATGGCGTCGCGGGCGGGAGCCGCGCCGGGCCAGGTGCTGCGCAGCAAGGTGTTCTGGCTGATGTTCTTCATGATGACGATGATGTCCACCGGCGGCTTGATGATCATCTCGCAGTTCGCGGCATTTTCGCGCGACTTCGGCGTCGCCAACGTCATGGTGCTCGGGCTGGCTGCGCTACCGCTGGCGCTCACCATCGATCGTCTGACCAATGGGCTGACGCGTCCATTTTTCGGCTGGGTGTCCGACAGGATAGGTCGTGAGAACACCATGGGGATCGCGTTCCTGATGGAAGCTGCGGCTGTCACGTTGATGGTGATGTTCCGTGACGATGCGCTGGTGTTCGTGATCCTGTCCGGCGTGGTTTTCTTCGGCTGGGGCGAAATCTTTTCATTGTTTCCCTCGACCCTGACCGACACCTTCGGCGCCCAGCACGCCACCACGAATTACGGGATGCTTTATGTCGCGCAGGGCGTCGGCTCGATCCTCGGCGGTCCGCTCGCAGCCCTGCTGCGCGTGCACAGCGGAAGCTGGTTGCCGGTGTTTGCCATCGTCATCGCGATGGACGCGCTGACCGGCATTCTGGCGCTGGCGGTGCTCAAGCCGATGCGGCGCGCTTATATCGCGAAGCTGTAGAGCCCATTCACTCGGCGCGATACCTAGACCCACGACACGGTCGACTTCCTGCTGGCTCGCCCAGTCGCGAATGACCCAGCGCGAAAACCGAGCCGATTTGCCACAGCCACAATAAAATCGCAAGGTTCTGCGCCATAGGCCAACAAAACCTTGCGATCTTGAAATCGCCTGTCAGCCAAAGACTAACCCTACTGCAGCGCCTGCGAAAACGGCCGAAAGGCCGCGCCGGCTCAGCTCCGGGGAGGACTTGGCGGAAGAGGCTGCGGGTTAAGTCCGCCAGCGACCATTTCGAGTTCTGAATCGCTGAGCTGTTGGCAGGTTTGTTTCTGCTGGATCGCCGTTTTCTGGCCGTGCATTGGTAATCTCCTGGGTTATTCGCAGACGAACGAACGATTCCGCCGCCGCGACCAAGCATTAAGTGAGGGGCCTGGCGCGCGCCGTGACCTTGGTCACAGTTGTCCGTGAGATTTCAAAATCCGATCAACCCAAGGAAATGGAGGCAGGGTCCGCTATTGCCGGCTGCGCAAACGCGCGGGGTCCTGGGGCATATCCTCCAGCGCCGCGCGCCGGTCGGCAATGGCATGATGAAACTGCTCGAACACCAGGTTGAATGCCGAGAGATCGCCTTCATCGATCGCGCCGTCGTCGTAGCAAACAAGAATTTCACGAAGGATGCCGTCGACCTCGTGCTGCATATCCTGCAGCTCATCAACCGAGTTGCCGTGCCGCGCCCGCTCAATGAGAGCCAGCGCTCGATCCCGCAGCGCGATGCTTTCGACTTTCTCGTCCCGCTTCAGATAGCTGCGGAACCAGGCGCCGGCCGATCCAAGGCCGGACAGCAGCAAAATCCCTGCCCACATGTAGTCGCTGTATTTTTCGAGGAAGGTCCGCTCGGTGCCGTCGATATAGGCCGCAGCGCCGCGATGCGCGGGCAACGCGGCTGCCTTGTCGGTGTCCGGCGTCGCAATGTTGACGGCCGCGGGCAACTCCTTCATCAGCGACTGACGGTCCGCAAAGAGTTGCCGCGTGAACGTGCCCACCGCCGTCTCGGATAACGACCGCCGCGCCACGATGAGATGGTTGACGCTGACGGTCTCGATTTTATCGTCCGGCCTCGCGGGCGCCGAACTAAAGGTGCTTCCGGGAATTTCCTCGGATTCATACAGACGATGCTTCTGGGCAATCGCTTCGGATACATCGATGGGAAGAAATTTGGGTTCGCCCCGCTCGCGGGCGGTCGCGGCGACGGCGTCGGCGGTAATCTTGCTGTCCAGGGGCCCAACCGCCATGAAAGCATCGATGGTCGGATCGCGGGCCATTTCGCCGATCTGATTGGTGGCGAATTGCACCACCGTGACCTTATCGGGAGCAATGCCGAACTCGGTCAGGATAACCCGGAGCAACGTGACGTTGGCCTGGGTTCTTCCGATCACGGCAATGCGGTGTCCTTGCAGATCGTCGAGGCTTTTGATCTTGGACGCTGGAGTCTTTTTCGATCCCTTGGCTGGCAGTCCCGAGGGCGCCCACAGAACGACGACGTTCTTCCGCAAGATCGCCACCGACTGGGCATCGGCCGGCATCTCCAGATCGCCGCGCGCCACCGCCATATCCGTTTTGGACGCGGCCAGCAGCGCAATGCTCTCGACCGCACCCTCCGTCGAGATCGGGGCAAGCCGGATCGAGTTGTGCTGCCGGGCGAATGTCTGCGACAGTAACTGAATGAGCTTCTGATCGTCGCTTCCCGGCGGGCCGACCGCAATGCGCAGGGTCTCCGGCCGCAACGCGAAATAAAGAGCGCCTGCGATCGCGACGAAGACAAATATCCCGGCAAACAGGATGAAAAGCGAATTGCGTCTTCGCTGCTGCTGCCGCCGTCGCGGCGCGCTACTGGATTCTTTGATCTGGTCAGATGCAGACATAAGTTCTGAAAATCGGGTCGTTAAAAGTCCGAACTCATAATGTTTTAGGGTGCTGATCATGCTCTGGCGAGACTACGCGAGAGCAACTTGACGCTGGCGATCATAAGCCACGCTTCGGCGCTTGCAATCGTTGCCTCGAAGTCTTTTGCAAGACGACGATTGCGGTTGAGCCATGCGATGGTTCGTTCGACAACCCAGCGGCGTGGCAACAGTTTGAAGCCCTTGGCGGCATCGGATCGTTTGACGATCTCGATGGTCCAGCGGCCGATTGAGGCAAGCGCCTTTTTGAGCTTTTGACCGGCATAGCCACCATCGGCGAAGACATGACGTAACCAGGGGAAAGCACTTCGGATCAACTGGAGAAGCGCGGGTGCGCCGTCGCGATCTTGTACGCTGGCTTCATGCACGATGCCTGCGATCAGAAAGCCTGCGGTGTCAGTGAGAAGGTGCCGTTTGCGTCCTTTGATCTTCTTGCCGGCATCGAACCCGCGCGGACCACCAGCCTCGGTGGTTTTAACCGACTGGCTGTCGATCACTCCTGCGGTGGGACTTGCCTCCCGGCCATCAGCCTCACGCGCCATCATGACAAGATGGTGGTTGATCTTCTGCCAGGTGCCGTCGTCGCGCCACCGATAGAAGTACCGCTGCACCGTCGTATAAGGCGGAAACTCCTTCGGTAACAACCGCCACTGGCAACCGCTCTGAGCGATGAAAAAGATCGAATTCACCAATGCCCGCATCGCCGTCACACCTGGCCGGCCGCGACAATTCTTGCAGGGTATGTGGGGAGCGATCATCGCCCACTCTTCGTCGGTCGTATCGCTTGCATAACGCAGCCCATCTCGACAATATTTCGCTCGGGTGACTTCAGTCCAAACCATCTTGTGCCTCCGTCGTAGCTCGCAACCACGACTAAATCACAAACGACTGAAATCACTCAACTTAATTTCGGGTCAGCCTCTAAGGTTTCGACTTCGAGCATTGTCGCTATGGGTGGCGTCGCCGACCGCGCGATGCTGCGATTTCTGTCACCGGCATCCAGCAGTCTATGCCGTTTCTCTTGCCGAAGGTACAGTAATCGCGAACGCTCCTTCGGATGATCTTTGTTAGGCCATCGGTGAAATCGTCGTCCTCCAGCCATTTACCGGCATTGGACCGCCGCGCGCGGTCGCCGGCGTTAATATCTGGCCGACGAAAATCGCCACATTCACGAACGTTGTCGTCAGGGCGAGAGCTAGGGCCAAAATGACCCACTTTCCAGACCCTCAAATGGAGGGATGAACGGCAAGATCGCATTTTGGTTTCATTCCACCGATGCTGGATGGCACGAAGGGAACAGGTCAATATGTGCCCGCGGCGATCAGGCCAAATACGGCAAAGACGCGGTGACGGAAATGTGGTTAGCTCTCGATCCAAACGGGAGGACGGCGACATGAGTGAACCGAAACTGGAAGTCCCTGCCGAATTGCGCGATTTGGCTGAAAAAACCATCGATCAGGCGGAAAAGGCGTTCGGGATGTTTTTCGATGCCGCAAACAAGTCGATGACGTCGATCCCGGGTCCGGGAACGGAAATTTCCAGGCAGGCGCTGACCTTCACCGAGCAGAACATGAAGGCTGCGTTCGAGCATGCGCGAAAGCTGGTTCACGCCACTGATCTTCAGCAAGCCATCCAAATTCAATCGGAGTTCTTGAGAAGTCAATTTACCAATGCCGGAGAACATATGAGGCAGATCACCGGCGGAGTAATGTCGGCTGCGAAGAATGCGTCGAAGGGCCAGCCTTGACGCCCGCGCCGGTACCTTTGCGAAGATTAATTCGTCGAAAGGCTGCGTTGCGTTGACAAATGCTGACGTGATACAAGCCCGGCTCCCAAATTAAGGAGCCGGCATGGCCAAGAAGAAAAAATCAGCTAAGAAAACAACCGTCAGGCGCGCATGGACGTCATCGGACGTGCGCGAACTAAAATCGCTGGCGAAGAAGAAGGCCGGCGTTGCCCGTATCGCGAAAGCGTTGAAGCGCACCGCTGGCGCAATCGCCGTCAAGGCGCATCAACTGGGGGTGTCGTTAGATACAAGGGGATGAATAATTTTTTGCCCACAAAATGATCTTGCGTGGGTTGACACGGTGGATTTTAATCACGGCGCAGGTCCTTGACGGGCCACCGGGTGACTGCTCGCCGTCCGTCGACTTTTCTGCTGATCCCTGTCGGCTCGCACCGGCAGGGATTTGCCATATCGGGTACGGCGTACCGGATAGTTGCGCAGGCAGCAGCGCGCCGACGCTTTTTCGAGCCATCATTCCTTCTTTTGCCCCGACATCTCCACCACTTTCCGCCAGCGGCCGGTTTCGGCTGCCAGCATGGCGCCGAACTGCCTGGCATCGCCGGTGACAAGGGAATGGCGCCGAGTTCGCCGAAACGCTGCCGGATAGCCCGATCGGCGACGGCTGCATTGATTTCCTTGTTGAGGAGATCGATGATCTGCTCAGGCGTGCCGCGAGGTGCGCCGACGCCGTAGAATGAACTGGTTTCGAATCCCGGCAGGGTGTCGCTGATCGGCGGCACATCGGGCATGGTTTCCGATCGGTCGCGTGTCGTAACCCCGATTGCGCGTATCTTCCCCGACCGGACCAGTTCGAACGAGGATGTCACGTTGTCGAACATGCCCTGGATCTGGCCCGACATGACGTCGGTCAGGCCCGGAGCCGACCCGCGATAGGGCACGTGCGTGAATTGAACGCCGGCCATCGCCTTGAACAGCTCTCCGGAAAGATGAAGCGAGGTGCCGATCCCGGATGAGGCGATGCTGAGCTTGCCGGGATTGGCCTTGGCGTAGGCGATGAATTCCGCAACGTTGCGAACCGGAAGGTCGTTGTTGACCACGAGTACCAGCGGTATGCGGGCAACACCCGCAACCGGCATAATGCCTTTTGCGAAGTCGTAAGGCAGCGACGGATCGAACGATGCATTGATGGCATTGGCGGTGCTCGTCAGCAGCAGGGTATAGCCGTCCGCCGGCGAGTTGATGACGGCTTGCGTTCCGATGTTGCTGCCGGCGCCAGGCTTGTTTTCAACGATGAACGGCTGGCCCAGCCGTTCCGAGAGGCGTTGGCAGATCAAGCGGGAAAGGACATCGGTGGCGCCGCCCGCCGTGTAAGGCACAACCCACCGCACGGGCCGCTCCGGGTAGGTTGAATTGGCCCTCGCCGAGGCCGTCCATCCGGCGCCGAGCAACGCAAGTCCGACATGCATCGCCGAATAAAACAAGGCTCTCCTGGCGATCATCACGGCCTCTCATGGTTCGATCGGACGCATATCGCAGGAAAGAGCTCGAATCCTGTGATGGTCCCGGCGTGGCGGAAGTCTGCACGAACCGGGCCACAAACCCGGTTGGCGAGGCGATTGTCTGCGAATGAACGCGGCCATCCCGAGTTCTCTGGAACGGGTCAGAATGTGAAGAGGATGGAGGCATACCAGGAAAGCTGATTTGTTTCGTTGGTGTTTTCGACGCCTCGACTGACATAGCCCAGCAGGTGGTAGTTGTCGTTCAGGTCATACCGCACGCCGACGCCCAGGCTCGACGCTGCCGGTGTTCCTGCTCGATCCGCCGTTTGATGATAGAATTCCGCGCCGATCTGCAGCTTCGGTAGCAGTTGATAGGTCAGAACGGCTCCAGCCAGGCAGAAATCCTCGGTGCCGAGGCCGCCGACCATGCATCCGCCACCGCCGAAGGCGGACCAGCCGCCGCCCCAATCCTTCTGCACCCAGATCGGCAACAGCAACCCGGCGCGGTTGTAACCGATGGTGTTGGAACCGCTCGGAAGAAACACGCGCGGAAATATGCTGACATTGAGGCCGAACGTGTCCTGGTGCAAAAAGCGGTACTTCGCCGCCAGCTCGATGTTGGTCATGCCGATGCTGGTCGGGTCGCCGGTCGGACTGTTGAAACCGGCAGGAAGCATGGCGGTCAGTTGAAGATCCGGGGCTGCACCGCAATTGAAATCGATGCCGGCCATGCCGCTCGTTCCACCTCGGGTCGCGGTGCCCAGATTGAACGAGTAAATCTCGAAATGGCTATAGTCTGTGGGCTCCGGGTCGTCCGAGATGTAAGGCGGTCCCGCCAGCGCGGGCCGAGCGAGGGCGCCTAACACAATGGCAATTGGCCACACGCGGGCCATCAAGCACCAGGTCCGATCACATGTTTGCCGTCGCACGGGAGTGCGGTCGAACGCCGTCATAAACCGTCAGCCGTCGTTCCACCAAATCCGGGACTTCGGTGCCGGAACAACCGATATACGCGATAGCAAGCTGGCTTTAACTTTGCTGATTAACCCCTGATCGAGCCGGCACGGCTATACACTGTGCGGGATCAACGGGCATTCGGCCATGAACACAAGCGTCATAGACCAATCGGCAAATCGCGCGGCGGCGCAAACCCTCCGCTGCCAAGAGCTGGCTGAAGGCCATCGAGCTCACCTCCCGCATCGAGGCCGATCCGCGCCGGTTGTTTGCCGACGTGGTCGAGGATTGGTCGGAGCGACAGCCGGACCGCCCCGGCCTGATATCGGAAACGGAGACCTTCAGCTACAGGACTTTGGCCGAGAGGATCAACCGGTACGCGCGCTGGGCGCTATCGGCAGGGATTGAAGCCGGCGATACCGTTTGCCTGTTCATGCCGAGCCGGCCGGATTATATCGCCGCCTGGCTCGGTATCACCAGAGTCGGCGGCGTCGCGGCGCTGATCAATACCAAACTGGTCGGGCTGTCGCTGTCCCACTGCATCAACGTCGCCGATGCGGATCACGTCATTCTCGCGGAGGATCTCGCGGCGGTTTTCGAGACCGCCGTGCCGCACTTGAACCGCGAGCCGAAAATCTGGATCCACGGCGGTGGCAGCGACCACGCAAGTCGCGAAAACGATATCGACGCAGCGCTCGAGCGAATGGATGCAGGCCCGCTGACGCCCGCCGAAAGACGCGACGTCACCATCAACGATCGCGCGTTGCTGATCTACACATCAGGCACCACCGGCCTGCCGAAGGCCGCCAGCATCAGTCACCGGCGTATCCTGAACTGGGGCGGCTGGTTCGCGGGATTGACGGACGCCTCGCCCGAAGACCGGCTGTATGATTGCCTGCCGCTGTTTCACAGCGTCGGCGGCATCGTCGCGCCATGCAGCATGCTGAGCGCGGGAGCATCGGTGGTGCTGTCGGACAAATTCTCCGTCGGGCCGCTTCTGGCACGATATCGTGCGCTGGGACTGCACGCTGTTCCAGTATATCGGCGAGCTTTGCCGGTATCTTCTGAAGGCGCCGCCGTCCGAATTCGAAACGCGGCATCGGCTTCGGCTCGCCTGCGGCAATGGCCTGCGCGGCGATATCTGGGAAGCCTTTCAGGCGCGCTTCTCGATTCCGCAGATACTGGAATTTTACGCGGCGACCGAAGGCAATTTCTCGCTCTACAATGTCGAGGGCAAGCCCGGCGCGATCGGCCGAATTCCGCCGTTGCTGGCGCATCGCTTTCCGGCGGCGATCGTTCGTGTCGATCCGAGCTTGGCGCGCCCGTTCGCAACGCCGGACGGTCTTTGTATTCCCTGCGCCCGCGGCGAGGTCGGCGAAGCCATCGGGCGGATCGGAACGGCCGATGACGGCGGAGGCCGCTTCGAGGGCTACACCAACGCCGCCGAGACCGAAAAGAAGATCCTGCGCGACGTACTCGCGAAAGGCGATGCCTGGTTTCGCACCGGCGATCTGATGAGGCTCGACGAAGGCGGCTATTTCCATTTCGTCGATCGGATCGGAGATACCTTCCGCTGGAAGGGCGAGAATGTCGCGACCTCCGAGGTGAACGAAGCCGTTGTGGATTGCCCGGGCGTCGTCGAGGCGACGACTTATGGCGTCGAGGTTCCAGGCGCCGACGGCCGCGCCGGAATGGTTGCGATCGTGATCGACGATCGCTTCGATCTCGTCGGAATTCAGCGATCATCTTGCGCGCCGGCTGCCGGCCTATGCCTGCCCGGCTTTCGTCCGCATTTGCGCGGCGTTGGATAGCACCGAGACCTTCAAGCAGAAAAAGCAGGACCTGATCCGCGACGGGTTCGATCCGCACCGCGTCGACGGACCCGCTGTTCTTCAGGGATCCGAAATCCGGCGCTTTTCTGCCGATCGATGCGGCGTCTTATGCGCAGATATCGGAAGGCTCGATTCGGCTGTAGGCCTCGCTCGGCGACGGCTGCTGCTCACATGCCGTAAATGGCGAGTTCGGTGTCGGCGAGATCGCCGAGCCGGGGTTGCTGCGGGCCCTTGAAATACTTGCGGCCGCGCGCCTCGCTGTAGATGCCGGGCAAGCCCGCCACCGCGTCCGTTCGCGTCAACGACAATGATCGGCTTGCCCCGCCAGCAGCAGATAGCGCCCGATCGCGCCAGCGCATTTGACGTAGTCGGCGATGCTGCGGCAATAACCGAGCTGCATCGCGGGCAGGGGAATGATTCCGCGGCGCTTTCGCAGCGAGAAAAAAATGAAAGGAAGGACGGCTGTCGGCGGTGCGGCATACCAGACTGAGGCAGCCATATTCCGCATGGCGCTTGAGCATCGCCAGCTCCGTCATCCGGCAATCCCGCGATCGACGGCCGTGTCCGGGGTGACGGTTTCGACCGTCATGCCGCGGCCGCCTCGCGACAAGGCAGGAAGGGAGAAATAGAGACCGCGGCAATAGGCCACGAAGCCCTGCGCCTCGAGGATCGGCCAGGTCGCAATCGCCGGCGTGACGTTGAAATAGGTGACGTCCTTGCGCTTCTGCGTCATCGACGCAAACAGCGCCGCATAGTTGCGGAATGCCGGATCGACATACCAGCTTGAAACATTGCAGCAGGTCGCGGCTTCGCCGTCGATGATCTTGCTCGAATAGATCAGCAGCAGGCAGCCGACCGGCACGCCCTGATGCTCCAGCAGGTAGCCGTAGCGTGGCGCGCCTGGCGGCAGAGATCGGGCGCCTTGACGGTGCAGGCCGCGCATCCAGTATTCGCGGCTGCGGTGCACGAAGCCCCTCGTCAGCAAATCGCCGATCGCGTCAAGATCGCTTTCCAGTATCTCGCGAAACCGCGGTTTGACGGCGAGCATGGTGTTTACCAACGGACGCAAAAGATCGCTGAAAGAGGCGTAGTTATTTCACATTTGCGCTCTATCATGGGCTTTCATAATTTAATGAGAAGGCGAAACAATCCATGTCGATAAGGTTAAGGATTATTTCGGCGATGCAGCAGATCGCCGCCGAGCAGCAGGTCACCCTGCCGCCGCTCGACGATGATCTGTCGCTTCACGAGACGGGTTTCGATTCGCTCGGCTTTCGCCATCCTGGTCGCGCGGCTTGAAGACGATCTCGGCATCGATCCGTTTACCATATCGGAGGATGCCAGCTTTCCCCTCACGATAGGCGACTTCGTCAGGGCCTATGAAAATGTCCCCGCGTGAAGCCTTCGCGCTGCGTGACTATCTCGGTCCGGATCTGAAGGGCCGCACCATTTCGGATGCGCGGCAGGTCGTGTCGCTGACGAATATTGCTTGAAGAAACCTGCCTGGCGGGCCGCCTCGGCGAACTCTCCGGGCGCTCGGTGCTGCTCGCCGTCGGCGGATCAACTGCTCTCCGCGCTCGCGATGATCGAGATCGATGGCGTGGCCCGGCGCATGCTGCTGTGTCCGCCCGATCTCAACGCCGATCATCTTCAGAGCCCTGATGGAAGATGCCGAAATCGATGCCGTGGTCACCGACCAGCCGGCGCGATGGGCGGATGCCGGGAGTCAGCCTGGTTGTGACGGCCGCGAGCGCCCGTGCGCGCGGCCGCGCGGGCACGGACCGAGCGGGCGACGGAATGGTTGATGCTGACGTCGGGCACCTCGGGCGTGCCGAAGATCGTCGGCCATACGCTGGAGGGACTGACCGGCGCGATTGTCGCAGACGGTCCGGCCCGCGGCGCCCCGCCGGTGTGGGCGACCTTCTATGACATCCGCCGCTACGGCGGCCTTCAGATATTCCTGCGCGCCATCATCGGCGGCGGCTCGATGGTGCTGTCGGAGCCCGGCGAGTCGATCGCCGATTATGTCGCGCGGCTGCAGGCGACGAGGCTGTCACGCACATATCGGGCACGCCGTCGCACTGGCGCAAGCTTCTGATGAGCGGATCGGCCTCGGGCTTTTCGCCGCGTTACGTCCGGCTGTCGGGCGAGATCGCCGACCAGGCCGTGCTGGATGGTTTGCAGCCGGGCCTTTCCCGCAGCCTCGATCGGTCACGCCTATGCCTCGACCGAGGCCGGCGTCGGCTTTGCCGTGAACGACGGCCTTGAGGGCTTTCCCGCGGCCATGATCGGCGCAGAGCCGCGACGGCGTCGAAATGAAGGTCGTGGACGGATCGCTCCGGATTCGCTCGACGCGGGCGGCGCATGCCTATGTCGGCCGGCAACGCGGCCGCCCTGACCGACGCGAGGGATTCGTCGACACCGGCGACATGGTCGAACTGCGCGGCGACAGGTATTACTTCGTCGGCCGGCGCGGCGGCATCATCAATATCGGCGGCCTGAAGGTTCACCCCGAGGAAATCGAAGCGGTCATCAACCGGCATGCCGAGGTGCGGATGTCCCGCGCCAGATCGCGCCGCAGCCCGATCACCGGCGCGATCGTGGTCGCCGATGTCATCCTGGCCGATGGCGACGACGCCAGCCGCAGCGACGAGATCCGCGACAAGATTCTCGCCGATTGCCGGGCGTCGTCTGGCGCCTCACAAGGTGCCCGCCATGATCAAGTTCGTCGACGTCGCTCGACATCACGACGGCCGGAAAGCTGGCCCGACACGATGCATAATGTTCTGGTGACCGGCGGAAGCCGCGGAATTGGCCTTGCGATCGCGCGAAGGATTGCCGCGCGCCGGCTACAACGTGATCGCGGTGGCGCGGCGCGAAAGCGACGAGTTGCGCGAGGCGATCCGCGCAGTCGTGAAGCAGGGCAGCGGCGGCCTTCACTTCAGGGCGTTCGATCTCAGCGAGACCGACGCCATTCCGGCCTTCGTCAAGGGCGTGCGCGACGAATTCGGCGCGATCTATGGCCTCGTCAACAATGCCGGCATCGGCACCGAGGGCCTGCTGGCGACCATGCACAACAGCGAGATCGAGGCGCTGGTGCGGCTCAACGTGCTCTCGCCGGTCATTCTCACCAAATATGTGGTGCGGCACATGATGGCCGATGGCGCCGGCCGCATCATCAACATGTCCTCGATCATTGCGTCCACAGGCTATAACGGCCTGTCGGTCTACGGCGCGACCAAGGCCGCGGCGACTGGCTTTACCCGGTCGCTGGCGCGCGAGGTCGGCAAGCTCGGAATCACCGTGAACGCGATCGCGCCCGGCTTTGTGGATACCGAATCTGACGCAAAGCCTTTCGGAAGATCAGCGCCAGCGCATCGCCGGCCGCAGCGCCTTGCGCCGGCTGCCCGAGACCGACGATGTCGCCCGCATGGTCGAATATCTGCTGGGAGACGGCGGCCGCAACATCACCGGCACGCGTCCTGACCA
The DNA here is from genome assembly GCA_963729395.1 of uncultured Pseudomonadota bacterium. Taxonomy (GTDB): domain Bacteria; phylum Pseudomonadota; class Alphaproteobacteria; order Rhizobiales; family Xanthobacteraceae; genus Bradyrhizobium. Next base: position 142,420 of record CAVSOS010000010.1, on the reverse strand, counting down.
TCGACGCCGGAAACACCGCCTGAACCGGCTTGGTCCGGCCGGCCTTTCGGGCTCCGGCGAGGCTGAGGCGCGTGTGCACCGCGACAGCCACGATTTTTCTCTTGTTTGTCCTGAAAATGCGCCAAGCTTTGACGTTTTTGGCCACAATCCAAAACGACCATTAACCAATGAAAACCTTGGTCGTCATTTCGATTCTGGCGCTGCTCACGATTTCCGGGGCGGCTTACACCGATCAGCTCTTGACGAGCGCGCAGCAGGTTGCGGAAGGGGCGGATTGAAGCCGCCTCTTTGAAGTCTTGGATTACCCTGGGGGACGATGACGTTGCTTTCGGTGGATCAATTTCTCAGACTGATAAGCCTTCCCGCCGTCGTGGTGGCATTTCTGATCGCATCGCAGGTCTCGGGGGCCGGGATTTTCCGTTCCGCGCACGCGGAAGTCGCCAGCCAGCAATAGCTGCAGCTCCTGGAACAGGATCGGTTCTGATTGGATCAGAACCGATGCTTTGGTGTTTTGTTTTGACACGCTTTCCGAGCGCGAACCGGTATCCACTTCGTTGCCGAAGACAGACAGTCCAGACCCGCCGTTTCTACGGGGGAGCTGTCGGACCGGGATTGGAAACGATCAGCTTTTCGGTATCCACCGCCGATAGCTCGCTGCTCGCACTATCGTTCAGAAAATGATCGAGCGTCGCCTGAATCTTCTCCTTCACCGAATCCGGGCCCCGGTCGCTCATGTCGGTATGTTGGGCGTTGGTCTTGACGATGTCGATATCGCCCTCCCTTGCCTCCTGCGGGGTCGGCAGCACGCCGGGATCGGTTTTGAAATTCGGGTCCTTTGAGCGGAACGACAGGATCTTCAATTTGTCGCTGAGCACGAACGGGACCCGCAGATTATCGAGTGTGATGACTTTCGATACCAGTTCAGGATGCTGTTTGGCGAAGTACATGGAAATGTCTCCGCCATTGGAATGTCCGACCAGCGTCAGGTGGTCGTAGTTGGCGTTCGGCTGCAGCTTTTTCAACTGCCCGACCACAAACAGGATGTTGGCTTCGCCGCGCTCATACACGCCCTTCCTTCCGACGTAAGGCAATCCGACCTTGGTCATTAACGGCGGGTCGGTCGGAAGATCCTGCTGAATGCTGGCGACGAGATATCCTCTTGCCGCAAAGACGTTGGCCAGGAAGGAATACTCGGTGTTCTTGACGGTGTTGCCGTTGCTGATGACGGCGACCGGAAGCTTCCAGTAACCGGCGTCCGCTTTCATCTCGTAGTCGCGGCGCACGGCGACGTCCACGGCGACCGGCCGTTGCCGCGCGGCGTCAAACAGGTTCAGCGTTTCGTGCCGGATGGCCCATTTGCTGGCGGAAATATAGAGGCCGCCCATCACGGCGCAAACGCAGGCCAAAATGGCGACTGCCCTCTTCATCGTTTCCATCCCGATGGTGATCGTGTTTGATTCAATAAATGGTGTCGAGCCATTCTTTGGTCGAGGCCCGCGCCGCTGGCGCCGAATTAAATTTAGGAAAGTATTGCACTGCATCCTTAATGGTTCAGTGCATCACGTACCGACAATCCGGCAGCTTATCGGGCCGGATGCGAGCCGGCCCGTTGCGGCAGAACCAGCAGACAGCCGAGGATAAAGACCGCGAGGACCGCCGAAGCCAGCGGGCGGCTCAAGGCAAGGCCGCCATCGCTGACGGGTTTGTCGAGGAAATCGCCGACGGTCGCTCCCAGCGGCCGGGTCAGAATGAATGCCGCCCAGAACAGCGTGACGCGCGACACATGGGTCCAGTAATAGGCCGCCGCGAGAACCGCCAATGCGACGCCAAATACCATCGCTCCGCCTTCGTATCCAAGGTCGGTCGAATCGGCCGTCCAGTCACCGAGTGCCGTTCCCAGCGTCTGCGAGAAGGTGATGGCCGCCCAATAGAAGGCCTCCACTTTCGGCGTATTGACCGTGTCGACCGCGATGGAGCCGACCGACCAGTACCAAAGACCGAGGGTGGCCGCCAGGCACAGCAGCAGAATGGACGAGCCGCCGGCATAGCCGATGCCTAGTGAGCGGTCCGCAAAATCGGCCATCGTGGTGCCGAAGGTCGTGGATGCGATGATCGTCGCCCAATACAGGAACGGGCGAAATCTGCTGGCCGCGATCTGAAAGCCGACCAGCACCACGAGCGCCACCACGAACAGCGCGGTGCTGGCCAGGTAACCCCATTGCAGCGTCATCGAGAGGGTATCGCCGGCGGTCTCGCCCAGCGTGGTTGCGGCGATTTTGACGATCCAGAACGCGAGCGTGACCTCGGGAACCTTGCTCAGCGATGCCGTCATGTCAGTTCGCATTCTGTTTTTCCCTGGTGACGATTTGCACGCGCCTGTTCTGTTCTGCCGGTGCTTTCAACAAGCCGCCCATTCCATTTCAAGCGATATCACGTCTTGTTTTTTGGCCCGATGCGGACATTGAGTGAACGGTAAGAATATGGCCAAATGCCTGTCGGCCTCATAACGCTGCAAGCGCGCCCGGAAGCCATAGCGACCCAAGCAAAAATGGCGGCCCAAAAATGGAGACCGAAGAAAAAAAGAGCGGAGGATAAATGGCACCCAAATCACCGAAAGGTGCAGCTCAGGCAGATGATAAAAAGCGCGGCTTGTCGCGCCGGCAGATATTGGGGAAGGGTAGCGCCCTGCTAGGCGGCGCGCTGGCGAGCGGGGGCGCCGCGCAGCAGGCTGTTGCGGAGACGGCGAAGACCAACACCGACAATTTGCCGCCGAGCGTCCCGGAATGGATGAAGGCGCCCGGCGATCCCATGGGAAGCCAGCTCTATGGGATGCCTTCGCTGTTCGAGAAGAACGTCGTCAAGAACATCTCGAAAAAACTGAAGCAATATATATCCGCTTCGGGGCGGACCCCGCTGCAGGATATCGATGGCATCATCACGCCGAACGGACTGTTCTACGAACGCCATCACGGCGGGGTTCCCGCGATCGATCCGGAGCAGCATCGGCTGATGCTGCATGGATTGGTGGACAGGCCTTTGATCTTCACGATGGACGACGTCCGACGCTTTCCATCGGAGTCCCGGATCCACTTCCTCGAATGTTCCGGCAACCCGGTGTACACCAAGCCTTACGGCAAGACCGCCTCCGACCTTGTCGGGCTGCTGAGCTGCGCGGAGTGGACCGGGGTCAGCCTGAAGCTTGTTTTGCAGGAAGCGGGACTGCGCCCTGAAGCCAAATGGCTTGTGGCCGAAGGCGCCGATGCTGCGGCGTTGACGCGCAGTGTTCCGATCGACAAGTGTCTTGATGATGCGATGCTGGTTTACAGCCAGAACGGCGAGCGGTTGCGCCCGCAGCAGGGCTATCCGCTTCGGCTGCTGCTGCCCGGCTTCGAAGGCAACATGAACGTGAAATGGCTGCGTCGCCTGAAGGCCGTCGCCGAGCCGGTCTATTCCCGGGAAGAAACATCGAAATACACCGACCTGATGCCGGATGGCACCGCGCGGGAATTCACATTCTACATGGAGGCGAAGTCCATCATCACCCGGCCTTCGGGCGGGCAGAAGCTGAACACGACCGGCTTCCACGAAATTACCGGCATTGCCTGGAGCGGGCATGGCAAGATCAAGCGTGTCGATGTCTCGGTCGATGGCGGCAAGAACTGGCAAGTCGCCAAACTGCAGGAGCCGATTCTGACGCGCGCCTTGACCCGCTTTCGGGTGCCGTGGCATTGGGACGGTCAGCCCGCCGTGATCCAGAGCCGCGCGGTCGATGAGACCGATTACGTGCAGCCGACATTTTCGGAGTTGCTGGCGGTTCGCGGCGAGAACTCGATCTACCACAACAATGCGATTTAGCCGTGGCGCATCGATGCGCAGGGGCAGGTTACCAATGCGAATGCTTAAACTCGGTTGGGCCACCTTGATCGCGGTTGCGCTGGGGTTGCCGGCGCCGGCCTGCGCCCAGAGCCCCTACGGCATCGGGCAACCTGCGACGGCCGCGGAGATTGCCGGCTGGAATATCGACATTGGTCGCGACGGTGCGAACCTGCCGCCAGGAAGCGGCACCGTCGCCCATGGCCAGGAGGTGTTCGACCAGCAATGCGTGGCCTGCCATGGCGCGAAGGGCGAGGGCGGCGTCGGCGACCGCCTGGTCGGTGGCCAGGGCACCATTGCGACGTCAAAGCCGATCAAGACCGTCGGCAGCTACTGGCCCTATGCCCCGACACTGTTCGATTATATTCGCCGCGCCATGCCGCAGAACGCGCCGCAATCGCTCGGCAACGACGACGTCTATGCGGTCTCCGCCTATATCCTTCATTTGAACGGCCTGCTTCCGATCGACGCGACGCTCGACGCCCGCACGCTGAGCGCGATCAAGATGCCGAACCGAGGCATGTTCACCGACGACCCACGGCCCGACATTAAAAATCCGGCGTGTGTGACGGGTTGCTGACGCAACCGGGTTGCTGACGTAACGGGCACGTCGCTGTTCGCAGTTGGAACAGGCGTGTCCGCCATCATTTATATGTATTTCGTTCAGTACATATTCATGCGCTCTCGGTCAGACTGATCGGCAGGGATCAAGAGGTAAGAGCTTGGGCGAGTTGGGGTCGAACACTTTCGAATCCGGACCCCGGACGGCAGCGCACGAGACGATTCCCGAATTGGTAAATTTGCAAGATTGGTGAATTTACAGGATTGGTCGAATTGATGAGCGAACCGGATATCTCGAATCCATCCTGCCGCGGCTGGTCGGCGGCCGCGCTGGGCCATATAGCGCTCGTCATGGTCGCCGGATTCCTCGGCATTACTACCGCGCAAGCGGGTGAGTTGAACCTCCACGACATGATGCTGCTCGATCGGCTGACCTGGGGTATCAATGCCTCAAGTGCCGCGCATCTGCAGGCCGTCGGTGTCGAACATTGGCTTGGCGAACAACTGCATCCGACCGCCGATGTCGCTTTGCCCGATGCGGCTCAAAAGCAGATCGAGGCCATGCCGGATGTTCACAAGTTTCCGTTCGACATCGCGGTGGCGTTCGATCAGCAGGGCAAGGCTGCCAACCAGATCACCGATCCCGAGCAGAAGAAGGCCGCGCAGCGGGCTTATCAGCAGGCCATGAACGATCGTGGGAGACAGGCGGCGGCGCGCAGCATCCTGCGCGCGCTCTACGCGCCGGATCAATTGCGCGAACGCATGACATGGTTCTGGTTCAACCATTTCAACGTGCATCAAAACAAGGCGAACATCCGCATCCTGGTCGGGGACTATGAGAGCCGCGCCATCCGCCCCTTTGCGCTCGGCAAGTTCCACGATCTGCTTTCCGCCACACTGTATCATCCGGCGATGCTGCGCTATCTCGACAATGCCGCCGGACATATCAACGAAAACTATGCCCGCGAGATCATGGAATTGCACACCATGGGGGTCGGCTCGGGTTACACGCAGTCGGATGTCGAGGCACTGGCGCGCATTTTGACGGGCCTCGGAATCGATCTGAAGCCGGAAGATCCCAAGCTCAAGCCGGAGTTGCAATCGCAGCTCGTGCGCGAGGGCGCATTCGAATTCAATCCCGCCCGGCATGATTATGGCGACAAGACTTTCCTGGGCCATGTGATCAAGGGACGCGGGCTGGCGGAGGTCGACGAGGCGGTCGATATCCTGGTTCGCCATCCGGCGACCGCGACGCATCTGGCCAGGCAGATCGCGACGTATTTTATCTCGGAAAATCCGCCGGAGCCGCTGGTGCAGCGGATGGCGCAAACCTTCAAGACGACGGACGGCGATATATCCGCGGTGCTTTCCACCATGGTGCATGCGCCGGAGTTCGCCGCGTCGCTGAAGTCCGGTTCGAAATTCAAGGATCCGGTGCGATACGTGTTCTCGGCGGTTCGCCTCGCTTACGACGACAAGGTGATCCTGAATACGGTGCCGATCCAGAACTGGCTGAACCGTCTTGGCGAAGGATTGTTCAATCATGAGACGCCGGACGGCTATGCGATGACCTCCGCATCCTGGAACGGGCCGGGACAGATGATGCTGCGTTTCGAGATTGCGCGGCAAATCGGTTCAGGCTCTTCGGGCCTGTTCAAGCCGGAAGGACCGAATGCGGTCGATCAGCCGGCATTCCCGCTGATTCAGAACTCGCTCTACTTCAACGGACTGCGGCAGACCCTGGGTTCGACAACGCTCGCCGCGCTCGATCAGGCGATCTCGCCGCAGGATTGGAATACGCTGTTTCTGTCGTCGCCCGAGTTCATGCGCTAAACGTAAGCAACAGGATCGCACCATGAATCGCCGTGACCTGATCAAGGCCTTTGCCGCAGTAGCCCCCCTGACCGTGGCCGGCCGCGTCTGGGCTGCACCCGCAACCGATGCCCGGCTGCTGGTGGTGTTTCTGCGTGGCGCTTACGATGCCGCCAACGTCGTTGTGCCGGTGTCCAGCGACTTCTACCATAATTCGCGGCCAACGCTGGGCATTGCCAAGCCTGACGCCGGCAATCCGAATTCCGCATTGTCGCTGGGCGCCGATTGGGGCCTGCACCCGGCATTGCGGGACAGCATCTATCCGCTTTGGGCCAAGCGGGAGATCGCGTTTGTGCCATTTGCCGGCACGTCCGACGATCTGACGCGGAGCCACTTCGAGACCCAGGATACGATCGAACTCGGCCAGTCGACCCGCGGCTCCCGCGACTATCGCTCGGGCTTCATGAGCAGGCTCGCCACCGAGCTGGCGCGCGCCAAGCCGATCTCCTTTACCGACCAGCTTCCGCTGATCTTTCGCGGCAAGTCCCAGATTCCGAATATCGGGCTCAATAGCGTGGGCAAGCCGGGCGTCGACGATCGTCAGGCCCTGCTCATCAAGAATATGTACGCGCAAAGCGATCTGGCTTCCTCGGTATCGGAAGGATTTAGAATCCGGGACGACGTCTACCGCTCGATCTCGGAGGAAATGACCGCGGCCAATCGTGGCGCGGTGTCGCCGCGCGGCTTCGAATTATCGGCGCGCCGCATCGGCCGGCTGATGCGCGAGCAGTTCAACCTCGGCTTTGTCGATGTCGGCGGCTGGGACACCCATGTCAATCAGGGCGGAGCCACCGGCTATCTCGCTGATCGCCTCGGCGAACTCGGCCGCGCGCTGGCCGGTTTTTCCGAAGAAATAGGCCCTGCGGGATGGCGGGATACCGTGGTGGTAGTGATCTCCGAGTTCGGACGCACCTTCCGGGAGAACGGCGACCGCGGCACCGATCATGGCCATGGCAGCGTCTACTGGGTGATGGGCGGCGGAATCAACGGCGGCCGCATCCTCGGCGAGCAGGTCAAGGTCGACCAGGCCAACCTTTTTCAAAACCGGGACTATCCCGTTTTGACCGATTATCGTGCGATGTTCGCAGGGCTGTTCCAGCGTATGTTCGGGCTGGAACCGGCAAGCATTCAGAGCATTTTTGCCGGCGTCCATCCGGCTGAATTGGGATTGGTCTAGGGCGCGGCTTCGTCAATGCGCCGTCAAGACCTCAAAGGCGGGGCAGGGCCGATGAAAGATAAACGCGGCCCTTCGGCGCCATCGGGCGACCCGGCACATCGCGGCTATGATTCGCGACCGATCCCCGATCGTCTGCTGGCCATATTTCTGGCGGCCCTCGTGGTGGCGCTGGTGCTTGGCTATCTGTTCCTGAACAAGCTGGTGGATATCTCGAGCCAGGAGGATTGCATGCTGGCGCATCGCAAGAACTGCGCTGCCAGCGAGTTGCCGTCCGATCGCTAGGGTAAACCCGTTTTGCTAAACGTTCGCGCTTCGTTTGACGATTGGTGGAACGGAGGATTCGTGCCACTGTTGCCGCAGAAGCGACGCTTCGGATTGCGCGCCGAAGACAGGCAACGGTCAAACAAGTGAGATAGATGACAGAACAAGTCTTGCGGGAGCAGGCCGCCGAACCGGATCCGCCGGCTGTTGTGGGCCGCGGCGGTCTCGTCAGTCGCGGCACCCTTGCCGTTACCATCGGCAACATGCTCGAGTTCTACGACTTCATTACCTACAGCTTTTTTGCCATCCAGATTGGCCGCACATTTTTCCCCACAGACAGCCGGTATGCCAGCCTGATGCTGTCGCTGGCGACGTTTGGGGCTGGCTTCATTACCCGGCCGATTGGCGGATTGGTGATCGGGTCCTATTCGGACCGCGCGGGGCGTCGGCCGGCGATGATCCTGAGCTTTGTGATGATGGGGTCTGCCATCATCGTATTGGCGCTGACGCCCTCCTACGAATCCATCGGCATCGCTGCGCCGATCATCGCGATTGTCGCGCGCATGGTTCAGGGGTTTTCGCTCGGCGGCGAAGTCGGGCCCACCACGGCCTATCTGATGGAAGCGGCCGCGCCCGGCAGGCGAGGGCTTGCGGTTTCGTGGCAGCCCGTGAGCCAGCAAATCGCCGCAACCACCGGCGCGCTGGTCGGCTTCATGCTTTCGGAGTTGATGAGCAGCGCGGCGCTCGAATCCTATGGCTGGCGCATCGCCTTTCTGATTGGCGCGATCTGCCTGCCCTTCGGTCTGTGGCTGCGCACCGGTTTGCCGGAGACGATACATCTGCGCGAGACCGATACAGCCCTGGCGCCGACCGGCAGCAAGCCGCTCGGTGCGGTGCGCGCCCATGCGCGAATTATCGTTCTGGCGTTGCTCGTGCTCGCGAGTGGCACCATCATCACCTACGTCACCCAATACATGACCACCTATGCCAAGAATACGTTGCATGTCGGGACCGATCTCGCCTTTGCCACCACGGTTGTCAGCAACGGTCTGGGTATCGTCGGCGCACTCTGCGGTGGCTTTCTGGCAGACCGCCTTGGGCGATGGCCGGTGATGGTGTGGCCGCAGCTTGTCGCGCTGTTGCTGACCTACCCGGTCTTCCTGTGGATCGTGGAAACGCGCAGCCCGTGGGCCTTGCTGGGTGGCTTCGGAGTGCTTTCCCTGATTGGCAGCATTCCGTACACCGCTTTCTATGTGGCGTTGACCGAAGGCCTGCCCAAGAACATCCGTGGCGGCACGCTGGCGACGATCTATGCCGTTGCCATCGCCACTTTCGGCGGCACTGCGCAACTGGTCGTCACCTGGCTCATTCACGCGACCGGCAATGCGTTGGCGCCGGCCTGGTACATGCTGTTTGCGGGCACGGTCGGACTGATCGCCATGATGATGATGCGCGAAACGGCGCCGGGGAAGCGGTAGCGAGCCGCCAGTCGTTTGGATGTCGCAATCCAGGGCAATAATTTATACGGTCAGTTTTCTGCGGCGGACGGCACATTGAGCGAAAATCGAACGGCGGATGTCGGCGAAGTGAAGCAGCAGGCGCCGCAGGGCAAGCTGTCCATCCTGGGTCTATCGGCGTTGGGTATCGTGTTCGGCGATATCGGGACCAGTCCGCTTTATACCTTCAAGACCATCCTCGGCACCGCCGCGGCCCCGTCAGAGGCCGCAACCGTTCTGGGCGCGCTTTCGCTGGTGCTCTGGACTCTCTTCATCATCACTTCCGTGAAATATGTCTCATTCGCCATGCGCGTCGACAATGACGGCGAGGGCGGCATCCTGGCCCTGATGGCGCTGTTGGGCGTGAAGAAGCAGCAGCGGCCGACCATCGTGGCCGTCGGCCTGTTCGGAGCGGCTCTGATTTACGGCGACGGCGCGATTACGCCGGCGATTTCGGTGCTGTCGGCGCTGGAGGGCCTGAACATGGCGACACCCGCACTGCAGCCCTATGTCGTTCCCGCCGCGGTCGTGATCCTGCTCGCGCTGTTCGCGATCCAGTCACAGGGGACGGCGACGATCGGTCACTTCTTCGGCCCGATCATGTTGTTCTGGTTCGCCGTCGATCGCACTGATGGGAATCTGGGGCATCGTGCAGCATCCTTCGGTGTTTGCCGCGCTCAATCCCGTCTATGGCTTTTCCTATCTGTTCTCACATGGCGTTGACCGGCTTTCTGGTGCTGGGCGCGGTGTTTCTCTGCGTCACCGGCGCCGAGGCGCTCTATGCCGATATGGGCCATTTCGGCAAGGGGCCGATCAGGCTGGCCTGGTTTGCGGTCGTCTTTCCAAGCCTGATCCTGAACTATGCCGGGCAGGCGGCGCATAGTGCTCGAGGGCGCGCCGACCGACGGCAATATCTTCTTTCGGCTCTGTCCCGGGCCGCTGCTGATACCACTGATCGTGCTGGCGACCGTGGCGACCATCATCGCCAGCCAATCGATCATCACCGGCGCGTTCTCGATGACGCGGCAGGCGATCCAGCTCGGCTGGCTGCCGCGACTGCGCATCAAGCAGACCTCGTCGGAGGGTTACGGGCAGATCTACGTCGGCATCGTCAATTGGCTGCTGATGATCGTGACCGTCGGCCTGACCATCGGATTTGGCAAATCCGATAATCTGGCGGCCGCCTACGGCATCGCCGTTTCGCTGACGATGCTGATGACGTCGGCGCTGCTTTTCATTGCGATGCGCGAGATCTGGGGCTGGAGCATATTGGCTGCCGGTTCGGTCGCCGCCTGTTTTCTGGTCATCGACAGCGCTTTCTTCCTCGCCAATCTCACCAAGATCGCGGAGGGTGGATATGTTCCGCTGATCCTCGCCATTTCCGTTTACGGCCTGATGTGGGTCTGGCACCGTGGAGCGGCGGCGGTGCTGGCTGCGAATGCACGAAGCCCTGATTCCGGTCCCGGAATTCATGAAGGACGTTGAAGCGAAAGGCATCCCTCGCGTTCCCGGCACCGCCGTGTTCATGACCCGGACCGAGAAGGACACGCCGCCGGTGATGGTTTGGCACGTCAAGCATAACCGCGCGCTGCATGAGCATCTGTTCGTGCTGCGCGTCGAAATCCTGTCGGTGCCGTGGGTGACGTCCGGGAACCGCATCGTAATCGAGGAAGTTGCGAAGAATTTCTGGCGCGCAGAAGCGCGTTTCGGCTTCATGGAGCGGCCCCATATTCCAGAACTCCTCACCGCCAGCAAATCGCTGGGGTGCACGATCGATCTCGCCGACGTCACGTATTATGTCGGCCATGAAACCGTGATCGGCCGCGAGGATGGCTTGGGCTTGCCTAAATGGCAGGAGGGATCTTCGCCGCGATGGAGCGCAACGCCGTCCATGTCAGTGACTTCTTTAGCCTGCCGAACGATCAGGTCGTCGAGATCGGGCGCCAGGTTTCGATCTAGTCTAGCAGGCAAGATCCGACTAGAATCCGATCATGTGGAAAAAGCTGCCGGAGAGACCGGCGATATTTTGCGCCATCCCGCGATTGGGACACGCCATGAACAAGCCGGTGGCCTCGGCCCTGGGAGCGCTGGCGATATTTGGCGTCATCGGTTGCGGCGCCGCCATCGCGCAAAAGTCCGGTCCGGATTCCGCGCCCGCCGCGCCAGTGGCCGATTTATTTCCAGCCTGGGCCTATCCGTGGGCTCCGGATTTTAAAGCCCCGCCTGACGACGGCCGCGCAACGCACGTTCCCGACAGCACCGCCATCTTCACGGTCACGCAAGAGCGCGATCTCTTCTTCGCGCCGGACTGGCATCCCGGCGATCACGCGCCTATGCCCGATATCGTCGCGCGCGGCCGGCGGCCCGATGTGCGGGCCTGCGGCTCCTTTCATCGTGCCGAAGGGACCGGCGGTCCGGAGAATGCGAGCCTTGCCGGTCTTTCCGCCGCCTATATCGCCCAGCAGATGGCCGATTTCAAAAGCGGCGCCAGGAAATTCGCGGGTCCGCAGCAAGGTCCGGTCCTGACGATGATCGCGATCGCCAAAGCCGCCACCGATGCCGAGGTGCGGGCCGCAGCGGCTTATTTTTCCGCGCTGAAACCGAAGCCGATCATCAAGGTCGTCGAGACCGATACGGTCCCGGTGACGCAGATTGCGCGCTTTTTTTACACGACCGTGGCAAATGGCGGCACCGAGCCGATTGGTCGGCGCATTGTCGAGGTTCCGGTGGATGTCGAGCAATTCGAGCATCGTGACTTCGCGTTCGCGGTTCACGGCCTATGTTCCGACCGGAAGCATTGCCCGGGGCGAAGCGCTGGCGAAAACCGGTGGATCGGGCACAACGATCCCTTGCGCCGGATGCCACGGCCCGGGCCTCAACGGGATCGGCGCCATTCCCAGAATCGCCGGACGCTCGCCGAGCTACATCGTCCGGCAGATATATAATTTCGAGCAGCACGCGCGGAACGGGAGCGCAGGCGCGCTGATGATGCCGGTCGTGGAAAAACTATCGCATGACGACATGATCGCGCTCGCGGCCTATGTATCGTCCTTGCAACCCTGAACGAGCACCGTCATTTGCGACCGGGCCGATCATTCATCAAAGGGGCTGTTGTGAACGACACCATCAAATCGGATACGGCGCGCCGAATTGCGCTGCTCGGCGCGCCCATCGATATCGGCGCGTCGCAACGCGGAACCTTGATGGGACCGGCGGCATTGCGAACGGCGGGTCTTCTGACCGTACTCGACGGACTGGCGTGTGAAGTAAGAGATCACGGAGACATATCGATCGATGGGGCGGCCGAACTGGCTGACCTTCCGCCCGACAATGCGAAGCACTACCGGGAGATCCAGCGCTGGACCCGGAAATTGAGTGCGCGGGCCTACGAGCTGGCACGATCCGGCGCAATCCCGATCTTTCTCGGCGGCGACCACACTCTTTCGATGGGTTCGGTGAATGGCATGGCCCGCCATTGGCGCGAAGCTGGCCGCGAGCTTTTCGTCCTGTGGCTGGACGCGCATGCCGACTACAACACGCCGGCGACAACGCAGTCCGGCAACATGCACGGCATGTCGGCGGCATTCCTGTGCGGCGAGCCGGGGCTGGACCGGCTTTTGGGTGAAGAACCGCGCGCGTCGATCAAACCCGATCAACTGGAATTATTCGGCGTACGTTCGATCGACAGACTGGAAAAGGATTTGCTGCGAGATCGCCGCATCAGCGTTGCCGACATGCGGCAGATCGACGAGTTCGGGGTCGGGGTGCTGATCCGCCGCGTGATCGACAAGGTGCGGGCCCGCGGCGGCGTGCTGCATGTCAGTTTTGACGTCGATTTTCTCGACCCGGGTCTGGCGCCCGGCGTTGGCACCACGGTGCCGGGCGGCGCGACCTATCGCGAGGCGCATCTCGTGTTGGAGATGCTGCATGATTGCGGGCTGGTTCAATCCGTCGATGTCGTGGAACTCAACCCGTTCCTCGACGAGCGGGGCCGTACCGCGCGCACCGCGGTCGAACTCATCGGCAGCCTGTTTGGCCAGCAGATAACGGACCGGCCGACCCCGACCAATGCCATTGAGTCCGGCGATTGAAGCGCGATTTGAAATCGGGGCCGGAAAGGCCGCGCGCTCTTTCACTCTCGCCGCGATTTACGAGAGAATTTCCAGGATCAGGCACATTCAATGAATACCGATTATGCGAACAACGCGCTCTTTTCGAATAGAGCGAATCTTTCGAAGAATTCGGATCCTGCGAACAACAAAAATCACTTCGCACGAAGTTCTGCTAGCCCGGCCCGGATCGCCTCAGCGGATGCTGACAAACATGGCCCATAGCCCCGCAAGGATGGCGCCAGCCAAAACATAGGACGGATGATCGCAAAATGTGCTGCCGTATTGGCACATCTGCACGCCCAGGCTGCCGATTTCATTGTTGCCGGCGGCATAGAACAGACCTGTCAGCACAGCCAGCACTGCGGCCACGAAATACATCAGACGCCCCCCATGCAGAATGACCATTGAGTCGCACGCAACGGCGCAGCCTCTCATAAATCCGCCGCGCTGTCGCCGCTGACCCAAGAAAAAACTTGCCAAGAAAAAACTTGCCATGTCGGGCAAATCACCTGCATATATCGACCATCGCAAGAATTAAGCCCGCGCCGGAAAACCGGTCGCGGGCTTTTTGAATCGGACGGCGATCCGTATTCACGGGCGCATTCACCCTCCCAGTCAGCGCTTTGCCGCCAGACGCGTCCCCGCGGCTCGTCGTCCGAACCCCTCAAAGCGTTTTCCAGCGAAAGCCTGCCCCGGACTTGATCCGGGGTGGATACCGGTTCGCGTGAAGAAAACGCGTCAAAAAAAGAAATCGAACCTCCGTTCTGATTCGATCGGAACGGAGGTTCGAGCCGTTGGATCAGAAAATTTCGCCAGAAAACTCCAGCGGTGGCGGGGGAAAGGGTGCTTCTGGCCAAACAGGCGGGGGTGGAGATGACGGCGATGACGGTTGCGAAGAGGAACGTCGAGTCGCCACCAACGATTGTGCCAAGTCCAGCGCTAGTAATTGGAAAATCGGCGCCGGCGCAAAGCCGGAAAATTGGAAGGGACCATATACTTTTGAGGATTGTATGCGGGGTCAACTAACGGAACGCTGCGGTGGTAATCCGGTCGATTACAACGTATGGAAACCGAAACGAACGCCGAAACGGAAGCGCTGATCCAAGAGACGAATCCTTGTTATCTGGGAAAATTTGTTTTCTCTGATCTCTGAAGGAAGCCGTTGTCGCGCATCCATATTCGGCTAGGCTTGACAGTGTTCTTGTTTTGTTCAATTGTCGACTGTGCCTACTCGGAAACAGAAAGCCTGTCCTGGAGCCAACGAAGTAGCTCCAATGCCTAGGATGTGCTGCAGTTGAACCGACAGGAAGTTGCCGTGAGTTCTCGCGATCCATTGATTGAACTCTATGAATGGTGCCATGAGGTGGAACGTAAGTTTCCCCTCAGCAAAGCGATCGCCAAGGTTTCGGCGCGTATGCGCAGAAGCGATAGTGAAGATCAATACACCTTGGCCCTTGAGTTGAAGCATCTTTTGGTTCGCGCTGAACGGGATGACGAAGCGCTAGCGCTTATGGACGAGATGATCGAGCGCTACCCGGACGACGTTCGTGTTCCGATCAGTAAGGCAACGCATTACCTTTATTTCGAGGAGGATCCGGAAGGAGCGTTGAGATGGATCAATCTGGCCCTGGAGCGGGCCCATCGCACTGGCTTTTTCCGGAGAGAGGCGCTTGGCGACAAGGCACGGATGCTTTTGCAGTTGGGCCGGGGCGAAGAATTGTCCCAAGTGCTGGAAGAGATCATGGCGCTGCAGGTCGCAAAAGGCGTTCCTGATATCGGACGCGAGCGCGATTTCGTCGATCGCGCTCCTCCAGGGCTTATCGCAGAGGATGTTCTCGCCCGCTATAATGAATTCCGTCCGAAGCGAGCAGGAGACTCCGATGCGGACGAGCCTCCGGAATGGGAATATCCAGAAGAGGGAGTGTGATATTCTTTGCGATCCGGCTAAGCGGCCGAATGCGATCCGGTCCGCATGGGGTGTCTGGAATGAACAAAAAGTCTGCGACGCAATTTAAAGCTCACATGGAGCTGGCAATGAGGAAGCTGTCCTCGGCGCTTGTTCTGACGCAAGAGGTCTCTGCGCTGGAAGAATTCGCCACGATCAGAAAATCGATAGGCGATATCATCGCTGCCGTGGACGCTCTACTTTATGACTCGATTTACTCGGATCATCCGGAGCTCAATGAGCTACGCAACGGATAAAGATTGCATCGTCGGATTGGTACCGCCGTTCGCGCCCGCGCAGGTTGGTTGACATTGTTCTTGTTTTGTTCTATGCAACCAGTAGTGTATGGTGTGAGCGTTAGCGATGTCCTGCCAGAAGTCCGGACAGATCGAGTCGTGTCATCTCGCTCGCGTTGATCGTCGGCGGTGCGGCGGCGCGCATTATGCGCATGCCTCGATCAGACCTCGCTCCTCGATTTGGCGCTTCGCACGGTTTGCGGCTTTCTGCGCATTGGCCTTTGTTGGTTGGGGTTCACAAAACTCGCGCGCCGAGCAACCCGACTTCGCTCTCTACGCCCGCGCCGTCGAGTATTGCCGCAGCGTTATGAAGCGCCCGATGGCGCTCGAGCTCGACAAGCGAGTCCTGTGTTTTGATGGCGAGATTTTGCCTGGACAGGATGTTTCCTTAACCAAAGAGCTCGAAGAAGGCGGTCTTTTCGTGGTTCGAAGCTACGGCGGTAGTCCAGTCATCGCCGTCGCTCTTGCTGAATCGCTTCGAGACCGGCGCGCAACCGTCGTTGTCTATGATTATTGCGTCTCTGCTTGTGCCAGTTACCTTCTGATCGCATCAGTGGAGACGTTCATCATGAGGGATTCCCTTGTTGCATGGCATCATACGAGCAGCTCATTCTATTGCCCTTCACTGGAAGTGCCGAAAGATGACGGTCCCAAACGCCTTGAGAAATCGCCATGTTCCGATGCTCCCCCTGAATATCAAAGCGGTTACAAAGAATTCCAGCATCTGAATGACGGATTTTACCCAGCGAGGATTGTTGCCCCCGAGTTTGAATGGCCTCCTGAAAGCTTCACCGTCAGAAAGATCCTCAAAAGCATGTTTGAGGGAACGGGTGCATATCCAGATGTTTTTTGGACCTGGAACCCGAGGCATCACGCCAGCACAATCAAAACGAAAATTGTTTACGAGGCATACCCGAAAGATCAAGACGAGGTAGATGCCATCGCAGCGCGATTAGGTTTCAACCACCGCATCATCTACGATCCGTAACGTCGCCAAGATTCTGAAACCGTATCTTTGATTGACCATCATCCAGGGCGCCGCCGCGGGTCGAACGGAGACACTGAAGAATTGAAACTGCATAGCCTGCGAGCGAGCTGAATATAAAAAAAGCCGTCAAACCAACCGTGAGAAGACACATGGTTTATTCATTGAGAGATTATCTTTTTCAGCCGCGCAACCTGCAACTGGATGATCCAGCAATACCGAACAAATTGGATCTGCAAGCGCCGCCCGCGCCCCGCTCCAAGCTGCCCGAAGTTCCACCAATTTTTCCGCAGCCTAACCCTGATAATCCCTGGGGTGACCCCCACTACATCGATCCGCCAAACGAAAATCCGTCCAACTATCCCGGCGGGAAGTTCGTTGTCACGGAGAATGCTTCGAGGCAAGCAGACGGCGAGCCTGGCGGCTTGCTCGGCTTGCTGCTTGCCGCGATGCGGCAAGGCCAGGTTCGGCCCGGCGCTGAAACCGCGTTTGATCCGGACACCATGCAGATGTACGCGGCTTCGCCGCAGGATGCTGAACAGAATCCGCAAGCCGTCAATGTGCTTGATGCAGCCACACCGAATGTCGATTCGCGGATGTTGAGCCGTACCGTCAGCTCCGCTTTTGCCAATCGCAATCCGACGCAAATCACGTCGCCGCAGCGGGGCGCGCCGCTCGGTCTCGTTAGCGGCAAGCCGATGCCGCAATGGCCGTTTCCGCCGGCGATCTTCAGCCCGCGTCGATAGTCAATCGACCTCTGCATTAAGCGAAGACAGATCGAATCTCACGCGAGCTGCCGAGACAGGACATGCGCCCGTATCCTCCGGCGCAGTTGCGTCTGCACGCTCGATCGAAAATGCGAACTCAATCTGATCAAGAAGGACCATAAGCCAATGGGCGGAACATCGACCACCTCGCAAACACAGCAATCGCAGACCGCGCCATGGCAAGCGGCGCAGCCGATGCTGCAGGGCGTCCTCGGGCAGCTCGGCCCGCTCGTTCAAAACAGCGGATTGAACCCGACAGAGAGCAACGCGATCAGCCAGCTCTCGCAGAATGCCGCCCGGGGCAATCCTTTCGCCGGTCAGATCAGCAGCCTGGCCAGCAATCTGTTGAATGGGGGAGGGGCGACCGCGCAGTCGCCCAATCTTCAAAGCGGCCTTTCCACGCTGCAGAGCCAGCTCACGCCTTACGCCAACGGTTCAATGATCGGCAACAACCCCGCTCTGCAGGCGCAGCTCGATCAAATCGCGAGCGACACGACCAACCAGGTGAACGGGCAGTTCGCCGCGGCCGGCCGTGAAATGTCCGGCATGAATCAGCAGACCCTGGCGCGCGGCATCGCGCAAGGCGAGGCGCCCGTGATCGCCGGACAGTACAACCAGGATGTCGCCAACCAGTTGAATGCTGCCAATTCTCTCTATGGCGCGCAGAACGCGACAAGCGGGTTGCTGGCGGGCCTGACGCAACAGGGCCTTGCCAACCAGCTGCAGGGCGTTACCTCGTCGCAGGACGCGATCAACGCCCAGAACTACGCCCCGCAACAGCAATTGGCGCTGGCCCAATTGGCGCAGCAGATCCCGGCGCAAAATCTCGGGCTGCTCGCGCAGATCGGTGTTCCCATTGCAGGACTTGGATCGCAGACATCGGGCAGCTCGCAAGGCACCCAGCAGATGTCGGGCGCGCAGCAGTTCGGAGCCCTCGCCAGCGGTATCGGCAATCTCTTGAAGGGCATAACCAGCATTCCATCTGATATGCGCTTGAAGGAGGATATCTCGATGGTCGGAATGCTATTCGATGGCACACCGGTTTATGGCTATCGCTACAAGGGGGCACCGGCCTATCACATCGGACTGATGGCGCAGGACGTGGAGAGAACGGCGCCCGGTGCAGTGATCGAAATCAACGGTTACAAGGCGGTGGATTATCGCGCCGCTACCGAAGCCTCCCGCAGAATGAATAGCGCTGCCTGATGGGTCTGTTCGACGGCTATTTCGATCCGGATCAATTCGGCAACGGCGGCGGCTTGCTGGGCCGCCTGCTGGCGCTGCAACAGCAGCAAGGTCAATATCAGCCGGGCGAGAGTTTTGGTCAGACGCCGGCGGGTCCGCGGATGTCGGCGCTCGCGCCGTTGCTCTGGCCAAACTTGCCGGGTAACGGAAAGACTCCGTTTGCGCCGCAGCTGCCGGATTTGCATTCGCAATACCAGGCATTGCGGTCGGTCCTCGGCGATCGAAACGCGATGCTCGCGGCCGTCAGTCCGGAAGTGGGTCAAACTTTGATCGCGCAAGCGCTGGCGAACCGGCAAAATCCCGCCAACACCGGCGATGCAGTTACGACGGGTGACGGGCAGCCAATGGCTTCCGATGCATCACCGGATCCAGTCCGACCGGGATCGCAATACGCGCAAGCCGCCATGGGACTCTGCGGCGCCGGGCCTGTCGGATGTACCGCGGGAGCAGGGCTGACGGCAGGCCAGGCGATCCTGGGCGGCGCTGCGCTGGGCAGCCTGGGTCGGCTCATCCTGAATAACCAGAAGCAAAATCCACCTCAGGTACCTCCGCTGCCAGAAAAACTGATCGGCAACAATGCTCGTCCGGGAGGCAAAAGAAGTAATACGGATATGCCGGGATAGATCCCACGCCGGACGAATTGTTTGATAGGCTGACCGGCGGCCAATCTGAGATTTTGCCTGACGAAACGCGGCGTGGCTCCAATGGAATTCGCTTGCGCCCCGATGCCGGCAGCGGCCCACGCATCGATATTCCCGCGAACGGTGAAAAAGAACATGAAACGATTCATTTCCTGGGATCGAACCAATGAATGACGAGATTTTAAGCAGGCTTCGAGGACAGAAAGTTTCCGGATTCTCGTTTGTAAGATATCCGCACTTGGGACTACTCGACCTCGTAATTTTGCACCTAGAGTCCGATCTGGCGTTTGGATTCAGATCCAGGGAATTCAAGTTCGGTCCCTATGAGGCCTACACGCTTGAAGCAGTCGAATGCCGGGGAAAGACAGGAACCGAACGGGTCGAGGCCGGCTGGACCATTGCCACGATCGAAACGTTCGAACGGCAAGACTGGCTTGAACCGGCCGACAAGAACGTCAAGACGATAGGCAATAATCCGACGAGCCATAGGTGGGGAGCTATCGGCAGCGCGCCGGCGCACGCGAGCCACACCATCATCGTGACGTCCTCCATTACGTTTTCTTCCCTCTCGCGAGACCGTCGGGCGATGATCTACCTGGCGGACTATCCGGGCCTCGTTTCGTTTACGTCGGATGCAGGAGAGATGGCTTCCGTGCGCAAGTCGCATGGCGGTGCTTAAAGGATGTCTCATCGTTCACTCGCCCGGCGACACCAATATAAGAGGTCGTTTTGTTGGCGCGCCGCGGCGCGCACATAGACTTCGGCATCGAAGTATTTCCGGACTTTAATTGGAACCGCGAATATCCCCGCGATTGGGCGTGGTTCGCCGCATTGAAGCCGGCCACCTGGCGCCATCGACGCGCCAGCCGCGTCACCGTCCGTGGCAATGATTGGCAGTTTTGCCGCGCACTCCAGAACCAATTCCAGCGGAGCATCAAAGAATGCCAGATGAAAATGATTCCGCGCTGACCGGCGCCGCCTTTGAACTTGCGAATGCAGGCTATCGACCGATGCCGGAGCGGGATGACGAGGACAAGGCGGAATTGATCGGCAGTGATAGCGCTTCATTGCGCGAAGCGGCCGAGCAGCGCGCCGGTTCGCCCAACGGTGTAACGGTGCGGCAATATATCGACTCAAATGGCAAGCCGGTGGCGGCGAACGAGGCGGTTACGCTGGATCGCGCCGGGCGCGATTATGCCCGTGCCGCCGCGGCCGATATCGCTGCCATGGAAAACCAAACATCGGCAGCGCTCGCGGCGCGGGTCGATGCGTTGCGGGCCGAGGCGCTAGCGAAGGATCCCGACGCCGCCGAGTTTTACGGCTTTGAGCCGTTGCAAGCCAAGATTGACGAAGGCAAAACCGACGACACCGATCCCAGGAAGACGGCGAACGATCCGGGAGAACTGGGCGATCCCAAGACAACGGGGCTCGACCCCGAGATCGAGAAGGTGATCAATCATCCGCAGGTGCGCGCGGCCATCGAGGAGCGGATCGGGGAGGCAGAGCAGAGCCGGCAGGATTATCTCAACGGACTCGCCGCGGCAACGCAAATTGCCCAGGTGAGTTTTCTCAGCCAGTTTCCCGAATTGGCAAGCGTTGCACCGGAAAATATGCCCGCGGCGCTCGAGCAAATGTCGTGGCAGGACCCGCAAAAATTCGCGCGTGTTCAGGCGCTGGTTGCAAATACCGAACAGCTGTTTGCACAACAGCGGCAGGAGAGCGTCCACCAGGCCGAAACAGCGCGCCAGAATTTCCAGAGCTATGCACAGGCCGAGGACGCGCGCCTCGAGGCCATGTTGAAGGGCGAGCCGAAAGCGACCCAGCATGCCGTGACCAGCGAAATTTTTGCCTCTGCCAAGGCGAGCGGCGTCGAGCCCGCTGAACTGATCAGATTGTTCAACAGCGAACCGCTGATGCGCAACGCGGTGTTCCAGCGCATGATGTATGATGCCGGAAAATATCGCCTGGTGATGAAAGCCAGGGACGCGGCAGCCGCGAGGCCTGTCCCGCCGGTGCAGCGGCCCGGCATGGCCCGCACGCCGGGAGAGCGCGAGCACGCGGATCTGCGAACCTTGAACGCCAGACTTTCAAGCTCCGGTGACATCAGGGATGCGGTGGCGCTCTACAACGCCAGAAAGTCCAGCAAGCGTTAGGTAGCTTTCGTCGGACGCAATCTGCTTGCGCTAGAGCATTGAAATTACCGGCGACAGACGAGGCGCGAATTGACATTGTTCCCGCTTTGTTCTATCAATGCGTGTGGCACCTATTCTTTGGCTTGATCAAGGCTTTAACGATGCCAGCGCGAACGTCTCGCACAGGTCTGGCGCAGCACGTATTTTAAGGAACGTCGTGTTTTCAATACGATCGATGTACGCCTTGCTCTTTATGTTTTTTCTTCTATCGAGCGCCGGCGCGTCTGCCGGCGGATACACGGTCACCTATGCCTTCGACGTTGGCGACCTGAACGATGCGGGCAAGCAAGAATGCAACTACGAAGAGTTTTGTCTGATCAAATCGGAAAAGTTACAGCTCTCAATTCTATTGAGCTTTTGGGACGCGGGTCACAAAGTGGTGGATGTTAATGTCCGTGGCGATAAAGGGCGGACGGGTTGTTGCTTTTTTTATGACGGGGTCGACTCGGTTAAACGTAAAATCAGATTCGTTGGTTCGCCTCCATGTTTTCGAAGGTCGACGACGAAGAAGAAACGAATTCATCCAAAACGAACTTCTCGGTGTTTTGTATCTTCAATTTTCCGACATGAAGTGACGAGAAGTTCTCGCAAGAGCTCGAACAAGCAATAGGCATTGCTGTATCCAAAGCCGACCGATCCTATCAACCGTTGGCCATGCACGAGGCCCGATCTTCGGTCCGCGCCAGCGGTAACGCGAGCCCGGCGGAAATCCAATAGGCGCCCGATTTGGCCGGCGCGCCCCAAGAGAGGAGCCTTCTGATGGCAGATGACGACCGCGACTTTATCGAGCGCGCCGAATCCACGACCGGCAAGCCCGCGTCGATCGACCAGATCGCCGACAATTTCGCGCTGTACGGATTGAAGAAGCGCGCTGCGACACTGGAAGATTTCGACACCGAATTGCGTGGCGAGATCGACTCCGGTTCGCATAGCCTGCGGCGTCGCGTTCAGTTGATGACGCTACGCCAGAAAATGGGCGGCGTTCATGAGGCGCTGCGCAAGGCCAAACGCTAAGAAGGGCAATGACGAATCCGGTATTGGCGGCGTTGGCGCAGGCGCGAATGCGCGCCGCGCCGATGTTTGCAAGGTGGTGCGAGCTGAACGGCGCTTCATGGTGTCCTGCGTCACCCGCTGATGTCGCGAAGTTTGTCAGTGATTGCGGCTCGCTCGGGATCGCACGGTTGTGGCCGGCGGTGCAGGAAATCTCGAAAGCACATGTCTCGCTTGGGCTTGCCGATCCGACGCTTGGCGGGATAGCGGCGGCCGCCATCAGTGACGTCGCCGGCATCTCACCGCCACGCTCCTGGCCGAATGAGCGCAAGCAGCGCTTCAGGGCGCTGCCCTACGATGTACAGGTCTATCTCGCAAGCCGCGAGGAGCAGCGCGACAGAGCGGTGCGGCGGGCGCAAAACGAAGCCGCTATTGCCCGGCAGAAGCTGATGGCGAGTGAGCGCCCGCAAACCGCGACAACCGGAGGAGCCAAGGCCCATGATCGCAAAGGAAATGAAATTGACGCGCCTCCCGATGCTTGAAGACCGGATCCGAAAAATCCGCGACGAAATCAATGCGATTATCGACGCGAAGGCAGCGGCCGTCGCCAGGGAGAGCCCGGGCGTCCCCTTAGGCGTGATCCGCAATCTCCTGACGGCGCGCGCGCCGGCATGCCCCTGCGCGCAATATCTCGAAATCAATGGAGCATGATGGTTGACCGGCCGGTGATTATCGCAGCGACAGCTTTGTCGCGGCTTCAAGCTCAGCGATGGCTTGCGGTGTGTTGAGCACCTTGATGGTGGTCATGCCCATGTCGCGCGCCGGCTTCAGATTGACGCCGAGATCGTCCAGATAAACGCAATGTCGGGGATCGACGCCCAGCGCCTCAACCATCATCTGATAGATGCGCGGATCGGGTTTGCGGAGGCCGATCTTGGCGGACTCGATGACATGATTGAACAATGCCATCACCTCCGTGATGTAGAGCGACCGGCCGCCCGCGCTTCCGATCGCATTGGCGGGTAGGTTGTTGGTGATGCATCCGGTCTTGAACTTCACCGCTATGCGCCGCAGCGCCTCGACCATTTCGGGACGCAGATCCCCGGACAATAGCGGCAGGACATCGTTGCCCCGAACCTCTGCGCCCAGGGCCAGCGATTCCGCTGCGAACAGGCGATCGAAGGCTTCGAGATCGACTTCGGCTCGCTCGAATTTCGCCCAGGCATTCTCCCAATGATTGGTTGCGTTGGTACGCCTGATGATGCCGGCGGGCAGGCCGCGTTCAATCTCAAACCGCTCGAAAGCATCGAACGGCGACGTGGTGAGCACGCCGCCGAAATCCCAGATCACAGCCTCAATCATTATTCCCCGCTTATGCCAGCGCCGATCCGGCAACGGCTAGCACGGGATTTTGGCGGGAGCCAGCCTGGACTTGCCTCTGTGCTGAACGGATAGCCAATTTCATCCAGGGTAAACGGTAACACGAACGGCGATCCCTTGGGTTCGCCGTTTTTCACTTCAGGGAAAGCCAAATGACGCTCTACAAATGGTCGCAGACGGCCTCTTCGGACGCAACGGCGGACAGCACCATCAACTGGGCGGAGGGGCAGGCGCCCTCCAGCGTCAATGATTCCGCCCGCGCCATGATGGCTGCGACCGCAAAATATCGCGACGACATCGCCGGCGCCATCGTCACCGGCGGCACCTCCACGGCTTACACGGTTTCCTCCTATCAGGTGTTCGATACGCTGGCTCATCTCAACGGGCAGATGATCGCCTTCACGCCACACACCACCAACGGAGCGACGGTGACGCTGAACGTGGACACGCTCGGGGCAAAGCCGCTGCGCACCGCGCCGGGTGTCGAATTGCTGGCCGGCACCATCATCCAGGGCACGCCCTATATCGCAACCTACAATAATGGCGATGGTGGGTTTTACCTGCAGGGCTTTTACGGCAGTCCGTACCTGATCCCGCTCGGTGCGGGCATCGATTATTGGGGGGCGACCACTCCAAACAGTTCGTTCGCGTTGGCGACAGGACAGCCGATCTCTCGAACAACCTATGCTGCGCTATTTTCCCTGTTCGGGACCACCTATGGGTCGGGTGATGGATCGACCACGTTCAATCTGCCTGATAAGACCGGGCGGGTGTCGGCGATGCAGGAAGCAACTGCAACGCGGCTGACATCGGCTTATTTCGGCGGCAATTCGACCGTGCTGGGCGCGGTCGGCGGCGCGGAAAGCCAAACGCTGACGCCGGCGCAATTGCCGACTGGAATTACATCGACTGGAAGTGGCTCGGTTAGTGTCACTTCATTGAACGGCGATGTTGTGCGCGGTCAGCTCACAGCGTGGAGCAATGGTAGCGGGTTGACGCTGACAGCCTTCCAGAATAACACAACCACTGTCGGCTCGATCTCTTCGACCGGAACCACGAGTGTGAGTACCACTTCGAATAACACGGGCGGCGGGGCGCATCGAACCGTGCAACCAACTATCGTATGCAACTATATAATTCGGATTATCTAAACTCGTTCAAACGGCATGTGTTTGATTTCTTCCCATTGCTGTTCATGGGTTACCCCTGAGAAGTCTTGACGAAATCTATTTGGCTTCCATGCTGTCTCGGGATTGAGACAGCCGGACTTGGTGAAGAACGCGTTAACGCCAGCGCTTGAAACCGCTGCAAGACGGTAGCCGCGAGAAGCACATAGTTTTGATAAAGCGGCTAGAGACGCGCCATGATACCATCCCATTGGATGCTTTTTGTGTCTGTCAAACGCTTCCTCATAAGGAATAGTAATCGGTTCCATGCCAAGGGTCGAATTATACTCTACGCAAATTACGGCCGGCTCGGCATCTATAAGGCTCTCAAGAAACCAATAATCGTTGCCGTCAACGTCGATGGATAAGACACCAATCTTCGGAAAGCTGGATTTGATGAAATCAAGATTGTCGAGCGTCAGAAAAGCTTCAACGATCTTGATGCGATCAGAAAATAGAGAGCGAGCGTCTTCGACTTGACGCCTATTTCCATCGATCAGCAGCCCGCGCCATTTTGAATCTCTCGCGAGGGAGGCGCAGTTAAATTCTATCGGACGAAAACCGAACTCCACAAACGTGCGTGGGGAATCCCCTGTTAAGCCGGCAATGATCTGGCCTTCGTCCGATTGTCCCTTGGCGCGCAACATTTGCAGCCGGTAGTATAACCTGCGAAGCGCAGTATTTCCCCTAATCAATTCCCTCATGGCGGCTTGGTACCACTATGACGCTGCAGCGAGCAAGTGATTGTCCGATCCCGTCGAACTCAGATGCAACCCACTATCGTCTGTAACTACATCATTCGAATATTTTGACCAGCCATCACGAGCCTGGGATCCAAGCCGGCCGCCGTCCTCGCCGCACAATGCCAATAAAGTAGAACGAACTGTCTTTGGTCAGGGTTGGATAATCGCCGTGAGTGAAGGCTATCTCAAAGCCGGATTGCTCAATCATGGGCCCAAAGGTTTCGACGGTGGATCCCCGGTTGTTCTCTTGCAAGACGATCACGCCATTCTCGGCTAGATGGTCGCTCACCGTCTCGAAGAAGTTCCTGTGGATTTGCCAATCCGGATCGTGCGCGCGTATGTCACCCTCATATTGATCGACGAAATGCGGCGGGTTGCTCACGATCAAGTTCCACATTTCCGTATGCGGAATGTTTTTGAGATTATCCGATTGATAAACAGAAACGCGGTCGTTGAGTTCGTTGACGCGCACGGTGTGCTGGCACGAAGAAACCGCCGCCGGGTTGATGTCCGACAGGCAAAGAGTTTCGCAAAGGCCGTGCCCAAGCATGGAGAAACCGATGAAGCCTGGACCCGAGCACCACTCGAAAGCGCGCTTTTGTTTCGGCATGCCCAGCGACGTAAGAAAAGGGATGAACTGTTGTCCGAAGTCAGTTCCTCCTCCGTCGAGCTCGCTTCGATAGCTGATGTCTATCCCTGCGAAGCGGACGTGGCGGGATGGTCGGGCCCATCGCAGGATGGGCCTGACCAATTCATGCTCAACACGGTTTAGGAGACCCATCTTTTCCGTACTCACAGTCCGCTCTCGCTATCCGTGAGAACTACCACGCGTAGCCCCACGCTGAATAGTCCTGCCAGCGACCCTCGGCCGTTCTTTCCACCGGCGGTGCCGCTACCGACAAGGAGCTTCCAGGGACCCGCTATCGCGTAAGCAGTGAGCAGATCATCCGCGCCAGCAGCTTGCCCCAGCAGCTTGCCGAAGTGTGTTCCGACCCTTACGGCAGGCGCCCCTGGAAAAATCGAAGCATTGCGAAAGAATCGGACGGGATCAATGCGCGGAAGAAAGTCCGCCTGTTTTACCGATCGGCGCCGCCGTTCGGGCGGGCGCCTTTATCACTACCTCTCAATAGCGAGCAAGCAATGACCGATATCGTCGCGCTCCGAAGCGCGAATGCGAAGCGCTGGGCGAATGCCAGGCTAACCCGCAATTTGACGGCAGTAGCGAAATCACTTGTCACCGCCAAACCGCGGTACCGGACCGTCGAGACAAAGACCGGCGTTCCCTGGTTCGTTATTGCCGTCATCCATGAGCGTGAATCCAGTCAGAACTGGTTTGCAAACCTCGCGCAGGGCGATCCGTGGAACAGGGTCTCTGTTCACGTTCCCGCGGGGCGTGGCCCGTTCAAATCCTGGGAAGAGGCGGCGATCGACGCGCTGGTGAATTGTGCTCCATATGCGGCGCGCAACAAGGACTGGAGCATCGGAGGCGCGCTGACAGAGCTCGAGCAATACAATGGGCTCGGCTACGCCTCGCGCGAAGTTCCGTCGCCCTATCTGTGGTCGGGAACCGATCAATATAGATCCGGAAAATATGTTCGCGACGGCGTCTACGACCCTGATGCGGTCGACAGCCAGCCCGGATGCGCCGGTTTGCTGCTGGCAATGATGGCGCTTGATCGGACCATGAGCTTTGGCGCGAAAACGCCTCCTGTCGTGGTTCCATTGCCAACTCCAAGTCAGCGTCCTTCCGGTATCGGAAAGCCACTGCCGCCCTCCATCAGGAATCCTTCCAGGGGTTCGATTGGAGATTTTGTCGTTTCCATCCTGTCTGCAATCTTCAAGAGGAAAACACCATGACGATATTTCTTGTCTCTCTCGCGCTGGCTGCCGGTTACGTTGCCTCGATCTATTCCTGGCCCAGGATCAAGCTCTGGGTGAACGGCGCCCAGGCCGAGATCGCCGGCCTTGAGGCGAGGGCGGCAGCGCTCAAGGCGGCGTTGTAATCATGTGGCGCAGGGTCAAAGCCTCCTGCCTCAACTCCCTGACGGTGGCGTGGGGTTATTGCCTCGCATTCGCAGGGGTAATGATGCAGGGCCTCGATACGGCAGCCGATGCGCTGGGCGATCCGAACCTGAAGGATCAGATCAGCGCGTCGATCGGCGACACCAGGACGGCAGGACGGGTGCTGCTCGGTATCTCCATCGTGACGATCGTTGCCCGTATGCGATCGATCAGAAAGCGCAGCTGACATGTGGATGGCCATCCTGTCCTTTCTCGGCGGACCCGTCATCAAAGGATTGATCGACGCCTATCAAGCCAAGCTGAAAGCGGGCAACGTCGAAAGCAAGATCGCCGCGGATCTGGCTGCAACTGAAATCGCAGCCGAGGTCACCGAGTCCAATGCCATTCTGCAATATCGCATCGCCGAAATCGGGCACTGGTATGAGCCCGACAAGCTGATGGGCTATTTCGTCGCGCTTTATTTCGGTAAACTCCTGGTGTGGGATAAGGTTTTAGGGCTGGGAACGACCGATCCACTGGCGGGGTTTGCATCCGTTACCTCGAATCTCGTGGTGTCGTTCTATTTCGCCAAACGCGGATTTGAGAACGTCGCGCGGATCATCAAGCGATGACCGCAGGGATCATCAAGCGATGAACGAAATTCGCGGCGAGTACATCAGGGTTGTTGTCGCCGAGACGCTGGCCGAACAACACAGGCTTCGTCACGACGACATTGATGCCGTGGTTCTCAAAACCGTCGCGACAATCCTGACTTCGTTCGGGATCGAGGAAGAGGACCGCCAGGAGCTGCGCGCGGACTTTCAACACTTGAGGCGTTGGCGCAAGAGCGTCGAACAGGCTCAGAGTTTTACCTTCAAGGCCGTGATCACAGTCATCGTCACGGGTTTCGTCGGGCAGTATGGCTCGGCGTTAAGGTCATGCTCGGCAAATGATCCGCGCTATTTGGTTGCGCCAATTCTGGTATCGTTCGTGAGGCGGATGTGGAGGGCGCGAGCCAAGGGCATTTCCAACAAGAATATCGAGCTGGCGAAGCGATGCCTCAGATAGGCGCCAGTGTTTTGACACCATGGTTCAGGCTGTACCCGATCAGGTTGCGGTGTTAGATTCCGCCCGATCACCCCAGGGGCGGCATGACTTTCACATCGTGGCAATTCGGCGCATTCGTTGCGATCGTATTTGGGGTATATTATCTCCCGCCGCTTAAATCGCTTCAAGTCCAGTTACTCGTTGTCGCGAGCCTGTTCTTTTATGGTTACGGCCAGCCCGAACTTCTGCCGCTCCTCGCCGTCGCGGTTTTGGGAACCTATCTGTTTTTGATATTGGCTTTGCGGAACCGCGCGTTGTGGTTGCCGATGGGCATCGCCTTCAATCTGGCGCTGCTGGCGTTCTTCAAGTACAAATTTCTGTTCATTGGGCCGGCGTCGCTCGGCACGGCTGGCCTTGCGCCGATCGATTTTCTCTTGCAATTGCCGCTGCCGATCGGGATTTCGTTTTTCGTTTTCCACAACATCAGCTTGCTTGTCGATCTAACCGGGAAGCAGAAGGAGCCACCGGATCTCAAGAGCGTCTTTCTCTATATTATATTCTTTCCGCAGCTCGTTTCGGGACCGATCACACGCGCCGAAATGTTCATGCCGCAGATCCAGCCGAAATATTTTGAGGATATTCCGTTCGTCGACGCCGCGAAATGGATATTGACGGGGTTCTTCTTCAAGCTCTACGTCGCGAACAATCTCAACGAGATGACATCCTATATGGATTTTCCTCTCTACGAGACGCTTCGGACACAGGACCGGTGGCTGCTTGTTTTCCTGTACAGTTACCAGATTTACGCCGACTTTTTCGGTTATTCCGCGATTGCGATAGGTCTTGCGCTGCTGTTTGGCTATCGGCTGCCGATAAATTTCAATCTTCCATATATTTCTGGGTCGTTTTCTGAATTCTGGACGCGCTGGCACATCTCGCTATCAAGCTGGTTGCGGACCTATCTTTACGTCCCGCTGGGCGGCAATCGTCGCGGGGTATTCAGAACCTATCTGAATTTGATGATCGTGATGGGGCTTGGCGGTCTTTGGCATGGCGCCGGCCCTGGCTATCTGTTGTGGGGACTGTTGCATGGCGTTCTGCTCGTGATCGAGCGGCCGTTCCTGGTGCGCCTGGCGGCGATCAACTCGGCTGTTTTTCGCGCGGCGCGGATAGGTTTTGTTTTTTTATGTGTCACCATGTTGTGGATATTCTTCAAGCTGCCGAACTTCGATCATGCTGTCAGCTATTTGTCGGGCATGTTCACGTCCGGCACGAATCCCAATCCGCCGAAGCTGTTTTATGATCTGGCATTGCTCTATTCGCTGCCGGTCATGATCCAGCATCTTGTTTCACGCTCGCAGTTCAAGCAAACGCTTGGCGGCATGGAACCATATCTGTACGGTTTGATGGCCGCGCTGATGTATCTGGAGGCCGGTCCGGAAACCTCATTCATCTATTTTCAGTTTTGAGTGCGAGCATGCACCCGACGCCCGCCGCTCACTGGTTCGCGAAATGTGGCTTTAGCGCAGGATTGCTGCTGCTTGCCTGCGGAGTTGCTACCGCCTGGTTCGGCAACGGGCTGCAACTGCCGTCGACCACGACCCGCGACGGCACGCTGATCACATTAAATCGGTATGTCAGAGAGCCGATTCCCGATGTGGTTCTGGTGGGCAGTTCGCTTACTTTCCGGCTCAAGGAGGAATATTTCACGACGCCTCGCGTGCGAAACCTGGCGCTTGCGGGCGGTTCTCCCGTCACGGGGCTGGAGGTCGTCGCGAACCAGCCGCGCCTTCCCAAGGTCATTCTGGTCGAAGCGAACGTGCTATCGAGGTCCGTGGATACTGCTTTGGTCGCGAAATATTCAAGAGCTGACAGCGCCAGGCCGTTGTTTTTCCGCCCAATCAGGACCGCTGTCGCGGCCTACGAAAATCGGCTTCACGTGCCGCTCAATCATGCTCGGGTTTCCAGCTCGCAGCGCCAATTGCTCGACCAGCCGCCCAGTGATTTCGATAATCGCATCTATGTGGATCGGGCACTTCGGGAGTGGAATGCGGATGATCCGACCGCTGCCGTTCAGATGAACGTCATGAGATTTGCGCAGTTGATCCCGGCGATCGAGCGGAGGGGCGCGCGCGTGCTGCTTTTTGAGCTGCCTTGTTCGGCGCAGCTTGAAGGATCCCGGTTTGCAAAAATCACTCGCAAGATCGTTCACACTGCGTTTCCCGATCCCGGCCGATGGTTGCACATCGATTATACGAGGGGGGAGTTGCGCTGGGCGGACGGTGTTCATCTGGATGAGCGCTCGGCTGTGATCGTGACGGAATCGATTGATAAAGCTCTTTCATCCCTGCTCGGATCTCCATGAAGTGGCGGCCTCGTACAGCCATGCGGCTTCCGCGGAAGGCGTCCAATTCGAACTGTCTAAGTGACCAGACGCTTTGACATCGGGTAGCCCGAAGTGGTGCGAAATTTGCCGTCCGCAGGTCCATCTTCAGAATACCTTCTGGCGAGGTAGAAGCGTCGCGCGGTTTCAGTACTTTTGAGGATGCATCGCTGATTGCCTCGTTTGATCGCTCGGCGATCGAGAGCGGCCAGCAGCGCTGTACTCACGCCGCGAAATCTCGCATCTGGCGAAACGTAATTGAGAGTGATCTCGCCGGCGTCCGTAACACAACCCACCGCGAGAATTGTGCCATCCTCAACCGCGACGAGCAGTGCGTTGCCGGGCCTGATCCACGACCTGAAAATCTCGGGCGTCTTGTTGCTCAACCATCGTTCGAGAATGACCGGGTCGTTGTGGTGATCGGTTAGACAAAGCTCCAGGATCGACCGCCGCATAACCTCGCAGGCGGCTGAGGCATCTTCCGGAACCGCATCTCGAATCTTCATCGTGAGATCATTCATCAAGCTTGATCGGTCGACAACCGGTGCGAGACAGAAAATCAATGCGATTCGAGAACGCAGGTCGGAGAGCGCCGGTGATCTACAGGATTCGCGAAGTCGACGGGCAGGACGAGGACGTTGCGGACACCCTGGCAGACCTGCACCGCTTGACCTTCTTTGATGGCGCGTCCATCCCCAAATTCGATCAGGGGCATTGGTGGCTTGTATTTTTCCAAGCTATCCCGGTTGCCTTTGCTGGCCTCGTTGCATCGACGGATGCCTGCAATTCCGGGTATTTTTCCCGCGTCGGGGTGATGAAAAAGCACTGCGGTAACGGCCTTCAGCTACGGCTGATGCGCGCGGCGGAAATACGTGCGAAACGCAATGGATGGAACAGCGTGATGTCGGATACCACCGATAATCTGGCCTCCGCGAACAACTTTATTCGTGCCGGCTATCGGTTGTACCAACCGCAATATCCGTGGGGCTGGTCGAATACGCTGTATTGGCGAAAATTCGTCGGATCTTCCAAATCACGCTGAAAGCCCGCTTGAGATTCACGGCGCTTCAGAACGCGGTTGAGTTTGCTTCGCTCCAACCCGAGGATGATCTGAGCATTTGAACCGGTCTCTGCCGGCGGTCCGCAGCATAGCCCAACTCCCAACTCGCCCGGTGGCCGAATGGCCACCGGGCTTTTTTCATTTTTGGACGACAGGCTCCTTCGGACGCCATCTGAAACGCGTGGAAGGCAAGACTCTGATTGTATCGGGTTGTATCGGGCGTTCCGATATCCTATAGGACGGCAACGGAGCATCACATGACGCTGTTGAACAAGGTTTTCACGACCAGGACCCTGGTGAAGATCATCCTTGTGTTGACAGCCGTCTTGGCGATGAAGGCGGCAAGCCTTCACTATGATTTTAGCTGGGCCACGGCCTTGGCGGCGGAATAGTCAGCCTCTGGCGGCACGCACTGACAGCGGATTTGAGCCATATTTGTTGGATCCGGCGTTGCCGCGCAGGCAGCCAATCTCGACAAATCCCCAGATCGAGAGCGCAAAGCCTGCTAGTCGCCCGCTTCAATCAATTTGCAAGGACATGAATTTTGTGATTCGCTTTGGTCGCATCGGATGCGGCGGAGGCAATGATGGCTGCGAAGGACATTTCGGTAAAGAAGTATGTTGTGCGGCTGAGCAGTGAGGAACGTGAGCAACTCGAAGCGCTGATACGCAAAGGCAAGAGCGCAGCGCAGCGGCTGCTGAAGGCGCGGATATTGTTGAAGGCCGATGTGTCGGAAGCCGGTGAAGGCTGGAGTGACAACCGGATTATCAAGGCGCTAGAGACCAGCGCATCGATGGTTTACCGGGTCCGGAAGCAACTGGTGGAAGAAGGCTTCGAGGCTGTGTTGAGCCGCAAGCAACGGGCGACACCGGCGGTTGCACGGATTTTTGACGGCGAGAAAGAAGCCAAACTGATTGCGCTGGCTTGTTCCAAACCTCCCAAGGGACGCGCGCGCTGGAGCTTGCAGCTGTTGGAGAAAAAGGTCGTGGAGCTGCAAATTGTCGATCGCGCCAGCAACTCGACGATTGGGCGGGCACTAAAAAAAACATTCTCCAGCCCCATCGCCAGCAGTGCTGGGTCATCCCGCCGAAGGCCAATGGCGCGTTCGTAGCCGCCATGGAAGATGTGCTGGCGGTCTATACGCGGCCACGCGATCCCGATTACCCGCTGGTGTGTCTGGACGAGACCTCCAAGCAGTTCCTTGCCGAGACGCGCCTGCCGGTCCCGATGAAGCGGGGACGCCCGGTCCGCTGCGATTACGAGTACGAGCGCAACGGCACCGCCAACATCTTCATGATGTTTGCACCGCTCGAAGGCTGGCGCCACGTCAAGGTCACCGATCGCCATACCGCCGTGGACTACGCTCACGTCTTGAAAGAATTGGCCGATCACTACTTCGCCAACGCCAAGACCGTCGTACTGGTCCAGGACAATCTCAACATCCACGGCAAGGGGTCACTCTACGAAGCGTTTCCAGCCGCCGAGGCCAGGCGACTGGTCGAGCGCTTCGAATGGCACTACACCCCAAAGCACGGTAGTTGGCTTGATCTGGCAGAGTCCGAACTCGGCGTCCTCACGTCCCAGTGCCTCGACCGTCGGATTGCCGATAAACAGACCCTCGTCGAGGAAATCGCCGCATGGGCGCACGACCGCAATGCCAACCACACCAAGGCCAATTGGCAATTCTCTACCCCCAATGCCCGTATCAAACTCAAGCACCTCTACCCTGCAATCTGAATGAATCGGGCGACTAGCGCCAGGATGTAATGCAGCCCCATCCCCGCGGCTCCCGCAAACCATGCAGCTTTCGCCAGGTGGCCCAGCACTGCTGGCACCACATAGAACACCAGCAGCCACCACGCGCTTTTGCCGCGGTCATGCAGTCGCTCGGTGTGGAAAGCAAAGCCCCACAGCAGCCATGGAATGAAGACGATCCCGAGCATGAGGATAAAGAATGGCGCGGCGATGAGGTGGCCGCACATCTTCTGGATGTTCCGATATAGCTCTACTACCCCGTCTTGAGTAGACTCATCTAAAATTTTCTTCCATTCATTACGATCGCCAAAACGTCGTCGTAAAGCTTGCCTTGCTCGAGCCTTCGGCGGCTGCCATAGACGGCTCCAAACGCTTGTTCCGTCACGATCTTTCGCTAATCTGAGCCGAGTGGGTGGAGGAAGCCGAGGGTGTCTTGTCAGGTGTGTCGATCGACACTGAAGGCGGGCGATTTGTATTGCCCGTCCTGCGGAGCGGTTGTCCCGGAACATCTCGCCAAGCCGCAGGTCGCGGAAGTTCGCGACCGTATTGCCGGCGAGCGGAAGTACCTGACCGTCCTTTGTGCCGATCTGCAACGCTCAACTGATTTGATCTCCGAACTGGACCCCGAGGCGGCAATTTCGCGATTGGAACCGGCGCTGATTGCCATGCGAACTGCGGTTCGCCGCAACCGTGGAATCGTCAGTAAGGAAGGTGGCGACGGGCTTATCGCGCTTTTTGGCGCCCCGCATGCCGACGATAACCATGCGGTCCTGGCGTGTCACGCCGCGGTCGAACTGGTTCGCCGTATCAAGCTTCTGGGCGATCCGGCGTTACGGGTGCGAGTTGGCGTTCATTCGGGATACGTCGTCGCCCATGTCATCGAGGCCGACTTCTCCTCCATCTATGAAGCCGGCGGCCCGGCGGTCCATCTGGTCAAGCGGATCGAGGGTGCCGCGCAGGCTGGACAAATCCTGGTGTCGGAGTCCTGCCAAAATCTGTCCGCGGGGCTCGTGACTTTCAACGCTCTGCCGCCAATGCGACTGGAGGGATTTTCCGCGCCCGTTCCCTGCTACGAGTTGCTCGAGATTAGCGGACTTACGCGCTGGCGGGCTCGCTCAACCAAGGGCCTTTCCGCGTTCGTCGGCCGCGCGGAAGAGATGTCCCTGCTGGAGCGGGCGGCGCGGGATGTCGATTCTTTTGGACAGATTATCGCGCTGGTGGGCACGGCGGGGATCGGAAAATCCCGGATGGCTCACGAATTCGTCAGCGCGTTGCGGGAGAAGGACTGGCAGATCCTGGAAGCGGAGGGCAACCCGCTGGAGCAGGCCGTCCCGTTCGCCTTGCTGAAGAAGTTGCTTCAGCGCGCGCTGCAGATGGGCAATATTGCGCCCACAAGCGAATCTGAATTGCCTGAAGGCCTCGCTCCTGCACATTCCGATCTTTGGCCTGCTGCCCTTCGCGCTGTTCTCGACCAGCCCGTCAACGATCCCCGCTGGAACGAACTGGAACCGTTGCTGCGGCGGCGGACCATTATCGATGCCGTGCGCCATACGATCGAAAAGGTGATCGCGGCGCGGCCGACGATATTGCTTCTGGAGGATCTTCACTGGATCGACGGACAAAGCGAGACCGCGATCGAGGCATTGATGTCGCTCGCGGCAGGCCACCCGCTGCTGGTGCTGCTGACATGGAGGACGGAGGATACGCCTGGATGGCTGGCGCGGCTGGACGTGCGCAGAATATGGCTTCGGTCCCTCGATGCCCCGTCGGCGAATGCGCTGCTTGACGGTTTGCTTGGGACGGCACCGGAACTCGATGCGCTCAAGGCCCATGTGCTCCGGCACACCGGCCAGGTCCCGCTTTTCATCGAAGAGGTTGCGCGGCAACTCGTCAACCGGGGGATCCTCAAGGGTGACGCGGGCCGGTTTGCCACGAAGGCTCCCTGGGATGCACTGGAAATTCCTCCAACCGTGCAAGGCGTGATCGCCTCCCGAATTGATCGCCTGGCGAAAGAAGACAAGGCCCTTCTCCAACTCGCAGCTGTGGTCGGACCGCGCGTTTCAACCCGCTTGCTGGCAGCGGTCACCGGGATGCCGGCCGCGCAATTGCAAAGCCGCCTTTGGTCGCTGGAGATTTTGGACTTTCTGGTCGAGTTGCGATGGCTTGCCTCCCCGGAATACGAATTTGCCCACGATCTCATTCGGGAGGTTGCCTATGATTCGATCCTTCGTTCGCAGCGGGAGCAGTTGCATCGCCTGATATTGACGGCTCTGGAGGCGGGCTGTGCTGGACATGAGGAAGATGTCGCGGAGGCGCTTTGTCACCATGCGGTCAAGGCCCAGGACTGGGCCAAAGCGGACCAATACGGACAATTGGCGGCGCAAAAGGCATTCGCCAGATCGGCGTTTCGGGACGCCACGGGATACTTCCAGATTACCATGGACGCGGTGGATAAGCTGCCGTCCTCGGCGGTACGCGAACAGCGCGCGATCGACCTGCGCATCGAGGCTCGACTTTCATTTGCTGCACTGGGAAACATCGAGCAATGGTTCGGCCTTTGTCGCGATGCGGAAGCGCGCTCCGAGAAAATCGGCGATGAACGGCGACGCCTTGCATCCATCACGATGAGGGCGGCAGCGCTGAATTTCTACGGAACGCCTTATGAAGCTGTCACAGCGGGAGAGCGCGCCGTCGCGCTGGCGAACGAATTGACCGAAATGAGTTGGCTTGGTTTTGCTGAGTACGGACTTGGCCAGGCGTATTTCGTCGCGGGCCGATACCGCGATGCAGAGGCGTGCCTGAATCGGGCGATTGCGCGGTTTGTTAATGCGCCGGAAAAGGTGCCTCCGGGGACCACCGGATCAAGCCTTCTCGTCCTTTGCCACATGATGAAGGCCATCATCTATGCGGCGATCGGCGAATTTGACGAGTCCCAGCAATCTTCCAGTCAGGCAAGCGACCTCGCTCAGGCCAGCGGCCGGCCTTACGATTTGATAGCGGCTGGTTATAGTCGCGGTGTGGTACAGACGTTTCAGGGCAACCTCGAGGAGGCAGAAAGCGTTCTCGATGAGGCAGCGTCCCTTTCCCGCGAGAACGAAGTCCGATTGTTTTTGCCCATCGTGCTGTGCGCGCTTGGAAACCTTTATTTGCAGCAGGGGCGGCCGGCGGACGCACGAGACATCCTGCTCAAGGCAAAAGACGAAGCCGATGTGCTAGGCCACGCGGCAGGTCCCGTGCTGGCGTCGGTTTATCTGGCTTCGGCCTACGCGCATCTCGGCGAAATCCCGCGAGGGCTGGAGCTTGTGCGGGCCTGCCAGGCGGGAGCCAAGCAGAAGGGCTATCAGGGTCTTGAGGCCTCGGCCCTTTTTGCCGAAGCCGGCATTTTGTTTCTTCAAGGGGCGCCCGCCGCCGCGGATGCAATCGCTAAATTTGAGCGAACGATTGAACTTGCCGCCAAGCTCGAAGCCCGACCGTTGCTGGGCTCGGCGAAGGGAACCTTGGCCCGTCTGCTGGCCAAGTCAGGCAAAAAAGCCGAAGCTCAGGAAGAACTGGTCCAGGCGATAGCTCTGTTTGCGAGGTCGAAAATGACTATTCAACTCGAACGTGCTAAGGCAACCCTCTCCAAGTTTTCAGATTTGTGACAAATTGATCATCAAGGGAGTCAAACATGGCCGGCGTCGTTTATGGCGGAAAATTTGAGCAAACGATGAATGAATTGTGCAGCCCTAACAACATTGCCGCGACGGCAAAGAAGTTCGCGGACCTGGAAAAGCAACACGGGCCCTATAATTTCGGGAAATTTGCAAGATTGTTAATGCCCGACCCAAAGGAGTTTGCGAATTGGGAGAAGGATGCAGGTGGCATACCGGAACCGATCCGCAATCGTCTTACCGAGATCATTTCCGCCAATCTAAGGTCCGCCACACCGCTACCGGTCGTCTTGAAAGTCGGTGATAATGTCGATACGGCCCACGAGCTGACCGTCAAGGCGTTTGCGCATAAAGGCAGCATCTACATCGGCATTCACATGCTTTGCCCAAATCCGGAATTGAAATGATCGGTTTCCGGAGCCGCGCATTGCCGGCTCCGCATCTGGAGTTTAACAAGCGTGCCTCAGGACAAGACCCGTGAAGCTCGCGGATTGCCGAGCAGCAAATTAGCGGTGCTGCGCAAGCATCCGATTTTCTGCGATCTTGAGCCCGAGGCCCTTGACCAGCTCTGCCGCTATGCCAGACATGCCACGTTCAAGCGGGGAGCGGCTCTCTTTTCCAAGGGAGATCCCGGTACCAGCTTGTTCACTGTGGTGAGCGGCACGGTGAAGATGAGTGTTTCGTCCGCAGACGGCCGCAGCGCGATTTTCAATCTCATCGGTGCGGGCGAGATTTTCGGCGAAATCGCATTGCTCGACGGGCTGGCACGCACCACCGATGCGACCGCAAACACCAATTGCGAGGTCCTGGTCCTGGATCGGCGCGAATTTCTTCCCTTTATGCGAAGCCAGCCGGCGCTGGCGATGAAATTCATCGAGCTGCTTTGCACGCGTCTGCGGTGGACCAGCGACCAGCTGGAACAGGTCATTCTTCAGAACCTGCCGGGTAGGCTCGCCAGTGCGCTGATTTGCCTGACCGAGAAGCACAAGCTTGAGCCGGCAGGCCGGACCGTCGCCGTCACCCAGCAGGAAATCAGCGAGATGGTGGGCATGACCCGCGAAAGCATCAACAAGCAGTTGCGGGTCTGGGCAGCCCGCAACTGGGTTCGGCTCGAACACGGGGCCATTGTTGTGCTCAACGCCCAACCGCTTGAAATGCTGGCCGAGGCGGGATCTGGCAACGACGGCGATTAGAGCGTTTTCAGCGCAAGTCTGCGCCGCTCGTGATGCGGGGCAGTGTCCGTTACCCGCCGCGACTGTGAAGCAGGTCACAGTGCTCTTGCATGCCTTGAGCTAAGCCAAGCCCAGATACATCCGCACGATGGAGGTAGCTATGCATGGTTCGTTCGACAGACCTGGCGAATCCGGAAATCGCATGCAGCGGAGCTGGAGCGTCGGATTTTTTGCTTTTCCCATCCTTCTTGTGATCGCGCTGATCGGGTTGGCGATCGCTCGGCCGGCTGCGTCAAACTGGATATCGGAAGCGGTGCAGGCCGAGTTCGGAGGTGGTAATTTGACGCCGGAGATCGCTCCGGTCCAGCTGACCAGGCCCGCTATGCAAATCCGCACCGTCAGGGCCTATTGAGGTTGCTCCGGGTCAGTCGAGAATGGCGACCGCGCGGGTCCAGCCCGCCGACGCGCGTTCGATCTTGACCGGAAAGCACGACACGGTGAAGCCGGTCGGTGGTAGCTGCTCGAGGTTGTGCAGCTTTTCGATGTGGCAGTAGCCGATGTGGCGTCCAGCCTTGTGGCCTTCCCAGATCAGGCTGGCGTCCCTGGTTTCGGCATATTTCTTCGCGGTGTGGACGAACGGCGCGTCCCAGCTCCAGCCGTCGATGCCGGTCAGCCGCACGCCGCGCTCGAGCAGATACATCGTCGCCTCGTAGCCCATGCCGCAACCCGAATCGACATAATCCTGCCGGCCGTATTTGGCCCCGGCGCTGGTATTGACCACGACAATCTCTAGCGGCGAAAGGGTGTGGCCGATGCGCTTGAGCTCGGCCTCGACATCCCCGGCGGTGGCGACATAGCCGTCGGGCAGATGGCGGAAGTCGAGCTTGACGCCGGGCTGCAGGCACCATTCCAGCGGCACCTCGTCGATGGTCCATGACCGCTCGCCGCGATTCATGGTGGGGTGATAATGCCAAGGCGCGTCGAGATGGGTGCCGTTATGGGTCGAGAGTTGTACCGTTTCCATTGCCCAGCCTTGACCGTCCGGCAGGTCTTCAGCCTTGAGCCCTTCAAAGAAGCTCAGCATCTGCGGCAGGCTCCGCTGGTGATCGTTGTACTGAACGATCGGGCGGATCCCCGGCGGGTCGGCGGGTACGTCGTTTTGCAGTGGTACGGAAATGTCGATCAGCCTTCGCGCCATGGCGCTTCCTCCGGTGTTTTTTGGTCGTCCGAATTGTCGCGTCGTCGCTTTTGGACGTCAAGAAATCCGGCGAGGACTGCCCAACGGCAGCCCCCATTTCGGCGCATAGTGCATGGCACGCTAGTCGCCCGCTTCAATCAATTTGCCAGGACCTGAATTTTGTGATTCGCTTTGGTCGCATCGGATGCGGCGGAGGCAATGATGGCTGCGAAGGACATTTCGGTAAAGAAGTATGTTGTGCGGCTGAGCAGTGAGGAACGTGAGCAACTGGAAGCGCTGATACGCAAAGGCAAGAGCGCAGCGCAGCGGCTGCTGAAGGCGCGGATATTGTTGAAGGCCGATGTGTCGGAAGCCGGTGAAGGCTGGAGTGACAACCGGATTATCAAGGCGCTGGAGACCAGCGCATCGATGGTTTACCGGGTCCGGAAGCAACTGGTGGAAGAAGGCTTCGAGGCTGTGTTGAGCCGCAAGCAACGGGCGACACCGGCGGTTGCACGGATTTTTGACGGCGAGAAAGAAGCCAAACTGATTGCGCTGGCTTGTTCCAAACCTCCCAAGGGACGCGCGCGCTGGAGCTTGCGGCTGTTGGAGAAAAAGGTCGTGGAGCTGCAAATTGTCGATCGCGCCAGCAACTCGACGATTGGGCGGGCACTAAAAAAAACATTCTCCAGCCCCATCGCCAGCAGTGCTGGGTCATCCCGCCGAAGGCCAATGGCGCGTTCGTAGCCGCCATGGAAGATGTGCTGGCAGTCTACACGCGGCCACGCGATCCCGATTACCCGCTGGTGTGCCTGGACGAGACCTCCAAGCAGTTCCTTGCCGAGACGCGCCTGCCGATCCCGATGAAGCGGGGACGCCCGGCCCGCTGCGATTACGAGTACGAGCGCAACGGCACCGCCAACATCTTCATGATGTTTGCACCGCTCGAAGGCTGGCGCCACGTCAAGGTCACCGATCGCCATACCGCCGTGGACTACGCTCACGTCTTGAAAGAATTGGCCGATCACTACTTCGCCAACGCCAAGACCGTCGTACTGGTCCAGGACAATCTCAACATCCACGGCAAGGGGTCACTCTACGAAGCGTTTCCAGCCGCCGAGGCCAGGCGACTGGTCGAGCGCTTCGAATGGCACTACACACCAAAGCACGGTAGCTGGCTTGATCTGGCAGAGTCCGAACTCGGCGTCCTCGCGTCCCAGTGCCTCGACCGTCGGATTGCCGATAAACAGACGCTCGTCGAGGAAATCGCCGCATGGGAGCACGACCGCAATGCCAACCACACCAAGGCCAATTGGCAATTCTCAACCCCCAACGCCCGTATCAAACTCAAGCACCTCTACCCTGCAATCTGAATGAATTGGGCGACTAGCCCATATCGTCACGCCCTGCCACGCACAGCCGACAACCGGGCCGGTCCGCCGACACCGCTCAGCGATGCGGTAGCGGCCTAGCCGGCGGATCTGCTTCCTCCCCGACATAGGAAAATGTTCCGCCGCCTGTGGCCCGGTTAGATGCCGCGTTGCTAAATTTTATATTAGTTGCAGCCGTGTAGCGGCAGCGCGATGCTCCCCCTCGTTCCGCCAAACAGCTCCGCTTAACGGCCGATGCAAAGACGCGAATGTTGCTGATTTGCTACGCCAGTGCGGTGCCGGACCCGATCAGCGCCGTCGATCGATGACAGGCCCCCAAAACGGTCTTTCGTCGGCGTTGAACCAGCGCCGGAAAATGTAAAACTCAGCGTTTTCCGTTCCGCTTACGAAGAAAAGTCCACTTTGACCTCCGGTGAGCCCCGCCGGAGGTCATTTTTTGGATTGATTTCGGAAGCTCATGCACGCGGCGGCGCCGATAAACCGGGACAAGGCCAGACGTCAAGCAACGCCGGGAACCGCTAAAAATTATATTAGTTGCCGCGAGCGGAGGTCACCGTCATGTTCGGGACGTTGCGCTGGCCTCGCGGCGATGGAAGTCGTGGCGGGGACGGTGTTTTGTTTGTCCAATCCGGCCTCACCCCGCTTGGAAAAGGGTCTAAAGGTACACCATGCGAGTCTCCGACCTGAGCACTTTCACGGGGGCCAGTTCCTCGCCGGGGTCGATGAATTCTGCCAAGATTTCATATGGTTTTCGCCGAACAGATTGTACCTTGTCCGGGCGTATAAAGCCATGCCCAGCCGAAATGGGGCGGCTTTGATAAAGACTGCCGCGAGTCCAGTTCCTGCAAGCGCGATCCGCGGCATTGGTTGGTTTGCGCCGCATAAATATCAGATCGATCGTTGCGGCGTATCCAATCGGCCACGGGACCTGGCAGCGTATGCCGGTCCGTTCCTAGGAGGGTAGCGGCGTGTGGATCGTCCTGACCGCGCTCCGGCGTCCCTATACGTTCATCGTTTTCTCGCTCCTGATAGCGATATTCGGGGTGCTCGCCGCGCTGCGGACTCCAACGGATATTTTCCCAAACATCAACGTGCCGGTTGTCAGCGTGGTCTGGACCTATAACGGGCTGCCGCCGAACGACATGTCGGGCCGCGTGATCTACTATTATGAACGGACCCTGAGCGCCCAGGTCGGCGACATCGAACATATCGAGTTGCAGTCGCTCAGCGGTTATGGCGTGGTCAAGATCTTCTTCCAGAAGGGCGTCAATATCCGCACGGCGCTGGCACAGGTGACGGCAGCGTCGCAGACCGTGCTGAAGCTGCTGCCGCCCGGCATCACGCCGCCTTACGTGCTGAGCTACAACGCAGCGACCGTGCCGATCCTGCAGCTTGCCTTGTCGAGCCAGTCGCTGCCTCAGATGAAGCTGTTCGATACCGGGCAGAACTTCATCCGGCCGCAGCTCGCCACGGTCCAGGGAGCGGCGGTGCCCTCGCCGTATGGCGGCAAGATTCTGCAGGTGCAGATCGACCTCGACCAGCAGGCGATGCAATCGCACGGCATCTCAGCCGAGGACGTCGTCAACGCCGTCTCGGCGCAGAACCTGATCTTGCCGGCCGGTGACCAGAAGATCGGCAAGTTCGACTGGAACGTGGCGCTCAACGCCAGCCCGGTCATGCTCGACAAGATCAACGACCTGCCGGTGAAGAAGGTCAACGGCACCGTCATCTTCGTGCACGACGTCGCCTTCGTCCATCAGGGCTCGCCGCCACAGACCAATATGGTCCGGGTCAACGGCGCGCGCGCGGTGCTGATGACCATCCTCAAGGCCGGATCGGCATCGACCCTCAGCGTCATCGCGGGAGTCTAAAGCGCTGCTGCCGCGCGTCGAGCAGAACCTGCCGAACGGGTTCAGCCTCCATGCCGTGGGCGATCAGTCCGTCTTTGTCAAAGCCGCCATCTTCGGGGTGCTGCGCGAGGCCGTGCTGGCCGCAGCCCTGGTCGGCGTCATGATCCTGCTGTTCCTCGGCAGCTGGCGTTCGACCATCATCATCATCATCTCCATTCCGCTGTCGATCCTGTTTTCGATGATCGTGCTCTCGATGCTGGGTCAGACCATCAACGTCATGACGCTGGGCGGTCTGGCGCTCGCCGTCGGCATGCTGGTCGATGAAGGGACGGTCACCCTTGAGAATATTTTCTTTCACCTCGAGCAGGGCAAGGAAGTTGAGCCGGCGATCCTCGACGGCGCGCAACAGATCGTCATTCCAGCCTTCGTGACGCTGCTCGTACTCGATATCGTGTTCGCGCCGATGTTCCAGCTCGGTGGCGTCGCCGGGTATCTGTTCCGGCCTTTGGCCGAAGCCGTGGTGTTTGCGCTGATCGGCTCATTCGTCCTGTCGCGCACGCTGGTGCCGACCATGGCGCGCTACCTGCTCCACGCGATTCCCCATCATGGCGAGGGACATGCCGTCGCAGCGCCTCGTTCGCGAAATCCCTTCGTGCGGCTGCAACAAGGCTTCGAACACGGATTCACCTGGCTGCGCGGGCACTACCATT
Source organism: uncultured Pseudomonadota bacterium (assembly GCA_963729395.1). GTDB lineage: Bacteria > Pseudomonadota > Alphaproteobacteria > Rhizobiales > Xanthobacteraceae > Bradyrhizobium. The sequence goes on along the minus strand of CAVSOS010000010.1, from coordinate 98,522 downwards.
CGCTTCTTCAGCGCGCCCTTTCGCAGCCCAAGACTGTCATCGTCGGCTTTCTTGCCATCGTTGCCCTTTCGTTTGGGTTGGCGCCGTTTTTGGGCGAGAACTTCTTCCCCTCGGTGGATTCCGGCCAGATCCTGATGCATGTGCGCGCCCAGCCGGGCACCCGGATCGAAGAGACCGCCCGCCTCCTGGAACAGATCGAGCAGACGGTCCGCGCCACCATTCCGCCCGGCCAGCTCGACAATATCGTCGACAATATCGGCCTGCCCTATAGCGGCATCAACATGGCCTATCAGAACACCGGGACCATCGGCCCCGAAGACGGCGATGCCCTGATCAGCCTGAAGGAGGATCACGATCCTACCGCCGGCTACGTCAAGGCGCTGCGCACCGTACTGCCGCAGAAGTTTCCGGGAACGACCTTCTCCTTCCTGCCCGCCGACATCGTCTCGCAGATCCTGAATTTCGGCCTGCCGGCGCCGATCGACGTGCAGGTCATCGGCAATAACCAGACGGCCAATTACGCCTATGCCACCGATCTGTTGAAGCGCATCCGCCAGGTGCCAGGCATCGCCGACCTGCGCATCCAGCAAGTGTTCAACTATCCGCAGATCAACGTCGACGTCGACCGCACCCTTGCCGGCGAGGTCGGGCTGACCCAGCGCGACGTCGCCAACAGCCTGCTCGTCACCCTCTCGGGCAGCAGCCAGGTAAAGCCGAATTTCTGGCTCAATACCGAAAACGGCGTCTCCTATCCGATCGTCGCCCAGATGCCGCAATATCGGGTCAACAGCATCTCCGACCTGTCCAATATCCCGATCACATCCGGGAAGACCAAGACGCCGCAATATCTGGGCGGGCTTGCGCACATCACCCAGGGGCCGAGCCCCGGCGTCGTCTCCCACTACAACGTGCAGCCGGTGATCGACATCTATGGCGATACCCAGGGGCGCGATCTCGGCGCCATCTCCGGCAACATCTCCAAAATCCTCAGCGAGACCAAGAAGGATCTGCCGCGCGGTTCCTATGTCGCGGTGCGCGGCCAGGTCCAGACCATGGACAACGCCTACAGCCAGCTCTATTTCGGTCTGGCCGGCGCCGTCGTGCTGATCTACCTGGTGATCGTCGTCAACTTCCAGTCCTGGCTCGACCCGTTCATCATCATCACGGCGCTCCCCGGCGCGCTCGCCGGCATCATCTGGATGCTGTTCACCACCGGCACGACGCTGTCGGTCCCTGCCCTTACCGGCGCCATCATGTGCATGGGCATCGCCACCGCCAACAGTGTCCTGCTGGTCAGCTTTGCCCGCGAAGGCCTGGAGAACGGTCTCGACGCCACCGCGGCGGCCCTGGAGGCCGGCTTCACCCGCTTCCGTCCGGTGCTGATGACGGCACTCGCCATGATCATCGGCATGGTCCCGATGGCGCTGGCGCTCGGCGAAGGCGGCGAGCAGAACGCGCCGCTCGGCCGTGCGGTGATCGGCGGCCTCACCGTCGCAACCGTCGCCACGCTGTTCTTCGTTCCAACCGTATTCAGCGTCATCCACCGCAACCTTGCCAGACGGACGCACTGAAATGGATCATTTCGTGAAAGCTGCTGCCGTGCATCGAACCGAGCGGTCGGGCGTTATCGAGCAGGGTTGCATCACCAACAGGTTGGCGACATGCTTTCTGCCCCACAGCTGCCGCATGCCGGCCGGCGGGCGCCTTTAGGAGGTTATCGACGTGTGGATCGTCCAAATCGCGCTCCGGCGGCCCTATACTTTCGTCGTTCTGTCGCTGCTGATCGCGCTTTTCGGCATACGGGCGGCGTTGTTCACGCCAACGGATATTTTCCCAAACATCAACATTCCGGTGATCAGTGTCGTCTGGACCTATAACGGTCTGCTGCCGAACGACATGTCGGGCCGCGTGATCTACTATTATGAACGGACCCTGACCTCCCAGGTCGGCGATATCGAACATCTCGAGTCGCAGTCGCTCAGCGGTTACGGCGTGGTCAAGATCTTCTTCCAGAGGGACGTCGATATTGCCGCCGCGATGGCGCAGGTGACGGCGGCGTCGCAGACCGTGCTGAAGCTGCTGCCGCCCGGCATCACGCCGCCTTACGTGCTGAGCTATAACGCCTCGAGCGTGCCGATCCTGCAGCTTGCCTTGTCGAGCCGGTCGTTGCCTCAGATGAAGCTGTTCGATCTCGGACAGAACTTCATCCGGCCGCAACTCGCTACGGTCCAGGGGGCGGCAGTGCCCTCGCCCTATGGCGGCAAGATCCTGCAGGTGCAGGTCGACCTCGACCAGCAGGCCATGCAGTCGCACAGCGTCTCGGCCGAGGATCTCGTCAACGCCGTCTCGGCGCAGAACCTGATCTTGCCGGCCGGCGACCAGAAGATCGGCAAGTTCGACTGGAACGTGGCGCTCAATGCCAGTCCCACCTTGCTCGACAAGATCAACGATCTGCCTGTCAAGAAAATCGACGGCACCATCATCTACGTGCACGACGTCGCCTTCGTCCATCAGGGCTCGCCGCCACAGACCAACGTGGTCCGGGTCAACGGCGCGCGCGCGGTGCTGATGACCATCCTCAAGGCCGGATCGGCATCGACGCTCGATATCATCGATGGGGTTAAAGCGCTGCTGCCGCGCGTCGAGCAGAGCCTGCCCTCCAGCCTCAATCTTCGAGCCGTCGGCGATCAGTCCGTCTTTGTCAAAGCCGCGGTGTTCGGCGTCATTCGCGAGGCCGTGCTGGCCGCCGCACTGGTCGGCGTCATGATCCTGCTGTTCCTCGGCAGCTGGCGTTCGACGATCATTATCCTCACGGAAATCCCGCTTGCGGTCCTGTTCGCGCTGACGGCGCTATCCGCCCTCGGCGAAACCATCAACGTGATGACGCTGGGCGGTCTTGCGCTCGCCGTCGGCATCCTGGTCGACGACGGAACGGTGACAATCGAAAACGTCAACTACCACCTCGAGCAGGGCAAGCAGATCGAACCGGCGATCCTCGATGGCGCGCAGCAGATCGTGATCCCTGCCTTCGTGACCCTGCTCTGCCTTTGCATCGTGTTCGTGCCGATGTTCCAACTTGGCGGCGTCGCCGGATATCTGTTCAGGCCGCTGGCCGAAGCCGTGGTGTTTGCGCTGATCGGCTCGTTCATCCTGTCGCGCACGCTGGTGCCGACCATGGCCAACTATCTCATGCGCGGCCATCACAGCACGGAAAGCCAGGAGGGGCATGGCGCGCCGGCCGTCCGGTCGCGCAATCCACTGCTCCGCTTCCAGCAGGGTTTCGAGGTGCGGTTCGAGAAGTTCCGCGAACGCTACCGCTCGCTCCTTGCGCATGCGCTGCGCCGTCCGAAGACCTTCATGGCAGCGTTTCTGGCCTGCGTCGTGCTGTCCTTCGGGCTTGCGCCGTTTTTGGGCGAGAACTTCTTCCCCTCGGTGGATTCCGGCCAGATCCTGATGCATGTGCGCGCCCAGCCGGGCACCCGCATCGAGGAGACCGCCCGCCTCATGGAACAGATCGAGCAGACGGTCCGCTCGACCATTCCGCGCCGGCCAGCTCGACAACATCGTCGACAATATCGGCTTGCCGTTTAGCGGCATCAACATGGCCTATCAGAACACCGGGACCATCGGCCCCGGAGACGGCGATGCCCTGATCAGCCTGAAGGAGGATCACGATCCCACCGCCGGCTACGTCAAGGCGCTGCGCACCGTGCTGCCGCAGAAATTCCCGGGAACGACCTTCTCCTTCCTGCCCGCCGACATCGTCTCCCAGATCCTGAATTTCGGCCTGCCGGCGCCGATCGACGTGCAGGTGATCGGCAGCAACCAGAAGGCCAATTACGCCTATGCCACCGATCTGTTGAAGCGCATCCGCCAGGTGCCAGGGATCGCCGACCTGCGCATCCAGCAGGTGTTCAACTATCCGCAGATCAACGTCGACGTCGACCGCACCCTTGCCGCCGAGATCGGGTTGACCCAGCGCGACATCGCCAACAGCCTGCTGGTCACCCTCTCGGGCAGCGGCCAGGTGCAACCCAATTTCTGGCTCAATACCGAAAACGGCGTCTCCTATCCGATCGTCGCCCAGATGCCGCAATACCGGGTCAACAGCATCTCGGACCTGTCCAACATCCCGGTTACAGCGCAAGACAACGGCTCACCGCGATATCTGGGCGGGCTTGCGCACATCACCCAGGGGCCTAGCCCCGGCGTCGTCTCCCATTACAATGTGGAGCCGGTGATCGACATCTATGGCGATACCCAGGGGCGTGATCTCGGCGCCATCTCCGGCAACATCTCCAAGATCATCAGCGAGACCAAAAAGGAGCTGCCGCGCGGCTCCTATGTCGCGGTGCGCGGTCAGGTCCAGACCATGGACAACGCCTACAGCCAGCTCTATTTCGGCCTCGCCGGCGCCATCGTGCTGATCTACCTGGTGATCGTCGTCAACTTCCAGTCCTGGCTCGACCCGTTCATCATCATCACGGCGCTACCGGGCGCGCTCGCCGGCATCGTATGGATGCTGTTCACCACCGGCACGACGCTGTCGGTGCCGGCCCTTACCGGCGCCATCATGTGCATGGGCATCGCCACCGCCAACAGCATCCTGCTGGTCAGCTTTGCCCGCGAAGGCCTGGAGAACGGTCTCGACGCCACCGCGGCGGCCCTGGAGGCCGGCTTCACCCGCTTCCGTCCGGTGCTGATGACGGCGCTCGCCATGATCATCGGCATGGTCCCGATGGCGCTGGCGCTGGGCGAAGGCGGCGAGCAGAACGCGCCGCTCGGCCGTGCGGTGATCGGCGGCCTCACCGTCGCAACCATCGCTACGCTGTTCTTCGTTCCAACCGTATTCAGCGTCCTACACCGCGACCGTCACAGCCAGGCACCAGAGACTACCGGTGCATCGTTGGCCGGACCGAGCCTGTGATCCGGGAGAAACACCTTGCTTGACACCCATCCGCACGACGCCCAGCACGAATTGGAAACGCCTGGGAAGCAGCCCGAACCGGCGCCGCCAGCCGGCAAGATCCGGTGGGTGGCGGCCATAGCCCTGCTCGTCGCAATCGGCATCGCCCTCGCCGGCATCCTGGCGCGCCGGCACCAGGAAAGCGAGGTGACCAAATGGACGGTGGAGCAGGCGGTACCGACCGTCGCCACGGTCACGCCGAAGCAAGGCGTTTCGGATCAGCAACTCGTCCTGCCCGGCGATATCGAGGCCTGGTACGAGGCGCCGATCTACGCGCGCGTCAACGGCTATCTCAAGGATTGGTATTTCGATTTTGGAGCCCATGTCCAGAAGGGGCAGCTGCTGGCGGATATCGATGCACCCGATCTCGACGCCCAGCTAGCGGCCGCCAAGGCGAAGCTGGCGTCCGCCCAGGCGCAAGTCAAGGTCAGGGAAGCGGAACGCAATTTCGCCGATACGACCTATGCGCGTTGGCGCGATTCCCCAAAGGGCGTCGTTTCCGAGCAAGAGACAGAGTCCAAGAAGGCGGAATCCGGCAGCGCCGCCGCGCGCTACAACGCCTCCTTGGCGGATGCCAATGTCAACCAGAGCCAGGTCGATCAGCTGACAGCGCTCGAAGACTTCAAGCGTATCGTTGCGCCGTTCGACGGCATTGTGACCGCACGCAACACCGATGTCGGGGCGCTGATCAACGCCGGCAGCGGCGTCGGCGGTGGCAGCGGGCCGCAGCTCTTCCGAGTTGCCGACGTGCACGAGATGCGGGTCTTCGTCCAGGTGCCGCAGGAGATGTCGGCCGGGATGCACAGCGGGCTGACTGCCGATCTTGTCTTGCCGCAATATCCGGACAAAACGTTCAAGGCGGTCGTCGCCACTACGTCCGAAGCGATCAACAAGACCTCGCGCACTCTGCTGGTCGAACTCCATGCCGATAATACCGACAAACTGCTGCAGCCGGGCACTTTTGCCGAGGTGCATTTCAACCTGGCAAACAACCCTAGCACATTGCGTATTCCGACGAGCGCGCTGATCTTTCGCGAGAAAGGCGTAGAGGTGGCAGTTCTCGGTCCCGGCAACAAAGTTGAACTGAGGAAGGTAATGCTCGGCCGGAATCTCGGAACCGAATTCGAAGTTCTGAAGGGAGTGACGGTGTCTGACACGGTGATCAATAGCCCGCCGGATTTACTGTCGTCAGGAGAAGTGGTCAAGGTCGCGAAGGATGCCCAACCTTCCCAGGATCACGAGCCCGAGGCGAAATAGCGTCGGTATTGGCTTCGAAAAATCGGCGGCGGAATTGCCACCTGCATGCAGGCCCCGGCGCCACCGCACTTTCTTCGCAGATACCATTCTTGTGGTCGGTGCCGCAAATCTCCCGGAACCCGCTGATTGGCCGCTAAAATTTTTATTAGTTGCCGCCCCTCGGAGGTATCAGCATCATCCTACACTAGAATTGCCTGCCCCGCGTCGGGGCCGGTCCCCGGGGCGGTGCTTTCGGTGCCTGTTCGCCGCGCAACGTGCGCGCCGGACCACCGGAAACAATCAAGAGACATCGTCGGACATGAACATCTCTGGCGTCTTGCTACCGGCGCTGCAGGCGAACGGCGCACCCCCTCTATCGAAGGGTCGCGTCGTGACCCGGCCTCTCGCCGATCGTCGATGCCTGACAAAATCCGGCGGCGGCGCATTGTTTTTCCCTGCGTCCAGGGCGACCACGCTCGCCGGCCTGCGCGGTGGGGAAACCGTTGCATCGCAGGCGGAAATCACTCTCCACCAACAACGAAATCTGCTAGTGCTTTGGGCGCTTGCCGGATCGGTGTGGCGTCGATCCGGCGAACGACAACCTTAGCGTTGGAAATGGATATGTCGTGAGCTCAGCACCAGGACACGAGCCGGATGCACCCGTGATCCTCGGCGACCAGCCTGGGTTCCTGTGGCTGCGTCGTCCCGCGGCAAATCATCGAATTCGAACGTACCGCGCCACGCGAAGTCCTTCTCAATCCTGACTCTGGTTCTCTGGAATAGGTGTATGCGAGTACGAAATCCTGGGTGTGCGGTTGTGCTTGCCGGTCTTTTGGCGGGATGTGCCGTCGGTCCGGACTATCAGACGCCGGGCGTCGCACTTCCCGTTGCTTTTCTGACGCAGCCTGCGATCAAGGAACCGGCGACTGGCGGCGCCAGCTCCGATCTGTGGCAATGGTGGCGAAGTTTACGCGACCCGCAACTGAACGGCCTCATCGAGCGCGCGCTGCAGAACAATCTCGATCTCAAGATCGCACTGGACCGTTTGCAGCAGGCGAGATTGCAGCTCGTCGTCATCGGCAGTCAGGCGCTGCCGGAACTCAATGGCTCTGCGGGAGGTGGCGTCGGCACCGGGCCGGACGAAACCAAGGGCCGGGCGTCGGAGCCATTGAGGGCCGGGGACAACACCACAGGTCTCAGGAGCATCACTCAGATCGGCGGTCTCGACGCCGAATGGGAGATCGATGTGTTCGGCAAGATCGCGCGCCGCGTCGAGGCGCAGGCCTATACCGCAGAAGCACTCAAGGAGGCACGCGACTGGGTCTATGTCGTGATCGCTGCCGACGTCTCCCGCTTGTACTTTGACCTGCGGGCCCGGCAGGATCGCCTTCAGATTCTTTATCGTGATATCGAGGCCGCGCGCAACGTTCTCGATCTGGCCCAGACCCGCCTCGATCGCGGGCTGACCAATGAACTGGACGTGACGCTGGCAAAGCGTCAGGTCGCGACGCTGGAGGCCGACGTCGAGCCCCTCAAGGCACTGATCGCCTCCAGCGGCTATGCCATCGCCGTGCTGGTGGGTGAATACCCGGAAGTGGTCGCTCGCGAGCTGCAGCGTACCGCTGCGGTCCCACGGCTGCCGGCCCGCGCGCCGGTCGGGCTCCCGGTCGACCTCCTGCGCCGGCGCCCCGATATCCGCGAAGCCGAGCGATTCCTCGCCGCTGCGGTGGCCGACGTCGGAGCCAGGACCGCGGACTTGTTTCCGACTTTGGTGCTCACCGCAGGCGGCGGTGCGCAGGGTGGTCCGCGATCGGGCACCGCCATTCCGGTCACCTGGATCGGATCGGTGGGACCGTCGATCGACGCACCGATCCTTGACTTCGGCGCTCTCGACGCTCTGGTCGAAATAGCCGATTACAGGGCGCACGAGCTTGCCATGAATTACAAGCAGACCATTCTTGTGGCCGTGCAGCAGGTCGACGAAGCCAACGTCACCTATCGCGGCTTTCGGCAGAGCTTGCGCAGCCTGGATACCGCCATCGATGCCGCGCGCCAGGCGACGAAGTTGGCGACTGAACGCTACGACCGGGGCCTGACCGATTTCCTCTACGTTCTCGACGCCGAACGGCAGCAATTCGCTCTGGAGCAGCAGCGTGCCGAGGTCATCCGGCTTGCGGGCGACAGCTTCGTTACCCTCTACAAGGCGCTCGGCGGCGGCTGGCCGCCGGACGAGATCATTCCACCGATCAGGCATCCGGACCCTGCGGCGATTGCCGCCGTCAAACGGCTGATTCAGGATCCGCCGCATCCGCCGCCCCCTCTACCACCGCCCGGGCTGACGCCCTGACGCGAAGGAAGCAACTCGTTGACGAAGGCGCCCCCAATTCGTCGCCAGACCATCTTTCTCGTCGAAGACGAGAAGGAGCTGGCGAATGAGATCAAAACCGAACTCGAACGGCTGGGCTACCACGTACAGACGGTGTCCATCGCCGAAGCGGCGGATGCGGCCCGAGTCGGAGATGCAGCGATCCTGGTCATGGATCGTATGGTGTTCGGCGAAGACAGCCTGAATATGCTGGAAATCCTGCGCAAGGAAGGCGTCAAGGTGCCGGTTCTGGTGATCTCGGCGCTGTCGTCGATCGACGAGCGGGTTCGCGGGCTGCAGGCGGGCGGAGACGATTATCTTACCAAGCCGTTCGCGATGATCGAGCTGACCGCCCGGGTCGATGCCTTGCTGCGCCGGCTCGATGATGTGCGCACCACGAAGCTGCGCGTCGGCGACCTCGAAATGGACCTGATCGAGCATACGGTACACCGCGGCGATGGCAAGATCGACCTGCTGCCGCGCGAATTCAAGCTGCTGGAATATTTCCTGCGTCACCCCGGCCAGGTCGTCACGCGCGCCATGCTGCTGCGGGATGTCTGGCAATATCATTTTTCGCTGGAGACCAATGTAGTCGATGTTCACATCAGCAATTTGCGAAAAAAGATCGACGCCCGCGGCGCGCCCTCGCTGATTGTCAATATCCGTGGCGCCGGCTTCATGCTGAGCGCCGATGCTTGAGCTCCTGCGATCGTCGGCGCTGCGGGTCGCCCTCACCTTCGCGTTCGCGACGATCGTGGCGACCACGGCGATCTTCGCGCTGGTCTACCTGCAGATCAGGGCGGCCGACGAGAAGAGCAACCGCCTGATCCTGGAGGACGAAGCCGCCAAGAGCGTCGATCGCTCGGTCGAGGAGCTCAGGCGCGCCTTTGAGTTGCGCTTGACGCATGACTTGCGGCGGCTGGACTTCGCGGCGTTGTTTGCGTCCGACCGCAAGGCGATGTTCGGCAATATCGAGGAATTGCCCGCGATCCTGCTGGACGGCAAGTCTCATTTCGCCGCCTCCCGCGCGCCGGGGACCGATCGCACGGAGCCCGCGATCTTTGTCGCCCGCGTCCGCCCCGACGGCACTATTCTGGTGCTGGGACGAAGCCTGCTCGAAACCTATGCGTTTCGCCGGATCGTGCTGACGGCACTGACCACGGGACTTGCTCCCATGCTGCTGCTCGCGCTCGCCATCGGCGCCTTCATGGCGCGGCGCGCGTCCAGGCGGCTGACCGGTATTCACGAGACCATCGCCAGGATCATGAAAGGCGACATGCAGCTCCGGCTGCCGGTGCGATCCCGGCGGGACGCGATCGACATGCTGTCCCGCGACGTGAACCTGATGCTCGACGAGATCAATCGGTTGCTGGCGCAGATCAAGGGGGTGAGCGACAACATCGCCCATGATCTGCGCAGCCCGCTCGCGGTCGTGCATGCCCAGCTCGAACGCGGCGTGGAAAGCGCGGACAATGAGGTGCTGCGACGCGTGGCGCATCAAGCACTGGCGCATATCGACAAGGCGATGCTCACGGTCGCAGCGCTGCTGCGTCTTGCGGACGTCGAGTATGGGCCGAAATCGAGCAAGTTCCAGCCGATCGACCTGTCCGCGATTTGCGCCGACCTGTTCGAGTTCTTCGAGCCGCTGGCAACGTCGAAATCGATCAACATGGCACTGGAGATCCAGTCGCCGGTGCAAATCCTCGGCGACGGCGATCTGATGCGGGAGGCGGTTTCCAACCTGATCGGCAACGCGATCAAATTCACGCCCGAGCATGGCACGGTGCGCGTGTCGGTGACGCTGGAGGACGGCCGTCCGGTCATTCGGGTCAGCGACAACGGCATCGGCGTGGAGCCGGCCGAACGCGACAAGATCTTCCAGCGGTTCTACCGAACCGCCAGCGGCCACCGGGTGCCCGGCAGCGGTCTGGGGCTGAGCATTGCCGCGGCCATCGCCAATCTTCACGATCTCGAACTGCGCTTCGAGGACAATCATCCGGGCGCGTTGTTCGAAATGTCCGGACGCAAGGACTATCCGCAGCGCACCAGGAACTGAAGCTGCCGCAGGTCGGGGCTGCGGACGATCGCCTTCGAACGGGGTCTCTAAAGCGAGCAGGGTCTGATTCAACTCCCGTTGAATCAGACCCTGCTCGGTACGGTCTCAGGATGCCCCCCTCTGCCGTCCCCCGAACAATTCACCACGATGTCGTGCCAGGCAACACCAGATTGCCGCGATCGAGACGCAACGAGACACATTTCGACCAGATGTTGCAGGAATGCCACGACCATGCATCACTGATCTTCAGCCGGTTGGACCGATGCGCTGGACGGCGAGCTTGGATTCCGCCTGGCCTTAAGGCTTTTGCGAGGCGCCGGTTCCGCTATCATCGGCGAAGCGCCCGAGCGCCGCAAAGCATTCCGATTCCTTGCCTTCCGAATCCAATTTCTTGGCGGTCTCAAGCCGGGAAGCGAGGTGCTCGCGCACCTGGGCCTCTGACCTGGCGATGGTTTCGGGCGTTGGCTGACGATGCATCGTCGCCGAGGTCGATTCGCGAGCGCGCAATACGCGTCGGTCAGCCTCGGCCTGTTGGAGTTCTGCCTCCAGCTTTGCTATTCGTTCGCCGCACGTGGTGGCATGCGCCGCAAAAACCGGCCAGACCGACATGAGGGCCAGAGCCACCATCATGTTACGTGCAAGGGGCGAACCAACCGACCTGCGCATATCGTTTCCCGTCTTGGATCAATCCAATTGGGCCTTGAAACGCCGTGCCCATTGCATCACTCGATAATCCAAACCGCAATAGACAATATACCATTCCTGCGGTCCCTCACCGCCGGGAATAATGGAACAAATGTAGCCGGATAATCTGAGTTTTCTTCCCATTGCTCGTTGAGCGATGGGGCTGCCCCAAACCGAAGGAAACGACAGCCGGGGAACGAGGCGCCGGTCGCAAGCGGGCAAAGGTGCCTGCCAGGGAACGAGGGCGTCGGCGAACACGTCAGGACCAGATTTCACGGGAGGCCATGAGGCCCGGTGAAACTGCGGACCTTGAGATCCGCACCGAACGAAGAAAATCCGTTTCTTCTGCCGGAAGGATTTTCTCGGAGCGAACTCCTCGAAACTACGATCCAGCCGTTTGACCTGATGTCTCGCCGACACCCTCTTTCGTCGACCCGAGCCGTCCGGTTAAAATCTGCATCGAGAGACAGATCGTCCTGAAGGCTCTTGTGACGTTGCCGGCATCAAGCTGCCGGCAATTTTCTCAAGCGAGATTACTTCTTCTTCTTGGCGACCTTGCGGGTCTTCTTCGCAGTCTTCTTCACTGCGCTCTTCGCCTTCTTTGCCTTCTTAGCTTTCTTGGCCATGTTGCCCTCCTAATGTAGTGAGATGGCTTAATCGCTGCGTGCACTCGGGAATCGAGATGCACTACATCCCGAATACACCAACACATCGAAAAAAACAGCGTCCCGCTTAAGGAAGTGTTGACGCACCGAGGCGCGAACGCGCGACGCACGCTGCTCGACAACACGACAACGCATCGCCGCGACGATGCGAGTAGTGCGCGAAAATGCGACGTCGGCGATTGTCAATATCGCAAGAAACACCTGCGCCGCAGCCGTTTCTTTAATTCTCACATCGCATGCCCGCTCCGCAATCGATGTCGCTGCGACTCACTGACGCCCGCAAAAAGCAGCCGTGGCTGACTCTGAGTCGCGGTTTTTGGCAATAAAAAAATTTTCGTGCACAACGCCTTCGCGTCTCATCGCCGCTCGCCAAACCCGGTTTTTTGCCGGAATCGCCGCCGCTGATTCGCGATGCGATTTTCCTCCGCGCCACGCGTCGCGGCGCACGGCGCATGGTTAATGCGCGATGGAGTGCGTCCGATGCGACGCCGCGCCGATCATGCCGGCATCACGCCGCTCGGCGTTCAGATGCCGAGTTTGGACTTGAGCAGATCGTTCACGGCTTGCGGATTGGCCTTGCCGCCGGATGACTTCATCACCTGACCGACGAACCAGCCGATCAGTTGCGGCTTGGCTCGGGCCTGCGCCACCTTGTCGGGATTGGCTGACACGATGTCATCGACCACCTGCTCGATCGCGCCCAAGTCAGTGACCTGCTTCATGCCGCGCGTTTCGACCAGCGCGCGGGGGTCGCCGCCCTCCTGCCAGACGATCTCGAACAGGTCCTTCGCGATCTTGCCGGAGATGGTGCCCTCGCCGATCAGGTCGACGATGGCCCCAAGCTGCGCCGCCGACACTGGCGAGGCCGAGATGTCACGGCCTTCCTTGTTGAGCCGGCCGAACAGCTCGTTGATCACCCAATTGGCTGACAGCTTGCCGTCGCGGGTCCGGTTGGCAAGCTGCGCCAGCACGGCTTCATAGAAGTTCGCGCTCTCGCGTTCGGCCACCAGCACGCTGGCGTCGTAGGGCGAGAGGCCGAATTCGGCGATGAAGCGGGCCTTTTTCTGGTCCGGCAATTCCGGCAAGGTCTCCTTCAGACCGGCGACGAAGGCCTCGCTGAACTCCAGCGGCAAGAGATCGGGATCCGGGAAATAGCGGTAGTCGTGCGCCTCTTCCTTGGAGCGCATCGAACGCGTCTCGCCCTTGTTGGGGTCGTACAGCCGGGTTTCCTGGTCGATCGCGCCGCCATCCTCGAGGATTTCGATCTGGCGCCGCGCCTCATATTCGATGGCGTCGCCGATGAAGCTGATCGAGTTCATGTTCTTGATCTCGCAGCGGGTGCCGAGCGGACCGCCCGGCCTGCGCACCGAGACATTGACGTCGGCGCGCAACGAGCCCTTCTCCATGTCGCCGTCGCAGGTGCCGAGATAGCGCAGGATCGAGCGCAGCTTCGTCACATAGGCTTTCGCCTGTTCGGAGGAACGGATATCCGGCTTGGAGACGATTTCCATCAAGGCGACACCGGACCGGTTGAGGTCCACGAACGACATGGTCGGGCTCCGGTCGTGCAGCAACTTGCCGGCGTCCTGCTCCAGATGCAGCCGCTCGATGCCGATGGTGACGCTCTCGCCATCCGCCAGTTCGACCACCACCTCGCCCTCGCCGACGATCGGCGATTTGTACTGGCTGATCTGGTAGCCCTGCGGCAGATCCGGATAGAAATAGTTCTTGCGGTCGAAGGTGGAGCGCCGGTTGATCTGCGCCTTCAGGCCGAGGCCGGTGCGCACCGCCTGGCGCACGCATTCTTCGTTGATGACCGGCAGCATGCCCGGCATCGCGGCATCGACCAGCGAGACATGGCTGTTCGGCTCGCCGCCGAACTCGGTCGAGGCGCCGGAAAACAGTTTTGATTTCGAGGTGACCTGGGCATGGACTTCCATGCCGATCACAACTTCCCAGTCGCCGGTCGTGCCCTTGATCAGTTTGCTAACTGTCGCACTCATGCTTTTGCTCTCCCGAGCAGCGCAGACACGATCTGCTCCCATTCGGTTTCGAGCGAACCGGTCGCGACCGGTTTGCCGGCCCGCCGGTACCAATAGCCGGCATTGCCGAGATCGCCTTCGACCCGATGCAGATAGGCATGGACCCAGGCGGAATCCGCGTCGTCTTCGTCCTGAACGATCTTGTGTGCCGCGTCCCACTTGCCCTTGGCGGCCCACCACAAGGCGGCCAGCGGCGCGCTGAGTTCCGGTGCAGGCGCGGCGTCGGACAAACTGGCTTTAAAGTCCGCCATATGCTCACCACCATTTCGACGGCGTGAAGCGCCCCGCCGCCTGCTCGATCACCTCGCCCAGCGAGAACAAGGTCTCTTCATCGAACGGACGCCCGATCAGTTGCAGGCCGAGCGGCAACGCTTGCGCATCGGCGCCGGCGGGAACCGCGATTCCCGGCAACCCCGCCATGTTCACCGTCACCGTGAAGATGTCGTTCAGGTACATCTCCACGGGGTCGGCGCCCTTTTCACCGATGCCGAAGGCTGCGGACGGCGTCGCCGGCGTCAGGATCGCGTTCACACCGCTGGCGAAACAGTCCTCAAAATCTTTCTTGATCAGGGTGCGGACTTTTTGTGCGCGCAGATAATAGGCATCGTAGTAGCCGGCCGAGAGCACATAGGTGCCGATCATGACGCGGCGGCGGACTTCGGCGCCAAAGCCCTCGGCGCGCGTGTTCTCGTACATCTCGCCGATGCTGCGGCCGGGCACGCGCAGCCCGTAACGCACGCCATCGTAACGCGCCAGATTCGACGAGGCCTCCGCCGGGGCGACAATGTAATAAGCCGGAAGGGCGTATTTGGTGTGCGGCAGCGACACCTCGACCAGCTCCGCCCCCGCCGCCTTCAGCCAGGCCGCGCCCTCGGTCCAGAGCCGTTCGATTTCGGCGGGCATGCCGTCGAGACGGTATTCGCGGGGAATTCCGATCTTCATGCCCTTGACGGACTTTCCGATCGCCGCCTCATAGTCCGGCACCGGACGATCGACCGATGTGGTGTCTTTGGGATCGTGACCGGCCATCGAGCGCATCAGGATCGCGGCGTCACGCACGCTGCGCGCGATCGGGCCGGCCTGATCGAGCGAGGATGCGAACGCGACGATGCCCCAGCGCGAACAGCGGCCATAGGTTGGCTTCATGCCGACGGTCGCGGTGAACGCTGCCGGCTGGCGGATCGAACCGCCGGTGTCGGTTGCGGTCGCGCCCATGCATAACAGCGCCGCCACTGCCGACGCCGACCCGCCCGACGAGCCGCCCGGCACCAGATGCGCGCCTTCGATCTGGCCAGTCGCTGCCGCGCCGACATTGGAGCCTGCGCGCCGCCACGGATTGACCACCGGGCCGAAACACGAGGTCTCGTTCGAGGAGCCCATCGCGAACTCGTCATTGTTGAGTTTGCCGAGCATCACGGCGCCGTCGCGCCAGAGCTGCGAGGTCACGGTGGATTCGTACGGCGGCACGAAATTGCCGAGGATTTTCGAGCACGCGGTGGTGCGCACGCCTTTGGTCGCGAACAGATCCTTGATGCCGAGCGGAATGCCGCCGAGCGGACCGCCCTCGCCCTTTGCGATCCTGGCATCGGCCGCACGCGCCATGGCGCGGGCCTGATCCGGCGTTTCCAGCACGAAGGCATTGAGCGCGCGCGCTTTCGCGATCGCCTCGAGGTGCGCCTCTGTCAGTTCAAGTGACGTAAAGGATTTGTTGGCGAGGCCGGCTCTGGCCTCGGCGAGCGTCAGCGATGTCAAATCGGTCATTTATCAACCGGGCTGCAGAAGAACGGCGACAGCGTCTTGTCGTTGGCCGGATCGTCGCGCGAAATTGTGTGGTTAGCGTTGGTGGCCGCCTCAAGCTGATCGAGCACGGCGTCGATCGCCTTGTCGGGATCGGCGGCCTTGCCCTGACGCTCCATCGCGTCGAGATAATTCATGTAGGCCGCGTAGGCCTTTTCATCGTCGCAGAGCAGACACATCGGATTTCCTGTCTGTTAGAAAAAGGCCTATTCGACGACTTTCGGCACCAGAAAGAAATGGTCCTGGGTCTCCGGCGCATTGGCGATCACCTGGTCCGGGATCTCGCCATCGTTAACCACGTCGGGCCGCTTCTTCATTTCCATCGGCATCACCGAGGTCATCGGTTCGACGCCGTCGACATTCACTTCCCTCAACTGCTCGACAAAGGCCAGCATCGCGTTCAGCTCCCCCTGCAGATGGGGAACCTCCGCGTCAGTGACCGCGATCCGCGCCAGATGCGCGATGCGGCGAACGGTGACAGCATCGACGGACATTATATAGGGCCTCAACCTGGGAATTAAGCCCGCCGTATAGCAGAGTGGCCTTTTGCGCCGCAACCTGGGAAGCCGCCGCCCTGGATAGGGCCGTCCCCCCAAGATGCCTTCCGAGATCGGTTCGAGAGACAGGATTTCGCGTGAGAAAGCCGTCCGACGAAACCATTTTGGACCCCCGGCGCAGTCGTCCTGAAACAGTCGAAGGGTCTATTGGCCTCGCACCAAAGAATTTGGAGGCCGTGTCATGTGGATCACCGAGAATGACAGCTACCGATCAGACGGCTGGGACCCCGCCCTCTGGTCCATGGGTACAGCGTTCGCCGTGGCAGTCGTCTACCTCGCCTGCCTGATCTGACCAAGGCGAGGCCGAACCATGTCCCAAGCGAAAGTCCTTCAGGAAAAGGCGGAAATGTTCGAACGGCGCGCAGAAAATGCCACCGATCCCATCTCGAAACATCATTACAAAGAGATGGCCGCGCATTATCAATCGCTTGCCGCCGAGCATTTGGACGTCAAGCGCGACGAGCCGGCGCACTAATCACGTCTACCACATCGTCGGCGGACTCAGGTCGACGCTGCAGAGTGCCTACGCACCGAGCGCGCTGAGTTGTGCCAGTGCAGCTCCCGCCAGCGCCCGGGTCAAGTCCGCCGCTGGCAACTCGCGGCCGAGCCGCACCGCCTGCCCCGCCCACAGATTGGTGAAATCGACCTTGCCGAGCTTCTCGGAGGCGGCCTTCAGCGGCCCAAATGCGGTCGCGGCATGAGGGAACGCCGGTGCATCCGGCGAAATCGGCCCGACCTCGCGCATCACCCGGTTGGCAACCCCGCGGGCCGGACGGCCGGTCATGACGTTGGTGATGACAGTGGTGTCATCCCGCGCCTGGGCCAACGCGGTACGCGCCAACGCCGTCACCTTGGATTCCGGGCAGCGCAGATACGCGGTGCCGATCTGCACCCCCGCCGCCCCCAGCGCGAACGCCGCCGCGATGCCGCGCCCGTCGGCGATGCCACCGGCCGCGATCACGGGAACCTTCACCGCATCGACCACTTGGGGCACCAGCGCGAAGGTACCGGGCTGCTCATGGATGTTTTCGGTCAGGAACATGCCGCGATGGCCGCCGGCTTCGGCGCCTTGCGCGATGATGGCGTCGGCGCCGTTTTCCTCGAGCCAGATCGCTTCCCTCACAATGGTCGCGCTCGCGATCACCGTGCAGCCGGCAGCCTTGACGCGCTTCAATAGCGCCTGATCCGGCAGGCCGAAATGGAAGCTCACGACTTCGGGCTTCAGCTCCTCGACCAGAGCGCACATCGCGGCATCGAACGGCGCGCGGTTGGCGGCGTTGACGGGCGCCGCCGGGTCAAGCCCCAGCTCCTGATAATAAGGCGCGAGGCGCTTTTTCCATCCGGCCTCGCGCTGTGGATCGGCATCGACCGCCTTGTGGCAAAAGAAGTTCATATTGACCGGCGCCGACACGCGCTGGCGGATGATGTTGACCTGCTCGCGCGCCTTCTCGACCGACAGCATCGCGCAAGGCAGCGAGCCCAGCGCTCCGCCCTGCGCAGCCGCGATCACCAGGTCGGCGTCCATGATTCCGGCCATTGGCGCCAGAACGATGGGAAATTCAGTCTTGAAGAGAGCAAGAAGTCGGCGGTCCGGCCACATGGTCAGCTCGTTTCGGGTTGATGGGGGGATCGGCATGGGCGTCTTTGCCGGGGCCTGCGGGAGATTAGCACCCCCGAAGCGGCGGAGCTATGCCAAGTGCTAGGCTATGGGCTGCTGCCTGACGCTCCAGCGCCGCAGCGCGACGACGGCCCAGACGGCTTCGACCAGTCCGAACGGCCAGGCGCCCTGCAGGAATCCATAAATCGAACCGAGCGCGCAGGCGATGGCGAAAGCGAGGATGAACCAATGGCTGCGATCCTCCAGCGCATAGCACACGAGCATCGCGGTGACGGCGAACAACCCGAATAATGTCAGCCAGTCCATTGTTATGGGTTGCTTCCCGCTTTGCACGCCGTGCGGCCACCATGGTATGCGAACGCCATGCCCGCGCTCATCTTACCGCTGATCGACGCCGTCGCGCACTGGCCTGTGCGCGGCGCGCTGGTCGGGCTGGATTTGGGCACCAAGACCATCGGGGTTGCGGTATCCGATCCCGATCGCAAGCTCGCAACCGGGGTCGAGACCATCCAGCGCAAGGCTTTCAAGGCCGACGCGGCGCGCCTGCTCGCCATCGCCGGTGAACGCGACGCCGTGGGCTTCGTGCTCGGCCTGCCCATCAACATGGACGCCAGCGAAGGGCCACGGGCGCAATCGACCCGTGCCTTCGCCCGCAACTTTTCGAAACTCACCGCGCTCGCGATCGCGCTGTGGGACGAGCGGCTCTCCACCGTCGCGGTGGAGCGCGAGCTGATCGGCATGGATATGAGCCGCGCCCGGCGCGCCGAGGTGATCGACGAACACGCCGCGATCTTCATCCTGCAGGGCGCGCTGGATCGGCTGGCGAAGCTCCGTGACATGCGCTGATGCGTCAGGTCGCCGCCAGCCACATGGTCTGCACCACCGCGGCCAGATTGTTGAGGCCATGCAGAATGATCGTCAGCCAGATCGAGTTGCTGCGATAGCGGAGATAGCCGAGCAACAGGCCGATCGAGAACACCTCGAAGAACGGAAACCAGTCCAGGTCGTATTGGAGATGCATCGCCGTCCATACCAGAGACGACAGCAGGATGGCGCCGCCGGGCCGCAGCGCCGTTTCCGACCAGCCGCGGTAGAGAAAACCGCGCACGAGCAATTCTTCGGACATCGGTGCGGCGACGGCAAATGCGATCACGAGCAGCCATAACGCACCGCCCGCATGCGCCGATTTCAACACATCGACCATGAAGCCGGGCGAACTATCGTGCCCGATGACCAGTGACAACCCCTCCCACCCCAAAACCAAAGCCAGGAAAGAGGCCACACCGATCAGAGCATTGGTCCATGAGGTCCAGCGCAACGCGAGGTAATCGGCGAACGGCGTGCGCGACAGACGGATGGCGAGCCATAGCGCGGCGAGAACGGTTGGCAACTCCAGGATCACGGAGAGTGAGATCACCAAACCGTTGCCGGCGACGCGGAGAACGGCGGCGCGATCCATCGGTCCTTCCTGCTGAACGAGGAACCAGGCGACCACAGCGATCTGTCCGATGAACATCGCGGCGAAGATGAACAAACCCCACGCGGCCGTGCCCCAGAATTTCCAAACACGCGGCGACCGCCGGCTTGGGATGACCGGCGCAGGCGTGACCGGGTCGCCGGGTATTTCGATGGAATCCATCAACTGGCTTTCAAGGTTGAACGGACATCACGGCAGCGCCCGCTCCAGCAGGTCCCGGATATCGTCGTTGCCGAGATCGACAGCGCCGTACATGCTGGCGTGATTTCCAGCCAGCCGCGTGCTTGCGAACAATTCCGCATGATGTGGCGAGACCTTGTTGAGCGCGGCCGCAGCGGCCAGCAGCGCCAGCTTCTCGACCGCCAGCCGCGCCAGCCGTTCGCTGTCCGGCCGGCGGAACGCCTTGCCGATGAACGCCATCGCGTCGGCAGCACCAGGCAGTCCGCTGGCTTCTCCGGCGAGGCCTTGCAACACCGCCGAGGCGGCTTCCGCCTCGCGCGACAACACCCGCAGCACGTCGAGGCACATCACATTGCCCGAGCCTTCCCAGATCGCATTGACCGGCGACTCCCGGTAATGCCGCGCCAGGATGCCCTCCTCCACATAGCCGTTGCCGCCCAGGCACTCCATCGCCTCGTAGAGAAATCCGGGCGCGCTCTTGCATACCCAATATTTGATGGCGGGCGTCAAAAGCCGCATGAACGCCGCTTCGTTCGGATCATCGGGGGCGCGGTCGAACGAACGGCACAGCCGCATCACCAGCGCGATCGAGGCCTCGACATGCAGCGCCATGTCGGCGAGCACGGCCTGCATCAGAGGCTGATCGGCAAGATGCTTCTGGAACACGCTGCGATAGCGAGCGTGATGCAGCGCGTGCGTAAGGCCGGACCGCATCAGCCCGGCGGAGGCGATCGCGCAGTCCTGCCGCGTCAACTGCACCATCTGGATGATGGTCCGAATGCCCTTGCCCTCATCGCCGACGCGCTCGGCATAGGCGCCGGCGAATTCCACTTCGGAGGAGGCATTGGAGCGGTTGCCGAGCTTGTCCTTCAGCCGCTGAAACTGAATGGCATTGACCGAACCATCCGGCACAAAGCGCGGCATGAAGAAGCATGTCAGCCCTTCATCCGCCTGTGCCAGCACCAGAAACGCGTCGCACATCGGCGCCGACATGAACCATTTGTGCCCTGTGATGCGATAGCCAGCGCCGTCGCGCTCCGCACGCGTCATGTTGCTGCGCACGTCGGTGCCGCCCTGCTTCTCGGTCATGCCCATGCCCAGCGTCATGCCGCGTTTTGTCGGCCACGGCGCAAAGGTCGGATCGTAGGCGCGCGTGCCTATGACAGGCATCATCTTCGCCAGCAGATCCGGCGCTGCGGCCAACGCCGCGACCGAGGCACGCGTCATGGTGATCGGACACAGATGACCGGTCTCGACCTGGGCCGCCATATAGAATTTCGCGGCGCGCACGACTTCGGCGGCACCGCCGGCCGGCTTGCCTTCCGCGTTCCAGGTCGAATTGTGGATACCGGCGTGGGCGCTGCGCGCCATCAGCTCGTGATAGGCCGGATGAAACTCGACTTCGTCGCGCCGGTTGCCGCGCGCATCGAACGTCCGCAGCTTGGGCGTGTTCTCATTGGCCACCCGCCCCCGCGCCGCCATCGCAGCCGACCCCCAATGCTGCCCGAACTCGGACAATTCCTTTTCGGCCGTGGCACCGCCATTGGCGGCAACCGCCTCGGCCAGCGGCCGGTCAAGCCCAAACAGATCGACGTCCTCGAACGGCGGCGATTGGTTGAGCACCTCATGGGTCGCGGATGATGAAGGGGTCATGGGCCGTTCCGTTCACGAGTCGGAAATCGGTCGAGCCACCGCCTTAACCCCTCACCCAATCGCGCCTTGTCTTCGGCGCGCCGTGATCGGGAAATCATAGGCCGCCCCGCCCGCGCCCGGCAGCGAAAAGTGCCACCACTCCTTCGAATAGTTTACAAAGCCTTGCCGGCCCATGACGGACACCAGCAGCTTGCGCCAGCGCCGTTGCACCGCCGTGATGGATAGCTTGCCGACGTATGCGCCCTGGGGTCGGAGCAATCGTAGCCGGTCCCCATATCGACGCTGCCTTCCGGTGCGCGGGCGTCGGCAGGTGCCGTGCAATCGGCATAGGTCCTGTTGGGATCGAACGCCGCCGAATTGTCGGCCTTCAAATCGACCAGCGTGAGGTCGACCGCAGCACCCGTGGAATGGCCTGAATGCTCGGCGATGTAGCCCAGCCGGAACAGGTCGGCTTCTTGCTGAATTCCAGGATTGTAGCGGCGCTCGGCCGGCGTCTCCCGGCCGTTCCGCGCCCACACCACCATGTCGTGCACCGCGCGCGCCGGGCGATAGCAATCCAGCATTTTCAGCGACAGTCTTTGTGACGCCAGTTCCTGCTGGATGCGTTTCAGCGCCAATCCGACCTCACGCTTCACCACGCATTCGGCGGCCTCATAGCCCTCAAGCCTGCGGCCGACGAAATTGTTCGGCCCGGCGTAGCGGATGTCCTGGATGATCGAGGGATCGATGTCGCGGAGGATACACGAAACCGCCGGGCAAGGCCTGCGCGCCAGCCGGGTGCGCAAGCGCCATCGACGTTAACAGAAACGGAGCAAACGATTTCAAGTTGCGCATGTCAGATGGTTGGCGGTCCAATCGCGGCGACTTTGCGGCGTCAGCGTTTACCCTGCTTCCGACAGACCGGGGGATAACTCGCGAGCGCGCTGTTCGCCCTTGCCCCGCCCGCCATCTCTGCCTATAGCTCTGGTTTTAATGACCCCTGCATCGAAATCGACCTTCGTCCTCGGTCACCGGCATCTGCTGGGAATCGAGGGCCTTTCCGCGGCCGATATTACCGGCCTGCTCGACCTCTCCGAGGAGTATGTCGAGCTCAACCGCCAGGTCGACAAGAAGCGCACCTCGTTGCGCGGCCGCACCCAGATCAACCTGTTCTTCGAGGCCTCGACCCGGACCCAGTCCTCGTTCGAAATCGCCGGCAAGCGGCTCGGCGCCGACGTGATGAACATGTCGGTGTCGTCGTCGTCGATGCGCAAGGGCGAGACCCTGATCGACACGGCCGTGACGCTGAACGCCATGCACCCGGACATTCTGGTGGTGCGGCACCACGCCTCGGGCGCGGTCGAATTGCTGGCGCGCAAGGTCGACGGCTCGGTGATCAATGCCGGCGACGGCGCCCACGAGCATCCGACCCAGGCGCTGCTCGATGCGCTGACCATCCGCCGCAACAAGGGCCGGCTCGAGGGCCTGGTGATCGCGATCTGCGGCGACGTGATGCATTCGCGGGTGGCGCGCTCCAATATCCTCCTGCTCAACACCATGGGCGCCCGCGTCCGCGTGGTGGCGCCCTCCACGCTGCTGCCGCGCGGCATCGAGCGGATGGGCGTCGAGGTGGCCCGCGACATGCGCGAGGGCCTCGACGGCGCCGACATCGTCATGATGCTGCGGCTGCAGCGCGAGCGCATGAACGGCTCGTTCGTGCCGTCGACCCAGGAATACTTCCATTATTTCGGCCTCGACCAGAAGAAGCTCGCCTACGCCAAGCCCGACGCGCTGGTGATGCATCCGGGACCGATGAACCGCGGCGTCGAGATCGACTCGATTGTCGCCGACGGCGCGCAATCGCTGATCCGCGAGCAGGTGGAAATGGGAGTGGCGGTGCGGATGGCGGTGCTCGAAGCGCTCGCCCGCAACCTGCCGAACGCGTGACATCATGCTGACCGACCGCCGCCCGATCCTGCTCGCCAACGCCCGCCTGATCGATCCGTCGCGCGATTTCGACGGCATCGGCGACGTCTTGATCGCCGACGGCACCATCCGCGAGAGCCGGCGCGGCATCGGCGCCGCCGGCGTGCCCGAAGGCACCGACATCATCAACTGCACCGGCAAGATCGTGGCCCCGGGCCTGATCGACATGCGCGCCTTTGTCGGCGAGCCCGGCGCCAGCCACCGCGAGACATTCGCATCCGCAAGCCAGGCTGCGGCCGCCGGCGGCATCACCACCATCATCTGCCAGCCCGATACCTCGCCGGTGATCGACAATTCGGCGACGGTCGATTTCGTCCTGCGCCGCGCCCGCGACACCGCCATCGTCAACATCCATCCGATGGCGGCGCTGACCAAGGGCATGCGCGGCCAGGAGATGACCGAGATCGGCCTGTTGAAGGCCGCCGGCGCGGTGGCCTTCACCGACGGCGACCGCAGCGTCACCAACGCCCAGGTGATGCGCCGGACGCTGACCTATGCCCGCGATTTCGACGCGCTGATCGTGCACCACACCGAGGATCCCGATCTGGTCGGCGAAGGCGTCATGAACGAGGGCGAGTTCGCCACCCGGCTGGGGCTGGCCGGCATCCCCAATGCCGCCGAAGCCGTGATGCTGGAGCGCGACATGCGCCTCGTCGCGCTGACCGGCGGCCGCTACCACGCGGCGTCGCTGACCTGCATCGAATCGCTGGAAATTCTCAAGCGTGCCCGCGACGCCGGGCTGAGCGTCAGCGCCTCGGTCTCGATCAACCATGTGACGCTGAACGAAAACGACATCGGCCCCTACCGGACCTTCCTGAAACTCTCGCCGCCGCTGCGCACCGAGGACGACCGCATGGCATTGGTCGCGGCGGTCGCCTCCGGCCTGATCGACGTCATCATGTCCGACCACAATCCGCAGGACGTCGAGGTCAAGCGGCTGCCGTTCGCGGAAGCCGCCTCCGGCGCGATCGGCCTGGAGACCATGCTGCCGGCGGCGCTGCGGCTGATCCACAATGGGGAGATGGATTTCAAGACCCTGATCCGCGCGATGTCGACGCGCCCGGCCGAACTCCTGGGCCTGCCCGGCGGCTCGCTGCGCGCCGGCTCGCCCGCCGACGTCATCGTGATCGATGCCGATACGCCCTGGGTGCTCGATCCCGCCGATCTCAAGTCGCAATGCAAGAACACGCCGTTCGACGAAGCGCGCTTCTCGGGCCGCGTGGTGCGCACCATCGTCGGCGGACGCACGGTGTACGAACATGTCTGAAAACGTCTTCCAGCGACGGAAGGTGCTGCGATGTCACCTGAAGCCTTGCTGCCGGTGGCGTTCATCATCGGCTATCTGCTCGGCTCGATTCCATTCGGGCTGATCCTGACGCGGCTCGCCGGCACGCCGGATCTTCGCTCGATCGGCTCCGGCAATATCGGCGCCACCAACGTGCTGCGCACCGGGCGCAAGGGCCTCGCCGCGGCGACCCTGATCTGCGACATGCTGAAGGGCACGCTGGCGGTGCTGATCGCAGGCTATTACGGCGGACCGAATGCTGCGATGCTGGCGGCCTTGGGCGCCTTTCTCGGCCATCTGTTTCCGGTCTGGCTCAAGTTCAAGGGCGGCAAGGGCGTCGCGGTCTATATCGGCGTGCTGATCGGATTGTTCTGGCCGGCCGCGCTGCTGTTTTGCGCTGCTCTGGATCGCGACCGCGGCGACCACCCGCTACTCGTCACTCTCAGCGCTGGTTGCGAGTGTCGTCACGCCGATTTTCCTGTGGTGGTTCGGCCATCTCGCGCTGGCCTCATTGTTTATCGTGCTGACCCTGCTGCTGTTCTACATGCACCGCGAGAATATCAAGCGTCTGCAGGCGGGAACCGAGGGACGGATCGGGCAGAAGTAAGGGGCTCCAGTTCTCTACCCCCTTCCCCGCCCCCTCGCATTGATCCATTCTGCCCCGCGGGGGAAAGCGTGGACACCAAGACCTCAACAACCATAAATCTCACCGACGAGCAGCGGATCGACTGGCTGCGGCTGATCCGTTCCGATCGCGTCGGGCCGCACACGTTCCGCTCGCTGGTCAATCATTTCGGCAGCGCGCGCGCAGCGCTCGAACGCCTGCCCGATCTGGCGCGGCGCGGCGGCGCGACACGGCCGGGCCGGATCTGCAGCGAGGCCGATGCGCGCGCCGAACTCGCCGCCAGCCGGAAGCTCGGCGTCAGCCTGGTCGCGCCGGGCGAAGCCGGTTATCCGCCGCGGCTCGCGGTGCTTGACGACGCGCCTCCCCTGGTCGGCGTGCGCGGCGCCCTGGACGTGTTGATGCGGCCCACCATCGCGATCGTCGGCTCACGCAACGCATCCGGCGCTGGCCTCAAATTCGCAGGCTCCCTGGCGCGCGATCTTGGCGAGGCCGGTTTTGTCATCGCCTCGGGGCTGGCGCGCGGCATCGATCAATCGGCGCATCGGGCCAGTCTCGCCAGCGGCACCGTGGCGGTGCTGGCCGGCGGTCAGGACAAGATCTATCCGCCCGAGCACGAAGACCTGCTGGCAGCCATCCTCGGCAACGGTGGTGCTGCGATTTCGGAAATGCCGCTCGGCCATGTGCCGCGCGCCCGCGATTTTCCACGGCGCAACCGGCTGATCTCAGGGGCAGCCCTCGGGGTCGTCGTGGTCGAGGCCGCCCATCGATCGGGATCGCTGATCACGGCACGGATCGCCGCCGAACAGGGCCGCGAGGTATTCGCCGTACCGGGCTCGCCGCTCGATCCGCGCGCCGCCGGCACCAACGATCTGATCAAACAGGGCGCGACGCTGACCACCGAAGCATCGGATGTGATCAACGCGGTCGAACCAATCATGGGACGGCCGATTCCGCTCCGCGAGCCGGACAACGATGAGCCGCTGGATATCGACCCAGCGGCCAGCGATCGCGCGCGCATCGTCGATCTGCTCGGACCAAGCCCTGTCCTGCTCGACGATCTGATCCGGATGGCTGGAACCTCGCCCGCCATTGTGCGCACCGTGCTGCTCGAGCTTGAACTCGCCGGACGGCTGGAGCGCCATGGCGGCGGTTTGGTGTCGCTGATCTGAGCAGGTGATCCGATAAACGGCGGATCAAAGATCCTCGTTGCGGCCGTCGAACCGCGCCCGTGCGCTTTCGATTTCCGGCTGGTGCTCGCGCGCCCAATTGCCCAGCGCCATCACCGGCTTCGAGAGCCCGTGTCCGAGATCGGTCAGTTCATAGTCGACGCGCGGCGGAATGGTCGGGAATACCGTTCGCGTGACGAGACCATCCCGCTCCAACCCGCGCAGCGTCAGGGTCAGCATTCGCTGCGAGATGCCGCCGACCATGCGCTTGATCTCGTTGAAGCGGCGCGGGCCACTGCCGAGCAGCATGATGACAAACACGCTCCATTTGTCGCCGACCCGCGCCAGCACCGAGGCGACGCCGCGGCAGTCGCTGTTGAGGTGAGCGTTGGGCGGCAGGACAGGCACTTCGATGTGCTCAGGTTTCAACGGTGTGCTCGGGTTTCAAAAATGTGCGTTCTTGCGGGGTTTGCGGACAGTCACTCATATAGTCTCAGTTACAAACATATACCAAGGATGACCCTCATGAAACTCCTGCATATCGATTCCAGCGTCCTCGGCCCCCACTCCGTCAGCCGGCAGGTTTCCGCCGCCATCGTGGACCGTCTGGCTAAAGCGACCCCCGGCCTCGAAGTCATCTATCGCGATCTCACCCTGACACCGTTGGCGCATCTGTCGGGTTCGCATCTTGCCGCCGGGCAAGGTGCTGCGCCCGAAGCCGCCACTCCAGCAGGACCTCGCCGCCGGTCAGGCGGTATTGAGCGAATTTCTGGCCGCCGACATCGTGGTGCTCGGTGCGCCCATGTACAATTTCACGATCCCGAGCCAGCTCAAGGCCTGGATCGACCGCATCGTGGTCGCCGGCAAGACCTTTAAATACGGCGCACAGGGCGCCGAGGGCCTCGCCGGCAACAAGCGCGTCATCATCGCGATCTCGCGTGGCGGATTCTACGGCGCCGGCACGCCGGCAGCGGTCGGCGAGCATCTGGAAACCTATCTGCGCTGGGTGTTCGGCTTCATCGGGGTCGCCAACCCCGAATTTATTTCCGCCGATGGAATCCAGGTCGGACCGGAACATCGCGAGAAAGCGCTGGCCAGCGCGTTGCAGGCAGCCACCAATCTGCAGGCGGCGTAGGTGAAATAAATAAAACACCGCCCGCCGTCGTCGAGCCACGACGGCGGGCGTTCGATGGATGATCGCTCGAAGCTTCGGTTATCCGCGATAGATCGGCGCGCCGGCCGGGGAACCGGTCGAGCCGCCATCGACAAAGATCTCCGCGCCCTGGACGTTCGACGCATCGTCCGAAGCCAGGAACAGCACCGTCTTCGCGACTTCCTCGGCCTCGCCGAGCCGCCCGAGCGGAATGGTGCGGGAAATCCGCTTGTCCAGCGCCGCGTAGGCTTCGGCGGTGGGCGCAGCACCATTCCATATCGGCGTGCGTGCCGCACCTGGTGCTACCACATTGACCCTGATCCCCCGCGGCGAAAGCTCCGACGCCATTACCCGCGCCATCGCGCGCACGCCGGCCTTGCTCGCGGCATAGGCGGAATAGCCGGGATTGCCGAGCACGGAGATGACCGAGCCATTCAATATGATCGATGCCCCGTCATTGAGATGGGGCGCGGCCGATTGCACGGTGAAGAAAACCGACGTGATGTTGGTCCTGATGACGGTTTCAAATGCCTGGAGCGTCGTGGTTCCGATCGGCGTATTGCCGGGGATGCCGGCATTGGCGAATACAATGTCGAGCTTGCCGAATTTTTCGACCGTGCGCTGGATCGCCTGTTCGGTCGCCGCGATATCGGTGGCGTCGGCGACCAGCGCGAGCGCGTTCGGCCCCAATTCCTTCGCCGCGGCCTCGAGCGTCGCCTGATTTCGTCCGGTGATGGCGACTTTCGCGCCCTCGGCCACGAACAGCCGCGCGGTCGCAAGTCCGATGCCGCTGTTGCCGCCGGTAATGAACGCCGTCTTGTTTGCGAGCCGCACGATTGCCTCCAATGGTTGCATCATTAAACTAGATTGCGATTTAGAGCGTCTGGTTTCATAATGCAACTACACAAGGGAGTGATCGGCAGCTCTTCCTTGGACGAGCCGGAGGGTACAATCGTGAAACGGACGAGCTTCGAGAAGGCCGAATGCCCGGTCGCCAGATCGCTGGACGCGATCGGCGACTGGTGGTCGCTGCTGATCATTCGCGACGCCCTGCTGGGCATCAGCCGCTTCAGCGAATTTCAGAAAAGCCTTGGCCTCGCCAGGAACATCCTGACGGTGCGGCTGCGCGCCTTGGTCGACCATGGCATCCTGAAGACCGCGCCGGCTTCCGACGGCAGCGCCTATCAGGAATATCTGCTGACCCCGAAAGGGCGCGGGGTGTTTCCGGTACTGGTCGCGCTGCGGCAGTGGAGCGAGGAATTTTCCTTCTCGCCGGGCGGGTGCGCTACCCTGCTGGTCGATCGTGAAAAGGGCCAGCCGGTCCGCAAACTCGAACTGCGCGCCCGGGATGGCCGGATGCTCGGCGCCGGCGATACCGAAATAAGGCCAAATCCCGGGGCTAAGCGCCGCCAGCGCCGCTCGGCCTGAACGACGTCTGAGCAACGGCACCGCACTGGCTCGGACGAAACCGCAAGCGCTACGAGAGCCTGGGCTTGCTGCGAAGCCGGACGTGTTCCTCCGCCTCCTGTTGCGACATCCTCAAGAGATGGCCGAGCATGTCGAGCCGGTGGCGCTGCGCCAGCCGGGCCAGTTCGGCGACGGTGTCCGCGATGAATGCCGCAGCCTCATCCGGGCCGCCATCGCCGCGCGGTTCATCCGCGCGCGGAAGCCGATTTTTGCCAGCGGATGCGCGGCTCCGCCGGTCGCCTTTTTTCTTGGTCAAAAATTACATCCAGCATCGTGTTTTTAAAAGAATATGCCCGTTCAGGATGCAACCATGGGACGCATTTTACAACTTTTTTGACACTATCCCTTGATCGTCAGGGGCCTCTTCAACATCTGTCGATTTGACAGGGGCGTCCGCTGCACCCATGTTCGAAATGAAACGGCCGACGCGAATCTCGCGGAACCGGCCTTTATTTTTCCCGTAAGCCATTGGAATGACATGAATATCGTCATTGTCGAGTCGCCGGCGAAAGCCAAGACGATCAATAAATATTTGGGCGCGTCCTACGAGGTTCTGGCCTCTTTCGGTCATGTCCGCGACCTGCCGGCCAAGAATGGATCGGTCGATCCGGAGGCCAATTTCCAGATGATCTGGGAGGTCGATCCGAAGGCGGCCGGCCGACTCAACGACATCGCCAAAGCGCTCAAGGGCGCCGACCGATTGATCCTCGCAACCGACCCGGATCGCGAGGGTGAAGCGATCTCGTGGCACGTGCTGGAGGTCCTGAAGGAAAAGCGCGCCATCAAGGATCAAAAGATCGAACGCGTGGTGTTCAACGCCATCACCAAGCAAGCGGTAACGGACGCGATGAAGCATCCGCGTCAGATCGATGGCGCGCTGGTGGACGCCTATATGGCGCGCCGAGCGCTGGACTATCTGGTCGGCTTCACGCTCTCGCCGGTGCTATGGCGCAAATTGCCCGGCGCCCGCTCGGCGGGCCGGGTGCAATCGGTCGCGCTGCGGCTGGTCTGCGACCGCGAACTCGAGATCGAGAAATTCGTCCCCCGGGAATACTGGTCGCTGGTGGCGACATTGACGACGCCGCGCGGCGATGCGTTCGAGGCCCGCCTGGTCGGCGCCGACGGCAAGAAGATTCAGCGCCTCGACATCGGCAGCGGCGCCGAGGCGGAAGACTTCAAGAAGGCGATCGAGAGCGCCAACTTTTCGGTTGCCACCGTTGAAGCCAAACCGGCGCGCCGCAATCCGCAGGCGCCGTTCACAACCTCGACGCTGCAGCAGGAAGCCAGCCGCAAAATGGGTTTCGCGCCCGCCCACACTATGCGGATCGCGCAGCGGCTTTACGAAGGCATCGATATCGGCGGCGAGACCACCGGCCTCATTACCTATATGCGAACCGACGGCGTGCAGATCGACAATTCGGCGATCACGCAGGCGCGCAAGGTGATCGGCGAGGATTACGGCAACGCCTATGTGCCGGACGCGCCGCGCCAGTACCAGACCAAGGCCAAGAACGCGCAGGAAGCCCACGAAGCCATCCGTCCCACCGATCTGTCGCGCCGCCCGTCCGAGATGAAACGGCGCCTCGATGCCGATCAGGCCCGGCTTTATGAATTGATCTGGATCCGCACCATCGCAAGCCAGATGGAATTGGCCGAACTGGAACGCACCACGGTCGATATCGCGGCGAAAGCGGGCTCCCGCGTGCTGGAGCTGCGGGCCACCGGGCAGGTGGTGAAATTCGACGGCTTTCTCGCGCTCTATCAGGAAGGCCGCGACGACGACGGCGACGACGAGGACAGCCGCCGCCTCCCCGCCATGAGCGAGGGCGAGGCGCTGAAGCGCAAGGATCTCGCCGTCACCCAGCACTTCACCGAACCGCCGCCGCGCTTCTCCGAGGCCTCGCTGGTCAAGCGCATGGAGGAGCTCGGCATCGGCCGGCCCTCGACCTATGCCTCGATTCTGCAGGTGCTGAAGGACCGCGGCTACGTCAAGCTCGAGAAGAAGCGCCTGCATGGCGAGGACAAGGGCCGCGTCGTGGTCGCGTTCCTGGAAAATTTCTTCGCGCGTTATGTCGAATATGATTTCACCGCCGCGCTTGAAGAACAGCTCGATCGCATTTCCAACAACGAGATTTCCTGGCAGCAGGTGCTGCAGGATTTCTGGGGCGACTTCATCGGCGCCGTCAACGAGATCAAGGATCTGCGCGTCACCCAGGTGCTCGATGCGCTCGACGATATGCTGGGACCGCACATCTATGCGCCGCGCGAGGATGGCGGCGATCCCCGGCAGTGCCCGAGCTGCGGCACCGGCAAGCTCAACCTCAAGGCCGGAAAATTCGGCGCGTTCGTCGGTTGCACCAACTATCCGGAATGCCGCTACACCCGTCCGCTCGCGGCCGACAGTGAAGCCAGCGCCGACCGCATCCTCGGCAAGGATCCGGTGTCGGATCTCGAAGTGGTGGTGAAGGCCGGACGGTTCGGTCCCTACATCCAGCTCGGCGAGCCCAAGGATTATGCCGAGGGCGAAAAGCCGAAACGCGCCGGCATTCCGAAGAACATGTCGCCCGGCGACATCGAACTCGATCTTGCCTTGAAGCTATTGTCGCTGCCGCGCGAGATCGGCAAGCATCCGGAAACCGGCCAGCCGATCACCGCGGGGCTTGGCCGTTTCGGCCCCTTCGTGCGCCACGAGAAGACCTATGCCAGCCTCGAGGCCGGCGACGAGGTGTTCGACATTGGGCTCAACCGGGCGGTGACGCTGATTGCCGAAAAGATCGCCAAGGGCCCGAGCGGCCGCCGCTTCGGCGCCGATCCCGGCAAGCCGCTCGGCGATCATCCGACCCTTGGCGGTGTCGCGGTCAAGAGCGGCCGCTACGGCGCCTATGTCACGGCGGGCGGCGTCAATGCCACGATCCCCAGCGACAAGACGCAGGAAACCATCACGCTGCCGGAAGCCATCGCGCTGATCGACGAGCGGGTGGCAAAGGGTGGCGGCAAGCCGAAGCGGGGCGCCAAGAAAGCCAAAGCGGCAAAGCCGGCCAAGGTCGACGCTGCGGTGAAGGCGCCGAAGCCGGCCAAGAAGGCGGTCGCGAAAAAATCCGCGGCGAAACCAAAGTCCGATGCCGCCAGCAAGGCGCGCGCGCCGGTGACGGCGACGGCCACCACCTCGCCCGCCAAGGTCGCAAAACCCGTCGCCAAGAAAACCGTCGGCAAGGCAAGTGGATAAGGCAAGCGGATAGAGTGGCCAAGCAACGCGACAAGGGTTTTCCGGAGCGAGACGCCATCGTCGCATTCATCCGCGCGCATCCGGGCAAAGTCGGCACCCGCGAGATCGCACGCGAATTCGGCCTCAAGAACGCCGACCGGGTCGAGCTGAAACGCATCCTGCGCGAACTCGCCGACCAGGGCGCGATCGCGAGGCAAGGCAAAAAAATCCAGGAACCGGCAGCGCTCCCGCCGACCGTGATGGCCGACGTCACCGGCCGCGACAGCGACGGCGAACTGATCGCAACGCCGACCGAATGGGATGAGGAGCAAAGCGGTCAAGCGCCGAAAATCCGTATCCACATTCCCCGCCGTCCACAGCCGGGCACCGCGGCCGGTGTCGGTGATCGCGCGCTGCTGCGCGTCGAAAAGCCCGACGGCAGCGAAGGCGCGGTCTATCGCGGACGCGTCATCAAGGTGGTCGATCACGCCAAAACCCGCGTGCTCGGGATCTTCCGCGCCCTGCCCGGCGGCGGCGGACGGCTCATTCCGGTCGACAAGAAGCAGGCCGGCCGCGAATTGAACATCGCCAAGGCCGACAGCCATGGCGCCGAGGACGGCGATCTCGTCAGCGTCGATCTGGTGCGCTCGCGCGGCTTCGGCCTCGCCTCCGGCAAGGTCAAGGAACGGCTCGGCTCGCTGGCATCGGAGAAAGCGGTCAGCCTGATCGCCATCCACACCCACGAAATTCCGCAAGCGTTCTCGCCCGCCGCATTGCGCGAAGCCGAGCAAGCAAGGCCCGCAACGCTCGCGGGCCGCGAAGACTGGCGCGCGCTGCCGCTGGTAACGATCGACCCGCCCGACGCCAAGGACCATGACGACGCGGTGCATGCCGAGCCGGACCCCGATCCGAACAACAAAGGCGGTTACATCGTCACGGTCGCGATCGCCGATGTCGCGTTCTATGTCCGGCCGGGCCCGGCGCTGGACCGTGACGCGCTCACGCGCGGCAATTCGGTGTATTTTCCTGACCGCGTGGTGCCGATGCTGCCGGAGCGCATCTCCAACGATCTGTGCTCGCTGGTGCCGGGCGAACCGCGCGGCGCGCTGGCGGTGCGGATGGTCATCGGGGCCGACGGCCGCAAGCGTTCGCACAGCTTTCATCGCATTCTGATGCGCTCGGCCGCCAAGCTAAATTACGCGCAGGCCCAGGCGGCCATCGACGGCCGGCCCGACGATACCACCGGCCCCCTGCTCGATCCGATCCTGAAGCCGCTCTACGACGCCTACGCCGTTGTCAAGCGCGCGCGCGACGAACGCGATCCGCTCGATCTCGACCTTCCCGAGCGCAAGATCCTGCTGAAGCCTGACGGCACGGTCGATCGCGTCATCGCGCCGGAGCGGCTCGACGCACATAAATTGATCGAAGAATTCATGATTCTGGCCAACGTCGCTGCCGCCGAAATGCTTGAAAAGAAGGCGCTGCCGCTTATCTATCGGGTGCATGACGAACCGACGCTCGAGAAGGTTCACAACCTGCAGGAATTCCTCAAAACGCTCGATCTGCCGTTCGCGAAAAGCGGCGCCCTGCGGCCCGCGCTCTTCAATCGCGTGCTGGAGCAGGTCAGGGGACATGATTCCGAACCGCTGGTGAACGAAGTGGTGTTGCGCTCGCAAGCCCAGGCGGAATACGCCGCCGAGAATTACGGCCATTTCGGTCTGAACCTGCGGCGCTACGCGCATTTCACTTCGCCTATCAGGCGATACGCAGACCTGATCGTGCATCGTGCCTTGATCCGCGGACTGGGGCTTGGCGAAGGCGCGCTTCCCGAGACCGAGACGGTGGAAACGCTGAACGAGGTGGCCGCGCAAATCTCCGTCACCGAGCGCCGCGCCATGAAGGCCGAGCGCGAAACCGCCGACCGGCTGATTGCGCATTTCCTCGCCGACCGCATCGGAGCAAGTTTTCAGGGCCGCATCTCCGGCGTCACCCGCGCCGGACTGTTCGTCAAACTCAGCGATACCGGCGCCGACGGCCTGATCCCGATCCGCACGCTGGGCACCGAATATTTCAATTACGACGAGACGCGCCACGCGCTGGTCGGCACGCGCAGCGGTGCCATGCATCGGCTGGGTGACGTCGTCGACGTTCGTCTGGTAGAAGCAGCCCCGGTAGCAGGCGCGTTGCGGTTCGAGCTATTGTCCGAAGGCCATGTTGCGCCGCGCGGCAAAAGGCGTGATGGCGCGCGCAGCGACGGTGCGAAGAGCAAACCGAACCCGCAGGCAAAAGCTGGTCCGGGCCGTAACCCGCGCCGCAAAGACCGCAAGCCCGGCAAGACCAAGCCCGGCAAATCGAGAAAGGGCCAATCATGGAAACCGTGAGCACCGCGACCAGGGTCTGGACCCGGGATTCGGCGGCAGCCGAAAAACGCGACGTGTGGACCGCGATGAAGCGCGGCTTTCGCGGCCGCTGTCCTCGCTGCGGCGAAGGCAAACTGTTTCGTGCCTTCCTGAAGGTCGACAACAATTGCTCGGTGTGCGGCCTCGACTTTACGCCGCACCGCGCCGACGACCTGCCCGCCTATCTGGTCATCGTTATCGTCGGCCACATCATGGTGCCGACGGCGTTGATGATCGAAACCAATTATTCGCCTCCGGTGGCGCTGCAACTGGCGATCTATCTGCCGCTTACGCTGGTGGCGTCCTTGCTGTTATTGCAACCGGTGAAAGGCACCGTGGTCGGGATGCAGTGGGCGCTGCGCATGCATGGATTTGACGAACAAAATCCGGAAAAATAAATCCAGAGCGTTTTCCAGCGAAGTGGATACCGGTTCGCGTTAAGAAAACGCGTCAAAATAAAGAGATAGAGCCTCCGCTCCGATTCAATCGGAACGGAGGCTCTAGCGATCACCAACAAGAAACGCAAAAGGGGGTTGCGGGAGCGAGATGAGCGAAGTCCAGAGAGACGCGAAAGACGAGAAGGAAGCCGACCATCACCCCTATCGCCGCCCGGTGGATGCCGCCACGCTGATCCTGGTCGATCGCACGGCGGCGACGCCGAAGGTTCTGGTCGGCAAGCGCCATGACAAGGTGGTGTTCATGCCCGGCAAATTCGTGTTTCCGGGCGGGCGCGTCGACAAGACAGACAACCGCATTCCGGTGGCAGCCCCGATCCCGAAACCGCTCGAAGCCAATCTCGTGAAGGGCAGCCCGAAGATTACGCCGTCGCGGGCGCGCTCATTGGCGGTCGCGGCGATCCGCGAGGCCTGCGAGGAAACCGGGCTTTGCCTGGG
Organism: uncultured Pseudomonadota bacterium; assembly: GCA_963729395.1. Lineage (GTDB taxonomy): Bacteria > Pseudomonadota > Alphaproteobacteria > Rhizobiales > Xanthobacteraceae > Bradyrhizobium. Next base: position 63,068 of record CAVSOS010000010.1, on the reverse strand, counting down.
GCGCAAGAGCGATGGCGCGGCACCGGCGCTCGAAGGCGCCTGGAAGCCCTTCAGCGAGGCGGGCCTGCTGCCCGATCCGTCGGGGCTATTCCTGATTGCCCGCGCGATCACCCCGCCCGGCCGGGTGCGACGGTTCGACACCCGGTTCTTCACGGCGGACGCCTCATCGATCACCCATCATGTGCAGGGCGTGATCCATGCCGACGCCGAACTGGTGGAGCTGGTCTGGGTCGAGATCGGATCGAAGCCGCTGGCCGACCTGCATCCGATGACCCGGAATGTCCTCAACGAACTCGAAAAGCGGCTTGCCACCGGACCCCTGAGCCACGACGCAGAGGTGCCGTTTTTTCATTTCTACGGCGGCAAGATGCAAAAGGATGTTCTGGGCGCGTAGCGCGCGAGCGACGAATACCCTCCTCCGTCATTCCGGGGCGCGCGCATCCGGTCTTATCGCAGGAGAGTTAAGTGCAAAGGTCCCCGAAGTCGTTGGCCATTTCCTGGTTGCGCGGCGCAAGGCGGCCAGGACGCAGAACTCCAATGCGTCCTAACTCCCAGGCAGCACAGTAAAAAACGGTAAACTGATCGTCGGTAAGGTCAACGATTCCGACATTCGGGGTTCGCGTGCGCCAGAAAGCCGCCACCACATCCGGAAGGTAAAGATGAACGTATCGCATTCCTACCAAAGCATGCCGCGAAATGTTGGCGGGAATTTTAGCAAGATGCTGGATGAGAAATTCAAACGCCTCCTCCGCCTGGATTTCCATTTGCCCGTCCCCTGCGCGATCAAGGTTGAGTATTGATTTGATGCTTAAGGTTCTCAACAGAATTCACAAATTCTCCCACGGCCCCAAAGGCGTTGACGTTAGCGAGGGCGATGCCAATAACCTTGTGAGCGCGGCGAAGGAATGTCGCGACCGAAAACATTTCGCGAGGGAAGAGAGGTGAAATATCCTGGCGTGTCCGGAGCCGGTATGCTTCGCGTACGTTACGCGCGATCTCTTCGCGCTCGCTGCCATCCTGAGACAACAAAAATCCTATCCGTTCGGCTACGTTAAATTCCGCGGGCTCAGCCGAATGGCGCAGGAGCAATGCTTCGAGCGATGATAGCGTGTAGCTCAGGCGTTCGATGGCATTTGAGAACGCCGTTCCCGTGCTAAAAAGCAGCAAGCTCGATCTGACGGCCAGCGCGAACGGGCTCAGTCCTTCGGGCCGGACCAGCATTCCTACGGCATCAAGGCCGGGCCGCATATGTTGCAACATTCCCTCCGAAATTCGCCAGTCTGGCGAGTTCGGAACAAGCATCGCCTGTCTGTAAGCGAATGTTCCGTCTTCTCCAAGGACCAACAGATTTGAACTCGGAGCAAGTTCTGATCCAAGCAGCGTATTCGCGCAAACAGCCGGAAAATTGACGGCAGCCGGTGAGAAAAATCGAAGAAGCGACACCACTATCCGGGCGACAACCTCGCCATCCTGCTCGATCTTGTCGACCTCCGCATCCAATTTGAAAACGACCGCAGCGAATCCCTGCATGGTTGATCGCAGCTTGTTGAAAAGGCCAGTGATCTGTTCGCGCTGCTTTGGCGCGGACCTGACGGCTTGCGCCTCCAGGTCGTCGATCATGGCCTTCGTGACGCTCGCTATTTCGGCTGGACCTACGGTAAAGGAGGTTTGTACTTCGAGATGGGTAATGGGCGCCCATAGCGCCAGCGGACGGACGGCTTTCCGGCCATCATCCGCTATCATATTAGATAGACTGGTCGTCTCGGATGCGCCGAAGCTGGATTGAAGCCACTTGATCACGGTCTTTTCCAGGAACGAGCCGCTGAGCGTACGGCGCGCCCAGCTTGCCGCCTTTAGGACGCTTTCAGTCAATGCCTGTAGCTCTGCGAAGACATTCTCATCGAATCCGAACGCGGCTCCATCTTTATGAATGAAAACAAACACACGCTTGCCTGCCACATCGTTCCCCCAGAAGAGCGGAACCGAGAGCATGTCCTGATCGGTAATAGTTGCACCGACAGGACGCTCGCTGACAAAGCCGTCACCTCGCTGCGCCTCCAGGTCGATCTTTCTGATTTTGTTTAGGAGACCCCCCGCCGCTGCATCCAGTGCGACAGCACGGTCCGGCGCGAATACAAAATCCTCCTCGGGATCAATGGTAGTGTCTTGAGACGCCTCCGCCGTCTCAGTGGCCAGCGACGGGACCGGATTCGCAGCAACGTCTGATTGGTTCATCGACTCCTGAAGCGCGCGCAGCTCGTCGAAATCAGGTGAGTGGAATTGATCAAGCTCGCTTTGCAACCAGTCATGAAACGGCAAGATGCTAGCAGTGTAGGTTTCGGCGACCGCTCTGATATCGATATTTTCGCCGGAGTTTTCTATAAATGTCCGTGCCGGGGCCGACCAGTTGCTCCATTCCAGCAGAGGCCCGGTCGGGATGTGGATGCCGGTTTCGAACTCGCCGCTTCCGGGATTGGCGGGATCAGATTCGAAGTGCAAATACATGTTAAAGTCTGGGCAGCCCATTGTGCAGTATGTAGTTGCGTAAGTTCTGCACGAACTGCACGAGTGGTTCGTCTTTGAAGTCAGCGTCAATTTTGGTTTGGTAACGATCCAGGATCGGCGTGTCGCTGTAGTTTTTCCGCATGAATATGCGCGTGTGCTCGACAAGTGTGAGTGCCGCTGCCACAAAATTGTGGACGCGCCGCGTTACCTCGCGATGGGTTTGGCTTCCAGCTTCTCGGTTCGCGACCGACATCAGGCGAATGCCTTCATCGGGATCGTTCATACGACGCGCGATCTCGATGAGCTCTTGGGCATTCATCCGGAAGATGTTGAGTGAGAATGATCGTTGGTGGGAACGGTTTACGTGCTCCATCCCCCGCGACGAATGAATCGCGTTTAGAAGATCGCTTCGATTTTTCGGTGTTTCGCTCACGATCCTGATCCCGCGACCTGTCTGTATTGGCTTGAGCCGGTGACCACCCGCGCTGTCTCAGACACGCCAGAGGATACCCGCGAAAAGATATCAACCACGATTAATGTTGCGCGTCATCCAGATAACGAGGCTGTCCCTCTAAGTTTTCATAACCTTAGGCTAGCGCTGAGCCGCTGCGGGAGAGGCGAGATCGGAATTACGGTGACAGTGCTGGACTGTGGACTGCACCCCGTAAGTGAGACACGGTAATTTCTGTGACAGTGCGGTTGCCACAACGCGTTATCGTGTTTTGTTTGCGCGGAAACCTGCCATCGGACACCCATTCGTGCGATCCGTTGGACTAAACTGACCTGCGCGCTCAGGACGATTTGTTGAACCGGATCAAGCTTATGCTACCTGTCCAGTCCCCCTCTGCAAAAATATTTTCATTCCCTTCCGACCCAAATCACCTCCATATCGCTCCCCATCCCGGCCCACACACAAGGGGCGTTTCGCGATCGTCACGGACGTAGGGTTGGGATGCGATGGACGCAAGCGGCGCTGCTGACGAGAGCGCTGTCTTGCGGACGGCGAAGTCGTGTGGTCCTGACGCCCCGACGCTGGCGTCAAGTTGGTGAAAGAAATTTCACCGGCGATGGTGGCAACAAAGCCCGGTCACCAAGGAGAGCACGAAATAAGCTGTTAAAACCGTCGCGTGCGGGAATGCCGGGTGATCCCGGTGCGACCGTGGTGACTAACGCGCGTGCTTACTACCACTACACGCGCGGCTGCGGGTGCAACGGGCACCCGGCATTCCCCACGCCCTCTGTTGGGCGGATCGTTTATGCACAACCCGGGCGCATCGCGCCGCGAGAATGCGGACCTATGTGAGATTATCGTCCCCGGCGTTGCTATATAAAAATATCCTCCGCAGGGCCGCATAAATCGCAGGATTTTCTCATTCTCACATGATGTCTTTGCGCTCAGGCATCCCTATCTCCAATTCAACGACAACCAACACGGAATGGGGCGATGGCAAAACGTCAGTTGCGGCTCGGTGCGTTCATGCGGCCGGTCAGCATTCATACCGGCGCGTGGCGCTATCCCGGCGCATGGCCCGATGCCAATTTCAATTTCGCGCATATCAAGCGATTGATCCAGAAACTCGAGGCCGGAAAGTTCGACGCCTTTTTCATGGCCGACCATCTGGCCGTGCTCAACATGCCGGTCAATGCACTCAAGCGCAGCCACACCGTCACGTCGTTCGAGCCCTTCACGCTGTTGTCGGCGCTCGCCGGCGCCACCGAACATATCGGGCTGATCGTGACCGGCTCGACCACCTTCGACGAGCCCTATCATGTCGCCCGCCGCTTTGCCTCGCTGGATCACATCAGCGGCGGCCGCGCGGGGTGGAATATCGTCACCACCTCCAATCCGGACGCGGCGCTGAATTTCGGGCTTGAGGATCACATGGAGCACGCCGAGCGCTATCGCCGCGCGCGGGAGTTCTACGATGTGGTCACGGGCCTGTGGGATTCCTTCGCCGACGACGCCTTCGTGCGCGACGTCGAACAGGGTCTTTATTTCGATCCCGCCAAAATGCACGTGCTCAATCACAAGGGAAAATATCTCTCGGTGCGCGGACCGCTCAACATCGCCCGCCCGGTGCAGGGCTGGCCGGTGATCGTCCAGGCCGGCGCGTCCGACGATGGCCGGCAACTCGCCGCGGAGACCGCCGAGGCCGTGTTCACCGGCGGCGGCAGCCTCAGCGACGGGCAAAAGCTCTATGCCGATATCAAGGGCCGCATGGACAGGCTCGGCCGTGATCGCGACAACCTGAAGATCCTGCCCGGCGCCTTCGTCGTGGTCGGCGACAGCGTCGAGGAAGCCCGCGAAAAACGCGCGAGGCTCGACAGCATGGTGCATTACGACAGCGCGATTGCATCGCTTTCGGTAATGCTGGGCACCGATGCGTCCGGCTTCGATCCTGATGGGCAACTGCCTGACATCCCGGAGACCAATGCCAGCAAGAGCGGCCGTCAGCGGCTGGTCGATGTCGCCGCGCGCGACAAGCTCACCGTCCGCCAGCTCGCCCAGCGCGTCGGCGGCTATGGCGGGCTGTCATTCGTCGGCACGCCGGCTACGATCGCCGACCAGATGGAGGAATGGCTGACCAGCCGAAGGCTGCGACGGCTTCAACATCATGTTCCCGTATCCTGCCGGCCGGGCTCGACGACTTCGTCGACAAGGTGGTGCCGGAACTGCAGCAGCGCGGGATCTTCCGCCGCGAATATGAAGGCCGGACGCTGCGGGAAAATCTCGGTCTGCCGCGGCCGAAAAACCGGTTCTTTGAGGGTTAATCGGTGCGGAATCGTGCAGTTATGGACCTGCAAAACCTTGACTTTGGGCCATCAGGAGCTAGGTTGCGCCGCAAATGCGGGCCTGATGGGCCGGCGCTCGATTTCCCTGCATATTTGAGGTTCTGACATGGCCAAAGCGGTCACCATCAAGGTCAAGCTCGTTTCCTCGGCGGATACCGGCTTCTATTACGTCGCCAAGAAGAATTCGCGCACCATGACCGACAAGCTCGTCAAGAAGAAGTACGATCCGGTCGCGCGCAAGCACGTCGAGTTCAGGAATCCAAGATCAAGTAAGCGGCACTCGAGCCGATGACGGATTTGAACGGGGCCTTGCGGCCCTGTTTTCATTTTGCGGCCAAATGTCGTGGCCTGCGCCTTTGGTGCGGCGGATAATGTTAGAACCGGAACACCAGGCGGGCTTGGGCGTAAGGTTCACATGGTCGCAACCTTGGACGAGGGAAACGTTGGTGGCTACTCGGTCGCCTACGGGCGCGATGACACCTACTTTCCCGTCTACATTACCGCTGCCCTGGCCGCGATATTTTTCACGGCCGCCTGGGTCACGGGCGCCATCTATTGGCTTGCGCTTGCTGCGTCGGCGACCGGCTTCGCCTACTACAACATTCCCTTGCTGGACACCGGGCGGCCTACCATCGGCGCCAATCAATACGGCATCTTCATCCAGGCTTTTGGGCTGATCCGGTGGCGCGCCGTCGAACGCATCGATCTCGTTGAAATCGCCGAGCGCGCAATGACCGTCCATGAGCTGCAGATCATGCTCGGCACGCCACTCGGCAGCGCGCTGGTGGCCGACTGGCGCAAGCAACCGATCTACCGCCTGCCGATGCGCCTGCCCTGGCGCATGGACCATCATGGCGTCGTGCGGGTCAATCTGGAGCCGTTCGACCGGTCACCCGATGAAATCCATAGAACATTGCTCCGGATGTGGCGCTATTATCGGAGCTAGCCCGGCTAGCTACCCGGCCTCAAGTTCTGACGACAAGCCGGCCGTATACATCGGCCGTCAATCCGTAGGTCCACGCCACGGCCTCACGGGCCGTCCTCATGTTCGCGGGAACCTGAAGAAAGAACTGCTTATGCGTGCCGTCAGGTTCGGGCGTTGCGTTGATCACCTCGACGGCAGCCCAGGCGTCCGATGCCAGCCATCTCTTGCGCCAAAGAACGCCCGTTTCATCCTCGGCAACGCGAACCGCGCCGCCGAGCGTCACATAACGCCGCGGCGTCATGATCTCGATCATGCAGCAGCGAACTTGAACATTCGATTCACCGTCGATCGACGCCAAGGTGATCTGCTCCGGCTGCTCGATCACCCAGCGCGGAACCTCGACGCCTTTCCAGGCCCACACCGACCAGCCATCCGGGAATCGCAGCGCCGGCCCGCTCGCGCAGTGCAGCCGATCGCCGGCATCGCCACGCAAAAGATTGGGCCGCTCTGCAAACCAGCAGGTGTGTTCATGCGGCTGCAGCCAGCCCAGGCTTGTTGCCAGTCGCCGCAGACCCATGAGAGGCGCGGTCTCGGCCTGCAGACCAAGCACGTCGCGAATGTAATCGTAGGTGGCGAGCCACGACAGCTCATGCTGGCCAATTGCGCTATCGCGAAAGCCGTGTCGGCCGAACAGCGCGGGCAAGCTCCAGGACAATGGATAACCTCTGCGCATGCGCGTCAGCAAGGACAGGTTTTCGTCGGGCGTGCGCAGCATGACCGCGTCGGCAGCGGATGCGATCAACGCATCGGCGGGATTCACCGCGCTCTCCACTTCCGCTCGCACTTGCTTGTGCAGACGCCTTCCCACAGACGCGGCAACCTGTCGGCGAGGCCGATGGATAATGGCAGATTTGACATTGGGACCATCGTCGCGAGAAGCCCGGCTCGCGAGCTGAAAGAGGGCAAGCGGGCTTTCGCACCATATAAAGCGGGCCGGAGGCTTGTGCCCGGCGGCTTCGTAGGCAAGCCGAGCGCCCTCTTCGGCCGCGCTGCGATCCGCGGGCTCGGTCGACCGCCGAATGCCAGCCCACTGCGCGCGATAGTCTCTCAGCACAGCCGTTTGCGCTGGTGTGAGCGCCTTGTTCTCAGTCGGCACGAACGCGCGCATCCCGCGGTCCGAGTTCGCGCTGTCGGCGAACGCGATAGGTTCCCCGCGGCAAGGTAAGCGGCGCATGCTCATCGTGCGTCACCCTTGCATACGCAGAGCTGACCTGGACATGCCCAATATAGAGGCCTGCAGGTATGTCCCGTGCGAGTCTATCGTCGCGAAACATGGTTACGCGCTCGCATATCGCATGGCGGTGGCCGCTTTCCTCGCCTTCCGCCAGCACGATTGGAGCGCCTTCAGCATTTTCCTCGACCGTTCCCGATGGCGCGACATCAGGAACGCGCTCGATCAACAGATCACCTTGCGCGAAGATCTCGGGCATCATGACACCTCCTTGCGCTCAAGCACCTATCAAGGCCTTGGGTGCTTGTATTGCTTCCACCCTATTCTTTCCCGGAGTTTGACTGGCGGAAATGCCGCCGCTCCGGGACACCATCTTGATAAAATTACTGCACCACTTCTCCATGCAACGCGAGATCGAGACCCTCGCGCTCGATATCCTCGGATACTCGGAGGCCGACAAATATCTTGATCACGAAGAGGATGATCAGGCTGACGACGGCGTCATAGATGAAGACGGTGGCAACTCCGATGCATTGGTTGAAGAACTGGCCGACGTTGCCCTCGAGAACACCCGCGGTCCCGCCATATTGCTCGACTGCAAACACCCCGGTCAGCAGCGCCCCGACGATGCCGCCGATAGCGTGCACGCCGAAGCAATCCAGCGCGTCGTCATAGCTGAACAGGTGCTTCAGGCCGGTGCATCCCCAATAGCAGAAGACGCCCGCGGCAATTCCGATTGCGAAGGCACCAACGGGCCCGACGAAGCCGGAAGCCGGCGTAATGGCGACAAGACCAGCCACCGCACCGGAGCAGATGCCGATGACAGTCGGCTTGCCCTTCAGCGACCATTCCACCAGCATCCAGGTGAAACCGGCGACGGCCGTCGCGATCTGGGTCACCAACATCGCCATACCGGCCTGCATCCCTGCCGAGACGGCCGAGCCGGCATTGAAACCGAACCAGCCGACCCACAGCAGAGCGGCGCCGATGAAGGTGAGCACCATGTTGTGCGCAGGCCCGGTCTCGCGGCGCCTGCCGAGCATGATGGCGCACATGAGGCCGGCCACGCCGGCGTTGATGTGCACGACAGTACCGCCGGCGAAGTCGAGCACCTTCACCCACGCGGCATCGTTGCCGGCCGAGAATATCCCGTCAGGACCCCAGACCCAGTGCGCGATTGGCGCATAGACGAAAATCGCCCACAGACCGATGAACCAGAGCATGGCTGAGAATTTCATCCGCTCGGCGAATGCACCGGCAATAAGCGCCGGCGTAATGATCGCAAATGTCATCTGAAAGCAGATGTACACGCTCTCCGGGATCGTCGCGGCAAGCGGGTTGGGATTACCGATACCGCCCTTGCCGATGTCGCTCAGGATGTCCTTGAGAAACATGCGGTCGAGGCCGCCGATAAAGGGGGTGCCGGCACGAAATGCCATGCTGTAGGTGAGGATCGCAAAAAGAATCGTCACGAGGCAGGTGACGGCAAAGCTGGTCATTACGGTGTCGCCGACGTTCTTCTTGCGCACCATGCCGCCATAGAACAGCCCGAGGCCCGGGATCGTCATCATCAACACCAGCGCAACCGATGTGAGCATCCACGCGGTGTCGCCGGAATTCGGAGTGCACTTTTCCAGAACCTTGCCGCCGCAGGCTAGCGGGGCCGCGTCTTGCGCAAAAGCAATGTCAGAGAGCGCGAGATAGAAAAGCGCAATGCCCAAGAGAGCGGCCACCGATGTCACGAGCTTTTGGCGCGCATATGTCGTTAATTCCATTGTCTTCCTCCTCGTCCCAAAAGATGCCGGTGAAAGCTTGTTGAGCCTGCGAACAGAAACGCCTCGCCTGACGGCGAAGCGAAACTTCGGGCGCCGCCCGTCCATCTCGTTCTCGCGATGCTTGGAAGCGCTGCAATGATCGCTGCACTGCCGCTCAGGACGGCGGCGCGATCGGTCCTGATCTTTGGCACAAAGTTCGGGATGCTCGGCGCGGCGGTAAAGTCGCCGAGTTTCACCGGCTGGAGATTGGCTGCGACTAGCCTCATGGCTGTCGGCCTTTCCCTGGGTCGCCAAGGTTGGAAAACGTCAATGACGGTTTCCACTTCCAATTCTTAGCCAATGATTAGTCAAGATTCGTGCCATCCATGGTACTTAGATAACTCGCTGAATCTTATTGGATTCCGGTTCGCTATTTATGGAAACGGCTCGTTGCTGCCCTTTCTGACAGCAGATGGCCGCCTAAAAAATGGGCGATCTCTCATTGCCGGTCAACTTAACGGCATCCGGCAGGCGGGCTCGCCGATGAATTGCCGCGCTCCTACACCGCCCGCAATAAAGGCGGCTCCGACGGCCGCACCAGTGCGAACGCGACCTGGATAATTCCCGCCGCGAGGCCGACCGCGACGCCGATCCGCCAGGCCATCGTGTAGGAGCCGAGCGCGTCGTAGATTAGCCCGCCGCCATAGGCGCCGAGGAAGCTGCCGAGCTGATGGCTCATGAAGGCAAGCCCCTGGATCATCGCCTGCCATTTCAGCCCGAACATATCGGCGACGGCGCCCGCCACCAGCGGCCCGACGCCGAGCCACAGGAATGCGTCGTTGCCGGCGTCGGCGGCAGCACGAAGGACCAGGCCATTACCAGCGACCTGACGACGTGGATCCCGCCGAGCAGCGCCAATTTGTTCCAGCGCCCGCCCGCCCAGCCAAAGAACAGGCTGCCGAGCACATTGAACCCGCCGATCACGCCTAGCGTCTGCGCGCTCAGCATCGGATCCATGCCGCAGATCGCCAGATAGGACGGCAGATGCGTGGTGATGAAGACGAGCTGCATGCCGCAAACGAAATAGGCGCAGGTCATCACCACAAACGAAGCGTTGCCGAACGCGACCTTCACCGCGACGCTTGCCGAGGTATTGCCAAGCTCGTCGGCGGCCGGCCTGGGCAGCGGAATCGTGTCGACCTTGCCGGCGAACCAGGCGGCCGGAAGCAGCGCCAGCGACAGCACCACGAAGCCGGCAAGGCCCGTTCTCCAGCCGTATCCCTCATTCAGTATCTGCCCCAGCGGCGCCGACAATAGGGCCCCGAGCGATCCTGCCGCCGAAACGATGCCGAGCACCGTGCTCCGCACCGCCGTCGGCACCGCGCGCGCCGCCACCGACATCGCAATGGCGGCGGCCGTGCATGCCAGCGACGTTCCGATCAGCACGCCCGCCCCCAGCATGACGCCGAGCATTCCCTGCGCCCTCGCCATCAGCACGAGCCCTGCGACATAGAACAGCGCGCCTACCATCATGATGCTGCGGAAGCCGTATCGCACGGTGAACGCGCCGGCGAGCGGCTGCAGAAAGCCCCAGGCGAGGTTCTGCACGGCAATGGCGAGGGTGAAATCGGATACCGATATCTCGACATCACGGGTCAGCGGCTGCAAGAAGATGCCAAGCGATTGGCGCAGGCCCATGCTCAGGCTGAGCATCAGCGAGGCGCCGATCAGAATCGGAAGCGTGGGACGAAGCACCCGCAGCAAGGACATGTTTGTTCTTTCTTTTGGTCGCGGCTTTGCGAATGGCCGTCGCGCCGGCTTGATTACACCGATCTGTGTAACTAAGATATGGACCGGTGCTGTTGTCAAGGCCGGGTAACACAGGTCTGTGTAATAATGTCTGCATCGGAAAAACCCGATATGAAGGAACGGATTCTGGCAACCGCCGACCGCTTGTTCTATCTGCGCGGCATTCGCGCCGTCGGCGTCGATACCGTCGCCGCCGAAATCGGCATCAGCAAACGCACGCTCTATAACCATTTTCCGTCGAAAGATGCCTTGATAGCGGCCTATCTGGCACGCCGGTCGATTTCACTTCCGGCGTCCGACAAACCTGCGTTGGAGCAAATTCTCGACACCTTCGATGCGCTGGAGCGGCGCTTTTCCGCCAAGGATTTTCGCGGCTGCCCGTTCGTCAACGCCGTTGCCGAACTGGGCACCGAGGATCGCACCGTCAGGAAGATCGCGTTCGCCTTCAAGGACGGCCGCCGCGCCCGCTTCCGCGACCTGTTGAGGCAGCTCGATGTCGCCGATGCAGACGACCTGGCGACGCAACTTCAACTGCTCATCGATGGCGCGATCGCCGCCGACCTCGTTCGTAGCGATGCATCGATGGCGCGCGCCGCCAAGGATGCCGCGCGGATATTGCTGGCGAATGCGGGCGTGAAGACGGGCGCCAGCGGTGCCGCGCCGAAGCCGCCACGCGCGAAGTAGCCCGGTCCGCAACGACAGCTTGAGGCCTGCTCCATCGTCGTCCCACCGAACGCAGACCCATGCTGTGGCCTTTCAACGGAGCGACGTGGTAGACGACGCCCCGGCGAGACGGCGCAAAGCTACGGCTGCGACAGAAAAGGAACGACCATGGAAGACTTGAAAGTGACCGCCAACGGTTACGACTTCAAACCGGCACGGGCGGCCATGCAACGGTATATCGACGGCAACCTGCTGTCCGGCATTTCCTCAGCGGTGATGGTCGGCCGCGATCTGGTGGATGTGAGCTGCGTCGGGTGGGCCGACAAGGAGGCGCAGACGCCGTTGCGCACGGACCATATCTTCCGCGTATTCTCCAATACCAAGCTGATCACATCCTGCGCCGCACTGTTGCTGTTCGAGGAAGGCAAATTCCAGCTCGATGATCCGATCGAGAAATTCATACCGCAACTTGCAAACCGCAAGGTCCTGCGTGCGGGGGCGACCTCGCTGGACGACACGGAGCCGGCAAAGCGATCGATCGCCATCCGCCATCTGCTGAGCCACTGTTCGGGCCTGAGCTACGGCTTTTTCGATCCTGGCTCGACCATCTTCAAGGCCCTTAACGAGCGCGGCGTGCACAATCCCAATGCCACTCTGGCTGACATGGTGGATGTGCTGGCCGGCCTGCCGCTGATCTATCATCCGGGGACGTCGTGGGAATACTCGCTCGCCATCGATGTGATGGCAAGGCTGGTCGAAATCATCAGTGGCCAGTCCTTCGATAAATTCATCACGGCACGCATCCTCGACCCGCTCGGCATGGTCGACACCGGTTTCGTCGTTCCGGAGAAGGATCGGGGCCGACTCGTGGCGTATTACGCTGGTGCGGACCTGATGGACCCCATGAAGCCGGGTCTCACCCGGACGGACGACGCGCCCTTTCCCGGCGCCTATCTGCGCCCCATCGCGAGGCTCAATGGCGGTGGCGGCCTGGTTTCAACGCTGCCCGATATGGTTGCGTTGATCCGAAGCCTCCTGCCCGGGGGGCCAACCTTGCTCAAGCCGGAGACGATTGCGTTGATGATGACCAACCAACTGCCCGACGGCCAGTGGATCCGCTTTGCCATGATGGGAGAACAGCCCGGCAAGGCGCATACGCTGGCCGGCGGATTGATTGTGCAGCCTACGGCGCTCGACCATCCCGATGCTTCAGGCGAACTTTATTGGGGCGGCGTCGCGGGCACGCAATGGTGGATCTCCCCGAAGCGGAACATGGCCGGTGTCATGATGGCGCAGCGCCAGATGGCGTTCGTTCATCCGTTCTCGTTCGAGTTCAAGCGGCTGGCATATGAGGCAGTAAAGCAAGGGCGAGCGAAAATGCGCGCGTCCGCATAAGAGCGGTTACGCCGCCGTCGCCACCACGCGATTGCGGCCATCGTGCTTGGCGCGGTAGAGCGCGGTGTCGGCGCGCTTGAGTACATCGCCGACCGCCTCGCCCTTGCGGTCCAGGGTCGACAGCCCGATCGAGATCGTGACCTCGATGCGCTTGGTTCCCTTGTTGACCGCGAACGGCTCGCTGGCGATCGAACGCCGCAGCCGTTCGGCCACCATGCCCGCGACATGCAGATCGGTTTCCGGCATCACGATGACGAACTCCTCGCCGCCATAGCGGCAGGCGAGATCGATGCCGCGGATCGACTTGCGGATCCTGACCGCGAATTCGCGCAGCACGTCGTCGCCGGCATCATGGCCGTAATTGTCGTTGATCGCCTTGAAGAAATCGATGTCGAGCATCATCAGCGCCAACGGCTTGCCGCGGCTCGAGGCCTGTTCGGCCAGCGACGCCAGATGGCTCTCCATGTAGCGGCGGTTATGCAGGCCGGTGAGCGCGTCGGTGATCGCCATCTCGATGGAATTCTGCACGTTGTCGCGCAGATGGTCGGTATAGCGCCGCTTGCGGATCTGGGTGCGCGCGCGCGCCAGCAACTCGTTCTTGTCGACCGGGCGCAGCAGGTAATCGTTGACGCCGATCTCGAGGCCGCGAAGCAATCGCGCATTGTTGTCGGCATCGGCGATCGCGAGAATCGGCACCTGCCGGGTCCGCTCCAGCGAGCGCGCCTGGCTGCAGAGCCGCAAGCCGTCGAAATTATCGAGGCCGAGCGAGACGATCAGCAGATCGTAATTGCCGTCGGCGGCATGAAACAGCGGCTTCGGCCGGATTGGTCTCGACATCGACGGTGTGCTCGGTGCTCAGCACCGGCGCCAGCCGCTCGTAGGATGACGGCCGGTCATCGACCAGCAGGATGCGTCCGCCCTTGCCGGCGTCGGCCACGGCATTGCGCTCCGGCGCCTGCACGCCGATCTCGAGCGAGGTGATGGCGCGCATGCGCAGTTCGTCGGTCATCATCTTCAGCCGGGTCAGCGAACGCACCCGCGCGATCAGCACGATGTCGGACACCGGCTTGGTCAGGAAATCGTCGGCGCCGGCCTCGAGCCCGCGCACGCGGTCGGACGGGCTGTCCAGCGCGGTGACCATCACCACCGGAATGAAATGGGTCGCCGGATTGGATTTCAGCCGCCGGCAAACCTCGAAGCCGTCCATGTCGGGCATCATGACGTCGAGCAGGATGATGTCGCATTCGGCGCGCGCGCAGATCTGCGAGCGCCTCGGCGCCATTGGACGCGGTCAGCACGTCGAAATACTCCGCCGACAGCCGCGCTTCCAAGCAGCTTGACGTTGGCGGCGACGTCATCGACGACCAGAATACGCGCGGACATCGAAATTCTCCCCTACCCGATAAATCGTCGAACAGTTTCAATAAATTTGCCGACCGAGATCGGCTTGGACAAATAGGCTTCGCAGCCGCCCTCGCGGATGCGCTCCTCGTCACCCTTCATGGCAAAGGCGGTGACCGCGACCACCGGAATGGCGCGCAACTCCGGATCGTCCTTGATCCAGCGCGTGACCTCGAGGCCGGATACCTGGGGAAGCTGAATATCCATCAGGATCAGATCGGGACGAAGCTTGCGGACGAGATCAAGCGCCTCGAAACCGTTGCTGGTACCGGATGTCTGATAGCCGTGCGCCTCCAGCAGATCGCGAAAGAGCTTCATATTGAGCTCGTTGTCCTCCACGATCAGGACGGTTTTTGCCATCCCGCCCCTCCAATCCGAAATCAAGAAACCCACCTGCGAGATGAGCAAGACACACCGCGTCACCCAAACTGCGTTCAATAACGGAAGCCGCAGTTTGCCCGAAGATTCGCTCTATCCCGTTAAGACGGAGCCTCGTCTACACGGCTACCGGTTTCCGCTTGCTTGAACACGTTCCAGAGACTCGGGCATGATGGTTCCAAAATAGAGACCATAAGTTACGGAAAGGCAAACACCAGTGATGACAAAGCGCACCCACAACCCCCGCGAAGTATCTGAAATCGTGGCGGTTCAGGCGCTTTCCTTCATCGCGGGCGACCCCGAGCGTCTCGGCCTGTTTCTGGCCGAAACCGGGATCGGCCCGGAGACGTTGCGCTCGGCCGCCGCCGATCCGCATTTTCTTGCCAGCGTGCTCGAATTCATCCTGCGCGATGACGGAACCGTGAAGGCGTTCGCGACCGCCTCGAAGCTCGATCCGACCACGATCGCGGCCGCGCGCGACGCGCTGGATGAGGGCCATACCGGGAGCGCGGCGCGCCGTGAGCGCCACCGCGCCAGAATTCGCCGGGCCGACCTGCTTTTGCCGGGACTGTCTCGGCGATCTCGATATTGCGGCCAGGCGATGCGCCGCATGCGGTTCGCCCCGCCTCGCTCGCCATCCGGCGTTGCCCTCGCTCGCCCTGGCCCATATCGATTGCGACGCGTTCTACGCCACCGTGGAAAAGCGCGACAATCCCGAAATCGCCGACAAGCCGGTCATCATCGGCGGCGGCAAGCGCGGCGTGGTATCGGCGGCCTGCTACATCGCCCGCACGTATGGCGTGCGCTCCGCGATGCCGATGTTCAAGGCGCTGGCGCTGTGCCCATCCGCAATCGTGATCCGGCCCGACATGGCGAAATATGTCAGGGTCGGCCGCGAGGTGCGTCATGCCATGCAGGCGCTGACCCCGCTGGTCGAGCCGCTTTCCATCGACGAGGCGTTTCTCGATCTGGCCGGCACCCAGCGCGTCCATGGCATGATCCCGGCGAAAGTGCTGGCGCGGTTCGCCCGCGAGGTCGAGCGTGGCATCGGCATCACGGTCTCCGTCGGGCTGTCCTGCAACAAATTCCTGGCCAAGATCGCATCCGACATGGACAAGCCGCGCGGCTTTGCGGCCCTCGATCAGGATCGAGGCACGTGCGATGCTGGCCGACAAGCCGGTAGGATTCATCTTCGGCGTCGGACCTGCGACACAGGAGCGGCTGTCGCAGCACGGCTTTCGCACCATCGCCGATCTGCAACGCGCCGACGAAATCGAACTGATGAAGCAGTTTTCGACAGAGGGCCGCAGGCTGTGGCGGCTGGCCCGCGGCATCGACGATCGCCGCGTCGTGCCCGATCGCGGCGCCAAGACCATCTCCAACGAGACCACGTTCGAGACCGACATCCGCGATTTTGCCACCCTCGAAAAGCTGCTGTGGCGGCTGTCGGAGAAGGTGTCGATCGCGACTGAAGAGCGGCGATCTTTCGGGATCGACCATCACGCTGAAACTGAAGACCGCCGATTTCAGGCAGCGCACCCGCTCGCAATCGATCCACGCCCCGACGCAACTGGCGGCGAAGATTTTCGCGGTTTCCCGCGAGATGCTGGCAAAGGAAATCGACGGCACCGCGTTCCGCCTGATGGGCACCGGCGTCAGCGCGCTGCGGCCGGGGTCGCTGGCCGACGACACCGACATGCTCGACCGCCGTTCGGCTCATGCCGAACGCGCGATGGACGATCTGCGCAAGAAATTCGGCAATGCTGCGGTGATCAGGGGCATTGCCTATGACGGACCGGAGAAGCCGGCAGCAGAAAGTAGTCTGAAGCCGTCATTCCAGGATGGTCCGAAAGCTGACCAGTAATTCCAGGTTCGATGTTTCACATCGCCCCGGAATGACCGGCGAAGCCGTCACTTGCAAGGCTTAGTATCCTTGATGTCGAATTTGCCCATCGCGCCGGAGATGACGAAATCATTGTAATCGAGCACCAGCGCCCGCGAAACGCCGTTCTCGAACAGTTCGAACGACATCGCATAGACCGGCGTCTGCTCGCCGTCCTTGGACTTGGCGTCGCGGTCGTAATAGCTCACCGTCACCGGCCACCGCGTCAGCGATTTCATCATGTCATTTGCGGTGGAGGGGTCTGGGCGCCGCGACGGTGCGGTCGCCGGGGATCGGCTGCCCGATCACGGAAAGCGTGTTGTAGACCTTTTCGCCGTTGTCCGATCCGTCATAGACCGTCAGCTCAAGCACGGATTTTCCTTCACGCGCCGCGGCGATGATGCGCTCGGATCTGCTCGGTCGGGAACACCGTGCTGCCGTCGAGCGTGAACGTCTTCGACACCGGCTGCTTCAATTTGACCGTGACATGATCGCCGGTCCGCTCCGCCACACCGTCGACCGGGCTCGAATCGGTCTCGTTCATCCGGGTACTCGATCTTGAAGCGATAGCTCTTGCCCGCGCCGTCTTCCCAGGAAGTCGAACGCAGATCGCTCAGCGTGAGCTTGCCCTCGCCGCTGTCCAGTTCCGAAACCTGCCGAAATTCCGAGGTGTAGCCTTCGCAGGCGCTGCCGGTAAAATTATAGAGGATGCGTCCCCGCGCACTGTTGATCGAGTTCGAGCCGCGCGACTTCACAAGGCTGAGTTCGTAAAGCGCCTGATGCGCGAGAAACGGGCTGCTCGCCGGGCTGCTGGTCGCCGCAACTGCCCCACCGCCGGTAAAACCGGCCCCCACCGCGGCAACGGCGATCGTCAGGGTCAGCGACCTGACATCACGGGGCGAAATCCGGAACGAGCGAGTCATGTCTTTTCCTCGGCTTGGAGTTGCCACATTAATGACGTGCGTATTGCGCCGCAACTAGGGCCACTTCACGGAAAAGTACGAATTGCCGGCCGGCGGCAGATGTTTTTTGGCTTGTTCCCGCCCAAAAGGCCACCGACGACGACGTTCGCCACCGATCCGCCCTCGCTTGCATGTAGCTGCGCGATGCGCGAAACAAAGCCGGTCCGATCGCCTGCATCGGGCGCGAATTGAAATCAAATGGGGACGAAAGATGGCCGGTACGATCGAGCAGAAACTTGCGGCACAGGGCGTGGTTTTGCATGAGCCCGCGAGCCCGGTGGCGAATTACGTCGGTTTTGTGCGCTCCGGAAATCTGCTGTTCGTGTCCGGCCAGGTTTGCGTCAACCCGGAAGGGAAGCTGATTGCCAAGGGCAAGCTCGGTGCCGGCGTCACCGTCGAGCAAGGCAACGCGGCAGCGCGCGGTTGCGCCATCAATCTGCTGGCACAGATCAAGGCAGCACTCGGCGACCTCGACAAGGTGGTTCGCGTGGTCCGGCTCGGCGGCTTTGTCAATTCCGCGCCGGACTTTCTCGACGGACCGAAGGTGCTCAACGGCGCGTCGGACCTGATGGTCGCCGCGTTCGGCGACAAGGGCCGCCACGCCCGCACCACGGTCGGCGTTGCTTCGCTTCCCGCCGACGCGGCGGTCGAGGTCGAAGGGATATTCGAGGTCTCGTAACGGGGCAGACCCCGGTGCGCGCGCCCGACTGGCTGACGGCGCGGCCGGTGGCCCATCGCGGCCTGCACGACGCGCGCGCGCGGCATCATCGAAAACATGCCGGGCGCGGCTCGGGCTGCGATCGATGGCAATTTTGGCATCGAATGCGATATCCAGCTCACCGCCGATGGCGAGGCGATGGTACATCATGATGATGCGCTGGGCCGCCTCACGGAGGGCAGCGGCGCCCTGCTCGGCATGACCGCAGCCCAGCTCAAGGCGGTCAGGTTCAAGGATACCTCCGAGCGGATGATGTCGCTCGGCGACCTCTGCGCGCTGGTTGCAGGCCGGGTGCCGCTGGTGATCGAGGTCAAGAGCCATTTCGACGGCGACCGCAAACTGGTGGCGCGGATGGCGGAGGTTCTCGCCACCTATCGCGGACCCGCCGTCGGCATGTCGTTCGATCCGGACCAGGTGCTGGCATTGCGCGCGTTGATGTCCAAGCTTCCCCGCGGCATCATTGCCGAACGCAGCTATGAGGCGGCCGACTGGCCGGAGGCAACGCCCGCACAGCGCAGAGGCATGCTGCATTTGCGCCACGCCTTCCGGACCCGGCCGCATTTCGTCGCCTATTGGGTCGACGAGTTGCCGGCCCCGGCGCCCTGGATTGCCCGCAACGTTTTCGGCCTGCCTTTGCTGACCTGGACCGTGCGCACGCCGGAGCAGCGCGCGCGGGCAGCCCGGCACGCGGATCAGATGATTTTCGAGGGTTTTCGGCCGGGAACCTGAACGAAGGCACCCTTGAAGGCACCCTTGAAGTCCTGGGTGCAATGCACGATCTTTGGGGTTGGTCACCATGTGCGATGGCTGATCGTAACGCGTGGCCGGTTCTCATCGTCGATGGCGTCATCGGAAATAACCCTCGAAGCAGTGTCCTCTGTCAGCCAGATCCCGGCTGAGGATTGGAACGCCTGCGCCAATCCGACCCCCGACGTCCATAGCCTCAACGGCCTCGACACGCTGGCTTCATCCAACGCCCTAGCTGACTCCTGCGCTGGTTCAGCATCCGGTTATAACCCATTCGTTTCGCATGAATTCTTTTCGGCGTTGGAAGCCTCCGGGTCGGCCAGTGCGCGGACCGGCTGGGGACCGCGCCATCTGCTGGCCCGGCTCGATGGTGCGATCGCAGGCATTGTGCCCTGCTATCTGAAATCCCACTCGCAAGGCGAATACGTCTTCGACCGCGGCTGGGCCGATGCCTACGAACGCGCCGGCGGACGCTATTATCCAAAACTGCAGGCCTCGGTTCCCTTCACCCCGGCGGCTGGCCCGCGCCTGCTGATTCGTGATGGCGTCGACGCCGACCGGATCGGCGACGCGCTGGCGCGCGGGCTCGTCGCGCTGTGCGGTGCCACCAACGCCTCATCGGCTCACGTTACGTTTGCGCGCGAAGCCGAATCGAAGTTCCTGGCCGGCCACGGCTTCCTGCAGCGCAACGACCAGCAGTTTCACTGGCACAACCAGGGCTATCGCGGCTTCGAGGACTTTCTCGCCACCCTCAACTCGCGTCACCGCAAGGCGATCCGGCGCGAACGCCGCGATGCCCTTGCCAGCGGCATTACGATTTACGCCCTCACCGGCAGCGACATCACCGAAGAGGCGTGGGACGCTTTCTTCGATTTCTACATGGACACCGGGTCAAGGAAATGGGGCCGGCCCTACCTTACCCGCTCCTTCTTTTCGCTGATCGGGCAGAGCATGGCTGAGCACGTGCTGCTTGTGATGGCGAGGCGCGAAGGTCGCTGGATCGCCGGCGCCATCAATTTCATCGGCTCCGACACCTTGTTCGGCCGCAACTGGGGCGCGATCGAACATCATCCGTTTCTGCATTTCGAGGTCTGTTATTATCAGGCGATCGATTTTGCTATTCAACGTGGCCTGAAGACGGTCGAGGCCGGCGCGCAAGGCGAGCACAAGATCGCGCGCGGGTATCTCCCGCAAACCACCTATTCCGCGCACTACATCGCCGATCCCGACCTCCGCCGGGCGGTATCGGACTATCTCAGGCATGAGCGCGCCTATGTGGCCGAGGCGGCGCGCGAACTCACCGAGGCCGGACCGTTTCGCAAAGCGGCTGACGAGCCGTCTTGACCGCACTATATCGAACGTAGACCGGGATCAGGAGCTGCCATGACCGCGTATGACACCAACAACCCCTTCGCGAAAATCCTGCGCGGCGAATTTCCCTGCTACAAGGTTTATGAGGATGATCATGTCCTCGCCTTCCTCGACATCATGCCGCGCTGTCCTGGGCACACGCTGGTGATTCCGAAAGCGCCGGCCCGCAACATCCTCGATATTTCGGCGGAGGATTTCGCCCATGTCGCACGCGGCGGCCGCAGAATTGCCCGCGCTGCGATGACGGCTTTCAAGGCCGACGGAATCACGGTGCAGCAATTCAACGAAGCCGCCGGCGGACAGGTGGTGTTTCATCTGCACATGCACGTGATGCCGCGTCATCACGGGGTTGCCCTGCTGCCCCCGGCGAGCCGCAAGGAAGACGGCAAGGTGCTGGAGGCAAACGCAGCCAAGCTGGTCGAAGCGCTGAAAGGCTAGTCGCCCGATTTATTCAGATTGCAGGGTAGAGGTGCTTGAGTTTGATACGGGCATTGGGGGTTGAGAACTGCCAATTGGCCTTGGTGTGGTTGGCATTGCGGTCGTGCTCCCATGCGGCGATTTCCTCGACGAGGGTCTGTTTGTCTGGAATCCGGCGATCGAGGCACTGGGACGATAGGACGCCGAGTTCGGACTCCGCCAGATCAAGCCAACTACCGTGCTTTGGAGTGTAGTGCCATTCGAAGCGCTCGACCAGTCGCCTGGCCTCGGCGGCTGGAAACGCTTCGTAGAGTGACCCCTTGCCGTGGATGTTGAGATTGTCCTGGACCAGTACGACGGTCTCGGCGTTGGCGAAGTAGCGATCGGCCAATTCTTTCAAGACGAGAGCGTAGTCCACGGCGGTATGGCGATCGGTGACCTTGACGTGGCGCCAGCCTTCGAGCGGTGCAAACATCATGAAGATGTTGGCGGTGCCGTTGCGCTCGTACTCGTAATCGCAGCGGGCCGGGCGTCCCCGCTTCATCGGGATCGGCAGGCGCGTCTCGGCAAGGAACTGCTTGGAGGTCTCGTCCAGGCACACCAGCGGGTAATCGGGATCGCGTGGCCGCGTGTAGACCGCCAGCACATCTTCCATGGCGGCTACGAACGCGCCATTGGCTTTCGGCGGGATGACCCAGCACTGCCGGCGATGGGGCTGGAGAATGTTTTTTTTAGGGCCCGCCCAATCGTCGAGTCGCTGGCGCGATCGACAATTTGCAGTTCCACGACCTTTTTCTCCAACAGCCGCAAGGTCCAGCGCGCGCGTCCCTTGGGAGGTTTGGAACAAGCCAGCGCAATCAGTTTGGCTTCCTTCTCGCCGTCAAAAATCCGAGCAACCGCCGGTGTCGCCCGTTGCTTGCGGCTCAACACCGCCTCGAAGCCTTCTTCCACCAGTTGCTTCCGGACCCGGTAAACCATCGAGGCGCTGGTCTCCAGCGCCTTGATGATCCGGTTGTCACTCCAGCCTTCACCGGCTTCCGACACATCGGCCTTCAACAATATCCGCGCCTTCAGCAGCCGCTGCGCTGCGCTCTTGCCTTTGCGTATCAGCGCTTCGAGCTGCTCACGTTCCTCGCCGCTCAGCCGCACAACATACTTCTTTACCGAAATTTCCTTCGCAGCCATGATTGCCTCCGCCGCATCCGATGCGACCAAAGCGACCAAAGCGACCAAAGCAAATCACAAAATTCATGCCCTTGCAAATTGATTGAAGCGAGCGACTAGTATCACGTCTCGCAAATCAGTTAAAATAATGCTGGTTGCTTCAGGCAAGCGAGGAACTGAGGGATGGCACGGCCAGTCAAGGTAGTGTGTCCGTCCCCGACCATTCTCAGGTCAAGCTTCCTGCTATCATGGCCAAAAGTGGACGGCGTTCTACAGCCGGACCAGGAGGCACCCGACCGTGAAGGCGGCAATGAGTGCCAAGGTGCCTGACATTGTGTTTGGCTCCATTCTCGACACTCTCACGCAATTTCAGGTGGACTCCGAGACGGGGGTCACCGGCGCCAAGGCGTGAGCAGCATGGTGCCAATGAGATCGCCGCTAAGAAGGGGGATCCGGTGCTCGCCTTTCTTGTGAATCGGCGCCAAAGAGTGACCCTTCCTAAGCTAGGTAGATTAATAGCTTAGCGCGCCGATCGGCGTCGGAACCCCACGCCGGGTAACACCTCAGCACGATTTTAATTGCCCCGACCAAGATGCTCCTGGCGCAATGGATCGACACTAATCTGGGCGCTGGATATCACGGGGGGCATCAGGGCTGGCTCTTGAACGTCAAATACATCAATGTCAAATAGACAGCCGGCACGACTATAAGGACCAAGAACTCGGCGATCCCAGGTGCTTCGCATCTCGTGGCGTAGAAGAGATAGCCGATGTAGAAGTCCACGACTGCGATAATAATCAAGCCGATGTACCACGGAAGAAGCGGGTTGCGGTTGCCTGTGGCCATTGTCTTCTCCTGCCTGTTGGTGGTCCACTTCGCGCATTTCATCCATGTAGATGCTGTAAGGTCCTGTCTTCGGAAGGGAACAGCGCCGTCGCCAATCAGAAAAATAATGTATTTGTAACGATGGGTTAGAGCTTGACGCAGATCAATGCCGCTGTGCGTGGCGGGCGGGCGAGCCCGGAAGGGTGAAGCTACTCAAACGCTCCACGGTCATGACGCGACGGTGGCGACTGCGCCATTCAGGCGTCCAACCACGGCTTCAATTTCCTCGCGTGTCGTCCCTCGCTCAAGGCTGAAGCGGATCACGCCTATGCCCACTTCGGGCGCGACGCCCATCGCCTCTAGAACCGGGCCAATCGGCATGGCGCACTCACCTTCGGCCGCCGCTTACATCGGCTTCTGACGGCGGCACGACAGAGTCGAGTTGATCTCGCGCGAGGATCATGACCCGAACTGTGGAATTATCATAATGCTTTGCGTGAACACTTCGAGGAGGGATTAGATGCGCAGGTTCGCCTTGCTCGCCGCCGTCGCGGCAATCCTGTCAGTTGGTGCCGTCCTGCCCAGCAATGCCGAGGCCGGGTGCTATCGATTGGGCGAGACTGGTTATCACTGGTATCGTTATTGCTGGGGACCTCGTTGGATCTACCCGCACTATCGCATCTGCCGGCACGGCTATTGTTGGTATCGTTGACATCTCTTCTCCGCCATCAACGCGTAGAGAATCGCGCCGTTGAGTGCGCCCAAAGCTCGCGCAACGCCGAGGTCGCGACCGGCGGTCAGTTAATGCCGGTACTAGCGAAGGCACAGCAAAGAGGCCGCCAACTAGAGACGGCCTCCTCGGTTGGACTGCTAGTAAGGGGATAAACCCAGCAGTCTGCCTTGTTGCGTACTCCAAATGGGACTGAGCCAATCCCAATCCAACCTCCACAACTAAAATCGTTGGCGTACTTCGTACTGCCGCGTTGAGCCAAGTCAATGCAAGCACGACGTCTGGAAGGAGACCGACAGCCGACGTAGCGCCGGCACAGGCCGTTGGTTGCCGCAATTGACGTAAATCAATCTAGATGCCGCATCCTTGATTATTTTTGTACAAATTGTGGAGACTGTCATGACCCACTATCGTGTCCGCTTTATCAAGACGCTAAACGATGACACTGGACATCCTCACGAATGCATCGAGGGGATTGTTGATATTCGCCGGGCGAGGAGCCTGGATCGAGCGGTGCGGGCCGCGAAGCATCGGTTCGAACGTATGAAAAGGATTCCGCAATGGTCCCTTTATGCGGACGCGTTCGAGGTTGACATCGATAGGGAAGGCCGAAGTCAGTCCGGGCGCGCGCGATAGCATGATGCTTGCGATAGACTCGAATGCAAATGGTCGTGGCAAAATCGATATTTCCATCGCCCTTCCGGATTTGAGCGTGGAGTCAAAGGACATCCATATAGCCGTACCAACTCTCCTTGTCGGTAGGGGCAAGCCGCTTCCGCTTGGGCTTAGTCAGTTGGATGGTGGATTTAACGTGGCGGTACAGCCGTCATGCAACCGGCATCAAATTGCTGGTTTTTGACGGCTGCGACGAGCAGCCGATTGAACTCATTGCACTCGATCCGAACAGCAACCGCAGCGGCGATATTTGGCATGCCCAACTGAGCGCCGATTTTCGAAGCAAGAGTTACGCGCTGCGGGTTGATGGACCGTGGTCTCCCGAACACGGCCACCGCTTCGACTCGTACCTACCACCTATCGATCCCTACGCGGCAGCGTTGACGGACTCCTCCACTTGGCACGCGCTGGGGGCTGTAGATCCCCGAGATGAGTGGTCGGACCCGGTTCGCTCCGCGCGCGCGGTGGTCGCCGAGGCTGGATTCGACTGGCAGGGAGACGTCTTTCCACGCCTCCCTTGGTCGGAGACTGTGATTTACGAGACGCACGTCCGTGGATTGACGGTTCAGATCAAAAATTTCTTCGTCACCTTGCTGGTTTCCCGCGGCATCCCCATGCTGCTGGGCGGCGACGAGTTCCGCCGCACCCAGCAGGGCAACAACAATGCCTATTGCCAGGACAATGAGATATCCTGGTATGACTGGCGCTTGGCTCAGCAAAACGCCGACCTCCAGCGCTTCGTCAGCCGATTGATCGCATTTCGCAAGGCACATTCTGTGCTGCGGGCGGAAGCTTTCTATTTGGACGCCGAAATCGTCTGGCTCGGAATCGACGGGTCCCCGCCGGAGTGGCATAGCCGCGAGAACCGGATCGGTTGCATGATCCTCGGTGGAAGTGGTGGCACATCGCCGGCGCTGTGCCTTTTGTTCAACGCGGCGCTTCGACCGCGCCGCTTCGTGTTGCCGGCGCCTCCGGCCGGCACACGGCGAGTCGCGGTCGACACCGCACGAACGTCCCCTGAAGACATTCCCGATCGAGGCTATGAGCAAGGGGTGGTCGACGAACTCATTCTGGCCGAACGTTCGTCAGTTATTCTAACCTGCTGATCGCTCAAGCCCTGTGGCGCTCGAGCTGATGGCTGGTCGCGACAAAGGAAGGATATTGTCCTCGCTCGCCTCGTGAAAAGTTTGTTGGCGCGTTTCGGAATCGCCGCCGCGGCCTGAAGCCAAAGGTATCGCACCTCGTCCGGGGTCCGTCGCAGTAGCGTTCGGTGCGATTTTGCGGTAGATGGCAAAATAGCGGCGCGCAGATTTGGTCCAACCGAATTCACGGCTCATGGCCCTCTGCTGCATTTTGCGCCATCGGGTCGGTCGCGAGTAAAACGCGGTCGCACGGTCGAGGCACCCCAACATCGCCGAGGTGGTCGCGTCGCGAAAGGCAAACCCGGTTGCGCTGCCGCCGCGGATCGTCCACTCGGTTGCATCCACGATGGTGTCGGAAAGTCCTCCGACGTGCCGCACGATCGGAAGGGTACCATAACGCATCGCGTAGAGCGGCGTCAGTCCGCATGGCTCGAAGCGGCTGGGGTGCAGGAGCAGGTCGGCCCCCGCCAGCAGCCGGTGGGCGAGCGGCTCCTCGTAACCGATCCGCACCGCCAGCCGACCCTTGTAGTGCTGCACCGCGTCCAGGAGTTTTGCTTCAAGAACCGGATCTCCCTCGCCGAGCAGAGCGAGCTGCACGTCGCGTTCAAGGACCATGTGCAATGCGTGATAAACGATGTCCGCCATCTTTTGGTCGGTAATCCGGCTGAGCCAAGCGATCAATGGCGCGGCGGGATCGACAGTGAGCCCCAGTTCGCGCTGGAGTTCAAGCTTGCACGTCCGCTTGCCCGAAAGGTCGTCGGCCGTGAAATTTGCGGGAAGATCCTCGTCACGCGAAGGGTTCCAGACGTCATAGTCGACCCCATTGAGGATGCCGCTCAAGTCGTTCGCACGGTGACGCAACAAGCCGTCGAGTCCGCAGCCATAATCCGGCGTCAGGATCTCGCGCGCGTAAGACGGACTGACCGTCGTAATGCGGTCACTGAACCGAATTCCGGCCTTGAGGAACGATACCTGTCCGTAAAATTCGACTCCGCCCGGCGTGAACAGGTCGTCGGACAGGCCGACGTCTGCCAGGATCGATCGCGGGAACAGACCCTGATAGGCGAGATTATGGATCGTAAAGACAGTTGCCGGCCGCGGGTCCGGCCGCTTTGCAAGCAGGAGCGGCAGTAGCCCGGTGTGCCAGTCGTTCGCATGCACCACATCGGCCTGCCAGCCGCTTACGACCTCGCCGCAGGCCAAGTCCGCCGCAATGTGACAGAAGGTGGCGAACCGCTGCGCGTTGTCCGGCCACTCGCGGCTCGCCTCGTCCCGATAAGGGGTACCCGGACGATCATAGAGCGCTGGTGCGTCCACTAGCCAGACTGGCACTCCGCTGTCAGGCATCCGGCCAGCAATAAGTCGTATAGTCCCGTCCCGCCAGGGAATTTGCGCCACCACAGACTTTTCAGAAATGGCCGATAAAGCTTGCCGATAAGCGGGTAGGATCAGCCGCACATCGATGCCGAGTTCTCTGAGCGCTCGGGGCAACGCCCCGCTCACATCACCGAGACCGCCTGTCTTGGCAAGCGGATAGGCCTCGGCCGAGGCAAAAAGGACACGCATCGTATTTTCCTCCCCGTATGGTAAATAGACTCGGCCCGGGCGGTTGCATGTTGACGCAGATCAACTCGCGCGAATTTGCGTTATCCGAGATATCTCGACCGCAGGGAATTCCGTCCGGACCCTGGAAGGCGGACGTACGCTAGGTACCGAGACACTAGTGTCACGTCTCGCAAATCAGTTTAAATAATGCTGGTTGCTTCAGGCAAGCGAGGAACTGAGGGATGGCACGGCCGGTCAAGGTGATCACTGCGAGTGCGGAGGTTCGGGCGGAATTGCAGCGCAGGGCCAACGCGGCGACCAGTGCGCATCGCGACCGCTTCCGAGCGAATATCATCCTCCTACGTCTGGAAGGACTAAAGATCGAGAGTATCGCCAAGCAGCTGACATCGATACCCGCGGTGTCGACATGGTCTGGTCGCTTCGAGGCACATAGCCTTGATGGTCTTAAGGACAAAGTGGGTCGCGGACGCAAGCCGTCGATTCCGCAGAAAAAATCGAACGCGTCGTGGCCGGAGTGACCCGGCCGCCGAAGAACCGTAAGCGCTGGAGCGTGCGCAGCATGGCCCGCCACGCCGGCATCTCGCACGAGCACCGTGCAGCGCATCTGGTCGAAGAACGAGTCTCAAGCCGCATGTCATCGAAGACCTTCAAGCTGTCGAACGATCCGGATTTCGAGGAGAAGTTCTGGGACGTGATCGGGCTCTATCTCGATCCGCCCGGCCAAGGCGCTGGTGTTGTGCTGCGACGAGAAGAGCCAATGCCAGGCGCTGGAGCGCACGCAACCCGGCCTGCCGCTTGCGCCCAAACGGCTCCGCGACGATGACGCACGACTACACGCGCCATGGCACGATCACGTTGTTCGCCGCGCTCGATGCATCTCGACGGCAAGCTGATCACGCGCACCGAGGCGCGCCACACGCATGTCGAATGGCTGCGCTTCCTCAAACAGATCGACCGCGAAACGCCGAAGGAACTCGACCTCCATCTGATCGCCGACAACTATGCCACCCATAAGCACCCGAAGGTCAAGGCGTGGCTCGCCAGCCATCCGCGCTTCAAGTCCCATTTCACGCCGACCTCGTCGTCGTGGATCAATCTGGTCGAGCGCTTCTTTCGCTGATCTGACCGCCGACGTGATCCGCTCGGGCAGCTTCGCTTCGATCGGTGAACTGGTCCGACGACATCAAGCCTATCTTGCCGAGCGCAACGCCAACCCAAAGCCCTACTCTTGGAAGGCCGAAGGCGCCGCAATCCTCGAAAAAATCAAACGCGCCCGCGCCGCCCTCGACAAAGCCGAGGCAGCATGAGTTATTAAAGGGCATTTGAGAGTCTAGGACACTAGAGCGTCCTCACCCCACCTCGAAATCCCCGGCCTGCGGCGACGCCAGCGGGGAGAACTCGCAGCGGTCGGGCTTGAGGTCCAGCAACGGCGTCTCGTCGAGGCAATCGAGGCCGCGCACCAGAACCGCATTGCCCTCGATCCCGACCAGCTTGACGATCGAGGTGCCGATCGGATTCGGCCGCACCGGCGAGCGCAGCGAAAATGTGCCGCGCGTCGATTTGTTGTTCTTCGGGCTTTGCAGCACGAGATCGCGGCGCGACAGATGCAGCCAGTAGATCACTTCGAGATTGGAGTAGAAATCGACCCCCTTCAGCGCCGGCACCCATGGCTCGAAGATCTCGAGCCGGCAGACCGGGCCATCGTGACGCCCTTGCCGCGGGGCCTGAAGACGCGAGGTCCAGGGGGTGCGGATGCGGCCGATGAACACCAGCCCGCCATCGCGCGCCGGCGGCATCTCGACGGCGAGTTCGCCCTCGCGGATTTCGCTTTCTCGAACCATCAGAGACCATTACCCGAGCCACCATTTGCCAGCAAGCATCACGAGTTCCCCGCACGCCACGCCGGCAAAAATTGACCGCCGCGTCAGGATGAAAACCGCAAATCCGGCGGCCACCGCGCCATAGCGCAGCCACCCCGGCACGCTGGCCAGCGCCCCGGGCGGAAATACCAGAATTTGCGCGATGACGCCGGCCAGGATCGCGGTCGCCACCGCCCTCACCCAAACCAGCAGTTCGGATCCCTCGTCGAGGCCGCCGCCAAACCAAAGCCCGAGCATCCGCCAGGCCTCGTTGGGAAGGAAGCCCGCCAACAGCAGCACCAGCAGCGCATTCCAGTTGCCGATGAAATCGTTCATCCGCGCCCCCGCCAGCAGTGAACGCCATAGGCGATGGTACCGGCCGAAACGCCACTGATCAGAATATCGACGCCGGTGTGCAACAACGCCGTCAGCGGAAACAGCGCCAGCCCCAGCACCAAGGCCAGAACGTCGGCAAGCTGCCGGCAATTGCGCGCGGTCGAGAGCAGAAACGACAGGGGCGTCAACAGCAGGATCGCCGCGGCGAACAGTTGCGGGAGATTGGCGGCAAGACCGTAGCCGACCGTAGTGGCAACGAGGCAAAGCGAGACCAGACCGGTGCCCAATCCATGCGTGAAGACAATGCGCCGCTCGCGCGGCACCTGTGGCAGCAGCCGAAAGCATTCGACCCACAACGTGACCGCAATGAAGTGCGCCGCCAGCACCAGGTGACGCCGCTTCGTTGTTGGCACGCGCAGCATCGGCAACACCGACACCACCATCGGAAACAGCCGGATCGCGCTGACGGTGACGGCAATGGCCGCCTGCACCAATGTGGCGCCGGACCCCAGCGTCGAAATCAGGATGATCTGCGCAGGCCCCGCCCATACGAACACCGTGCTCGCCAGCACCCAGCCCAGGCTGAAATGCGTGTCATGCGCGAGCGCGCCGATGCCGAGATAGGTCGCAAACAGCACGAGGGCGAGGACGGTCGAGGTGACCGACCACATTCCCCATGCGAACGTCCGCAGGGGATTTTGCCATTGGGACGAATTGAGAGCGGGAAGCGGCACGGGCAACCGGATCACATGGGGTGGGCCGGCATAACGCTGGCGAAACCAGCCAACGTCAAGCGAACCGCGGGTCAGGCCAGTTATGCGGTTCGCGCGATCAGCCTCCTCCGACGTTGAAGTTTCGCAGCACGAAACAGGCGCCACCCGCGCCCCGGATGCGATTGCAAAGGTCGTCGGCTGCGGGCCGCGTGTCAGCGCCGATCCGCACCTGGTAGAACGTGCGGCTGCCCCGATTGCGCATCACCGAACTCAACAAGCTTGGATCCTGATCGCCGATGACGGCGCTGAGCCGCTTGATCGCACGCGCATACATCGCCAGCGCCTGGTCGCGGCTGAAGCCGGCGGCAAGCTGCACACCCCACGCCCGAGCCTCACCAAGCTTCACCCGCTGTTCCAATTCGGTGACAAATGGATTGGGCGAACGCTTGAGCAATGCCATCAACTCGCGGCAACTCGAGGCGGGTGCGCGATGGGGCGTTTTGCCGTTCTTGCCGGCCGCGGCCCAGTCGTCAACCGAAGTGCCGGTAATGGCGGCGACGTAATTGCGCGTCTGCTGCGGCAGGCTGCCCGATCCGGCGAGCCATTCCTGTACCCGGCGCGGTCCGGCATTGTAGGCGGCGGCGGCCAGCCCGAGATTGCCGAACTGGCCGCGCAACTCGCTCAGGAACTCGGCGGATTTCGGCAGCGCCTGGACCGGATCGAACGGATCGAGCAGCCGGCGCTCGCTGGCGGTCCCCGGCATGAATTGCGCGATGCCCTGCGCGCGCTGGCCGCTACGGGTCACCGGTCCCATGGCATCCGACTGAAAGCGGCTTTCCTGCCAGATCACCCGCGCGAAAAACTCCAGCGGCAAATCTTCCGCTCTTGCTGCCGAATTCGATCATCAGGCACATCGCCTCGCGGGTGTTGGTATCCGCAACGGCTTCGGCGGGTTTTTGCGCGATGGCGAGTTCTTCGACGCTGGGCTTTGCGATCCCGCCGCCGGTCACGGCATCTTCGGCGACGCCCTGCCCTGCCGCCTGGCACAGCGTCACGACAACAACGCAAAGCGCCGCGCGCAGACCGATGACCATTGGCACCGTCATTTCCCGTTCCCGTGGGACCCGCTTGACACCCTCTGGGGACTGTCTAGCTATCCAGCAATGATGGCGCGCATGTGGGAGCGCAAGAGATGACCGCACCGCCCGACGACCTCCCCGGCTTCGCGCCCGACGACGATGCGCCGATCCCCTATATGGCGCGGACCCGCGAATATTATCAGGCGATCGGCTACGCCACGCCCTATCGCTGGGCGCATTATGTCGAGGCACCGTTCCAGCGGCTGCGAAAGCCGCTCGGCCAGTCTCGCGTCACCCTCGTCACGACGGCAGCACCGTTCGATCCCGCCAAGGGCGATCAGGGCCCGGGCGCCAAATACAATGGCGGGGCCAAATTCTATTCGGTCTATGACGGCGATACCTCGAAGCCGCACGATTTGCGGATTTCGCACATTGCCTATGACCGCGTGCACACCTCGGCCGACGACAGCGGCACCTGGTTTCCGTTGCCGCAATTGCAGCGGCTCGCAAGCCAGGGGCGGATCGGAGAAATCGCTCCGCGCTTTTTTGGCGCACCGACCAACCGCAGCCATCGCGTCACCATCGAGACCGATGCACCGGAAATCCTGGCGCGTTGCCGCGAGGATCAAGTGGATGCCGCGGTGCTGGTGCCGAATTGCCCGGTATGCCATCAGACTATCAGCCTGGTGGCCCGGCATCTGGAGGCCAACGGCATTTCCACGGTGGTGATGGGTTGCGCCAAGGACATCGTCGAACATGCCGCGGTGCCGCGGTTTCTGTTCAGCGATTTTCCGCTGGGCAATTCGGCGGGCAAGCCTCATGACCCCGGCTCCCAGGCCTTCACAATGGAGCTTGCGCTGAGCGTGCTGGAAGCAGCACCAGGTCCGCAAACCACGGTGCAATCGCCGCTACGCTGGAGCCCGGACGCCTCCTGGAAGCGCTACTACAACAATGTTGCGCTGTTAAGCGCCGAAGAGTTGGCACGGCGGCGGCGCGAATTCGATGCGCAGAAGGAAATCGCGCGTGGCATTCGCGAAAGCGCGGCGTAAGGCGTTCGCGCCGGGCCCGAAAGCCTGAAATTCGTCCCGTCCTGGCACAAATCGGTTTACGTTAATGCTGCATTTTGGCGGCCCTGGCCTTTCGTCCGCGGCGAAGCCGGGTAAGGTCCTCCCTCTTTATTGGGAGATTATTCGATGCTGGATCGACGCCAGAGCGCGCGGGACAAGGTGATTTATGGCGGCGTCGCCGAAATCGGCGAGCACGGCGCAACCCGGGATTGCATCGTCCGCAACATCTCCGAAAATGGCGCCGGCATCGAATTCAGCAACGTTGTTAAATTGCCCAAAGAGCAGATGTCGCTGGCTATTGCCCGAAAAGGCCGATCGTTCCTCGCCAGGATCATCTGGTGGCGCGACAATTTCATCGGCGTCGCCTTCAGCGAAGAGAAGCCATCCGAACTGCCGGCCTCCGATCTGGAGGAGCGGCTGCGCCGCAGCGAGCAGAAGAAACGACAGCTTCAGCGCCGCATCAAACAGCTTCTTGAAGGCTGAACAAGAGAACCCTTTTCCGCTCCGACGGAATCGGGCCGGAGGCTCTATTTCCTTCTGACAATACCCGTCAACGCGTATACTCCTGCAGCCTACAAGCAGGCGCAGGAAAATTCGCATGCGCAACAATCGCATGGTCGGCGCGAAACTCCATTCCTGCCTGACATCTGTCTGGCTGATATCGATCTTGCTTGCCGCACCTGCAGGCTCCGCGAGTCTCGCCGGCGAGTTGTCGGTTATGCCTGCGAGCATGGCTCGGGTCGGCACGGTCGACGAGCGCTACCAGTCCTACAACATCGAAATGGTCGAGGTTACCGGGGGAGAATTCTGGAAACCCTACGGACCGGAGCGCGGCGTTCAGGCCGCGCACCCGCCGAACACGCCGGGAGGCAAGAATTCGAACCTGTTCCAATACCGGCCGCCGATCGATCTGACCAATGCCCGTCTGCGAGAGCTGGCCTCGGCATTGGCTCCGGCCTATCTGCGGGTCAGCGGCACCTGGGCGAACACCACCTATTTTGCCGATTCGGGCAACATACCCGCCGCGCCACCAACGGGATTCAAAGCCATCCTGAGCCGTCAGCAATGGCGGCAGGTGATCGATTTCGCACACGCGGTCAATGCGCGGATCGTGACATCGTTCGCGGCAGGGGCTGGCAATCGCGATGCGGCAGGAATCTGGACGCCGGATCAAGCGCGTCGCCTTCTCGACTTCACGCGCGCAGCGGGAGGCAGCATCGCTGCCGCCGAATTCATGAACGAACCGAACCTTGCCGCCATCGGCGGCCTTCCGGCGGGCTATGACCCGGCCGCCTACGGACGCGACTTCAAGGTGTTCCATGCGTTTGTGAAGCGGACCGTTCCGGAGATGATGATCCTCGGACCCGGCGCGGTAAATGAAACGCCGGAGGCTGCGGACCTGCTCGCCGCGTCAGGCCCCGGCGTGGATGCGTTTTCGTATCATCACTATGGAGCGCTGTCGGAGCGCTGCGCCGGTACGGCCACGCCGGAGGCGGCACTTTCCGAAGCGTGGCTCTCCCGGACCGATCAGACCCTGGCGTTCTACCGGACTCTTCGCGACCGATTTGAGCCCGGCAAGCCGATCTGGCTCACCGAAACCGCGGAGACGGCGTGCGGTGGAAACCCCTGGGCGGCAACGTTTACGGATACGTTCAGGTATCTCGATCAGCTTGGGCGGCTGGCCAAGGCCGGTGTTCAGGTCGTGATGCACAATACGCTGGCGGCCAGCGATTACGGCCTGCTCGACGAGCGAACGCTGGCACCCCGGCCAAACTACTGGGGCGCGTTGTTGTGGCGACAATTGATGGGAACCACCGTGCTTGATTCCGGCGTGCCCATACAAGCGGGCCTGCATGTCTATGCCCATTGCCAGCGTGGAATGCCGGGCGGCGTTGCTTTGCTGGTGATCAACACCGACCGCAACGCGCCGCGTTCACTGAAGATTGCCAACGCTTCCGAGCGTTACACCCTCGATGCCGCAAGCCTGCAGGACTCAACGGTGCGGCTCAACGGCAATATGCTCGCATTCGGGCCCGAGGACCGCGTGCCGCACCTCACGGGTGTTCCGGCATCGGCCGGCTTGTTGACGATGGCACCGGCGACGATCACATTTCTCGCGGTGCCGGCGGCGGCCAACGCCGCTTGCGGATGAAGGCCGCATCGGGATATCGCAGCAAAAAGCCGGCGGCTTGCGACGCGCCGGCTCTTCAATTGGCAATATCGGCCCTCAGTCCTTGGCTTAGACCTTGACCAGCGGCCCTTTTGAGGCCGGGCCCTTTGACCCGCCGCTCGGACCACTGGGCTTCGGCTTGCGCGGCACGGTGCGCTTGCGCGCGCCGGGCAGTTTCTCCGGCTTTGGCGTCACCGGGCCTTCGACATATTCGAAGCCGATCTTTTCCTGATCTGATTCCGCCGCCGCCTCGTCCTTGACCAGCACGACACGAACGTGGCCGCCGCCCTTGAGCTTGCCGAACAGCACTTCGTCGGCCAGCGGCTTCTTGATGTGCTCCTGAATCACGCGCGCCATCGGCCGCGCGCCCATCTGCTCGTCGTAGCCATGCTGAACCAGCCACGCCTTGGCCGGCTCCGACAGTTCGATGGTGACGTCGCGGTCGGCCAGCTGCGCCTCGAGTTGCAGCACGAACTTCTCCACGACCATGCCGATCACCTCGGCATTGAGATGCGCGAACGATACGATGGCATCGAGCCGGTTGCGGAATTCAGGCGCAAACTGCCGGTTGATCGCTTCGTGGTCGTCGCCTTCCCGCTTGTTGCGGGTGAAGCCGAACGCCTGGCGCGCCAGATCCGCGGCGCCCGCATTGGTGGTCATGATCAGGATGACGTTGCGGAAATTGACCTGCTTGCCGTTGTGATCGGTGAGCCGGCCGTGATCCATGATCTGCAGCAGCACATTGTACAGATCAGGATGCGCCTTCTCGATTTCGTCGAGCAACACCACGCAATGCGGATGCTGATCGACGCCATCGGTGAGCAGGCCGCCCTGGTCAAATCCGACATAGCCCGGAGGCGCGCCGATCAGGCGCGACACGGTATGACGCTCCATATATTCCGACATGTCAAAGCGGATCAGTTCGACGCCAAGCGAGGCTGCCAGCTGCTTTGCGACCTCGGTCTTGCCGACGCCGGTCGGACCCGAGAACAAATACGAGCCGATCGGCTTTTCCGGCTCGCGCAAGCCGGCCCGCGCCAGCTTGATCGCGGCCGAAAGCGCATCGATCGCCTTGTCCTGTCCGAACACCACGCGCTTCAAGGTCTGTTCGAGATGCTTGAGCACCTCGGCATCGTTCTTCGAGACGCTCTTGGGCGGAATCCGCGCCATGGTCGCGATCGTGGTTTCGATTTCCCTGATGCCGATGGTCTTCTTGCGCTTGTTCTCCGCCACGAGCATCTGTGCTGCGCCGGATTCGTCGATCACGTCGATCGCCTTGTCCGGCAGCTTGCGGTCGTGGATATAGCGCGACGACAGTTGCACCGCGGCCTCGATCGCTTCGTTGGTATATTTCAGCCGGTGATAGTCCTCGAAATAGGGTTTCAGACCCTTGAGGATCGCGATCGCGTCCTCCACCGTCGGCTCATTGACGTCGATCTTCTGGAACCGGCGCACCAGCGCCCGGTCCTTTTCAAAATGCTGGCGATATTCCTTGTAGGTCGTCGAGCCCATGCAGCGAATCGTGCCCGACGCCAACGCCGGCTTGAGCAGATTGGATGCATCCATCGCGCCGCCGGAAGTCGCACCGGCGCCGATCACCGTGTGGATTTCATCGATGAACAGGATGGCGTTCGGATGCGCCTCGAGTTCCTTGAGGACCTGCTTCAGCCGTTCCTCGAAATCGCCGCGATAGCGCGTACCCGCGAGCAACGTGCCCATGTCGAGCGAGAACACCGTCGCGGCGGCCAATACCTCCGGCACTTCACTGTCGACGATACGCTTCGCCAGCCCTTCGGCGATCGCGGTCTTGCCGACGCCGGCCTCACCAACGAACAGCGGATTGTTTTTCTGCCGGCGGCAGAGCACCTGGATCGCGCGGTTGATCTCGGCATTTCGCCCGATCACCGGATCGATCTTGCCGTCGCGCGCCTTCTTGTTGAGGTTGACGCAATAAGTATCGAGCGCCTCACCCTTCTTCTTGGAATCCTCGTTGCCCTTGGTCTCGGTCTCTTCGTCGACGCCGCGCACCGGGCGCGCTTCCGACACCCCGGGCCGCTTGGCGATACCGTGGCTGATGTAATTCACCGCGTCGTAACGCGTCATGTCCTGCTCCTGCAGGAAATACGCAGCATGGCTCTCGCGCTCGGCAAAGATCGCGATCAGCACATTGGCGCCGGTCACTTCCTCGCGACCGGATGATTGGACGTGAATCACCGCGCGCTGAATGACGCGTTGAAAGCCCGCGGTCGGCTTGGCGTCATCGGCCCCGTCCGTCACCAGGTTTTCGAATTCGGTTTCGAGATAGTTGACCAGACTGGTGCGCAGCTTGTCGAGATCGACGCTGCAGGCACGCATCACCGCCGCTGCATCCGAGTCATCGATCAGCGACAGCAGAAGGTGTTCGAGCGTCGCATATTGGTGGTGACGCTCGTTTGCAATCGCCAGCGCACGGTGCAGGGATTGTTCAAGGCTTTGAGAAAAAGTAGGCATTCGCGTCCTCTGTGGCCCCCGGCCATCATGATCGCCGATGCCCGGTCAGGCAACAACAACCTTTGTCATATCTTTGGTCATATAGTTACATCTGATCATGGCGAAAGACCGGTTCCCGCGAGTCGTTCCAAACTCGGACTGTACGCGCCACCCCCATGCAAAATGGAGAGTTACACCGGGAATTGCACGTGCCGGTCCGATCCATCGTCAATTACGATGCAAAACCCGTTCCGGTTTTGGCGGACTTCGTCCGGCGCTACTTCTTTTCCATCACACATTGCAGGGGATGCTGGTGCTTGCGCGCGAAATCCATCACTTGCGTCACCTTGGTCTCGGCAATCTCGTAGGTGAACACGCCGCACTCCCCGATTCCATGATGATGGACGTGGAGCATGATCTTGGTCGCAGCCTCGACATCCTTCTGGAAGAACTTCTCCAGCACCATGAACGACAAATTCCATCGGCGTGTAATCGTCGTTCAATATCAGGACGCGGTACAGGTTCGGGCGTTTGGTCTTCGGTTTGACCTTGGCGATAACGGATGTCGCCGGACCGCCGGCGCCGCCGCCACGGTTCTCATCATTGCCCATTCGGGGGGCAAATGCGGCAACAGCGGGCGGCACGGGCGAATCAAATTTGGAAGCTAATTGCAGCATGGCACAGGCGTTCGAACATCCCCACGGGAAACCGGATCGCGGCCAAGTGACCAGGCGATGTTCTCCTGCCGGAGCCATCGCGAAGTTCCCGGACACGCTCTCCGGATCGCCGCTCCCGGCCGGCCCGACCCATCGGCTGGACCGACAGCTGGAATATGGGTCCGACGCTGGCTCGCCGCAAGCGCGCAAATATTGGCCAAAAGCTACTTGCGGCGAGCCCGACTCCCGGTTCGGCGATCCAGCGGAGGTTAATCAATTCCGTTGGATTTGACAAAGCCGCGTTGCCGCGCGTTGCGAAATAATCTCCGCACATCCAGAACAGGA
This sequence comes from uncultured Pseudomonadota bacterium, assembly GCA_963729395.1. Lineage (GTDB taxonomy): Bacteria > Pseudomonadota > Alphaproteobacteria > Rhizobiales > Xanthobacteraceae > Bradyrhizobium. The sequence goes on along the minus strand of CAVSOS010000010.1, from coordinate 25,321 downwards.
AAAAGCCCGGCCAAACGGCCGGGCTTTTTGATTCCGGAAAGCAGCGCCGACGTCAGCTCACATGCCGCACATGCACGCGGCAGAAAGCGCGCAACTTTATTGGTGGGCAGCGGCCGGCGTGAACTTCGCCACGATGCCTTCGAGCGGCTTGAAGGTCTGCTTGGCGAGATCGGTATAGAGCCCTGCGATCTTCTGCGACTCGGCGACGAACGTCTCGTAGGCGGACTTCGCATATTCGGTCTGCACTTCGATCGCCTTGTCCAGCGAACTCACGCCGGACAGCTTCTCGACGAACGACCTCGTGTCTTCAAACGACTTCTTGGTGTAATCGCCATAGGCGCTTGCGATGGCCTGAAGGCCGTTCTGAAGGCTCGTCGCCGACGCAACGACGGTCTCGAGCTGCTCTTTTCCGTACTGCTGAATGTCTTCAACTTTGACCATGATGGAGTTCCTTTCCCAGACTGATGGTTGACCGATCCTGCCGGGAGGTCCCGGCCCCCTGACATGTCAGGCTATATGTGCAACGCACAATAAAGTCAAGATTTTTGTGCGACGCACAAACCGAGGCGATTTAACGCCAAAACAAATAGAGGCGATTAGCGCCAAATACGGATGGGTCATGCAAGGGTTGCTTAATCTTTTGGAAACTCCGGCCGCCTAACCTGATTCGGTGCCTGTTCGCGTTCGGGATACGCCACCGAAAAGGCGTTTGAGCACAGTCTCTTAGCTGGAATAGCGATCAGATCGGCCGTCTCGGGCGGAAATACCCGTCCGGATTCGGGAGTTTGGACAGGAAACCTCGCCGGCAGTTGGGCATAATTTAGCCTCACGAACCGGTGAACAAGATAGAAATTGGGACGGGGAAGTTTATGCTTCGCACAACCTTGGCTTCCTCGCGTGTTCTGCGGGTTTCCGTTTTCGGGCTAGTCACCCTCACCACCGCAGCCGTTTTCACAACCGGCAACGCCGATGCGCGCCATTACGGCATCGCTACCATGCATCATCACAGCCATGCGCGCCACCACGAGGAGCAGGAGAGCTACAGCCCGGCGTTCTCCTCCATCATTGTCGACGCCAATTCCGGCGCGACCCTTTCCTCCAACAATCCCGACGCGAGCCGCCATCCTGCCTCGCTCACCAAGATCATGACGCTTTATCTGCTGTTCGAGCGTCTCGACGCCGGCAAGATGAAGCTCGACACCGAAATGCCGGTATCCGAGCACGCCTCCGAGCAAGCGCCCACCAAACTCGGCCTGCGCCCGGGCCAGACCATCCGCGTCGAAGACGCCATCAAGGGACTGGTGACACGCTCCGCCAACGACGCCGCCGTCGTGATCGCGGAAGCCATCGCCGGCGATGAAGACGATTTCGCCAAGCTGATGACCCACAAGGCGCGTGCGCTTGGCATGACCCAGACGGTCTATCGCAATGCCTCCGGCCTGCCCGACGACGACCAGGTGACGACGGCGCGCGATCAATCGACGCTCGGCCGCGCCATCCAGGACCGCTTTCCCGCGCTATTATCGCTACTTCTCGACCGATGACGTTCAACTTTCACGGCCATTCGATCTCGCAACCACAATCACCTGCTCGGCAGCGTCGAGGGCGTTGACGGAATCAAGACCGGCTACACCCGCGCCTCCGGCTTCAATCTCGTGACCTCGATGCGCAGGGGCAACCGCCATCTGGTCGGCGTGGTCATGGGCGGCCGCAGCGGCGGCTCGCGCGACGCCATCATGCGCAACCTGCTTGCCGAAAATCTCGAGAAGGCCGCGACCAAGCGTACCGTTGCCGCGATCACCGAACGCAATCCTGCCGATGCCAATACCGATGTGGCGGAAGCCGAGGCCGCATCCCAGCCCGCGCCGACGGTTCAGGTCCAGGGCGCCGTGCAGGTCGCGTCCGGTTTCGGCCGAGCCGGCCTGCGCCGCCGACCGTCGCGATCAGCCGCTCCGGCGTCGCGAACCGTGGCCTCAACTGGCCGCGGCTGTGACCAGTCCAGCTCGATTCCAAGTTCGATGCCAAGACCGAAACCAAGACCGAGCCCGCGCCGCTTACCAATGGCGTGATCCAGACCCAGCCGATCGCAGCGATCCCCGGTTCGTCCGAACCGATGAAGCCGGTCAAGGTGAAGACGGTCCAGATCAAGGCGGGACAGGTCAAACTGGCCTCGGCCGGCTCCGCCCAGCCGGCCACCCCCATCACCAGCGCAATACCGGCCCGGGCGGATGTGCCGGAGACATCCAGCGCAGTCGTCGCCAAGGCTGAAATTGCAAAGACCGATACCGGTAGGACCGAAGCGGCCAAGACCGAAGCCGCCAAGACCGACGTCGACCAGGGCCGACCGACGGGCCGACCTGCCGCCACAGCCGGCGAACCACGGCACCGGAAACGGTGTGCTCGGCGTGTTGCCGGCATCGAGCGTGCCGTCCTCCTCCACCTCGCAGGCGATGGCCTACGCCGATCCCTCCCCGCGCCTCCAATCGCAGCCGCAGGCCGTTCAGCAAAACGGCGCCGACAAGCCGGTGGCAACCCACACCGGATGGATCATTCAGGTCGGCGCGCTGGAAAGCGAGAGCGAAGCTCGCCAGCGCATCGAAGCCGCGCGCAGCCAGGCCCACGGCCTGCTCAGCAAGGCTGATCCCTTTACCGAACCGGTCGTCGCCAAAGGCGACAGAAAGCTGTTCCGGGCCCGCTTTGCCGGTCTCGACCAGCGATCAGGCCGAGGCGGTATGCCGGACGCTGAAGCGCTACGACATTTCCTGCATCACCGTTCGGAACTGATCGATGAGCAGTCGTTTTGACGGACGAACCGACGCTCCGTCCCGCATTTGACGCGTGGCGACGCGAATGATCGGCTTCGCCCGAGACGCAGAGCATGATCCGGAAAGGTTTGCCGAATTAGCAGCGTCATGTTCAAATTCAAACGATAGACGGAAACGACGATGCCACGACACGGCATCTCGCTCTAGCCGTCATGCCGGCGCCCGGAAAAATCCGCGTCTCTGCAAACCTCTCGTCAAGATTTTGCAGTTAAACTGCTGGGATGAAAGATCGACCACGCCGGACAACGGCGGGCGACGACGGGGCGTCAACCGGAGAAGGAAGCAGAAGCGGCTCGCAGTTCTTGGCGTTGGTAGCGTTGCCGGAGTTAATTGTGATGCGTGCGAAGCAAAGTCTCCTTGGCCTCGTTTACACGGGCGGCGAGGTACGTCGACCCCCCCTGGTCGGGATGCAGTTTCTTCATGAGCGCACGGTGCGCCCGGCCGATCTCGTCGCGCCCCGCCCCCGGCTGCAGGCCAAGGATCTGATAGGCCTCCTCGTCCGTCATTTTGCCGCTCGCCGCCGGGCGGCCCTGCCCCCCTGCCGCATCACCCTGCGCGTTCTGACGCCAGGCGGGAAACCTGCGGTCCAGATAGCTTTCAAGTAACGCCACGCTTTCGGCGTCGAAGCCGGCGATCATCGCCGATCAATTGCGGCAGGTCGAATTCGTCGAGCGAGATGGCCGGCATTGGGCCCGGCGACGATCTGGCCCTGAAAGTTCGCCGCTGTCGTGATCGAGCCTCATGTCGAGAAACTGCGAGCGGACCCGCGACGTCTGTCCCGCCGAGCGTCGGGCGCCCGAGCCGCCGAACATGCCGCCGATATTGCCGAAACCCGATGCCCCGAACGGCGACCAGCCCAGCAGCCCTGCGCCGAAAATACCGAGCGGGATCGCGACCGCGAGCTCGCCCTTGATGCCGGTAAAGGCGGCGACCGCGAGCGCCACCATGCCGCCGCCGATCTTGATCGCGCGGGCAAGCACGACCGGATTGGCCGCGCGAAACATCTGCAGCAGCGAATAAAGAACGATAACGGCGACGACGCCGGCGATCAGGGTGGGCATGGATTCAATATAGCGCGGCCGGCGGCAAAAAGCATGCCTGGCCGGCGGTCGGCACCTCCAACGACAGATCAGACGCGCGGCGGTCGCGATCACTTCATCTGGCCGAGCAGTTTGGCCGCACCGCTTCCGGTCTTCGACAACCGCAGCAGCGCCTCGCGTCCGCCGGCGGCATAGGCCGCGGCCGCGCGCAGCAGCTCGCGCAATTGCGCCGCCGCACCCGGATCGAACCTGCACCACGCGCCGCCCGTCAGGCGCGCGATCTCCCGGAACGCCTGCTCGGCGACGGCGTCATGTCCTTCCTGAAACATGAACACCGGCACCTTGAGCAGGCCGAGTTCGCCGGCCTTGACGCAGAGCTCGTCAACCCTCTCCTCCATGGCGTCGCCGACAAACACCACCGCGCGCACCGCGGAGGCGACGGCCTCGCGCCGCGCCTCCGACAACACCTTGCCGATCTGGGTGTTGCCGCCGCGGCAATCGATCTTGCCCATCAGCTTCGCCAGTTGCGCGCTGTCGGAAATCCACCCGCGTGGCGCGGCATTCGTTGAGGCCGCGATAATAGACGAGGCGGATATCGAGACTGCCGAGGGCCGCCGCCTCGCGAAACATGTCAGCCTGCAGCGCGCAGGCCATGTCCCATGTCGGCTGCCGGCTCATGGTGGCGTCGAGCGCGAAATACCAGCCGGCCCCTTGCTGCCGGCCGCATGCGGCGACATCGCGCGCGCCTTGGCGACGAAGGCGGCAATATCTTCCGACGCCGACGGCCTCGCCTCCGGCAGTGAGCCGGATCTCCCGGACGGAGCCTTGCCGGCTCGGCCTTTGCGCCGATGACACGTCGCCCGCAGATTTCGGTTTGGTCGGTTCGCCGGACATAAGCGCTCGCAAATTGCTGCGAGCCTTATGTGGGCGGGATCGAGGCAGTGGTCAATGCGCGATGGATACGCCGATCCTGGTCATGACGCGAGCGAACCCGAGATGCTGATGCGGAGGGCGTGCGAAATCGTCAGTTCTGGGAACCGGCGCATAGGGCGCAACCGGCCCGGCATCGGTCATCGCCGGCGGCGCCTTGCGTCGCGACCGGCCTGAGCGAGCTGCTGTCGTCATCGAGGAATTTGTCGAGCATGCCCTGGATCGATCGCCTTGGCCTCGTCGGGACCGGTATCGCGCATATCGTTGTGCTGGAACGCGGTCCGGACCACCGTAATCCCTGCCTTCTCGCAGATCTTCGTCGTCGGGAACGACGCCGGGATCGGGCTTGAACACGCGGATCCTTCGAGCGGAACGAGAGAATCTTGAACCGGCCGTCGGTCATGAACGGCACGCGCAGATTGTCGAGCGTCACCACCTTCTTGATTTGCTCGGGATACATCTTGGCGAAATACATCGAGATGTCGGCGCCATTGGAATGTCCCACCATGGTCAGATGATCGTAGTCCGCGTTCGGCTGGACCTTCTTCATTTCCTCGACGGCAAAGCGGATATTGGCAACGCCGCGATGGTATTGCGGCAGACGGCCGACATAGAGTTCGCCGACCTTGGTTACCAGCGGCGCATCGGTCGGCAGATCATGCTGGATGCTGACCGCCAGATAGCCGCGGGCGGCAAAAACGTTCGCCAGGAAGGAGTACTCGGTGAATTTGACGGTGTTGCCGTGATTGAGGATCGCCACCGGCAGCGTGATCATGCCGGCATTCGCCTGCATTTCCTTGTCGCGCCGCACGGCGACGTCAACCGCGACCGGACGGTTGTCGCGCGACGCATCGTAGAACATCATCGTCTCGTGCCGGATCGCCCATTTGCTCGCGGTGAAATAGGCGACCGCCACCAGCACGCAGACAGCGAAAGCAGAACGGCAATTCCACGTTTCATGTTCGTCCTCTGCGCGCTGATCTCACCAGATCAGATCCGACGTTTCGGGCTCCGACGATCCCTTACTTGTTCGCGGCTCAATATACGTGACGGCGACGTGACAGGAAGGCTAAATATTGTGACTTGACCGCCTGATCGTTGTGCGGTGCACCCACTTATTGTGCAGGTGCACAATCCAAGATTTCAGGGGCCGGTTCTCGATTGTGGGACGCTGCAGAATGAACGGCCGGTTCAGGTCTTGGGTAAAGACCCGGTAAAACAACGGCCTGCTAACGGTCAGTTCCGCCGGGCATCGATCCAGTTCAAGGAAAGTCCGCTTCCGCGGCCCTGCCGCCCGGACCCAGGCCGAATCTGTCGACTTGCAACTTAGCTGGCAAAGCCTCAGGCGCCGAGGATGTCGTGGAGTTCGAGCGGCTTGTCGACCTGGCTGAACCATTCGGCGCGGTTGGCCGCGCGGCGGCGGCCGCGTTCGTCGAGCGGCAGTTTCAGCTGGCGCAGCAGGCTCGTGACCTCCTCGCGCGCCGTCACATGGCCCATGTTCGGGCGGGTGCCGAGCGTTGCCTCGTCGAGGTCGTCGAGCGCGGTCAGCCCGCGCGGAAAGAATTCGCGATAGACCACGCGTTCGGCGAAGCCGTCGATCGAGCGGAAGCCGAGCCGCAACGACAAATCGTTGAGGCTGTCGGCGACCAGCTGCTTGTTGCGCGATCCCAGCATCGACAACCGGTTGCGAACCACGATCCAGTCGGTGCTGGCGCCGTCGAGCTGGCGGCGCTTGCGCCTGCGTATCCCGCACCATCTCCGCATAGTGGCTCTCGCCGGTCACGGAATAGGTCGCGGGGTCGACGGTTCCGAGCACGTCGAAGTCGAGGAAGCTGTCGTTGATCGGCGTCACCAGCGTGTCGGCCATCGAATGCGCCAGACGCATCAGATAGCTGTCGGAACCCGGGGTATCGATCACGATGAAATCGAAGGTCCGCTCGACCGCGCTCACCGCGTCCATGAATTGCTGGAATTCGGACGATTCATTGTCGGCGATCTGCATGGTCTCGCCAAGCTTGATGCAGCAATGCACGGGAATTTCGAGATCGAGGCCGGTGCGGCGCGCCCAGGCGCGCCGGTTGTCGATGTAACGGGTGAAGCTCTGCTGGCGGCAATCGAGATCGATGGTGGCGACGCGCTGGCCGGCTTTCATCAAGGCGACGGCGATATGCAAGGCGGTGGTGGATTTGCCCGAACCGCCCTTCTCATTGCCCAGCACAACGACATGAGCCGAGCCGGATTGCCCCTGACTAGTCTGCACCAGCATGTCTTCGACCCCTGTGGATATCTTCAAATTGCGCGCGACCGCGGTCAAGCGAAATGCGCGATAACACGCTTCAAATCATTGATCGTCTGCCTTAATCATGAATCGCATGCGCGGCTCGGCGGCGACTGTGATTGACCCCGACATGCGGCGGCGTTCATCAAGATCGCTTCAGCCCTTTTCTCGCGGCGGCCTAGCTTGGCGACGGAGCGCCGGCCTTGATAGGGTCGACGTCCCCGCCGCCACGTCAGCGCGGTTGCCTCCCTGACCTCACAGATCGAGCCCTGATGTCGCGAAGCCCCATGATCGTCCGCACGGTCCCTGCGTTGCGTCGCGCCCTTGACGGCCTTCGCGCGAGAAAAGCCACCATCGCGCTGGTGCCAACCATGGGAGCGCTCCATGACGGCCATGTGTCGCTGGTTCGGCTGGCGAAACGTCGCGCCGCAAAGGTGATCGTCTCGATCTTCGTCAACCCCGCCCAGTTCGCGCCCACCGAGGATTTCGGCTCGTACCCGCGCACCTGGAAGGCCGACGTCGCCAAACTCGCCGCCGAGAAGCGTCGACCTGATCTGGAATCCGGACGTCAAGACCATGTATCCGGACGGCTTTGCCACCCGGATTCTGACCGAAGGGCCCGGCCATCGCAGGGCTGGAGGATCGCTTCCGTCCGCATTTCTTCGGCGGCGTCACCACCGTGGTCGGCAAACTGTTCACGCAGTGCCGGCCGGATCTTGCGATGTTCGGCGAAAAGGATTTCCAGCAATTGCGGGTCGTGACCCGGATGGCCGGGGATCTCGATCTTGGCGTCAAGGTGATCGGCTCGCGCACCGTGCGCGAAGCGCGACGGCCTCGCGATGTCTTCGCGAAATGTCTATTTGTCGCCGGAGGAACGGCGCGTAGCGCCGACGCTCTACAAGGCCATGAAGGAAAGCGCCGGCCGTTTGCGGGCCGGCGACGACCCCGATGCCGCCATGAGCGCCGGCGCCGAGACTGATCGCAGCGGCTGGCTTCACGCTGGATTATTTCGAGGTGCGCCACGCCGAAACGCTGGCGCCGGTCGCGTCGGTGAAGGACGGACCGATGCGAATTCTGGTGGCGGCCAAAATCGGAAAGACGCGGCTGATCGACAATATCGGGGTTTAGGCGATCTGGCCGTGTGAGAGCTGTTTCGGCGTCGTTGGCGCGAAGAAAACGCGGCAGAACAAGACCAGCCGAGGGTTCAAAGCAACCCGAGATCGCGCAATTCCCTGCGCATCGGCTCGGGCATCGCGGCGACACCGGCGGCGGCGGACTTCCGAGATCAGGCGGCGCATCCTTTCGGCGAAGTAGCGCCAGCCCTGGAACGCCCGCATCGGCCGCGGCAACACCGCGATCACCTTGGGCTGCATCACCAGGCGGCACCGTCCGATCCCGTCGCGATCGCGGAATGGCTCGATCGCGATGAGTTTCTCGCGGGCCGCGATTTCACCGCGGATGACCCAGTAGAGCGAACCGCCCGCGAGCAACTCCTCGTCCCGTTTCGGCGTCATCCGCGTAATGTGAATGTGATGGCGCGGCAGGCCTTTTTTCTTCGCGGTCTGCATGCGCTCCGCGACCCAGCTCTTGAGTTCCTTGACGGACTCGCAGCCGACGGCAAGCTTGATGAGATGAAGTGGCATGGTTGCGAGGTTAGCGATCAGCGGCGGCTTTTGAAAGGATCAATTGTTGGCGGCAGCGGGCGGCGGCGGTGGCGCAACGGGCGCAATCTGACACCGGCGCCGGCGTCGGCGGGTGCCTAGGTTTCGGCGCCGGTGGCTTCTTGGCCGCCGCCAGCACGGGGGCCGTCGTCGGGCGTGGGCGATGGGGCGTTGGCGGCGGAAGTCGGAGCGCGCGGCGCAGGCGGCGGCGTGGCCGGACCCGGACCCGGCTCCGGCGTCATGATGCTAACCGGCGGGGTCGAGGCTGCGGTGGGAAACTCGGCGTTGGTGGGCTTGCCGGTGGGCATCGATGGAGAAAGGGCCGCGACCGGCCCCGCGCCGCGGCAGGCGCATTCCACGACGGCGCGTAACGCGAAACCAGGCCATCATACGTCCGCTCGTCCATATTGGCGACGATCTGATGCGTATCGGTTATCGCCCGGAACGCCGGGCATTCCGACAGCGTGCAATGGTCGCGCGCGACCAGCGCCTGGGCCATCAGCCCATAACGGTCGCGTTCAACGGCGTGGCGAAGTGCCTGCAATTCGGGCGTCATGTTCCGGTTGGCAGCGGCGACATCACCCGACGCGGTCAGCTGCGTGATCATGGACGCCGCATACGACACCGCCGCGGCGGCCGATTCGGCAGAGCCGAACAACGACTTTTCGCACGCCGCCAATACGGTTTCGCCCGCCAGATCGTCGACGCACGACAAGCGCCGGCAGGCAGAACATTGGCCGTCTGCACCGGCGCTGCGGTTCCGCCAGACGGGCTGCCGCCACCAGCGCCGAATCCACGGAGCGTGGCGGCGACGGCGATGCCGACGCCAGCAGCGTGATCACCGTCAGCGCGCCATTGGCGACCGATTTCTCGGCGCGCAACAGCGTGATGAGAACGATGATCGCGAAGAATCCCGCCGCGGCCAGCGTCAACCACATCGGAAAGGCCGGCGAACGCCAGAGTTGATCGAGCGATGTAGCCCACGCCCAGTTCATGCGCGATGTCCCTCAACGCAGCATAAAACGCGTTCAGCGAAGTGAATACCGGTTTGCCGGAATCGATCTGCGCAGAATGAACCTGCGAACGGGGCCTTTTGACGGCGGGCGAAATCGAAACCGCTTCGCCCGGTCAAACCCGCGATCAATCAGGAAATGTCGAGCTGACTTTCCTTGGCCACCCGTTCGAAAGCCTCGGTCGAGCTCTTGATCCGGTACTGGCAGTCGTCGCCATCGGTCGGCAGCAGCCGGATCACCTCATAGGTGCCGCTGGCGGCCGGACGGGCGACATTGCTGGCTGTGAAATAGACGGTCTCTCCAACGGTATATTTGTGCTTCAACGCCCTCTCCATAACGCAAGGAACGTCGGCCATATGCTCACGGTCCCGCTGCAAATGGCCAACTGAAAAACCCTATCCCAAACTAGCACAACGCCGGTCTTTTTGACCAGTTACATCGGGACATAGCAAATGCGCAAATTTTGCAGGTTTTTCAGTGCGATAAACCGAATTCCGGCGGTTTCGGTCGAATCCGCGCCAGGACCGTCCGGAACCACCCTCACCCCGCGTTATGACGATGCCGGAAGGGTCCCGTTCGGGCTCGCGCCGTCCACCGCCTTGGGAAGCTGCTGCGCCAAAACCTTGGAGATTTGGTCCACCGGGATATTGAACCGCGCCGCCAGCTGCTTGACGGTATCGCTGCCCAGCACCTGCTGCAATTGCTCGGCCGTGATCGGCAGGTTCTGACCGGTTCCGATCCAGGATTTGACCTGATCGCCGAAGCCCGCCTGCTGCAGCTTGGCGACGATCGCCGAGAGGCCGCCCTGGCCGCCATTGCCCATCACCTCACCCAGCACGACCGGGAGTACTGCCCCCTCGAGCTGGCCGAGGGCGCCTTTGAAGGCAGGCGAATTTTCCAACGAATCGAGAATTCCCATGGTCATACCCTTTTGGTCGATGCGCTAAGTCCGTTTCGGATTCAGACCGCTTTCGCAGGCCTCCGTCAAGGCACCACAGCGGCCAACGGGGCGCAATTCGTGCTCATGCCGTCTCGAACTTTTCAATCACGAGCGTTTCTGCAAGGCCCGCGCTGGTCCATTCCCGAAAGGCCGGCAGCGCCATCATCGTGTCCATGTAATGGCGTGCCTCCGGCGCCACCGCGATCGCATAGGTACGAAACCGATGCACCACCGGCGCGAACATGGCGTCCGCACCGCCAAAGGCCCCGAACAGGAAAGGCCCGGATTTTCCGTAGCGCTCGCGGCATTCGATCCAGATTTGCTCAATACGCGCGATGTCGGCGCGGGCATCGGCCGACAGCGTGATAGCGCCGACCGGACGATGCAGGTTCATGCCGCATTCGTTGCGCAGCGCTGCAAAGCCCGAATGCATCTCCGCCGAGATCGAACGCGCATGGGCGCGGCTGGCGCGATCCTCCGGCCAAAGCCGCGCTTGCGGAAACCGTTCGGCGGCATATTCGATGATGGCGAGAGAATCCCAGATCGTGACGTCGCCATCGAGCAACGCCGGCACCTTGCCCGATTGCGTGAAACCCAAAATCCGCTTCTTGTCCGCGTCGCCGGTATAAAGCGGGATGAAGATTTCCTCGAAGGCGATGTGATTGGCCCTCAACGCCAGCCACGGCCGCATCGACCATGACGAATAGTTCTTGTTGCCGATGACGAGCTTCAACGTCATGCGAAGAAATCCCCCTTAGCTCTTGATACTATAGACATACACGCCTCAATCCCATTTCGGCGCGAAACCGAAATCGGTGAGCCGGCCCTTGGTGCTTCCCATCTGGTAGAGCTGGCGCATGTCGTCGTCGGACAGCACGAAATCGAAAATGTCGATATTTTCCGACAGCCGTTCGATCCGCGACGTCCGCGGTATCGCGGACACATTCTGCTGCACCAGCCAGCGCAGGCAAACCTGCGCGGCGGTCTTGCCATAGGTCCGCCCGATCCGGGCCAGCGTCTGGTCGTTCTTGATGCGGCCCTTCGCCACCGGACTATAGGCGACCACAGCCATGCCGTGGCGCGCGCAGGCCTCCAGCACCTTGGTCTGGTCGAGATAGGGATGATATTCGACCTGATCGCACACCAGTGGTTCCGGGCAGGCCGCGACGGCCTCTTCGATCAAGGCCACGGTGAAGTTCGAGACGCCGATGTGCCTGGTCATGCCGAGCTTCCTGACATGCGCCAGCGCGCCCAGCGTTTCCGCAAGCGGTACCTGCGGATTTGGCCAGTGCAGCAGCAATAGATCGACTTCGGAAAGCCGCAGCTTTGTCAGGCTTTCCTTGGTGGAGCGTTCCAGATCGTTCGGCGCGAAATGGGTGGTCCAGACCTTGGTCGTCACGAACATCTCGTCGCGTCGACCCTTCGAGGCGCGCAGACCGTCTCCGACCTCGCGCTCGTTCTCATAGATCTGCGCGGTGTCGATGTGGCGATAGCCAAGCCGAAGCGCCTGCTCGACCAGACGCGCACAGGCTCGCCCGCGCAGCTCCCAGGTGCCTAACCCGATCGCGGGAATTCTAGCGCCGTTGGCCTCGACGAATTGCATGTTGGGGTTGCTCGAACAAACCGAGCCCATTATGTCCCGCCAACGCGGCGCTGCCAACAATGCCAGCGCGGCGATCAGACCCGCGCCAAGGCGGCAAACACCGTCTCGGGGGCATGAGCGATCACAGCGAGAAGCGCCCGCGCCGGTCCGCGCGGCATGCGTTTGCCCTGCTCCCAGTTTCGGATGGTCTCAACCGGCACGCCGAGCCGTGCTGCGAATTCCAGCTGCGTCAGGCGCGCACGCCGGCGAAGGTCGCGAACCGCCGGGAGCGGACCTGTCGGTTCGGGCACGGCCAAAGGCTGTTGCCGGCACGAGCGGAAACTCTTGCCCGTCCCGCAACTCGACGATCCGTCCGTCCGCTTTCAGCCGCAAGCGCTGCATGTTCGACCCATCCTTGGCGCGCGATCCGGGACGCAAAACCGGACCCGACTTCTGCCAATCGCACGCTGCCATCGTCGACGATGCGCGTTAAGGCTTGATTAACGATACTTCGCGCCAGAGATCGGTCTATTTCAGGCCGAACCACAGCGTCGCGATGCCGAGAAACGAAAAGAAGCCGACCACGTCGGTGATCGTGGTGACAAAGGTGCCCGATGCCACCGCCGGGATCGGCCCGCACCCGCTCCAGCACCATCGGAATCAGGATGCCGCCGAGCGCGCCGGCCACCAGATTGCAGATCATCGCAAGGCCGATCACGACGCCGAGCGCCGGGAATCTTGAACCAGGCCACGGCGGCGATGCCGGTGATGACCGCAAATGCCAGACCGTTGACGAGGCCGACCAGGCCCTCGCGCATCACGACGCGGAACGCGTTGTTGGAGCCGAGCTCGCGGGTCGCCAGCGCACGCACCGCGACCGTCATGGTCTGGGTTGCGGCGTTGCCGCCCTGGCTGGCGACGATCGGCGCCAGCACCGCCAGCGCCACCATCTGTTCCAGCTGGCCTTCGAACAGGCCGAGCACCGAGGACGCCAGAAAGGCGGTGGCGAGATTGACCAGCAGCCAGTTGAAGCGGCCCCTGGCGATGGTCCAGACATTGTCGGACAATTCTTCGTCGCTGGTAACGCCGCCCAGCGCCTTCAGGTCCTCGTCGGCCTCCTCCTCGATCACGTCGACCACGTCGTCGATGGTGATGACGCCGACCAGCCGATTTGCGGTATCGACCACGGGAGCTGCGACCAGATTGTATTTGCCGAACAGCCGCGCCACCTCGTCCTGGTCGTCCAGGACCGAAACGCGGCGGCGGTCTTCGTCGATCAGATCGGCCAGCGGCACCGGCCGGCGCGAACGCAGCAGCGCATCGAGCGACACCGCGCCGTGCCAGTGCTGCGCATGATCGACCGCATAGATTTCGTAAAACCGGTCCGGCAAGTCCGGCGTATCGCGCATGTAGTCGATCGCCTGCCCCACGGTCCAGTCCGGCGGCACCGCGATGAACTCGGTCTGCATCCGCCGCCCGGCGGAATTTTCCGGATATTCGAGGCTGCGCTCGAGCGCATCGCGCTCCGACGGCGGCAGCTTTTCGAGGATCTCTTCCTGGTCCTCTTCGTCGAGACCCTCGAGCAACTCGACGGCGTCGTCGGATTCCAGTTCGCGAACGCCCTCGGCGACCGTCTCCGGTTCAAGTTCCTCGAGGATTTCCTCGCGGACGGAGTCGTCGACTTCGTTGAGCGCCGAGAAGTCGAAATCCGCGCCGGTGAGCTCCACCAGCGTGACGCGGTCGTCGGGTTCGAGCGCGGCGATCAAATCGCCGAGATCGGCCTCATGGAGTTCCGCCACAACCGCACGCAGCGACGACGTATCGGCGGCATGGATCGCCTGCGAGATGTCCTCGACGAATTCGTGGCGAATTTCGCCATCTTCGTCGCGCATCGGGAGACGGTCGAGCAGCGACGCACCGGCGGGTTGGGCAACGTCCAAATCTTCGGCCATGCCGCGCCTCGCCGGTTTGACAGGATTGCTGAACTCGTCTGTGCTGGTGCTTCACGCATTACCCAATAGGCAACGCCAAGCGCAATGATAAACAAGCACGCGCAAAAACCGACCCTGACGTTCGCGAACGTGCTGGCGGCCATCCTTGTCGCCTTGATGACATGGATGGCGACGGCCGCACGCGGCGGACTGTCCGCGCGAGGGGACGCTTGGCACCTCACGCGTTCTCGCCGTCGATGCCGCGACCACGCCGCGGGTCGGACTGAAGAGCTTTCCGCAGACGCTGCCGCTCGCCGACCACGAGGTCGTGCTGACGTTCGATGACGGCCCCTGGCCTGCCGACGACGCCGCTGGTGCTGGCGGCACTGGCCCATGAATGCGTCCGGGCGACGTTCTTCCTGATCGGCAAGACCGCATCGGAGCACCCGGGCCTGGTGCGAAGGATCGCAGCCGAGGGCCATACCATCGGACATCACACCTGGCGGCATCCGCAGCCTGAAGCGAATCACGCTGAGTGCGGCCACCGAGGAGATCGACCGAGGCATCGCCGCGGATGAAATGGCGCTTAACGGCACGGCTACCCGGGTTCCGAGCACGCCGTTCTTTCGTTTTCCCGGCTTTGAGAGCACGCCGGCCATCCTTGACCTGCTGCAATCACGCGGCATCGTCGTGTTCGGCGCCGACCTCTGGGCCAGTGACTGGAATCCGATGACGCCGGCGCAGGAATTGAAGCTGATCACCGATCGGCTCAACATCGCTGGCAAGGGGATTATCCTGCTGCACGACCCGAAAGCGCGAACCGCGGCCATGCTGCCGGCTTTTTTGCGCTATCTCAAGGACAATCACTATCGTGTGGTCCACCTTGCACCAAAAGCGCACGACCTTGTTCCGGCCATGCCCGGCGCCAATGCTGGCCGTTGAACCCAAAATCAGGTGCAGAAGTCAAACGATTAAGGCCTCGTTCATGGCGCGCTGTGTAATTATACTTTCGCGAACGGGAATTAAACGGTGTTTCATGATGGGTAGTGTGCTGGCTGGTGTTCGAACGCGGCAATGGGCCGTTTTGTGCCTCGGGCTGTTTATCGGCATCGCCCCGCAGGTGGCCTCGGCCGCCGATTGTCCCGGCCATCCTGGCGCCCTCGGCACCTCACGAACGCTGGTGGTCGATCCCCGGGAGCATCCCCGCATCGGCACCATGCAATATCCCGAAACGCTGCCGCTGCAAGATCACGAGGTGGTACTGACGTTCGACGACGGACCGCTGCCGCATAACAGTAATCAGATTCTGGAAATTCTCGCCTCGGAATGCGTCAAGGCGACCTTCTTCGAGATCGGCCGCATGGCCCAGGCCTATCCGGAAGGCGTCCGCAAGCTCCGCGACGCCGGCCATATCTATCGGCACCCACAGCGAGAATCATCCACTGAGCATGAACCGAATGCCGATCGAGCGCGCCAGGCAGGAGATCGACGACGGAATCGCATCGGTGAAGGCCGCGCTCGGGGATGGCACGTCACGCTTGCTCCGTTCTTTCGGATTCCCGGGCCTGCTGCGCGCCGAAGCCGTCGAGGATTATCTGGCCTCGCAGGGCATCCAGGTCTGGAGCGCCGATTTTCCGGCCGACGACTGGCGGCATATTCCGTCATCGCGGGTGTACGATCTGGCGATCAAGCGGATTGAGGCGAAGGGGAAAGGCATTCTGCTGCTGCACGATATCCAGGCGCGCACGGTGGCCGCGTTGCCGAGAATTCTGCAGGAGCTGAAGGCGCGAGGCTATAGCATCGTCCATGTGGTGCCGGCTACACCGGAGCTGCCGGCGACGCCGACCGAGCCGCAGCAATGGCAGTTGCATCCGACGTCTGAAAACGTGGCGATTTCGCACTGGCCAAAGATTCGTAATTTCGTTTTCACCGAGACCGACACGCTTCCCGCGCCCTCGCTGTCCGATCTGGATTGGCGTAGCGGACGGTCGATGGCGCTTGCCGACGAGCCGTTCGATGTCGCCGGACGGCATCCGCGCGGCGTCCCGCAGCAGGCGCCCTGGCCCCAGCCATCGCCGCTCGCGTCTGGCAGCGACACCATCGCCCTGCCCGTACCGGCGGAGAGCATTTTCAAGATACAGGAAAACCCGCGTGCGACGGCGCAGTCGCTGCTTCCGTTCGCACATCATGCGGAGCAAACCGTCGCGACGCGGAGCCAAAGGGATGGCATCGCGAGGCTTATCGCAGTCAACACCGGCGGGATCCGGGGCAAACCCCATCTCGGAGGAGTCCGGAAGCCCGGCGCGTCCAAGATGGCCGGCCGAGCCACCCGCAATGCAGCGGGTGCCCATCGGGGCACGCTGAGACATCTGGTCCAGGTCAAGAAGAGAAATGTGTGACGGCTTAGTCGGTCACGATCTTGGACACGCACAGCAGCACGACCAGGGCAAGAAACAGCAGATCGATGTAGGACTTCATTTCGCCGTCACGACGCAGGGTGCCGACGTCAGTGACGATCTGCTTGCGCGCGGCGGACGCGGCCGGACCATCCCCTACCACGCCGGCAAGGCGGCGCGCCTCAAGTTCGAGCCGCTCGATGCGCTGGAAGAAATAAAACGAACGCAGCGCTGAAGCCGCGCGCATCGCCGCATAGAGCAGCACCAGAATCGCAACCACCGCGCGTTGCTGGTATTTCTCCATGAAGTTCAGGCTGAAATAGGCCAGCGTCAGGAAGACAAAGTTCGACAAGAACCGGTAGGCGTAACCCAGGAATCTCATGCGTGTGCTCCGATCGATGACCGGCCCGGCATTCCTGATCGAACCCGATCCGAAGGAGTCCGGCCGGCAGATCGGTATCTGCTAGCCCGCTTCCTCACGTCTGTCGATGTACGCCGATTCGCTCATCCCAGATAATTCCAGACTATTTCAGCGCATCGGAGCAGCGCTCGAAGCTCGTCAGCGAGCCGGCCTTGTGACCCCACAGGCCGGCCAGGCTCGGCCCGATCATATTGCGGTTGGATTCGAGCGAATGGCACCGAGCACACGCCTGGAAATCCTGTTGGCCTCGGGCGATATCGCCCTACGCGGCATGAGCGGAAGCGAGGGTCCAATCGCGACGGTACGCTTCACCACGTCGTAGCCGTAGCAGAGCCCGCCTTTCCCTTCTCTACCCGTCCGCGCAAACCACGATGGGTCTTGGCGGCGAGGTCTTTCAGGAACAGAGCGCTCATCGTACCTTTGAGGCCGACATGAAGTTCGGAGATTTCGCCTTCGACCAGGGTGATGATCTGCACGCCGGCAAAACGGAGATGCTTGAACAGCGTCGCCACGTCGGCCTGATCGCGCGAGACGCGGTCCAGTGCTTCGGCGAGGACGATGTGGAACTTGCCGCGCTGGGCGTCCTGCAACAGCGATTGGACACCCGGCCGGAGAATGACACTGGCACCTGAGACAGCGGCGTCGTGATAGGTGTCGATAACCTGCCAAGCTTCCCTGTCCGCATGCTCACGGCAGATGCGGAACTGGTCCTCGATCGACGCTACACTCTGATTGTCGGTCGAATAACGGGCGTAAAGCGCAACCCTGAGCATGGCGTTCTTTCCGGATCAGACCTTCACATCAATTCTGCAATTTCCGCCGCCGTCAAGGTCCATGTTTTCACCGCGGTCCGCCGACACTCCGTCCCTCGCCCGCTTTGCTCCTGGAGTCTGATCGTCACCTGAGCAAACGAGCAGGTAGACGAAACTGTAGCTGAGAACCTAGCCCTATCGTGGCCTTGGCTCGTTGTCATTGGCGGCGGCCGGTTGCTTGGCGTGCTCGCGGGCGAGTTGTCGGCCGATAGCTTCTGCAATCCGCAGAATGCGTGGGTCGAGCAACTCACCGGTACCCAATCCGTTGTCATTGGCCGGACGAAGCCCTTTCCCATCATCTTCCGCTACCATTCCGACGCTCCTCGTCAGGTCCATCGACCGAAGAACGATGTGGAAGCGCAGAGCGGAAGTCAGAAAGTCGGATCGTCGTAGCGAAGCGCAGATATACTTGCGAACGGCGACTTCTTCAGCTGAGCCACGAACACTTTCTCGCGCGCCGAGGACGAATGGCGGCGACAACGCGACCATCCGTACTTCACGTTGTTGCTTGATGCAAATCAACGCACCCCTTCCGTGTTGGTGTTCGGATGTTTTCGCTGAGGCTAACGGAGAAATAGATCATGAAGGTCGTTTCCGTAGAAGAAGCAGTCGCCATGATCCCCGACGGCGCCAGCGTCATGATCGGCGGGTTCATGGGGGTCGGAACGCCGGAGCGTCTGCTCGACGAACTGGTGCGACAGCGCAAATCCAATCTTTACGTCATCGCCAACGACGCCGCGCTGCCAGGAAAGGGAATCGGCAAGCTGGTCGACGCGGGGCTGGTTACCCGCATGATCGCGAGCCACATCGGTCTCAATCCCCAGGCACAGCAACAAATGATGGCGCAGAAGATAGCCATCGATCTGGTGCCACAGGGAACGCTCGTCGAGCGAATTCGTGCAGGCGGCTGTGGATTAGGCGGTATCCTGACGCCAACCGGCGTCGGCACCACTGTCGAACAGGGCAAGCAGAAGATAGAAGCCGGTGGAAAAACCTATTTGCTGGAGACGGCCCTGCGTGCCGACTTTGCTTTGGTCCATTCTTTCCTGGCCGACTATCTCGGCAATCTTCAATATGCGCTGACAGCCCGCAACTTCAATCCGGTGATGGCAATGGCCGCAGATACCGTCATCGTCGCCGCGGAGAACATCGTGCCTGTCGGGGTCATTGCACCGGACCATGTCGTGACTCCGGGTCCGCTCGTGGACTATCTCATCGCCAACGGGTGAAACAATGGACGCACAAACAATTATCGCCCGCCGCGTCGCGCTTGAACTGCGCTCGGGAATGCTCGTCAATCTCGGCATCGGCATTCCGACGCTGATCGCGAACTATGTTCCGGCCGACCTCAAGGTTTTCTTCCAATCCGAGAATGGATTGATCGGCACCGGGCCTATTCCGGAACAGGGGATGGAACATCCTCTGCTGACCGACGCCGGCGGGCGCCCGATCAGCGCGCTCCCCGGCGCATGCTGCTTCGACAGCGCCGTGTCGTTCGGCCTGATCCGTGGCGGCCACGTCGATATGACGGTGCTGGGAGGGCTCCAGGTCGATAGCGGGGGCCAACTCGCCAACTGGACAATCCCGGGAAAGATGGTCCCGGGGATGGGCGGGGCGATGGATCTGGTGACCGGCGCCAAGCGCGTGATCGTCGCGATGCAGCACGCCGCCAAGGGAAAATCGAAGATCGTCAAGAAGTGCAACCTGCCGCTGACATCGGTCAGGGCCGTTGACCTTGTCGTGACCGATATGGCGGTAATCGGTTTCCCTGGAGGACGCGCGACCCTGATGGAGACCGCGCCTGGCGTCAGCGTTGCGGACGTCATCGCTAACACCGACGCCGAACTCGTCGTCCCTGCCAAGGTACCGGAAATGGCGATCTGACCCGACATCCCGGCTCCCATACGAACCAAGCCCGAGGGTAGCGCAAGATGCGAGTGTTCAACGACTTCAATGAGCTCAAGGCCGCGGTCGGTAACGAGGTCGGCGTCAGCGACTGGATCGAAATCACCCAGGACCGCATCAACCAGTTCGCCGAAGCGACCGGCGACGAACAATGGATCCACGTCGACACGGAGCGCGCCGCACGAGAATCGCCCGGTGGGACCACGATCGCGCACGGACTGCTCTCGCTCTCGCTGATCCCGATGTTCATTCGGTCGATCATCGGAGTGAAAGGCCTGAAAAATACGCTGAACTACGGCGCCAACAGAATTCGCTATCTCACCCCGGTCCCCGCCGGCTCGCGTCTACGGGCGCGCGTCACCGTTCTGGAAGCGGAGGATGTCCCGCCCGACGCCTTGCGCGTCACGTACAAGGTCACCATCGAACTCGAGGGTGGCAAGCGCCCCGCCTGTGTTGCAGAGGTGATCGGGCAGCATTATCGCTGAATTGACCTGCAGCGAGCGCTTTGACTTCTTTCGCAGCCAGCGATTTCCACACAAGGGAGAGGCCGTCACAGCGGAAGTGGCGGCCTCTAGCCTTGGTGCTCTAGCGGGGTCTTTAGCGCCAATACACCAGCTTGGGGAATGGCTGGATTATTAAAACGTAGGACTCCATCGGTCGGTCGCATTGATCCAAATCAATCTGGCGTCGCTTCATGCCATAAATCGCAGCTGACTAGATTAGCCGAAGCGTGACGTGCAAGCTCCCCTCTTCCCGTCGGGTGCTGACCGGCAGGCCGCTCCTCTGGAAAACGTTCAACATCTGCCTGTTGTCGGGCAGTACGTCTGCGATCAATTCTCGCAGGCCCGCTCGACGCGCGATCGCGACGAGATGGCGCATCAACGTCGCGCCGATACCCTGCCCCTGATATTCGTCGACTACCGCGAATGCGACCTCCGCCCGTCCCGGGCTGACTACGATAAAACGCCCACCGCCGACGATCGTCGGCTTGCCGTCTTCCTCCACCACCGCGATCAGGGCGACGTGATTGACAAAATCCACGTTAACGAAGGAGGACGTCTCCTTCTCGCTAAACTCACGCTTTACCGCGAAGAAACGCCGGTAGAGAGAATCCGTGCCGATGCGGCGGATCGCCGCGATGAGATCGTTGCGGTCTTCCGGCCGAAGCGCGCGGATTTCCACCTGACGCCCGTCTCGCAAGGCCCCAACTTCTGAATATTGGGAAAATTCGGACATGGCGGTCGCCCTCTTTCAGCGCCGCTACCACGATCAGCGCTAAAGTGCGCACCTGGTATATTTGAGCGTCATTCCCGGGATATCCGGGAAAAGCCGATTCAGGTTGTTATCGTCGATGACTTTCAGGCTGAAATGGACGTTCTGGTTCATGATGCTGGTCGCACAGGCCGCGCCTAAATCCAGATTATCGCCGTCCTGCTTTCTCGAGGTGATCGTGCATCGCGCGCTCTTCCCCCTGATCTTGTTCCCCTCAATGATGAAGCCTGAACCAAAGAGATCCGACAGCTCGGCGAACACGACCTGGTTGCCCTTCTTGGTGTACACGCGGCTGCACAGATCGGCCTCCGTTGCCCACGCGCCCGAAAGTTCGATGGCGTTGGCCCGGACCGGCAGCATCAACGCTGCCCCGGACAGAACAGCGCCGAGAATTGCTAAGCGATGAAAATCCAACATTTCATTCTCCTGAAAAGGTAATGCTTATTCGGCGGCAACATGTTTGGATGGTTTCGGTTCCGCTTGCGTTGCAGCAGGCTGCAGCTCGGTCGCGGGACGCGACCCGGGCCGCAGGCGTTCGCGAATGGCCTGGAACATCACGTAAAGCGGTGGGATCGCGAAAATGCCGACGAACGAAGCCAGGATCATGCCGCCGAACACCGGTGTGCCAACTCCACGCCGCGCCAGCTCTGAGGCACCCTGTGCCACGACCAGAGGATAGAGCCCCAGGATGAAGGCGAACGACGTCATCATCACCGGCCGGAAGCGCAGACGGGCACCTTCGGCGGCGGCCTCCAGCAGGGGAACGCCGTGCTCGCGTTTCTCCTTGGCGAATTCGACGATCAGGATGCCGTTCTTGGCCGCGAGACCGATCAGCACGACCATGCCGATCTGGCCATAGAGGTCGAGCGTCAGCCCGGTCAGGACGATGGCGCCGAACGATCCGACAATGCCGATCGCGACCGACAGAAGGACCGGCACCGGAATGGTCCAGCTTTCATAGAGCGCTACCAGGAACAGGTAGGCGAACAACACGGCAAAGCCGAGGATAATGGCGGTCTTGCCTTCGGCACGTTTTTCCTGGAATGCCGTATCGGTCCATTCGCCGGCGTAGCCTTGCGGAAGCGTCTTCGTCGCAATCTGCTCGAATGCCTGTAGCGCCTGGCCTGACGATATGCCCGGCGCCGGCCCGCCCTGAATGGTCACGGCGCGGAGGTTGTTGTATCGGATCAGGGCGGGCGGACCGACGACGACGCGCGGTTCCGCCAGACTGCGCAGCGGGATCATCTTGCCTTCAACGTTGCGCACATTGATGCGGTAGATATCGTCAATACGCGACCTGTCGGCGGCTTCCGCCTGCACCTGCACCTGCCAGGTGCGGCCAAACAAATTCAGGTTGTTGATGAAATAGCCGCCGAGCGAGGCCTGCAGCGCCTGGAACACATCCTTCAACTGGACGCCAAGGATCTGAACCTTGTCGCGGTCGATATCGAGATAGATCGACGGATTGGTTGCCGAAAACGTTGAGAACACGCCGCGCAGTTTTGGATCCTGGTTGGCGGCCACAGCGAGCCCGCGCAGAACCTGGGCAAGCTCCTTCGGGTCGCCGCCCCGCAGGTCCTCAAGCACATAGGTGAAGCCTCCACCGGTTCCGAGACCAACGATCGGCGGCGGCGCCAGCGGCACCACCGTGCCGGCCTGGATCTGGCGGAACTTGGTACGCAGCCGGGCAATCACTTGCCGCGCGCCGAGATCGGCGCTCTTGCGCTCCTCGAACGGCTTGAAGGTCACGACCATAAAGCCGGCATTGGGTTGCGAATAGTTGTCGATGAAATTCAGGCCAATGATCGAAGTGTATTCGGCCACCGCCGGGTCTTCCTTCACGATCGCTTCAGCCTGCCGCATCACATCCGATGTTCGCCCGACAGAGGCACCACCCGGCAACTGAACGACCACGAAGATCGCGCCCTGGTCATCCTCCGGCACAAAGCCTGTCGGCGTGACCTTGGAAAGTCCGACGGTCCCTGCCCCCGCCACCACCACCATCACCAGACCGATAACCGAGAACTGAACCAGTCGCGCGACGACGGCGCCATATTGGTCGCGGACCCAGTCGATCCCCCGCATCAATTTTCCGATGATGCCGCGCTTCGGGCCGTGATGAGAGCTGAGCAGGACGGCGCACAGCGCCGGAGAAAGCGTCAGCGCGTTGATGGCGGAGAGCAGCATTGCGACCGCGACGGTAACCGCGAACTGGCGGAACAATTCGCCGGAAATGCCGGGAATGAAGGCGATCGGCACGAAGACTGAAAGCAGGACCAGCGTAATCGCGATGATTGGCGCGGTGATTTCCGCCATGGCGCGCTTGGTCGCGTCCGCGGGCGACAGTTCCGGATGCTCTTCCATCACCCGCTCGACATTTTCAACGACCACGATGGCGTCGTCGACGACGATGCCGATCGCCAGCACGATGGCGAGCAGCGAGACGGTGTTGGCGGAATATCCGACGGCTTTGAGCGCGATGAAGGTGCCGATCAGGCTTACCGGCACGGCAAGCGTCGGAATCAGGGTGGCGCGGACATTTCCGAGAAACAGGAAGACGACGAGAACGACGAGAACGAAGGCCTCGAACAGCGTCTTCTTCACTTCGTGCATGGTATCCTTCACGAAGACCGTCGGATCGTAGGGAATTGTCCACGCCAGATCGTCCGGAAAGCGCTTCTCCAGTTCGGAGAGTTTTTTCCGCAAGGCATCGACGGTATCGATCGCGTTGCTGCCGGGCGATTGGTAGACCACAATGGCAGCGGCGTCGCCGCCGTTGAACCGCGTGTCGCGGTCGAGATTGGCGGCGCCCAGTTCGAGCTGCGCCACATCGCGCAATCGCAGGATCGAGCCATCCGGATTGGTCCGGATGACGATATTGTTGAACTCCTCGACCGTACTCAGGCGGCCCTTGGTCTGGATGTTGAGCTGCAACTGCTGATCTTCGAACGTCGGCCGCGCGCCAATACGCCCGACGGCAGCCTGTACGTTTTGCGACTGGATGGCGGTGATGATGTCGTTGACGGTGAGATTGAGTCCGGTCAGGCGCTCGGTCTTGATCCAGGCGCGCATCGCATAGTCCTGGGCCGCGAACAGGTACGCGTCGCCGACACCGGGCGTGCTCTTGATCGAATCCAGAAGATTGATCGTGACGTAGTTCGACAGGAACAGCGGATCGTGGGTATGCTTCGGTGAATAAACCGTGACGAATGCCAGGATCGCCGTCGATTTCTTCTTGACGTTGATCCCCTGCCGCTGCACTTCCGGCGGCAGCAGCGACAGCGCGGTCTGCACCCGGTTGTTGACGTTGACCGTATTGATGTCCGGGTTGGTGCCGAGTTCGAACGAGGCGGTGAGCGTGTAGCTGCCGTCGTCGCCGCTCGTGCTCTTCATGTAGATCATCTTGTCGACGCCGACGACCTGCGCCTCGATAGGCTGGGCGACGGTGGCGTCAACCACGGCGGAATTGGCGCCGGGATACATCGTGGTGACCGAGACCTGAGGCGGCACGATGTCGGGATATTGCGCAACCGGCATCGCCATATACGCCAGTGCGCCGGCAATCGTGGTGACGACGGCGATGACGATCGCCAGGCGCGGACGGTCGACGAAGATCGCGGAAAGCATCGCTTCAGCTCCTGTCGGGCAATGGCGGCAGAGGCGTCGGGCGGACCGCTACGTTCGGCCGCAATCCCTGAAATCCCTCGACGACGACCAGTTCTCCTCCCGTCAGTCCCTGCTCCACAACGACGTTGGCTCCAACCGCGGCACCAGGCTTGATCCTGCGTACCACCGCTTTTCCGTCGCTCGCGATGAAGACGTAAACGCCCTCCTGATCGGAAATCAGCGCCGCCTGCGGAATGACGATCTTTTCCTCTGGCGCGCCGCCCTCGAGCCCGATGCGGACCAGTTGGCCGTCGATCAGGGCAAAATCGGGATTTGGAAAGGAGGCGCGCGCCAATACGGTGTCGGTGGACCGATCGACGGTAACGTCGACAAAGTTGATCTTGCCGGGGTGCTTGTAGGGGCTGCCGTCAGAAAACAGCAGCGACGCCTTGATGCCCGTGACGTCGACGCTCTTGCCGGCCTTTTGGGCGCGCAGGAATTCGCGCTGGCTCACCGGAAAGCTTACATACATCGGATCCTGGCTGACGATGACGGTCAGCGGCCCGCTTTGCGGACTTACAACGTTGCCCTTTGTGACGTTGGTCTTGCCAACCTTCCCCGCAATCGGAGAAACGATTTCGGTATAGCCGAGATTGATCTTGGCGGTCTGCAGATTGGCCTCGTCGATCAGAAGCGAACCTTTGGCCGT
>CAVSOS010000009.1:0-138688 GCA_963729395.1 uncultured Pseudomonadota bacterium | reverse complement strand
AGGTACCGAACTGAAGATCGAAGTCGACTTCACGGCGCAGATGACCGTGATCAATCCGTTCGATTTCTTCGTCGAGCCTTATGCCGACAGTTTTCCGTTCGCCTATACCGGCGATCTCAAGACCGAGCTTGCGCCCTATCTCGCGACCGACGAGGCCGGGCCGCTGCTTGCCGCCTATCTCGCCGGCATTCCGCGCGAGGCGTCGAGCACCGTCAACTTTCTCGTCGATCTCAACGCGCAACTGCAAAAAAAGATTCGCTACATCATTCGCATGGAGCCGGGTATCCAGACGCCGGAGCAGACGCTGGCCTCGGGCGCCGGATCGTGCCGCGACTCGGCGTGGCTGCTGATTCAGATCGTGCGGCATCTCGGTCTCGCCGCCCGTTTCGTCTCGGGCTATCTCATTCAGTTGCGTCCCGACATCGATCCGGTCGAAGGACCGCGCGAGGTCGAGAACGATTTTACGGATTTGCACGCCTGGGCTGAAGTCTATCTTCCGGGTGCCGGCTGGATCGGATTTGATGTCACCTCGGGCATGCTGACCGGGGAGGGGCACATCCCTGTCGCGGCCACGCCGCATTATCGCTCGGCTGCTCCGATCAGCGGTGCCGTCGGATTCGCGCAGGTCGAATTCGGCTTCGAGATGAGCGTCAAGCGGATCCGCGAAGCACCGCGGATCACCCGGCCGTTCTCCGACGAATCCTGGGCGCGGCTCGACAGGCTCGGCGAGCAGGTCGATGCCGATCTGAAGGCCGGCGACGTGCGCCTGACGATGGGCGGCGAGCCGACCTTCGTTTCCGTCGACGACCTGGAATTGCCGGAATGGAATATTGCCGCGGTCGGCCCGACCAAGCGCGGCCTCGCCGACGATCTCATTCGCAAATTGCGGCCCGCTTCGCGCCCGGCGGCCTTTTGCATTTCGGACAGGGCAAATGGTATCCGGGCGAAAGCCTGCCGCGCTGGGCGTTCGGGCTCTATTGGCGCAAGGACGGCGTGCCGATCTGGAAGAATTCGGATCTGATCGCCAGGATCGAAGGGCCGCGCAAGGCGCCATCGAAGACGCCGAGCGCTTCGCCGAAGAGACAGCGAAGAAACTCGGCGTCGATGCCGAATTCATCATGCCGGCGTTCGAAGACCCGTCGCATTGGCTACAGAAGGAAGCGAGCCTGCCGCCCAACGTCGATCCCGGCGATTCCAAACTGGCCGATCCGGAAGAGCGCTCGCGCATGGCGCGGGTGTTCGATCAGGGGCTCAACGTTCCCAAGGGTTTCGTGCTGCCGATCCAGCGCTGGAACGCCGATGCGGCAACCCCTCGCGCTGGCGCAGCGAGCGCTGGAAGCTGCGGCGCGGCAATCTGTTTCTGACGCCGGGCGATTCCCCGCTCGGCCTGCGGCTGCCGATCGCCTCATTGCCGCATATTCCCGCCGAGGAATATCCCTACATCGTCGAGCAGGATCCGCTGGAGCCGCGCGAAGCCCTGCCGGTCTACGAGCAGCACGCAGCGCCGAAATCCGCGCGCCGCATCAGGCAGGCTGCAGCGCAGCAGCAGCTCAACAGCGCGGCGGCGTGCGCACCGCGATGTCGATCGAGATCGCGCGACGGCATTCTGTGCGCATTCATGCCGCCGGTGGAGAGCTGGAGGATTATCTGGAACTGGTCGCCGCAGTGGAAGCGACCGCCGAAGAGATGCAGATGCAGGTGCATATCGAGGGTTATCCGCCGCCGTTCGACCCGCGCGTCGAGGTGATCAAGGTGACGCCCGATCCCGGCGTCATCGAGGTCAACATCCAGCCGGCGGCAAGCTGGCGCGAAGCGGTCGACATCACCTTCGGCCTCTACGAGGACGCGCGCGCAAGTCCGGCTCGGCGCCAACCGCTTCCTGATCGACGGCCGCCACACCGGCACCGGCGGCGGCAACCACGTCGTGGTCGGCGGCAACACGCCGGCGGACTCGCCGTTCCTGCGCCGTCCCGATCTGCTGAAGAGCCTGGTGCTGTACTGGCAGCGGCATCCGTCGCTGTCCTATCTGTTCTCCGGCATGTTCATCGGCCCGACCAGCCAGGCGCCGCGCATCGACGAGGCGCGGCATGACGGCCTCTACGAACTGGAGATCGCGCTGGCGCCATGTGCCGCCGACCGGCGAGGCAAGGCCCCGCTGTGGCTGGTCGACCGGCTGTTCCGGCACATCCTGGTCGACATCACCGGCAATACCCATCGCGCCGAGATCTGCATCGACAAGCTGTATTCGCCCGACAGCGCCGACCGGCCGGCTCGGCCTGGTCGAGTTCCGCGCGCTTCGAAATGCCGCCCGATCCGCGCATGAGCGCTGGCGCAGCAATTGCTGATCCGCGCGCTGATCGCCAAGCTCTGGCGCGAGCCGCAGGACGGCAAGTTCGTGCGCTGGGGCACCGACGCTGCACGACCGCTTCATGCTGCCGCATTTCCTCTGGGAGGATTTCCTGGACGTGCTCGCCGAGCTGCAGGCAGTCCGGCTACGATTTCTCGACCGGATTGGTACGCGGCCCAGCTCGAATTCCGTTTTCCCGCGCTTCGGCCGGGTCCACCATGGCGGCGTGTCGCTGGAAGTGCGCCAGGCGCTGGAGCCCTGGCACGTGCTCGGCGAGGAGGGCTCGGCCGGCGGCACCGTGCGCTATGTCGATTCGCTCGGTCGAGCGGTTGCAGGTCAAGGCCACCGGCTTTGTCGAGGGCCGCCATGTCGTCACCTGCAACGGCAGGCGGATGCCGATGACGGCAACCGGCCGCTCGGGCGAGGCGGTCGCCGGCGTCCGCTTCAAGGCCTGGCAGCCGGCGTCGGGGCTGCATCCGACCATTCCGGTCCATGCGCCGCTGACGTTTGATCTCATCGATACCTGGAACGGCCGCTCGCTGGGCGGCTGCGTCTATCACGTCGCGCATCCGGGCGGACGCAGCTACGACACCAAACCGGTCAATTCCTACGAGGCCGAGGCGCGGCGGCTGGCCCGCTTTCAGGATCACGGCCACACGCCCGGCAACGATCGATCCGCCGCGCGAGGAACGCACAATTGAATTCCCTTTGACCCTCGACTTGAGGACGCCGCTCCTGCATTGAGAAATGGGCTTGGGGCAGGAGAGTCGGGATGGCAGGACAGACCGGCCACGGAAGCAGTCACGGACAGCAGCCAAGGAAGCCGGGAACGGTCAGGGAAACAAGGCCCGCCCGGGCCATCGCCGCGTGGCGCAATGGATGCGCGGCTATACCCGCCTGCCAGGAATTCCCGACGAGTATATTGCGCAGGACGGCGCGCCGCGTGAGGTCTGGACCCGGTTTTTCGAGGCCTTCGCCGAGCTGACGCCGGGCGATATCGAGCGCCGCTTCGGATCCGCCGACCGGCATCTGCGGGAAGCCGGCGTGACCTATCGCGCGCCCGGCGAAACCGCCGAACGGGTGTGGCCGTTGAGCCACCTGCCGCTCCTGATCGGCGAGGCCGAGTGGCAGCAATTGACCACCGGCATCGTGCAACGGGCGGAATTGCTCGAACTGGTCCTGAGCGACCTCTATGGCGAGGGCCGATTGGTGGCCGAGGGCGCTATTCCTGCGGCCGCCATCGCCGGCAGCACCGAATATCTGCGCCCGGTTTGCGGCATCAAGCCGCCGGGCGGCCGATACCTCAGTATGTATGCCGCCGATGTCGGCCGCGGACCCGATGGACGCTGGTGGGTGCTAGGCGACCGCACCCAGGCGCCATCCGGCGCCGGCTACGCGCTGGAGAACCGGCTGGTGCTGTCGCGCGCCTTCACCACGCTCTACAAATCGATGAACGTCGAGCGCGTGGCGCCATTCTTCGAGGCGTTCCGCGATGCCTTGCGCGCCAGTGCCGATCGCGACGAGCCGCGCATCGGGCTGCTGACGCCCGGCGCCGTTCAGCGAAACCTATTTCGAGCACGCCACGCTGGCGCGTTATCTCGGCTTCCTGCTGGTCGAGGGCGACGATCTCGCCGTCAGCGGCGACCGCATTCATATCCGCACCGTCGCCGGTTTGAAGCGGCTCGACGTGCTGCTGCGCCGGGTCGATTCCAATTCGCTCGATCCGCTTGGAACTCGACGCCTCCTCGCAGCTCGGCGTGCCCGGGCTGATCGAT
Source organism: uncultured Pseudomonadota bacterium (assembly GCA_963729395.1). Taxonomy (GTDB): domain Bacteria; phylum Pseudomonadota; class Alphaproteobacteria; order Rhizobiales; family Xanthobacteraceae; genus Bradyrhizobium. Next base: position 134,566 of record CAVSOS010000009.1, on the reverse strand, counting down.
GTGCTGCGCAAGAACGGCGTCGTGGTCGCCAACATGCCGGGCTCCGGCGTGATGGAGGCGCGGGCGCTGCTCGGCTTCCTGCCGAGCCTGAGCCGGCGTTTCTTCGGCGAAGATTTGAAGATGCCGCACATCGCGACCTGGTGGTGCGGCCAGAAATCCGCGCGCGAGGAAGTGCTGTCGCGGCTCGACGAGGTCGCGATCGAGGGCGCCTATGGCCGGGGTGTTCCGGGTTTTCCGGGCAACGGGCCGGTGCTCGCCAGCGAGCTGTCGGCAGCCGAGCGCGAACGGCTGAAGACAGCGATCAAGCGATCGCGGCATCGACTATGTCGGCCAGGAACTGGTGCGGCTGTCGACCACGCCGGTGTGGGATCAGGGGCGGATCACGCCGCGCCCGTTCGTGCTGCGGGTTTTCGCCGCCGCGACCCCCAATGGCTGGACCATCATGCCCGGCGGCTTTTGCCGGATCGCCGATCAGCTCGATGCCCGCGCCGTGTCGATGGGAGATGGCGCGCGGGCGGCGGACGTCTGGGTGGTCTCCGACAAGGCGGTCTCGACCGCGACCCTGCTGCCGGCGGTCGATAATGTGCGGATCAGGCGCATTGCCGGCTGGGTGCCGAGCCGGGCCGCCGACAATCTGTTCTGGCTCGGCCGCTATCTGGAGCGCGCCGAGGCGACGTTGCGGCTGGTGCGGGCGCTCGGGACCTCGCAGCGCGATCCCGGCAAGGGATCGTCGACGCGCGCTTCACTCGGTCGAGCGCATCCAGCGGCTTCTGGTGACCTGGGGCGCGACGTCGCAAGCGGCGCGGGCGCAGCCGGCGAAGATCGCCGCCGAGGCGTTGCAAAGCGAGAACGGTTCGGCTCGGCGCTGTCGCTGGTGCGCGCGGCGCAGCGTACCGCGACATCGCTGCGCGAACGGCTGTCGCCGGATGCCTGGCAGGTCATCACCGAGATGACCGAACGCCTCGCCGCAGGAAGTCGACGACGACGACGGCGTCGTCAGCGCCGCCGAACTGACGCTGCAGGAACTGGCGAGCTTTGCCGGGCTCGCGCAGGAGAACATGAACCGCGCCGCCGGCTGGCGCTTTCTCGAAATGGGCCGCCGCGCCGAGCGTGCCATCAACACCGTGCGCTTTGCGCGCCAGTTCGCCTATGACGAAGCTGGCGGCGAGGATCTCGATGTCCTGCTGACGCTGGTCGATTGCCAGATCACCTATCGCTCGCGCTATCTGGTCGGGCCGCTGCTGGCGCCGGTGCGCGATCTCGTGGTGCTCGATCCCTATAATCCGCGGTCGGTCGCGTTTCAGGTTTCGGCGCTGAACGACCACATCGCCAGCCTGCCGACCCTGAAAGAGGGAGGATTGATCGAGCGGCCGCGCCGTCTCGCCGTCGGCCTGCAGGCGACGCTGACCACGGCGGAAGCCGCAGCCCTCGATACCAAGACGCTGTTTGCGCTGGAGCAGGAATTGCTCAACTCTCGCCGATGCCATCGGATCGCATTATTTTCCGCATGGGCCCAATGCCAGCCGGCCCGAAAAGCTGACGGGCCTCGCGTGATCTACGACATCCGTCACGTCACCACCTACTCTTACGAAAGCCCGGTCAGTTTCGCCCGCTGCTCGCTGCGGCTGGAGCCGCAGGAGCGGCGACGGACAGGAACTGGTCTCGCACAGCGTCGACATCAGGCCGCGACCGGCCGATCGCACGATCCGGCGCGACTTCTTCGGCACCCATACCGAGAGCATCCTGATCGAAGCCCCGCATCGCAACCTTCGTATCAATTCGCGGTCGCGGGTTTCGGTTTCGCGCCAGGCGCCCGGACGCGCCGCGCCAAGTCCGGCCTGGAAGAGCGTCCGCGACGTCGCCTTCGAGGCCACCAGTCTCGGCCCCGAATCGCCGATCGGCTATGTCTTTGCGAGCCCGCTGGTGCCGGTGCAGCGGCCGGTCACCGAATATGCATCGGCAAGCTTTCCGCCGGCCGCCGGGGTCATTGCCGGCGCGGTCGATCTGATGCACCGGATCCGCACCGAGTTCAGATACGATCCGAAGGCGACCGTGATCTCGACGCCGCTCAGGGAAGTGTTCGAAAAACGCCACGGCGTTTGCCAGGACTTCGCCCATGTGATGATCGCCGGCCTGCGCGGCCTCGGACTGCCGGCGGCCTATGTCAGCGGCTATCTGCGCACCATCCCGCCGCCGGGCAAGCCGCGGCTGCAGGGCGCCGACGCGACCCATGCATGGGTTTCGCTGTGGTGCGGCGCGGAGATCGGCTGGGTCGGCTTCGATCCGACCAACGACCTCCTGGTCGAGAACGACCACATCGTGCTGGCGAAGGGGCGGGATTTTTCCGACGTCTCGCCGGTCGACGGCATCATCGTGGGATCGCGCAAGCAAAAGCTCGCGGTCGCGGTCGATGTGCTGCTGGTCGAATGACCAGAGCGTTTTCAAGCGAAGTGGAGACCGGTTCGCGTCAGGAAAACGCGTCAAACCAGGACTTCAGGAACCGCAATCCGCCCTTGAACTTCTACGATGTCATTGTGCTCGGCGCGGGGGCGGCGGGCCTGATGTGCGCCAGCGTCGCCGGTCAACGCGGGCGATCGGTGCTGCTGCTCGAGCAGGCGAGACAGCCCGGCGAGAAGATCCGGATCTCCGGCGGCGGGCGCTGCAACTTCACCAATCTGCACACCAGCCCTGCGAATTTTCTGTCGGACAATCCGCGCTTCTGCACCTCGGCGCTGAGTGGCTACACGCCAGCGCGACTTCATCGCACTGGTCGAGCAGCTACGGCATTGCCTGGCACGAGAAGACGCGAGGGCAATTGTTCTGCGACGGCTCCTCGCGGCAGATCGTCGAGATGCTGCTGGCGGAGTGCCGCAAGGCGCGTGCGCAACTGCGTTTGGGCATACGAATCTCCGCGGTCGGCAAGGGCGAGGGCGGCTTCGTCGTCGTCACCGATCAGGGCGAGTTTCGCGGTCGATCCCTGGTGGTCGCCACCGGCGGCCCGTCGATTCCCAAAATGGGAGCGAGCGGTTTCGGCTACCGGATGGCGCGAGCAATTCGGTCTGAAGATCGTGCCGCCGCGGCCGGCGCTGGTGCCGCTGACGTTCGACGCCGCGTTGCTGGCGCAATTCGGGGATCTATCGGGCGTGTCGGTCGATGCCGTCGTCAGTTGCGGCAAGACACGCTTCGACGAGGCCTTGCTGTTCACGCATCGCGGGCTGAGCGGCCCGGCCATCCTGCAGATATCTTCGTACTGGCGCGAGGGTCACGAGCTCTTGATCGACATGGCGCCGCAGACTGACGTGCTGGCCACCCTGAAGCGATTGCGCCGCGATCATCCCAGACAGGAAATGGCAACCGCGCTGGTTGAAGTTCTGCCGAAGCGGCTGGCGCGGAAGATTGCGGATGCGACCCCGGGTCCGGAACGCATCGCCGACTTCTCCGACCGGCTGCTGGTGAAGGTCGCCTCTGACGTGAAGCAATGGCGCGTCAAGCCAAACGGAACCGAGGGCTATCGCACCGCCGAGGTGACGCTGGGCGGCGTCGATACCTCAGGGCTTTCCTCGAAAACCTTCGAAGCCAAATCCGTCGCCGGGCTTTATTTCATCGGCGAGGTGGTCGATGTCACCGGCCATCTCGGTGGCTTCAACTTTCAATGGGCCTGGTCGTCGGGATACGCTGCCGGCCGGCATCTTTAGGGCATTTGTGCGCCGTTCGACCTGAAGCGAGCCTTCAATTCGGCGATTGGCTATGTTGCATCCGGCCTGCCGATACCGGCCATCTCCTGCCCCGCAACACGGGCAAAGCAGCCGGGCGAGAGATGAGGCATGCCGACGCAACCATCCCCCGCGGGTTGGTATGGTTGTCACCCGGCATGACTGCCACAATGTTGAGGAATTTATAGCTCAATTTTGGCAGGCGTGCTTAACCTTGGTTTACCGGACGCTACAGAGGAAACCCGATGAGAGCTGAGGGTATTAAGACCGTCCGGCGCATTTTGTGCGTTTTTCCGCGCTACACGTCCTCTTTCGGCACGTTCGAATACGCCTATCCGCTGACCGACGGCGTCCAGGCCTTCATGCCGCCGCAGGGACTGCTGCTGATCGCGGCTTATTTGCCCGCGAATTGGCCGGTCCGCTTCATCGACGAAAACATCCGCGCCGCGACCGCGGAAGACTTCGAATGGGCGGAGGCGGTGTTCGTCAGCGGCATGCATATCCAGCGTCAGCAGATGAACGACATCTGCCGACGGGCGCACGCGTTCGACCTCGCGGTCGCCATCGGCGGACCTTCGGTCAGCGCCTGTCCGGAATACTATCCGTCGTTCGACTATGTGCACATCGGCGAAATGGGCGATGCGACCAATGAACTGATCGCGCGGATTGCCCGCGACCCGTCGCGCCCCGAGCAACAGGTGGTGCTGAAGACTGCCGACCGTCTCGACATGACCAAATTTCCAATTCCGGCCTATGAACTCGCCGACATCAAGCGGTATTTTCTCGGCAGCATCCAGTATTCGAGCGGTTGCCCGTATCAGTGCGAATTCTGCGATATCCCGGGACTTTACGGCCGCAATCCGCGCCTCAAAACGCCCCAGCAGATCACCGCCGAACTAGACCGGTTGCTGGAATGCGGCATCACCGGTTCGGTCTATTTCGTCGATGACAACTTCATCGGCAACCGAAAGGCCGCGCTTGAGCTGTTGCCGCACCTGATCGATTGGCAGAAGAAGACCGGCTATGTCCTGCGGCTTTCGTGCGAGGCGACGCTGAACATCGCCAAGCGGCCGGAAATCCTGTCGAGCATGCGCGAAGCGTTCTTCGGGACGATTTTCTGCGGTATCGAGACGCCGGATCCTGTGGCGCTCAAGGCGATGCGCAAGGATCACAACATGATGGTCCCCATCATGGAGGCGATCAAGACGCTCAACGGTTTCGGCATGGAGGTGGTGTCCGGCATCATCCTCGGCCTTGATACCGACACGCCTGAAACCGGGCAGCATTTGCTCGAATTCATCGATGCATCGCAGATACCGTTGCTGACGATCAACCTGCTCCAGGCGTTGCCGCAAACACCGCTGTGGGATCGGCTGAAGCGCGAAAACCGGCTGATCGAGGACGAAGGCCGCGATTCCAATGTCGATTTCCGGCTGCCATACGAGGACGTCGTGACGACCTGGCGCGCCTGCATGAGCAGCGCCTATCAGCCCGGCAAGCTGCTGGAGCGCTTCGAATACCAGATTCGCGAAACCTATCCGCATCGCGTCACCCCGCCGTCTTCGCGTGCGCAGATGTCGTGGCGGAATATCAAGCTTGGCCTGACGATGCTTCGCAACATCTTCTGGAAGGTCGGAATCCTCGGCGACTACAAGGGCGAATTCTGGAAATTCGCCTTGCGGCGTCTGGCCCGCGGCCAGATCGAATATTTGATCAGTTCGATTCTGGTGGCTCACCATTTGATCCTGTACGCGCGTGCCGCTTCCGTGGGGCAGCAGAATGCGTCGAACTACTCGATACGGCTGCGCGAGGCGTCCGTCCCTGCCGAGTAACAACCCTTGAAGAACGCCCGCGAGGTCGGCCCGTTCAGTGAACGGCCTACCCCTGGCGCGGGCAGCGCAAACCCGCATGGCCAATCGAGATTTGAGGCCTCTGATCGCCGCCGGCGCGGCGATTTCGCGCTGCCGGGTGCGCTTGCGAGACGCGGTGGAGACCTGCTACACCAGCGCGCAAATAATTTTCTGCATGTTTTCAAGGGCTGGCACCGATCAGGCGTGGCCAATTCAGCCTCATTCGCGCCCGGGAAATTGCGCTATAGATTTGAGCCGCAGCGAGAATTGGACAAGGCATGCTTGAAAAGAACCGCGACAGCGAGGTCCATGTCGAGAAGGTCGAGACACGGGCAACGGCCAGCATCGCCTTTGGGCTGGAGCGAATCGGGCTGATTGCGGTTCAAGCGCCGATCCTGTCCTGCATCGTTCTGGTCGCGCTCATTATCGGCGCGGTGTTCGGCATCGAGCGCATCAAGATCGACGATTCCCTCAGTCAGTTGTTCCGCTCCAATTCGAAGGAATACCAGCAGTACGAAGCGGAGACCAAGCGCTTCCCGGCGACGGAATTCGACGTGCTGGTGGTGGTCGAAGGCAAGACGCTGCTCGCCCGCGACAACCTGGAGAAATTGCGCGATCTCGTCACCGATCTGCAACTCGTCGATGGCACGCGCGGGCTGATTTCGCTGTTCTCGGCGCGCCAGGCGCCGGCGCCCGGCAAGCTGCCGGCGGCGCTGTTCCCGGCGGAACTGCCGCAAGGTGCGGACTACGACAAGTTCATTGAAACCGTCAAAGCCAACGAGATCATCCGCGGCAAATTGCTGTCGGAGGACGGCACGCTGGCGCTGATTGTGCTGTCGCTCGAGCCCGATGTTGTCGCCAGCAGCAAACTCGGCCAGACCGTCGGCGAAATCCGCAAATTGATGGCGGATGATCTCGCCGACAGCGGACTCAAAGCCGAGCTATCGGGCGTTCCGGTGATGCAGCTCGAAATCCGCAATGCGGTCGAGCGCGACGGGTTGACCTATAACATCCTCGGGATTCTGGCCGGCTGCATCATCGCGATCATCTTTTTCCGCAAGTGGTCGTTCATGGTGGTGGCCGCGTTCCCGCCGATGATCGCGATCCTGCTGGCGCTTGGCGTACTCGGATGGGCCAATTTCAGCCTCAACATGTTTTTGAACGTGATGACGCCGCTGATCATGGTGATCAGCTTCTCGGAACTCGATGCAGCTGACCTTCGCGGCGCGTGACCGCCTGATCGCGGGCCAGGACAAATACACCGCGTTCAGGAATGCCGTGCTGGTGGTCGGTCCGGCCTGCGTGCTCACCCACGGCACCGCCGGCATCTCATTCATTGCCCTGCAATTCTCGGATTCCGACCTGATCCGCAAATTCGGCGAGGCCGGACTTGCCGCCACCATCATCGCGCTGATCGCGGTGCTCTCGCTGGTGCCGGTGTTCGGGGTGCTCCTGGTACGCAACGAAAAGATCTTCGCGGTGAAATTCCAGAGCGCCGATGCCGGGGTCCAGGCGTTGCGCAATTTTTGCTACTGGATCGCGGTGCGCATGGTCAGCCGTCCCGGCCTGTTCAGCCTGATCGCGGTGATCTTTGTCGGCGGCCTGGCTGTGATCTACTCCAATCTCGAGCCGCGCTACCGGCTGGCCGATCAGGTGCCCGACAAGCAGCAGGCGGTGGCGGCGAGCGGACGCCTCGATGCCAAGCTCACCGGCGCCAATCCGATCGACATTCTGATCGAATTCCCCAAAGGCGCGTCGCTGTATGCGCCGGAGACGTTGCAGACGATTGCCGACGTTCATGCGATGGTCGAGAAACAGGCGGGCGTCGGCAACGTCTGGTCGCTGGAGACGCTGCGTCGCTGGCTCGCCGAGAAAGTCGGCAGTTCCGACGTCGCGACGCTCAAGGAATATGTCAACCTGCTCCCGAAACATCTGGTCCGGCGCTTTATCTCGGCCGACCAGGATGCGGTCGTGGTCTCAGGCCGGGTGCCGGACCTCGATTCGAGCCGGATCCTGCCGGTGGTCGAAAAGCTCGATTCATCGCTGAACGTGGTCCGCGCGAAGCATCCGGGTTATGAGATTGCCGTCACCGGCCTGTCGGCGATCGCCGCGCGCAACAGCGCCAACATGATCGAAAAGCTCAATCGCGGGCTGACGATCGAGTTTGCGCTGGTGGCGATCTTTATCGGGCTGGCGTTCCGCTCGGTGGTCGTGATGTTGTCGTGCATCCTGCCGGGTATTTTCCCGGTGGTGTTGTCGGGCACGGTGCTGTGGTTGCTCGGGGAGGGGCTGCAGTTTGCAAGCGTCGTTGCCCTCACCGTGTCGTTTGGATTGGGACTGAGTGCGACAATTCATTTCCTCAACCGGCTGAGGCTTGAATCCAAGCCGGGCGTCAGTCCGGAACTGGCGGTGGAGCGCGCCACCGTGCTGGTCGGACCCGCGCTGATCCTGACCACGGTGGTGCTGGCCTGCGGCCTGGTGGTGACGGTGTTTTCCGACCTGCCGTCGCTGCGCCTGTTCGGCTGGCTCAGCGCTTTCGCGATGGTCGCGGCCCTGGTCGCGGATCTGTTTATCCTGCGGCCGACGGCGATGTTCCTGATCAACCTCTCGCAGCGGATTCGCGGGACGGCAGGTCACGCGAAGCCGGTGGAGTGAGCGGAAGCAGGCGGGCGAAGGTGCGCGTCAGGTTTTCACCATCGTGATCGAGACGTTCCTGATGTCGCCTTGGGAATTGATCTGCACGGTCTGCCTGTTGCCGCTGGTTCGCAAGGTCAGGTTGGCGGAAAATCCCACGGCCTCGACGGCCACGCTGATCTGGCCTCCGCCGGCGGTGCCCTGCAGACTGCCGGAGACATTCCGGCTCGCTTCACTCCAATTGCCGGAAATGCGGTTGCCTTCGCTGGTCACATTGCTGCTCAGATCGAATTTGTAGCTATCGCTGGCGCAACGCAGCGTCTGTTGCAGGGCCCGGCCGCTGCCATCCACCGCGTAGGTGGCGCGGCACCGGATGCGCTCGCTCGATCCGTCCGACAGCGAAACCGTTCCGTTACCCGACCACGCCCCCTTGAGGCCGGTAAACGGGCCCGACTGGGCGTGGCCCGCCGACACCGATAACAACAGCGCGGCGCCGACACCGGCAGCCCTGATAGCGTGTCCAAACAACCTGGAGTCAAATGGTTTCATATTGAGTTTCCCCGATTCAAAATTGAAATTTCCGCAAAGATTGTCGCGCCGCATCGAAAGTTTAGTGTCGGCGCCATGTGTTAGGTTCAAATGACAAATCGACCGGCGTGCCGCAATTTCGGCGACCGGCGACGCCGTTGGGTCGGATATCCGTCAAATGCACGGCGCGGACGGCGCTTTGGTTCGGGCGAGATCAAAAAAGCGTCGGATATCGACAGATTTTTTCACCTTCAGCGATCGTGCCGCGCTTGCGCGCAGCCGCTCGCCGCAAAGAATCCGTCATGAAATTACGTTTGAATATCAACTGCTTATCGATCCGGTTGAGTCGCCGCTTCGGACCCGCTATTCGGGAAGCGGCCGACGTAAATTTGGCCGCATTTACCAGCGCTTTTGGGTTCGCTCGCCACTGCGGTTTGTGGCGCGTGCGATCCGATAATCTATCCCGTTCACGCCAGGCGCTATCGGGGATCGGGATTTTTCGCCGATCAGAATGAAGGAACACGATGTATAAGTTTTTTCTCGCAATCTCCCTGTTGTCGATATCTGTTTCCACCGGTGCCCTCGCTGAGCAGCGCAGCGGCACGCCGGAGGAGCAGCAGGCTTGTGCCCGCGACGTTCAACGTCACTGCCGCCCGGTGATAGATCAGGGCGACCTCACCGTTCTGGCCTGCCTTCAGCAAAATCGCCCCAAGATCAGCCGAGCCTGCGATCAGGTGCTGAAAAACCACGGGCAATAGAACCGCGCTCACGTCCGATAATCGCCGCTGCAGGCCTGTTATCAGCCTAATTCGGGCGTGGCCGGAATTTGCGAGCGATCGCAGATAGCATTGGTTTTGGCGACGTATTCCCCTATATGGGGTTCGCGATCCATCCGCATGCGCGGATTGCCGGAGCATGCGAAGTCACCGTTCCCCGACCAATGTAGCCCGTTCTTGATGACCACCGCGAGCGAACTGCGATCCGGCAAAACTCACCGCGACGAGAACTTTCCGGTCGCGTCGTGGATCATTCATCCGCGCCACCGGGCCCTGATCCTTGCGTTCTACAATTTTGTCAGGACGGCCGACGATATCGCCGATCATGCGACGCTGGGCGAACGCGACAAGCTCGCTTATCTCGATCTGCTCGAAGCCGAATTGCTGGGCCGTGGCGACAGCCAGCCGGAAGCCGTCAACCTGCGGCTCGCGCTGGCGCAGCGCGCGATGCCGCCGCGCCATGCGCTTGATGTTCTGACCGCCTTCCGCATGGATGTGACCAAGCTTCGTTATGAGAACTGGGACGAGGTGATCCACTATTGCCGGTATTCGGCCATGCCGGTCGGGCGGTTCATGCTCGACGTCCACGGCGAGAGCCCGTCGACGACCTGGGCGGCCTCCGACGCGCTCTGCGCGGGCCTGCAAATCAACAATCATCTTCAGGACTGCGGTAAGGATTACAGGGATCTCAATCGGGTCTATCTTCCGCGCGATGCGCTCGCCGCGGCAGGGGCTTCCGTCGAGGCGCTCGGGGAGGGGCGGGCATCGGCGCCGCTGCTGCAATGCCTGCATTCGCTCGCCGCGCGAACCGAGATGCTGCTGAATGAAAGCAAATCGCTCAGCGCCGAAGTGAAGGATTTCCGGCTCGGGCTCGAGATTTCCGTGATCCAGCGCTTCGCCGACAAGATCGTGCAGCTTCTGAAAGTGCGAGATCCCCTGAGCGAGACCGTGCATCTGGGTCCTGCCGAACTGCTCGCCCACAGCGTCGGCGGGATAGCCAGCGAACTGACCCGGCGGGCGGTGGGTCGGCGGCCCCTGTCCAATCCGGCGGCCGGCGCATGACCGCTCAGTCGGCGACAGCGAATGCGAGTGACGGGACAGCCGCGTCCGGCAGTTCGTTTTACGCGGCCATGCGTATCTTGCCGCGCGAGCAGCGCGAGGCGATGTTTCAGATCTACAGTTTTTGCCGGCAGGTCGACGACATCGCCGATTCCGACGGGCCGCGTCCGGAACGGCTGGCCGCGCTTCAGCAATGGCGCGACGATATCGATGCGCTCTATCGGGGCCATCCGCCCGCGCGGCTGCGCGACTACGCCTCGTCGGTTCGAAGATTTGATCTCAAGCGCGAGGATTTCCTGGCCATCGTCGATGGCATGGAAATGGATGTGCCGCAGGATATCCGGGCGCCGGACCTGGCAACGCTGGATCTGTATTGCGACCGCGTCGCCAGCGCGGTCGGGCGGCTGTCGGTGCGGGTGTTTGGTCTGGCGCAGGATGACGGCATCCTGCTCGCGCATCATCTCGGACGCGCACTGCAATTGACCAACATCCTGCGCGATATCGATGAAGATGCCGGCATCGGCCGCCTGTACCTGCCGAGCGAAATCCTGCTGCACGCCGGCATCACGTCTACCGACCCGCTCAAGGTTATCGCCGATCCGAGGCTGCCGAAGGTATGCGCGCCGCTGGTCGAGCGGGCGCGGACCCATTTCGGCAAGGCCGACGAGGTCATGGGCCGCAATTCGCGCCGCGTGGTGCGCGCGCCGCGGATCATGTCGAAATATTATCGGGCGATTCTGGAGCTGTTGGTCGCCAGAGGATTTGCCGCGCCGCGCACCCCGGTTCGCCTCAACAAACTCGCCCGCATCGCCATTATCCTTCGCTACGCATTGATCTGATGCCAAAGACCGTTCACATCGTCGGCGCTGGAATTTCGGGCCTCGCGGCAGCCGTTCGGCTGGCCAATGCGAATTTCAATGTGCATGTCCACGAGGCCACGCAACAGGCCGGCGGCCGCTGCCGGTCCTATTTCGATGCGGCGACCAACCTGACCATCGATAACGGCAATCATCTCTTGCTGTCGGGCAATCACCACGCGGTCGCTTACGCGAGATCGATCGGCACCGAGGCTGGACTGGTCGGACCGAAGCGCGCGCAATTCCCGTTCGTCGACCTGACGACAGGCCAGCGCTGGCAAATCGACCTCGGAGATGGCCGGCTGCCGCTGTGGGTGTTCGATGAGGCGCGCCGCGTACCCGACACCGGGCTGCGCGATTATCTCGCACTGATGCCTCTGATCTGGGCAGGGCGGGGCAAGCGGGTCGGCGACACCATCCCGTGCCAGGGGACGCTCTACCGGCGGCTGGTGCAGCCGCTGCTGCTGGCGGCGCTCAACGTTGATCCTCCCGAAGGGTCGGCGGGGCTGGCCGGCGCCGTGGTGCGGGAAACGCTGCTGGCCGGTGGAAACGCGTGCCGCCCGCTGATCGCGCGCGACGGGCTGAGCGCGGTCCTGGTCGAACCCGCGATCCGGCTTCTGCAGGGCAAGGGCGCCAGCATCCAGTTCGGACATGAACTGCGCGAGTTCGCGATGTCGGCAACCAGCGTGAGCGAATTGAAATTCGGCGACGACAGCGTCGCGGTCGCCCCGGATGACGCCGTGGTGATGGCGGTGCCGCCGCGCCCCGCCGCGGCGTTGCTTCCGGGCCTGAAAACACCTTCCAAATTCCGGGCGATCGTGAATGCGCATTTCCGCTTCGATCCGCCGGCCGGCATGCCGCCGATTCTCGGGGTGGTCGGCGGGCTGGTGGAATGGCTGTTCGCGTTTCCGCAGCGCCTGTCGGTCACCGTCAGCAATGCCGACCGGCTGGTGGATATGCCGCGTGAGCAACTCGCGCAGGCGATCTGGGCCGATATCTGCAAGGCCGCCGGCGTGCAGGGCGAATTGCCGCCCTGGCAGATCGTGCGCGAGCGCCGCGCGACATTCGAGGCCACCCCGGAACAGAACGCCCAGCGGCCGGGGGCGCTGACGCGCTGGAAAAACCTGTTTCTTGCGGGCGACTGGACTGATACGGGGTTGCCGGCAACCATTGAAGGATCGGTGCGGTCGGGAAACCGCGCCGCCGATCTGGTGCTCGCCATGCGGCAGGCCTGATTCGGACATAGCGCGCCGTTTCCGATCAAACCGGACTGGGGCAGATACAGGGATCGCAAGATGCATTCCGGCACGAATATCGTTGGCATTGAAACCGGCGCCCTGGAGGCGAGCATCGCCTCGGCGACCCGCGCATTGCTTGGCTTCCGGCAGTCGGACGGACATTGGGTGTTCGAGCTGGAAGCCGACTGCACCATCCCTGCGGAATATGTGCTGCTTCGCCACTATCTCGGTGAGCCGGTCGACGCCGTGCTGGAAGGCAAGATCGCAAATTACCTGCGCCGGGTTCAGGGCGACCATGGCGGCTGGTCGCTGGTGCACGCCGGCGACTTCGAGATGAGCGCCAGCGTGAAGGCCTATTTCGCGCTGAAGATGATCGGCGATTCCCCCGACGCGCCGCACATGGTGCGGGCGCGGGAGGCGATCCGGTCGCGCGGCGGCGCCATCCACAGCAACGTTTTCACGCGGTTCATGCTGGCGATGTTCGGGGTGCTGAAGTGGCGGAGCGTCCCGGTGCTGCCGGTCGAGATCATGTTGTTGCCGATGTGGTCGCCGTTTCACCTCAACAAGATCTCGTATTGGGCGCGGACCACGATCGTGCCGCTGATGGTGTTGGCGGCGCTGAAACCGCGCGCGCGAAACGCCAGTGCCGTCGGCATCGATGAGCTGTTTCTGCAGGCGCCGCATTCGATCGGAATGACAGCCAAGGCCCCGCACCAAAGCCGGGGCTGGTTCGTCCTGTTCCGCGGACTGGACAGCGTGTTGCGGACCATCGAGCCTTTGTTTCCGAAGAAGCTGCGCGCCCGCGCCATCGACAGCGCCGTGGCCTTCATCGAGGAACGGTTGAACGGCGAAGACGGGCTGGGCGCGATCTATCCACCGATGGCCAACGCGGTGATGATGTATGACGCGCTCGGCAAACCCGCCGATTATCCGCCGCGCGCGATGACGCGTCGCGGGCTCGATCGGCTATTGGTGATCGGCGAGCAGGAGGCCTATTGCCAGCCCTGCGTCTCGCCGGTCTGGGATACCTCGCTGACCGCGCATGCCCTGCTCGAGGCGGGCAACGAGGAAGCTCTGCCGGCCGCGAGAAAAGCCCTCGACTGGCTGCTGCCGAAGCAGGTGCTGGATATCAAGGGCGACTGGGCCGCGAAGCGGCCGGACGTTCGCCCCGGCGGCTGGGCGTTCCAGTACAACAACGCCTATTATCCCGACCTCGACGACACCGCGGTGGTGGTGATGGCGATGGATCGGGCGCAGCGCGCCAGCCAAAGCCACGAATATGACGATGCGATCGCCCGCGGCCGCGAGTGGATCGAGGGCATGCAAAGCCGCGATGGCGGGTGGGCCGCCTTCGACGTCAACAATCTGGAATATTATCTCAACAACATCCCGTTCTCCGACCACGGCGCGCTGCTCGATCCGCCGACCGAGGACGTCACCGCCCGCTGCGTCTCGATGCTGGCCCAGCTCGGCGAGACCGTTCAAAGCAGCCAGACGGTGGCCGACGGGGTGGCCTATCTGCGCCGGACCCAGCTGGCGGAGGGGTCGTGGTACGGCCGCTGGGGGCTGAACTACATTTACGGCACCTGGTCGGTCCTGTGCGCGCTCAACGCCGCCGGGGTGGACCACCGGGACCCCACCATGCGCAAGGCGGTGGCCTGGCTGGCCTCGATCCAGAACGAGGACGGCGGCTGGGGTGAGGATGCCGTCAGTTACCGACTCAATTATAGGGGATTTGAGGGTTGCCCCTCCACCGCCTCGCAAACGGCATGGGCCTTGCTTGGGCTGATGGCGGCGGGGGAGGTCGATCACCCGGCGGTAGCGCGTGGCGTGGAGTACCTAAAAAGCACACAGACCGAAAAAGGCTTGTGGGATGAGCAGCGCTACACGGCTACAGGCTTTCCGAGGGTGTTTTATTTGCGTTATCATGGCTACTCAAAGTTCTTTCCGCTCTGGGCGCTGGCGCGGTATCGGAACCTGAAAAGCACCAACAGCAGGGTGGTAGGGGTCGGAATGTGAATTTGGGGGCAGGCGACGAGGCGTCCGCGGGCGATCAGATTGACTCGCGGCCGGTATTGATTGTGACAGGTCTGGTGCAGGAGGCCCGCATTGCGGCAGGGCCCGGCATGACCGTTATCTGCAGCAGTAGCGATCCTCAGCAATTGCGGGCACTGCTGACCGTTTTTGACCCATCGACGATCAGGGGCGTGATCAGCTTCGGCGTCGCGGGCGGATTGGACCCCAGCTTGAAGTCCGGCGACGTCGTGGTGGCGACCGAAGTCCTGGCCGGTGATGCCCGTTGGCTGGCCGGTCTGGCCCTGAATGACGAATTGATCGCCAGCGTCGCCTTGGGGCGTCGGCGCGTGGTCAGGGGCGGCCTGGCGGGCGTGGAAGAGGTGATCGTCGCCCGGGCCGGAAAGGCCGCGCTGCGTTCCGAGACCGGGGCGGCAGCCGTCGACATGGAAAGCCATATCGCGGCAGCCTATGCCGCCGAGGCGGGGCTTCCGTTTGCCGCGTTACGCGTCATCAGCGACCCTGCCACCCGCGCTTTGCCGGCGCTGGCGATGGCCGCGATCAAGCCGAATGGCGACATCGACCTGCGCAAGGTGCTGCGCGGGGTCGCGCGCAATCCGCTGACGCTGCGCGCGCTGGTATCGACGGGGATCGACTTCAATCGCGCACTGCGCAGCCTACGCGGCTGTCGAAGCTTTCTGCTGGGCGGCGAGGGCCTCCTCGCGGCGGATATCTGACAGGCGCTTCTGCACCTCCGCCGAGAAGATATATTGGGCGGGACGCTGGTGATCGAGATTGATCTCCGGCGCCATCGGCCCCGTGGTCCGCACGCCGCGCAGCGCTACCCACATGGCCTTCAACGGATTGGTCAAGGCCGCGTTCGCCGCCGTTGGCTCGTAGCCGCAATGGGCCATGCAGTCGGCGCATTTCTCATACTTGCCGGTGCCGTAGGTGTCCCAATCCGTGGTCTCCATCAGCTCCTTGAAGGTCTTGGTATAGCCCTCGCCAAGCAGGTAACACGGCTTCTGCCAGCCGAAAATATTGCGGGCCGGCATGCCCCAGGGGGTGCATTCGTAGCTCTGGTTGCCGGCCAGGAAGTCCAGGAACAGGCCGGAATGCATGAAGTTCCACTTCTTTCCCTTGCCCAGCGCGAATACGTCGCGGAACAGCTTCTTGGTCTTGGTGCGGTTGAGGAAGTGCTCCTGGTCGGGCGCGCGCTCATAGGCATAGCCGGGCGACATTGAAACGCCGACACCGAGTTCGGTGGTGAAGTCGAGGAATTTGGCGATGTCCTCCGCCGCATGTCCGTCGAAGATGGTGGCGTTGACGTTGACCGTGAAACCCCGCGCCTTGGCGGCCTTGATGGCCGACACCGCGCGATCGAACACGCCCTTCTGCGAGACTGCCTTGTCGTGGTGTTCCTTCAAACCGTCGAGATGCACCGAGAAAAACAGGTAGGGCGACGGTTCGAACAGGTCGAGCTTCTTTTCCAGCAACAACGCGTTGGTGCACAACGATACGAACTTCTTGCGCGCCACCAGGCCGCGCACGATCTCGCCGATCTCCTTGTGGATCAGCGGTTCGCCACCCGGTATCGCCACCATCGGCACGCCGCATTCGTCCGCGGCATCCCAGCATTCCTGCGCCGACATGCGGCGGTTGAGGATCGCGTCGGGATAGTCGATCTTGCCGCAGCCGACGCAGGCGAGGTTGCAGCGAAACAGCGGCTCCAGCATCAGCACCAGCGGATAGCGCTTGCGGCCCAGCAATTTCTGCTTGACCAGATAGCTGCCGATGCGGATTTCCTTGAAAAACGGTATGGCCATTACAAGTTTCTTTCTGGACTCAGTAGAGAAGTGGATCAACCCGCCGTTAGTTCGGCGGGAAGCCGGAATTCAATGTTCTCTTCCCGGCCGGGAAGTACCGATACCGCGACCGGGCCGATACGTCTCAGCGCCTCGATCACGTCATCGACAAGAACTTCAGGCGCCGAGGCGCCGGCCGTGATGCCGACCGCCTTTGCGTCCTTCAGCCAATCCGGGTTCAACTCGCTGCCATCTGCAATGAGATAACTCGCAACCCCGACTTCGGTGCCGATCTCGCGAAGCCTGTTGGAGTTGGAACTATTGGTGGCCCCGACCACCAGGATGACGTCCACGAGCTTGCTGAGGTCTCTTACAGCAGATTGGCGGTTCTGTGTCGCATAGCAGATATCCCTGATGTCCGGGCCTTGAATATCTGTAAAGCGTTGCTGAAGGGCGGCGATGATGTCCTTGGTGTCGTCTACGCTCAGCGTGGTCTGGGTAATATAGGCCACCGGCGTGTCCGCGGGCAGCGTCAGGGCCGCCACGTCGTCGACGTTCTGCACCAGCAGGACAGGGCCGGGAACCTGACCCATGGTTCCCTCGACCTCGGGGTGGCCGGCGTGCCCGATCAGGATCAGCGCCCGGCCTTTCGACATGTAGCGCTTGCCCTGGTTATGGACCTTGGTGACCAGCGGGCAGGTCGCATTGAGCACCGGCAGCCCGCGCACCGCGGCCTCCTCCTCGACACTCCTGGCCACGCCATGGGCGCTGAATACGGTCACCGCGCGCGGCGGCACTTCCGACAAATCCTCGACAAAGATGGCGCCCTTGTTCTTCAGGCTCTCGACCACGTATTTGTTGTGCACGATCTCATGGCGCACATAGACCGGCGGGCCATACTTCTCGAGCGCGCGCTCCACGATTTCGATCGCGCGTACCACCCCTGCGCAAAATCCGCGGGGTTGCGCCAGAAACACTTCCATGGGACGTCGTCCGTTATGCACGTTGCACCAAAGTCATTCTGGATCTCCGTATAGCTCGCTGCGGCCACGATATCAGCAATATCTGAGCCGCCCCTCCCGGCCACAACGAACCCCTTCCTAAGCACATGGAGGTGCAAGGCTTTGTGTCAAAAGGGGCTTTGTGTCAAAAAACCGTCGATTGGAAAAGGCGAGATCGCACAAACGGCCGGTGAGGGCGCATTTTGGGGTATTATAGTACAGTTTTATTCAAAACCGTGGCGAAGATGGTCTCTGAACCCTCACTTGTTCGTCACTTTACCGGGGGGCAATCCGGGCTATATGAGCGCCCCAACGCAGGGTCTCGATGTGTCTCCACTCGTCCCCGTTCTCGAAGAAAAGTAATAAAAACAACATTAGATCGGCTCGTGGAACTCCGCTAGACAACGGGGCGTTTCCGGCAAGCTCATAACGTTAGAAAGCAAAGATGTGCTGACAAGTATTGTTGTATCGATTGTCAAAGCTTGCACGCGGTTCGCCTCTCTTACTGTCCTGATCGCACTCGCCTTGGCTGTTGCAGCGGGCTTCTACACGGCCAAAAACTTCTCGATCAACACCGACATCAACACGCTGATCTCGCCGACGCTGGACTGGCGGAAGCGCGACAATCAGTTCGATCAGGCCTTCGACCGGGACCGAACCATCCTTGCCGTGGTGGACGCTCCAACGCCTGAACTCACGGCCGCGGCGTGTGCCGCGCTGGAGAAGAAGCTGTCCGGCGACACTCAACATTTCGATTCCGTTCAGGCGCTCGGTTCTGGAGAATTCTTTGAAAAGGAAGGGCTGCTGTTTCTTCCCGCCGCTGAAGTCGGCCGGCTCACCAGCCAGTTCTCGTCCGCAGCACCCCTGATCGAGATCATGGCCGGCGATCCCAGCCTGCGGGGATTGACCGGCGCGCTGGAAACCGCACTTGCCGGCGTCAAGCGCGGGCAATTCAAGCTGGACAGCGCCGAGCGGCCATTCTCGCTGATCGCGCAGACGGTGGAGAACGTGCTGAATACCGGCTCGGGGACGTTTTCCTGGCGCGAACTCGTCGGCGACAAGCCCCTGACCAACTCCGATCGGCGCGCCTTCATCGAATTCAAGCCGATCCTCGACTTCAATGCGCTTGAGCCGGGCAAGGCTGCGACCGATGCGATCAGGAAGGCCGCCAGCGACCTCAATCTCGCGGGCGACTATGGCGCGCGCGTCAGGCTGACCGGACCGGTTCCGATCGCCAACGAGGAATTCGCAACAGTTGCCGACGGTGCCGTCGTCAACGGGATTGGCACCGTGCTCGTGGTGCTGTTCATCCTGTGGTTGGCGCTGCGCTCGCCGAAGATCATCTCCGCAGTGTTCGCGAATCTCTTTATCGGTCTTTCGATCACCACCGCCGCCGGGCTGATGATGGTCGGTTCGCTGAACCTGCTCTCGATCGCCTTTGCCGTTCTGTTTGTCGGATTGGGCGTCGATTTCGGCATTCAGTTCAGCGTCCGCTACCGGTCGGAGCGCTTCAAGAGCAACGATCTGCAGGTAGCGCTGGAGCAGGCCGCCGACTATGTCGCGGTCCCGCTTTCGCTCGCGGCGATGGCGACGGCCGCCGGATTCCTCTCGTTCCTGCCCACCGACTACAAGGGAGTTTCGGAACTTGGCGAGATTGCCGGCGTAGGGATGCTGGTTGCTTTTCTGTCCAGCATCACGGTGCTGCCGGCGCTGCTGAGCTTGCTCAATCCTCCCGGGGAAAAAGAGCCGGTCGGCTATGCGTTCCTGGCGCCGGTCGATCATTTCCTCGAAGAGCACCGCGTGGCCATCATCGTCGGCACGCTCTTGATCGCGGTCGCCGGTCTGCCGTTCCTGTACTTCCTGAAATTCGACTTCAACCCGATCAACCTGCGCAGTCCCAAGGTCGAATCGATTGCTACCTTTCTCGATTTGAGGAAGGACCCCAATACCGGCGCCAATGCCATCAATGTGATGACGAATTCGGAAGGCGACGCCAAGAAGATCGAAGCGCGGCTGGAACAGCTGCCGGAAGTGCTTCGCGTCATGTCGCTGGACAGTTTTGTCCCCGATGACCAGCCGGCAAAATTGAAGCTCATCGCCCAGGGCGCCAAGATTCTCAATCCGGCGCTCAACCCGGATTCCATCGATGCCGCGCCATCCGACGCGGAAAATGTCGAGGCCTTGAAGGGATCGGCGGAGAGCCTGCGCAAGGCCGCCGGCGACGGCAAGGGTCCGGGCGCCGTGGCGTCGCGGCGGCTTGCCGATGCGCTGTCAAAACTCGCCGACTCCAATGAAGCCACGCGAAACAAGGTGCAGGCCATCTTCGTGACGCCGCTGAAAGTGGTGCTCGACCAGCTGAGAAACTCGCTGCAGGCCCAACCGGTCAGCCTGAAGACGCTGCCGGCCGATCTCGTGAGTTCCTGGAAAACCAAGGATGGCCTGGAGCGCGTCGAGGCGCTGCCGCGCGGAGATCCCAACGACAACGATACCTTGCGCAAGTTTGCCGGCGCCGTTCTGGCGGCCGAGCCGAACGCGATCGGTGGCCCGGTATCGATTCTCAAATCCGGCGACACCGTCGTGAAGGCCTTTATTCATGCCGGTATCTGGGCGCTGGTCGTGATCAGTCTTTTGCTCTGGCTGGCGTTGCGGCGGATAACCGACGTGCTGCTGACGCTGGTCCCGTTGCTGGTGGCGGGCACGGTGACGCTGGAAATCTGCGTGTTGATCGGGCTGCCGCTCAACTTCGCCAACATCGTCGCACTGCCATTGCTGCTCGGCGTCGGCGTCGCGTTCAAGATCTACTATGTCACGGCATGGCGGGCCGGCAGAACGAATCTGCTGCAGTCGAGCTTGACGCGAGCCATATTTTTCAGCGCCATGACAACCGCCACGGCATTCGGAAGCCTCTGGCTATCGAGTCATCCGGGCACCGCGAGCATGGGCAAGCTCCTGGCGCTCTCGCTGGTCACCACGCTGGCCGCCGTATTGCTGTTTCAGCCGGCGCTAATGGGCAAACCGCGCGATCTCAGGGATTAGACAGATATCGCTCACCGGGTCGGCTGGCTGCGCGGCCGCGGCCAGCTTTTGCCTGTGGGTTCTGGAAGGCGGGTTGATGGATCCGGTGGTCTTCGGCGCCGGAGCGCCTGCGGTCTGCGCGGTGGTTTTGGGTGCCACACCCGTGGTTTTCGGCGCGCTCTTGGCCATGCTATTGGCCGGGCTGGAGGGTATCGGGCCGGCGACGCGAGTCCAGGTTTCGCCGCCGCAGAGGAAGCCGAGCACGCAGCCCTTGATCTCGAGCTGGTCAGAACCGATGGGCCTGATGGTCGAACTGTAGAGTTGCCCGTCCTTGGCGTTATAAACTTGGCCTTCCCATTGATCGACGCCGGGTTTCTTCTTCATGTCGATTAGGATCGCCATGCCCAGGCTCGGCCTGCTCTGTTTTGAGACATCGGGATTGTTCTGGTCGCGGCCGCCCGGGACTTTCTCCCACGACACCGCACCCCACATGCTTCCGTTGCATTCGGCGACACGAATGTTGGCGACACCATCGGCCACCCGCCAGTCACCGGTCGGATCCGCCGCCAGGGCAGGCGTTGGAAAGGCGGGCGCAAGACACGTCGCCAAAAATAATACAGAATATGATATTGTGCGCATGGTGTTTCGCGGGCAGTGCAACATGGTCTAAACCTATCCTCAAGTAGCTGGTCGAGGGCAAAACGCCGCATTGAGCGTTTTCAGTTGACGAAGTGCCTATCAAACGAAGTATGTAACTGATGCTATATTCAAATCTAGACGTTTCCGAGATGTTTAAGGATCGGCAGTCGCAGCGCACTTCGCTGCATACGCGCTATCTGAATGAACAGCTGGTTCGGGTCCTGAAGACAATTGGCTACGATGTCGGCTTTCAAAAGGGGCAGGGCCAGTACCTGTTCGATCGCGATGGCGCACAGTATCTCGATCTACTAAGCGGTTTTGGCGTTTTTGCGATTGGCCGCAATCATCCGGCGCTGCGCCAGGCCCTGAAGAGCGTCCTCGACAGCGACCTGCCCAATCTGGTGCAACTCGACGTTTCGACCCTTGCCGGCGTGCTGGCCGAGCGCCTGCTGGAATACGTGCCCTACCTGGATAAGGTCTTTTTCTCGAATTCCGGGGCAGAATGTGTCGAAGCTGCGATCAAATTCGCACGCGGAGCGACCGGTCGCCCCGGCATCGTGTACTGCTCGCACGGGTACCACGGTCTGACCTATGGCGCGCTTTCGCTCACCGACGATTCCAACTTCCGCGGCGGCTTCGAGCCACTGCTGCCGGGCTGCTCCTCAATTCCCTTCAACGATCTGGCCGCTCTCGAGCAAGCGCTGTCGTCGCGCCAGGTTGCCGCCTT
This sequence comes from uncultured Pseudomonadota bacterium, assembly GCA_963729395.1. Classification (GTDB taxonomy): domain Bacteria; phylum Pseudomonadota; class Alphaproteobacteria; order Rhizobiales; family Xanthobacteraceae; genus Bradyrhizobium. The sequence continues at coordinate 112,711 of CAVSOS010000009.1, read as the reverse complement.
TATCGTCGAGCCGATCCAGGGCAAGGGCGTCAATATGCCCACGGATGAATTCCTGCCGGGTGCTGCCGCGCTCTGCCGCCGCTATGGGACGCTGTTTGTCGCCGACGAAATTCAGACCGGTATCGGCCGCACCGGGCGCTTCCTCGCGGTCGAGCACTGGAATGTGGAACCTGACATGGTGCTGCTCGCCAAGGCGCTGTCCGGCGGTCACGTTCCGGTCGGCGCCTTGCTGACGCGCAAGCACATCTTCGACAAGATCTTCAATCAAATGGATCGTGCGGTGGTGCACGGATCGACGTTTGCGAAGAACGATCTGGCAATGGCCGCCGGCATCGCGACCCTCGAGGTCATCGAGACCGAAAAATTGATCGATGCGGCCGCCAAGCGCGGCGCCGAACTGCGGCTGGCGCTGACCCGGATGGTCCCCGGCTATGAATTGCTGAAGGAGGTTCGCGGCAAGGGCTTGATGATCGGCGTGGAGTTCGGTCAGCCGAAGTCGCTGCGGCTCAAGGCGTCCTGGAACATCCTCGAAGCCGCCAACAAGGGTTTGTTCTGCCAGCTCATCACGGTGCCCCTGTTCAAGGACCACAAGATCCTGACGCAGGTTTCCGGCCATGGCAGCCACACCATCAAGCTGTTGCCGCCGCTGACTATCACCCAGGAAGATTGCAACTGGATCGAGACCGCGTTCGATACCGTCATCGCCGACAGTCACAAGGTCCCCGGCGCGATCTGGTCGCTGGGCAAGACGCTGGTCGACAACGCCGTGCGCAAATCGGCGTAGGCCAAGTTGGGCTGGGGCGTGAAGCCATAAATTCAGGGTGGTCGGCGGACGTCCGCTTTGGCATGGTCGCCGTTTTTGCGGTGCAAGTTCTGCGACAGGAACTTAGCGCTCAATGGTGCCGGTGCGCCGAATCTTTTTCTGCAGCAGCATCACGCTGTAGAGCAGCGCTTCCGCCAGTCGGCGGGCAGCCGGGCACGTAGATGTCGACGGGCACGATGCGGTCGCAGCCGCGCACCACCGAGTACGAGTAATGATAGTAGCCGCCGCCATTGGCGCACGACCCCATCGAGATCACATAGCGCGGCTCCGGCATCTGGTCGTAGACCTTGCGCAGCGCGGGAGCCATCTTGTTCGTAAGTGTGCCGGCGACGATCATCAGATCGCTCTGCCGAGGCGAAGCCCGCGGGAAACACCCGAACCGCTCCAGGTCGTAGCGCGGCATCATGACCTGCATCATTTCGATCGCACAGCAAGCAAGCCCGAAGGTTACCCAATAGATCGACCCTGTCCGCGCCCATGTAATCATTTCGTCTGTTGAGGTGACGAAAAACCCCTTGTCTGCCAGCTCGTTATTGATTTCAAGGAAGGATGAATCCTTGCCGACCAATTCCATCTGAGCCTCCCTTGGTTTGCTCTGCTCTGTCCAAACAACGACCGCCGGTTTACCGAGACAGCGACCGAACTCCGGACATCGCTGGAGGTCCGGTTGGTGCCAGGTGCTGGCCTCCGCTACAGCGATGGCGCCCTCTCAAGCCTGAACATCGGAGCATAGCTTGGTTGGATGGTAAGGCGCCCTACCGGCATGACGGGATGCTTGCTCTCGATGGCGAGCGTGTAGCGCTGGAGCACCGTCGCCAGCATGATCTGGGCCTCGGCCAGAGCGAAGGCCGCGCCGATACAGATGCGAGGACCGGCCCCGAAGGGCAAATATGCGCCGCCCGATGTCCAGGGCGAAGACTGTCCGGCAAATCTGTCAGGAATGAAAGCCGTCGGATGCTGCCAGTGCTTGCGATGGCGATGAAGCACCCAGGGCGCAACATAAACCTGAACGCCGCGCCGCACGGGTTCCCCCATGATCACGTCATCTTCGATCGGCTCGCGCACCAGGATGGGAACCGGCGGGTAGAGCCGCAGAGTTTCCAGGAGCACAAGGCACAGGCGCGGCCAGTGGCTGAGATCGCCGAGGGTTGCGACGCGCTCAGGTGGAAAGGCTGCCACTTCGGCTCGCAGCCGCGCTTGCTCGCCGTGATCGAGCGTCAGCAGATAGGAGGCCCAGAACAGCAGGCGTGCCGTGGTCTCGTAGCCGCCGAAGATCATCGTCGCGCACTGATCGCGCACCTCGTCGGCGGCAACCGGCTCGCCTGTTTCCGGATCGCGCACCGCGATCAAGAGATCGAGCAAGTCTTGATGGTCCGCATCGTACGGTGCGCTCCGGCGGGCGGTGACGATCGCATCGACAGCTGAGAACCAGCGCTTCTGGAAGGAGCGGCGTCTCCCCAACGCGAAGGCAAAGGATGTCTCGGATTTGGCAAAACCGTCGAAGATCTGCGGGCGTCCCGGCCCGGTGACATATTGGCGGACCAGATCGCCGATCCGATCGCGCTCCTCCTGATCGGGCATCGAGAACAGCGCGCGAAGCACCGCGTTCAACGCCGCCATCTGGTATGCATCAGAGAGATCGACGCTCGGCTGCCCTTCGAGCTGGCGGACCAGGTCGCTGGCGGCCGCGATGAAGTGAGGAAGCAGGATGTTCACGTGGTTCGGTGTGAACGAGGGGGACAGCAGGCGGCGTTGCCTGCGCCACTCGCCGCCTTCAGCAAGGAATAGACCCCGGCCGATCAGCGGGCGCAATAAACGTGGCATCACTGCCGGGCGAACATAGTTCGCCGCGTTCGTAGCCAACATGTACCGAACGCCCGAAGGGTCGTTGATCAGGACGCTCTCGACGCCGAACAACGTGCTCCGGTTGAAAGCTATGTCGAACGCATAGTCTGGCCAGATCGCGAGGCTGTTGCGGATACTGCCGAGGAGTAGCCTGATGGAAGGCAGGTCCTTGCGATGGACGACTGGGGCTGGCGGAACGACGGAAGGCGGCGTGGCGAGCATGGGGATCTGCGCGGCGATCATGATTCTCGATTGCTTTCAATATGCCGGAGGTCAACTATCCCGGTATTGAACGGATTGGACATCATCCACAAAATGCCGCGAGCTGCGCGGGAAGCACGACCAATGACTTCGACGACCGTCTCCCAGATCGTGTGGCCGCGTCCGGCGCTCGCGGGTTGCGTCTTCTGCATGATCGTTCGGGACACACGGGGCGTCGCGCTCGATCAAACCCAACGGTTCAATTTCTTTCCGGCGTCACCGCTCTGTTCCGTGGCGTGGGTGTTCGCCGGTGACTGCCATCTGATTGATCAGCCAGACCAGATGGAGCGTCCCTGGACCGGAGCTAGGCTGCCCAGCCTTGCCTTCTTCGGGCCGCAGCTCGGGCCGTTGGTCAGCTGGAACCCCGGCGAGACCTATGGGATTACGATCGTATTCTATCCGGACGCGTTTTCTGCGATGACCGGGCTCGACCTGAGCCCGTTCGCAGGACGCATGGTGCCCGCGGACGAGGTCCTGCCACAACCGATCCTGGAGCCCTGCCGCAACTTCTTCGATGCGGTTCGGTGCGATGGGTTCGAAACAGGCTTTTCGGCTCTTGAAGACCAGATCGAGATCATATGGGCCGGTACGCGCCCTGCCGGCATTAGGCAGGTGAGCTGGCTAAAAGACTGGAGCAGGAGCCTCGTGCTCAGAGCCGCGATGACCGATCTTGGACGCAGCACGCGGCAAATCGCACGGCGGGTCAAATCGTGGACGGGCGTTAGCCAGAGGGACCTGCAGGGCCTTGGCCACACAGAGCAACTCTATGCCAAATTGCACGAGGCTATCCAGAAGGGCGATGTCGACTGGGCCGGGCTTGCCGCAGCGTCAGGATTTGCCGACCAGGCGCACATGATCAGACAAATGCGGCGGCACACCGGCTTCACGCCGGAGCAACTGCGCCAGAGTGCCGGAAACGACGAAGCCTTCTGGGGCTATCGGCTGCTCGGACAGTATTTCATGAAGCCAAAAGGTCAGTAGGTCTATTCAGCGCTTTACTTCTGCCGACCTCGATAGCGACCGATCCGCGATAACCGAGCCTGGATTCTTGCTGGTCTTCAGCTCGGGCTTTCCGTTCGCCGAGGGTTTTGGCCGCGACATAAAGCTCAAGCGCATCGTGCAAGGCGCGAACCGTTGCAATTTTCGCTCAGGCGACTGTGCGCTCTTTCGGCCCACTTAGCTACCTCTTTCGCAAAACTCGGCGTCATGTGAGCGGATAGCAGGGCCAACGAAGGATCAACTCGGAGGTTGTAATCGGGCGTCGGAGTAGCCATGTCAGCGGACAGCGCAATCGGATCGCTTTCGCAGCATACCCGAAATACGACGCTCTAGCCTCGCCAAATCTTATGACGCTATCGACCAACGGCATATCGCTTCGATATGCGCGTCACGGGTCAGGACAATTTATGGCCATCGAACATGCCTGCGTGCGGGTCGTGCGCAAGCCCTGGGGGGTCGCCGATCTCCATCCCTGGAGCGGCATTGACGGTTCTGGCGACCAGCATAGGAGAGTTGTGGTTTCAGCGCGCCGATCGAAATGCATCCGACCCCGGCCCTGCTGCTCAAGCTGTTGTTTACCAGTGAGCCATTGTCGATCCAGGTTCATCCGGACGATGCTTTTGCGCGCTCGATCGGTCTGCCGAACGGCAAGACCGAGGCCTGGTACATTCTATCGGCAATCGCCGGACGCGCGGGTTGCCGTTGGATTGAAACGCCGTATCACGCCGCAGCGAATTGCGCGCCTCGATCAGGGACGGCTCGATTGCCGACCTCGTTCAATGGCGCCCGGTTTCCGAAGGGCGACATCATCTTCGTTCCTGCCGGCACGATCCACGCCATCGGCGCGCGGTATCGTGCTTGCCGAGATTCAGCAGCACAGCGACGCGACCTTCCGTCTTGTTCGACTATGGGCGGCAGCGCGAACTGCACGAAGACAACGCCGTCGCCGCTTCCGATGCCGGGCCGGCTCAAACGCAATCCAGTTCACGACGCCTTACGGATAGCCGAACGCTTCTGATCGCGAGCCCGCATTTTGTTCTGGAGCGGATCGATCCTCCCGGCGAATTCGAAGCTGGGCGCTCGCTTGCCGAACCGGAGACCTGGATTCTCGTGACTCGACGGCCATGCGGCGATTGGATTGACCGGCGCGTCGATCGGCGAAGCGATCTTTGTTGGCGGCGATCGGACCAGCATCGAGGTTGGACCCGATGGATTGAGCGGTCTGATCGCTTATCCGGGCCCCGATCCAGTTGCTTGCCTTGTTGCAGAACCTCGGAGTGCAAATCCGGCCAGAACGACTATTCCGGCTCGCCCGTCTCAGCGCGTCCCGCAATTTTCAAGCGCATTATCGAGGCACGGACATGACACCGCTCCGCCGTATCGCCATTATCGGCAATTCGCTGCCCCGCCGCTGCGGAATCGCAACCTTCACGACCGACCTGCGGCAGGCGATATCGACTTCACGCCCGAACCTGGAGACCTGCATCGTGGCGATGACCGATCACGGTCAAGCCTATGATTATCCCCCGTCGGTCGCTTTGCAGATCAAGGACGACAATATCGAAGAGTATGCGCGCGCGGCAGACTTTCTGAACGCCGGCCGGTTCGACGCCGTGTGCCTGCAGCACGAATTCGGAATTTTCGGTGGCGAAGCCGGCGCCCACATCCTTGCGCTGCTGTCGCGCCTCACCATGCCGGTGGTGACGACGCTGCATACGGTGCTGGCCAAGCCCACGTGCGGCCCAACGCGCGGTAATGGAGCGCATCGTCGAGGCGTCCTCGAAGGTCGTCGTGATGGCCGACAAAGGGCCGCGAGCTGCTGCGCAGCGTCTATCAGGTACCGGACGACAAGATCGAGGTCATTCCCCACGGCATTCCCGACGTTGCGTTTGTCGCGCCGGACGCGGCGAAGGCCAGGCTCGGATTTGCAGCGGCGAGTCGGTCATTCTGACATTCGGCCTGCTGTCTCCCAACAAGGGCATCGAAGTCATGATCGACGCCATGCCGTCGATTCTGAAGCGCCGCCCGGATGCGGTCTATGTCGTGCTCGGCGCGACGCATCCCAATCTGGTTCGGGATCAGGGCGAGGCCTATCGCGAGAGCCTGATCGCGCGCGTGCGTGAACTCGGCGTCGAAGACCACGTGGTGTTCCTCGACCAGTTCGTCGATCAGGCCACGCTGCTCGAATTCATCTCGATGTGCGACGTCTACGTTACGCCCTATCTCAACGAGGCGCAGATGACGTCGGGAACGCTGGCCTACAGCTTCGGGCTGGGGAAGCCGGTCGTCTCGACGCCCTACTGGCACGCGCGCGAGCTGCTGGCCGATGGGCGCGGCGTTCTGGTTCCTTTTGGCGACGCGGCGGCGATCGGCAGCGAAATCGCGGAGTTGCTCACCGACGATGCTCGCCGGCAGGCGATGCGCAAGCGCGCCTATGCCGTCAGCCGAACGATGACGTGGGAGCGCACCGCCGAGCGTTACATGGCCGCCTTCGAGAACGCGCGGCAGGGTCACCGGCTCAAGGTCATCGCGCGCACCGATCCGGACGCGACCGACCCGCACAGCGCCGCTGCGCCCGACATGCAAATCGGTCATTTCCTGTCGATGTGCGACGATACCGGGCTGTTCCAGCACGCGGTGCATTCGGTGCCCGATCGCTCGCATGGCTATTGCGTCGACGACAATGCCCGCGCGTTGCTGCTGGCCTGCGCCCTCAACAATCCGGGCGAGCAGCGCCTTGTCGGAAGTCCTGACGGCCCGCTTTGCCGCCTTCGTGCAGCATGCGTGGAATCCCGACACCAGGCGATTTCGCAACTTCATGGGCTTCAACCGCACCTGGCTTGAGGACAGCGGCTCGGAAGACAGTCACGGGCGCACGCTCTGGGCGCTTGGGCGAGTGCGCGCGCAGCGACGCCAGTCCGTCGCGCCGCCGGTGGGCGGCATCCTTGTTTGCCGAGGCGCTTGCCGACCGCGGAAGCGTTTCGCTCGCCGCGCGCGTGGGCATTCACGCTGCTGGGTCTGGACGCCTATTGCGCGGTGGCTCCCGACGATTTGCGCGCCTGGGAAGTCCGGCCTCGCTCTGGCGGACAGGCTGATGGCCATTCTCGGCATCGGTGGAGACGCCGGACTGGGTGTGGTTCGAGGAAGGGCTTGCCTACGACAACGCGCGCTTGCCGCAGGCCCTGATGGTGACGGGCATGGCGACGCAAACCCGAGCTATGTCGATGCCGGACTGAGATCCTTGCGCTGGCTGATGACGCAGCAAACGGCAGCACGGCGGGTCATTTCCGCCCGGTCGGCACGGCCGGTTTCGGCGAGCAGCGGCAAGCAGCCCGCGCCTTCGATCAGCAACCCGTGGAAGCCGCGGCGACGATCGCCGCCTGCCTCGCGGCATGGCGGGCGGATGGCGATGCCGAGTGGAAAGCCATGGCGACAACGCGCCTTCGCGTGGTTTCTCGGCAGCAATGACCTGTCCGTGCCGCTGGTCGATCTGCAGACCGGAAGCTGCCGCGACGGACTGCATCCCGACCGTGCCAACGAAAATCGCGGGCGGCGAGTCGGTCGTGTCCTATCTTCTCGGTCTTGCCGAGATTCGCCAGCTTGCGCGCGTCAACACCGGCCTGGCGAGACCTGCCGGCACTTCGCGCCGTCGGCGCCTGAATTCCACCTTCATACTCCAGCGAGGCGAGGGCACCGTGTCACAAGCCACCTTCCTGAACCGGCAGGCGCTCTACCTGCGTCCAGACCCCGCGCGGGTGATTGTGCGTCCGTTCAAGCCAGCGACCGAACCGCGCGACCTCAACCCGACCGACAAGACGCGCGCCAACCATATTGTCGACCGGGTTCTCGCGCTCGATTCCGAGGCGGCTGCCAGCCAACTCGCCGACGTCCTGGAGAATTTCCAGGGCCGCCATCGCAACCTGCTGGAGACGTTCGAAGCGCGCGCCGACGAAATGGAAGAGGCCTTGGCGGCTCACGGCACTTTTTCCAAGGTGCAGCGCCAACTGATCGGCGCCTATTTTCTCAACGAATATTCGTTCGAGGCCTCGGCGTTGTTCAATCCCAGCATCGTGCCGCATCCGGACCAGTCAGGCGCGCCGGAAGGCGGCCTTGCGCTTCATTCTCAGTCTGCGCGCCGTCGGCGAAGGGCATGTGTCGTCGCTGACGTTTCGGGCCGGCACCATCGCCGCCGACGGCAGCCTGACCGTCGATCCGACGGCTCGCCTCGCTTCCAGTCCCCGAATTGGATACCGGATATCCGGACCGGTCGGCGACGACGTCGAGGTGATCTTCAAGCCGGACGAAGATATCAGCGAGCGTGTGATCTTTCCCGTCACCGAATCCCAGTCGAACGGCATCGAGGACGCCCGCTTTGTCGAATTCGACGATGGTGGCCGGAAAACCTATTACGCGACCTATACCGCCTACAGCGGCACGGGCGATCCGATCGGAACTGATCGAGACCAGCGATTTCGTGTCGTTCCGAATGACGCCGCTACAAGGGGCGGCCGCGCGCAACAAGGGCATGGCGCTGTTTCCACGCAAGATCGACGGCAAATACGCCATGATCGCGCGGCAGGACAACGAGAACCTCTATCTGATCTATTCCGACGATCTTTACACATGGGACGGCGGCGAAGCCATCCTGAAACCGCAATTTCCCTGGGAGTTCGTGCAGATCGGCAATTGCGGATCGCCGATCGAACTCGATGAAGGCTGGCTGCTGCTGACGCATGGCGTCGGCCCGGTCCGCAAATACTCGATCGGCGCGGCGCTGCTCGACAAGAACGACCCTTCCAAGGTGCTGGCGCGCTCGCGCGAGCCGCTGCTGCGGCCTGAACCGTCCGAGCGCGAAGGATACGTTCCCAACGTCGTCTATACCTGCGGTGCCATGCGGCATAACGACCAGATCATTCTGCCCTATGCGGTCTCGGACACTTTCTCCAATTTTGCGACCATCAAGATTTCGTCCCTCATGCAGGCGATGCGGAACTGATCGCTCAGCAGCGCCCGCCGAGCTTCTTTCACTCACCGACCCCGGGAGGCCATATGACGCGCGAAACGACTTACTTTGTGCAGGCATTTAACGCTGGCAAGGGTGGAAACCTGAAAGCCGATGCTCCTATTGCCTGCAAATCGGCAACCGGAGCTGTTCGAACGGCGGAGCGATTGGCGCTGAGTAAGCTCGGTGTTGTCGCGTTCTCGTCAACCGGCGACCCGGAGATGGGCGACTACGATGACGAGCCGACGGTCATATTTCGGAACGGCAAGTTTCCGTCGGTCTTCGATTGAAATCTTCACGCGTGGGTGGCTGTCCGAATCTCGCGCGGTCGCTTCCGTAATTGGCACCCTTGAGACATGCCGAGTGTCGTCATTGCGGGACAGTGCACTCAATTGACGTGGCTCGAAGGCGGTCTATGGCCGCCTAACGAGGAGTTGGGGTTTGGTTACGGCTTTGACTTGCGTCAAAATGAAAGCGGTCGCTTACAATAAGTTTAAACAAGGGGCTGGCGAAAACGCGGACGGAAATCCCGCCAAGGGAGGAGTGGCATGGCCGAGATTACCCAATTTGTGGTCGTGCCTTTCGATTACGAAGATAATGGCATTGTCGCTGGTGAACCTATTGGATGCCCAAGCCCTGCTGCTGCGATAGAACGTGCGCACGGGCTTTGGAAAACCTTTGGCCATGCAGGGGCTATAGCATTCAGCCGCACAACTGATTTTGGGATCGGCAAATTTGGCGCGAAGCACGTCCTCCGGCGATTTGGACAAGTGCCCGGCGACTATTGATGATCAAATAGCGATCCCGGCGACCCGTTGAAGCCGGTAGCCCGTAGTGCGGATTGAGCCGAAGGCGTAATCCGCCGTGATGCGGGGAGCGCCCATGTCGCAAGCTTCATTTTATGAGTAATTCCGGCCGGTATTCAAAGTGCATCGTATCGTAATGATACCATTTGCCGCCCCAGATAAACCCGTGCCGCTCGAAGATGTCGACGATCTCGTGCGGCATTCTATTTCTGTAGGGTATCTTCTTGTTTTTCCCCGCCCATAACCAGTAGTCCGAATATTTCAGATTTAGGTCGATCGCCGCGGCGTATCCGTGCATGCTCATTCGGCCGGTGTCGGCGACGGAGCGGCATGAAAGAACGCCGGCAATGGGAAATGCAGCGGCCTTGATCGCCGGCTCAAGTTGGTCGATCTCGCTCGACACCTCCCTCAGACGATCGGCTACTCCATTCGTTCGCGTTACCTGTATCGCCCTTCCCCATGATCGGGGCAGCCAGATCACGGTAACGAAATTCTTCTGGACTTCGCCGGCGTTGCAGTCGCCGTACATCTTTTTGAAGAAAGCCTCGTTACGAAACCGTCCGGGGTCATCGTTCAATTCGGGGGGAGGAGAGGGACCAAGCGGATAGGACAAGCGCAGCTGATCGACGATAGATGCATGACGTAACAGATCATCAAAGGATTTGTTGTCAACGCCATCGTCCGCGGCCATGGCGGTCCCATCCCGCCAGAAAATGAACCTGCCGTCATGCCTGGACAACGCTTCGGGGTAGGCTCGGACCAGCCGATCGAGGCTCTCCGTTTTGGTTTCTGCCCTTACCCCTGGGATCAGGACCAGCGCGATCAATGCGGCGCCGGTTGCGCGAGGTAAAGTCATTACCGTTTTTCAACCTGGTCCATCAGCGCAACGTTGGCTTGTTCGATGGCGTTAAGCTTCGGATTCCATGTGGTGGGCGAGTACCATGAGAAACGCTCGAAGCGAGCCTTGAGGTCCGGAGCCTCAAAATAGCGTCCTCGCCGGGCAAAGATTTCGTTTCGCGCGATGCGCAGTTCCTCCTTCGAGAATTTTCTTAAATCGCCGGGTACGAGAAGCCGCCTGTCGGAGTCGGGGATGATAAAATCGCCTTGAGGTGCCTCACCAGGCTCCATTCGCTCGATGACAGCGACGTTTGCGCTTTCGATGTCATTGAGTTGAGGATCCCACGTGTGGGGCTGATACCAGGAGAACCTGCTGAAGCGGGCCGTGAGGTCGGCGGAGCTGAAATAGCGTCCTCTTCGAGCAAAAATCTCGTTACGAGCGATGCGCAGGTCATCCTTTGAAAGTCCCTTGAGATCATTCGATGTCAGCAGCCGGCGATCAGAATCGGGAAACATGAAATCCGATCGTGGCCTGGCGGTCGAAGGTACAGCGGGGACGGGAAGGGTCGTCGATGGCAGGATGCCGGTGTCGGGACTGGCTGTCGCCACCTGACTGGCGGCGCTACCTGAAAAATAAAACGAGCCGTCGATCGGCGATGTGGAGACCCATGGCTGCTGTGCGTTGCCGGTGGCCCGCTTCACGATCAGTCCAACCTGATTGAAGGTTTGCAGAACATCGAGCCCCTGCTTTTGAATGGTTTCAACGAGCGCCCTGGTGTATGGGCTGTGCCCGTCGTCGCCATCCAGGGCGACGTTCCCGGGCTGGGTTGCGTAGGAGAGCAGTGTGCCTTCGGGCGCACGGATCTGGGCCAGGCCACCGTCGGTGGCCCGGAGACCTCGTCCGCCGAAAGGGTTGTTCCTGCAGGCATCCAGAATGACAAGATTGAGCTTGGTGCCGGCTCCTTCCATCTGTCGGAGCACCAGCGCCACGTCGACCATCTGAAAATCGACGTCCGTCTCCCGCGTGGGATTGGCGGTGATCGGAACGAGGTAATTCGTCCCGCGAAGCTGAAATCCCGTGCCCGGCGTAATAGAACAGGGCCACGTCGGCGCCCATCAACTGGTTGCCAAAACTTTGCACGACCGAATCGAACCTCGATTTGTCGAGGTCTACCTGCGCTCCGCCACCGACCAGGCTGAAGCCCAGCCTGCCCAGGGTGTCAGCCACCAAGAGCGCATCGTTCTTCGGATTATCGAGGCGCGGGACGTTTTGATAGGCTGAGTTGCCGACGACCAGAGCGATCCGCTTTTCGGCGGCTGCTGGCGATGCCGAGAGAATTGCCAGCAAAACCGCGCCAACAAGTTTCCAATGCATAGGCCGGTTTCCCAGATTGTCGGTAGAACTTAACCTGTTCCGGCCAGGGAATCGACGGATGAGTTTAAGTAGACAGTGCAAGCGGCATCAAAAATTCTTCCCAGAGGACGTATTCTGAATGCATGGGGGCGTTTTTGATCATTCGCAGCTTCTCCTGTGCTGGCCGGTCAATGATAATCCTGAAATTCGTCCAGCGCGCCAGCGCGATTTTGTTGAGGCAATTCAATCTGCTTCTACCTGTCCAGTCCTGTCTGTCAAAAATATTCCCATTCCCTTCTGACCCAAATCACCTGCATATCCCTCGCCGTCCCGTCCCACACAGAGGGGCGGTTCGCGATCGTCACGGACGCGGGGCGGGATGCGGTGGACGCAGGTAGCGCCAAAGACGAAGGCGCTTATCTGCGGACGGCGAAGTCGTGTGGTCCTGACGCCCCGACGCTGGCGTCAAGTTCCTGCGAAGCAAGCTTCTTGCAAGTTTCTGGGGGGCGACGGTGGCAAACAAGCCCGGTCACCGAGGAGAGCGCGAAGGAAACCGTTAAAACCATTGCGCGGGGAATGCCGGGCGATTCCGGCGTGACCGTGGTGACTTGCTTGCGTGCTTTCTACTTTTGCACGCAAGGCTGCGGGCGCGTCGAGCGCCCGGCATTCCCTGCGCCCTCTGATCTTCAGAAGGCGGGACGTTCAAGCAAAACTCGCGCGAAAGGCGCGGCGAGATCGCGAAGTCGTATGTGGAATTTGAGCAACGTCATTGCGAGCGCAGCGAAGCAATCCACTCTTGCTTCCTCGTTGTCTCATGGATTGCTTCGCTGCGCTCGCAATGACGTTGTTGGGACCGTCGGTGTTGTTTGAAATTTGAATCAGTTACGCGCGGCCGGCAAAATGGTGTTGCGCTAGCCCGCACCCTTGATCGCGGCCTCGAATTTCTCGCCGAACTCGGCGAGTTCGTCGGCGGCGAGATCGCTGACCGCCCAGTAGTTCAAACCCCGGTCGCTCCAGCGCCGGATGTTGAAGCCCTGAATGGTTTCGGTTTTGGCGGCGTGGTGCTCGGTGCCGGGCGTCTGGGCGATGAACAGATTGATCACATGCGAGCGCCGCCGGTAGACGATCGCACCGACGGCGCGGGCATCGACATAATCGAGCCGGCCGCCGATCAGCGTAAAGCCCTGCGCGGTGAGGTCGATCACCGGCGGCGACACGTCGAGTTTGCCATTGAACCACGGCTTCACCGTATGCTGGTCGGTGGAAACCACATCGGTCAGATGTCCCGCCTGCAACGAGCGCAGATGCGCCGAGACCACCTCGGACAGAATGCGCTGCTCGTCATCGCCGCGCAGGACGATGGCGAACAGGCCGGTCGCCGCGATCGCCGACACCGCCGATCCCATCGCAAAGCCCTTCAGCACCGACCGCCGGTTCGGTGTTCGTGTCTGCGGCAACGAAGCTTCGATGCGCCGGCGAAGCTGCGGCGGGGCGGCATAACGCAAATCGGCGCCGGCTATGGCCTTGCTCATCTCCCGATAGGCGGCAAGCTGCGCGGTGCAACGCGGGCAGCCTGCGATATGGTCTTCAACCTCGCGTGCGTGCCCGGCGTCGAGCTCGCCATCGATCAGCGCATGAAGAAGAATTTCGGCCTCGTCACAGGTCATTTCGATGGCTCCTCTTCCGCCAGCCATGCGGCGCGCAGCATGGCGCGGGCGCGCGCCAGCCGGGACATCACGGTGCCGACCGGCGCATCGACGATGTCGGCGATTTCGCGATACGAAAGATTGTGGATTTCACGCAGCACGAAGGTCTCCCGGAACGGTTCGGCCAGCGCGATCACCAGCCGCCGGATCGTCGTGGCGTCCCGCTGCGCGCAGCATCTGTGCCTTCCGGCGTTTCCTGCGGCTTCGCGCCACAGCGGCGTCTGCCCGGCGTCATCAGGCAGCGTCGTCGGTGGCGGCTGGCGAACTCGCGCGGCGTGCAAATTCGGCGCGGCAGACATTGCGCAGGATCGCGAACAGCCAGGGCTTCATCGCCGGTCCGCGATAGCTGTCGAAATGCTTCAAGGCGCGCAGATAGCATTCCTGCACCGCGTCCTCGGCATCGTTGGCGTCGCGAAGCAGGTAGCGCGCCAGCGTATAGGCATCGTCAAGATACGGCAGCGCGGCGTCGCGAAAACGCCGCGCCCTGCCGGGATCGTGATCCGATCCGGGGTCGTCGTCCGAAAATCTGACCGGCATCGCCTCTGGCCCGGCTCTCGCGGAAAATGTGCTGGCCCGGCCGGCTTCGAATGCACCGGCCGGGCATCGCTGTGATGCCTTGATTTGGCGCGCTACTCAACCTTGATCGTTCCGGTCATATGCGGGTGCAGCGAACAAAAATAGGTGTAGTCGCCGGCTGCGGTGAATGTGAACGAATAGCTGTCGTCGGTATCCAGCGTCTTCGACCTGAATTTGCCCGCTGACACCACGGTGTGCGGAATGTCGTCGTGGTTGTTCCAGGTGACGGTGGTGCCGACCTTCACCGTGAGCTGTGCGGGCTCGAAAGTGAAATTGTCGATCGTCACCGTCGTGTCCTCGGCGCGGGCGGTGCCGAGATGCGGGCAGAAGGACAGGACAACAGCGACGACGAGGCGAACGGCAAGATTGCGCAGAGTGACTGATAACATCGTCAATTTTCCCTCTAGCCCTGCAACGGCGTGTCGATGATGGCAAGGCGTTGGTCGCCGGGCTTGAAGTTGATGCTGGCGACGCCGAGCAGGCCGCGAAGCTTGTCGTCGGCGACCTTCATCGGACCCGGCGAGGGCGCCGTGCCCGGCGCCGGCTGCGGGAACGCGGTCGAACGCGCGGTGTGGAAGGTGACGTTGCCCTCGACCTTCTGCATCACCTGGTGGATATGGCCGTTGAGCACGGTCACCGAGCCGAACCCCTTGAGGTAATCCAGCGCGCGGGCGCCGTCCTCGGTGCCCCAGCCCCATTCCGGATAGACCGTCCAGAGCGGAATATGGGCGAACACGACGATCGGCGTCGATTTCGATCGTCCCTTGAGGTCCTGCTCGAGCCATTCAAGCTGTTCGGCGCCGAGATTGCCGAGGCCGCCGGCCTTGAGGTTCACCACGTTGACGAGGCCGATGAAGTGGACGCCGCTGGCGTCGAACGAATACCAGCCGGCGCCCTTGGCGCCGCGCCCGTAGCGCTCGCGATAGAACTTGATCTCTTCGTCGAGGAAATCGTGCTCGCCCGGCACGTAATGCACATCGAGCTTGGCCTGCGAGATGATACGTTCGGCGTTGTCGAACTCGGCGGCCTTCGACAGATGGGTGATGTCGCCGGTGTGGATCATGAATGACGGCTTTGCCGGCATCGCCGTTGATCTTGGCGATCGCCTCCTCGAGGGTGCCGATCGCATTCGGATTGGCCGGCTTGTCGAAGCCGACATGGCTGTCGCTGATCTGCAGGAAAGTCAGGCCGGCAGGCTGGGCTGCTTGCGCGGAGCCGACAAGTCCCAGCGAGCGGGGCACGCCGCCGGAAATCGTCCAGAGCACCCCGGTGCCGGCCCAGGTCATGCATTCCAGCACCCGGCGGCGGCTGACGCCGGAGCCGTCATCCGGGCCTTGGTCGTTGTGGTCGTGATCGAACTCGCTCATTGCCAATCTCCCATGGGCCCTTGATTGGGTTCCAGGAGCGTGATCGGGCGAGGCCGGGGTTTATTCCCGCCATTCCCGATTAGCCGGTGGCGAGCGATGACGTTTTCGTGAGCGTTGGTAGCTAACCGGCTCAGGCCTCAAACGCCGCCAGCGCCTGAAGCAACAGGGTGGGCGCCTCCTGCGCAACGCAGTGCCCGACACCTTCGAAGCTGCATTGGCTCGCCGCTGGAAGCAGCGCGACGGCGCGCGATGCCATCTCTTTATAGATGGGCCACGAGTCTCCAGCGGTGGCGATGCGCACGGGACAGCCGGTCTCCGACAGCCACGCGAACGGATTGCCGCGCGCATCGCCGTCGTAAACTTGCTCCATCGCCTGGTAGATCGGAAGCAGGATGGCCGACTTCAAGCTCGGGTGTGCAGCGCAGCCGCACCCGGCCATCTTCCTGAGGCGCAAAGCCATGACGGATGTAAGCCCGGAGCGACGACTCCGTCCACTTCGCAAAAGCCGGCGCGGCTTGATAGCGAAGCAACGCAGCTTCCGCGCTGTCGAACTCGGCCTGGCGGCGCAGCACGCCTTGCACGGCGCCGGTCGCAGAGTCGCTCAAGCCCTTACCCTCGGGCCGCGCCGCGTGCGGATCCATCACGGTCGGCTCCATCACGAACAGGCGCGCGAAGCGCGCGGGATTTAACTTCGCGGCCAACAGAAGGTCGGTCGCGCCGGCGCTGTGTCCGATGCCGTAGATATTGGACAGGCCGAGCGTCTCGATCACGGTGCAGACGTCCTCGGCAAAATCCAGGAAGTGGTAACGGTCGGCGGCGGGCTTGTGGCTGTCGCCATGGCCGCGGCGGTCGAGCGCATAGACGGTGTAATCGGATGCGAGTTCGCGGGCGATATCGTCCCAGACCTCGGCGACGAAGCCGGTGCCGTGAGACAGAAGGGCAGGCGGCTTGCGCGAATCGTCCTCGCCCCATCGTGCCAGCGCGATGCGCGCGTCGGCAGGTCCGATCAAGATGCGATGTCGGAATTCGTCATGAGGACAGTTACCGCGCATCCTCAAGGATCATCGCCGCGCCCTTTTCGGCGATCATCGCGGTCGGGGTGTTGGTGTTGCCCGAGGTAATTGTCGGCATGACGGAGGCATCGACCACGCGGAGCCCGGCGACGCCGTAAAAGCGCAGGCGTTCATCGACGACAGCCATGGGGTCGCTTGCCGTGCCCATCTTGGCGGTGCCGACGGGATGAAAGATCGTGGTGCCGATATCGCCGGCGGCTTTTGCCAGCGACGCATCGTCGTCGCCGACCGATGGACCGGTAAATACTCGCTGCGGATGATAGGCCGCAAGCGCAGGCTGTTTCATCAGCCGCCGCGTGGTGCGGATGGCGTCGGCGGCGACCTGGCGGTCTTCGCCGGTCGACAAATAATTAGGCGCGATCGAAGGCGCCTGGTCGGCCTGCGCGGCGCGGATACGCACGGTGCCGCGTGAGGTCGGCTGCAAATTGCAGGCGCTGACCGTGATCGCGGGGAAGCGGTGCAGGGGATCGCCGAACTTGTCGAGCGATAGCGGCTGGACATGGAACTGGATATTGGCGCGCTCGCGATGGGGATCCGAGCGCGTGAAAATCCCGAGCTGCGACGGCGCCATGGTCAATGGCCCGCGGCGGCGGAAGAGATAGTCGAGGCCCATCATCCCGCGCCTTGCCAGCGAATAATAAGTCTCGTTGAGGGTGCGAACGCCGTCGACCTGGTAGATCGCGCGCTGCTGCAGATGGTCCTGCAGATTGCGCCCGACGCCCTGCCGGTCGAGGACGACCTCGATCCCGAGCGGCGCCAGCCAGTCCGCCGGTCCGATGCCGGAGCGGTGCAGCACCTGAACCGATCCGATCGAGCCGGCGCACAGGATCACTTCGCCGCTGGCACGGGCTTCCACAATCTCGCCGCCCTGGATGAAGCGCACCCCGACAGCGCGCCCCTGCTCGACAATCAGGCGATCGGCCAGCACGTCCGTCTCAAGACGCAGATTAGGACGGTTCAAGGCGGGCTTCAGAAAACCCCGTGCCGAAGACCAGCGGCGTCCGCGCTTCTGGTTGATGTGGAAATAGCCGACGCCTTCATTGTCGCCGGTATTGAAATCCGGAATTTTCCGGATTCCCATTTGTTCCGCGGCCGTGCCGACCGCGTCGAGCACCGTCCAGGACAGCCGCGGCGCCTCGATCCGCCAGCCGCCGCCGACGCCATGAAGCGCGCTCTCGCCCAGAAAATGATCCTCGAGCCGCCGGAATGCCGGCAGCACGTCATCCCAGCCCCAGCCGCCAAGTCCAAGCTGGCGCCAGTGGTCGTAATCGGCGGCTTGTCCGCGCATCGAGATCATGGCGTTGATGGCGGAAGAACCGCCGATCACCTTGCCGCGGGGATAGGCCAGCGAGCGGCCGTTGAGGCCGGCTTCGGGCTCGGTCCTGAACATCCAGTCCGAACGCGGGTTGCCGATCGCGAACAGGTAACCGACCGGGATGTGGAACCAGATCCAGTTGTCGTTGCCGCCGGCCTCCAGGATCAGCACGCGGTTGGCCGGATCGGCCGAGAGCCGGTTGGCGACGATGCAGCCGGCGGTGCCCGCGCCGACGACGATGTAGTCAAAATCACCTTCAAGCCGCTTCGGCATCTGAATTTCCGCCCAGGTTGCGATCGGTTGTCATGCCCGGCTTTACGCCGGACTTCCACGTCTTTCTCTGACCGTCATTCAGTCAGAGGTGGGTGACCGGGACATCTAGCGCGAAGACGCGCGGAGCCTGTCATCGGGCCGCGCTTTGCGCGGACCCGTTGGCGCTTCTGCCCGGCCGTGACGGCCTCTGTCAATCGCCGGGAAGTGTTGGGCCGAGCGTGGCGGCATGCTAGAAGGGGCAAAATACACAAACCCTGGATTTCCCATGCCCATCATCAATCGTGTCGCCAATCTGCAACCGGATATTCAGGCCTGGCGCCGGGATATTCATGAACATCCCGAATTGCTCTACGATGTGCATCGCACCGCCGCATTCGTGGCGGATCGTTTGAGGGAATTCGGCTGCGACGAAGTCGCGACGGGTCTTGGCCGCACTGGCGTCGTCGGCGTCATCAAGGGCCGCAAGCCGGCCGGCGCAGGCGATATCAAGGTGATCGGGCTGCGCGCCGACATGGATGCGTTGCCGATCGAGGAAGCGACCAAACTCGCTTACGCGTCCAAGACGCCGGGCAAGATGCATGCTTGCGGCCATGACGGGCATACCGCGATGTTGCTCGGCGCGGCCCGCTATCTCACCGAGACCCGCAATTTTGCCGGCGACGCCGTCGTGATCTTCCAGCCGGCGGAAGAGGGCGGCGCGGGCGCCGCCGCCATGATCAAGGACGGGCTGATGGACCGCTTCGCCATCGATGAGGTCTATGGCATGCACAATGGTCCCGGGAATTCCGATCGGCTCGTTTGCGATCAGGTCCGGTCCGATCATGGCCGCGACGGATGCGATCGACATCCGGATCGAAGGGCTGGGCGGACATGCGGCGCGTCCGCACAAATGCATCGATTCCGTTCTGGTCGGCGCGCAACTGGTCACGGCCTTGCAGTCCATCGTGTCGCGCACCGTTGATCCCTTGGAATCGGCGGTTGTTTCGATGTGCGAATTCCACGCCGGTAACACGCGCAACGTCATCCCGCAAACCGCCGAGCTCAGGGGCACCGTCCGCACGCTGACCGCGGAGGTGCGGGAAATGGTCGAAAAGCGCGTGCGCGAGGTCGTCGCCGGGGTGGCACAAATGACAGGCGCCAAGATCGAACTGGATTACGACCGGGGCTATCCGGTCGCGGTCAACCATGCCTTGCCGACGGATATGGCCAGAAGGGTGGCGCAGGAAATTGCCGGCGACACCAATGTTCACGAGATACCGCCGCAAATGGGCGCGGAGGATTTCGCCTATATGCTGGAGTCACGGCCGGGGGCGTTCATTTTCTGCGGCAACGGCAACAGCGCCGGGCTGCAT
Organism: uncultured Pseudomonadota bacterium; assembly: GCA_963729395.1. Lineage (GTDB taxonomy): Bacteria > Pseudomonadota > Alphaproteobacteria > Rhizobiales > Xanthobacteraceae > Bradyrhizobium. Next base: position 93,122 of record CAVSOS010000009.1, on the reverse strand, counting down.
CATCCCGCCTACGATTTCAACGACGATGCGATCGTGTTCGGCACGTCGTACTGGATCAAGCTGGTCGAGAACACGCTGGCGGCGTAACGCCGGTTGACAAATTTCAGTTGCGCATAAGGTAAAGGCCCGCGCTGGGTGGCGCGGGCCTTTTGCGTCAGAGCGAAGTGAGAGAGAGGCAACGCCCAGAACGCAATTAAAACAGCCTGGAAAACAGCAAATACAGGAGACCCGACAGAATCATCGCGGCCGGCAACGTCAGCACCCAGGCGAGTGCGATGTTGCGGATCGTCGACCACTGCAGTCCGGACCCATTCGCTGACATGGTGCCCGCGATACCGGACGAGAGCACATGGGTGGTCGAAACCGGCAACCCGTATATGTCAGCCGCGGCGATTGTTGCAGCAGCTGTGATTTCCGCACAAGCGCCCTGCGCGTAGGTCAGATGGGTCTTGCCGATCTTCTCGCCGACGGTGACGACAATGCGCTTCCAGCCGATCATGGTGCCAAGGCCAAGCGCGATGGCGACGACGATTTTCACCCAGGTAGGAATGAATTTTGTCGCGCTGTCGAGCGAGCCTTTATAGCTGCTGAGGGTTGCAATCTCATCGCTGCCGAGTCCGTTTTTCGGGTCTTTCATCAGGAAGCGAATGGTTTCGGACGCAAGGTACATGTCGTTGCGCGTGTTGCCGACGACATCGGCAGGGAACTTGGCGAGCGATCCGTATTGGGTCACCTGGTTGCTGATGTCGTGGACGAGAGCCGCCAATGCCGGAAGTGTCCCCTCGGTGATCTGGCGCTCCGCGACGTAGCTGGTCACGGCCGGTCGCGGGTTACCCGAGACTTTATGGCCAGCGGCCTTGGCTTCGATCACCTTGCTGGCGGCGGTCGAATTCGCAGTGAACTGCTCGATCTGGCTTTCCGGCAGGGCGCGGTTGAGCGCATAGGCGGTCGGCACCGTGCCGATGAGAATGAGCATGATGAGGCCCATGCCCTTCTGGCCGTCATTCGAACCATGGAAGAAGCTGACCAGGGTGCAGGTAAGGATCAGGATACCGCGGATCCATAGCGGCGGAGGTTGATCGCCCTTCGGCTCCGCGAACAGAGCCGGAGTGGCACGCTGCAACACTATCTTGAGGACGAAGAGCAGAACTGCGGCCAGCGCGAAGCCAAACAGCGGCGACAGCAGCAGTGCTTTGCCGACGTTGGCTGCCTGCGACCAATCCACGCCGGCCGTGCCATCGCGGCCGCGCAGCAGGGCGTTGGCGATGCCTACTCCCATGATCGATCCGATCAGGGTGTGGGAACTCGATGCCGGCAATCCGAAATACCAGGTCCCCACATTCCAGATAATGGCGGCGATCAGCAGGGCGAATACCATGGCAAATCCCGCGCCGCTGCCGACCTGCAAGATCAATTCGACGGGCAATAGCGATACAATGCCGAAGGCGACCGCGCCTGAGGACATCAAGACGCCAAACAGATTGAACATGCCTGACCACACCACCGCGATATTGGCAGGCAGCGAGCGGGTATAAATCACCGTGGCGACGGCATTGGCGGTATCGTGAAAGCCGTTCACGAATTCGAAACCGAGCGCGATCAGCAGGGCAACAAAAAGCAGAAGGTACGGCAGGTATGATGTGACCCGCGTGCCGGTGGCGTCGATGTCGGAATAAATGCTGTACGCGACGAACAACAGGGCAGCGGCGACTACGCCCATGTAAATGATGCCCTGCAGCGGGTTGATGCCACCGTCGAGATTGGGACCCTTTCTGGCGGCGGGTTCGATCGAACCAGGTAACGCAACGTCGCTCATGGTAAATTTCTCCAAAATTCTGTTCCCGGACTTTGCTTGATGCATGTGACAGGGGCATGAAACGAGCCCCACGAAGTGGCGTTCCGGGCCGCTATTGCATCCCGTTGGAATTACTGGCGAAAGTCATAGGGATCGATCGCGAGCGGAGCGTGATCGGCGCACGCACGAACACGCTTGCGAGTTTGCGCGCGCGGCAGCATCGAGCGCATCGAGGCGTACGGCGGTGCGTACATGTCTCACAGGGTGACGCTTGGTCCTGTTGACGTCGATGCTGCATTGCAGGGCGGCCCCGTCATGGCCGCGATGCACGAGGTGTTCGCCGAGGGACGGGTGCGGTCCGGGTTTCAGCGGGCGGCAAAAAGTAGTCAGATCGGCGGCGAACGCGGACTATGCCGCCCGCGCCGATTTTCTCATGAGCTCGGCTGCAATTCGGAGATCTTCGACAAAGCGCTGATATTCCAGCGCTTTGGCCTCCGCGTCGGGGAGCCGTAGCAGATAGGACGGATGCACCGTCACCAGCGCCTTGGTGCCGTCTTCGAGATCGATCGGGCGGCCGCGGTTCTTGTTGATTGGCGTAACCTTTCCAAACACGCATTGCGCCGCGGTAGCACCTATCGCCACCACCAGGTCGGGTTTGATTGCCGCCAGCTCGCGCTCATACCACGGCCGGCATGCCCTGATCTCCGACGTGTTCGGTTTCTGATGCAGGCGGATCTTTCCGCGTGGCACAAACTTGAAATGTTTCACGGCGTTGGTGACGTACACCTTGGCGCGGTCGATGCCGGCTTCTTCCAGCGCCCGGTCGAGCATCTGTCCGGCTGGTCCGACGAACGGTTTGCCGGCAAGGTCCTCCTTGTCGCCAGGCTGCTCGCCGACCAGCATCACCCGCGCGGTCTGCAGGCCTTCGCCGAACACGGTTTGCGTTGCATCTTTCCAGAGCGGGCAGGCGCGGCAATCGCTGGCCGCCTGCCGGAGGGCTTCGATATCGTCGGCGGATGCGACATGTTTGTGTTTCACGGGCGGCTCCGGCCTTTTCTGCGATTTGTGCGGATCGGTGGCGGCATCCGCGATCATCGCGCTGGTCGCGCGTCCGGCACCTGAGATCAGAGGCTTAATGAGCGAAGCCTCCGGCAGGTTCCGCCAATATTTCTTGGGCATCTCGGTCTGCATCGCCTTCACCTTCAGCCGGGCTGGATTGAAGATGCTGGCGTAGTAACGCAGCCAGGTTTCTTCCAGGCGGTCTTCCGAGGGGGCCGCGGCTTTGCTGACTCCCGGCGTAAAGGCGACGACATGGCCTTCCCAATGCGCGCAGATATCCGGGGTCAGGATCGACCAGGCCATGTCGGCAAAGCGCCGCGCGAAGAATGGCGCGGTGGCCTCGACAATGCGATGTTCCGGCTCGTACCAGGCGACGTAACGCGATTTCCGCTCACGGCCGATTTCGCGAAAGCGGACAAAGGCCTGCATCTTGTACTGGTCGCGGTGCACGGCTCTTGCCATCGCCGCAACCTGCGAAACATCGGGATCGGTTGCGATCGCCAGCAGATCGTGATGGCTGCGCAGCCGCCACAGCAGCCGATACAGAATTGCGAAACGTGCAATGTCACGGTGCAGGATCGCGGACTGCGCCAGTTCGACGAATTTGGCCGAGACGCTGAAAGTAGCTTGTGGCACTTCGGGCAGCGATGTTGCGGCGACGGGCGCGAATAATTCCGGCGTCTGGCTTGGCGCTGTCCACGTCACGTCGGACGGGCTCACCTCGTTGAGGACGAGCGCCCGCGCGGCTTTGCGCCAGCCATCAAAATCGGTGTCGTGGTCGAGTGTGATGAAGTGCATTCGAATACCGTCTCTATATTCGTCATGCCGTGGCATACGTCCGGCCATGACGGTTTGTATTAAAACGCAAATCCGAGCTGTGCCGCCTTCGGCTTGAACCGTTGCATCAGCGTTGCGCTGTCCAACAGATGCGGCGGCGGGCGATGATCGCTGAGAATGATGAACGGCAGTGCCTTGTTTCGGGGGATACGCAGGCGCGCGAGATCGGCGATCCGGATGGAAGTGACGTGGCGGGTGGCGATGATGCGATCGACCGCCCTGGTGCCGAAGCCGGGCACGCGCAACAAATCCTCGCGGCTGGCGGTGCCGACGTCGAGCGGGAAACGGTCGCGGTGCCGCATCGCCCAGGCGAGTTTGGGATCGATGTCGAGCGGCAGCATGCCTTCGGCCTGATCGACGATCTCGCCGGCGTCGAAACCGTAAAACCGCATCAGCCAGTCGGCCTGGTAAAGCCGGTGCTCGCGCACCAGCGGCGGCGCCAGCAAAGGCAGCGCGCGGCTGGCATCGGGGATCGGGCTGAACGCAGAATAATAGATCCGCTTGAGCTTGTAGGAGCCGTAGAGATTGGCGCTGGTCGGTAAGGATGGTCTGGTCGTTGGCCGCATCGGCGCCGACGATCATCTGCGTGCTCTGGCCGGCCGGTGCGAACTGCGGCCCGATATTTCCGCTTCGGCGTGACTTTGCGGCCCGCCTGCGCTTCATCGAGCTTCAAACGCAGCCGGCCCATGGTGCGGCGGATCGCACGCACGTCCTTTTCCGGCGCCAGTTTGGCCAGACTTGTCTCTTCCGGTACTTCGATGTTGATGCTGAGGCGGTCGGCATATTTGCCGGCTTCCGCGATCAGCGCCTCGTCGGCTTCCGGAATGGTTTTGAGATGGATGTAGCCGCGGAAGTGATGCTGCTCGCGCAATCGGCGCGCGACGTTCACCACCTGCTCCATGGTGTAGTCGGCGCTGCGGATGATGCCGGAGGACAGAAACAAGCCTTCGATATAATTGCGGCGATAAAAGTCGATCGTCAGCTTCACCACTTCATCGACCCGTGAAGCGGGCGCGCGGCACGTTGCTGGTGGCACGGTTGACGCAATAGAGGCAATCGTAATTGCAGGCGTTGGTCAGCAGGATCTTCAGCAGCGAAATGCAGCGTCCATCCGGCGCGTAGGAATGGCAGATGCCCATGCCCGGAGCGGTCGAGCCAAGGCCTTTGCCGTCGCGGCTATCGCGTTGCTCGGTGCCGTTGGAGGCGCAGGACGCGTCGTATTTGGCAGCATCGGCCAGGATTTCTAGCTTACGTTGCACGTCCATCGTCGGATTCCTTTGATTTTGCTTGAGAAAAACTTAAATCCCGCTGCGGATTGACTCCGCGGATGATGTTAGCTTTATATTAGAACATATCATGAACAAATGAGCCAGCCGCGGGTTCATTCAAAAATCCCGGGTTCGTTCAAAACCAGACGGCTCAACATTTCTGAGGAGCGGCGCGCATGCACGAGCGCGATCAGCAAAAACGGGAACCGGTTTTGCGTCCGAGCGCGCTCCCCATTTTATTGAAAGGGCGCATGATCTTGTCGCCAAACCGCTCACACTTTGGCGGATCATGCGCCGCCGCACGCACGAACACGCTTGCGAGTTTGCGCGGCAGTATCGAGCGCATCGAGACGCCTGGCGATGAATACAGGCCGGGCAGGGTGACACTGGGTCATGCGGATGCCGATGCCACGCTGCAGGGGGGCTTGGCCATCGGCGCGGTGCATGAGGTGTTTGCCGAGGGACGCCAGAGCGGGGCGGCGACCGGGTTCGTCGTGGGGCTGGCGGGACGGGCAATGGTCCGGCGGCCTTTGGTGTGGGTACGTCAGGATTTCACTGAAATCGAATCGGGTGCGCTGTCGATGAGCGGACTGGCCGAACTCGGTCTTGATCCACGCCTCCTGGTGACGGTGCGCGCGGCGGATGTGGACTCCGCGTTGCGGGCAGCTGCCGACGCGCTCGCCTGCGATGCGCTTGGCGTCGTCGTGCTGGAAGTCTGGGGGGCAGCGCGACAGCTCGATCTCGTCGCCAGCCGCAAGCTGACATTGGCCGCGCGAGCGTCCGGCGTCACCGGTCTGTTGCTGCGAGTGGCGGCTGAGCCGTTGCCTTCAACGGCGGAAACAAGATGGATCGTGCACGCGGCGCATTCGCCGCCCGCCGCGCCTTCACGGCCGGCCTGGGGGGCGCCGATGTTCGATGCGCAGCTTGTCCGCAACCGTCATGGCCCTGTTGGGCGGTGGATCATGGAATGGAAATGTGATGAGTGCCTTTTCGAGAAACCGGCGGCGTATTCTCAGCCTGTGGCTGCCGCGCCTGCCCACCGACCGCATCAAGCGCCAGCTCTCGCGCGGCAACGCCGCGCCGGATAATGCGTTTTCGAGCGAAGCGGGTACCGGTTGGCGTGAAGTAAACCCGTCAAAACAGAACCCTGGCGATCAGCCCAGTATTGTCGTCGCCAAACAAAACAACGCGCTGCAGATTTCCGCACTCGATGATGCCGCAGCCCATCTCGGGCTTGAGATCGGCCTGCCGCTCGCCAACGCCCGCGCCATCTGCCCGCAATTAAGGGTGTTCGATGCCGATGAAGCTGCCGACGCCAGGACGCTGAATGCCATTGCCGACTGGTGCGATCGTTTCACGCCGCTGGTGGCGATCGATTCTCCGCATGGCCTGTTTCTCGACATCACCGGCTGTGCCCATTTGTTCGGCGGCGAGGCCGCGATGATGCGACGGGTGTGTGGTGTACTGACCGTTCAAGGTTTTGCCGTCAGCGCCGCCATCGCCGGAACCTCGGTGTGTGCGCGGACGATGAATCGTCACCTCCATGGTTGCATCGTCGGTGATGGCGGGGAAGCTGATGCAGTCAAGCCGCTGCCGGTGTCGGCGCTGGGCGCCGATGATGCGATAACCAATGGCTTGCGCCGCGCCGGGCTGAAAACCATCGGCGATGTCGCCTGCCGCGCGCGTCATGAAATCACCGCAAGATTCGGTGCTGACTTCACGACCCTGCTGGAACAGGCGCTGGGGCAAGGCGATGCGCCGATCAGTCCCCGCAAGCCGCTGCCGGATTACATCGTGGAGAAGCGTTTCGCCGAGCCGGTGGCGACCGATGCGGTGATATCCGCGACATTGTCCCGGCTGGCGCAGATGCTGGTCGTGGCGATGGCGCAGCAAGGCAAGGGCGCGCGGCGGCTGGAAGCCAATTTTTTTCGCACCGATGGCGCGGTTCGCGCGATTGTTGTGGATACCGGACAACCCGTGACCAAGGGCGAGGTGATCGACCGCCTGTTTTGCGAACGGCTCGATGCCCTGAACGATCCGCTCGATCCCGGTTTCGGATTCGATCTCGTTCGCCTGTCCGCCAGCCGCACGGAAATCGTCGTGCAGCAGCAGCGCGATCTCGATGCCAAGGTGCATGACAATGACGAACTGGCGGCATTGATCGACCGCATCGCCGCGCGCATCGGCGGGCGGCGCGTGGTCGTGCACCTGCCGCAGGACAGCCATATTCCGGAGCGTGCGGTGGCGGCAGCACCGGCGCAGCATCATCTGGCCACGGCGGTGCAGGCGACCTGGCCAGCCCGTGTGGAGAATGAACCGCCATTGCGTCCGCTGCGGCTTTTCGAAAAGCCGGAGCCCATCAAGGTGCCTTTTGCCACGGTTCCTGACGGGCCTCCGCACCATTTTACCTGGCGGCGTGCCACCCATGAGGTGGTCCGGATCGAGGGTCCTGAGCGTATCGCCATGGAATGGTGGAAGCACAACGGCCAGACCCTGACGCGCGATTATTTCCGTGTCGAGGATGAGGCCGGATTGCGCTTCTGGATTTACCGCGACGGCCTTTACGGCAGCGAACTCGTTGACAAAGAGGGCAAGCCGGCGGCTTCCAACTGGTTCGTGCATGGGCTGTTCGCATGAACATCCCTGCTTATGCCGAGATCGGAATCACCACGAATTTTTCGTTCCTGCGCGGCGGATCGCACCCGCAGGATTACGTGCATCGGGCGAGCGAGTTGCGTCTTCCGGTCATCGGCATTGCCGACCATAACACGCTGGCAGGCGTGGTGCGGGCTTACAAGGAACTCGGCAATCCCGAGGTCAACTACAAGCCGAAGCTGCTGATCGGTTCGCGCCTCGTCTTCATGGACGATACGCCGGATATTCTGGTCTATCCGGCCAATCGGGAAGCTTATGGCCGGCTCTGCCGGTTACTGACCCGCGGCAAGCGCGGGGACGATACCGACAAGGGCGAATGCCATCTGAAGCTCGATGACCTCCTGGAATTCGCCGAAGGGCAGCTTCTGGTTCTGACGCCTCCGCATCGCTTCGAGACGACAAAAGCGCTCAAGGTTCTGGATCAATTGCGGCACAGCCGCGCGGATGGCGTGTGGCTTGCAGCCAGCCTGCTGTATCGCGGCGATGACCGGCGTCGTCTGGTTCGGCTTCATCGCATCGCCGCGGCGGCGGGCGTGCCGCTGCTGGCCACCAACGAGGTGCTGTATCACCATCCCGCGCGCCGCCCCTTGCAGGATGTTCTGACCTGCATTCGCGAGAAGACCACCATCGATGCCATCGGCAAGCGCCTCGAAGCCAATGCGGAACGCCATCTCAAGCCTGCGCATGAAATGGCGCGGCTGTTTCGCGATGTGCCGGAGGCGATCGCGGAAACCATGCGGTTTGCCGGCCGCATCGATTTTTCGCTTGATCAGCTCAAATACCAGTATCCCGACGAGCCGGTGCCATCAGGCAAGACCGCGCAGCAGCATCTGGAAGACCTGACATGGGCGGGAGCCCATCAATATTTTCCCAACGGAGTTGATGACGCGCTTCGTGTTACCTTGAGAAAAGAACTCGATCTTATCGCCGAGCTTGAATACGCGCATTATTTTCTCACCGTGCACGATATCGTCCGTTATGCGCGCAGCCAAAATATCCTCTGCCAGGGCAGGGGATCGGCCGCGAACTCAGCCGTGTGCTACGTTCTCGGCGTTACTTCCGTCGATCCGACCAAGGTCGATCTCTTGTTCGAGCGCTTTATTTCCAAGGAACGGCTGGAGCCGCCCGACATCGACGTCGATTTCGAGCATTCGCGGCGCGAGGAGGTGATGCAATATGTCTATCGAAGATATGGTCGTCATCGCGCCGCGATTATTGCGACGGTGATTCATTACCGGCCGCGCAGCGCGATCCGCGATGTCGGCAAGGCGCTGGGACTGACCGAAGATGTCACCGCGGCACTGGCGGATACGGTGTGGGGAAGCTGGGGCGAGGGCCTCAACGACATGCAGGTCAGGCAGGCGGGGCTTGATCCCGGGAACTCGATGGTCGGACTCGCGGTCGAACTTGCAACCGAACTGATCGAATTTCCGCGCCATCTGTCGCAGCATGTCGGTGGTTACGTGCTGACGCAGGACCGGCTCGATACCTATGTGCCGATCGGCAATGCCGCGATGGACGATCGCACCTTTATCGAATGGGACAAGGACGATGTCGATGCCCTGAGCATGATGAAGGTCGATGTGCTGGCGCTGGGGATGCTGACCTGCATCCGCAAATGCTTTGACCTTATTGCAGATCATAAAAGCACGCGTTACGAACTGGCCGATATCAAATCAAAGGATGATGACGAAGTTTATCAAATGCTTCAGAGGGGCGAGTTGCTCGGCGTGTTCCAGGTCGAGAGCCGTGCCCAGATGAACATGCTGCCGCGCCTGAAGCCGCGAACGTTCTACGATCTCGTCATTGAGGTCGCCATCGTGCGGCCCGGTCCGATCCAGGGCGACATGGTGCATCCGTACTTAAAGCGGCGCAAAATGAACCCGGAGGAGATAGAATATCCATACCCTAAGGGCGGAAATAAAAACGAGCTTAAAGACGTCCTGCACAAAACTCTCGGCGTTCCGCTGTTCCAGGAGCAGGCGATGCGTATCGCCATCGAGGCCGCGAAATTCACATCCGAAGAAGCCAACGGGCTGCGCCGGGCCATGGCGACGTTCCGCAATGTCGGCACCATCGGCAAGTTCGAATCCAAGATGGTCAGCAACATGATCGATCGTGGCTATGATCCGGCATTTGCGAAAAGCTGCTTCGATCAGATCAAGGGATTTGGCAGCTATGGCTTCCCCGAAAGCCACGCCGCGAGCTTCGCGCAACTGGTCTATGTCTCGTCATGGCTCAAGCATTTTCATCCCGATGCGTTCGCTTGCGGCTTGCTGAATTCGCAGCCGATGGGTTTCTATGCGCCGGCGCAGATCGTCGGCGATGCGCGCAAGAACGGCGTCGAGGTGCGCGAGATCGATGTGTCGTTCAGTCATGCGCAGAACACGCTGGAAGAGCAAAGCGGGAATTATCATGCGTTGCGGCTCGGCTTCCGGCAGATCGACGGATTCAAATGGGCCGATCCGGATGAGGAGTTTCTGAGACAAGGAAGCGGCAAGCCGAAAGCAGAGGATTGGGCCGAGCGCATCGTCGCCGCGCGGGCGCGCCGCCCCTTCACCTCGCTGGAGGATTTCGCCCGCGACACGGCGCTGCCGAAGCGTGCGTTGATTCTGCTGGCGGATGCCGATGCGTTTCGCTCGATCGGGCTTGACCGCCGCGCAGCACTATGGGCGGTGCGGCGATTGCCGGATGACGTGCCGCTGCCGTTGTTCGAAATCGCCACCGCGCGCGAACAGCCGGACGAGAAGGCGCAGCCCTTGCCTGGCATGCCGCTGCCGGAGCAGGTGGTGGCCGATTATCAAACCATCCGGCTGTCGCTGAAGGGCCACCCGATGGAATTTTTGCGGCCGATGTTTACCAGAGAAAGCGTCATCGCCTGCGCCGGCGTCCGCCATGACAGGGACAGGTGTCATGTCCGCTGCGCCGGCGTGGTGCTGGTGCGGCAGCGTCCGGGCAGCGCCAAGGGCGTCGTCTTCATGACGCTGGAGGACGAAACCGGCATCGCCAATATCGTGGTGTGGCCAAAGGTGATGGAACGTTTTCGCAAGGAAGTGATGGGCGCGCGGCTCATTCTGGTCGAAGGCTATATTCAGAGCAGCCCGGAACAGGTGACGCATCTGGTCGCCCAGCGACTGTTCGATCGCTCGCATGATTTGATGAATCTGGCCAATGACGCGTTCCACCGGAAACATGCGGTGCCGGTCGGCCCGGCGCTGATCGAACCGCTGCATGATGACCAGCGCCAGCACCCTGACAATCCGGCCCAGAAAATCCGTCATCCGCGCAACGTGCGCATCCTGCCGCGCTCGCGGGACTTTCATTGAGTAACCACCGCCCTCCGTGACGGTTGCCAATATGGTGGCGCCGGCAAACCACATGATAATGTCGCGGTGCCTTCTCGGGAATCATGCCATGCAACCGCCTCGTGAAATCCTTGCTGATCTGTGGACGCTGGCGGGCGGCGATCCTTCCGCACTCAACACCGTCACGCTGACCGGCGAAGAGCCGCAACTGCCGTCGTCGTTTCGCGTCGCCGCCGCGGCGCAGGCCAGCATCGCCGCGACCGGACTTGCCGCCGCGCAAATATGGAAACTGCGCAGCAGGCAGTCGCAGCATGTCGCGGTCGATATGCAGCATGCCGTCGTCGAATGCCGCTCCGAGCGTTACCTGCGCGTCGATGGCAAGCCGCCAGGGCCCGCCTGGGATGCCATCGCCGGGATCTACAAAACCCGCGATCAACGTTTCGTGCGGCTGCACACCAATTTCCCGCATCACCGCGACGCCGTCTGCAAGGTCCTGAACTGCAAGCCGGAGCGCGATGATGTTCAGGCCGCGCTGCTGCAGTGGGACGGCGAGGCATTCGAGACCGCGGCCTATGCCGGCGGCTGCGTCGTGGCGCTGATGCGCTCGTATGAAGAATGGTCAGCGCTGCCCCAGGCCAGGGCGCTTGCCGAATTGCCTCCGATCTCGATCGAGAAAATCGGCGAGGCCGAGCCAAAACCATGGCCTGCCGGCGACCGCCCGCTTGCCGGGCTGCGCGTGCTGGATCTGTCGCGGGTGATCGCCGGTCCCGTCGCGGGACGCACGCTGGCGGCGCATGGCGCCGACGTCCTCCTGATTTCCGGTCCCGATCTGCCCGCGATTCCATGGCTCACCATCGATACCGGCCGCGGCAAGCTCACGAGCTTCGTCGAACTCAAGAGCGAACAGGGGCGGGCCCGCTTACGCGACCTGCTGGCGAGTGCGGATATTTTCTCGCAAGGTTATCGTCCGCGCTCGCTGGCAGTGCTGGGCTTCTCGCCGCAGGATGCGGCGCGGATCAGCCCCGGCATCGTCTACGTGTCGCTGTCGGCCTATGGCCATTCCGGGCCGTGGGCGGAACGGCGCGGCTTTAACTCGCTGGTGCAAACGGCCACCGGCTTCAATCACGCCGAGGGCCAGGCCGCCGGCGTCGACGGGCCGAAGGAATTGCCGGCGCAAATGCTCGATCACGCCAGCGGCTACCTGATGGCGTTCGGCGCGATGATGGCGCGGGCGCGCCAATCGCGCGAGGGCGGCAGCTGGCATGTCCGCGTGTCGCTGGCGCAGACCGGGCGCTGGCTGTGGAATCTCGGCCGCGTGGCCGACGGTCTCAAGACTGAGGATTTGAGGGGCGACACGGTGCAGCGCTTTATCGAGGAAACCCCTTCCGGCTTCGGTCCGCTGCGGTCCGTCCGTCATTCGGCCGCGCTGTCGGCAACGCCCGCATTCTGGGCGCGCCCGGCGATGCCGCTCGGCAGTCACCCGCCGCAATGGCCGGAGCGCCATTGATAGTTTCAGAAAACAGCTCTCAGAAGCCGTAAAGCCGTGCCGGGTTGTCGACCAGAATCCTTTTTCGGATCGCCGCGTCCGGCGCCCATACCGGGAGCTGGTTGAGCAGGCGGCCGTCGTCGATCTGAAGCAGCGGCGTCACGTCGGTCGGCTTCTTTCCGGGTGGGGTGACCGAATCCGGGTGCGGCCAATCGCTGCCCCAGATGATCCGATCGGAATTCGCTGTTATCAGCGCGCGGGCGAGCGGGATCACATCGGGATAATCCGGCGCGAGGCTGGAGGCCCGATAGGCGCCGGAGATCTTCACATAGGCTTTCCCGGTCCGGACCAGGTCCAGCATGTCGGCAAAACCTGGCTGTTCGAGGCCGAGCGTGGCACGGGCGCCGCCGAAATGGTCGAACACGACCGGCACCGGGGAAACCGCGACGAGCTCCTTGATCGCGGAGATCATCGCCAGATCCGTGAACATCTGGATATGCCAGTTGCGGTTCTTGACGCGGTCAACGGCGGCCTGAAAGCGCGCGCGGCCAACGGCGGGGTCGCTGACCCCGCCTGTTGCGAGATTGAGCCGGATACCGCGGATGCCCGCCTGGTTCATGGCGTCGAGGTCGCTGTCCGGGGTTTTGCCGTCGATGACGGCAACGCCGCGCGCGGTCGCGCCGCGTGCCTTGATGCCGAACAATGTTGCCGAATTGTCCGGGCCATAGACGCTTGGGGTGACAATTACGACGCGCTCGATGTGCAGCGCCTTGTGCAGTGCCGCCATTTCTTCGGGCGATGCCGGTTCGGGGGTGTAGACCCTTCCTGCGAAGAACGGGAATTTCTCGGGGTCGCCGTGAATGTGGGTGTGGCAATCGCAGGCGCCGGCGGGAATGTCGAAATTCACCGGCGTCGACGGCTGTGCCGCTTTCGCAAGGACGGTTCGGTTGGGCATGGCTACTCCGGCCGCGATGGAGGCAAGAAGGATAGCGCGTCTGGTAAGCATCGGCTTTCTCCCTTGTGCGTTTTTGTGTTCTTGATTTTGCGCTTCGGAACGCTTGCGGCGGCGTATCAGGTCCGAATTGAAGCATCGGACCGACCGCGGCAGACCATCAAAAGTCAATGTCCCAAGGCTTGCGAGACCGGTCAAGCCGGCAGTCAATCCAGCACCTGTTGCCGGTTCGTCACAGACGAATATCGGAGGCAAATACGCTATGGCTGCAGGTGGCCGGTGTCCGATTCCGGGCGCTGGCTTCCAATCGCGCCCAGGCTTTCATTCGATGCCGAAAATGTTCTCCGACCCCGAGGCGATCGCGGAGGATATCATCCGCGACGTCGGGACCAGTCTTTGGCGCAGCGGTCTGGATTGCTTCGCTTCGCTCGCAATGACGCGAAACCATCAATACCGCTTGCTTCACCTGTTCTTGTTCACCGGCTTGCGCTTGGCGATGAATGCCGCCATGCCCTCGGATCGATCCTCCAGTGCGAAGGTCGAGTGAAACAGGTCGCGTTCGACATTGAGCCCCTCGGATAACGGCGTCTCGAACGCGCGGTTGACGGCGCTCTTTGCCATCTCGGCCGCCGGACGCGACATCGAGGCGATTTTTTCCGCCATCGCCAGCGCTTCCTCCATCAATTTGTCCGCGGGCACGATGCGGCTCACCAGACCCGAGCGCTCCGCTTCGGCGGCGTCCATCATTCGGCCGGTGAGACACAGATCCATCGCCTTGGATTTGCCGATCGCGCGCGTCAGCCGCTGGGTTCCGCCGATGCCGGGAATGGTGCCGAGCGTGATTTCCGGCTGGCCGAATTTCGCGGTGTCGGCGGCGATGATGATGTCGCACATCATCGCCAGTTCGCAGCCGCCGCCGAGCGCATAGCCGCTGACGGCGGCAATGCGTCGGTTTGCGGCAATTGGCGACGCGGTCGCCGCCGATCGCGATGAAATCGCTGGAAAACATGTCGATGAAGGTTTTCGGCTGCATTTCCTTGATGTCGGCGCCCGCGGCGAAGGCCTTTTCGCCGCCGGTCAACAGGATGCATCCGATTTCGTCATCGGCTTCGAGGTCGTCGACCGCGGCGGCGATCTCGCGAAACACGCCGAAGGACAGCGCATTGAGCATTTTCGGGCGGTTGAGCGTGATGATGCCGACCGCGCCTTTGCTTTCGACGATGATGTATTCGAACGTGCTCATGGTCCACCCCGCGCCTGATTTCGCGGGCAATGTGCCCGCTGGCGGGATGGGCTTCAAGTGGGACGAATTTCACGCTCGGCCGAATCTGCGCGTCCCGGACGCGGTGCGGCGTCCGGGACGGAAGGCGCGCTCACGCCATGAACATGCGCGCGGCGGAGGCCATCGTCAGCAGTGCGCCGAAACCGATGAAGATTTTCCCGATCAGGGAGGTCTCGGTCCCAGGTGCTGTCGCTGCTGCTGGCCGCGCTGCCGGCCACCACGGGCGCTGCGGCGGAGGCCACGGGCGGCTCGGCGGAGGCCATGGCGATCGGCGCCGCCGGCGGGTTGCCTTCGTGCAGCGCGCGATCGACATCGTTGAGCTGATCAGCGGCGACGACCTGGGATTCCGCGGTCGGGCTGCGTGTCAGCCGGATTGTTCGGCGCGGCTCTGCAGAATATCGCCGGCCCGCACCGACATGGCCTGGGCGGCGTCGCTCGGTTGGCGAGTCGGAGGCCGCCAATTGGGCATTGGCGTTGGCGACCGATGGCGGTATCTCGGACGATGAGGGAGGCGTCGATGATTTGTCGGCGTCGTCGGCCGCGACATCGGTGGCGGCGGCTTTCTTGTCGTCGGTGGATTTCAGCGCCACCTTGCTGGATTTATGGTGTGCGTACCGTCTCCAATGGTGCGAGCTGTGCCTGGTGTATTTGTTGAGTGCAATCGGTGCCCCCGCAGTTCGAGCTTGCGGCCGTGGCATCGGTCGGCTGCCGCGGCTTGCGATGGCCCCGCGAAACATACCCAGAGCCCTGCGGCCAGTATCAATGCCGAGTGCCCGCTGGCTTTGATTTTCATTTGGCAATCTCCCCATTTGCCAGCCCCCAAACGCGAAATGAGACCCCAGGGCGTGTCCACAGCGCGGCAAAAAAAGGGAATCTTCGGGCGAGTCCGGGCAAAAGCGGGGCAACCGCACGGTGCCTGGCCCGGCATTTCGAGATCGCCAGCTGGCGAAACCCTCTGAAAAAAATGCGGCGAGTGCCAGCCGGACCGATCAATGTTATCAGCCTGGCAGTGCGGAATTCGCAGCTCGTGATTCCCAAGCGGGACGCGAAAATTGCATCGTCTTTGAGGTGATAGATCACGACTTCGTGATTGAAGCCTCAAAGTGTAACAAATTGAAAGATCGACCGAATTGCAGTGTAGGAGCGCGCGTGCGCGAACGTGAAGACGAATGGACCGGCCTGATGCGGTTGGCCATTTCGGGCGATGATGCGGCGTATCATCGCCTGCTCAAGGCCGTCACGCCGGTGCTGCGGGCCGCGGCGCGCCGCGGGCTGGCGCGGGCCGGTCAGCCGGTCGATCAATCCGAGGATATCGTGCAGGACATTTTGTTGGCGGTGCATCTGAAGCGGCATACCTGGGACGCCGACGCACCGTTCGCGCCGTGGCTGTTTGCGATCGCCCGCAACAAGCTGATCGATTCGCTGCGCCGCCGCGGCCGGCGGGTTTTCGTCAACATCGACGATTTCGCCGAGACGATCCCGAGCGAGCCGGCTGCGGAGACCGCTCCGGCAAGCGAGGTCGCGGCCCAGCTGCAATCGCTGCCGGCGCGGCAGCGCGAGGTATTGCAGTCGATCGCGGTCGACAGCGCATCGATCAAGGACACCGCGGCGAAATTCGCGATGAGCGAGGGAGCGGTGCGCGTGGCGCTGCATCGCGGGCTTGCCAGCCTTACCGCCAAATTGCGGGAACAATGACCATGGAAACCGATCAGCTCATTCGAACTCTCGCCGCCGATAACGCGCACCGTGCGCGGCCGGTCGGGCTCGTGCTGGCGCTGGCATTGCTCGCCGCGGCGCCGGTTTCGCTGGCGATGTTCTTTGCGGCGCTCGGCGTTCGGCCGGATGTCATGACGGCGATGCATAATCCGTTCTTCGACCTGAAGTTCGCTGGTGACGCTGGCGCTGGCGATTTCGGCCATCGCGGTCAGCCTGCATCTGTCGCGGCCGGAAGCCTCGCTGCGCGGCTGGGCATGGTTGCTGGCTGATCCCGGTCGGAATTCTCGCCGTCGGGATCGCATGCGAGATGATGATGCCGCAGCGGCTGCCGATGATGACGCGCCTGATCGGCAGCAATTCGCGGGTTTGCATGACGGCTATTCCGCTGCTGTCGCTGCCGCTGCTGGCGGCGGCGCTGGTCGGCCTGCGCCACGGCGCGCCGGCGCGGCCCGCGCTCGCCGGCGCGCATCGCCGGGCTGTTGTCGGCGGGATTGGCGGCGACGCTGTATGCCTCGCACTGCACCGACGATTTACCGCTGTTCGTGGCGACCTGGTACACGATCGCCACCGCGCTCGTCACCGCGATCGGCGCGCTGGCGGGATCGAAGGTGCTCAGACTTTAGCGCGTGTCCTTCTCGCCAGGCGACCGCCGCGAGCGCGAGCCGGGCCGACAACAGATGTGTTGCCCACTCAGGCCGCCGGGGCTGCAGTCTGCTGCATGCGGTGGAAGCGCAGCACCTGTTGCGCCGTCGAGGGCCGCAGCCGTTCGTAGGTGGCCTTGCAGGCCTCAAGATCGGTCGGCTCCAATCCCGACGAGATCGTCGCGCATGTTGATGATCGCCTTGACGGTCGACCACGACATCCCCGAGACCTTGGCCAGGATCATGACGCCCTCGGCGCGGGTTTCCACCATCATGTTCTCGGCGATCGACACCGGCACGTTGGCGAGCGCCGCGATCGCGGCGTTGGCTTCGTCGAACTTGCCGGCTTCGGCGAACGCCGCCACCTGATGCTCGTCGAGCCTGCCGTCCTCGTAGAGCGATTTGACGAGCGCATGGGCGATGGCGGTTTCGCTGGGTGACGGCCGATGGCGCCGAACGCGCGCGCCGCGTCGCCTCCCGCACCGCGGTCGGTACGTCCCCGGCCATGCGGCGGGTTGGCGGCCTCGAGCCGAGCCCGCACCGTCGCGGAGGCCTTCGCGAGCAATTTCAGGTAGAGATGCCGCGGCATGGTCGGGCGCAGGCCGATGCAGGTCGCGAGATTGTCGTCCCCCTCGGCGCGGCTGACCAGCCGGGTGAAGCCGCGCTCGGAAAATTCCGCGCCGGGATTGTTGACGGTGCTCTGGATCACCTCGTCATTGCCGCGCAGCACCAGCACGTCGGTGACGGCGCCGCTCAGCACCCTGCGCGTCGATATCGCCATCAAATGCGCCTGGCTCTTGTTGCGCGCGGTCTCGATCAGCGCTTC
Organism: uncultured Pseudomonadota bacterium; assembly: GCA_963729395.1. Classification (GTDB taxonomy): domain Bacteria; phylum Pseudomonadota; class Alphaproteobacteria; order Rhizobiales; family Xanthobacteraceae; genus Bradyrhizobium. Next base: position 75,300 of record CAVSOS010000009.1, on the reverse strand, counting down.
GTCGTCGAGCCGTTCCGACCGCGACAGTACCGGAGCGGCGACCTCGATCAGATCGTCGAATGCCAGCGCGCGGATGGTGAGCGGCGGCGCGGTGTCGATCGGGGCAAGACGGTTGGAGAGCAGCGCCTTGGCGGAACTCTCGATGTGACTCGATCAGGCACTGGAAGACGTCGTCGAACAGCTCGATCTGTTCGTTCGAATAGTCCACCGCGCCGTTGATGAAGAGATCGGTGACGCGGCGCAGGGTTTCGACCCGGCGCGCGACGGTTCCATGCGCGAGCGTGGTCTGCAATTCGTCGAGCAGACTTTCGGAAGTGGAGGCTGGATTTCGAACTCATGACTCTATCCTGGAGTGTTCGGCGTACAGACCGGCGACGGTTTCTTCGTCTCCGGAAACGTGAATAGCGGGATCAGGCGCTGGCGATGCGGTTGCGTCCCCGTGCCTTGGCTGTGTAGAGCGCGCTGTCGGCGCGCGCGAGAAATGTGTCCGGCGCTTTCATCCGGTTGCAGCGTCGCGACGCCGGCGGAAATCGTCACCCGCATGCCCGGCGAGAACGCGCTCCAGTCGAGATCGGCGATGATCGCTGCGCAGCCGGTCGAGGATGCGCGCGGCTTCGTCATCCGGCGTATCGGGAAGCACCAGCAGGAATTCCTCGCCGCCGTAGCGGCCGAACCTGTCGATATTGCGGATGTTGGCGAATACGGTGATGGCGAATGTCCTGAGCACCTCGTCGCCGGTGGGATGGCCGTAGGCGTCGTTGATGCGCTTGAACCAGTCGAGATCGATCAGCGCGATCGAGCAGGGGCGTCTTGACGCGATCGGCGCGGGCGATCTCGTCATCCAGCATCCGCATGATGCAGCGGCGGTTGAACGAGCCGGTCAGTTCGTCGAGTTCGGCGAGCTCTTCGATGCGCTTGTTGGCCTCGGCAAGCTCGGCACTGCGCTTGTACAGCTTCTTGCGCAGCGAGTTGCCGTACAGTCCGACGAAGGCGCATTGCCCGATCGTAAGGACGAAGCACCAGCGCCGCGGCGAGACGCTCCGTCGTCGTGGCAAAAGGCATGCCGATGGGCAATCGGAGCAAACAGGAAAATCGGAGCGACACATGCCACCGTGAAAATCCACGAAATCGCCGCCTGACGCGGCGTCATCTGCAGCGAGGCAACTCCGAAAATCAGGAACAGGACGTTCAGAAATGCGTAGCCGATCTCTGGCGCGGCCAGCAGAAATCCGAGCTGGATCACGACATGGCCGACCACCTGGCATACGGTCAGGTGATGATCTTCAAAACGGTCGGTGAAATGCGTTTCGGACAGGACGGCAAAAAGCCCGATCAGGGTAACGCCGCACAGGAAGAACATCGATGGAATGGCCATCGAGATCGTGCCGGCATGCGCGTAAACCAGAAGAACGCCCGCACCGAGCGACATAACTTCCGACCTGGGCCGCCAATGATTGCCGGCGCTGCCCGAGCGCGGCGCGACAATGCCCTCGCCGACGGCTTCGAGATCAACGCCTTCCAGTTCAGCCGCAATCGGATTCGCAGAGCGCGGGCGCAACGTGGTCCATGGTTTCGCCATTGATGGAACTCGCCGCAAATCTAAGTGGGAAAGCCTTTAGGTTTGGTATCTTTGGCAGCCGAGTCCCGGACCTCCAACAGCCGGCTTTGCCGTTGTTTGACAGTGGAAATCAGCCCAGCTCCGGGCAATGTGACGCAGCAGGCGGAGCCGCGGGAACCGGTGGCGGTCGGTCACAAATGCTGGTTTGCGCGCCAAGCCTTGATAAGGTCGGTCGGCGGTCGTGATCTGGAGCGCGTAGAAAGTATTGCTGTATTATGATACCGATTTCATGGCCTCGATCATCGTCCGGCCCGCAACGGCCAGCCCGGCAATCGCCGTTCTGTGGGGTAAATCACAGATTCAGACCGGCCTATTGCTATAATTTGAAGAATCTTGCCTTTCCCATCGAACCACCCGCCAGCCCAATCCGACCAACCTTGCGAGACGGCCATTGAGTGCGACACAGGCGGCCTCGGACGACGTCCTGATCGCTCGGATCGCCCAAGGCGACCGGCTCGCCATGCAGGTGCTGTACGGACAGGCACCATGTCAGGGTGTTCCGTTTCGGGCTTCGGCTGGTGCGGGACGAACAGGTTGCGGAAGACCTCATCAGCGAGGTGTTTCTCGATGTGTGGCGTCAGGCCGGCAAGTTCGAAGGCCGATCCGCCGTTTCCACCTGGCTCCTGGCGATTACGCGATTCAAGGCCCTGTCTGCGCTGCGCCGCAGGAAGGACGTTGAACTGGACGATGAGGCCGCCAATGCGATCGAGGATGCGTCCGACGATCCGGAAGTGGCGGTGCAGAAGAAGGATACCAGTGAAGCGTTGCGCAAGTGCCTGACCGCACTTTCGCCGGAGCATCGGGAGATCGTCGATCTCGTCTACTACCACGAGAAATCCGTGGAAGAGGTGGCCGAAATCGTCGGCATCCCGGAGAACACCGTGAAGACGCGCTTGTTTTATGCGCGCAAGAAATTGGCCGAACTGCTGAAGGCAGCCGGCGTGGAGCGAGGTTGGCCATGATGGCAGCGAGCAAAAAAATGCTGGAGCAAGAGCCCAGTGAAATAGAAATGCTGTTGCCCTGGCATGCGGCCGGCACGCTGAATGCGCGCGATGCCCGCCGCGTCGACGAGGCGCTCGCCCGCGATCCCGAGCTCGCCAGGCAATATGCCGTGATCCGGCGAAGAGTACGCCGAGACCATCGATCTCAATGAAAGCCTTGGCGCGCCGTCCGCGCGCGCCATGCAGAAGCTGTTTGCGGCGATCGACGCGGAGCCGGCGCGCAAGCCGTCGCTGTCGCTCAGTATCTCCGCGCGGTTCGCCGGATTTTTCGCGAAGCCTCTCGCCGCGGACACTGGCCTGGTCGGCGAGCCTGGGCGCGCTGGCGCTGCTGCTGCAGGCCGGCGTGATCGGCGCGGTGCTGATGAAGAACCAGCCCGCCTCGTTCCAGACCGCGTCGTTGAGCACCAACGAGCCCATCACCCGCGACCTCGGGGGCGGCAGCGCCGCCGCGCGCGCTGGTGCGGTTCGCGCCGGACGCGCGCGTCGCCGACATCACGGCGCTGCTCGACCACTATCAGGCCTCGATCGTCGATGGCGCCAAGGGCGGCATGTTTCGGCTGCAATTTGGCAGCAGGGCGATGAGCAAGGATGAAATCGCCGGTCTGATGAGCAGGCTGCAAAGCGAGAAGATCGTCAGTCTCGCGGTGGCGACGCCGTAAGGCGCGACGGCGTCATCGAGCCGGCAACGCATAGGCCCGAGGTCCCATGATCCACGATGGCGCCAATTGGCGGATGATGGCGCGGCGCGCGGCACTGGCATTGATCGCCGCCGCATGGCTGTTTGCATCGTTCGACGGCGCGGCGGTTCACGCGCAAAGCATCATGCGCTCGCCCAGCTTCAACATCGCCCCGCGCTTGCCGCGCATCAATCCGAGCTTGGCAGCCCGGCGCAACCCGACCATCACCGGCAGGACAGTGGCGATCAGCAGGACGACCCCGGTCAGATCGGTGCCGCGGATCGGTGCGGGATCGACGCTTCCCTATGTGCGCTATTCGCCCCAACATCTATCCGCCCTGCAGCGATGGCTATCGCGACGGCGGATGCTGCGGATCAGCCGGTGTCGTCGTCCGATGGGGGCGGCAGCGGCGCCGTCGGGCAAAAACGGAAACAACATCCCGCGCCGCGACGCTTCGCAGGCCGCGCTCAATCTGCGCACCGTCGCCAACGAAATCGTGGCCGAGATCGACGGCGCGCTCTCCGATGCGCAGGCCGATGAACTGGCGCGGCGCCACGGCCTTGTGCGCCTGGAATCGCAGAATTTCCCGCTGATCGGCGCCACCATCGGCCTGTTCCGCATCGCCGACCGCCGCGCGGTGGAGACGGTGAGCCGCGAACTTGCCGCCGATGCCAGTGTTCGCTCGGTGCAGCCGAACTTCCGTTATGTCCTGCAAGACCAGAAAACGGCCTTGACCGAGGGCGATCCCGCACAATACGCGGTCGCGAAACTTCGATTGCCCGAGGCGCATAAGCTCGCCCATGGCGCCAACGTCACCATCGCGGTGATCGATTCCGGAATCGACGTCAAACATCCCGAACTCGCCAGCTGCGATTGCAGACAGCTTCGATGCACTCGGCAGCAAGGAAGGTCCACATGTCCACGGCACCGGCGTGGCCGGCGCGATCGTGTCGCATGCGCGGCTGATGGGGAGCGCACCGGCGGCCAGGATTTTGGCGATCCGCGCCTTCGGCACGCGTGCCAAGCGGCGCGGAAAGCACCTCCTTCGTGATCCTGAAGGGATTGGATTACGCAGCGGCGCATGGCGCGCAGATCGTCAATATGAGCTTCGCCGGTCCGAAGGATGCGCTGATCGAACGCGGGATCGCCGCGCTGGCCGGCAAGGGCATTGTGATGGTCGCTGCCGCCGGCAATGCCGGGGCAAAATCACCGCCGCTATATCCCGCCGCCAATGCAAACGTGATTGCGGTCAGCGCCACCGACGCGCAGGACAAGCTGTTTACGGCATCGAACCGCGGCGGCAATATCGCGGTCGCCGCGCCGGGCGTCGATATCTTCCTGCCGGCGCCTGACGAAAAATACCAGATGACGTCCGGCACCTCGTTTTCCGCGGCTTATGTCAGCGGCCTCGCAGGCCTGATGCTGGAGCGCAATCCGGCCTTGAAGCCGGAGGAACTGCGCGCGATCCTGATGAAGACCGCCCGCGATCTTGGTTCCCCCGGCCGCGACGATCTGTTCGGCGCCGGCGAAGCGGATGCCTTTGCCGCGGTATCGGCCGTTGGCACCGCGCCGGCCGCCGCAACTGCCGGCCCGCCTGCCGGCGAGGCTGGTGAAAATGTTTCGGACCGGCAGCAAGTTCCCTCAACGCGGGCGCTGGACGAGCCCACGGCCGCCATGGCGTCCGGCAAGTCGGCTGCCGGGGACCTTAATCGCCCCGCCGCACAATAGAGCGAGATGGCTTTTCGTCGAAAAGCCATCTCGCTCTATCTTTTTGTTTGAGCATGATCTCCGCGCAAACGCTTCGCGCTTCGCGTTTGTCGCGAGGGAAAACCTGTGCCCACCCCGCATCAAGTGCGGGGCAGCTTTTTCCGGATCGTACTTTGGTTTTCGCCCCGAAAAACGCCCGCCAAAAGCGTTAAAAAAATCGCCGGTGGTTTGAACGTGCGGCGCCCCTCCCGCGACCAATATCGGTGGGAGCGGTAATCCCTCCCCATCGAGGCTGTATTTGGCGCGAGCGCCCATCCACCCCAAGCGCCCATATAGCTTGACCCGTCCGGTTGTCCCCCCGGACGGGTCTTTCGTTTTGCCGGGTATTTCGGGGCATTTCCGTTAAGCGAAATCGGCCATACCGCCGGTGCCCGCGCGCTGGCGGACACCGCAACTCAGCCATCCCGGCGCGCGGCTTGACTGTTAACAGCGAGGACAGCCCCTCAATTTTCGCGGTTTTCCGTCGATGAAGAGGCGCTGGTAACCAGGGGAATCGGGTGAATTTAATCACGCGGCGATGAGGCTTGCGAGATACTCATCGTCCCACCCTGCTGTTTTGCGCCGGAGGCGGATTAAATCCTTGCCCGGGGCCTTTCGGGTGAGATTGTAGGCGATGTGCCGGCAGGTGGCGAAATTGACCGGGGCGTTGTCGGTTCTGACGCGGCATTCGTCGTCGCGAAAGACCATGTCCATGACCCAGTGCAAGGAGTTCTCGATGGCCCAGTGCGCGCGGATCATCGGGCCGACCACAGCGGCCAGCATCACCAGCGAGGTGATGTAGAAGCGCGTCTCGTCGGTGATCTTGCTGTTGATTTCGCGCCGGCTTTCGACCACGACAATGGCGTTCAGGCCCGGCCATTGGTGGCGCGCCTGCAGCCAGTCGACATCGTGGATCACCGTGTAGTTTCGGGCCTCGATACGGCCGTGATCAGCATCGATGGTTTCGTGCGTGCTGATTGTGGTATCCTTGTATTTCAAGGCTTTCTGCTCCTCGACGAAGACCTCGACATCCTCGCGCAGGGTGCCCTGATTGCCCTTCAGCGCGACAATGTAATCGGCCTTTTTCTCGATGATTTTCGTGGCGATGTCACGCTGACAACCCATCGCATCGATCGTCACGACCGCACCCTCGATCGACATCATGTCGAGCAGCGCCGGGATGGCGATGATCTCGTTCGATTTCTCGTTCACCTTCACCTGGCCCAGCACGATGCGTTGCCGCGCCGCGAAGGCAGAGACCATGTGGATCGCCTCTTTCGAGCCCTTCGTCTGATACGAGCGCCGTGACGTCTTGCCATCGATCGCGATCACCTCCGCGGGCGTGTTCGTCAGCGCCGCGACCCAGGCCACAAAGCAAAGCTGGAAGGCGCGGGCATCGAGCGTGGCGAAGATATCGCCGAGATGATCATGCGAGGGCGTGCCGTTCACATAGGGCCGAAACCGCCGCAGCAGCTCGATCTTCCGCTCGCCAAATCGCGCGATGTCGGTGAACGCCTCCGCGCCCGCAAGAACCGCCAGAAAATCAGCAGCAGCACCTCCGGCAGCGGGTAATCCACCTTGCCGGCCTGACGATGATCCGGCAACCCGCTGAAATAGTGAAGGAAACTCGTCGTCTCCGTGATCACTGCAAATCGTGTTCCGTCCGAATCCATCACCGTCCTCCACCCTGCAACTCAGTGGATCACAACAGATTCAGCACTTCAGCCTTTTGTCACGATCTGCTTCACCCGATTACCCTGCGCTGGTAACGATGCCCACTGGACAACGCAAAAGTTTTCCACAGAATATCCCTGTCGCGTCTAATTGATTCGTTCCCGTTGCGTCTGTGTCCGTTTTTCTCCTTACGGGCTGGCTCATGACACATCGATTGGACGTGGCGCGCGGTCGCGACATTGTCGGGCGCTGGTGCGCTCTTGCCGAGCAGCGGCTCGATCACCTCACCGAGCTGTTCGAGACCGGCCGCTGGCGCCGTTATCACACCGAACTCGCCTTTCTCGAGAATATCCAGGAGGCCAAGGCCGCGGTCGAACTCTGGCGCGACCTGTTGATGCGTGAGGAATCCCGGGACCATTCCGCCATCGATATCTCTTGGCTCGGTCGGACCCGGGCGACGCTGCCGCGCGGCGAAAGGTTGCCCCATCAGGCTCATCGGTTTCGACTGCAACCGGCGCCGATACCAGCCGAACCGCCATCGGATGGTTCGATCGGCATGGAAACCGCTCAAATGTCGTCGGAGGAGGCGCCTTCCATGCCGGAATCGAGCGTAGCGGCGCTGGACGTTGCCCCGGAGCTGACGCCAAACATTGCCGCAATGCACGAACGATATCCGCTGCTGCGCAACGCGCTGTAGGAGATCAGCAGCAGAAAGGCGATGAACAACGTCATCCTGAGGTGAGAGCCCTTGCGAGCCTCGAAGGATGGTGTTCAGCTAGGCTTTGCTGCACCAGCACGACGACGGGAAAGTTTGCTCAGGTTTGTCCAATCGGAGCGAGTTAGCGCTTCCTTCTTGGCCCGGCTCCAGCCTTTGATTTGGCGTTCGACGGCAATTCCGTCCGTAATTCGATCGAAATATTCAGACCACACGAGAACGACCGGACGCCGCGACAAGGTAAATCCTGGATACGATCCGGCATTGTGCTGGCCGACGCGCGTGGAGAGGTCGTGTCCCGTTGCGCTTCCGACGTAATAGGAGCCGTCGGCGCAACGCAGCATGTAGATATATATGCCCACCGCTGTCATCCTTCGAGGCTCGCAAGAGCTCGCACCTCAGGATGACGGAGATTACCTTTCTGTCAATATCCTACCTTCTCACCGCATTCGCTGTTATCACCAGCTGCGCGAAACGTTGTGCGCCGTCGGCCGATAGATCCGAGGTCACCGGCCGCATCCGGTCGAGCCCGACCACGGCGCCGCGCGGGGTTTCCGAAATCAGATTGTTGCTGACCAGCACCGTGCCCGCGCCCGGCGCCACCGAGACGCCGATCCCGACAAAGGCATTGCGGATCACGTTGCCCGATATGGCGACATCGCGCAGATACTTGCCCCAGCCGGTGATGATTCCGAACGAGGGCGCGTTCTCGATCACGTTGCCCGACACAGAGGTATCGGCCTCGACATAGATGCCGACGCCGGCGTCGTCGTCGGGCGCGGTGCCGATCGGGCGCTTCGGCAGCAGGTTGCGGATGATATTGCCCTGCACGACTGCGAGACGTCCGCCCTCGTTGAAATTACAGACCGAAACGCCGAACGCCGCGCCGTCGACGGTGTTGTTGGCGATCACCGCGCCTTCGAACGAAAATTCGGAATACAGCGCCACCTCGCGGACGTCGCTGACGCTGTTGCCGGTGATTTGGATGTTGGACGCCGAATTGCCGCGCACCGCCGAATAGTCGCAATTGCGGATGCGATTGCCGCGCACGATCACGTTGCCGGCGCGGAAGGCGTTGATGGCGTTGCCGTATTGCCCGGAGCCGCCGGGGCCGGCCTTGATGTCCTCGATCCGGTTGTCGAGAACCAGCGTGCCGTCGTCGCCGATCGCGGTGCGCAGGATTTCGATGCCGTTGTCGTTGGTGCCGGCAATGGTGTTGCGCGACACCAGCAAGCCCTGCGCGTCGAATGAGACGATGGCCGTCGCGGCTGACTTGGCAATGATATTTCCGCTGACCTCGCCGGCGACATCCTCGAACCAGATGCCGCAACCGCCGCTGCCGGTGATTTCGCAATCGGCGATGCGGATGTCGCGTCCGCCGAGGCAATGCACGAGGCCGCGCCGCGTCGGCAGCGGAATCCCGCCGCCATCCAGCGTGATGTTGGTCAGCCCGATGCTGCCGCGGCCTTCGCTGGAGACCATCGACGCGCCGCCGGTGAAAACCAGCCTGGTTGCGCCGCGCACCCCGGTCAGTTGCGTGCTGTTTTGGAAGCGAAGCATGCCGGTGCGATAGACGCCCGGCGGCAGCGCGAGCGGCGCTAGCGCGCGCGCGGATTCGTCGATCGCACGCTGCAAGGCTTTGGTTTGATCATCCGGGCTGCCGGGCCGGACGCCATATTGCGTGGCATCGCGCCCGAGCGCCGAGGTGAGGGGCGCTGCGCGCGCGGCATCGGGCGACATCGCCAGCGCGCCGGCCGCGCCGCTGACGGATGCCCCGATGAGATGGCGGCGGTTGACGTCCATGGTTGCGTCTTTCCCCGGACGCGCTTGAAGCGCTTCCTCGATGCTGGAGTAACGCAAAAATACGGCGTGGCGTGGCGGAGGCGAGGGCGCCAACGGCCGATTGTTGGGGGTAGGGTTAATGGTATCCGGCCGCGCAACCATCGAGGCTCGCACCTCAAGACGGCGCAACCTCCCGCACCGCCCTTCGCGTCCGCTTCACCATCTCGAGCAGCATCGCTTCGCCGGCATCGACCAGTTCTTCCAGCGTGATGCGGTGGTTTGCGCCCTTGCGGCGTGAAACACCGTCGCGTGCGAGCAGCGGTACATGGACGAACGCGGCGAGGCGCGGACCGGTGTCGTGGCACGTCGCCTCGATCGCGCGCCAGCTCAGATAATTGCAGAGATAGCTGCCGGCATCGTGCGAGGCCCGTGCATCGATGCCGGTGTCGAGCGCCGCGCGCAGAAGCCTGGCGGTATGCGGGCCGAACATCATGGCGTCGGCGCCGCCGGCGATCGATCCCTTGCGTATCCTGGCATGGTCGGCGTCTGGCCATAATGTGGTGACGGCGTTGCGGGCGCGGGTCTCGATCCGAACGAAGGGCGTGCGGGTGGCGAGGCCGAACATCAGCAGCGCCTGCGGCCGCCTCAGCGCCAGCAGTTCAGGCAATTGGCGATCGACCGCGTTATACGTCACCGGGAAAATGTGACCGGACAATTCGACATCGCCAAGAGCAGGACGCCGCAAGCGCAATAACCGCGCCACCAGCGGCTGCGTCGGATTGAAGGGCGCGCCGGGGAACGGACCGAAGCCGGTGATCAGGATGCGAAGTTTGTCGCTCATCTCACCTCAGCATCTCCGCGATCTGCTCGGCCGCCAGCGCCGGGGTGATGCGGCCGTCGGCCACCTCGGCTTCGGTCTTCTTCACTCTGGCGCGGATCGCCGGATCGGCGCGCAGCCGCGCCATCATCCGCTGCTCCAGCATCGACCACATCCATTTCACCTGCTGCTGCCGCCGCCGTTCGGCGAATTCGCCGGACGCGTTCATCGCGGTGCGGTGATCGAGAATTTTCTGCCACAGCGCATCGATGCCGGTGCCCGCCAGCGCCGAATAGGTCAGGACCGGCGGATGCCAATGCTCCGAGCGCGGGCTGAGGATATGCAGCGCGCCGCGATATTCGGCCGCCGCGAGATTGGCGCGCTTGACGTTGTCGCCGTCGGCCTTGTTGACCGCGATCATGTCGGCGAGTTCGACCAGGCCTTTCTTGATGCCTTGCAGTTCGTCGCCGGCGCCGGGCAGCATCAGCGCCAGGAAAAAATCCGTCATGTCGCAAACCGCGGTCTCGGATTGTCCGATCCCGACCGTCTCCACCAGCACCACATCGAAGCCGGCGGCCTCGCACAACAGCATCGCCTCGCGGGTTTTCGCCGCAACGCCGCCGAGCGTGCCGGAAGCCGGCGAGGGCCGGATGAAGGCGCTGTCGGAGGCGGAAAGCCGCGCCATCCGCGTCTTGTCGCCGAGGATCGAGCCGCCGGTGCGGGCGGAGGAGGGGTCGACCGCAAGCACCGCGACCTTGTGGCCGCGTTCGATCAGGAACATCCCGAGCGCGTCGATGGTGCTGGATTTACCGACTCCGGGCGAGCCGGTGATGCCGACGCGGACCGCGTTGCCGGTGTCGGGCAGCAATGCCTGCACCAGATCGCGCGCCGCGGCCTGGTGATCGCCACGCCGGCTCTCGATCAGCGTGATCGCGCGCGCCAGCGCCGCGCGGCTGCCGGCGCGGAGGTCTTTGGCCAATGCATTGATATTGACGGGAGCATTCTTCGGCAGGGTCATATTTTGCTTTACAACGGCAGCGCGGGGCAGGCGAGGGGGGGGGCGACTCTCAGCATCGTTTCAAATTGTGCCTCACAGTCGTCATCCTGAGGAGCCGCGAAACGGCGTCTCGAAGGATGGCTGAGTGCACCGTCCTACACCATCCTTCGAGGCTCGCCGAAGACGGCTCGCACCTCAGGATCACGATAACTATTCAACGCGGTTCACTAACATGCAGCTCTGCGCATACTTTGAGCGGCATAAGCTTGTCTTGCGATATTGTCCAAAGAACATGGGCCTCGATACGATCGCGTGTATTTTCAAGGCGATCACCAATATCGGTAATAGCTTGCCAATCGACACCATTTTCGGCGGCTTTGAGGCTCTCAGGAATGTGGTGCGACGCTAAGCTGATGATTTCATACAACCGTTCCAAAGCCAGCCGCCGCATTCGATCGTCGGTTAGCATATCCTCCGAAATTCCGCGCAGTTCCGCTTCAGCGGCGCCAATCGCTGACAAGATATGAGCGAAGCGATCGGCTACGGACAGGGACACTTCTGATTCCGGCATTGGCCAATCACCTATTGTGGTCACCTTAATAAGGAGGATTTATAAAACAAGCAGACCGCCAATCTAGATTGTGTCTCCCGTCACCCAGAACAAACAATAAAATCCAATCAGTACGTAGAACGATAAATTTCCAAGTGCATATAGGATGTATTTGGCTCTCGGGCGTTCCATAACGATAAGCGCCAGGTGCCATAGCGCCGTAACCGGCATCCCCAGCAAGATCACGTATGCTGCCCAACTATCGCGGTGTTGCCACGGAGAATATGCGACGCTTACTACCAGCATTACCGGGATAACTAAGGCTGGCCCGAAACGGAACACTTCCCGCGCGAAGCTCGGCACGCTGCTCCTCAAATCAGCTACTCCGCCGCCTCGCTGTGCCCCAGCCGCGCGTTGAGCTTGTGGATCAGCTCCTCGGCGGCGTCCGCGATCACGGTGCCCGGCGGGAAGATCGCCTCGGCGCCGGCCTTGTACAGCGCGTCGTAATCCTGCGGCGGCACCACGCCGCCGACGATGATCATGATGTCGTCGCGGCCCTGCTTCTTCAGCGCGGCCTTCAGTTCCGGCACCGCGGTGAGATGCGCCGCCGCCAGCGACGACAGCCCGAGAATATGCACGTCGTTCTCGACCGCCTGCCGCGCCGCCTCCTCGGCGGTCGCGAACAGCGGCCCGATGTCGACGTCGAAGCCGACGTCGGCGAAGGCGGAGGCGATCACCTTCTGGCCGCGGTCGTGGCCGTCCTGGCCGATCTTGGCGACGAGGATGCGCGGCCGGCGGCCTTCGGCCTCCTCGAACGCATCGATCAGCGCCTGCACCTTCTCGACCCGGTTGGACATGGTGGACGCCTCCCGCTTGTAGACGCCGGTGATGGATTTGATTTCGGCGCGGTGCCGCCCGAACACCTTCTCCATCGCGTCGGAAATCTCGCCGACGGTGGCCTTGGCGCGCGCGGCATCGATCGCCAGCGCCAGAAGGTTGCCGTTGCCTTCGCCGGCGCTGCGCGTCAGCGCCGCCAGCGCCTCGTCGACGTCCTTCTGGTTGCGCTCGTTCTTGAGCCGCGACAGCTTGTCGATCTGCAGCCGCCGCACGGTGGAATTTTCCACCTTCAGCACGTCGATCGGCGCCTCGTTGACCGGCTTGTATTTGTTGACGCCGATCACCGCCTGCTTGCCGGCGTCGATCCGCGCCTGCGTCTTGGCGGAGGCTTCCTCGATTCTGCAGTTTCGGGACGCCGGCCTCGATCGCCTTCGCCATGCCGCCGAGCGCCTCGACCTCCTGGATATGGCCCCAGGCTTTCGCCGCGAGATCGCGGGTCAGCCGCTCGACATAATACGAGCCGCCCCAGGGATCGATGATGCGGGTGGTGCCGCTTTCCTGCTGCAGGAACAATTGCGTGTTGCGCGCGATCCGCGCGGAGAAATCGGTCGGCAGCGCCAGCGCCTCGTCGAGCGCGTTGGTGTGCAGCGACTGGGTATGGCCTTGCGTTGCCGCCATCGCCTCGATGGTGGTGCGCATCACATTGTTGTAGACGTCCTGCGCGGTCAGCGACCAGCCCGAGGTCTGGCAATGCGTGCGCAAGCGACAGCGAGCGCGGGTCCTTCGGATTGAACTGGCTTCAGGAGCTTGGCCCACAGCAGCCGCGCGGCGCGCATCTTGGCGACTTCCATGAAGAAGTTCATGCCGATCGCCCAGAAGAACGACAGCCGCGGCGCGAAGCGGTCGACGTCGAGGCCGGCGGCGAGCCCGGCGCGCAGATATTCGACGCCGTCGGCCAGCGTATAGGCGAGTTCGAGGTCCTGCGTCGCGCCGGCTTCCTGCATGTGATAGCCGGAGATCGAGATCGAATTGTATTTCGGCATCTTCTGCGAGGTGTAGGCGAAGATGTCGGAGATGATCCGCATCGAGGGCGCCGGCGGATAGATGTAGGTGTTGCGCACCATGAACTCTTTCAGAATGTCGTTCTGAATGGTGCCGGAGAGTTTTTCCGGCGGCACGCCCTGTTCCTCGGCCGCCGCGACGAACAGCGCCAGGATCGGCAGCACCGCGCCGTTCATGGTCATCGACACGCTCATCTGGTCGAGCGGAATGCCGGAGAACAGCGTGCGCATGTCGTAGATCGAATCGATCGCCACGCCGGCCATGCCGACGTCGCCGGTGACGCGCGGGTGGTCGGAGTCGTAGCCGCGATGGGTGGCGAGATCGAACGCGACCGAGAGGCCCTTTTGTCCGGCGGCGAGGTTGCGGCGGTAGAACGCGTTGGAATCCTCCGCCGTGGAGAAGCCGGCATATTGCCTGATGGTCCAGGGCTGGTTGACATACATGGTCGGGTAGGGGCCGCGCAGATAGGGCGCGATGCCGGGCCAGGTCTCGAGGAAATCGATGCCTTCGAGATCGCTTTCCGAATAGCCGGACTTGACCAGGATGCCCTCGGGCGTCAGCCATGGCTCGGCGCTGCCGGCCGATTTCGGCGCGGGCGGTCTTTTCAAAGGCGATATTCGCAAAGTTCGGTATGCGGCTCATTCTACCGCCTCGTTCGTCATGGCCGACTTGTCCGGCGATCACGTCGTCTCTCAACCGCGAAACGTGGAGCCCGGGCATGACGGGTTCGACGACGAGAATATCATAGCGGTACGATCGTCATTCCATTGGGCCTTGTCTCTAATCATGGTCCGGATGCTGGTGGCTGACGATGCCGCCAAGCTTCTCCGGACCGTAATTCTGCAGCGTGGTCTGGCTCGGCAGATTGGCGATGGCGACCACCCAGCCGAGCCGGGATTCGGTGCCGAATTGCTGGGTCGGCACCACCCGGTCCGGACGGTCGAAGGTGCCGGTCATGATCTCGATCCGGGGGCCGTCGATGCGGCGGAAGCTCGAGCGGCGTGCCGCAGTCGGCGCAGAAATCGCGCTCGGCGATCGAGGAGGAGCGGAACGCGGCCGGCTTGCCGCGGGTCCAGGCGAAATCGCTGCGTTCGATGTCGGCGAAGGACGCGAACGGCGCGCCGGATGGCCTTCTGGCACATCCGGCAATGGCAGATGCTGACCTTCACCGGGCGGCGCCGACAGCGCAAAGCGGATGGCGCCGCATTGGCAGCCGCCGGTCAGAACGGGTTTGGTCGCCGTCGTCATGTTTCACTCCGTCAGCCGATAGGCCTCCTGCAGCGTCGCCAGCGCATCGCCGCCGGCAAAGATGAAATCGATTGACGCCGGCGGCGCGGAGCGCCGGCTTCCTGCTCGCCCGGCCGCCCTGCCAGATAGATATGCCTTGCGCCGGCGGCTTGAAGGGCCTTTGCGGCCGCAGCCGCCTGTGCGGCATAGACCTTGTCGGACGAACACAGGCAGGCCAGCGCCGCGCCGGAGGCCTTGAAGGCGGCGGCCAGCGCCGCCGGATCGGTAAACCCCTCGCGTGTCGACCGCCTCGATCCCGCCGGTCTCGAAGAAGCTCTTTGCAAAGGTCGCGCGCGCGGTGAAGTCGGCAGGCGTGCCGAGATTGGCGAGGAAGACTTTCGGCCGCGCGCCCTTGGCCTTCAGGATTTGCATCCGAGCGGTCGCGCAAGCGCTCGAACGGCGCCGCCAGCCGCATCGGCGGCAGCGCATCGAATTTGAATTTGGCCTCGCCATAGGGCGCAAGCTCAACCGGCTTTGCATCCAGCACCGCGACCTGAGCCTCGTGCAGGTTGGGAAATTCGCTGGCGCCGGTCAGCACTTCCTTGCGCCTGGCGATATTGGCTTCGCGTACCGCTCGCGTGGCCGCGACGTTGCGCTGGATCAGGTTTTGCTCGAGGGCCGCGAACGCGCCGCCGGCTTTCTCGATTTCCTGAAACAGTGGCCATGCCGCCTCGCAGAGCTCGCTGCGTCAGGGCTTCGATGCCGCCGGAGCCGGCCGCGGGATCGGACACCTTGGCGAGATTGGATTCCTCCAGCAGCACCAGTTGCGTGTTGCGCGCCACGCGCCGCGCGAACGGATCGGGCAATCCCGAGCGCCAGCGTATGCGGCAGCACGCGTGATGGCTGTTGGCGCCGCCGAGGCCCGCCGAGAACGTCGCCATGGTCGCGCGCAGCATGTTCACGTAAGGATCGCGCTGGGTCAGCATTCGCCATGCGGTATCGGCGGCGATGAACAATGGCTTCGGCGTCAAGGCCGCAAGCCTGTTCGACTCGCGCCCATAGCAGTCGCAGCGCGCGGAATTTCGCCATGGTCAGGAACTGATCGGCATCGGCGGCTAAGCCGCGCATAGACCATGTTCCGCGCCTCTTCCAGCGCCATGCCGGCACTCTCGATCGCGCGCAGATAGGCGACGCCGGACGCCAGCACGAACGCCAGCTCCTGGGCTTCCGATCCGCCGGCATCATGGATCACCCGTCCATCGGCGACCGCAAACGGGCCCTGCAAAACCCATCGCGGCGAGGCCCTTGATCGCGCCGGTGACCGCTGGCGCGATCTCGGACCAGGCATAAGGACTGGATCCCCAGACCGCGCAGGCGCCGATCGGGTCGAGGCCGAAGCGGATGTCGCACGCCGCTGGGTTGATGCCCTTGCGTTGCACGTATTCGGCCAAATGGATCGCCGCCATGCGCGACTGCGGGCCGACCTGAAGTTCGATGGCAATGCCGGCATCGATGAAGACGCCGTCGAGGACCTTCTCGATCGCCTCCGCTGTTGGATCGATCCCGAAGCCGTAGGCGCCGTTGGCGCCCGCAAATACCAGCGTCAGACCGGTGGCGCCGTTCTCGAGATCGTGGAGCGCCTGCGCGTTGGCCGCTGCGGCATCGGGATGATCGATGCGCTGCATGATCTGCCAGGGCGCCGCCGCGGGCCGGCCGGCGATCGGGGCGGCATCGCGGGCGCGCCGGTAGATCGGCTCGATCCGCAAACCGTCATAGGTCTTGCCGACCAGCTTCTCGAACGGCGCGCCCTTCAGCACGCCATCGACCAGCTTGCGCCAGTCGTCATAGGTCGCGGGCGCGAAATCCGCGGCAAGGGCAGGTCGTCGGTCTCAGATGTCATTCGGCAGGTCGCTCCCGGGCGCCGTTATTCCGGCTGCCGAAATTGCCACGGGCCGGCCGCCAAGCCAAACGGTTGTTTTTGCGTTGAAACGCCATGGTGAACGGCCCGGCCCTGTCGCGAACGGGTCGCAAGCAATTTGACGCCCTCTGTGCTCAAACGAGGTCGGGTAACCGCTCGATCCCTTCGGTCGAAAGCTGCGCCAGCGCGGACGCGACGCTGCGCCCGGCGATCACACGGTCGGGCGCGATCTCCGCCAGCGGCACCAGCACGAAGGCGCGCTCGAACAGACGGGGATGCGGCAGCGTCAGTTCCGGCTTCTCGATCGAAACGTCGTCATAGGCGATCAGGTCGAGGTCGAGCGTGCGCGGTCCCCAGCGCGTTTCGTTGGCGCGGTCGCGGCCGAATTTCGTCTCGATCTTGTGCAGCGTGAACAGCAGCGCGTGGGGATCGAGGCTGGTGTCGATTTCGATGCAGGCGTTGATGAAGCGGGCCTGCTGCTCGTCGCCCCAGGGCGGCGTGGCATAGTCGGAAGACCGCGCCAGAAGCGCCGCCTGCGTCATGCCGCAGATATTGGCGATCGCCTTCTGGAATGTCGCGCGGACATCGCCGACATTGCCGCCAAGCGCGATCAGGGCGTTAGCCATGCCGTCAGGATTGCCGGATGCGGGTCAGGACTACGCCGACATCGTCGAAGATCGCGGCGATCGGCGCGTGCGGCTTGTGAACGGTGACCTTGATGGCGCTGATCTTCGGAAACGCGGCCAGGATGGCATCGGCGACAGCGCCGGCCGCGCGCTCCAGCAACTTGTAATTGGCATCCTTGAAGGCCGCCGTCGCGGTTGCGACCACATTGGAATAGGAGACGGTGTCGGCGAGACGATCGGTGCGCGAGGATTCCGACAGATCGGCGGAAAGTTCGAGATCGATGACGAAACGCTGCCCGACCTCGGTCTCATGCTCCATGACGCCATGGCGGGCATGGATGACGACGCCGGTGATGAAGATCGTATCGCTCATCGCTTGTCCCAAATCGCGGCGGCCACGCGCAACGCCTGTACGGTTTCCGACACATCATGGGTCCGGATGATCCGCGCGCCGCCCTTGGCTGCGATCAGATGCGCGGCGATCGAGCCGCCCAGCCGTTGATGCGGCTCGGACGGCGACACCGAGCTGATGAAGCGCTTGCGCGAGGCGCCGACCAATAGCGGCAGGCCGAATGCGCTGAGCTGGTCCAGCCGGGCCAGCACCGTCATGCTCTGTTCGGACGTCTTGCCGAAGCCGATGCCGGGGTCGAGCACGATATTTTCACGTGAAATGCCGGCTTTCGCGGCGATCTCGAGCGAGCGCGCAAAAAATCCGGCAATATCCATCATGATGTCGATGCCGGCATCGGCGTGGTCGCGGTTGTGCATGATGACGACCGGGCAACGGCGCGCGGCCACGAGCTTGGCCATGTCGGGATCGCGCTGCAGGCCCCAGACGTCATTGGCGATGGTCGGCGCCTGCATCGAGCGCCCAGCCGACGACGGCCGATTTCATGCTGTCGATCGAGACGGGAATTCCGAGAGAAACGACGTCGGCCAGGATCGGCTGCAGGCGCTTCTGCTCTTCGTCCGCGGAAACCGGTTCCGCGCCATAGGGTCGGGTGGATTCCGCGCCGATGTCGATGATGTCGGCGCCCTCGGCGATCATGCGCCGGGCCTGTGCCAGCGCGCGCTCCGGTACGATGAACTGTCCGCCGTCCGAAAACGAATCCGGCGTGATATTGAGGACCCCCATCACGGCCGGATACGGCCTGGACAAGAGCGCCGGCCAGGTCAGACGATCGGCCGAGGCGGCCGCGGGGGCGGTTCTGGGCGAGGTCGCGATCATGCGGTCGCTTTGCGCGGTCGGCGCAGGGGAGTCAAGATGCGAGCCGCGTTCAGGTCGCACGGGGGCGGCCCGGCTGCCCCGCTCGGGCCCCAACAGCTGATCCTGGTCAGTAGGTAATTTTGGGCTGCAGCTTGCGCGCCTTCGCGATCAGCTGCTCAACCGACTTTTCCGAAGGCAGCACCCGGACGAGTTTGCGCCTGGTATTCACTTCTTTCATGTTCTGGGCCAGGCGCGAGGGGTTACGAAGGGCGAGTTCGCGAACCGTGGTGACGCCCGCGGCGCGCACCAGGCCGACCTTTGCCTTGCCCATGCCGGGAATCCGCATGTAGTCGGACACGTTCGCCCATTCGAGCAGTTGCTGCTCGCTGATGCCGGTTTTCGCCGCAAGCGCTTTACGGCCCTTCACGGTCCGCGCCGCCTCAAGCAGTCCGTCCGTCGTGCGGATGCCCAGCGATTTCAGTTTGGCAGCGGCGAAGGATGGCAGGCCATCAATCTCGGAGATTGGGTATGTCATGGTACTCGATATGAAAGGTGCTTTAAGCGAACTGACTGAGGCCCGGGGTCCCTGCGATGATCTCGCCCATTCGATCCGCTCCGATTTTGTCTCGGCCGAACCGAAAAAGTTCACGCGCGACGTTCTGAATCTCGCTTATTCCCAAACCAAGTCCCATCAGCTTGGTGCCGAGCGCCATCAGGCCTCCGCCCATCAACCTTCCGAGACCACCACCGTTGCCGGAGGCGGAGATCGCGGCTTCTGCGCCGGAATCTTGTCAATCAAGGCCTGAACCGTGTCGGAGGGCCCCTCGTTGCGAAGGAAACCCAGAATGATGCCGATGGTTTTTTCGGCCACAGCATCATCGATGCCGGCCTTTGTGGCCAGCCGTCCTATCAGTTCGTCCATAGTGCCCCGCCCTCAGCCGGTTACTGCCGGATCCTTGCTTGAATTTATCTTGATCTTCTGCGATACGAATTACAAGCGATGACCGCATTCGAACGCGCGATTCATCCTCAATCGCGTGACGAGTGTTGCAGCAATGCAAGAGCAAGCGCGTATTTCATATCGTGGCAGGGTGAGTTTCGTTCCAACTTGCGGCGGCACAGCAGAAGAAACCGGTCGAACGCGTGTCGACCAAGCGGGTTTCCAATCCGCCGGGACGTTGACCGGTTTCAATCGGCTTGCAAGATGCTGTATAATTCCGGGGCTTGACAACCGCGACCCTGATGTGCGCGACGAGGCGATGCAATGGCGACATCCGATACTCCGACGGCCGATACCGACGAGAAGATCTTCATTGGCAAGGGCGAGCAGCCGGCGTGGTTGACGCTCGGGCTTGCCAATCGCCACGGCCTCGTCACCGGCGCGACCGGAACCGGAAAAACCGTCTCGCTGCAGGTGATGGCCGAGGGATTTGCGCGTGCGGGCGTTCCGGTATTCGCGGCCGACATCAAGGGCGACCTTTCGGGCATCTCCGAAGTGGGCGAGGCCAAGGATTTTATCCTCAAGCGGGCCGGCGATATGGGCCTCAGCTTCCAGCCCGACCAGTTTTCGACGGTGTTTTGGGACGTTTTCGGCGAGCAGGGCCATCCGGTGCGCGCCACCGTCTCCGAAATGGGCCCGCTGCTGCTGTCGCGCATGCTGGATCTGAACGACGTCCAGGAAGGCGTGCTGAACATCGCGTTCAGGGTCGCGGACGAGCAGGGCTTGCTGCTGCTCGATATGAAGGATCTGCGGGCGATGCTGTCTTTCATCGCAGAACACGCCGCCGAACTGACCACGCAATATGGAAATGTCTCGAAGGCAGACGGTCGGAACCATCCAGCGCCAGCTTCTGGTGCTGGAAAACCAGGGCGGCGCGAAGTTCTTCGGCGAGCCGGCGCTGGCGCTGAAGGATTTCATGCGCACCGACAGCGACGGCCGGGGCATGGTCAACATTCTGGTGGCCGACAAGCTGATGCAGAGCCCGCGGCTGTACGCGACCTTCCTGCTGTGGATGCTGTCGGAGCTGTTCGAACAGCTGCCGGAGGTCGGCGATCCCGCCGAAACCCAAGCTCGTGTTCTTCTTCGACGAGGCGCATCTGCTGTTCAACGACGCGCCGAAGGCGCTGATGGACAAGATCGAGCAGGTGGTGCGGCTGATCCGCTCGAAGGGCGTCGGCGTCTATTTCGTGACGCAAAACCCGATCGACGTGCCGGACAAGGTGCTCGCCCAGCTGGGCAACCGCGTGCAGCATGCGCTGCGCGCGTTCACGCCGCGCGACCAGAAGGCGGTCGCGGCGGCCGCGCAGACGTTCCGGCCCAATCCGAAGCTCGACACCGCCAAGGTCATCATGGAACTCGGCAAGGGCGAGGCGCTGGTGTCGTTTCTGGAAGGCAACGGCATGCCGGCGATGGTCGAGCGCGTCATGATCCGGCCGCCGTCGGCGCGGATCGGACCGATCACGCCGGAGGAACGCAAGGCCATCATGGACAACAGCCCGGTGAAGGGCAAATACGACACCG
The DNA here is from genome assembly GCA_963729395.1 of uncultured Pseudomonadota bacterium. Classification (GTDB taxonomy): domain Bacteria; phylum Pseudomonadota; class Alphaproteobacteria; order Rhizobiales; family Xanthobacteraceae; genus Bradyrhizobium. The sequence goes on along the minus strand of CAVSOS010000009.1, from coordinate 54,325 downwards.
CGATCGATTCCGAATCCGCCTACGAGGTGCTGCAGAAGCGGGTGGCCGGAACCGCGGCCGGCGGCGGCGGAGGGCGGCGGAGGAATTCTCGGGCAGATCGGCGCCATCGTCGGGACGATTTTCGGCACCAACGCGCCGCGCGGGAGAATGTCGACCGGCCAGGTGATCGCGCGAAGCGTGACGCGCTCGGTCACCAACAAGGTGGTCGGCGGGGTGGTTGCCGATCTCGGCAAATCGGTCGGCGGTTCGATGGGCGGTTCGGTCGGCCGCGCCATCGTGCGCGGCGCGCTCGGCGGACTGCTGCGGCGATAGAATTTCTCTGGTTATTTGCTCGCGATGACGTGATCTCCCCTCTGATTCTTTCTAGGAAAGTGACGTGTGCTGAGATATCCGTCGTTGCGAGCGCCGCTCGATATCCTTTTCCTGGTCTGCTGCATCGCGCTGACCGCCGACGTTCTCGTTCCGGAAATCTTCGGGCACGGCAAGACCAAGGACTATCCGCTCTGGTTCTGGGCCGGGCAGCAGGTCCTGCAGGGAAAGGATCTCTATCCCAGCGATCCCAGCGCCTATTTCGATTTCATCTATCCGCCGCTGTCGGCAATCCTGCTCGCGATCCCCAGCTATTTCGGCAAGATCCCGCTCTATCTCTGCTTGTCCGTCCTCAACGCGGTCGCGTGGTGGATGACGGCGCAGCTTTCGAACGCGATGACGGGCTCAGGGCGGACTCCGGGTCCCTGGCTGGCGGCGCTGCCGGCCATCGTCACGATCTCCTTTGTCTTCGACATGTTCGATCTCGGCCAGCCGAACCTCATTCTGCTTGCGATGATGCTGCTCGGGTTCTGGTTGCTGCAGCACGGCCGCCCGTGGGCCTCGGGAAGCATGTTTGCGCTGGCGACCGCGATCAAGGTTTTCCCCGTTGCCGTATTTCCTTATCTGCTTTGGCGAAGGCAGTGGGCATCGGCGGCGAGCATGGTGGTGTTCCTCGGAATTCTTCTGTTCGTCGTTCCGGCGCCGGTGCGCGGCTTTCAGCACAATGTTTCCGAACTGAAGACCTGGTACCAGGGAATGGTCGGATCGAGTTCGGAGCAGGGTTTCGGACAGCGCGGCGAGCAGAACTGGTCGTGGGTCAACCAATCGATCATCGCCGTGACGCATCGGCTGACGCGGCCGGTCAACTACAACCAGGACAATCCGGCCAAGCCGCCCGCCTACATGAATCTGGTCGATCTCGATTTCAAGACGGCCAACTGGGTCGTGATCGGAGTTTCGATCGCGATCGGGCTTGGCTTCATCGCCGTGATGCCGCCGCGTTCGCGCAGGACGCCGCGGTCCGACGCCGAGGAACTCGGTATCCTGTTCTGCCTGATGACGGTGGCCTCGCCGCTGGCCCGGCAGTATTATTTCATGTGGCTGTTCTTTCCGGTGACCGTCCTGATGCATCGGGCCGCCTATGATCCGCGTGCCGCCGTGCGCAGGGGAACGTGGATCGTGCTTGCGATCGCCGGCTTTCTGATCTGCCTGTCGCTTCCGGTTTTCCCGAATGATCTGCAGGCCTTCGGAAACAACCTCGCGGCTACCGCCGCGATTGCCGGGGCGCTGGTGTGGCACATCCTGCACCCGCCGCTAATCGGCGCGGTCAGCTCCTTGTCTGCCGGCGCCCGGCGCGCTACAACCTGAGATCAAGAATAACCCCGCTAACCCAGGGAAAATCGGAAATGTCCGACGCGCCGCAACTTCAGACGGTCCTCGACCGCATCGATGCCGATTTCGACAACAGCCTCGAGCGGCTGTTTGCGCTGTTGCGGATCAAGTCGATCTCGGCCGATCCGGCCTTTGCCGCGGATTGCAAGGCGGCGGCCGATCATCTGGCCAGGGATATCGCGACGCTCGGATTTGCCAGCGAGGTCAGGCCGACCGCGGGTCATCCGGCCATCGTCGCCAAGAGCAACGGCAACGGCAAGGCGAACGCCGGCGCGCGGCCGCATGTCCTGTTCTACGGTCATTACGACGTGCAGCCGGTCGATCCGCTCAATCTCTGGCATCGCCCGCCGTTCGAGCCCGTCGTCACCGATCATGCCGACGGGCGGAAGATCATCGTCGCGCGCGGCGCGGAGGACGACAAGGGCCAGCTGATGACCTTTGTCGAAGCCTGCCGCGCCTGGAAGGCGGTGACGGGCTCGCTGCCGGTCGACGTCACCATCGTCATCGAAGGCGAAGAGGAGATCGGATCGAAGAATTTCGTTCCGTTTCTCGAGAAGAACAAGGACGACCTCAAGGCGGACTTACGCGCTGGTCTGCGACACCGGCATGTGGGACCCGAATACGCCGGCGATCACCACCTCGCTGCGCGGACTTGTCTATGACGAGGTGAAGATCAAGGCCGCCAATCGCGATCTGCATTCCGGCATCTTCGGTGGCGGCGCGCAAAATCCGATCCGGGTGCTGACCCGCATCCTTGGCGGCATTTTCGATCGACGACGGCCGCATCACCATCCCCGGCTTCTACGATGGCGTGAAGGATCTGCCGGCCGATATTCTCGCGCAATGGCAGAAGCTCAACCTTTCGGCCGACACTTTTCTCAAGCCGATCGGACTTGTCGATTCCCGCCGGCGAGAAGGGCCGCCTGCTGATCGAGCAAATCTCCTCGCGCCCGACCTGCGACATCAACGGCATCATCGGCGGCTATACCGGCGAAGGCTCAAAGACGGTGATCCCGGCGGAAGCCTCCGCCAAGATCTCGTTCCGCCTGGTGGAAGGGCAGGACCCCGACAAGATCCGAAAGGCGTTTCGCGACTACGTCACCGCGCGGCTGCCCGGCGATTGCAGGGCGGAATTCACCGATCATTCCAATGCGCCGGCGATCGCGCTCGACTGGAACATGAAGCCGCTCGCCGCCGCCAGGCGGGCCCTGACGGAGGAGTGGGGCAAGGAGGCCGTGCTGATGGGATCCGGCGCCTCGATCCCGATCGTCGCCGATTTCAAGCGCACCCTCGGCCTCGATACCGTGCTGGTGGGCTTCGGGCTCGACGACGACAACATCCATTCGCCGAACGAGAAATACGACCTCAAGAGCTTCCACAAGGGCATTCGTTCGTGGGCGCGGATTCTCGCCGCGCTTGCGGAATCCCCGCGCTGATCGCGCTGCTCCTCTTCGTGCTCACGGCCGTTGGGAACGCAAGTAAAGCTCAAAGTAAAAACGCCGCCCGGGATTGGGCGGCGTTTTGATTCGGCGTGCAGAGGTTGTTGGATCGAATACTACACTGAATTCCGGATTTTTCAATTCTTGTAGCTGGGATCGAGGCGATCGAGCTTGCGCAGCAGCGCCGGCCATACCAGCGTGGTCGAGCGCAGTTCCTGCCGCTCGGGGTTGGCGAGCAGCCTGGTGTTCTTGTCCACCACCGCCGGATCGACGGGATAGGCGGCAGGCCCGAGCATCCGGGTGCGCACCTGCATGGTGCAGGCCCGCTCCAGATGGAACATGCGTTCGAAGGCGGACGCGACGGAGCGGCCGACCGTCAGCGTGCCGTGATTGCGCAGCAGCATGTGGTTCTTGTTGCCGAGGTCTCTTTGCAGGCGCGGGCGTTCGTCATGGTCGAGCGCGATGCCTTCATAGTCGTGATAGGCGAGATCGTAGGTGACAAGCTGCGCGGTCTGGTTCAGCGGCAGCAGGCCTTCCATGCTGCTCGCCACCGCGGTGCCGTCGGGCGTGTGCAGATGAAGCACGCAGCCGGCGTCCTCGCGAACCTCATGGATCGCCGAATGGATCGTGAAGCCGGCCGGGTTGATGCTGTAGGGGCTCTTGGTGAGCTGGTTGCCGTCGAGGTCGACCTTGACCAGGCTGGAAGCGGTGATTTCGTCGAACATCAGCCCGTAGGGATTGATCAGGAAATGATGCTCCGGACCCGGCACCCGCGCGGAGATGTGGGTGTCGACCAGATCGTCCCAGCCGTAATGCGCGATCAGGCGGTAACAGGCGGCAAGATTGACGCGCTGGCTCCATTCGCCATCCGTCATTTCCGACGGCACTTCCTTCAGGCGAGCTTCCGCTGGCGACATGACCGGTTTCTCCCGTTGAACTGATGATTTTCGAGTCTATTCCTGCTGACAGGTTGGCAGCAAGCCGCCGCGCCGGCGTGGCAGTTATGCTGTTGTAACGACGGGTCTGCTTCAGGGGGCCGGAATCGCCAGCAGGCTGGAGATGCTGCGACCGCGGATATCGTAGACGCGGGCAAACACCACGTCGTCGCGCTTGATTTCCACCATCACCGGCGCGGTCAGGCCCTTGCAGTAGAATTCGCCGAGGGTCATCGCAAAATCGGCGGCATGGCTATCCCAGCCGATGGTGAAGTCGGGGCCAAGCGCGACCTGGGCAGGCCGCTGCGGACCGCACACCGCGACCTTCCATTTGCGCCCATGCGGCGGAGCTTCGTGCCGCTCGTCAAGTTCTTCGCGCAGGCTGTCGGAGGCCTGCTTCAGCGCGAGGCCCCAGTAATCCAGCATGTAGCGATCGTCGGCGCCGCGCACCGTGCCCGCGATATGATTGAAGTGAGTGTATTGGTAGGGGTGCAGCCGGATCATTTCGCCAAGCGGCAACAGCAAGCCGAACGAGAAGACGGCGAGCGCGACGGGTTGCCAGCTGCGGCGGTTTTGCTTGAGCCAGTTCATTCCCCAGGCGAATGCGGTGCCGGCGAGCACCGTCATCGGCGGAATGACGAAGATGAAATGGCGAATGCCGTTGTAAAGCGCGGGCCGCTTCAGCATCGCGATCGCGATCGGCAGCACAGCCGCCAGTGTCAGCATCAGACAGGATGGTCTTGCGGCGGCCCGACACATCGGCGCGCGGCAGCGCGAGCAGCGTGGCGATGACGGCGGCGATCGACAGGCCAAGCAACACTTCGGGAAGCTGCAGGGCGAACAGGGTCGGGAGATACGACCACGGCATGTCCGGCACCGACACCAGCGCGCCGTCGAACATTTCCTTCCATGGCTTCTCGAAGAAGTGCGAGAAATAGGTTGCGGCCTGGAACGGATTGCCGGGCTCGATGATCGACCACGGCCAGATCAGCCCCATGACGAGGTAGCCGAGGATCAGGCCCGGCAGCAGAACGTATAGCCGACGCGGGCGAATCGCCGGACGGCTTCACGCGCGCCCTGCGTGCGGATCTCCTCGAGCAACATCGGCACAAAGCCGACCACCGCATAAATCAGCGCCAGCCCGCCGAGGATGCGCGAACCGATCGACAGGCCGGCGCCAAGGCCGACGATCAGGATCGTTCGCGGCGAGGGCTGCGGGTATTCCTCGGCCAGACGGACCAGGCCCAGCATCAGGATCACCATTGCCACGGCGAACGGCGCATCCTTGGGATTCATGAACATGTGCCCGTAGAAGGTCGGGCACAGCGCCAGCAGCAGCAAGGCCGCAAGCCCGGCAAGGGGGCCGCCGACACGCCGGCCAAGCCGCCACGTGACCGCAAGGCCGATGATGCCGACGGTGGCGCCGAGCAGGCGGCGCGTTTCGAACAGCTCGAGCGGAATCACCTTGTGCAGCAAGGCCGCGGCCATGTCGAAACCGCCGCCATACATGTAGAGATTGGCGAACGACAACGCGCCGGTATCCTTGAAGCCGGAGCCGTACATCCGCAGCAGCAGGTCGGCATATTCGGCGTGGGTATAATCGTCCCAGCCTAGTCCATAGTCGCGGAAGGTGAGGCTCGCGACCAGTCCGACCACGGCCAGAACGATGATCGCGAGATCGTCACAAGTCCGCTCCACCGAGCGCCGTGACGGCGTATCGATAGCCGAGGTAGTGATCGATGACATGGCTATTGGTAACCCGGTCCCCTTTGGCCCAGCATGGCGCTCTTGGGCCTCATCCCCCGGCATCCATATAGCGCAGTTCCCTTTCCAAGTAATTGGGAATTGTGGCGTAATTTCCCTGACGCAGCGCAGCAATGGTATAGCTATCTGGCTCAATCAGCCGGTTCCGGCTTGTTCTGCGGGAACCACCCCGGCAATTGCCGGTTGGCGAGGCACACAATATGACGGTATCGTGGCATTTGTGGCTTGCGGGTATTTTGAGCGCGGCCCAGGGGTAAGGTTGATGATGGTTGCAATGTTGGTCGCCGGGATTGGCTGCCTATTGGCGGGCCTCCTGGCGATCGGTTTCGGAGTCCCGGTAAAGGAATTCAGTTTCGGCAATACCCTGATCCTTTCAGGCGCTGTCGCGGCATGCACGGGGCTCGTTATCCTCGGCCTGTGGCTCGTCATTCGCGAGCTGAAGATCATCGCCCAGCGGCTTGGCGCCGGCGAGACCTCGGACTGGGCGGGGGCCGCGCTACCGACAGCCGCAACGTCACCGCCGCGCCACCAGGCGCCGGAAGGCGGCGGCTTCTTGTTCAGCCGCGATCAACCCGCTGCGGAAGGTATCGAACCGGATGCGCACCCATCGTCAGCTCCGTGGCGTGACGAGGCAGCGGCGCGGAGCGCACGCGGCGAGCCGGCCGAGGCCGCGCCCGCCGCCAAACCGCGGCGTAATCTGATGTTTTCCTCCACATCGCGGAGGGAGCGTGAACGCGCGCAAGCGCGACCAGCCGATGTATCCGCAAACGAGCTTGGTCCAGCGCCAGCCGACAGGCTACGAGCTGCTGAAATCAGCGAGGCTCCACCGGCGACATTCGAGGACGCCTGGCCAAAATCGGAACGCGCAAGAGGCACCGAAGCGCCTGGTCAGCGGCGCGGCGGACGCGCGCCATCGACGTTTAGCGAGGCAAGCTCCGGCGCGGCTGCGGCAGATCGCCCTCCATCGGCTTCACGAAACGAGGATCAACCGCCGGTGACCGTCCTCAAGTCAGGCGTCGTCGATGGAATGGCCTATTCATTGTATTCCGACGGTTCGATCGAGGCACAAATGCCAGAGGGCATGATGCGGTTTGCGTCGATTGATGAACTGCGTTCGCACCTCGACCAGCGCCCCTGAGAAGCTTGAATTTTAGGGCGAAGCCGGGCCGAAAATTAAGCCGCTGTTGTTCTTGTCACCGTCAGAGTAATCCGCTCATATTCCAAAGTAGTGCACGAATTCGGAAGCGTATTGGTGCTTCGGTTTGTTGCGCGAAATCTATGATATCTTGCGTAATGACGATCCAAAGAAGGTTCAGGCCATGACCGACGCCGCAGGCAAGAATTTCATCGACCTGACTGCGAACATCGTGTCGGCCTATCTCAGCAACAATCCGACGCCGGCCTCAGAAATTCCGGCCCTCATCAGCCAGATCCACGCCGCCTTGCTGCGGGTCTCGACTGGCAGGGTTGAAGCGCCTCTGGAACCCGCCAAGCCCGCGGTTTCCGTCAAGAAATCGATGACCCCGGACTATCTGGTTTGTCTCGAAGACGGCAAGCGCTTCAAATCGCTGAAGCGGCATCTGCGCTCGCAATACAACATGACGCCGGAGCAATATCGCGACAAATGGGGTCTTCCGCCGGACTACCCGATGGTGGCGCCGAATTATGCGGTGGCGCGTTCGCAGCTCGCCAAGAAAATGGGGCTCGGCCAGCAGCGGCGGCGGCGGAAATAATCGGGCGTTTCCACTGCTCGAGGGAACCTGAAGCGCCAACTCAGGCTCTGAGCAACTTCGTCTCCGCTATCTTGTTGCGGCCGATCAGGTCGGAGTATTCCATGATCGGATGTGGTCGCCCCAGCAGGTAACCCTGTACTTCGTCGCAGGACTCGGCTGCGAGAAATTCAAGCTGCGCCTTCGTCTCAACCCCCTCCGCCAGCACCGGCAGACTGAGCCCATGTGCCAGCCCGATGACGGCGCGAACAATGGCCACCGACTGGGGATTACTCTTCACATTGGATATGAACGATTGGTCGATCTTGATCTTGTCGAACGGGAACGACTGCAAATAGGACAGCGACGAATATCCGGTGCCGAAGTCGTCCATTGCGATGCGAACACCAAGCGTCTTCAGGCGGCGCAGGATGGAGACGCTGCGGGCGAAATCGTCGACCAGTACCCCCTCGGTGATTTCAAGCTCCAAACGTGTCGGCGCAAGGCCGGTTTCGAGCAGCACCGAATGAACCAATCCTGCGAGGTCGCCGTGACGGAACTGAATGGGCGACAGATTGACCGCGATTTGCAACGGCTGTGACCACGATGCCGCCTCGCGGCAGGCTTCGCGGAGCACCCACTCGCCAATCTGCACGATGAGGCCGCTCTCCTCCGCGACTGGAATGAAGGTGGCGGGCGAAACCATGCCGCGCTGGGGATTGTGCCAGCGAACCAATGCCTCGAATCCGGTTATCGTGCCGTCGATCTTCGCCTGCGGCTGATAGAAGAGACGAAGCTCGTTCCGGGCGATGGCGGAGCCGAGCTCATGCTGGATGGTGCGCCGCTCGCGCAGCCGATTATCCATTTCGACTTCGAAGAAGCGTGTCTTGCCGCGGCCAGCGGTCTTGGCGCGGTAGAGCGCGGCATCGGCATTATTGAGCAGTGTCGTTGCGTCAGCGCCGTCGGCCGGGAAAATGGCAACGCCAATGCTGATGCCGACGCGCAAATGCTGGCCGTTCAGTTCAAGATCGGTGGCGACGCCTGCCTGGAGACGCTGGGCAAGAATTTCGGCGAGTGCCGGTTGATCGCCGTTCGGTGTGATCAGCGTGAATTCGTCGCCCCCGAGCCGCGCCAGATAAGCGTCGCCGGCGAACGTACGCAGCTGTTGCGACAGCTTGCGGAGCACGTCATCGCCGACCGCGTGACCAAACATATCGTTGACTTCCTTGAAGCCATCGAGGTCGATGCTCAGCACGGCGAACGCTTCTCTGCTCTCCTTCGCAGCATCGATTGTGCGCGTGAGATGTTCCACGAAGGCGGCGCGATTGGGCAAATCGGTGAGCGCATCATAGTGCGCCATGTGCTCAATTTGGGCCTCGGCCTGCTTGCGCTCGGTAATGTCCTCCGAAAGGCTGAGGAGGTAGCGTGGTTCGCCGTTCTCGTCCGGTATCGAAAAATTCCTGGTTGTCAGGATGCGGGTGCCGTTGTGGCGGGTATGAACGACGTGCTCGTCGATGGTCTGCAGGTCACGGGTGCGCGCCGCCTCGTCGGCGAGCGGAAACATGTCGCTTGCGGCGTCCTTGCTGGGCAGGCCATTGACCTGTTTCCCGATCAAATCGCCGCGCACGATCCCGAAAATGGCTTCGGCGGTGCGATTGATGAGGACGTAGCATCGATTTCTGGCGTCCTTGACGGCAACCGAAACAGGCATGTTCTCGATGATGCTGTCGAGGAAATTCTGGGTGCGGCCAAGCTCTGCGGTGGAGGCATTGAGGGCTTCCAGTTGCCGAAAATGAAGCAGCGAAATCATCAGGCCGGCAAACGCCAGTGCGAAAAAAAGAGCCAATCCGGTACCGGCGCTCTGCCAGATCACCTTGCGCTGAAAGGGTGACAGCGGCACGTCGATCACAAAGGCACCGATGACATCATTGAGATGCCACTGCGGCTTGTCGGGCTGCAGCGCGTTATGACAGCTCACGCAACTCTGTTCCTGCGCCATGGTCGGGTAAACTGTCCGGAATGTCAGTTCTCCGCCGACGTCGAGCAACTCGGATACCGGTTTCGGGTTTGGCATCGTTGCGAAGGCAGCAAGGGTCTCCGCCATTCGGCGGTCCGTCGGCGGCGTCGAGATTTCCCGTCCCGGCATGCCGACCGAGCGAAGGCGAAACTCGGAATTATCGCCGTTCCGCTTGTTGAAGGCTTCGATCGCATGCGCCCGGAATGACGCCGGCACCGGTGCGCCCTCTCCGAACTGCGACCGGATTGCCGAATAATTGGTGACGAAGGCGTCCACCAATTGCAGCGCGATGATCTTTTCGCTGCTCTTATGATCCTTGAACCAGTTCAGGCTGAAGTAATAGAATCCGCAGCCGACCACGACGGACAATACTGCACAGATGCTCAAGTGCAGGAGAAAGCCGCGACCCGACCGCGACCGCATGAAGCGCCAGACAGGCGGAACTTTACTCATCCGTCAACTCTTGGTTGTCGGCGGATGATCCGCTAAATGCCTTAAAGACAGGTTGACCGCAGGGGGCGCCACCGGCGCAACCGCCGCGCGCAGGGTTTTATAATCACTGCATCGTGAACATCGAACGCGCTCTCCGTCGACCCGCGACCCTCAGGAGGTCGCGGCGAGCGCCTCGCGCGCGTCGGAGCGAATGCGCTCGACCATCGCGCGCAGACCGTTGGAGCGTTGCGGGGTGAGATGCTCGCGGAATCCGAATTCGTCGAACACCGCGATGCGCATCGGTCGAAAGAATTTGCTGCGGCGTGTGGCCCGAATAAAGCGTCAGCAGGATCGCGATCAATCCGCGCACGATATGGGCGTCGCTGTCGCCCCGATATCTCAGCACCGGCTCGCCGGCGCCGCTGCGTTCGATCCGCCGCGACAGCCAGACCTGGCTGGCGCAACCATGCACCTTGTTGGCCGCGGAATGCTCGGCTTCCGGCATCGGATCGAGCGTCCGGCCAAGCTCGATGACGTACCGATAACGGTCATCCCACTCGTCCAGCAGCGCAAAGTTTTCCCTGATTTCGTCGATCTGTCATTGCGTCTCCGCGCTCAATCCCAAGACCATATATAGGATCGAAAGCGGCCGAAAGCGATATTGCCCGATCAAAAAGGCAACGCGTGTTCCGGCGCCTTTTCAGGGCGATGGCGGCGGCGCGCCCCGCCACTCCAGCTGCACGTCATCGGGCGTCAGCGTGTCGCTCGGCGCAGCTTCCACGAGCGTCAGCTTCGGCACTCTCCATGCCGCCGATCGAGCCGGTATGATCGGGCGAACGCTTGTCGGTGATGATCTGGTATAGTTTGCGCGCGCCGGCCTGGGCGCGGTGGCCGATCACGGTCGCCGCCTGGCCGCCGACTTCGCATGCTGCCGGCTGGCGTTTGCAGAACTGGCTCATGTCCGAGACCGCCGCGGTGGCCGCCGACACGGCTTCGGACGCGCCCAATTGCGGCAGCTTGTCCGATTCCGGGGTTTTGTCCCTGGGCAACAGCACGAGCACCAGCCCGACCCAGAAAACCAAGCGAAGCAGAAAAAACATCTCGCGACTCCGGCCGTCCTCTTCGATCTTGTTGCGTCGAACTGCATCTTGCATGATCCGCCGTCCTGACTAACAGCCGTCGATAAATCGCAAGTGTTTGCATTGAAGTTAAATCGCCGATAATTCGCGAAAAATTCGAATGATTTGATTCGGCGTAAATTTTCGATTGATGCCGGTCTCGGCAGGCAAGATGGCGTCTCGGGCCGCATCCACCATTTCGAAACCATACCCGATCGGTGCCGGAAACCTGCTGTTCACCATCTGCATCGATTGCGCGGCTTCACGGTGCTCGAAAGCCCCGGATGACACGGTGTCCGGCCGCGGCGCCCGCGCGCCTTAGCGTTCGCTTAATTTCGCTCTGACACGGTGGGGTAACGATAAAGGGGGCGTTCCGGCGCGTCTGTTCCACGCATAAGCCGAGGCGCGAGAGCCGTGACAGTTTTGAGTATCATCCGCGATTGTCTCGATGCGCTGCTGCATCCGTCGGCACGATATGATGCGTTGACGCGCGCGCGTCATCGCGCCTTCATCGCGCCGCGATCTGCTCGGAAGCCTGGCGGCCTTTGCGGCGTTTCCGGTCTATCTTGCGATGCGCGGCGCACCCACCGCCCTTGAGGTTGCGGCCTTCAGCTGGCTGATCGCTCCCATTTTGCTGTCGTGGTTTCTGTCGCGTACCGGCCGCTACGAGGGCGCCTGTATTCTGTCATCGCTCTCGCTCGCCGGTTTTGTCATGACGCTGGCAACGACCACCGGCGGCATCGAGTCCTTTGCCGCGATCTGGCTTGTCGTTGTTCCACTTGAGGCGGCGCTTTCGGGTTCGCGTCGCGTGGTTGGGTTTGCGTCGGCGCTGGCGCTGAGCTGTGCCTCCCTGCTGATCGTCCTCGGGCATTTCCACCTGTTGCCGGCGCCGGAAGCGAATCCGGCCCTGCGCGCCATATTCGTGGCGTTCGGCGTGGCGGCGGCGACGCTCTATGCCGCCGGGCTCGCATTCGGTGCGGAGTTGCTGGCGCGCACCAGCGTCTCGTTGCTCAATGTCGAGGAGGATCGGTATCGCCTGCTGGCGCGAAACATGAGTGACGTGATTTCGCGCCATCATCGCAACGGCGCGGTGCAGTTCATTTCGCCTGCCGCGGAGACCATGCTGGGAACGCCGGTTCCGCAGCTGCTTGGGCACGGCCTGTTCGACCGCGTCCATGTCGCCGATCGTCCGGCCTATCTCACCGCGCTTTCGGATGCCGCGCGCGGTGGCGAGGCGCGCAGCGTCGAATTTCGTCTCAGGCGGGATACGCCACGCGGCCGCGAGCGGGGTCAGGGCAGTCAGGTGGACTTCATCTGGGTGGAGATGCGTTGCCGGCCGCTCGAGCAGGTGCTGGAAAATGCGCCCCCGTCCGAAGCCGAGGTGGTCGCGGTGATGCGCGACGTCACCGACCGGAAAAACCAGGAACAGGCGCTCGACCTGGCGCGGACCGCTGCCGAGCAGGCGGACGCGTCCAAGACCCGCTTCCTTGCCACCATGAGCCACGAACTGCGCACGCCGCTTAACGCCATCATCGGCTTCTCCGAGATGATCGTTCAGGAAGACGCGCTGATGCTGGATGCGGCGCACCGCAAGGAATATGCCCAACTGATCAACGATTCGGGCCAGCATCTGCTATCGGTCGTCAACGGCATTCTCGACATGTCCAAGATGGAGTCCGGCAATTTCGAAATTGCGCCGGAGCCGTTCGCGCCGCGGGCCGCGCTCGTCAATTGCTGCAATCTCCTGGCGCTGAAGGCGCGGGAAAATGCCATCGACCTCGTCACCCGCGCGCCGGACAATCTGCCGGTCATGACCGGCGATCCGCGCGCGTTCAAGCAGATTGTGCTGAATCTGGTCTCCAATGCCATCAAGTTCACCGAGCGCGGCGGCACGGTGACGGTTTCAGCCAGCGTCGAGGGACCGCGGCTGTTGCTTCGCGTCGCCGATACCGGCGTCGGCATCGCCGCGGAGGATCTCAAGCGGATCGGCGATCCCTTCTTCCAGGCCGGCAAGACCTACCAGCGGCGGCACGAAGGCACCGGCCTCGGGCTGTCGATCGTGAAAAGCCTGGTTGGCCTGCATGGCGGCGAGATGACCGTGCAAAGCAAGATTGATGAGGGAACCACGGTTACGGTGGCGCTGCCGCTGACGTTCACGGCCCAGGCCGCGCAGCCCTCAAGCAACATCGCGACGCTCACCCCGCCGTTGCGGTCCGCAATCCCAGACCAAGCCCATCAGGTGAAGAAGAGTGCCTAGACAAATTTCCAGGGACGATGACATGCCGCGCCGCCGCCGTGGCGCCAAAGCGATCGCGGTCGAAGCGAACGCGGAGCGCGGCCTTCTGATGCGAGTCCTGCTGCATAGTCCGAAAGACATGGTTGCGGGCGTGCTCGCCTTCGCAGCCGTCAGCGCCATCATCACCAACGCCCTGTTCCTGCAGGCGGGGCGCCATCCGGCGCCGATGTTCGGCACGGTCACCGCCATGCCCGCGGTGGCGGCGCCTGCCAATCCACTGCCGCGTCCGCGCCCGGTCGAGGCCGACGCCGCACAGCCCGAATCCAGACCTGCGGAGCCGAGAGCCGCCGATCCGCTGGCCAATCTGGTCAAGACAACCAGCGCGGTGCCGGTCATGCCGGCCGCTGTCCCGCGGCCCCCTGCGGCTATTCCGCCATCTTCCCACAACGACACCACAGCCATCGCGGGCGCGCGGCGGGTGGCTGCCGTGCAGCGCGCGCTCACCGAATATGGCTATGGCCAGTTGAAGCCCACCGGCACTGCCGGTTCGGACACCCAGGCCGCGATCCAGAAATTCGAGCGGACGCGGAAGCTTCCGGTGACGGGCCAGGTGTCCGATCGCCTGGTGCGCGAACTAACGGCGATGATTGGCCACCCGATCGACTAGCGTCATACTGGCTGCTGGCCTATCGTCGATCGCATGCGATTGAAATCCAGCATATGGGTGGCGGCCTATTTGCGCCGCTGCCAGACCGCGGGCGTCTTTGGCGCCGTGCGCCGGCGTGGCGCGGAAGAGGCCGGTGCCGTGTTCGTCAAGGTGGCGCTGCTCGACGGCAATGCCATGCTGTACGTGCCGGCGCCGCAGACGGTCTATGACGACAGCCGGCCGATCGAGCGTTTTTTCATGTCGACATCGAAAGAGCCGGTTCCGGAACCATCCGTGGAAGAGCGTCTCCAGAAGGAAATCCGCTTCGATCCCGACGCCTGGATCGTGGAGACCGAGGACCGGGCAGGGCGGCATTTTCTCGATCTGGCGCGCGACTGATGAGCGAGAGCATGATCCGGACCCGAAGGGCCGCGTTAGCGCAAAGTGGGAACCGGTTTTCCCTTAGCTAACAATCGCGCAATGCGTTTGCGCGAAGATCATGCTCAAACAAATTTAGCGCCCCGAGCCCTGCGAGCCCGTTCGCGGGATCGCGCCAGTGCCGGGCAGTTGCGCCGGGCGGGTTTGGGTAGTCGCCGGCCGCCCGCGATGGCGTTCGTCGTCGTAGAGCGAAGGACGGTACTTGGCGCGGGCGACCGCCATGGTCGAGCCGCGCCATGCAGCCAGCATGACCAGCGCCGATCGCTCACTCAATGTGTCGAACAGACGCGACAGCCGGTAGACGGTATGCACCGACGTGCCGATTTCCGGCTTGAGAAACAGCAGCACCCGCTGGAAAACCGGGCTCGGCATGCCGAGCGCCTTGGCCGCGCAGCCCAGCGGCTCGCCACCGGGATCGTTGACCACCTGGGTCGCGACTTTCCACGGCAGTATCAGGGACTCGCCGAGTTCGAGGGTGAAGTTTTCGACGTCCGCGGCAAAAGCCGCCATCTCCAGCGTCTCGATGGCGCGTTCCGCGCGCGCGACAGGAATTCGCGGCGAAGCCTTCAACGGCGTGTCGGCAAGATTGTGCAGGATCAGAGCGCGCTCGCTGGAGCCAGCGCCGAAAAAAAGGCCACTGATTTCGGCGGCGTCCGCTGGCTGCATCGACAAATTCGAGGCCATCCGCAGCTGCGCATCGCTCGGTGCATTGACCGATGGCGCCGCTGACGGGCTCGCAGGAATTGAGCTCACAGCAATTGGGTTTACAGGAATTTCCTGGGCGAGCGGCACGGGCTGATCGGGGTGAGAGGATTTCAGCCCGAGCTGTTTCAGAATCTGGATCGGCGTGCCCGGATAGACCGCAAGCCGTGCCCGCACGGCGGCGCGCGTGGCATCGTCGACCTGATCGATCAGGCGGGAGGTGAGCTCGACAAACTGCCGCGCTTCGTCCTCGCTGTGCATGCTGGCCTGAACATAGAGATCGGTAAGCACACGCAGCAAAGTGGGTCGGATATCGACGCCCTCTCGGCGGGAGAGTGTCATTAACCCGTCGAAGCCCGGGAACAGCGGAGGAGTGGTCATGTCAGG
Organism: uncultured Pseudomonadota bacterium; assembly: GCA_963729395.1. GTDB lineage: Bacteria > Pseudomonadota > Alphaproteobacteria > Rhizobiales > Xanthobacteraceae > Bradyrhizobium. The sequence continues at coordinate 38,801 of CAVSOS010000009.1, read as the reverse complement.
GTACGCGACTGAGTAATTTCTCCGCATCAGCCTAGTCCACTTGCTTTAACAGCTCGTTAAGGAAAACAATCTGTGAACCGGCATCGTCGATCTTTGCGTCATTGCGGATGCGTGCCGGCGCCAAATCGGATCGGCTGCGCGGCATTAAGATGCCGTTAACCACGTCCTGTTCTTAATGATGGCCGTCGCCGGCAAATCGCGTCAGAGCGGCAACCAGAGAGAGTTTGGCATGGGCACCATCATTGAATTTCCGGCGGATGCGGCATCGCGGCGGCTGGGCTCAACCATGGATGGCGCCCCGCGCGAAGGCATGGGTACCGTCCTGATCCTTCCCGTGGTCCGGATCGAGCGCGAGCCCGAGGAAACCAGCGGTGGCAGCGGACCGGAAGAAGGCACCGCTCCCGGCCGCCGCCGTCGCAGGCGCTGACATCGGACATTCGATATGCCGGAGACGTCTTTCCCGATCCGGACCAGGTTGCGGGCCGCTCGCTCTGCATCGGTGCTGATGCTGCTCTCGATGGGCCTGGCGCTCGGCGGGTGCAGCGGCGGCGATTTCGGCCGCACCCGACAGGATTTCCTCAACGACGACATGCATCGCTGGATCGGCGCCGAGGCGACGGGAAGCGTCGGCCTGCAGGCATCGCAATTCCAGCTCACCGACGGCGAACGGCAGCTTCGCGATCTGGCCTATCCCCTGATCGAGCCGCCGCATTCGCGTCCCGCCTGGAAGAGCCGTGTTCGGCGATTACGCCGGCGCTGCCTTCGCCGTGGCGGCAGAAGGTGGTGTTCGACCGCACCGCCTATGGACGTCAGCTGATCGACGAGCCGCACCGCTCGCATGCGTCGCGCTATGCGCAGCTGATCGACGACGTGCGCGACGACATTACCCGCTTCGAGCCGTTCTTCGCCAATGCCGTCGCGCGTGCTCGATCTCGACAGGAAACGCAACGCCACGTCTCGCCCACGTCTCGCAATTGTCGCCGCGCGAACGCGCCGACGCGGTCGCCCGCATGGAGGAGAACACCCTGATCGTGCAGTGGGTGCAGCAATGCCTGGAGCGCCGGGTCTCGTCCTACCGCTGGGCGCTGGAACGGCTGGTGATCCAGGCGCCCGACAACATGGCAGCCGACGCCGATCGCCTGATCGGCGAACTCGCCGCCCAGACCGCCAACCCGCCGGTTGCCGCGCAGCCCGTCATCGGGCATCGGCTCAGCTCGCGCGGCTAAGACAGAGCGTTTTCGAGCGAAGCATGCCTCGGATTTGATCCGGAGGTGGATACCGGTTCGCGTAAAGAAAGCCGCGTCAAAGATCGAACATCAGAACCAGGCTCCAAGGTCTCTACGAACGGGCGCATCAGCGCTTGGCAGGCGCGGCTCCGTCTGCACCTTGCAGCTCGATGCGGCCAGAGAGGCCTGCGCCTGCGGCATCAGGCCGGGTTCCGGCGCCAGCGCCTTCATCACGATCAACCCGGCCGCGGTCGGAGAATTGATGATCAGCCGGTCGGCGGCAGTGACATCCTCGTCCTCGGGCAATTCGGCGTGCTGGGCCTCGGTCATGAGATCGAGTTCGATCACCTTGCGCCCGGCGGAGCGGTCGTTGATCGCGTAATAGGCGACTTCATTGCGGGTATAGAACGACACCGACGTATAGGCCTGGCTGACCGGGACCGTGAGCTTGATCGGTCCGCCGGACAGGTCGTAGCGGCAGATCGCAACCGCAAATGCCGGATCCATGAACGGCAGCGGCGCATTGTTCGGATCGGGCAGCGGCAGCGGACGTGACGGCATTCAGTTTGGTGATCGGCGCAAGACGCGAATAGGCATCCTGGGTGGCAATGCGCGGCAACGCCAGCACGCTGACAAGATGCACGATGCCGCCGAGCAGCACGCCGGCGATGATCGTGAACAGCAGGCGGATCATGGGCAGCCCACCGTCGCAATGCGACGGCATCGGCGCATCGCGCTGGGTTCGCGTCGCGACGCCAACCGGCGTATCGTAAAGCCGAAGCACCAGCGCGTAGCGCTCGATTCCGCCGGTGGGCAGCCAGTTGCCGGCGCGCGATCTTGCCGCCACCCGGATCTCGAACGCGCCGTCCGCGCCGCGGATGATTTCCTGGCTGGTGAAGCCGTAGCGCTGCAGCGAATTGGCAACCAGGCGCCCTTTCGAATCATAGAGCGTCAGCGTCCAGAACCGTGCCGCGCGGCGTGACGCCGCTGACGACCACGTCGCAGCGGCCGTCAAGCGGCCGCTTGCGATCGTCGGTCGTTGCCGAGAACGCCACGCCGTCGCCGGTGCCGACCGGGAGTTCGCCGCTGCGGGCAATGGAGGCGCGCGAATAGGGATCGACGTCGGCGGTGCCGGTCTTCGGCCGGGCGGTCCAGGCGCCGATCGTGAGCGTGCCGAGATCGGTGCCGCGCGTCGCCGTCATCCATGTCGCGCCGAGGCCGACGACGGTGGCGAGCATCAGCGCCAGCAAGGTGATGAAGATCAGCCGCACGGTCAGTTCTTGCGCGGCGCGGGCGCAGCGCGGGCTGTCGGGCACCGCCGAGGCAAAGCTATCCGTGAACGGCGCGGAGGTGGAGGACACCGGCTTGACCGGCTTCGACGGGCTCGCCGGCGGTCTTGGCTGCGTCGTCGAGCATTTTCTCCACGCTGCACCAGAATGTCCGCGCCGCGCTTGGTGAGGATCGGCGGCGGCGGTTTGATGTCCGCGGCCTTCTGGGCGCCGTTGGCTGCCGCATAGGGGGAGACGGCAGGAGCAGGCAATTTCGTGCCCATCCCGACCCCCGCAATCTCCTTGATCTCGACGCCCTGATGGGCGGCGACCATGATGTCGTGCCAGGTCTGCGCCGGCAGCGAGCCGCCGGTCATGCGGTTGGTCGGGGAGTAATCGTCATTGCCGTACCAGACGGCGCAGGTGAAATTGCCGGTATATCCGACGAACCACGCGTCGCGATAGGCATTGGTGGTGCCGGTCTTGCCCGCGGTCGGAATGCCGTCGAGCGCCGCGCGCCGCGCGGTACCTTCGCTGACGACGTGGCTCATCATCCCCGCCATGTCGGCGGCAACCGATGCCGGGATAGCCTGGAGCGGCTTCTTGCCGTCGCGGTCGAAGCGCCAGACCAGATCGCCGGCGCCGGTGCGAACTTCCAGCACCGCGTGCGGGGTGACCGACTTGCCCTTGTTGGGGAAGGTCGCATAGGCCACCGCGTGCTCGAGCACCGTGACTTCGTCGGCGCCGATCGGCAGCGAGGGCGTGTCCGGCAGCGGCGCCTTGATGCCGAAGCGGCGCGCGACCTCCACGATCTTGGCGCGGCCGGCCTTGCTGGTCCGGCCTTGCCGCCGAGCGCGATCGACAGCTTCACCGGAACGACGTTGATCGAGCGGGTGATCGCCTGCGTCAGCGTGACCGCGCCCGAATAGGAGTGGCCGTAGTTCTGCGGACACCAGTTGCCGATGCAGACCGGACCGTCGACGATGATCGAGGTCGGCTTGAAGCCGTTGAGGAGCGCCGTGGTATAGACATAGGGCTTGAACGACGAGCCGGGTTGCCGGTAGGCGTCGGTGGCGCGGTTGAACTGGCTGGCGCCGTAGTCGCGGCCGCCGACCATCGCGCGGACGCCGCCGTCGAGATCGGCGACCACGGTGGCGGCCTGCGTCGCGTGATAGTCGCGGCCGAACTGGCGCAACTGGTTCTCGATGGCCTCTTCCGCGGCGCGCTGCACGTTCATGTCGATGGCGGTGCGGACGACGAAGACGCGCTCGGTGTAGGATTTCGGGAAGGTGTCGACGAGCTTGCGCATCTCGTCGAACGCCCAGTCGAGATAGTAGTTCGGCGAATTCTCGTCGCGGCGATCGACCGCGGTGGCCGGATTGCGCCGCGCGCCGAACACCTGGCCCTCGGTCATGAAGCCGGCGTCGACGAGGTTATCCAGCACCACGTTGGCGCGCGCACGGGCGGCGGGCAGGTTGATGTGCGGCGCATATTTGGTCGGCGCCTTGAACAAGCCGGCGAGCATCGCGGCTTCCGCCAGATTGACGTCGCGCGCCGACTTGTTGAAGTAGAAATGCGCCGCGCCGTCGACGCCGAAGGTGCCGCCGCCCATATAGGCGCGATCGAGATAGAGCTTGAGAATTTCGTTCTTGGTCAGCCGCGTTTCCAGCCAGATCGCGAGGAACGCCTCGTTGACCTTGCGCTCGATGGTGCGCTCGTTGCTCAGAAACAGGTTCTTGGCCAGCTGCTGGGTGATCGACGAGCCGCCCTGTCGCACCCCGCCGGCCTGTGCGTTGGTCAACAGCGCGCGCGCGGTGCCGGCGATGTCGATGCCGAAATGGTCGTAGAAGCGGCGGTCCTCGGTCGCCAGCGTTGCCTTGATCAGATTGTCCGGAAAATCCTCCAGCGGAATGGAATCATTGTGCTTGATGCCGCGGCTGCCGATCGGATTGCCGTAGCGATCGAGGAAGGTCACCGCGAGATCGGATTTCTTCAGCCAGTCGTCGTCGGCGGTTTCGCGGAACGCCGGCACCGCCAGCGCCAGCATCAGGATCAGGCCGCCGAGCCCGATGGTGGCGGCTTCCGACAGCGGCTCGATGAAGACCCAGCGCTTCCAGCGGCCGACATAGAAGCGGTCCATGAAGGTTGAGTACCGCTCATAGAGTTCGCGTGCGCCCTTGCCGGACGAGAACAGCGTGGAATTGATGCGCGCGTCCAGATCCAGCATCCAGTGCCGGATTTTCTTCTTCCATTCCGTTGGCACGATCTTGCGCACGAGTGCCCGGTTTCCGGTTCAGTTCGCAGCGCTTCAAGCACCCGGCTGGGCACCGTCGAGACGTCTTGCGGGAATGTTGCGGCAAACCCAAGGCGCTTTTGCGCTCTCGGGCGACTCAACCCCTATCTAACCGAGCGGGGGCCATAAACCAATGGTGGGGCTCGCGATTTCGATCGGCAGGGATAACGCTGTCCCGGCCTTTTTACTTGCGCCGCTTGCACGATGCCACTTGCACCCGTCTGACCGTTGCAGCCCCTAGAAGGGACTCAACGGCCCATTTCGGACCATGCTCCGAGCGCCCAACACCCCGGAAAAGCCCAGCTCATGACCGCCAAGCCCAAACCGCCCTCCGGCCAAGAGGGATTCTTCTGGAAAACCAAGACGTTGGAAGAGATGTCCAACGCCGAATGGGAAAGCCTGTGCGACGGCTGCGCGCGCTGCTGCCTGGAGAAGCTTGAGGACGAGGATACCGGCAAGATCTATTTTACCCATGTCTCCTGCAAATTGCTGGATGCGGGGCTGTGCGCCTGCAAGGACTATGCGCACCGGTCCGACCAGGTTCCGGACTGTGTCCGGCTTGACGCCGGAAAATGTCCGTACCCTGAACTGGCTGCCGCCCAGTTGCGGTTACAAGCTCGTCGCCGAAGGCCGCGACCTCTATTGGTGGCACCCGCTGATTTCGGGCGACCCCAATACGGTGCACGAGGCCGGCGTCTCGGTGCGCGGACGGGTGCAGGGAACCGAGAACGAGATCGCGGACGCCGACCTCGAAGACCATATCGTGCAATGGCCGGCGCTGTTGCCGAAACGGGCCCGACTAAAGAAGCGGCCACAATCCTGAAGGCGGTCCCGCTCGAGCAAATTCCGATCTGATTGGATCAGAATCTTGCGCTGGGTTTGCTTATCGCGGAATTCATCCAAAAACCGCCGCGCGCTTTTTGACTGCACCGAACTTCGTTTGGAATGCTGATTTTTTGCCTCGTCGCGCAGTTCAAAAACCGCTGCGCACTTTTTGGAGTGCGCTCGAGATAAAATAGCATTGACTAATGAATGAGTCATAGCTAATGAATTGGCCATGACCGAAGCCGCCCTCAGCCCCGTTACCACCGTCATGCGCGCCCTGGCCGATCCGACACGCCGCGCGGTCTTCGAGCGCATCTTCCGCAGCGACGAGATCAGCGTCGTCGAGCTGACGCGCGGCAGCGGAGTAACGCAGGGCGCGATCTCGCAGCATTTGAAGTCCCTGAAACAGGCCGGTTTGGTTGCCGAACGCGCCGAAGGCCGCAATGTCTATTATCGCGCCGCGCCGCAAGGCCTTGAACCCCTGGTCGACTGGATGGACCACTACGGCGTCTTCTGGCGCGAGCGCTTCCTGAACCTGCATGCGCTCTTGAAGGAGATCGATCCATGACCGCCGCCGACTTGAAACTGGAAACACGCGACATCGTCATCGATGAGGTCTTTCCGCACGCGGCGGAAACGATCTGGAAGACCCTGACGACTGCCGAGCTGATGGGGCGCTGGATGATGCAGCCTACGGGCTTCGAAGCGACCGAGGGCAGGGCCTTTACCTTTCAAACGACCCCGGCCGGCGCCTGGGACGGCACCATCCATTGTCAGGTGCTGGAGGTGGTGCCGAATACGCGCCTGTCTTACGCCTGGAAGGGCGGTGACGAAGGCAATACCGGCTATGGCGCGCGCCTCGACACCATCGTCACCTGGTCCCTGACCCCGGTCGAGGCCGGCACGCGCGTCCGCCTGGTCCATTCGGGCTTCGTCACGCCGAAGAACGACACGGCCTACAAGAACATGAGCGAGGGCTGGACCAAGGTCGTGCAACGGCTCGATGCCTTCACCGGTCAAGACGATTAGGCGGGAGGTGTGAAGATGGGAAAGCCCTATACCGGCGGGTGCAGCTGCGGCGGATACGCTACGCAAGCCGATGGTCAGCAATGACTGCCGTTCGAAGAGGGGGGCGCCCGCGGCCTGAACGGGCCGTCGCCGCGACCCTGAAGGTCGGCATCAACCAGTATCTAGTCTAATCTTATCAGGCGGTTACGTTGGTACTCTCGCGGGACGCACCCATGCGCGCAACCCGCTGCCGCGACCCCGGTTTGCCGCCTAGATTGGATTGAATTCCAAGCGGCCTCCGGTCGCGTTGCCCGAATACAACCCGCATGAACAAGTTCGAACGGCAGAGCCGTCGGCCGGCTGACCAACAGGCATTGCCCGAAACGATCGCGGGCGAGCTTGCGCATTTGCCTGCGGAGATCATCGATGTCAGCGACGCGCCGCCGATTCAGCCGCGCGCGCCGCTGACGCCGAGCGAAGTCCGCACCATCCTGACGAGCCTGATGCTGACGATGTTTCTGGCAGCCCTCGACCAGACCATCGTCGCCACCGCGCTGCCGACCATCGGCCGGCAATTCCGCGATGTCTCCAGCCTGTCGTGGGTGATCACCGCCTATCTGCTGGCATCGACCGCGGTGGCGCCGGTGTTCGGCACGCTGAGCGACATCTATGGCCGCCGCGCCATGATTATCACGGCGATGAGCCTGTTCATCTCGGGCTCGATATTGTGCGCCGTGGCGCCGAACATGCCGGTGCTGATCCTGGCGCGCGGCCTGCAGGGGCTCGGCGGCGGCGGCATCCTGCCGATCGTGCAGACCGTGATTGCGGACGTCGTTACGCCGCGCGAGCGCGGCCAGTACCAGGCCTATTTCAGCGGCGTATGGATGGCGGCCGGCATCGGCGGACCCATCCTCGGGGGCGTCTTCGCCGAACATCTGCATTGGTCGATGATCTTCTGGATCAACGTGCCGCTCGGGCTTGCATCGCTGGCGATGCTGCTGCCGAAAATGGGAAAGATCCCGGTATTCCACCGAAGGCGCAAGGTCGACTGGCTCGGCGGCGTGCTGCTGATGGCCGCTGCCGTGGTGTTCATGCTGGTGCTGACATGGGGCGGCAACCGCTATCTCTGGCTGTCGCCCGTGATCATGGCGATGGTCGGTTGCGTCGGTCGCGCTTGCGCTCGCGTTCGTGTGGCACGTCGGGAATGCCGAAGAGCCTTTCCTGCCGCTGCCGCTGATGGGCGGAAAGGTCGTGCCCTACGCGATGGCTTGCGGCGGCTTCGCGATGGGCGCGATGCTCGGACTGACCGTGCATCTGCCGCTCTACTACGAGGTGGTCTATCATCTCAGCGCCAGCGAGGCAGGGCTTGCGCTGATCCCGCTGGCGGCGGTGTCGACCGGCGGCGCGGCGATCGCCGGCCGAACCATGGCGCGCGCAAAACATTACAAGCGGGTGGCTATCGTCGGGACGTTGTGCGCGGCGCTGGCGGGAAGCGCGCTTGCGCTTTTTGCCATGCCGCTGTGGGCTATTGCTGGTGCTGTTGTCGGTGTTCGCGCTGGGCCTCGGCACCGCGTTTCCGGTCAGCACGGTTTCGGCGCAGAATGCGGTGGCGCGGTCGCAGGTCGGCACGATTACCGGGGCGACAAACTTCTTCAGGGCACTGATGGCATCGTTCACGGTGGCGGTGTTCAGCGCGATCCTGCTGATGGCGCTTGGCGCGGATATTTCGCTCGGCGGCGAGCATCGCGGTCCGGTGAGTTCGATCCCGGTCGCCGACATGGTCGCTGCATTCCGCTATGTGTTCGGCGCCGCCGTGGCTCTGATGGTGGGCGCGTCGCTGTGCATGGCCCTGATGGAAGAAAAGCCGCTGGCCGGTCCCGCAAGGCCGGTCGAAATGGCGGAGTAGGTCTGCGCCGCGCGTGACCTATCAATCGGCCCGAAATTCATCTATCAGCGGCCCGAACCCTGTCTGACACCAGAAATTCTGCAAGGAGCCGGCCATGAGCAAACCCTCCGTCGAACAGATCCGGCTGGGCACCGAAGGCATTGCCTTCTGCATCGCGCGGACCCTGATCGAGCGCGATCCGTCGTTGAAGGCGCCGATGCGCGCCAACCTGCGCAAGATGTGGGAGCTTCTGGAGGAGCGCGAAGATCACGGCGCCGCCGACATGGTCGACACCATGATCAAGGCGCTGAACGATCCCGCGTTCTTCAAGCCGTAAGCCCGCGGCTCATCCTATTCCGGCCAACTGTCTAGCATCAGGCCGCAGGTTCAGCCCGGATCCCTCCAGCGCCCGTCGCAGCCGGCGGATGATGACGCCGCGGGCGCGGTCGTCGGCCGCGGCCCCGATCTGGTCGTTGATGTCGAGCACAAGCCTTGACATCTCGTTGTGCCAATCGAGATGGGTGACCGCTTCAGGGGCAAGGCGGCGTCGGTGTGCGACTTCCAGCAGCGTGGGCGCCGGCGTCGAAAGCTCGTAAATGTCGTCCAGCACCGGCTGAAACAGTTTTGCCGCCGGAACGATCCGCTCCGAGAGGCGCTCGGCCAGACCCGCGATCGCCTGCTCCTCGCCGTGGACGAGGAAGACGCCTCTTTGAATCGGGCGGCGCGCAGCGATCCATCGCGTAATTTCGCATCCGTCGGCATGGCCTGAATATTCATCCATCATGCGGATGCGGGCGGCCACCCTGATCTCATCGCCCTGGATCCGGACCGCCTTGGCGCCTTCCTGAAGAAATCGGCCGAGGGTGCCATGCGCCTGATAGCCGACCAGCAGCACGGTGCCACGGCTGTTCCAGAGCCAGTGCTTGAGATGATGCCGGATCCGCCCGGCGTCGCACATGCCGCTTGCGGCGATGATGATATGAAAGCCGGTCAGCTTTGCGATCGATTTGCTTTCGTCGACGGTCTCGGTAAACCGCAGATGCGACGAATTGAACAGGCGATTGACGTCGATATTCACGTCGAGGCTCGCGGCGTGTTTCCGGAACACCTCGGTGGCGTGGATCGCCAGCGGTGAATCAAGAAATATCGGCGCTGACGGGATCTCGCCGCGTTCCATCAGATCGACGAGATCGACGATCAATTCCTGGGTGCGTTCAACCGCGAAAGCGGGGATGAGCAGGGCGCCTTTTGCCGCCGCGGCGTCGCGGACCTCGGCGGCGAGACGCTGACGGCGTTGTTGCGGCGTCGTCGCGGCGCGAATCCGGTCGCCATAGGTCGATTCCGAAATGACATAGTCGAACCCCGCCGGCGCCTTCGGATCAGGCTCAAGCAGTTTTGCGTCGGGGCCGATATCGCCTGACGCGAGCAGGCGCAGCGGCTGACCGGCGGAGCCCTCGCGCTCGAACTCGAGTTCGATCGAGGCCGAGCCGAGCAGGTGACCGGCATTCCAGTAGCGCGCGCGAACGCCCGGCATCACGTCGACCCACGTCTCGTATTCGACCGGCTGGAACGATTGCAGCGACGCGACGGCGTCGGCTTGCGTGTAGATCGGGCTGACCTCGGATCTCCCGCGCGCCGAATTGCGTCGGTTGAGGGCGGCGACCTCCAATTCCTGAATGCTTCCGGCATCCGGCAACATATAGGAGCACAGGTCGATCGTTCCGCGCGTCGCCAGGATTTTGCCACCGAAAGCCTTCGCGCACGAGCTTCGGCAGCAGCCCGCTGTGGTCGATATGGGCATGCGTCAGCAGCACGGCATCGACATCGGCGGGCCGAAATGGAAAGGCGCCATAATTGAGTTCCTTCAGGGTCTTCTGACCCTGGAACAGGCCGCAGTCGATCAGCAAGCGCCCGGACGGCGTTTCGAGCAGATAGCACGAACCCGTTACCGTGTGCGCCGCGCCGCAAAATCGAACGGTCACGCTCATGTTGTGGTCTCCGTAAGGGTTGTGCCATTCGCTTCGCAGCGCAGCGCTGCCGCGAAAATGTCGTCGAGCGGAATCGCATTGGTGGGGTGCGGCACGCTGGAAGTCGAGCGGATCGAACGAATGCCGGCGGCTGCGAATGCGGTTGTCATTTCCTGCGGAAACAGCGCATGGGTAATGACGGCGTCGATGGTCGTGGCGCCTGCGGCGGTGAGCGCCTTGGCGCAGGCAATCAGGGTAGCGCCGCTTGAGACGATATCGTCGACCAGCAGCACCGGCCGGCCGGCGATCGATGCCGGGTCGGTGAAGGTGATCTCGACCGAGCGGTCGCCGCGGCGAATTTTCTGCGCAACCCGGTGTGCCAGCCCGAGCCGCCCGGCGAGATCGCTCACCCAGGGCCCGGATTCCGCGTCGGGGCCGACCACGATCGTTGCGGGGTCGATCCCGGTCGAGCGCAGCGAATTCGCGATCGCCGGCATGGCCGACAGGTTTTCGGCCTCGATACCGGGAAATACCTCCCTGATGTCGCGCGTACGGTGCAAGTGAGCATCCACCGTGATCAGGCGATCCACAATTCCCGCCAGCAGCCGGCCGATCGCCCTTTGGCTGATCGCTTCGCCTTCGCCAAAGGCTGCATCCTGGCGCATGTAGCAGAGATAGGGAGCGAGCAGCACGAGCCGCCTGGTGCCCGCCCGCCGCAGCGCTTCCGCGGCGAACAGTATGGCAATCAGTTTGTCATTCGGCTGGTCGAGGGAGGCATAGATGATCGTCGTCGCGGCGGCAGGGCCGACGGTCACGCGCATTTCCCCGTCGGGAAATCGGTGCAGCGTGATTTCCCGCAAGGGAAGGCCAAGCAACGAGGCCAGCCGCCTTGCATCGCCGGCACCGGATGGCAGGCTCTGAATGGCGATGTTGCTCACGGCTTGGTCTGGCCGTGAAGCGACGTCGGATTTTCGATCGCGTAGCCGGTATCGACCTTCGCGCTCGCCGTCGCGAGATCGTGCCCCGATGGATCGAAAGCGTAGATCCGATACAGCGGCTCGCCGCTTTCGACGCGGTCGCCGATTTTCTTGAACAGCCGGATCGCCCGCTCCCTTGTCGAGCGGAGCGCCCGCGGTTCGCGCCAAGCGGTTCATCTGCAGACAGTCGATGCCGGAGACGACGCCATCGCTGCCGGCCCGCACATCGAAGGTCAAATCCCCCAATCCGGTGCGGCAGTTCGACGGCCCCTGTGCATCGATGATCTTTTGCATTTGCTTGAGGGCCGCCCCGCTATCGAGCAATTCGCGGGCCCGGGCATAGCCGGCACCGCCGCGCAACTTCGGATCGTATTCCAGCAGATGGGCGGCGAGCCGCAGCGACTTTTCGCGCAGGTCGATCGGGGCTGCGGGATCGTTCGCCAGAACGGCCATGACGTCCTGGGCTTCGAGCACGGGACCGATCCCGTTACCGATCGGCTGGCGGCCGTCGGTTGTGATGACTTCCACCGCTATGCCGAAGTGGTCACCGACGAACTCGAACAGTTTGCGCAGCCGCATGGCTTCCGTGCCGTTGGTAACCTTGGCCGTCGGGCCGACCGGAAGGTCGATCAACAGATGGGTCGAACCGGCCGCGAGTTTCTTTGACATGATCGAGGCCACCATCTGCTCGCGGGTGTCGAGGCTGAGCGGCCGCTCGACCGAGATCAGGATATCGTCGGCCGGCGACAGGTTGACGTGCCCGCCCCAAACCAGACAGCCGTTGCAGGTTGCAACGATGGACTTCATCTCGTCGGCGCCGACATTGACCCGGGCCAGCACCTCCATCGTATCTGCGGTACCAGCGGGAGAGGTGATTGCGCGCGAAGAGGTCTTCGGAATCGGCAGGCCGTGGGCCGCCACGATCGGCACCACGATCATGGACGTTCGGTTACCCGGAATGCCGCCGATGCAATGCTTGTCGACCACGATCGGTTCGGTCCACTTCAGCTGCGTTCCCGCTTGCGCCATGGCCCGGGTCAGCGCGATCAACTCGTCGCTGGTCATGAAACTGGCGGAGCCGATCAGGAACGCCGCGATCTCCATGTCGGAGTACCGGTAGTGCGTGAGATCGTTGACGATGGCGGTTATCTCCTGCGCGCTCAGGGTCTGGCCGTGAATCTTGGCCCGCACCGCTTCGAGACTTTCCGGCGGCGCCGCCGGCGTCACGGTCACCAGATTGCCGGCGGGTTCGGCGAAGCGCCGGAACGCCGGTTCGGAAAGGCCGATTTCGTCCGGGCCTACCAAGGAATCGTCGTCGGTGATGAGGAGGGTGGCGAGCAGCACTTTCGAGCCGCGGCGCAGTTCGACGCGGCTAAATCCGCGAAAGATTTCCGCGCGCAGGGCCTTTGACTGTCGCGAAATGACAACAACGTTCTCTCGTCCGGTATCGAGATTGACGCTTCGAATTTTCAGTTGCGGGCGGGTCGTGTCGGCTGGGTCCATTGGCAAAACCGGTGGTTGAGGCCTCAGGATCTCATAGGGCGCTATCGCTTCAGGCCCCTTGACCCAAATCATGATTTCCAACCCGGACCGAGCGTTCGTGCGAAAGATGCAAGAATTCCGACCTGTCAGGTTAACCTGTCTTTCAGCGTGTTCGTCAATCTACCCGCAACCATTAATATCTAGATTGCGGCGGGGCGCTGGGCGGGAAGAATGCTTTGAGGCGGCGACAGGAGTTTTGAATGCGGCAGCTGATTTCAACATTCCTGGCGGATCAGTCGGGCGCCACGGCTATCGAGTATTGTTTGATCGCCACCGGGATCGCGTTCGCGATCATCGCGACGGTTCAGGGCATCGGACCCCAGCTCAACACCAAGTTCAGCTCGATCAATACGTCGCTCAAATAGCGGCGCTACCCGGCCTTTTTCGACCGAACCGGCGCGCGCACCGGCTTTTCGGCCCTCTTGGGCGCCGGTGATTTTGCCTCTTCCTTGGCCGCGCGCTTGCCGCTGATCGGCAGCAGCATTTCACGCTGACCTTCGATGCGCTTCTTCGGCTTTTTGCCCTTGACCCTGGCGGGAGGAGGGGCCTGCCGTTCATTGGCGAGGCTGCGCTTGAGCGCGTCCATCAGGTTGATGACGTTGCCGCCAGTCTTCGGCGCGGCTTTCGCCGCGGTGCGAATGCCGCTGCGTTTCCTGTTGATGAGATCGATCAGCGCGGATTCGTAATGATCTTCGAACTTTTCCGGCTCGAACGATCCGGACTTCTTCTCGACGATGTGCTTGGCGAGATCCAGCATGTCCTTGGTGACCTTCACGTCCTGGATATCGTCGAAATATTCCTTTTCGCTGCGCACTTCGTAGGGGTAGCGCAGCAGCGTGCCCATTAGGCCCTTGCCGAGCGGCTCCAGCGCGATGATGTGTTCGCGGTTGGTCAGCACGACGCGGCCGATCGCGACCTTGTTCATGCTGCGAACAGTTTCGCGGATCACCGCAAAGGCGTCGTGGCCGACCTTGCCGTCGGGCACGAGATAATAAGGGCGGATCAGATAGCGGGTGTCGATATCGGCCTTCGGCACAAATTCGTCGATCTCGATCGTGTGCGTCGACTCCAGCGCGATGTCGTCGAGTTCCTCCTTCGACATCTCGATGTAGGTGTCGGTGTCGATCTTGTAACCCTTCATGATGTCTTCGGAGGCGACTTCCTCGCCGGTGTCCGCATCGACCTTGGCGTATTTGATGCGATGGCCGGTCTTGCGGTTGATCTGGTTAAAGCTGACCTTTTCGGTGTCCGACGTCGCCGGATACAGGGCGACCGGGCAGGTCACGAGCGAAAGGCGCAGGAAACCCTTCCAATTGGCGCGGGGGGCCATGGGATACTCCTAGAACGCAACCGACGAAAAACCAAGGATACCACCGGCGAACCGGGTTTCAAGCAAGCCAGGCGAGGAATCTCCAAACGGCGTTAACCGTGGCGGGATGCCGGTTTGCCTGGTCGGGGGCAGGGCGACAGGCCAAACGGGAGCGGCCGGAAACGGCGATTTCCTTCTTCATGCGACGCGGCACCAGGTCGCTCTAAAACCCGGAACATCCACTGAAATCATGGGTTGCCTCGGCATCTCGCGCCAATCTGGCGGCATCAGGCTTGCCCGAGACCGGCATGGCAACGGGACAGCAACGGCGGCCGTCGAAGCCCCAACCGAAACGTCTTGACCCCAGGCGTGCTCCGGTTCGTGTTCTTCCGCACCTGAGACGGAAATGCGGTCCTCTCACATGGGCCTATTTGCTCAGCACGATTTTTCTAAACGGCGCGGTTTGGTGTTTTTCCTGATTGGCGAATCGCGCATGATGGCGACTGAGAGCTTGCGCCAGCCATTGTTGCGGCAACTTCGCTGCACAAAAGTTTCCGCAAGCGGCGGCAAAGTTGTGGGCGTTCAGAATTATGATGTTGTCACAACTAGCAATCAACATGTTGCCGGGGCGACAAGCGGACGAATTCTATGCTTAATCTTCTCATCCAGTCGTCGATCTTCATCGCTGGTTTCTGTCTTGGATGCGCCGCACATGCTTGGCGGTCGCACAGGCGCCACGCGCAATACTTGACCTACGCGTCTCGCGATGCCCGACCGCACACCTCGATGTTCGGGCATGCTCGCCGGGCATTTTAAGCTTGCTGCCGGATGCTTCCGGCGGAGCGCGATCGGGTTGGAGTTGCAGGTGTTGCCTGGACAGCAAGCAGCCAAAATTTTGATGTCCGGCGACGGCTCCGGGGCAGCCGGTACGGGACCGCGTGCGTCACCTCGGGCATCACCGGCGCTATTCATTTCCCGCAGCTAGTCCGAACCCCGCAGGCTATTGCGGAAATTTAGGATATCTTAACCAAGATAGCGTGACGTGGAGTATATTGCGCCTAAGACCGCGGCTTGGACCGGACATACATTCATGTTTCAGCTTTTCTTGCGGGCCCGTGCGCACAAATACCTTAGAGCCCGGCGGGATGACCAGAATTTCAGGGCTCGCTCGGCCGACCGGGATGCTGAAACCGACCGGTCGCGCGTCGGGTCTATTCTGGAGGCCATCGAGCATGCTTTGCACGAGGCAGAGCAGGAACAATCGGGCCTTAGCCGCCGGGTGGAGGATGTGCTGGCACGCGCTGCGGTTACCCTGGGAAACGGGACCGACGAGTATCTGGAGCGCGAGGCGCTCGATAGCCATCATCAAGACTTGTTCGGCTCCGAGATCGCCAATGGGCAACGTCGCCTCAACGAGCTCGCGACCGCGATCACGCATTTCAAGTTTCTCAAGGCCGCAACCTTGAGCAGGTTTCCGGACTATAAGCCTGTGGTCACCAGCACCTGACAATTGAAGTGACGATCGCGATGGCTGTAAATGCGCCTGACCGGCCGCCCGGCGGAGCCCGACACTCAAATGCGCGGCTTATCGAGCTGGGATCAACTCAATCGATAGCGGCCGGCCGGAAAATGGTTTGGTGAAGGAAATGGCGCGCGATGTAGCAATTCTTGTGACGGGGGGAGCTGGATATATCGGTGCTCACTGCTGCAAGGCGCTGTCGGAAGCCGGATATCTGCCGGTCTGTGTCGACGACCTTTCGACTGGAAGCCGTGACTTTGTGAAATGGGGCCCGCTCGTTGTCGGCAGCATTCGTGACACCGCGCTGGTAGCGGAAACCATCAGGAGTCATCGTATCGCCGCGGTGATGCATTTTGCCGCTTTCAGCCAAGTCGGCGAATCCGTCCTCGATCCTCAGAAATACTATTCGAACAATGTCGGCGGCACGCTTTCCCTTCTGGCGGCAATGCGCGAGACAGGTTGCGGCCATCTTGTCTTTTCCAGCACCGGCGCGGTCTACGGCAATGCCGGGCGCGATCCTATTTCGGAAGACGCCGCCGGCTCCCCGGTCAATCCCTATGGCGTTTCGAAGTGGATGATCGAGCGGATTTTGGCCGACTTCCGCGCTGCCTATCGGCTGAATTCGACCTGCCTTCGGTACTTCAATGCCAGCGGCGCGGAAAAATCTGCCTCGATTGGCGAGTTCAGGAATCCGGAGACGCCCTGATTCCCCGCGCGATGATGGCGTTGCAGGGGCATGTCGGTGACTTCGCGGTTTTCGGCGATGACTATGATACGCCCGACGGAACAGCGGTCCGCGACTACATTCATGTCGAGGATTTGGCGGCCGCTCATATTCTGGCGGTCGAGGCGCTCTTGGACGGATCAATCGGCGGTTGCTTCAATCTCGGTACGGGTTCGGGCCATTCGGTGCGAGAGGTGATCGCCGCAATTGAGGCGGCAGCCGGCCGAAAGGTTCCGCTGGTCGTCAAGCCTCGTCGTGCCGGCGATCCGCCGTTTCTTGTTGCTGACCCATCGTCCGCCCGCAAATCCCTGGGTTTCCGTCCGGTAGCTTCCGACCTCGCCACGATCGTGACGTCGGCCTGGGCGTGGCACCAAAAGGCGCATCCAAAGCGTTGATCTGCGGCGAGCAATCCTGACCGGCTTGAACTGTCCGCCTTGAACGCGATCATTGCGGGTGCCGGAACACCACGCTGATTGAACGACCGATCAACGTTGGTTAATAAATCGCCTCCTGTGGAGGGGAAATTTGATCCAACAGCAGACCAGAATGGAAATTCATTGTTGCTATCGTCGTTCTCAAGAAGACGGGGAGAGCCACAATGAAAAAGCAATATTTCCTTCGTAACGGCCGCTATCGCAGCGCTTTGCATGGGGCTGCATCCGGCCGGCGCAAGCCTGATCGGGATGCCGCTCAATCTGAAGGTCGCGCTCGAACTCCATGAGGTCGGTGTGCCCGCTCCGGCGTGCCAGTTCTATACCGACGACGTCTATGCCGGACCCGCTGCTGGTCAAGGGCTGCTGATAGCTTGGCCGCAGAAGCGTGCGCGGTCACGCGTCAAGCCGTTCTGCACGGGCCGCGAGTGAGCACGGGCTCGCGGAATCGAAAATCAGATTGGACCGCCGGTCTGGCCGATTTGAACCGCAACAGAAACGACAGCAACTGACCAACACCGATCCCGCTGATGCCGCCCAGCGTCTTGACGAGCGCATCCACCACGCGGCCGTGGCGGTCTGGCGTCAGCAGTTGAAGCATCTTCCAATCCGACCGCGGCTCCCACGACGATCGTGACAACAAGTAACAGACGGCTGGGGTAAGCCAGCGCGAACGCAAAGCCCCATCAGCGCGAATGCCGCGAAATGTTCAATGTGAGGGCTGGAGAGTCTCCGGACGGGCGCTTGATTGGCGACAGCGTCGCGTAGACGATGAACGCAAGTGCCAGCCAGCCTGCGGTATCGGATATCCTTTGAATCATGGCTGCTAGTTAAGCTACAACCGATTTGATCTCAACCTGTTCGACGCCGTACGGGTTGGTTTCGAAAGATGATTGGCGAATATCGTTAATCCACGGGCGATCCGCGCCTGTACCGCAGCAGCACATGAGCCTGACTTACGTCATCCCAGACATCCACGGCCGAAATGATCTGCTTTGCGATGGCCTGGCAGAAATTGCCGCGCATTCGAAAGGCAAGGCCGGCGTGATCGTCACGATCGGCGATTACGTCGACAAGGGACCGGAAAGCAAGGCGGTCGTTGATCGGCTGCTGTCGGGCGTCGGCGAAGGATTTAGCCTGATTGCGCTGAAGGGCAACCACGACGCCTTGATGGTGGAAGCACTGCGGGATCCCTCGAAGATTGCGGCATGGATCGCGAAGGGCGGCGACGCCGCACTGGCGTCCTATGGTGGCGATCCCGCTGCCGTACCGCAAACCCACATCGACTGGCTCGACGGGCTGCGGCTCATGCATGTCGACGCGCATCGCCTCTACGTTCACGCCGGCGTCGACCCCAAAATTCCCCTGGATCGGCAGGACGAAGCGACGCTGTTATGGAAGCGCTATCCGAAGGGATTTCCCGATGGATTCGGGAAGCTCCATGTCGTCCATGGCCACGACAATTGCCCCGACGGCCCGCTGCTGTACAAAGGCCGCACCAACCTCGATACCCTCGCCTGGCGGACGGGACGGCTGACGATCGGCGTTTTCGACGATGACAGATCGGGCGGTCCTGTCGATTTGATTGTGATCAAGGGAGCGCCGGCGGGACGTTAGGCGGAGGGTTGCAGTCGCCCTATTGGGGCTTGCGATTCGGCGTGTTAGGCCTCTGGCGCGGCGGCTGGATCGCTCAAAGAGCTCCGGGCGACCGGCGGCCAGTTTCGATGCGATCGAAGTATTGGTAAACGCGGTTGTGAAGAAAAAGTAATACTGCGGCGTGCGCTCGTTCATAGCCCGTTCACGCCGGCCGGGCTCATCTTGATGCCTGAAATTGTAATGCTCACATTCGGAGACCAGCGTGCGCCTGCTTGTCGTTGAAGATGACCCGGATCTCAACCGCCAACTGACCACGGCCTTGACGGATGCCGGCTATGTGGTCGATCGCGCGTTCGATGGCGAGGAAGGCCACTATCTCGGCGACAGCGAGCCCTACGACGCGGTCGTGCTCGATATCGGACTGCCGAAGATGGATGGCATCTCGGTGCTGGAAGCTTGGCGCCGCAACGGGCGTGCGATGCCGGTGCTGATCCTCACCGCGCGCGATCGCTGGAGTGACAAGGTGCAGGGTTTCGATGCCGGCGCCGACGACTATGTGGCAAAGCCGTTCCACCTCGAGGAAATCCTGGCGCGTATCCGTGCGTTGCTCCGCCGCTCGGCCGGCCACGCCCAGTCCGAGCTGACCTGCGGCCCGGTTTCGCTGGATACCCGTACCGGTCGGGTCAGCGTATCCGGCAATCCGATCAAGATGACCTCGCACGAATATCGGCTGCTTGCCTATCTGATGCACCATACCGGGCGCGTGGTGTCGCGCACCGAACTGGTCGAGCATCTCTACGATCAGGATTTCGACCGCGACTCCAACACCATCGAAGTATTCGTCGGCCGCATCCGCAAGAAGCTGGAGGTCGATATCATCCAGACCGTGCGGGGGCTTGGCTATCTGCTGACGCCACCATCGCCGGGTACCTGATCAGCGGTGTTGATCAGCCACCTGGCCCTGTGCTCTGGTTCAGGCATGACCTTTTCCGAGGACCGGTATTCATCCGATCGGGTCGCGGCCCGGGGGGATGCCTTTCGGGACGATGCCCTGATGCGCGGCAGTTCGCTTGCCACCCGGTTGTTCCTGTCCGCGACCGCCTGGGTGGTGGTGATTCTGGTTATCACCGGCATCGTGCTGTCGTCCGTGTACCGCGATGCCACCGAGCGCGCTTTCGACCGCCGCCTGAACCTTTATCTGCGCACCCTGGTCGCCGAAGTGGCAACCCCGGACGAGCCGCCTGACCACCAGTTCCAGTCGCTCGGCGAGCCGTTGTTCGAACTGCCGCTGTCTGGCTGGTACTGGCAGATCACCCGCACCGATTCCGATAAGCCCGAAGTGCGCGCGTCGCGCTCGCTGTGGGACAAGAAGCTGCCGAAGCTCGAAGATCATGGCGCCGAGTTGACCGCGGCCGGTATTCGCCTCGGCTACATTGAGGGCCCGGAGGGCCAGAACCTGCGGATGGTGGAACGGCCGGTCGATCTCGGTGCCGACGGCAAGTTCCTGGTCGATGTGGCCGGCGACGCAACGGAGATCTTCGACGAAACGCGCAACTTCGACTACTATCTCGGCGGCACATTCGCAGCACTTTCGATCGTGCTGGTGCTGACCACGATCTTCCAGGTCCGCTTTGGTCTTGCGCCGCTCAAGCGCATCTCGGATTCGATCGCCGATATCCGCTCCGGCCGCGCCGAACGGCTGGAGGGCGAATTTCCGGTCGAGATCGCGCCGCTGGCGCGCGAGACCAATGCGCTGATCGACGCCAACCGGGAGATCGTCGAGCGTGCCCGGACCCATGTCGGAAATCTTGCCCACGCCATCAAGACGCCGCTGTCCGTGATCGTTAACGAGGCTACCGCGCATGCCGCCGACCCGTTCGCGACCAAAGTTCTGGAACAGGCCGACGTGATGCGTGATCAGGTCGCTCATCACCTGGAGCGCGCGCGCATTGCCGCGCGTCTCACCATCGTCGGCACGGTCACCGAGGTCGCACCCGTGATCGACGCCTTGCGGCGGACCATGGAGAAGATCCACCGCGGGCGCGGCATCGCCATCGAGGTTGACGCCGACGCGCAAGCGAAGTTTCGCGGTGAGCGACAGGACCTTGAGGAGATGGCCGGCAACCTCGTCGACAACGCCTGCAAATGGGCGGCCTCGCGCGTATTCATCGAGGTGCTGGTGGAACGGCCGGCCGAGCCCGGCGCCGGCCCGATGCTGCGGATCATCGTCGACGATGACGGGCGCGGGCTCTCGGCGGCCGAGCGCGCGCAGGCGTCGCGCCGCGGTCAGCGCCTTGATGAGTCCAAGCCGGGTTCCGGACTGGGGCTGTCGATCGTGGTCGACCTGGCGGCCTTGTACGGTGGCAGCCTTTCGCTCGGCCGCGCGCCGATTGGGGGGCTGCGGGCGGAACTGCTGCTGCCCGGGGTATAGGTCGCAATTCGGGGGCATTACCCGCTGTTTTGGGTGGAACAGCGGCCTCAAGGCACGGCCGGTTTATCATCCTAAACGACTTCTTAACGTCGGCGCTTTTAAGATAACCGGTGGACGCATTTACCGTCCGCGCGACACAAGCGTGCAATTCGGGCGCATGGGCCAGACATCAACCGAACGGCTGAGGGATTATCTCGCGCAGCTTCCGCCACAGTCGCAGGCGCTGCTGATGCGGGAGTTCGAGCGCGCCATCGAACGCGGCGAAGACACGACGGTCGCCACCTTCGTGCTCGAACAGTTGCGCAAGATCGTGCGCGGAACCGACGAAGAGGCGCAACCGCGCACCGATAGTCCGGCACGGCTCCTGTTCCAGCCGCTTGAGCCGTTTCTTGCCGAAGGCAACGTTCCGTTGCGGCCGGGCCAGATCCGCCGCGCGTCTCTGCCGCCGGTGTGGCAGTGGCTTGTTCGCGAAGGTGCGCCAGACCAGGCGAGGGAATTCGAAGCGACGCTGTCACGAGCGCCCGATACCGGAACCAGTTCCGCGATAGAAGCCGCGGTCCGGAAACTTCAGCTCGCCACGGCGGATGCGATCTTTAACATTGGCTCGCGCGGAATGGACCATCGGCGCGCGCTCGCCCGGGTGGGTCCACCGGATGTGATCGAGGATCTGCAGTCGATCGCTTCGGTATTACAGGCCCGCGAAGCGATCGACACCCTCAGCGGCCGGCTTCCCAGCTTCCTGCGAGTTTTCAACGATACGCAGATTGCTTCGGTGGGGGCCGCGCTCAACGTTCCCTCGTTGCAGACCCCGCAGCTGCTGCCCTTTGCGCTGTCGCTGGTGATGCAGCGGCTGACCGCGCCATGGCAGATCATCCGGCTGGCCATCAGGATGGCCGCGTCCGATGATGAACTCCGCGTTGCCGCGACCCCCTATGGCATCGCCGTCACCATCGCGCTGCACGACCTGTCTTGCCTGGCGTTGACCCTGCGGACGGATATCAGGCGCGGATTTTTTGACAACGTGAGCGAGCATCTGAAAACCCTTCATGACGGCGTGCGCGGCCTGCGGACTGAACTCGATCTCCGCAACGATTCCACCTGGGGCAGGCAGCTGGCATCGATTCGGGCTGATATTTCCAATGCCCTGCAATCGGAAATCGACAGCGTGCCCGGCCGTGTCCGGCGCCTGCTGCGCCAGCGCGCTGATAAGGATATTCCCGCCGGCGCTCAGGTCGATTCCAGCGAAGTTGACGAAACCGCTGCATTGATCGATTTCGTCGCGGTATGCCGCACATATGCCAGCGAGCTGGCGATCAACGAGGTCACGCTGCGGACCTATTCCGACCTGCAACATTATGTCGAGCAATCCACAGAGGCGCTGGTGCAATCCCTGCGTGCCAGCGAGGGCAAGAACCGGGCCTATCGCCAAATGCAGGTCACAGCAGCAATCCGCTTCTGTGACGTGCTGTTCGGCCCCGATTACGCATCGCTGATGAGCAGGGCGGCCGAAAACGCGGTGACCGGCGAACGCAAATCATCGCGCGCTTGACCGCAATAAGATAGTAAAAACCAAATCTACAATTTGGGGTTGACGAAGCCCCCGCGGCAACTTAGCGTTTGGGCATGAACCCGATCGTATATTTCGTTCGAACTTGAGAACCGCGTGATCTCCGCGACCTATCGAAACCTCATGATCGGGGCGAAGGTCCAGCTCGTCGACAAGACCAGCGGGGAACCGTTGCCGGAGCCTGTGACCACGATTACCTCTCCCATGCCGAGCGGCTTGCTGCGGATCAGCCTGCCGGCCTCGATCGCGGCAGGGGATTACTTTCTGAGAGCGCTGAACGGGCATGGCGAATTTGCAGCGCAAAGTCTCGTATTTCACGTCGGCTAGCGCCCGATTTTCTCTAGCTTTTCATGATTTTCCGGCGCTGGCGGGAATTTGACAATTGTCAATTGCCCGGCTTGCCGCCTGTGGTGTAAAGCGGCGCCATGGCGCTTTGTCGGTTAGCGTCATTCCAACGGAACCCGCCTGATGATGCTGTGGTTTGTGTTCGCGCTGATGACGGTCGCGGCGATCCTCGCCGTGCTCTGGCCGTTGAGCCGTCGCAGCCGTCCCCAAAACGATGGCAGCGAAGCCGCCGTCTACAAGGATCAACTTGCCGAGATCGATCGCGACGTTTCCGCAGGCCTGATTAACGTCTCCGAGGCAGAGGCTGCGCGCGTCGAAATCAGCCGCCGGCTCCTGGCCGCGGCGGATAATCAGCGCGATCCGCCGTTGGGATCAAATATCAGGTTGCGCCGTGCGGCGGCGGTCATTGCTCTGGTTGGACTTCCGGTCGTCGCGGTCGCATTTTACTACCCGCTCGGTTCGCCGCGTCTTGGCGATTTTCCGCTGGCAGAGCGCATCCGTACGCCCGCTGCGACCCAGCCGCTCGACAATCTGGTGGCGCAGGTCGAGCAGCACCTGGAGAAAAATCCGACCGATGGCCGGGGTTGGAGCGTGCTTGCGCCGGTGCTGGCGAGGCTCGGCCGTTACGACGATGCGATCCGCGCTTTTCGCAATTCGATCACCTATAATGGCGAAAGCGCCGAGCGTCGGGCCGATCTTGGCGAAGCCCTTGTCGCCGCCGCAGGCGGCGTCGTCACCGCCGAAGCCAAGGCCGAATTCGAACGCGCCATCGCGCTGAATGCTGACGAGGTCAAGGCCAGCTATTTCCTCGGCCTTGCCGCCGAGCAGGATGGCCGCGCCGCCGAGGCCGCTTCGATCTGGCGTGCGATGCTCGCGAAGGCGCCGGCGGATGCGCCGTGGCGTCCGCTGGTTCAGGCCGCATTGGTGCGGGTCGGCGGCTCCCCTGTTCCGGCGCTGTCGGACGACGCGGTGGCCGCGGCCAAAGACATGAACGGAACCGACCGCAGCGCCATGATCCGTAGCATGGTCGATCGTCTGGCCACCCGATTGAAGCAGAACGGCGATGACGTGGAGGGATGGCTGCGGCTGGTGAGGGCCTATATGGTCATGGGGGACTCCGACAAGGCAAAGGGCGCGCTGACAGACGCGCGTCAGGCCGTCGCGAACGACCCGGAACGGCTGCGACAACTGAACGAGGGCCTGAAGAATCTCGGGCTCGATGGATGAGCATGGTGCCCGAGAGCGTCGAGCGCTTCGTGGTTAACATCTTGCGTAGAATTGGGGCGCGTGATGCCGAAAAGTGTGAAGCAGTTTTCGGATAACATCGAAATTAGAGGCCACGCATGACGCGGAAGCAGCGGCGTTTGACGATCATCGGCGGCTCGCTCGCGGTGCTCGCGGTTGCGGCGGCGCTGGTGCTGAACGCGATGCGCGACTTCGATCGTCTTCTTCTCGACGCCGGCGATGGTCGTGGAGAAGCATATTCAGCCGGGCAAACGCTTCCGGCTCGGCGGACTCGTTCAGCCGGGGTCACTGGTGCGGGGCGACAATCTGGTCGTCACATTCCAGGTTGCCGATGGCAGCGCCACCTTGCCCGTTTCCTACAAGGGAATTCTTCCGGATCTGTTTCGCGAAGGGCAGGGCGTGGTCGCAGAGGGCGCGCTCGACGCCTCCGGTGTGTTCAGGGCCGACACCGTGCTTGCCAAGCACGACGAGAATTACATGCCCAAGGATGTCGCCGACGCCCTGAAGAAACAGGGGCACTGGAAGGACGAATACGGCGCGAAGCCGAAGGAAAATTCCGAAGCCGGCGCCGGAGCATCGCGGGCGGCGCAGGGCACGCCGCAGACCGGGCAGGGAGCGTTGCGATGATAGCGGAAGCCGGACATTACGCGCTGGTATTGGCGCTCGGGCTGGCGCTGATCCAGTCGACCTTGCCGATTCTCGGCGCGCGTTGGCGCGATCTCGCGCTGATGAATGTCGCGCGCTCGACTGCGATTGCACAGCTCATGTTCGTGGCAGCGTCTTTTGCCGCGCTGGTCACGCTGCACGTCACCTCGGATTTCTCCGTCGTCAACGTGTTCGAGAATTCGCATTCGATGAAACCGCTGATCTACAAGATCACCGGCGTTTGGGGCAACCACGAGGGCTCGATGCTGTTGTGGGTGTCCATCCTGGCGTTGTTCGGCGGCCTGGTCGCGATCTTTGGCAATAATCTGCCGCTGTCGCTGCGCGCCCACGTGCTGGCGGTGCAGGCCTGGGTTGCCAGCGCGTTCTATCTGTTCATCCTGATCACCTCCAATCCGTTCCTGCGCATCGCCAATCCGCCGATCGAAGGCCGCGATCTCAATCCGGTCTTGCAGGACATCGGGCTCGCTGTGCATCCGCCGATGCTCTATCTCGGCTATGTCGGATTCTCGATTTCATTTTCCTTTGCTGTCGCGGCCCTGATCGAGGGCCGGATCGACGCGGCATGGGCGCGCTGGGTGCGGCCCTGGACGCTGGTGGCCTGGATATTCCTCACGCTGGGCATCGCCATGGGGTCCTACTGGGCCTATTACGAACTCGGCTGGGGCGGCTGGTGGTTCTGGGATCCGGTCGAGAATGCCTCGCTGATGCCGTGGCTGGCGGGCACCGCTCTGCTGCATTCGCTGGTGGTCATGGAAAAGCGCAATGCGCTCAAGGTCTGGACCATCCTGCTTTCGATCCTGACGTTCTCGTTGTCGCTGCTCGGCACCTTCCTGGTGCGCTCGGGCGTGCTGACATCGGTCCACGCATTTGCGACCGATCCGACGCGCGGCGTGTTCATCCTGTTGATCCTTTGCGTCTTCATCGGCGGCAGTCTTTCGCTCTACGCCTGGCGCGCATCCGCGCTCAAGCAGGGCGGGCTGTTTGCACCGATCTCGCGCGAGGGCGCGCTCGTGCTCAACAATCTCTTCCTGACCTCGGCCTGCGCGACGGTGTTTGTCGGGACGCTGTATCCGCTGGCGCTGGAAGTGATCACGGGGGACAAGATTTCGGTTGGGGCGCCGTTCTTCAATCTCACCTTTGGGCCATTGTTCCTTCCGCTGATGATCGCGGTACCGTTCGGGCCATTGCTGGCGTGGAAGCGCGGCGATCTCCTCGGCGCGGCGCAGCGCCTGATCGGTGCCGGTGTCGTGGCGCTGGTCGCGGTCGCGGTGGTGTGGGCATGGACGCTTGGCGGCAGCACCTTCGCACCGCTTGCGATTGGTCTTGCGGTGTTTGTGATTGCCGGAGCGTTGAGCGATCTTGCCGAGCGCATCGGCCTGTTTCGCATGCCGCTGGCAACCGTGTTGCGGCGGGCAGGCGGACTGCCGCGCTCGAGCTGGGGTACGGTGTTCGCCCATGCCGGCGTTGGCGTCGCCTTGATCGGGATCGTCTGCGAGACCACCTGGAACAGCGAATACATCGGATCGATGGCGATCGGTGATGTCGCCCGCATCGCCGGCTACCAATTGAAGCTCGACGGCTTGAACCAGCGCCAGGGGCCAAACTATCATGAAATGATCGCGCAGTTCAGCGTCCGGCTGGATGGCCAGCTGCTTGCCACGATGACGCCGTCAAAGCGCAGCTTTACGACGCGTGGATCGACGACAACCGAGGCCGCGTTGCTGTCGCGCGGCGCAAGCCAGCTTTACATCTCGCTCGGCGATACCGCAGGCAATGGTACGATCGCGGTGCGGATCTATCACAAGCCGCTGGTGCTGTTGATCTGGTTCGGCCCGGTGCTGATGGCGTTCGGCGGCATGCTGTCGCTTTCAGATCGCCGGTTGCGGGTCGGTGCGCCGAAGCCTGCCAAATCGATGCGCGGATTGCAGGCGGCGGAGTGATGTCTTGAAACGAATCCTTTCCAGCGTGTTCGCTATCGCCGTGATGATGGGATCCCCGGCTCACGCCGTGCAGCCCGACGAGATCATGTCGGATACCGCAAAGGAGGCGCGGGCCCGGGATTTGTCGCGGGAATTGCGCTGCATGGTGTGCCAAAACCAGTCGATCGACGATTCCGAAGCGCCGCTGGCGCGAGACCTGCGGCTCCTGGTGCGTGAGCGGATCGCGGCCGGGGACAGCGACGCGCAAGTGATCGACTTTCTGGTCGCGCGCTACGGCGAGTTCGTGCTGCTGAAGCCGCGGCTCAACCCTCACACCTGGCTGCTCTGGCTGTTGCCGCCGCTGGCGCTGGCCGGAGGCGGGCTTCGCGCTGTGGGCGCATAGCCGGCGGCGAGCGAAATCCGGCATGCGAGACGATGCTTCGCTGTTCAAGCTGACGGCCGACGAGGAAGCGCGGCTGGAACGGCTGA
This sequence comes from uncultured Pseudomonadota bacterium, assembly GCA_963729395.1. Taxonomy (GTDB): domain Bacteria; phylum Pseudomonadota; class Alphaproteobacteria; order Rhizobiales; family Xanthobacteraceae; genus Bradyrhizobium. The sequence continues at coordinate 11,569 of CAVSOS010000009.1, read as the reverse complement.
TCGCGGCAGAGCCGACGCCGGACAAGCCGGCTTAGCTCCGTATTGCTACGTATGCATACACTAGCTAATGCGACTGAATTGCAATGCGTCGAGCGCCTGCAGGCATCGCTTGCAATTGATTTTCGCAAGCGTCGCGGGCCGTCGCCGGCCACGGACATTTATGCATTTTTGACCTTTCTCTGAAAGTTTGAAACCGCACGATCCCGCAATTCTCCCATCAGAGCGCATCAATGTTCTCCAACAGCAATTTGACCATCCGCTTCCTGATCGGAGCCGTTGTGGCGGCCCTGTTGCTATTGCTGGCCGTCGGTGGCGGCACGGGATTTGTCGCCGTCCTTTACCTGAACAACGAAATCACAAGTCTCTCCGCTGAATTCGGCGCGCTGAGCGGCCCGGGCCGCGACCATGCGCTGCAGATCTATCATGCAGGCCCAGGCGGCATTTTCATATTTCCTGATGGCTTGCGTCGCCATTGCGGTTGTCGCCTCCACCGTTTGCCTCACAACCTATTTTGCCGTTCGAAACGGCATCATGGGGCCACTGGCCGCGCATGGTGCACGCGATGCGGCAGGTCGCCGACCAGAAATACCAGACCCCAATCCCCGGACTGGGCCGCGCCAACGAAATCGGCCTGCTTGCAGGCGCACTCGAAGTGTTCAAGACGACGGGTATCGAGCGGCAGCGCCTGACCGACCACGAATTGCAGGAAGCGCAGCGCCAGGGCGAGCGTTCCCGATATCTCGATGAGAAGATCCGGGATTTCAACGGCCTTGTCGCCAATGTCGTCAGCAGCGTCGCTTCATCCGCCGTGCGGTTGAAGAGCAATGCAGAAACCCTGTCGCAGGCCGCCAATGAAACCAGCGCCAAGGCCAATGCCGTCGCCAGCGCCGCGAGCCAGGCCAGCACCAGCGTGCAGACCGTCGCCAGTTCGGCGGAGGAGATGACGACGTCCATCGGCACCATCAGCCGGCGCGTCACCGATGCCACGCAGCGTGCCGAAGGCGCGGCCGCACAGGCGCGGAAAAGCAGCGACACCATTCACGCGCTGTCGGAGGCCGCCGAGAAGATCGGCGCTGTCGTGCAACTGGTTCAGGCGATCGCCTCGCAGACCAACCTGCTGGCGCTTAACGCCACGATCGAGGCGGCGCGGGCCGGCGAGGCCGGCAAGGGCTTCGCGGTGGTCGCTTCGGAGGTCAAGAACCTCGCCCACCAGACCAGCAAGGCCACCGAGGAAATCTCCACGCACGTCGCCAGCATCCAGGGCATCACCGGCGAGACGCGAGCAGGCGATGGACGACATATCGAACACCATCGCGGAAATCAGCGCGATCATGTCCGGGATCGAAGTCGATACCGCGCAGCAGCGAAACGCGACGCAGGAAATTTCGAAGAGCGTCCAGAATGCGGCCCGGGGCACGCTGGACGTCTCAAATCACATCGTCCAGATCACCTCCACCTCGTCTGAAACGGGCCGCATGGCGAGCGACGCTCGGGACTCGGCGGTCGATCTTTCGCAACAGGCCGAAACCCTGAAACGGGAAGTCGACGGCTTCATCATGAGCGTCCGGGCGACCTGACCAGCCCGGGTGTTCCGACGGGCGATCGACGGAAGCCGCCGCATTACCAAGGCTCTGTGCGATAAGCCGATTTTGCCCTGCGATAATCCGCCGCATTTCGATCGCCGGTTCATTACAAAAGTTTAATTCCCCCGCCAGCGCGCCGTAAGGCGGAAATCCCCATCTTCAGAGCCTACAGGGTGCATGCCCCCGCACCACCGATTCAGGCTCTGGAGAGATTTGTCATGACCGACCGTCCCACCGATCTTTCGTCCCTTCCGTCCTATCGCAGCGCCCCGCCGTTCGCTTTTCTCCGCGCGCAAATTCGCGCTGATGGCCTCGGTCGTCGCCGGCCTTGGCGTTGCCGTTTATGGCTTCGGCCCTTCGCATCCGGCCCGGTCGGACATCTTCAGCACCACCGCGCATGCGCAGGTCAACAACGAAGTCCGCAAAGTCGAGAAGCCCGTCGGCTTTGCCGATATCGTCGAGCGCGTGAAGCCGTCGGTGATTTCGGTGAAGGTCAACATCAACGAGAAGGTCGCCAAGAACGACAGCAGCGACAACAGTGACGACTCGCCGTTCCAGCCGGGCTCGCCGATGGAGCGCTTCTTCCGCCGCTTCGGCGGCCCCGATGGCTTGCCGCCCGGCTTGCGCGGCGGACCGCGCGGCGGACGCGGCATGGTGACCGGCCAGGGCTCCGGCTTCTTCATTTCGGCTGACGGCTATGCCGTCACCAACAACCACGTGGTCGATGGCGCCGACAAGGTCGAAGTGACGACCGACGACGGCAAGACCTATCAGCGCCAAGGTGATCGGCACCGATGCGCGCACCGATCTCGCGCTGATCAAGGTCGAGGGCGGTTCGAACTTCCCGTTCGCCAAGCTGTCCGACGGCAAGCCCCGGATCGGCGACTGGGTGCTCGCGGTCGGCAATCCCTTCGGCCTCGGCGGCACCGTGACGGCCGGCATCGTCTCGGCCAGCGGCCGCGACATCGGCAACGGCCCGTATGACGACTTCATCCAGATCGACGCGCCCGTGAACAAGGGCAACTCCGGTGGCCCGGCCTTCAACACCGAAGGCGAAGTGATGGGCGTCAACACCGCGATCTATTCGCCGTCCGGCGGCAGCGTCGGCATCGCGTTTTCGATCCCGGCATCGACCGTGAAGAGCGTGATCGCCCAGCTCAAGGACAAGGGCTCGGTCAGCCGCGGCTGGATCGGTGTTCAGATTCAGCCGGTCACGCCCGACATCGCCGACAGCCTCGGCCTGAAGAAGGCGGAAGGCGCGCTGGTTGCCGAACCCCAGGCCAACGGTCCGGCCGCCAAGGCCGGCATCGAATCCGGCGACGTGATCACGGCGGTGAATGGCGAGACGGTCAAGGATGCCCGCGAACTCGCGCGCACCATCGGCGGTCTTGCGCCCGGCAATGCCGTGAAGCTCAACGTGCTGCACAAGGGCCAGGACAAGGTCATCAACCTGACCCTTGGCCAGTTGCCGAACACGGTCGAAGCCAAGGCCGACACCGATAACGGCGACAAGGGCGGCGCTACCCGCGGTACCGACGTGCCGAAGCTCGGCCTGACGCTCGCGCCCGCCAACAGCGTTGCCGGCGCCGGCAAGGAAGGCGTCGTTGTGACCGACGTCGATCCGAAGAGCGCGGCGGCCGAGCGCGGCTTCAAGGAAGGTGACGTCATTCTGGAAGTCGCCGGAAAGAGCGTCGCCAATGCCGGCGACGTGCGCGAGGCGATCAATGCCGCGCGCAGCGACAACAAGAACAGCGTTCTGATGCGGGTCAAGAGCGGCGGATCGTCGCGCTTTGTCGCGATCCCGCTGGCGAAAGGCTGAGCCTCGAGGCGCATGATCCGGATGCGCCTTCGGATCATGAACGAGATGGAGGGTGTCGCCGGCATCAGTCGCCCCCGCCGACGGCTCTTTCCGGGGGGCGGGTCGAAAGCCCGCTCCCCTCAAGTTACCTTCCGGTGGAAAACGCCCCCCTCCGTCGGAAGGTCAAAGGGCGGTGAGGTCCCCCAGCTTCACCGCCCGCTTTTTTGGCTCGAAGGAGGACGCGCCAAGGTCGCCTTGCATGAGGCTGCCGACCGCGCCATGGTGATAGAAAGCTGCCTCACTTGACCGCAACCGACACCCAGATGCGCCTCTTGATCATCGAAGACGACCGCGAATCCGCCGACTATCTGGTCAAGGCGTTCCGCGAAGTCGGCTATGTCGCCGACCTCGCCAGCGACGGCGAGGAAGGGCTTGGCGCTCGCCGAGAGCGGCGATTACGACGTGCTGGTGGTCGACCGCATGCTGCCGAAACGCGACGGCCTGTCGCTGATCGGCACGCTGCGCGAGAAGGGCAACAGCACGCCGGTTTTGATCCTCTCGGCGCTCGGACAGGTCGATGACCGCATCAAGGGCCTGCGCGCCGGCGGCGACGACTATCTGCCGAAGCCCTATTCATTCGCCGAATTGCTGGCGCGGATCGAGGTGCTGTCGCGCCGCCGTGGCGGCCCGGCGGAGGAAACCACCTATCGCGTCGGCGACCTCGAGCTCGACCGGCTTTCGCACCGGGTGACGCGCGGCAAGGACGAATTGACGCTGCAGCCGCGCGAGTTCCGGCTGCTGGAATATCTGATGAAGCATGCCGGGCCAGGTGGTGACGCGGACCATGCTGCTGGAGAACGTCTGGGACTATCATTTCGATCCGCAGACCAACGTCATTGACGTGCATATTTCGCGGCTGCGCTCCAAGATCGACAAGGGCTTCGAGCGGCCGTTGCTTCACACCATTCGCGGTGCGGGATACATGATCCGTGACGGCATTCGGTAAGCTGATCCGAACCACGGCGTTCCGGTTGACGCTGGTCTATCTGTTCCTGTTCGCGCTGTTTGCGGCGTCGCTGCTGGGCTATTTCGCCTGGAACACGCGAAGGCTGATCACCGAACAGATCACCACCACGGTGAACGCGGAAACCGGCGAGATCAGCGATATCTTCGGCCGGCGCGGCCTGCGCGGCCTGGTCCTCACCATCGAAAATCGCGCGCTGCGGCCCGGCGCCAATCTCTACCTCGTGACCACCCCGGCAGGGCAGGCCATCGCCGGCAATGTCGGTTCGCTTGCGCCGGGCGTGATGGCGACAACCGGATGGTCCGAGACCGCCTATCGGCGGCTCGACGAGCAGGACACCGCCGATCATCACGCGCTGGTTCGGGTCACCGAACTCTCCAGCGGCTTCAGGCTTTTGATCGGGCGCGATCTGGAGGAACGGCGGCGGCTGTTCGGCATTGTCGCCAAGGCCGCGCAATGGTCGGTGTTGATCGTGGTGGTGCTCGGCCTCGGCGGCGGCATCTTTGTCGCGCGGCGCGTGCTGCGGCGGATCGATGCCATGACCGGCACCACCCAGCGCATCATGGCGGGCGATCTGAGCGGCCGGCTGCCGGTCGGGCGCAGCGGCGACGAGCTCGACCGCCTGGCGGAGAACCTCAACGCCATGCTGGAACGCATCGAAGCCCTGATGGTGGGCCTGAAGGAAGTCTCCGACAATATCGCCCACGACCTGAAGACGCCGCTGACGCGATTGCGCAATCGCGCCGAGGAGGCGCTGGCAAAATCCGGCACCGAGGCCGAATATCGCACCGCGCTGGAACGGACCATCGAGGAATCCGACGGCCTGATCCGGACCTTCAATGCGCTGTTGATGATCGCGCGCGCCGAGTCCGGGCAGGCGCGCGGCAATATGGATGATTTCGACGCCGCCGACGTCGCCAACGGCATTCACGAACTCTACGAGCCGCTCGCCGAAGACGGAGGCATGACCCTGCACGTCAAGACCGAGTCGGCGCCGCTTCACGGCAACCGCGAATTGATCAGCCAGGCGCTGGCGAATTTGGTCGAGAACGCGATCAAATATGGCAAGCCGGTCTCCGCCGTGCCGCCGCTGAGCGCCGGCGCGATCGCGGCTGCCGACCACGAGGAGATCCTGATCGAGGCCAGGCGCGATGGCGATCGGGTGCTGCTCAGCGTCACCGACCATGGGCCGGGAATTCCGGTGGCCGACCGCAAGCATGCGGTGGAGCGATTTGTGCGGCTGGAGGCTAGCCGAACCCAGCCCGGCTCCGGTCTTGGACTGAGCCTGGCATCGGCGGTAGCGACGCTGCATGGCGGTGACCTCAGGCTCGATGACGCTCATCCGGGCCTGATCGCAACGCTGGCGATTCCGGCACTGTCCGGCGCCAGTGATGGGCTTGCGGCTCAAACACATGATGTGCCACAGAAGGCGGCATGAATTCATCCGCGCCGGGTGAGGCCGACCCCATCAACTAGTGTCACGGTTCCGGCATCCGCATCTCGCGGCAACAAGACCTCTCACGAATGTCAGAACCCAGGGGACATTCGCATTAATCCTGATGCAGCTTTGGATTTGACATTCGCTATGACAATTCGCGGAAGCACCGAAGCGAATGTCAATTCCGGCTCACTGGCCGCGCGGTTTGTGGACGGACCGCACGTGTCTGCGCCTGACAAAGCCGAGCTGCGACTGAGGGACTGGCTGACGGACCTTGCGCCGGGACAGGCGGCCGCGATCGATGATCTGCTGGCGCGATTTCCCCAAGCCAAGACCATTCTTTTGGGCATCGTGGAGGCCTCGCCGTATCTTTTCGATCTTGTTCGCGCCGACGGTGCGCGCGCGATCAGGGTGCTCGAGTGCGATCCTGAGCGGCACCTGGCGCAATTGATCGAAACGGCGAGAGGCGAGGTTTTGACGGCATCGGGCGAAGCCGATGCGATGCACCAGCTCCGCCGCCTGAAGTCAGAGGCCGCTCTGCTGATCGCACTGTGCGACATTGGCGGAGTCTGGCCGGTCATGCGGGTGACGACGGCGCTGACCGATCTTGCGGTCGCATCCGTGCAGTCGGCGCTGCGCTTTCTGTTGCAGCAGGAAGCCGCGCGCGGGAGGATATCGCCGCCGAATCCGGATCTTCCTGAGGGCGGCAGCGGCCTGATCGTGCTCGCGATGGGCAAGATGGGCGCGGGCGAGCTGAATTTTTCCAGCGATATCGATCTGATCGTGTTTTTCGATGCTGACGCGTCGACGCTTGCGTCCGACATCGAGCCGCAGCCGTTCTTCGTGCGTGTGACGCAAGCGTTGTCGCGGATATTGCAGCAACGCAGTGGCGAGGGCTATGTTTTTCGCGTCGATCTGCGACTGCGGCCGGATCCGGCCTCGACGCCGGTGGCGATCTCGACCGCCTCCGCGCTGCATTATTACGAGCGGGAAGGGCGGACCTGGGAGCGCGCCGCCATGATCAAGGCGCGACCCTGCGCCGGCGACCTCAGGGCCGGCGACGCACTGATCGCGGAACTCGCCCCCTTTGTCTGGCGCAAGCATCTGGATTTTGCGGCCCTTGCCGACGTGCACGACATGAAGCGGCAGATGCAGACGTATCGCGGGCAAAGCGAAATCGCGGTCGAGGGCCATAACGTCAAGATCGGCCGCGGCGGCATCCGCGAAATCGAGTTCTTCGCGCAGACCCAGCAGCTGATCGCCGGCGGCCGGCATCCCGAATTGCGGGTGCGGCCGACGCTCGAGGCGTTGAATGTGTTGGCCTCGAGCAACTGGATCACCTTCGCCGCGCGTGATGAGTTGACCGCCGCGTACGAATTTCTGCGCCGGGTCGAACACCGGCTGCAGATGATGGCCGACGAACAAACCCACGTGCTGCCGGACGAGAGCGAAGCCGTGGAGCGCTTCGCCTGCTTTTTCGGTTACGAAAACCGCGCCGCGTTCGCGCGCGACCTGCTTGGCCACCTCAATGTCGTGCAGGGACATTATGCCAAGCTGTTCGAGGGTGACCCTGCCGGTACCGCGAAATTGCCGGAGATGGATTATGCGGCGGGTCCGGACGATCCGCGTTTGATCGAACACCTTGCCTCGCTCGGCTTCAAGAAGCCAATCATGGTGGCGCAGACCGTGCAACAATGGCTGGGTGGCGACTATCGCGTGTTCAGGATGGAATCCTCGCGCAGCGCGTTCGTCGAGTTCGTTCCTGCGTTGATCGTGGGCCTCGCCAACGCCGAAGAACCCGATAACGCGGTGGCGGTGTTCGATCGCTTCCTGCAGGCGCTGCAACGCGGCGGGCGGCTGTTCTTGCTGCTCAGTCAGAACCGCGATCTCGTCGCGTTGGTGGCGCTGATCCTGGGTGCCGCGCCGCGCCTCGGCGACATGCTGGCGCGGCAGCCGCAGATCATGGATGGGCTGATTGATCCGCGCTTCTTTGGCGCGATGCCGGACCGGCGCGAATTGTCCACCCGGCTCGCGGCTACCCTGGAGGATGCCCATTCCTACGAAGAGTTTCTCGATCGATTGCGATTGTTCGGTCGGGAAAGCCTGTTCCTGATCGGCACGCGCATTTTGTCCGGCACGGTCTCCGCCCAGCAGGCCAGCATCGCCTTCGCCGACGTCGCCGAGGGCATCGTCCACACGGTGCATGGTCTGGTAACCGAACAATTCGCCGTCCAGTATGGCCGGGTCATGGGGCAGCAGACCGCCATCCTGGCGATGGGCAGGCTCGGCAGCCGTGAAATGACCGCTGCGTCCGACCTCGATCTGATTCTGCTCTATGAATTCGACCCTGAACACCCGGATTCCGACGGCGCCAAATCGCTGCATGGGGCGCAATATTTTGCGCGCTTCACCCAGCGGCTGATCAGTGCATTTACGACCCGGACCAATTACGGCGTGCTTTACGAGGTGGACATGCGGCTGCGGCCCTCGGGCCGGGCCGGGCCAGTGGCTTCGCAGGTTGATTCGTTCGCGGAATACCAGGACCGCGAGGCCTGGACCTGGGAGCACATGGCGCTGACCCGGGCCCGGGTGATTTCAGCGTCACCGGATTTTCGAACTCGGATCGAAGGAATTGTTCGCAAGGTGCTGACACGGCCGCGTGCCGCCGCCAGCGTTGCCAGCGACGTCGCGGACATGCGCCGCGCCATCGCGCTGGAGAAGGGCGAGGACGATATTTGGGACCTGAAATATGCCGCCGGCGGCATGGTCGATATCGATTTCATCGCCCAATATCTGCAGCTTGCTCATGCCGCCGACAAGCCCGACATTCTCGACGTCAGCACCCTTCACGTGCTCGACAATGCCGCGCGGCTCGGTGTGCTGGCGCAATCATCGGCGGAAATCCTGCGTTCGGCGGCGCGGCTCTATCATGACCTGACGCAGATTCTGCGGCTTTGCGTCAGCGAAAGGTTTAATCCGGAGACATCGGGGGAAGATCTCTTGCGGATCATGGCACGGGCCGGCGATGCACCGGACTTTTCCTCGCTTCAAGCGCGGGTCAAGGAGACCCAAGCCGAGGTGCGCCGGGTATTTCGGATGTTGATCGGCAACGGCAGCTAGCCTTGCCAATTAGATTTTTGAGCACCCAAGATCGTCATTGCAGGCTGTTGGCTCCTCGCAATTGTGAAGAAGCCAAGTGAAAAGTCCAATTCGATTGTCAAGCAGCCGATAATTTCGAATATGACGTTGCCCGTTCTTGGGAGAAAAAGCGGACATCTATTTTCCATAGCATCTGAATGTCGGCTTTTTGAAGTGAGGCGGACGTTACGAAAGTCTGAGAATTCGTGGTTGCATTTGGTCATACTCTAAGGTGCGCGATCCGCCGACCGGTCCAACGCGGGCTGTCGGCGGTGCATCCAGCGTCAGGACGATCTGAGTTCCACTTTGCGCTAGGTTTTCCCGCGCTGTTGCCGAAACGCGACAGTTGCGAATGCGTGCTGTGATATCCTCCGGGCTGTTCCAGCCGTATGGATCGTGGTTCGTCCGGTTGGATCGCGGGGGGGGGACCATGGAATGAACCAGCGCCTACGTCCGCTGTCTTGTTTCCTGACCTTGGCTGTGCTCGCCGTTTGTTCGACTGATGCCGCGGCGGCGGCCAGCCATAAGCCTCAGCAGGCCAAGAAGCCGCATGAAGCGACCGGACTGCGCCACCACCGCAGCGTGGCGCTGAAGAAAGCCGGGCATGCAAAGCATGTCGTGGCGGCGCAACGCAAATCGACGCGGTCCAGCGACGTGCCGCCACAGCGCCGACGCTTCTCCGCTCTCGGGCGATCTCGCGGCGGTAAAGAATGCGATCGATCTCGCGCGCAAGGCCAAGACAAGCGAAGCGACCGCCATACAGAAAACGATCAGCGACCCGGCGGCGCGGAAACTCGTTGAATGGTTCATCCTGCGCCATCCGGAGACTGACGCGAACTTCAGCCGATACGCGGCGTTCATCGCCGATAATCCGGGCTGGCCGAGCATGGGACTCATGCGCAAGCGGGCGGAGGCGCGCCTGTGGCAGGATCGCAGCGACGCCGCCACCGTTCGCAACTTCGTAGGCGATCGGCCGATAAGCGCCAAGGGCCGCTTCGCGCTGGCGCGGGCGCTGCTCGCCGAAGGCGACCGTGACGGTGCCGGAAGACTGGTTCGCGAGGCCTGGCGGTCGGATGAATTGTCGGAGCGCTCCGAAGCCGATGCGTTCGAGATGTTCCGCGACCTGCTGACGCGCGAGGACCATCGTGCGCGCATGGACAAGCGTATCGGTGCCAAGGATCTTTCGGGCGCCAAGCGCGCCGCGCAACGCCTCGGCAGTGACGAGCTTTCGATCGTGAAGGCCTGTGCGGCGGCGAACGCGGACAAGGCGCTCGATTTGCTCAACGCTGTTGCGACCGAAGCCCGCAGCGATCTGGGATACACGCTTTGCCGTATCCGCTGGATGGTGCGTCACGACCGGATCGACGACGCAACCCGCTTGATGCTGGCGGCCGCGCCGGAGACCATGGCGCTTCAGGATACGGACGAATGGTGGCGCGAACGGCGCGGTCTCGCCCGCAAGTTGCTCGATCAGGGCTAAGTTTGAAGCCGCCTACCAGGTCGTGCGCGATGCCGCCCTGCCGGCCAGCGAACATTATCGGGCGGACTTCCATTTCATGTGCGGCTGGATCGCCCTGCGCTACCGCAATGATCCCGCGGCGGCGCGGGCGCATTTCGCCCATATAGACGACGGCTCGGCCAATCCGATCGTGCTGGCGCGGGCGAACTACTGGCGAGCCCGTGTTGCCGAAGCGATCGGCGAGAAGGACGCGATGCGCGCCAGCTATGAGGCTGCCGCCCGCTATCCCACCGCCTACTACGGACAGCTCGCACGCGCCAGGCTCGGCCTCGACAGAATTGAGCTGCGGGTGCCGGTGCCGGCTGACGCTGCTGATGATGTAACGCTCGCGGACGAACGCGTACGCGCCGCCGATATGCTCTATGCGCTCGGCGAACGCGACGTCGTCCTGTATTTTGTTGCTGACCTCGCCGAAGAGAGCACTGACGTGGCGGTGCTGGTCGCGCTCGCTGAGCTAACCGGCCGCCGCAACGATGCGCGCGCCATGTTGCAGATCGGCAAGCCGGCGCTCGCACGCGGCCTCGCGTTCGACAATTACGCTTTCCCGACGATCGGAATTCCGCAGCACAGCCCGATCGGTCCCGAAATTGAGCGCAGCGTCATCTATTCGGTCGCGCGCACCGAAAGCGCGTTCGACCAGCGCGACAAGTCACCGGCCAATGCGGTCGGCCTGATGCAGGTCACGCCGGAAGCCGGACGTGACACCGCGAAGCGATTCGGCGTCACCTATGATTGGGACCGGATGGTCTCTGATCCCATCTATAATACGCAAATGGGCGCGGCTGAACTCAGCGCTCTGTTGAAGGAATACGCCGGCTCTCACATCATGACCTTCGCCGGCTATAACGCCGGCCGGGGCCGCGTTCGCGACTGGGTGAAGCAGTATGGCGATCCGCGCGATCCCAATGTGGACGCGATCGATTGGGTGGAGCGCATTCCGCTCTCCGAGACGCGCAACTATGTTCAGCGCGTCATCGAGAATCTGCAGGTCTATCGCGTCCGATTTGATAACGGCGCTTCGCTGATGTCGAAGTCCGATCGGCCCTCGCAGGAGGCCAACTCGGCGCCG
>CAVSOS010000008.1:0-9985 GCA_963729395.1 uncultured Pseudomonadota bacterium | reverse complement strand
TCGGCGGCAATCGTTTGGGCGGCGCTCAGTTCGCCGAGGAATTGCCGGACAATCGGCGCCGGCCACGCAGTCATGTCCAGTTGTTTTGAAGTTTCGGCCAAACGATTCGCGACTCCGTTGCGTCGCTCGGTAAGATCGAGCCAAAGTGCCGTATAGGGGTCCTTCGGGTTGATCTCGTTTGCCTTCTTGAAATCGGCCTGGGCGTCCGCGGTGCGGCCGCCGAGCAGAAAGTACGTGACGCCCCGGTTGAAGTAAGCAAAGGAATTGCCGGGGTCGAGCCGGATCACTTTGTCAAAATCATCGAGGGCGCTGGGGTTGTTGCCCTTGATATAGGACAGGCGGCCCCGAACGAAATAGGCCTTGGCATAGTTGGGGTCGAACCGGATCGAGTTGTTCAAGTCGGCCATGGCGCGGTCGAAGTCGCCCATGCGCTTGTACAAGTCTCCCCGGGAGAAATAGGCGATGGCGTAGGTGGGGTCGAGCTGGATCGCCTGGTTGAAGTCGGCCAGGGCGTGATCGAATTCACCCTTGGCTTTGTACAGATTGCCCCGCTCGCTAAGGGCCCATGCGCTTTTGGGATCGAGCCGGACCGCGTCATTGAAGTCACCGAAAGCGCGGTCGAAGTCGCCTTTGTTCAGATAGGCGTTGCCGCGATTGATGTAGGCCGGCGCGTAAGCGCTATCGACCCGGATGGCTTCGTTGCAATCCAACAAGGCGTGATCCGGATCCTTTTTGGCCCACCACCATCCGCAGCGATTGCTGAGTGCGGCTGCGCGGGCAGGTCCCGTCACCTTGGCGTCCTGGATGACGCGGTCGCATGCCGCGATGCCTTGATCGGCCTTGCTGATCGCCCCGACAAACTTGCACTGGTCAAGATCGCTTTGACTGTCGGCCAGAACCGGACTTGAGAAAGCAAACGATGTGGCCAATCCAGCGAGTAGCACTGAAAAGCGCATTTTTCCTCCCCTTACTCCGGTGCGGCTGATGGTGCCGATATCCAGCCGACTACCTACGTCGGCAGGCGGCCGTCGTGCAACAACCTTAAAGCGCTCGATCGCAGCGGAGGTACACGATCATGCGAACGCTTCGGTGATTTTGGCGCGGCAGCAGCGGGCCCCCGGCCGATCCGCAAGGCCACGCAACCGGAGCGAACACTCGTGACCCGCTCTCGTCGAGCGCAGTTTGGCGATCGTCCAGCATTCTTTGAGGATATCGCGCTGGATCTGACCCTGACGGCGGTGCTGTAGGCAATAAAGGGGGTCACCGCGGGCAATAAGAGGTGAGGATGATCTCGGAGCGGCTCCGATTCGAGGCTTCGATGGGGTCCCCTGCGGAGTTCCTTATCCTTGGCTTCGCCAGCGCGGCCGCGTCCCCGAAAACCGAAATGTGTCTCTTGAAGGGCCGAGAATACACAAAAATGTTATGAAGAAACAGTGATTTAAAGGGATTTCGGTGTCGATCGAGCGGCGTCGGCGATGTGTGCAATTTTGCAACACACTCCGGAAAAACAATGAGATGCAGTGCGGCGAGCCATTCTTTCAATTGCGCTTTGAGAGGCGGGAGGTAATTCTGAATCCATCGAGAGATAGGCAACGACGTTTTCCAGAACCACAAGGGGGAATATGAATATGAATAGTAAGACTCTACTGGCAGCGGCAGGGATTGCGGCGTTCGCATTCTCGCCGGCATACGCCACCGAAGGCGGCGACATCGCCACCAAGCCCGGTGCGTTCATCGGCGCGAGCGCCGGCGTTCCGCCGCCGGGCATCTACATGTTCAACCAGGTGTTCACCTACCAGGCGAATCTGGTTGGACCGGGGACCGCAGGACTCAATCCCCCTGGCACACACAAGACCGGCGTTCAGGCGGCGGTTGACGTTCAGGGCTTCCTGTTCGTTCCTGGCTGGACCTTCCTGGGTGCGACCTATGACGCTGTCATCGTGCAGCCGTTCGTCATGCAGAGCCTCGGTGCTCCGATCAACGCTCAAGGTGCTGGTGCGTTCAATACCTACATCGTGCCGGTGGAGTTGAGCTGGAAGTTCGGCAATAGCGGCTTTGCGATCAAGACCGGTGTTGGTATCTATCTGCCCGACGGCTGTACCACGGGTGCAAACAAGCTTGGTTGCGAGGCCAATCCGTACACGACCTTCCAGCCTGAATTGATCCTGTCCTATCTGGCGAATGGCTGGAACCTGACCGCCGCTCTGTACGAAGAGTTCAATACTGCCAACAGGGTCACTAATTACACGACCGGTGATATCTTCCATACGGACTTCACCTTTACCAAGACCATCGGCAAGTGGACGATTGGTCCTGTAGCCTACTACGTTGCCCAGGTCTCCGGTGACTCCTGTTCGGCCGCCTGTGGCGCTTTTTACGGGACGACCCCCGCCGGCGCCTTGGCGATGCACACCGGCAAATTCTCCGAATGGGCAGTCGGTGGTCTCGTAGGGTATGACTTCGGACCGGCGAGCTTGTCGGTTTGGGCGACCCAGGAAGTCGGCGCGAGGGCTTCCAATGCCGCGGCTGTTGCCGCGGGCGGGGCGGATCCTTCTCTGGTTGCCGAGGGTGCGACGGTGTTTGCGACGCTCAGCTATCGCCTGTGGGCGCCTGAAGAGCCGGCCAAGCCCGCGATGTTCCACAAGTAAGAACTACGATGCGTGTCCCCCTTTCGGTAGACGGTTGACCGTCTATCGGGAGGGGGACATTCTTTTGGATAATTGCCAGAGCCTCCGTTCCGATTGCGTCGGGCCGGAGGCTTTGTCTTTAAAGCAGGACGGCTTCAGGGCGATCCGATTGCCCAAATCAGGCTTGTTCTGATCCAACATGCTGTCTCGAGCGGACGCCGGCATGGATGGGCAAACCAGCATTCCCCGGATCTTCGCGAGCGTGTTGTTGCCGCGATGGATTGAGACCGGGGCCTGTCGTGTGACCAGGCCGCGGCGCCATTCGGCATAGGCGTCAGCACATGGCGATTGTCCGGGTGCGGCGCTGGTGGCGGCTTGTCGCCGAACTCGCCGGCCTCAAGGTCGATGATCGGCGGTCTGGAACCGTGCTGAGAAGCCAAGCTTCAAAAAAACGTGGGGCCGGCGAACGCGATCGCCTCGACGTTGCGCACCGCCGGGGTGCCTGGCGCAAGTATCAAGACTGCATCGAGCCTGAGCGTCCGGTCTGTCATCGACGAGACCTCGACCCGGACCGTCATCATGGACAATCTCGGCAGTCACAAAGCCGAAGCCGTACGCCAACTCATTCGTATCGCTGGCGCCAAGCTGTTCTTACTGCCGAATACTCGCGGAACTTGAATCCGATCGAGCAGATCTTCGTCAAGCTCAAGCACCTGTTGCGCGAGGCGCGTACGCGCCGTCGAAACAATCTGCGTTTGCAATTGCTCAAAATCCTCGCTGTATTTGCCCACGACGAATGCGCAAAGTATTTCTAAATTTTCAGGGTTATGCGTAAACCCAATTGCAGTCATGCATAGCGCCGAGGGGCTTGGTCACGCGCGATCAATTTTGCGTGGATGCGTGCGCGCTACACACTCCCGGAAAAAGCATTGAGACTTAGCGTCGCGAGCCATCTTTCAATTGCGCTTCGAGAAGCGCGAGGCAATTCTCGAATCCATCGAGAAAAAAATCTCGAGTCCATCGAGAAGTAGTCGCAACGCGTTTTACAGAACCACAATGGGAAGCAAGAAAATGAATAGCAAAACTTTACTAGCGGCAGCAGGAATTGCGGCGTTCGCATTCTCGCCGGCAAACGCCACCGAAGGCGGCGATGCTCAAACGAAGGCCGGCGCCCTGATCGGAGCGAGCGCCGGGGTTCCGCCGCCGGGTATCTATATGTTCAACCAGGTGTTCACCTACCAGGCGAACTTTGCTGGACCAGGCACCGCGGCGCTCAATCCCCCTGGCACACACAAGACAGGCGTTCAGGCGGCCGTTGACGTGCAAGGCTTCCTGTTCGTTCCCGGCTGGACCTTCCTGGGTGCGACCTATGACGCTGTCGTCGTGCAGCCCTTTGTAATGCAGAGCGCCGGTAATCCGATTAACGCGCAGGCTGCCGGCCTGTTCGATACTTACATCGCGCCGGTGGAATTGAGCTGGAAGCTCGGGACCAGCGGCTTTGCCGTCAAGGCGGGGTTTGGTTTCTATGCGCCGGATGGCACTAAAACGGGTGCAAATGGCCTCGGTAACGTCGGCAATCCGTACTGGACGTACCAGCCCGAATTGATCCTTTCGTACCTGAAGGATGGTTGGAACCTGACCGCTGCCTTATACGAAGAGTTCAATACCGAGAACTCGGTCACTCACTACACGACCGGTAACCTCTTCCACGCGGACTTCACCGCGACCAAGACGATCGGCAAGTGGACGTTCGGTCCTGTGGCTTATTACGTCGCCCAGGTTTCCGATGACTTCTGCCCGGCCTCGTGTGTCGCCGCTTATGGGGCACAACAAACCCTCGCTAACGCCCAGAGATATTCGGTTTGGGCAGTCGGCGCTCTCGTAGGATATGACTTCGGGCCGGCGAGCTTGTCGGTCTGGGCGACCCAGGAAGTGTCGGCGAAGGCTTCCAATGCTGCTGCCGCTGCTGCCGGAGCGGATCCTTCTTTGGTCACACAGGGTACGACGGTGTTTGCAACGCTCAGCTATCGCCTCTGGGCGCCCGAAGCGCCGACCAAGCCCGCGATGTACCACAAGTAAGGAATACGATACGTGTCCCCCCTTCCGGTAGACGGTTGACCGTCTATCGGGAGGGGACATCTTATGGTCAGCTGCAAGAGCCTCCGTTTCCTCTAAAATGGAACGGAGGCTCGAAAAGAGCCGTGCCGGCGGGCTGGCTTTCGCTCGAAACACGCTATTCCTCGCCCGCGCCGCGATGCAGGTCGGCCTCGATCTGCAGCCGCGTTCCGCCGCCGAATCGCGCCCGATAGACCTGCAAATTCTCCATGACCCGCTGCACGTAGTTTCGGGTCTCGGAGAACGGGATCTGTTCGACCCAGTCCACCGCGTCGACCTTGGGATCGCGCGGATCGCCGTAGCGTTCGATCCATTTCTTGACGCTGCCGCGGCCGGCATTGTAGGCCGCGAATGTCATGATGTAGGAGCCGCGATAATCCTCGATCAGGCCGCCGAGTTCGGCGGCGCCGAGGGCGGCGTTATAGACCGGATCGTTCTTCAGCCGGTCGACGTCGAAGCCGGCACCGTATTTCTTGCAGACATAACGGCCCGCATCCGGCGTCACCTGCATCAGGCCGTAGGCTTGCGCCGGCGAGACATCGCGGGGATTGAACGCGCTTTCCTGCCGGGCAATGGCAAAAACAATGCTCTGCTCGACCTCGGGCCCGATCGACCTGAACGGCGGAATCCCGGTCACCGGATAGGCGTAGAAATCGAACGGCAGTCCGCGATTGAGCGCGGCCTTGCCGACCAGCAGCATGCCGCGTGCGTCGCCGTTGCGGGAGGCCAGTTCGCCGAGCCCGACCAGCGCGTCGGGATCGCCGTTTTCGCCCATGTCGGCGAAAATCGGGATCGCGATTTCGCGTTCGTCCAGCGCATACAGCAATTGCACCGCGCGCACGATCTCCAGCCGTTCGATCCCGCGTCCGCGGGCGGCCGGCGCGCCGTTCAGCGCGATCTGCGGAAGTCCCAGTTTCGCGCGCGCCAACTGACCGTAGTAGCTGGTCGAATGCTCGGCCGCCGCCGCATAGGCGGCGCGGGCGTCCTGGGACCGGCCGGCCGCTTCGGCGGCCCGGCCTTGCCAATAGCCGGCGCGCGCCAGCGCGGTCGGATTGACGCTGCCGACGCCGATTCGCGCAAAATGCTGCGCGGCCGTTGCCGGATCGGCCAGGAAGCGCAACGCAATCCAGCCCGCGGTGAATTCCTGCTCGGTCTTGTAGATATCGCGCGCGGGCACGGCGGCGTCGCGCGCGATCAGATAGGCGGTGCGGTTCTCGCCGACGTCGAGCATTTTGCGCGACAGCAATCGCCGCTCGACCCACCATTCGTCGACATTGTACAGCCGGTCCGGGTTTCTCGGCGCGCTCAGCATCAGCTGCGCAGCCTCGGCGAATTTCTCTTCGCGCCGGAGCAGCTGGATCTTGCTGAAGATGTAGCCGGCATCGCCGTGCAGTTCGCGCGGAACCGCCTCGAGCAGCGCCCTGGTGTTAGAGGCCTTGCGATAGGCGGCAATGCGCGCCTTCGCCAGCGCGACCTCAGCGCTGCCGAGCCGCCTGGCGGCGCGCAGCGCGGCCTCGTGCTCGCTGCCGTAGAGCAGCAGATCCATCCGCGCCTTTTGATCGCCGGGCGTCAGCAGCGCGCCGAACAGATCGAGTGCTGCGTTTTCGGTGTCCTCGGACATGGCATCGTTTCGCCACGCCTCGCGCACCAGACGCTCCGCATTGGCCCGGTCGCCGCGCGCCAGCATCGCGCGCGCCAACGCGAATCGTCCCTTGGCCGACAGCGGCGATTCGTTTTCGAACCACGCCCATACGGTAGCATCGTCGCGATGGTCGTCCCACAGTGCTGCTTCGGCGCGCCGGCGCAGGAATGTCTGCGAGGGCCAGCTCGGGTTGGCTGCGATGAAGGCGCGATAGCGCTCGACCGAGGCGCCGTTGTCGTCGCTGCGCAGGATGATCCATTCCGCGAGTTTCCTCGCCACCGGATCCGATATGGCCGCTTCGGCCTGGGTCGCGTCCGCGGGCTTGTGTTTGCGGATCAGCTCGATGACGTTTTCCAGCGCCTCGGCGTCGGCCTGCGAGGTCGATGACGTCGCGGCTACCGCGGCCGGGACAGCCGGCTTGCGCGCCGGCGTGGGCGGCAGGGCCGCGTGCCGGCGCGTCGCGGGCTCGATTGCCGGCGCCCCGCCGGACGGCGCGGCCGAAGGCTCGGTATTCCCGGCGGTACTCCTTGCATTGGGCGTGGTCTTGGCATTGGGCGTGGTCTTGGGCACGACGTTGCGTGCGATCGGGCGCGGTTTCGGTAGTGGAACTTTTGGCTTGGCCGCGGCATCCGCCGCCCATGCCGATAATCCTACGGCCAGCGCCAGGCTTGTCGCACACACCATCGATCGCAAAGCGGCTGCCCGGGAGGACTGGGTCACGACGTTCCTTCGCGGCGAATCATTCGGTCGCTCGAGCTCTAGGTCTATTTGATTGAATATGTGGACAAAATACCAAATGCGTCGGGATTGAACGTGTCTGCGCCATCACCGCGGCGAAATCGCGGCTGGGTCGGCCAGCGCAGGCCTTTCGCCTGATCGTCAGACCCGATATGAATTGGCATTCGCTGGTTCAGATGGCACGCAAAGGGCGTTCGGAGGGGTTTCATGGCAGCCAAGACGAATTTTAGAGGGTCGTTCACTGCCTTGGTCACGCCCTTCAAAAACGGCTCGCTCGATGAGGCGGCCTTCCGTGCGTTGGTGAGTTGGCAGATCGCCGAGGGCACCCACGGCCTGGTGCCGGTCGGCACCACCGGTGAAAGCCCGACCGTGAGCCACGACGAGCACAAGCGCGTCATCGAGTGGTGCATCGACGAAGCGAAGGGCCGGGTGCCCGTGATCGCCGGCGCCGGCTCCAATTCGACCAAGGAAGCCATCGAACTTGCGCAACATGCCGAGAAGGCCGGCGCCAACGCCGTGCTGGTGGTGACGCCGTATTATAACAAGCCCACGCAGGAAGGGCTCTATCAGCACTACAAGGCGATCAATAATGCGATCGGAATTCCGATCATCATCTACAATATTCCCGGCCGTTCGGTGATCGATATGACCGTGGATACCATGGCGCGGCTGTTTGAATTAAAGAACATCGCCGGCGTCAAGGATGCCACCGCGAGCATGGTGCGCGTTTCACAACAACGCGCGGCGCTGGGCACGGACTTCAATCAATTGTCGGGCGAAGACGCCACCGTGCTCGGCTACATGGCGCATGGCGGGCACGGCTGCATCTCGGTTACCTCCAACGTCGCGCCGCGGCTGTGTTCCGAATTTCATATGGCCTGGCAGAAGGGCGACGTCGCCACGGCGTTGAAGGTCCACGACAAGCTGATGCCGCTGCACACCAATCTTTTCATCGAATCCAACCCGTCACCGGTGAAATACGCGCTCTCGCTGCTCGGCAAGATGGACGAGACGCTGCGGCTGCCGATGGTGCCGGTGTCCGAGCCCACGCGCCTAGCGGTGCGCAGCGCCATGGTGCATGCAGGTTTGGTCAACTAAGTTTCAGTCCTGCGCGGGGGCTGGATTGGGGCCGTTGCTTGCGGCGGTGGATAGCCGGGGGAGGAAGCTGGATGCTCAAGGAATTTCGCGAATTCGCCATGAAGGGCAATGTGGTCGATCTCGCGGTCGGCGTCATCATCGGCTTGGCGTTCGGAGCGATCGTGAACTCGATGGTCAACGATATCATCATGCCGATCATCGGTGCGATTACCGGCGGCCTCGATTTCTCCAACTATTTCATCGGCCTCTCGAAGGCCGTCACCGCCAGCAATCTGGCCGATGCGAAAAAGCAGGGCGCGGTATTGGCGTGGGGAAATTTCCTTACCTTCACGCTGAACTTCATCATTATTGCTTTTGTGCTGTTCATGGTTGTCAAGGGAATGAATACATTGAAGCGCAGGGATGCGGCCGCTCCAGCCGCTCCGCCGAAGCCGGCCGCGAAGAAGAGTTGCTGACGGAAATCCGTGATCTCCTCAAGAAGGCATAAGGCGGCAGCGCCGCAAAATGGGACGTTGTCGCTGCCGGGCAGACGACAACGTCCAGAGGTTCTGAACCATGGTTGAGAAAAACGAGCGGGCGATCAAGGTCGTCGCCGAAAATCGCAAGGCCCGGTTCAATTATGCGATCGAGGACACGGTGGAGGCCGGAATCGCGCTGACCGGCACCGAGGTCAAGTCGATCCGCAACGGCAAGACCACGATCGCGGAATCCTATGCCGATACCAAGGACGGCGAGATCTGGCTGATCAACGCCAATATCCCGGAATATCTGCAGGCCAACCGCTTCAACCACGAGCCGAAACGGCCGCGCAAGCTGCTGCTGCACCGAAAGCAGATCAACAAGCTGATGGGCGCGGTCGAGCGCGAGGGCATGACGCTGATCCCGCTCAAGCTCTATTTCAATGAACGCGGCCGCGCCAAGCTGCTGCTGGCGGTGGCCAAGGGCAAGAAGCTGCACGACAAGCGCGAGAGCGAGAAAGAAACGCGACTGGGGCAGGGAGAAGGGCCGCCTGCTGCGGGCGCGGGGATAATTTTCCGCATCCTGAGGAGCGGCGCATTCACGGCGTCTCGAAGGATGAGATTCGCGGCTACATGGTTCGAGACGGCGCATGCGCGCCTCCTCACCAGGGGTCTGGACGCTGAGGAGGAGCCGATGAACCAGAAGAATCTGCTCGAAGTCGACTGGAGCAAAATTCCGGCGCCGACCGACGATGGCGCGGCGGCGCATCTTGTCGGCATGACGATCCCGTCGCTCAGCCTGGTTGCCACCGACGACACCTCGGTGACGTTGTCGGCGCTGCCCGGGCGCACCGTGGTGTTCGCCTATCCGCGGACCGGCGAGCCCGGCAAGATCAGCCTGGTCGACGACTGGGACATGATTCCCGGCGCGCGCGGCTGCACACCGCAAACCTGCGCGTTCCGCGACCTGTTCGCGGAATTGAAGGCCGCCGGCGCCGGGCACGTGTTCGGCCTGTCGACGCAGAGCAACGAATACCAGACCGAGATGGCCTCGCGGCTGCATTTGCCGTTTCCGGTCCTGTCCGACGAGAAGCTCGCGCTGACGCGCGCGCTCGACCTGCCGACCATGCAGGTGGCGGGGCTGACCATGATCAAGCGGCTGGCGATGATCATCGACGATGCGCGCATCACGCATGTTTTCTACCCGGTCTTTCCGCCTGACCGGAATGCCGGCGATGTGCTGGCCTGGCTCAAGGAAAATCCGGCCTGATCGCCGGCAGATGCTAAAGCATGATCCGGAAAAGTGG
>CAVSOS010000007.1:0-330555 GCA_963729395.1 uncultured Pseudomonadota bacterium | reverse complement strand
CAATGACGGAGCGTCGGGCGCCACCGATCACGTTCAATGCGTCTAGGGGGACGGAACAAATGAGCGATCTGGCTGCAACCGGCGGCGTACCGGGTCCGGGCCGCATCGGCCGGGTAGCGATCGGCGATCTGTTGAAACGCGCGGCGCGTCGCTTCCCCGATCGAATAGCGGTCACCGACGGCGAGCGGCGCGTGACCTTCACCGAGATTGAGCGCGACGCCAATCGCTTTGCCAATTATCTGGTCGCGCGCGGATTGAAGCCCGGCGAGAAGATTTCGACCATCTGCAACAATTCGGTTGAGTTCGTCAAAGCGCTGTTCGGCATTCACCGCGCCGGCCTGGTCTGGGTGCCGGTCAACACCATGCTCGGCCCTACGGATATGGATTACATCCTCGATCATGCCGAAGTGAGTTTCGCGCTGATCGACGACAACCTGTATGCGCAAGCCGATCGGCGCGCGGCGCTGGAGAAGCGCGGCATCGATCTGGTGGCGGTCGATCTGACCGGTACGGCCGCCGCGGCGGGCCTTGAGAATTTCAACGATCTGTTGGAGGGCCAATCGGAGGTCGAGCCCGACATCGACTTCGACGACCGCGATCTGGCCATGATCATCTATACCAGCGGCACCACGTCGCGCCCGAAGGGTGCGATGCATTGTCATCTTGCTGTGGTGATGGCGGTGATGAGCAACGCCATCGAGATGCATCTGGATCGCAATGACGGCGTGACCGGCCAGTTTCCGCTGTTCCACTGCGCGGGTCATGTGATGTTGCTGAGCTATCTGTCGGTCGGCGGGCGGATGGCCTTAATGCGCGGCTTCGACCCGGTGGCTTGCATGGAAGCTATCGTGCGCGACAAGCTGACGGTTTTTGTCGGCCTCCCGCTGATGTATCAGGCCATCCTCGATCACCCGCGCCGCCGGGAATACGACCTATCCGGCCTGAAGACCTGCCTCTACACCATGGCGCCGATGGGGCGTCCGTTCCTCGAGCGCGCGATCGCGGACATGTGCCCCAACTTCATGCTGAGCAGCGGCCAGACCGAAATGTATCCGGCAACCACGATGTCGCAGCCGGACCGGCAGCTCAAGCGTTTTGGCAATTACTGGGGCAAATCCCTGATCGTGAACGAGACCGCCATCATGGATGATGACGGCAATCTGCTGCCCCCGGGCCAGGCCGGCGAACTGGTGCATCGGGGCCCGAATGTCATGATGGGCTATTACAAGGACCCCAAGGCGACCGAAGAGTCACGAAAATTCGGCTGGCATCACACCGGCGATCTCGCGCTGATCGACGAGCACGGCGAAGTGCTGTTCCTCGATCGCAAGAAGGACATGATCAAGTCCGGCGGCGAGAACGTCGCCTCCGTCAAGATCGAGGAGACGCTGCTCGCGCATCCCGCCGTGCAGAATGCCGCCGTGGTCGGGTTGCCGCATCCGCAATGGGGCGAGGCGGTATCGGCGTTTGTCAAACTGAAGCCGGGTGCGCAGGCGGACGAGGCCGCGATCGCCGAACATTGCCGCAAGCACCTTGGCGGCTTTCAGGTCCCGAAGCTGGTCAGGATCCTGGACGACATGCCGATGACGGCCACCGGCAAATTGCGCAAGGTCGAACTGCGCCAGGCGTTTAATGGATATTTCGCAGAAAAGAGCGCGTGATGCCGTTTGCGCAATCCCGGAATGACAAAGGCGCCCATGGCCATCCTTGAATCGACGATCGCGCCTTCCAGCGACGCCTACAAGGCCAACCGCGCCGGAATGCTGGCGTTGATTTCGCGGATGCGCGCGCTGGAAGAGCGCACGCGCGCGGCGTCGGCCGCCGCCAAGGATCGGTTTCACAAACGCGGACAGTTGCTGCCGCGCGAACGGGTGGCGCTGGCGCTTGATCCCGGTGCGCCCTTTATCGAGCTGTCGACATTGGCGGGATACATGTTCGATGTACCCGATGCCGACAAGAGCGTGCCGGGCGGCGGGCTCATCGCCGGCATTGGATTCGTCGCTGGAATTCGCTGCATGGTCAGCGCCAATGATTCCGGCATCGATGCCGGCGCGCTGCAGGCCTACGGCCTCGACAAGACGCTGCGGGTGCAGGAACTGGCGCTGGAGAACAAGCTGCCCTATGTGCAACTGGTCGAGAGCGCCGGCGCCAATCTGTTGCGCTACCGCGTCGAGGATTTCGTCCGCGGCGGCAACATCTTTCGCAATCTGGCGCGGCTGTCGGCGGCGGGCTTGCCGGTGGTCACGGTGACGCACGGCTCGTCCACCGCCGGCGGCGCCTACCAGACCGGCCTGTCCGATTACATCGTGATGGTGCGCGGCCGGACGCGGGCGTTTCTCGCCGGCCCGCCGCTGCTGAAGGCCGCAACCGGAGAAATCGCCACCGAGGAGGAACTCGGCGGCGCCGAGATGCATACCAGCATTTCAGGTCTCGGCGACTATCTCGCCGAGGACGACCGCGATGCGCTGCGTATCGCGCGCGATATCATGGCCAATCTGGAATGGGACCGGCCGAGCCCGGACCAGACGTCGCATCGCCCGCCGCGCCATGACCCCGAGGAATTGCTGGGCATCATGCCGATGGACCACAAGCGGCCGGTCGACATGCGCCAGGTGATCGCACGGATCATCGACGATTCCGATTTCATCGAATTCGGCGCCAATTACGGTCCTGCCACCGTGTGCGGCCATGCGCGGATCGAGGGCCAGGCGATCGGCATCGTCACCAACAACGGCCCGCTCGATCCGGCCGGCGCCAACAAGGCCACGCATTTCATTCAGGCCTGCTGCCAGTCGCGCACGCCGCTGCTTTATCTGAACAACACCACCGGCTACATGGTCGGCCGCGCCTATGAAGAGGCCGGCATGATCAAGCACGGATCGAAGATGATCCAGGCGGTGACCAGCGCCACCGTGCCGCAGATCACGATCTACTGCGGCGCCTCGTTCGGCGCCGGCAATTACGGCATGTGCGGGCGTGGATTTCATCCGCGCTTCTGCTTTTCCTGGCCCAATGCCAAGACCGCCGTGATGGGCGGCGAGCAGGCGGCCGAAACCATGGCAATCGTGACCGAGGCCGCGGCCATCCGGCGCGGCAAGCCGGTCGAGCAGGCAAAACTCGATCAGATGAAGGCGCAGATCATCGGCGTGTTCGACGGCCAGATGGACGTGTTCTCGACCAGCGCGCGGGTGCTCGACGATGGCGTGATCGACCCGCGCGACACCCGCGCGATATTGGCCGAGGTGTTGGCGATCTGCCGCGAGGCCGAGCAGCGCTCGCCGCAGCGCATGCAGTTTTCGGTCGCGCGGCCATGAGCGGCGGAGCGATGAAGCGCAAACCATTCCGCAACATCCTGATCGCCAATCGC
Source organism: uncultured Pseudomonadota bacterium (assembly GCA_963729395.1). Lineage (GTDB taxonomy): Bacteria > Pseudomonadota > Alphaproteobacteria > Rhizobiales > Xanthobacteraceae > Bradyrhizobium. Next base: position 327,188 of record CAVSOS010000007.1, on the reverse strand, counting down.
GGCGAGATCGCGCTGCGGATCATGCGGACCGCACGGCGCCTCGGCTATGGTGTGATCGCCGTCTATTCGGACGCCGACCGTGACGCACTGCATGTGCGCGGTGCGGATCAGGCTATCCGCATCGGCGAGGCGTTACCGGCGCAATCCTATCTCAGGATTGAGGCAATCATGGCGGCGGCGAAGGCTGGCGGCGCCGACGCGGTCCATCCCGGTTACGGCTTTCTTGCCGAAAACGAGGATTTCGCCAGCGCCTGCCGGGATGCGGGCATGGTCTTTATCGGGCCGTCGCCCGAAGCCATCAAGGCGATGGGCAACAAGGCCGGCGCCAAGATCATCATGCAGGCGGCCGGCGTGCCCTGTGTGCCCGGCTATCAAGGTGCGGATCAGAGCGACACCGCGATGCTGGCGGAGGCGAAGAGCATCGGATTTCCCGTGATGATCAAGGCCGTCGCCGGCGGCGGCGGGCGCGGCATGCGGCTGGTTACGGATGCAGCGGCCTTTCCGGATTCGTTGCGTAGCGCGCGATCCGAGGCGCAGGGCGCGTTCGGCGATCCGGCTGTCATTCTGGAGCGCGCGATTCTCGATCCGCGCCACATCGAAATCCAGGTGTTCGGCGACGCGTTCGGCCATGCCATCCATCTTGGCGAGCGCGATTGCTCGGTGCAGCGGCGGCATCAGAAGCTGATCGAGGAAGCGCCGTCTCCGGCGGTGTCGGCGGAATTGCGGGCGCGGATGGGGGCGGTCGCGGTGGCTGCGGTCAAGTCGATCGGATATGAGGGCGCCGGCACGCTCGAGTTCCTGCTCGACGCAAAAGGCGAATTCTATTTCATGGAAATGAATACGCGCCTGCAGGTCGAGCATCCCGTCACCGAGGCGATCACCGGGCTCGATCTCGTCGAATTGCAATTGCGCGTCGCCAGCGGCCAGCCGCTCGGACTTCAGCAAGAAGACATTGAATTCTCTGGCCACGCCATCGAGGTGCGGTTGTGTTCGGAGGACGCCGGCCATGATTTCATGCCGCAGTCCGGCCGGATGGCGCTGTGGCAAATGCCGGATGATCTTCGCGTCGAGCACGCGCTGCAATCCGGTTCCGAGATTCCGCCATTCTATGATTCGATGATTGCCAAGCTTATCAGCCACGGCGCGACCCGCGACGAGGCACGGCGCAAGCTCATTCATGGTCTTGAGCAGGCAATCGCCTTTGGCGTGACGACGAATCAGGCGTTTCTCGCCGCTTGCCTGCGGCATCCCGGCTTCGCCGCCGGCGAAGCGACGACGGCCTTCATCGGCCGGAACCGCGACGATCTGCTGGCGCCGCGCGAAAACGCGGACGCTCCGGATACCGCCGTTGCGGGCCTGTTGCTCTACGTCACCGATCCCGACGCGCGGCCGTGGCGAAAGGGGCGGTCGCTCGCGGCGACGTTCCCGATCGCGGCCCGCATCGAGCTCGATCACGGCATCCACGATCTAGAAATCGTGCGCGAGCGCGACGGCGGCTATGCGGCACATGTCGATGGTCGCGCGCATCGGTTCGAGATCGAGGAACTGGGTTGCGACAGGGTCCGATTCCGCATCGACGGCGTGATGGAATCGGCAAGATTCCTGCGCGATCGCGACCGGCTTTATATCCAGTACCGGGGTGGCACGCTTGCGGTCCGCGATCTGACCCGATCGGCGCCGGCGGCAACGGCTTCGATCGGCGGCGACGGCAAGGTTCGTGCGGCGATGAACGGCCGTGTGGTCGCAGTTCTGGTCAGGCAGGGCGAGCGCGTCGAAGCCGGCCAGCCAGTCATGACCCTGGAAGCGATGAAAATGGAACATGTGCATACGGCGCCGATCTCCGGCACGATATCCGCCATCGACGTCGTCGAAGGCGAGCAGGTGACGACCGGAAGAATTGTCGCCGAGATCGAGGCAACTCCGCTCCAGGCCTGACGGCGGCATCCGTCTTTGCTTCGCGGTTGACGGTGACCAGCGCCTCCCCGTAGATGCATCGCATGATTTCATGGCTGCAGATCGATGCGACACGCGTGGCCGGCGCGGAGGTCGAACTTCGCCTGATGCGAAGGGGTGACGAATTCTCGATGATGCTGGGCCAGAACGAGCTGATGAACAGCCGTCTCAGCGGGTCCGAGGAGGCGCTTGCCACGCTCGCCTGCAGGAGACTAGAGGCGGTCAGGCGCCCGCATTTGCTCATCGGCGGATTGGGCATGGGATTTACGCTTCGTGCCGCGCTCGCCGTGCTCGGAAGCGACGCGCGGATCGTTGTGGCCGAACTGGTGCCCGCCGTGATCGCCTGGGCGCGAGGTCCGATGGCCGGCATTTTCGGCCATTGCCTGACGGACCCGCGTGCGGACATTCGCGAAGCGGATGTCGTCGACGTGATTCGATCTCATCAATCGGCGTTCGACGCGATCCTGCTCGATGTCGATAACGGCCCTGAAGGTTTGATCCGCAAAGCCAATGATGCGCTGTACGACGTGAAGGGATTAAAAGCGATCCGTCACGCGCTGCGGCCCGGCGGCGTCCTCGCCGTCTGGTCGTCGGGGCCGAATGCGTCATTTTCCAAACGGCTTCGCGATGCCGGCTTCGATGTCAACGAGGTTGCTATCCGCGCCACGGCAAAGCGCAGCGGCGCGCGCCACGTCATCTGGTTTGCGACCAGGCCCGGCAGCGCGGGTTAATCGAGTGCGCTACCGATTTCTTCACAGGATTCGCGACGTCCGGTCGCCCCAGTAACGGTCACGCAACAGCCGCTTGTAGAGCTTTCCGGTCGGAAGCCGCGGCAGTTCCGCCTCGAAGTCGATCGAGCGCGGCACCTTCTGGCGCGATAGCGACTGGCTGCAGAACGAAATCAGCTCCTGCGCGAGGTCAGGCCCCGGCATGATCCCCGGCATCGGCTGCACGACCGCTTTTACTTCCTCGCCGAGATCGGCATTGGGAACGCCGAACACGGCGGCGTCGGCGATCTTCGGATGGGTGATCAGCAGGTTCTCGCATTCCTGCGGATAGATGTTGACGCCTCCGGAAATGATCATGAAGGTCGCGCGATCAGTCAGATGGAGAAAGCCGTCGCCGTCGACATAACCGACGTCGCCGACGGTGCTCATGCTTCCGTCGGGCGAGCGCGCCTCGCGGGTCTTGTTCGGGTCGTTGAAATATTCAAAGGGCGTGGCGGTCTTGAACCAGATCGTGCCCGGCGTGCCGCCGGGGCAGGGCTGCATTGCCTCATCGAGGATGTGAAGTTCGCCGAGCAGAACCCTGCCGACAGTGCCCCTGTGGGCCAGCCACTCGGCGCTGTTGCATGCGGTAAACCCGAGCCCTTCGGTGGCGCCGTAATATTCGTGAATGATCGGTCCCCACCATTCGATCATGTCTTCTTTCACCTTCGCCGGACAGGGGGCCGCGGCATGGATCGCGATCTCGAGCGACGACAGGTCGTAGCGCGCTCGCACCGCCTCCGGCAGTTTCAGCATGCGCGAAAACATTGTCGGCACCAGCTGGCTATGGGTCACGCCCCATTTCTGCACCAGTTCGAGGTAGCGCTCCGGATCGAAGCTCTCCATGATGATAGCGGTGCCGCCCATCCGGATCGTGAGGTTGACGGCTGCCTGCGGCGCCGAATGGTACAGCGGCGCGGGCGACAGATAGACCATGCCTTCGCGATATTGCCAAATCTTCAGCAGAAAATCGAACAAGGGCAGTTGTTGTGTCGGCGGCTGCTCGGGAAGTGGCCGCAGAATGCCCTTCGGGCGGCCGGTGGTGCCCGACGAATAAAGCATGGCGGTGCCGTTGCATTCGTCCGCGATCGGGGTCTTGGGCAACCCGGCCGTGGCTTGCTGCAGGCCGACAATGCGCTCGCTTTCGCCCGCACCATCGACAACGATGCAGAGTTCGACTTCGGGGCACTGCTTGAGGGCCTCGCGCGCAACGTCCAGTTTCGCGACGGATGTGATGAGGACGCGGGATTCGCTGTTGGCTAAGATGTAGGCGAGTTCGCTTCCCGTCAGATAGGAATTGATGCAGGTGTAATACAATCCGGATCGTTCGCCGGCGCCGCAGGCTTCGAGGTAGCGGCTGTTGTTTTCCATGAAGATGGCATAGTGGTCGAGCCGCTTGAGGCCGCGATTGCGCAGCAGATGCGCGAGGCGATTACTGCGCGCTTCGAGCTCGGCATATGTCACGGCCTCGCCCGAGCCCGCCATGATGAAGGCGGGCTGCAGGGGACGGAGTTGGGCATGCTTGCCAGTATACATCGTGCCTCCAAGGTCTTTATGCGGCCAGAACAAGAATTTCGCGCACCTGCGCCGGACCGTCGATCTTGCGCGGATTGCGCGGGATCCACGGCGTCCCCATCGCCTGCTGCGCAATCCGATCGAACTGCTCCGGGCCGATCCTGACGTCCTGCAGGCTGCGCGGCAGTCCGAGGTCGCGGATGAACGTATCCAGAATGTCGGCGGCGTCCTTGCCCGGTTTTCCCATCGCGGCGGAGACCAGCGCCTGGCGTTCGGCGTTGTCGGATTTGTTCCAGCGCATCACCGACGGCAGCATCACGCAGGATGTGTATCCGTGGGGCACGCCGCAAATTCGGCGCCAAGCACATAACCGATGCCGTGGCTTGCTCCCATCGGCACCCCCGAAGACAGCGGCCCCATCGAAAGCCAGGTGCCGATCTGGCAATCCATCCTTGCGTCGAGATCACTGGGGATCGGCCTTCACGCGCGGCAGCGCTTGCGTCAGCATCGAAAGCCCCTTCAATGCCTGGGCATCGGCATAAGGGTGTGCCTCGCGCGAGCACAGGCCCTCGACGCAATGGTCGACGGCGCGGATGCCGGTCGACAGCCACAGCCATTCGGGCGTGTGCAGGGTCACCGCGGGATCGAGGATCACGGCGCGCGGCATCACCAGGTCATGGCGCAGCATTTCCTTGACCTTGGTACGCTGGTTGGTGACGCCGGCCAGCGCGCTGAACTCGCCACCGGCGATCGTCGTCGGCACGCTGATCTGGCGCACCGAGGGCGCAGCCATCAGCGGCACCACACCCCTGCTTGCGCCGGATCCTGTCGATATCATCGACGGTACGAACGTCATTGGCGAGGCAAAGCTGCACCGCCTTGGCGCCATCGGTGATCGAGCCACCGCCGACGGTAACGATCAGATCGGCGTTGGCGGCGCGGGCCTGCTCGGCGGCGGCGATGACGGCTTCGCGGGGGGTGTGCGGCGGCATCGCATCGAAAGTTGCCGCGCAACGGGCCCCAAGGCTGTTGCGGATCTTCTCGATCTCGCCGGTCTCGCGGTTAAGGGTGCCGCTGACCATCAGAAACGCGCGGCTGGCGCGCAGACGATCCATTTGCTCGACGACCGCCTCCGCGGCCGGACGCCCGAAAACAACCTCATCCATGGCGCCGAAAACGACACGTCCTTGATGCACGTGCTTGTCCTCCCTGAATATTTTGGCTTTGTTGGCAGCCTTGAAGGCAGGTTAGCGGAGGAAATTCAGGACGTCATGCCCGAAGATGAAGCCACCGGACTCCCGGTGCTGCCAGGCGTGGTGCTCTATGGCCGCTATGCGTCGCCCTTTGTGCGGCGCGTTGCGGTGACGCTGCGGCTTTAAGGCGTCGCCTATCGCCATGTGCCGCTGATGCCGTTCGGCCCGGACAAGGCGGAACTAGCCAAATTCAATCCGATCGCCCGGGTGCCGGCTTTGCGGCTGGATAACGGCGAGATGCTGATCGACAGCGCGGTCATCATCGACCATCTCGATCAGGTGGCGGGGCCGCGAGCGTCGCTGACCCCGGCCGCGGGTGCGGCGCGTCGCCGCGTGCTGACACTGCTCGCGGTCGCGCTCGGCGCCAATGAAAAGCTGGTCGCCGGTCTCTATGAGCGGCATTTCCGGCCGCGCCAAGTCTGGCATGCGCCATGGCTGAACACATGCGACAAGCAGGTGCGTGACGGTTTTGCCTGGCTCGACGCTGAATTCGCCGGGCCGTGGTTCACGGGATCAGGGATGACCCAGGCCGATATCACGGTCGCGGTATTCTGGCTGTTCGGACGCGCGAAGCGGCCACGTTTTTTCGAAGGGCTGGGCTGCAAACGGCTCGAGGCGCTGGCGGAGCGGCTGCAGGAGACGCCGGCTTTTCAGGCCACGTTGCCGGAGCCGGAGACGCTGGCAAACGAACTGACGTAAGGTCGGCCTCTTGGCCGGCCTTTTGATGCGCCATCCCCAATGATGACCTACGCCAATAGCCCCGCGATCGCTTCAAGCGAAACGCTTTGATCCGATAGCAGCAGTTCCGTCGCCTTCCGCTCCCACGCGCCTTCATGAGGCGCCAGAGGGTCTTGCGGGCTCAAGCGGTGTTCGAGGACAAGCCTTGCGTACAAGGCCCGGCGCGGGTCTGTACCCGGCCGGGCCGCTTCCCAGGTCATGAGGATGGCGCTGGTGATGTGATAGAGCGCGCTGGCCGCAAGCCGTGCGGTATCCTCCAGGGCGGGTTCGGCTGCAACGCGCTCGGCGAAGGCAAGCGTCCGGTCAAGCGCAACGCGAAGCCGGTCCCGGAACGCCGCCGGTATCGGGGTTGCCTCTTCCAGCAACTTCTTGAGCGCGGCCTCCAGGGTCCGGTGAGCGCGATTTTTGCCGACCGCACGCGTGACGATATCGAGGGCATTGATGTTGCTGGTGCCTTCCCAAAGCACGCCGATATGGGCATCGCGGATCAGTCGCGCCTGTACCCATTCCTCGATGTAGCCGTTGCCGCCGCGCACCTCCATGGCGCCGGTGGCGACCGGAATGTTGTCGCGGCAGGCGCGGAATTTGAGCAGTGGCGTCAGAATTCGCAAGATACCTTCCGCTTCCTTCGAGCCGGCATTGGCGCGATCCAGCGCGCTCGCGGCAAACAGGAACATCGAGAGCGATTGTTCGACCGGCACGGCGATCTTGAGAAGCTGGCGGCGGAGCAGCGGATAGTCGATGATGGTCTTGCCGAAAGCCATCCGTGTTCGTGCGCACACCATCGCCTCGTTGACGCAGCGCCGCATCATCGCCGCGGCGCGAACGCCGTGCGAAAGCCGCGAGAGGTTGACCTGCTCCATCATCTGCTTGAGCCCGCGCCCGGCATCGCCGACCAGATAGGCGACGGCGCCCTCGAGACGAATCTCGCCGCTCGCCATCGAGCGGGTGCCCAATTTGTCCTTGAGGCGAACGATGTGGTAAGCGTTGCGGCGGCCGTCCTTCAGCCGGCGGGGCAGCGCAAACAGGGCAAGGCCCGCGGTGCCGCCGGGAGCCCCTTCCGGGCGTGCCAGCAGAAGGGCTACGTCCGCATCGGCATGCGAGCAGAACCATTTGTCGCCATAGAGCCGCCACACGCCGTCCTCGCAGCGGGCGATCGTTTCGATCGCGCCGACATCGGAGCCGCCGGCGCGCTCCGTCATGAACTGCGTGCCTTTCCACATCGTGGCGACGTCGCCTGACAGCATTTTCGGCAACAGGTAATCCTGCAGTTCAGCGCTGGCGAATTTGCGGATCAGGTGGATCGACGTGTCGGTCACGCTGATCGGACACATCAGCCCGAACTCGGCCTGCACGAACAGATATTGCAGCGCATATTTCGCGACGGCCGGCAGTGGACGATCCATGTCCAGAGCGCCGGCGCGATGGCTCATGGCGTGAAACTGGAAATCACCGAACGCGATGGCTTCCATTTCGCGGTAGGACGAATGGTAGTCGATCCAGTCCTCGTCGCGGCCAAAGCGATCGCGCGCATTCAGCACCGGCGGATGCTTGTCAGCGGCCCGCGCTAATTCATCCAGCCTGCCGCCCGCGAGCGCGCCGAGGCGATGAAAATGTGGCTCAAGCCGCCGAAAATCGTTCGGCTGCAGATAAAGCTGGAGCAGATCGCGCAGGCCGCGATCGATCGCATAAAAATTCTGCCCGGCGCAATCCGGCGCGAGATGATTGGCGCCGCGATCGAGATCCTGTGCGTCGTCGAACGATTTGGGAGAGGCAGGTGCGTGCATGTTGTGACCTCACTCCTGATCGCATGATGGCCGACGGCGCGTGGTTGACCATGAAACGCGCCATGACCGCGCTGATGGATCAATATCGATTTCCCGCTGACTATTCCACCACTATTGGACGGCTCGGCTATCAGTTTCGGGAACCCGCTCGCGAAATCATAATTATTTCGCTTGATCCCGGCCGGTTCTTGAACAGACTGTCAGCAAGTCTCATCTCGATCCAGCCGCGAATGTTGTTGGCGGCCGCTTCGATCGATCGCAGCAAGAGTGCGGAGGAGAGGCAATTGGGCGCGACCGAGAGATCGGAGCATTTAGCTCAAACGATGGCTTCCAATAGTCGCTCCTGCCGCAGCCTTGGGCCGGGGCTCGTTCTGCTGGCCGTCACCTTGTCCGGTTGCGGGGACAAACCGCAACCGCAAGCCGTCGCCGCACCGCCCGTCACGGTCGCACAACCGACCAAACGCACCGTTACCGATTGGGACGAGTTCACTGGACGGTTCGAGGCGGTGGAGGAGGTCCAGATCCGCGCTCGGGTCGGCGGATTCGTCACCAGTGTGGAGTTTCGTGACGGTGCCTTCGTCAAAGCTGGCGATCTTCTCTATGTTATCGATGCCCGGCCGTTTGAGGCCGTTGCCGAGCAGGCGGACGGTCAGCTCTCGGATGCGCGCGCGAAGGCGGAGCTTGCCAAGCGCGAGCTCGATCGCGGCCTGGCCCTGGTCCAGACCAGTGCTGTCTCCGAACAGGTCGTCGACCAGCGTCGCCAGGCCTTGCAGGCAGCGCACGCCGCCGAGACTATTGCCGAAGGCGCGCTGAAGGCCGCCCAGCTCAATGTCGAGTTCACCCATGTGCTGGCCCCGATCGCGGGCCGCGTCAGCCGCCATCTCGTCAGCGTCGGCAATCTCGTGCAGGGCAGCGACAAGGCGGTTCGACGTTGCTCACCTCGATCGTCTCGCTTGATCCGATCTACATCTATTTCGACGTGGATGAGGCGACCTATCTCAAGATACAACCGGCTGTTTTCGAGGGCAAGCGGCCGAGTTCGCGCGATAACCCGAATCCCGTCCAGGTAACGCTGACCGGCGAGGCCAAACCATCGCATGATGGCAAGATGGATTTCCTCGACAACCGGCTGGATCTTTCGACCGGCACGCTGCGCAGGCGAGCAATCGTCCCGAACAAGGATTTCTCGATTCTGCCCGGACAGTTCGGCCGGGTCCGGCTGATCGGAAGCGCGCCCTATGAGGCGTTGTTGTTGCCGGATACGGCCATCGCGACCGATCAATCGCGCAAGATCGTCTTCGTGGTCAAGGACGACGACACCGTGGAGGCGAGGCCCGTGATCCTTGGGCCACTTGACGACGGCCTGCGTGTGATCCACGAAGGCTTGAAGCCGGACGACCGCGTCATCGTCGAAGGTCTGCAGCGCGCGCGTGTCGGGGCCAAGGTAAGTCCGCATGCCGCCAAGCCCGCCGCCGGTGGCAAGACATGAATCTCGGCCAGCTCTCCATCAATCGGCCGATCCTGGCGATGGTGCTGTCCATCGTGCTGTTGATCGTTGGCGCGATTGCCTACACCACGCTGCCGGTCGCTGAATATCCGCAGGTGGTGCCGCCGACGGTGGTGGTCACCACGCAATATCCCGGCGCGTCCGCGCAAACCGTTTCCGACACGGTTGCGGCGCCGATCGAGCAGCAGATCAACGGCGTCGAGGACATGCTCTATCTCTACAGCCAGGCGACCTCGAACGGCCAGCTCACGATCACGGTGACCTTCAAGCTCGGCACCGATCTCGACAAGGCCCAGGTGCTGGTGCAGAACCGCGTCGCGATCGCGCAGCCGCAGCTCCCGGACGAGGTGCAGCGAAACGGCGTCGTCACGCAAAAGAACAGCCCGGACATCTTGATGGTCGTGTTCATGCTGTCGCCCGACGACAGCCACGACCAGCTTTACATCAGTAACTATGCGCTGCTTCAGGTTCGCGACCAGTTGCTTCGGCTGGATGGCATTGGCGACATCCAGATTTTCGGCGCGCGCGATTATTCGATGCGGCTGTGGCTCGATCCCGACAAGATCGCAACGCTGGGAATGACCGCGGGCGACGTGTTGGCGGCAATTCGCGCCCAGAATCTGCAGATCACCGGCGGGCAGCTCGCCGGCCCGCCGATCGCCGACCGCGCGTTCCAGCCCAATCTCACTTTCACCGGCCGGCTAAAGGACGTTGGGCAGTTCGAAGACATCGTCGTCAAGGCCGGCGCCGACGGCCGAACCGTTCGGCTGCGCGACGTGGCCCGGATCGAATTGGGCGCGCTGGATTACACCACCAACAGCTTCCTGCTCCGCAAATCCGCGGTGGCGATGCTAGTGACCCAGCGCCCCGGCTCCAACGCGTTGGCCACGGCCAAAAGGCATTTCCGATACCATGGTCAAGCTCAAGGCCAGTTTCCCTAAGGGGCTCGACTACAATATCGGCTACAATCCGACCGAGTTCATCGCACAGTCGATCAGCGAATTGATCAAGACCATCTATGAGGCGATGGCCCTCGTCGTCATCGTCGTGCTAGTCTTCCTGCAGGGCTGGCGTCCTGCGATCATCCCCATCGTGGCAATCCCGGTGTCGCTGGTCGGTACCTTCGCCGCGATGGCCGCACTCGGCTTTGCGATCAACAATCTGACCCTGTTCGGACTCGTGCTGGCGGTCGGTATCGTGGTCGATGACGCGATCGTGGTGGTCGAAAATGTCGAGCGGCATCTTCGCGACGGCATGAGCCGGCGCGACGCGGCGCTGCGAACCATGGAGGAAGTCGGCGGTGCGCTGGTTTCGATCGCGCTGGTTTTGTGCGCCGTGTTCGTGCCGACCGCGTTTCTCGGCGGCATTTCCGGACAGTTTTTTCAGCAATTTGCGATCACCATCGCCGTGGCGACCGCGATCTCCTGCTTCTGCTCACTGACGCTATCGCCTGCGTTGGCGTCGCAAATCCTGCAGCCGCATGAAGAGAAGCGGCCGCCGGCGAGCTGGAACCTGATCGCGCGCGGCTGGGAAAAGTTCACGGGCTTTTTCAACCGCGGGTTTGACCGGCTGTCCCATGGCTATGCCGACGCCGCGGGCTTTGTGATCCGGCATTCGGCGGTGATGCTCCTGATCTATGTGGCGTTGATCGGAAGCGCCGGATGGCTGCTGGTCACGACGCCGCAAGGGTTCATTCCGGCGCAGGATCGCGGCTATGTCATTGTCTCGGTGCAACTGCCGGGCGCGGCCTCGCTGGCCCGAACCACCGAGATTGTTCGCAAGATCGAAAACGTCGCGCTCGACACGCCCGGCATCGTTCGCGTGGCTGTCTTTGCGGGTCTGTCCGGCGCGACGCGAACCCAGGCCAGCAATGCCGCGGCGCTGTTCCCGGTATTCGAAGAACCGGAGGTGCGCCTGAAAAAGGGTCTGTCGGCAGCGGTGATCACGGGCGATCTGCGAAAGCGGCTTTCGGCGCTGGAAGGCGCTTTCATTATCGTCATTCCGCCGCCCTCGATTCCCGGCATCGGTACCGGCGGCGGCTTCACCATGCGCATCCAGGATCGCCAGGGCCGCGGTCCCGAATTGCTGGCTGCGGCAACCGACGAACTCGTCGGCGCGGCGCGCAAGGCGCCCGGGCTCACCTCGGTGTTTTCTCCGTTCACCGCGAATACGCCGCAGATGTTCGTCGACATCGACCGCATCAAGGCGCAGAAACTCGGCGTCCCGATCCAGAGTGTGACGGATGCGATAGAGACTTATTTCGGTTCCGCCTATGTTAATGACTTCAATATTCTCGGCCGCACCTACCATGTCACCGCGCAGGCCGATCTGCCCTTCCGCAAGGATACCGCCGATCTCGCACGGTTACGAACCCGCAATGCCGCTGGCGACATGGTGATGCTCGGCAGCGTTGTCAGCTTCAACGACATCTCGGGACCGGATCGCGTGGCGCGCTACAACCTGTATCCGGCAGCCGAATTGCAGGGCGATACGCTTCCGGGGACCAGTTCGGCGACCGCGATCGAGACCATGAAGCGGTTGGCGGAGCAAACGCTGCCGAGCGGATTTTCGTACGATTGGACCGATCTGTCCTATCAGCAGGTCACCGGCGGCAATTCAGGCCTTTATGTATTTCCGATATGCGTGCTGTTCGTGTTTCTGGTGCTGGCCGCGCAGTATGGCAGCTGGAGCCTTCCGTTTGCCGTCATCCTGATCGTGCCGATGTGTCTGCTCGCCGCGACCATCGGCGTGCGGATCATGGGGCAGGACGTCAACATCCTGACCCAGATCGGGTTCGTCGTTCTGGTCGGCCTCGCCGCAAAGAACGCGATCCTGATCGTCGAGTTTGCCCGCGACATTGAACTTGAGGGCCGGGGTCGCCTGGACGCAGTTATCGAGGCCTGCAGGCTACGGCTACGGCCGATCCTGATGACCTCGTTTGCCTTCATTCTCGGCGTGCTGCCACTGGTAATTTCCTCGGGCTCGGGATCGGAAATGCGCCAGGCGGTTGGCGTCGCCGTGTTCTTCGGCATGCTCGGCGTGACCTTGTTCGGACTGATCTTCACTCCGATTTTCTACATGCTGGTGCGCAATCTGGCCGATCGGTCGCGCCAAAAAACGCCGGCTCCAACGGGATAACGGGCCAGCGTCAGCTCATCCACTTCGCGATCGCTCCATACTATTGGCGGACCTGAAATCGATGGGCAGACGCAAGGTTCTAAAATATCATGCCTGGGACAAGGAATTTGGGGAGAACCAGATGAAATCGGGATGGTTGGCAGCTGTTGCGGCAGGCGGCCTTTTGCTCGCTTCGGCGGCTTCGGCGCAGGGCGTCAAGATCGGCATTCTGAACGACCAGTCCGGGGTCTATGCGGATTACGGCGGCAAGTATTCCGTCGAGGCGGCCAAGATGGCGATCGAGGATTTTGGCGGCAGCGTGCTCGGCCAGAAAATCGAGATCACCACCGCCGATCACCAAAACAAACCCGATCTTGCCACCAGCATTGCGCGACGCTGGTACGACATTGAAGGCGTCGACATGATCACGGAGCTGACGACGTCGTCGGTGGCGCTGGCGGTGCAGGAGCTGTCAAAGGAAAAGAAGAAGATCGATATTGTGGTGGGGGCCGCAAGCTCGCGCATTACCGGCGACGCCTGCACGCCGTATGGCTTCCACTGGGCCTACGATACCCATGCGCTCGCCGTCGGCACCGGCGGCGCGCTGGTCAAGGCGGGCGGCGACAGCTGGTTTTTCCTGACCGCCGATTACGCTTTCGGCTATGCGCTTGAAAAAGATACCAGCGAGATCGTCACGGCGAACGGCGGCAAGGTGCTTGGCTCGGTCCGCGTTCCCCTGAACTCGTCGGATTTCTCGTCGTTCCTGTTGCAGGCGCAAAGCTCGAAAGCGAAAATCATCGGGCTCGCCAACGCCGGTCTCGACACCACCAACTCGATCAAGCAGGCGGCGGAATTCGGTATCGTCAAGGGCGGCCAGAAGCTCGCCGGACTTCTGCTGACGCTGGCGGAAGTCCACGGCCTCGGGCTGGAGGCCGCGCAAGGCCTGGTGCTGACGGAGGGCTTCTACTGGGATCGCGACGATAGGTCGCGCGAATTCTCGGAGCGCTTCATGAAGCGAACCGGCCGGATGCCCAATATGATCCACGCCGGAACGTATTCGGCGACGCTCCAATATCTGAAGGCTGTAAAAGCCGCCGGCACCAAGGATTCCGACGCCGTGGTCGCAAAGCTGAAAGAACTGCCGGTCGACGACATGTTTGCCGAGGGCGGCAAGGTTTTGGCCAACGGACGCATGGTGCACGACCTCTATCTGTTCGAGGTCAAGAAGCCTTCGGAGTTCGAAGAAGCCCTGGGATTACTACAAGCAACTCGCGGTGGTGCCCGGCGACAAAGCGTTTCCATCCGCCAAGGACAGCGGTTGCCCGCTGACGAAGTGATCCCCGCGATCGTTCGATCGCGGCACGGTTCTTGAATTGAAAAGCCGCGCTGTCTTTAACCGACGGCGCGGCGCTTGCCTGTCTTCACGAATGAACAAGCCGCCAGACGATGGCGCCCAGCGCGCCCAGCCACAGAATGCCGGCCGCGGTAGCCTGAATGCCAAAGCCCGTGCCGCGTTTGTTGGCGGCTTGCGAATAGCCGGTCATGTAGAGGATGCGGCCGGCGATCCAGACAAGGCCCAGCACGGCGGCGATTCCGTCGCTGATGTAGATGGCAAACAGCCAGAGCGAGGGCAGAAAAATCGGCATCCACTCCAGCGTGTTCATCTGCACGCGAAACACCCGCTCGAAATCGGGATTACCCGATATCGCCGGCGCCTTGATGCCGGATGCCGTGCGCGCCTTCGCTACCTGGATGGTGGTGAAGAAATAAAACAGGATGGCAAGGCAGGTGACGATAGCCGTGAAATGAAACATCGAGGGGCTCCTCCGTGAGCGTTTGCCGCGTCCTCAATAGCCGGTCATCTCCAGATATCCTACCCCGGCGTGACTGCCTCGAAAACTGATCGGACCTTCCCAATAGGGAAAGCTCGTCCCCATCCAGCTTTTTGCGTTCAGTGGGACAGACTCGATCGCAAGACCCCGCGCGGGAATGGCGATGCGCCAACCCGTCGGCACCTGACGGCCATCGATCTCGGTCACATTCGTCGGTGTCATGCTGTTGTCGGCGGACGCGATTTCGCTGGAATGACCGTCCGGCTCGATCCAGTTGCCGAACAGCCGGTTCTGACCGTCCTTTTGGCGCAGCCGGTAGAGCATGAGCTTTTCATTGCCGGGCAAATGCAGTGCAAGCCAGTCCCATCCGGTTTGATCCGAGGCGAGCGGCTGGCTGCTCCATTCCCGGTCCATCCAGGCCCGTCCGGTGACGTCGACAGGCTTGTCGTCGATGGTGATGCTGCCGGTCGCCTTGAAAAAAGGCTGGCTGAAATAATACGAGGCCTGTCCACGCGCCGATTTCCGGCTGTAGCCGGCGTCGCCCTGCAAAACCAGCGGCTGATCGGCGTCGAGGCGCAGCGCATAGCTGAAGTCCGCGCCCGATGCGTTGAGTTCGAGCGGCGCGATCGTGGTATCGCGCATCTGATCCAGACCGCGCATTTGCCATGAATCGATCCAGGCCAGATACGGCTTTGCCTCCACGCCGGCCTGGCCAACGCCGCCGCGGGCGAACGTTTCGCTAAACCTGTGGAGATCCGCACGGGTCACCGCGGCGTGGCCCATCCAGATTTGCTGATTGGCCCAGCCTTGCTGCGGGGTGCCGGGTCTCGAGGCCTGGCGAAACAAGGTCCACTGCGCGCCATAGCCGACGCCGGTCGAATCCGCGAGGTTTGCGGTGACGTACCACCATTCGATGCGATAGTCCGGATGCGGGCCGAGATCGTCCGGAAAGGAAAAAATCCTGCCGGGACTAACGGATGCGAATCCGCTCCCGTCCATGCCCAATCCGGCAAAGCCTTGTGCCAACGCGCACCTGCGGCTTGAGGCCGAGAAGCAGGGCGCCGCCGGTAAAGACCCGGCGCGATATCGGGAACTTATCGCTCATTGGCGAAAATCTGGATCAGGGCCGCCGGTTGCATGCGCGCCAGCTTGAGAACGGGAAGCAGTGCCGCAAGCAGCGAGGCCAGCATGGCCACGCCGAGAAGCTGGAGCAATTGCAGCGGGAAGACGTGGAACGGCAGCCGCCAGCCGAAGGCCTTCACGTTGACGACCGCGATCAGGCACCACGCCACCAGCAGGCCGAGCGGCAGCGCGAGCAGGGTTGTGATCAACGCGACCGACATGGTCTTCAAGAGCTCGATGGCAGCAAGCCGCCGCCGCGTGATTCCGATCGCCCATAGCGGCGCAAGCTGGGGGAGGCGGGAATTGCTCAGCGTCAACAGGCTGGTCAACAGGGCGATGCCGGCGACGCCGAGGGTGAAGGCGTTCAACGCCGCGGTTACTGCGAAAGTCCGGTTGAAAATCCGCAGCGACTCGGCCTTCAGCGTGGCCTGATCCAGCGAGGTTGCGGCCATCCAGCCCGAATTTGTTCTGCAGCGCCGATATCAGCGCCGGAACCGCGGCCGGAGCGACCCGCAGGCCCAACCGCGTTTGCGGGCTTTCCGGAAAACGCCGGGTCAACGCCGCGAAATTGACGGCGATCTGGCCTTTTGGGTTGCCGTAATCGGCATAGATGCCGACCACCTCCAGCGTCCAGTTTCCGCCCGGCGCGGAAACCTCGATCCGGTCGCCGAGGCCGAGGTTCATCCGCCGCGCCAGTTGTTCACTGACGAGGCCGGCATCGCCCGGGCGAAGCCGTGTCCAGGCCTTTTCAGCCGATTGCAAGCAAAGGCCAGTGATCGCGATAGGTGGCATGATCGGCAAGACCGAGAATCTCGACCGGCGCCCCATCGATTTGCGAGTCGGCCCGGCCACCCGGCAGGATGGCAGTGACTTCGGAACGCTCGTCGCAGCCACGCCTTGATCCCGGCGGCCTGCGCGTCATCGGAAGCGTTGATGTAGACGTCTGCCGCCAGCCGTCCGTCAAGCCAGCCGATAAAGGTCCGGCTGAAGGTTTCGACCATGGTGCCGACGCCGACATTGACCGCGAGCGCGAGCAACAGCGCCATCAGCGCCAGCGACAATCCGGAAAGCTGCTGGCGGCTGTCGGCCCAGAACCAGATCGGAAGCGCGCGACGTGCGCTTCGCTGGCCCGAGAGAAAGCACCCATTCAAGGATCGCGGGCAGCACCAGCGCCGCGCCAAGCAGCAAGGCCGCGAGCACGGCAAAACCCGAGACGAGCGAATCGCCGAACCACAGAAGGCAGGCCGGCGGCGGCAAACACGGCGAGTGCAAGCAGGCCCTGCAGAATCAGCCATCGGTGCTGCGCCTGTTGCCAGGCATAGGGCTGCGCGGCTGCCAGCACCGGAAGCCGGATCGCCTTGGCGAGACTTGCGGCGGCCGCCGCCAGCGCGCCGAGGATGCTGATGGCGAGCCCGGCGATCCACCATTCCGGCCTGAGCGTCAACTGGCCGGGAATTTGCGCGCCATAAAGCCCGCGCAAGGATGCCGCGACGTCGGGCAGCAGGGAGGCTGCAATCAGGTAACCGCAGACCAGGCCGACAGACTCCGGCGATCAGCGCCAGCGATACCAGTTCGATCACCAACACGGTGTTCAGCATGCGCGCCGACACGCCGCAGGCGCGCAAGGTCCGCAGCATCGGCAGGCGTTGCTCGAAGGCGAGGCCAATCGCCGAATTGACGATGAACAGCCCGACGACAAAGGACAACAGGCCGAACGCCGTCAGGTTGAGGTGAAAGCTGTCGGTGAGGCGTTCAAGATCGCTCTCCGCATTCGGTTCGACCAGCCGAAGTTGGTCGCCGACGACATTTTCGAGCGGTGCGCGCTTGCCCTTGGTGTTGCCGATCAAGAGCCGGGAAATCTGATCCGGCTTTTTCAGGAGCTGCTGCGCCGTCCCGATATCGACCACCAGCACACCCGGCACAAGCTGCGGCTGGACGCGCAGCGGCGGCAGCAAGGCGCCGCCGCTTGCTGGCGGCGAGGCGCCTTCCGGCAGTTTGAGATCGGCAAGCACTTCAGGCGCGACCAGCGTTTCTCCCGGCGGCGCAAGGAACGATTGCAGGTTAGCCTTTCCGATCGCGGGCGCATTGCCTACTTCGGCGGGCAGCGTCACCGGTTCGATTCCCAATAGCCGGAATGACCGTCCGCCGATCTGAACATGGCCTTCGAGAACGGGGGACACCGGCCAGCCCGCGCGGCGCAGGTCGACAAAGAGCTGTTGCGGGAAGGTCGCGCCGTTGCGGCCGACCAGGGCAGGCGTTCTCGCGCCGCCGAAAGTTGCCGCCGCGCGGTCATAGCTGCTGCGAGCCTGCTGGTTCAGCGCCTGCACGCCGCTCCACAACGCGGTCGCGGAGATCAGTCCGATCAGCAATGTTGCCAACTGCATCGGATGCCGCCGCCAATGGCTCGATAGAACAGCGAGAATCCAGATGATCCGGGTCATGCGATCAACCCGGCATGGAGGTTGATCTGGCGGTCGAGCGTGGCCGCCAGACGGGCGCTGTGGGTCACCATCAGGAAGCCGCAGCCGCTTCGCGCGACGAGGTCGCGCGTCAACGCCAGAACCTCATCCGCCGTCGCCTCATCGAGATTTCCGGTCGGCTCGTCGGCAAGAAGGAGCAGCGGCTTCACCGCCAAAGCGCGGCCGATCGCGACCCGCTGCTGCTGGCCGCCCGACAGCTGTTCGGGATAGCGGTTCAGCAGGCCGCCGAGCCCGAGCCGCTCCACCAGTTCGGCATGCCAGGCCGCATCGTGACGGCCGGCGATGCGGGACTGGAATACGAGGTTGTCTTCGACATTCAGGCTCGGGATCAGGTTGAATTGCTGGAACACCAGGCCCAGCCGATCGCGCCGCAATGCCGCCCGGCCGGCATCGGACAGGTCGGAGACCGACGCGTCGGCGAGCGTGATCTCCCCGCCGTCAGCCTGATCCAGCCCGGCGATCAAATGCAGCAAGGTGCTTTTGCCGCTGCCGGATTCTCCCGATAACGCCACGCGTTCGCCTGCCGCGACGCTCAGGTTGACCCCGCGAAGCACCACGACCTGCTCTCCGCCGGAGCGATAGGTCTTGGTCAGGTTCCGAACGCTGAGCACGATCTGGTTGCTGGTTGCCATGTCAGGCGTAAGCGATGCCCCGCAACCGTTTCTGGTGGTATTTCAGAGCGAACGGCGGCTGGAACATCGCTGCGTCCCGCGCTGTCGCGGAAGCCACGTCGTATCCAGGTATTGCAAGCGAAGCAAACGCGTCGGCGGATTCCGTATCGCGATGGCTGGAACTGGTCATGTCCGAAGGCCCTTTGAGTTGTTGCACAACATATCAGGGCGAAGCTTGCAGATCACCGTCTCAATCGGATCGGAGGCGCGATCGTGATCCGGTTGCGGCCTGTCAGCGATACAGCGTCGGACGGCGTCCGACGGATGTCGAGTTGCAGTGCACGCGGTCCGGTCAAAAATGGCCAGTTGCATTGCCGGTGGCCCAATGGGTAGCATTGGACGAGACCGGCTAACGGTCGAGAATACCATCATGGGGAGCGATCATGACGACACCACCGACGCCCAAAGGCGCCTGGAAAATCACGTTTCTCCTGTTTCTCTTCATGCTGGTGAATTTCGCCGACAAGATCGTGGTCGGCCTCGCCGGCGTGCCGATCATGACCGACCTGAAGCTCGAGCCCGAGCAGTTCGGGTTCCTCGGCTCCTCGTTCTTCTTCCTCTATGCGATCGCAGCCATTGTGGTCGGGTTCATTGTCAATCGCGTCGAGACGCGCTGGGTCCTGTTGGTGCTGGCGGCGATATGGGCGCTGGCGCAGTTTCCGATGGTGGGCACGATCGGCTTCAGCACGCTGCTGATTTGTCGCATTGTCCTTGGCGCCGGCGAGGGACCGGCCGGCGCGGTGGCGGTTCACGCGATCTACAAATGGTTTCCCGACCAGAAGCGGACCCTGCCCACCGCGATCCTGTCGCAGGGATCGGCATTCGGCGTGATCCTGGCGGTACCGGCGCTGAACTGGGTGATCGTCAATTATAGCTGGCACTATGCGTTTGGCGCCCTTGGCGTCGTCGGCCTGATGTGGGTCGTGGCGTGGCTGATCCTGGGCAAGGAAGGACCGCTGGTTCAAACCGTCGCGATCGGCGCGGCTGAACCCCGGATTCCCTACTTCCAGCTTCTGACCTCGCGTACTTTTATCGGCTGCTGCGTGGCGACGTTTGGCGCCTATTGGGCGCTGTCGCTTGGTCTCACCTGGTTCACGCCTTTCATCGTCAAAGGTCTGGGCTTCTCGCAACAGGACGCCGGCTGGATTTCGATCCTGCCATGGGCCTTTGGCGCTGTCGTCGTGCTGCTCACCGGCTGGATTTCGCAGGTGTTGGTGGCGCATGGCGTGAGCACGCGTGATGCGCGCGGCGTGCTGGGCGCGGTCCCGCTGATCATCGGGGGATTAATCCTTGCTACTATCCCGTATGTCGGCGTCGGCGGATCGATGATCACGCTTCTCGTCATCGGCTCCGGGCTTTGCGGATCGATCTATGTGGTTTGCGCGCCGATGATCGGGGAGTTCACGCCGGTGTCCCAGCGCGGCGCCGTGATCGCGATCTATGGCGCGATCTACACGCTCGCGGGAATTATCGCACCATCGGTGATGGGTAGCGTGATTCAACGCGCGGCGGCGCCGCTTGATGGCTACATGACCGGCTTCACCATCAACGCCATCATTCTCGTCGTGTCCGGACTGCTCGGCTTGCTGCTGCTGCGGCCCAATACCGAACGCGCACGCTTGATGCGCCGGGTCCCGCAACCGAAGTTCGCCTGACGAGAGCGGCAGTCTGAAAATACTCTGTCGTCGTCCCGGCTCAAGGCCGGGACGACGCCGAGTATGTTTAGGCGCAAGCGTTTAACAAGCTAATGCAGGCTGCCCTGTGCGCCGCGCACCAGCCGGCCGGGCCGCGCTGCGGTGGCAGTACCCTGGCGTTGCGTCACCACGCCTGAGACGATGGTGGCGTCATAGCCATCGACCTGTTGCAGCAAACGCCGGCCACCGACCGGAAGGTCGTAGTGAACCTTCGGCGGATGCAGGTGAAGCTTGTCGTAGTCGATGACGTTGAGGTCGGCCTTGTAACCCCGGGCGATGACGCCACGATCGTGGAGACCGACCGACAACGCCGTCTTGCGCGACTGCGCCGCCACCACAAAGGGGATCGACAGCTTTTCGCCACGGCTGCGGTCGCGGGTCCAGTGCGTCAAGAGATAGGTCGGGAAGCTCGCATCGCAGATGATGCCGCAATGGGCCCCGCCGTCGCTTAGTCCCGGAACGGAATGCGGGTCACTCAGCATCTCATGCACGGCATCGAGATTGCCGTCGGCGTAATTCAGGAACGGCACATATAGCATGCCGCGGCCGTCATCCGAGAGCATCGCGTCATAGGCCAGTTCTTCCGGTCGCCGTCCCTGGCGGCGTGCCTGCGGGCCCAGTGCATTTTCGGGAGGCTGTTCGTAATCGGGCGGGTCGCCGAGCAGGTACATCTTGTCGTAGTTCGGACGGAAGAACAGCGGATCGTCGGTCGCGGTCGCGGTCTCGCCCAGGATGGCCGCGCGCATCTCGGGTTGACGCAGGCGCAGCAAACGCTCTCTCAGCGGCAGCTTCGCGATCGCCTTGTAGCTCGGATGGGTCTGGAAAGGGTTGCGCGACAGTTCCAGTCCCAGCAACAGCCCCACCGGGCGTGCGGCGATCTGTGCCGTGATCGACAGGCCGCGGGCGGAAGCCTCGTTGATGCTGTCCAGGGTCTGGCGCCAGCGCCGCGGCGCCTTGTCCGCCTGCGCGACGGAAAACGAGATCGGACAGCGCGTGTTCTCGGCGACCCGCAGCATCATCGGCAGGTCTTCGTCGATGCTGCTCTGATCGAGTACGAATTGCAGCACGCTGCGGCCGACCCGGTGCATTGCGCCGGCGATCGCCGTCAGTTCGTCCTCGCCGGCCTTCAGGGTCGGCGTGAAATCTCCGGTGGAGGTACGGTGGTTGAGGGTGCGCGAGGTCGAGAATCCGAGCGCGCCGGCTCGCACGGCCTCTCCGGCCAGCACAGCCATGGCGCTGTTATCCTCTGCGGTGGCGGGATCGCGGCGCGCGCCGCGCTCGCCCATCACGTAGACGCGCAATGCAGCGTGCGGCAATTGTGCGCCGATGTCCATGTCGAAGGCGCGCTGCGACAACCAGTCCATATAGTCCGGGAAGCTTTCCCAGGCCCAGGGCAAACCGGCGCTCAGAACCGGTTCGGGAATATCCTCGACGCCTTCCATCAATTGGATCAGCCGTTGATGATCGGACGGCCGACAGGGTGCGAAACCGACGCCGCAATTGCCCATGACGGCGGTGGTGACGCCATTCTGCGACGAGGGCGTAATATCCTGGCTCCAGGTGACCTGGCCGTCATAATGGGTGTGAAGGTCGACAAAACCGGGCGTCACCAGTTTGCCGCGCGCATCGATCTCTTCCTTGCCTTTGCCCGCGACGCGGCCGACTTCGACGATGCGGCCATCGGCGATGGCGACATCTGCATCATACAGTTCGCCGCCGAGTCCGTCGGCGACGCTGCCGCCGCGAATCACGAGGTCCGGGTTGTTGATCATGGCGTTTCATCCCGAAGTAAGTTTTGCCGAAGTCAGTTTTGCCGAAGTGAGTTTTGTTGCAGCATCATGGGTGGTCTCCCGATGCTGTCAACTGCCGCGGGTGACGCTCAGGAATGCATCAGCCTTGCGTCGGTTCCTTTAGGGCTTTCCTGCGGGTTGCGGTCGGTGACCAGTGCGAGCAGGACCGTCAGGACCATGAACACCACCGATGCGCCGAACACCCAGTGCGGCAAATTCTGGTCCATGATCCAGCCGAACAGCAGCGGGCTGACAATGCCGCCGAGGTTGAAGCCGGTGGAGACGATGCCGAATGCCCGGCCGGCCGCACCGGCCGGCGCGGCGTTTCGCACCAGCATGTCGCGCGACGGGGCAATGACGCCGCCGAGAAATCCCGCCGCCGCCATCGCCGTCGTCAACAGCGGCGACGGCAGTGTGATCGTCGCGATGATAAACACGACGGCGGCATTGAGCGCAAAACAGGCGGCGGCGACCTGGCCGTGACGCTGGGTATGGTCGGCGAGAAAGCCGCCCGCCAACACGCCGATCGCGCTGGCGCCGAGGAACGCAGTCAGCGCGATATTGGCTGACGAGAATGACGCGCCATAGCCGCTCATCAGCGCCACTACGCCGAAATTGCCGATTCCGGCGCTGGACAGACTAAGCAGCATGAAGAAAATCGTCAGCACGATGAGCGTGGGTGTGATGATGTTTTGCTGCGGCGCTGATACGCCAGCGATCCGGCGATCCGCAGCGCTTGCATCGGGAATGCCGACCACCATCAGCAGCAGTGCCACCAATGGGCCGACCGCGCCGGTCACGATCAGGGCGCCATGACCGCCAATCATCCCCACCAGCGCGGCCACAACGGCAGGCGCGACCGCGCCGCCGAGGAAGCCGGCAAAGGTGTGGATCGAAAATGCGCGTCCCATGCGCGCCTCGTCCATGTGAGCCGAAAGGATCGCATAATCGGCCGGATGGTAGACGCTATTGGCGAGCCCGAGCAGCACGGCGCTGGCGATCAGCCAGGAATAGCTCAGATGCAGACCGAGCATGATCAGCGCAAAGCCGCCCAGCGTGAGGCCCATCAGCAGGACTTTGCGGGCGCCGACATGATCGGCGAGATAGCCCATCGGCGCCTGGGTCAGGCCCGATATGACGGCAAAGACGGTAAGGGCAAAGCCAAGCTCGATGTAGCCGACGCCGAGCTGGTTCTTCAGAAAGGGGAACAGCATCGCCAGCACGAACATATGGAAATGACTGACCCAATGGGCCGTCGAAATCGCGGCAAGGGTGCGTAGCGAGCCGTCGGTTTTTGCTTGTTGCGGTGCAGCCAAAACGTCGACCATTTCCGATACAGACCCCGTTTCGTTCTCGCGGCCCGGCAAGGCCCGGTTGTCGAAATTATCGGCCATGCCGGTTATTTGTCCATGAATGCCGCTGCATGGCAGCCCTCGCGTACGGCGCCGGGAGCGGAGACAGGCCGAAATCGAAAGACAAAGCCGCGGTTCGAAAGCGCTCCACCCAGCGGGCGGCAGGTTGCTGTGGCGACATCGGGCCGATCGAGCGTGAAAGTCGCTAGAGCGTTTTCGAGCGAAGTGGATACCGGTTCGCGTGAAGAAAACGCGTCAAAATATGGAGATAGAGCCTCCGTTCCGATGCAATCGGAACGGAAAAGGCTTTAGAGCGGCTCGTCGTCGTTGCCGCTGCGATCACGCTTGGGCGTGGCAATGTCGCCATCCTCGATATCGTCGTCCTCGATCGGCGCCGGCGGCGGCTTCTGCGCTTTGCCGTCGTGCTTGTCGGGAAGCTCGCCCTTTTGCCTGGTACTGGCCATGATATCCTTCTTATGCGCGGGGATCGATGTTTGGCCAGACATTTGTGCAACAAGCGCCGATCTCAATCTCACCACCTTCGAGCGGCATGTTAGCCGCGGTGGACAATCTTTCCTGCCTTTTTTGCGCGTTCAGTGTAAAGCAAGGCGCAACCGCAGCATAATCCGGAAGAGTGAGAACTGGTTTTTCGGAAGATCATGCTTAAAACAAACAGATGAGACCGTGATCCGGTTCAATCGGATCATGATGCAGGAGCCAGGAATGAAGAAGCCGAAAATTGAAACCGAAGAACAGCAGCCGCGCAAAATTATTCGCGCCGACAAAGCGCCGACCGACGGCTACTCGCTGGTGGTGGATGGTCACTTCAAGTCGCACCATGATACGGTCGAGGCCGCCGAAGAGGCGGGCATGGCTTTGAAGAATCGGTACCAGATGCTTCAGGTGCAGGTTTACGATGCCGCGACCAAGACGCGATCGATGATTGAATGGCCTGCGCCAGTCTAGGGCGGTTGATGCGAAAGCCCGCACCCGCAGCTGATGCAGGGTGGATATCGGCTCGCGTCAAGAACACCCGTAAAAACAAATGACCATTGCCGGACTTCAGGTCCGGCGGCCGCCGCTTTGCTGGTTCGCCAGCCAATCCGCCAATGCCGGACTCTTTTCTCCGGACTTCTTCGGCTTGGCGCGCGTCTTTTTGATTGCGGCAGCAGGACGTGGAGGTTCGGCGGCTTCGCGCGCGAGCCGCAACGCTTTCAGCTTCGCCATGTTGTCCGTCACGGCTTTCAGCGCGGCGTCGCGTTCGGTCTTGCCGCTATGGGCGTCGTTTGCCGCGCGCGCAGTCTTGTTGAAGCGCGCCTCGGCGCGGTTGCGATCTTCTTTTGACATCTAGGTTGTTTTCTTTTTCTTGGGTTTGGCTTTGGGTTCAGGGGGCTTGTCGCGGTCGGCGGCCTCTTTTGCCAATCGGATCGCGCGCAGGTTCGCCGTCCGCTTTCGAATCGCGATGTCCGCGGCCGCAATATCGGCCATGGCCTTGACGCCTTCGGCATCCTGGGCGAGCTTTCGGTTCAGCCGGATCTCTTTCAGTTCGGCGGCGGTTTTCGGTTCGTCATCCATCGGGGTGCCTCAAAACTCAGGGGCGCGCATCAGCGAGCGACGGCCTACAGATCCAATCCTACCACGCATCTTGCTGGCGGAGGGCAACTTTGGGCCATATCCGGCAGGAAAAGCACGCTTTTCCCGCCGAATCGGCAATCTTGGTGAACGTCGGCCCGCCGTGCGCGCCGGTCTTGCACGGTTTCGAACCGGGCTTTTCGATCGGAACGTCGCGCCGGCTACCTGTATCCTGACTGGACGGGGGCGTCTTTTTTGCCGCATGAGTTCTGTCGCAGCGTTTTTCCACGCCGGCGCAGCCGATTTGAGGGTGATGGATGAGCATTCAGGGCATCACGCTGACGGCTGACATTGCCGTGCGTCGGCGCGCAGGCGTGATGGCCGGGCTTGTCGTGCTCGTCGTGTTGCTGGCGCTGGTTTCGCTCGGGATCGGGCCGGTGCGGTTATCGCCGTTGACCGTGATCAATGCCTTGTTCGGCAACGGCAGTGACGTCCAGCAAATAATCGTGCGCGAAATCCGGCTGCCCCGCACTATCCTGGGGATTGCGATCGGTGCGATTCTCGGGTTGTCCGGAGCGGCATTGCAGGGACTGCTGCGCAATCCGCTGGCGTCGCCGTCGTTGTTCGGCGCGCCGCAGTCGGCGGCATTCGGCGCGGTGCTGGTGATCGCGTTTGGCCTTGCCGACGTGCGATCCTACGCGCTTCCTGTCGCGGCAATCGTGGCGGCATTCGCCTCGGTGTTCGTGCTGCTCGCCGTCGCGGGCCGCAACGCCGGACTGCTGATTCTCATCCTGGCTGGACTGGCGATATCAAGCCTTGCCGGCGCCGCGACCGCGCTGGTGATGAATCTGTCCAGCAACCCGTTCGTGGCGCTCGAAATAGCGTTTTGGCTGCTCGGCTCGCTGGAGGACCGCAGTTTTCGCCACGTCATGCTGGCGCTGCCGTTCATCGTTGCGGGTGCGATCATCTTGCTGAGCCAGCGCAACGCCTTTCGCGCGCTCAGCCTCGGCGAGGAGACGGCGCAAAGCCTTGGCGTCAATGTCGGCCGGCTGCGGCTTTACGTGATCCTCGGCACCGCCCTCGGCGTCGGCGGTGCGGTCGCCGTCGCAGGCACGATCGGCTTCATTGGCCTGGTCGCGCCGCATTTGATGCGCCCGCTGATCGGTCACGATCCGGCGCGGTTGCTGGTGCCGAGCGCGCTCACCGGCGCGGCGCTGTTGCTGGCGGCCGATATCGCTGTGCGGATCATTCCGTCGACCAGCGATATCAAGGTCGGGGTGCTGACCTCGATTATCGGCGTGCCGTTTTTCCTCTATCTGATCATGCGCGAACGGCGCGCGCTCGGCGGAGGCGTCGCATGAGCGCATCGGCCTTTCTCAGCGCGCAGGGCATAAAGGTGGTTTTGGCCGGCCGCGTTGTGCTGAGCGATGTTTCGCTCGCGCTGCCGTCGGGACATCTGGTGGCGCTGGTGGGACCGAATGGCGCCGGCAAGACCACGCTGTTGCGGGCGCTGGCGGGACTTGTTGCCTCGGACGGCGCCGTCACCGTCGGCGGCGACGCGCTGTCGTCGCTTTCCTTGCGCGAACGCGCCCGGCGTTTCGCGTATCTGCCGCAGGGCCACATCATGCACTGGCCGCTGCCGGCACGGGATATCGTGGCGCTGGGCCGCTATCCGCATGGTGCGACCGACCCGGCACGTTTGACGCCGAAAGATGCCGAGGCGGTGCTGCGGGCGATGCGGGCGACCGATGTCCTGCAATTCAGCGAGCGCCGCGTGACGGAATTGTCCGGCGGCGAGCGCAGCCGCGTCGCGCTGGCGCGCGTGTTTGCCGTGGAAGCGCCGGTGATCCTGGCGGACGAGCCGACAGCCTCGCTCGATCCGCGCCATCAGATCGATATCATGAAAAGCCTGCGTGCCGCCGCCGATCACGGCGCGCTGGTGATCGTGGTGACGCATGATCTCAGTCTTGCCGCGCGATTTGCCGATACCGTTCTGGTGCTTTCGCAAGGCCGCCTCGTCGCGCAGGGCACTGCCGCCGAGGCGCTGTCGGAGCGGGTCATGGCGGATGTGTTCCGGATCAGCGCCTATCGTGCGGAGTACCAGCGCGAGGCTGTGATCGTGCCATGGGCTGAAATCTGAGCAGATCAGATCGTGATTCCGGAACGGCCGCCCGCGTGCGGCGGCGTCATACAAGCGCGGGACGCGCGGTGGCGGAGTTGAAGCGGATCAGCCGGTCAGCACCGGGCCGCCGGCTTTTTTCCACGCGTCGATGCCGCCGGCGATATGCGCGGTGTTGGCGAGGCCGGCGTCTTTGGCTGTTGTCACCGCCATCGCCGAGCGCTCGCCGAAGGCACAGAAGAACACGATGCGCCGTCCGGTCGCTGTCGCCACCTCGCGCAACATGCCGCCCGGCCGCAGGTTTTCGCCGATCGTGGGATAGGGCGCATGAAGCGCGCCCGGCAGCGTGCCGTGCCTGGCGCGCTCGCCATTCTCGCGGAGATCGACCAGCAGCACATCGGGCCGGCCAAGGCTCTCGATGGCATCGCGGGCGCTGAGCGCTAATCCCTGTTTGGCAAGCTCGTCCTGGTGCAGGCCGACCTGCATGTTGGCAGGCACCGCCACATCCATCAGTTTTGGATTGGGCAGATTGAGGTTGTTCATCAACTCGACATACTCATCCACCGAGCGCACCTGCAGCCGCGGATTGAATCGCTTTTCCTCGCCGATGGTGGAGACGGTATCGCCCTTGTAGTCATGGGCGGGAAATACCATGGTTTCGTCGGGCAGCTTGAGCAGCCGGCCGAAAATGGAATCATACTGAGCGCGCGCGCTGCCGTTCTGGAAATCGGTGCGACCGGTGCCGCGGATCAGCAGGGTATCGCCGGTAAACACCCGATCGCCCATCAGATAGCTGTAGGAATCATCGGTATGGCCGGGCGTGTACATCACGTCGAGGCTGAGCCCTTCGATCATGACCTTGTCGCCGTCGGCGACCCGCATTGCCACCACGTCGGCCTTGCTCTGCTCGCCCATGATGGTGACGCAGTGGGTGCGATCGCGCAGTTCGCCGAGGCCGGTGACGTGGTCGGCATGCAGATGGGTGTCGACGGCCTTGACCAGCCTGAGGTCCAGTTCACGCAGCAATTGGCAGTAGCGGTCGACCTTTTCAAGCACCGGATCGAGAATCAGCGCCTCGCCACCGGCACGGCTGGCCAGCACGTAGCTGTAGGTTCCTGAAACACTGTCGAACAGCTGGCGAAAGATCATGGTTGGCTGCTATCGGACTTTGCCATTGGATACCACAGCGGCAGGATTTTTTCTCAAAAATCTTGCTCCCTGTGTCGCTACGGCCGAACATAACTCCAGCCTTGCTCCTGCAACTCGATCAAGTGGACGATGCCCGAGGGAACGATGGTGGCGTCGGGCAGAATGGAAATTGCATGCCCTTCCGCCTTCTCCATTCCTGCTTGGTGTTGTTGCAGGCCGAAAACTGGATATTGCCCGGAAATACCATATCCTTGAGACGCCTGATGCGATCCTGCACCGGCGACGTGTCGGCGCCGAGCATGTGGAGGCCTGGACCGTAGGCGACGATATCGATTTCGACGTCCTCGTTTTTGTCGCGATAATATTCGATCACGTTGCTGGCGTTGCCCAGCACCATGTTCACGACCTGCGGATCGTTCTGGTCAACCTGAATGGCAAGGCGATGCGGCTTGCCGTCGGCTGCCGGGCTGGCCGAAATCAGCGCCATCGACATCAAGGCGACGGTTACCAGATGTCGAAGAAGGCTTTGCATGATGGACGCCCTATGGCCGAACCAATGTATATCCGTTTTCGGCCAGCGCCAGAATCTGTCCGACGCCGAACTGAACCGGGGTCGCCGCGGCAATGAATTCCGGCCGCTTGCCGGTTTCGCGCTCGATCGTATCCACGGTATTCAAGCAGACATCGAAACGCACGCCTTGCGCGACCAGGCTTTCGATCCGTTGGCGGTTGGGGTTGTCCGGGTGCAGCAGATCGATGCCCGGACCGAACGCCACCACCTCGATGGCGGCCTTGTCGGGACCGTACAGTTTCAAAAGATTATAGGCGACGCTGACCACGAGGCTTTGCTTCCTGGCATCATTGTCGGAAAGCTGCAGCACGATGCGGTGTTCGGCGAACGGCTTGTCGGGCAGAGGCGCCGGCTGCGCGCGGACGGCCGACGAGGCCATTGTCACCATCAAGGCCGCGATCGCAGCATGGCCGATGGCGCGAAGAATCGACCGTCGATATCCCAGGAAATTCATCATCCCTGTCCCGCGATGCCGGGGTTATCGTCAACACCCCTGAGCGTGATGCCCGCGCCGCGCCCGTCCCAAGGACCAGGATGCGCCTCGTCGAAGGAGCATGGGCCAATCGGTTCTCTAGGAATATAGTTGGTCAAAGCACAGACGTCATCGGCTGATGCGCAGGCGAAGGGATCGGCGGGGCCGTGTACCCGAAAAGTTGAATGTTCCGGGGTCGTCCGCGGCAATCAGATTTTGCGGTTTGCGTCGGCGCGGCCTAAAGCGGGTGAGCTTTGCCGTCGACAAATCCGGGAGGGTGTCATGGCTGAATATGTCGAGGAATTCGGCAAGGATGGCCGGCCGGTCGAGCCAGACGGCCGTCTCGACGCGGCGGCATTCCACCGCAATCATCAGGCGATCTGGACGGTATTGGAAGGCTTTCTGGCCAGGAAATCCGGTGACGTCGTGGAGGCCGGCAGCGGCACCGGTCAGCATGTGGTCGATTTCGCGCGGCGAACGCCTGAGCTCACCTGGTGGCCGAGCGATCTGAATGAACAACATCTCAAGAGCATCGCCGCGTGGCGGGCCTATTCAGGATTGCCGAATATCCGTCCGCCGCTGCGGATCGATCTGTCGGATCCGGCATGGTGCCCCGAGATGCACGACGGCAGCGGTCCCGGCAAGTTGCTGGCGGTGTTCTGCGCCAACGTCATCCATATCGCGCCGTGGCGCGTCGCCGAGGGCCTGGTTGCGGGCGCCGGGCGGACCTTGCGACCGGATGGGCGGCTGTTCCTCTACGGGCCGTTCAAGCGTGACGGCAAGCATACCGCGATCAGCAATGCGGTGTTCGACAGCAGCCTTCGCGACAGGAATGCCGAATGGGGCGTGCGCGACATCGCGGCCCTGGAGAAGCTGGCGGCAAGCTCCGGCCTTGCGCTGATGGAGATATCAGAGATGCCCGCCAACAATCTGATCCTGGCGTTCGGGCGGCCGAATGCAGGCTGAACGGGACGCATGACGCGCGCCCGTTTGCGTCGGTTGATTGAGCGGATAACCCCATCCATAGTAACGGGAATCAAGCCGCTCCCGACGGGCGTGGCTGCATCCGGGCGGAAAATATCTGATGATCGACGCGACCATAGTTGACGACGTGACCGGCGACGCCCGCGCGCGATCCAACGTGGTGCGCCTTGCGGCTGCGCAAGCACTGACCGGCGCGAATTCGGCGGTGATCTTCGCAACCGGCTCGATTGTCGGTGCGACCCTGGCGCCGAACATCTCGTTCGCGACCGTGCCGCTGTCGATGTATGTGGTTGGGCTCGCCGCCGGCACATTGCCGACCGGCGCGATCTCGCGTCTCTATGGGCGCCGCGTCGCCTTCATCATCGGCACCGGTTGCGGCGTGCTGACCGGTCTACTCGGGGCATTCGCCATCCTGCATGGTTCGTTTCCGCTGTTTTGCTGCGCGACCTTCCTCGGCGGGCTTTATGGCGCAGTGTCGCAATCCTACCGTTTTGCCGCCGCCGATGGTGCGAGCACTGAGTATCGTCCGAAGGCCGTGTCGTGGGTCATGGCCGGCGGCGTGTTCGCCGGCGTGCTCGGGCCCCAGCTCGTGCAGTGGACGATGGACATCTGGCCGCCCTATTTGTTCGCGTTCAGCTTCGTGGTGCAGGCGGTGGTTGCCCTGGTGGCGATGGCAGTGCTGTCGGGGGTCGACGCGCCGAAGCCGGCACCAGCGGATCTTCACGGCGGCCGTCCGTTGCTGGAGATCGTGCGACAGCCGCGGTTTATTGCCGCGGCATTTTGCGGCATCGTCTCCTATCCGATGATGAATCTGGTGATGACGTCGGCGCCGCTGGCGATGAAAATCTGCGGGCTCAGTGTCAGCGATTCAAATTTCGGCATCCAGTGGCATATCGTTGCGATGTACGGGCCGAGCTTTTTTACCGGCTCGCTGATCGCCCGCCTCGGCGCGCCGCGCATCGTCGCAATCGGTCTGTTGCTTGAGGCCGGCGCCGCAGCGGTCGGGCTGTCCGGTATCACGGCGATGCATTTCTGGGCTACGCTGTTCATCCTCGGCATGGGCTGGAATTTCAGCTTCGTCGGCGCTTCGGCGCTGGTGCTGGAAACCCACCGGCCGCAGGAGCGCAACAAGGTTCAGGCGTTCAACGATTTTCTGGTGTTCGGGATGATGGCCGCGGGATCGTTTTTGTCCGGCCAGTTGCTGGCGAATTACGGCTGGTCCGCAGTCAACCTTGTGGTGTTTCCGCCAGTGCTGCTGGGGCTCGCAGCGTTAACCCTGGCCTCATGGGCAAGGCGCCGGGCGAGTTCGCAGACGTTGCCGGAATTTCTGGATCCGAATATCTAACACTTCGGCGGCCATCGAAGCATCGCGGTCGCGTCCGCGGTTAACCTGCGATCCCGAATTTTCCAGCAAAGGGTCGCATGGACGCCTCCAGCCCCAGCCCTGTCGTCGTCGATGAGACCTCGGCCCGTTACGAGGGCTGGCGCATCGTCGTGGTCTGCTTTCTGGTCGCGACCTTCGGCTGGGGCCTCGGATTTTACGGCCAAAGCGTCTATCTGGCCGAGCTGCATCGGCTGCAGGGCTGGCCGACTTCGCTGATTTCAACCGCAACGACCTTCTTCTATTTGTTCGGCGCGGTGCTGGTCGCCTTTATCAGCGAGGCGGTGCGATCGTTCGGTCCGCGCAACTGCCTGCTCGGCGGCGTGGT
Organism: uncultured Pseudomonadota bacterium; assembly: GCA_963729395.1. Lineage (GTDB taxonomy): Bacteria > Pseudomonadota > Alphaproteobacteria > Rhizobiales > Xanthobacteraceae > Bradyrhizobium. Next base: position 295,034 of record CAVSOS010000007.1, on the reverse strand, counting down.
GGCGATGGCCGCCGCTGCCGTTATGATCGGTGAGGTGACCGCGCCGTGGCAGCTCTATGCGGCCAACGCGTCCAGCGCGAGTTCGACTCCCACGCCTTCGGCGTGCTGATCAGCTTGATCACGGCGATCAACCAGATCACCTATGCGTTCGGCCCGGGAATCATCGGCCTGCTGCGTGATGCATCCGGAAGCTACGCCTTGCCGTTCTACGGCTGCATCGGTCTCGAGCTGACGGCGGCGGTGCTGATTATGATTCGTGGAAGGGGTAGGCCGTCCTGAAATCGTCATTGCGAGCCAACGGGTCGCGCGAATGCGTGCCCGATGACGGGCTCCGCGAAGCAATCCATCCGAACCAGCAAAGTTGGATTGCTTCGCTACGCTCGCAATGACGAAAAAAGTTACGTCTCCCGCTGCCGCAGCAACTCATCGAGATCGAGCCGGTGGGTGAACATCGCCAGCGTTCCGTCGGGCTTCCGCGGCCATTGCTCCGTGGGCCGATCCCAATACAGCTCGACGCCGTTCTCGTCGGGATCGCGCAGATACAGCGCTTCGCTGACGCCGTGATCGCTGGCGCCGTCGAGATGGATTCCCGCCTGGATCACCCGATAGAGCGCATCCGCTAGCGTGGCGCGGGTCGGATAGAGAATCGCGGTGTGAAACAGACCGGTAGTGCCTGGCGGCGGGGGATGCCCGCCTTTGCTCTCCCAGGTATTCAACCCGATGTGGTGGTGATAGCCGCCGGCCGAAATGAAGGCCGCGCCGGAGCTCATTCGTTGCATGACTTCGAAGCCAAGCACGCCGCAATAGAATCCCAGCGCGCGATCGAGGTCGGCCACCTTGAGATGAACATGCCCGATGCGCGTTCCCGCGATGATGGGTGATGCGGTCTCTGACATGCGATGTTCCTCTTTGGCGCGTGGTCATATGCCCGGAAAAGATATCGTGCCCCGGATGCTGCGCAGCGCGCAAGCGGTGCGCTGCTGATCCGGGGCCCTTTACGCAAGTTCGGAGACCTCTCCCGCCGGCAGGTCGAACTCGAAGGTGTTCAGCGTCATCGAGACCATGGTGTAATAGCCGCACAGCCCGATGATTTCGACCAGCCCGCGCTCGCCGAGCGTCTTCACTGCCTCATCGTAGAGCGCGCTGGAGACGCCGTGGCCTTCGTGCAGCGATTTTGAGACGTCGTAAATCATCTGGCCCTTGGGGTCGTCGAAGTGCGGCGTGCGGCGATGCCGGATGTCTTCGATGATGTTCGGATCCATGCCGGCCTTCAGCGCGAGCCGCTTGTGGGCATACCATTCGTAATGCGCAGTCCAGTGCCTTGCGGTGACCAGGATCGCGATCTCCGACAGCTTGGCCGGAAACGAGGTGTCGAAGCGCAGGAAGGCGCCCAATCGCGTGGCGTGCCGCGCCATCTCCGGACTGTTGAGCCAGGCCATCATCGGCGGAGGCGGGGCGCCACGCTTGCCGGCGATCGATTTGTCGTAGGTTTGTTTCTGGTCCTCGCTCATTTCGCCAGGCGAAAGCAGCTTCAGGCGCATGTCCGTTTCCTCTTGTTTTTCAACCGTTGCGCCGCCCCTGGCGCCGGTTCGCGCAGCCCTATCATATTCCGGTGCCGCAAGGCATGCGCCAGAGATATATTGAATTTCAGGATACGGCCGCTATGGTCCGCCCAACCATGTCATGCAGAGGACAGGCCGATGATTTTGCGGCTCTGATCCCTTAGATGGAAACGCCGCCATGTCCGATCTCGATCGATTTCGCCGCGAAACCCGAGCCTGGCTCGAGGCCAATTGTCCGCCGGAAATGCGCCGGCCGATGACGTCAGATGAAGATACTTTCTGGGGCGGCCGCAACACCAAATTCTCGTCGGAGCCGCAGCGGGTCTGGTTCGAGCGGATGCGCGACAAGGGCTGGACCGTGCCGGATTGGCCCGGGGAATACGGTGGTGGCGGGTTAGACGCCGCCGAGGCCAAGGTGTTGCGCGAGGAAATGTCCGCCATCGGTGCCCGCTCGCCGTTGTCGAGCTTCGGCATCTGGATGCTCGGGCCGGCGCTGCTGAAATACGGCACCGATGCGCAGAAGAAGGAGCATCTGCCGAAAATCGCGGCCGGATTGATCCGCTGGTGCCAGGGCTATTCCGAGCCGAACGCCGGATCGGACCTTGCATCGCTGCAGACCCGCGCCGAGAGCGACGGCGACGATTACATCATCAACGGCCAGAAGATCTGGACCTCCTACGCCAACTTCGCCGACTGGATCTTCTGCCTGGTGCGGACCGATCCGGCTGCCAAAAAGCATGACGGCATCAGTTTCATCCTGTTCGACATGGCCTCCAAAGGCGTCTCGACCAAGCCCATTCTCTTGATTTCGGGCCGCTCGCCTTTCTGCGAGACCTTCTTCGACAATGTGCGCGTGCCGAAGTCCCATGTGGTCGGCACGGTCAATCGCGGCTGGGATGTCGCGAAATATCTGCTGCAGCACGAGCGCGCGATGATCTCCGGCATGGGCGAGCGCGGCGTCGGCCGGCCGCTCGGCCAGATCGCCGCCGATTCGGTCGGCAGCGACGAGCAGGGTCGTCTGGAAGATCCAATGCTGCGCGGACAAATTGCCACCTTCGAGGTCGACGAGGCGGCGCTGGCGTGCGCTGCCGAACGCGCGGTCGATCTGGCGAAGGCCGGTCAGGCGCATCCGGCGTTTTCCTCGGCGATGAAATATTACGGCACCGAGTTGAACAAGCGCCGCTACGAGATCCTGATGTCCGCGGGCGGCGTCGATGCGCTGGAATGGGAAAGCGAGCGCTCAAACGGGGGCGCGAGGCCGCGGGCCTGGCTGCGCACCAAGGCCAATTCGATCGAGGGCGGCACCAGCGAGGTGATGCTCGGCATCGTGGCCAAGCGGATTCTCGATTTGCCGGGGGCGTAGGGCCGCGGACCACAATAGCCGTCATTCCGGGTTCGACGCTTCGCGCCGCGCCGGAATGACCACCTGAAAATTTTTCGGCAAGCGGAATCACTCAATGGCACTCATCCTCAACGAAGAACAGTCGATGCTGCGCGACAGCGCGCGGGGCCTCATCAGCGACAAGGCGCCGGTGTCGCATTTGCGGCAGTTCCGCGACACCAGGGATGCGACGGGTTTTTCCCGCGACCTTTGGCGGGCCTTTGCCGAGATGGGATTTGCCGGATTGCTGGTGCCGGAGAATTTTGGCGGTAGCGGACTTGGCTGCGTCGAAGCCGGCGTGGTGATGGAGGAAATCGGCCGCACCCTGATGCCGTCGCCGTTTCTGTCGACCGCCGTGCTTGCGGCATCGGCGCTGTTGCGTGGCGGCAGCGCTGCGCAAAAATCCGCGCACCTGCCGAAGATCGCGGATGGCTCGCTGCTCGCAGCCCTTGCGATCGACGAAGGCGCCAAGCATCGCCCGCTGCAAACCAGGATGCAGGCGGTGCGATCCGGTAACGGCTTCAGGCTGAACGGCGCCAAGGCCTTTGTGGTCGACGGGCACACCGCCGATCTCCTGATCGTGGCGGCCCGCACCGCGGGCGCCGCGGGCGAGCGCGACGGACTGACATTGTTTCTGGTCGAACCCAAAGCCAAGGGCATCGCGATTGAGCGGACCGCGATGGTCGATGCGCACAATGCGGCGCGAATCGTGTTTGGCAATGTCGAGGTCAATGCCGACGGTGTGCTCGGCGAGGTCGATCAGGGCCATCGATTGCTGGAAGGTGTGCTCAATATCGGGCGCAGCGCAGTGGCCTCGGAAATGGTCGGTCTCGGCGAAGAGGTGTTCGGCCGCACCGTCGGCTACCTCAAGGAGCGCAAGCAGTTCGGCAAATTGATCGGCGAATTCCAGGCGCTGCAACACCGCGCCGCGCAGCTTTATATCGAGATCGAGATCACCCGCGCCGCGGTGCTGAAAGCGCTGCAGACGCTCGACAACAGTTTTGAGGATGCCGGTGCGGCGGTCGCGGTGGCGAAGGCGCGCGCCGGTTCGACCGTGACGCTGGCGGTTCAGGAAGGCGTGCAGATGCACGGCGGCATGGGCATGACCGACCAGTTCGACATCGGCTTCTTCATGAAGCGCGCGCGGGTCTGCCAGGAATTGTTCGGCGACAGCAATTTTCACGCCGACCAGTTGGCAAGAATGAAGAGTTATTGAGGCGAGTTGGCCGTCCAACATAAAAGACCGTCATCACCCGGCTTGACCGGGTGAACCAGTAATCGCAGGCTTGGTGTTCTGGATCGCCCGGTCAAGCCGGGCGACGACCGTGTCATATGACGGGCGCGGCGGCTTACCTGATCGGCGGCGCGTACTGGATGCCGCCGGCGTTCCAGAGCTGGTTGAGCCCGCGCGGAATCCCGAGCTTCGATCCGCTGCCGACATTGCGCTCATAGACTTCGCCGTAATTGCCGACATGCCGGATAATGCGCGCGGCCCAATCCTTGGTCAGGCCGAGGTCCTCGCCATAGGAGCCTTCGGTTCCGACCAGCCGCATCACGTCGGGCTTCTTCGACTTCAGCGCTTCGTCGATGTTCTTCGAAGTAACGCCGAGTTCTTCGGCGTTGATCATCGCATACAATGTCCACTTCACGATCAACATCCAGTCGTCGTCGCGCTCCCGCACCACCGGCGCCAGCGGCTCCTTTGAAATGATGTCCGGCAGGATGACGTGGTCGCCCGGCTTTGCGAGGTTCAGCCGCAGCGCATAGAGCTGGGACGACGTCGGCCGTCAGGACGTCGCACTGGCCGGAATCATAGGCCTTGATGACGTCGTCCAGCTTTGCGAACTTCATCTCCTGGTATTTCATGTTGTTGGCGCGGAAATAATCGGCGAGGTTGAGCTGCGTGGTGGTTTCCGCCTGCACGCATACCTTGCTGCCGTCGAGCGCCAGCGCCGAATCGATGTTGCTGCGCGCTCGGAAGCATGAATCCTTCGCCGTCATAATAGGCCACCGCCGGGAAATAGAGGTCGTCGGATCGTCTCGCGCGACATGCTCCATGTCGAGTTGCGGGAGAGAATATCGACCTTGCGGCCGCTGCAGCTCCTTGAAGCGCTCGTTGGCGTCGAGCGGAATGAATTTGGCCTTCTTCGGATCGTCGAAGATCGCCGCTGCGACCGCGCGGCAGAAATCGACGTCGAAGCCGGTCCAGTTGCCCTTGTCGTCGGGAATCGAGAAGCCGGGCAGACCGGTATTGACGCCGCACAGCACTTCGCCGCGCCGGATCGTCCGTTTCAGGGTTCGCGTGTCATATCGTTCATAGGTGACGGCGGCAGCCGCGACCGCAAATGCAATCGCCAGCCCGATCAGGAGGCCGCCTCGGAATGTCCGCATGATTTTCTCTCGCCATAATCGGGAAAATGGATGGGCTGTAAAAGCGGCGCGGGGGCTATAGCGACGGCTTCTGCCGCACGATCACCTTGGTGCCGACCGGAACGCGATCATAAAGGTCGGTGACGTCGGCGTTGACCAGCCGGAAGCAACCGGACGAGATGGCGGTGCCGATCGTATCTGGCCGGTTGGTGCCGTGGATACGATAGACGGTAGTCCCGAGATACATCGCGCGGGCGCCGAGCGGGTTGCCGGGTCCGCCGGCCATGAAGCGCGGCAGATAGGGCTGGCGCGCGATCATCTCCGGCGGCGGCGTCCAGTCCGGCCATTCCGCCTTACGCGAAATGTTCAGCAGGCCCTGCCACTGAAATCCATCGCGGCCGACGCCGATGCCGTAGCGCAGCGCGCGGCCGTTGCCCTGGATCAGATACAGATGGCGCTCCGCGGTCGAGATGATGATGGTGCCCGGCGCCTCGGTGGTGCGATAGAGCACCATCTGCTTGCGGAATTCCGGGGTCAATTGCAGCGGAATCATCGGGCAGAAGGCCGGGCTGGTCGCCGACATCGGGCTGCTGGGCAAAGCTCTGCGAGATCGAAAGCATCAGGCCGATCGCGGCCGTCATCATCCAGATCAGGTGGCGAAACTTGATCATTCAAAACTCTCCTCAAAGCTGCCGCCGACGTTTGTATCATCGTTTGCCAAATCGCTAAAACCATCAAATCATCAGCGATGGCTCGATGGCAAGCAATCCGTGCGGGCGAAGTTACACCGTTGCTGGAATACTTTCAATTTTCGGCATTTTCCGATTGCGAAAGCGCGCGCTCGAAAGCCTCATTTCGGCGCGATCCACAGCCGCAAGCCAAAGGCCACGATCGACACCGTGCCGACGCCGCCGAGCCAGAGGCTGGCGAACCACAACAGGCGCTGCGCCAGCGGTCGCAGGTTTGGCTCGGCGAGGCATCAATGATAACCGCTTTCGGGTCTCACCTTGCCGCGGAACACCCAATAGGCCCATCGCGGTATAACCGAGAATCAGCGGTACCAGCACGGCGACGCCGAACAGCATGAAGATCTGGCTGTTCTCCGGCGAGGCCGCCTGCCAGATCGTGATGCTCTGCGGCACGATATAGGGATACATGCTGATGCCGAGGCCGGCATAGGACAGCGCGAACAGCGCCAGCGACAGGAAGAACGGCCGGTGGTCCTGCTTGTTGGCGAGGCTGCGCAGCAACAGCACGGTGACGGCGGCCACCGCGATCGGCACCGGCGCGGTCAGGATGACGTTCGGCCAGGTGAACCAGCGCTGCGCATATTGGACGTGGAGGAACGGCGTGGCGATGCTGACCGCGCCGATGGCGCCCAGCATCGCGAACAGCAGCACCAGCTCAGGCGATAGGCCTTGTCGCGCAGTTCGCCTTCGGTCTTCATCACCAGCCAGGTCGCGCCCAGCAGCGCATAGCCGACCACCAGCGCGACGCCGGTCAAGATGCTGAACGGCGTCAGCCAGTCCCACCAGCCGCCGGCATAATGTCGTCCCTCGACATGCACGCCTTGCAGGATGGCGCCGAGCGCGATGCCCTGCGCCAGCGCCGCCAGCAGCGATCCGCCGGCGAAGGCGATGTCCCAGCGGTTTCGCTCGCTCTGCGTCGTTCGCCAGCGAAATTCGAAGGCGACGCCGCGAAAGATCAGGCCGATCAGCATCGCGATGATCGGCGTGTAGAGCGCCGGCATCAGCACCGCATAGGCCAGCGGAAACGCCGCCATCAGGCCGCCGCCGCCGAGCACCAGCCAGGTCTCGTTGCCGTCCCAGACCGGCGCGACGCTGTTCATGATCACGTCGCGATCGGCTTTGTTCGGGAAACAGCGGAAACAGGATGCCGAGGCCGAGATCGAATCCGTCCATCACCACATAGACGAACACCGCGAAGGCGATGATGAACGCCCAGATGGTCGCGATGTCGATAGCTGCCGTTCATCAGGTCGGCTCCCTCGGCTGCCACGCCGGCCGCGGGCGTGATGCCGGCGGCGCGGGCCGGTATATCGCCGCGCGGTCCCTGTTCGCCGTGATGCGGCGGCTGCGCCATCAAACGCAGAATGTAGATCACGCCGGCCGAGAACACCGCGAAATAGACGATGACGAAAGCGATCAGCGAGGAGGCGACCGCGGGCGCGGCCAGCGGCGAGGCGGACTTCGACCGTGCGCAACAGCCCATACACCGTGAACGGCTGGCGGCCGGTCTCGGTGGTGATCCAGCCCGCGAGCACGGCGACGAAGCCCGCCGGCCCCATCGCCATGGCGAACAGGTGCAGTAACCGGGATTCGATAGAGCGTGCCGCGCCAGCGCGCCCACAGGCTGAACAGGCCGAGCCCCAGCATCAGGAATCCCATTCCGACCATGATGCGGAACGACCAGAATATGATCGGCACCGGCGGCCAGTTTTCGCGCGGCACGGTGTCGAGGCCGGCAAGCGGCGCATCGAGCGAGTGCTTGAGGATCAGCGAGCGACAGTTTCGGAATTTCGATCGGCGTATTCGACCTTGCCCGCGGCCTGATCCGGCAGGCCGAACAGGATCAGCGGCGCGCCGTCCTTGTGGCTCTGGTAATGGCCTTCCATCGCCATGACCTTGGCCGGCTGATGCTCGAGCGTGTTGAGGCCGTGCTGGTCGCCGGCGAGAATCTGGATCGGCGCCACCAGCGTGGCCATCCACATCGCCATCGAGAACATCACCCGCGGGCCGGCCAGATGCTGAGTCGCGCAACAGGTGGAACGCGCCGACGGCGCCGACCACCAGCGCCGTGGTCAGATAGGCCGCCAGCACCATATGCACGAGGCGATAGGGAAACGATGGGTTGAAGATCACCTTGAGCCAGTCGGCGGCGACGAACTGGCCGTCGGCATTGATGGCGTAGCCGGCCGGCGTCTGCATCCAGGAATTGGCGGAGAGGATCCAGAACGCCGAGATCAGCGTGCCGATCGCGACCATCAAGGTGGCGAGGAAATGCAGTTTGTGGCCGACCCGCTCCAGGCCGAACAGCATGACGCCGAGGAAGCCCGCTTCGAGGAAGAACGCGGTCAGCACCTCATAGGCCATCAGCGGGCCGATCACCGGGCCGGTCTTGTCGGAGAACGCCGACCAGTTGGTGCCGAACTGGTAGGACATCACGATGCCCGAGACCACGCCCATGCCGAAGGCGACGGCGAAGATCTTCAGCCAGTAGTTGAACAGGTTGATGAAGACTTCGCGCCCGGTCCACAGCCACAGCGCTTCCAGCACTGCGAGATAGCTGGCCAGCCCGATCGAGAAGGCGGGAAACACGATGTGGAACGACATCGTGAATGCGAATTGCGCCCGGGCCAATACCACCGCATCCCAGCCCTCGAACATCGCCGCCATCCGTCGTCTATGAGACCCGAACTCTATCACGCTCATGATCGCGATGGAATCGGTGAAGCGTCGAGGCCGCTCCAAACACAAAACGACCCGGAGGGGATATCCCATCCGGGTCGTTGGAAGCTGCTTGGGAGGTTCGAAGTTGCGGTCGGATTTGTGGCCTTTGCCTCACGCAGCCAGGCTGTCGACGCCGGCAACCCTGAGCAGATCGGCGAGCTGCTTGCGGGCATAGAACATCCGGGTCTTCACCGTGCTCTGGGGAATTCCGATGATCGCGCCGGCCTCCTCCACCGACTTCTCGTGATAGTAGACGAGGTTGATGATCTCGCGGTGCGCCGGCGACAATTTGGCGACGCAGGCGCGCAGGATGGCGCTGGTGTTGCTGCGATCGAGCGAGGCTTCGGGCGTGTCGGCCTCGTCGGCGATCTCGAGCACGTCCTCCTGCTCGATGTCCTCGTGCCGGCGCTGACGCAGCGCGGTCAGCGCCTTGAAGCGGGCGATCGAAAGCAGCCAGGTCGAGACCTGGGAACGGCCTTCGAACTGGCTGGCGGTGCGCCACACGTCGAGGAAAACCTGGCTGGTGAGGTCCTCGGCCATGGTGGCATCCCGCACGATGCGAAGGATGAAGCGGTAAACCCGCACATTGTGACGGGAATAAAGGATGTGCATCGCGGTCCGGCCGCCATCGGCAATGCTCTCCAGCAGCATTTCATCCGAGGTCGCCTGGGCAGCGATGATGCCTTGGCGAGCTGCGGCGTTGATGGCAACGACGTTCTGCATGACAGTCTCCCACTTGTCGCCGCTTGTGCGGCGTTTCGTTGGGTAAATTGATAGTGAGCGAACGTTTCGGGACGTCTGCACGCAAAAGCGGAAAATGGTTTCATGCGCGGGAGAATTGTTTCGTCGCTGGCCCCGCGACGAAACAATCGGGTAGGAAAAGCCAGCAATTTGAATGAGATGGGTTCGAGGTGTAGGCGATTTGGACTAATCGGCGCGGAGAAGCGGCGGTCCTGCGGCTTGGCCACGCTTCACCCCGATGGCGAGTTTAATGACTGTCCGGGACAAGCCCGCAGGCAGAATTCGCGGCCGGGATGATCGGTGCGAAAACGATTTGACGAATCCGCCCTTTCGCTGCGTGACGAAAACGGTTTTCCCGTCGGCGCCGCCGAAGGCGAGGTTGGTCGGTTCCGTGGCGGTGAGCCGGATCTCCCGCCTTAATTTTCCCCGCGGAGATCAGTTCGGCGATGGTGCCCTTCAATATCCGCGCAACAAACAGGTTGCCGTCGGTGTCGCTGCGCAGGCCGTCGATGTCGAAATCGGCGAATCGTTTGACCAGTCTCGGCGAGAGCAGCCGCGTTCCCTCGATCCGGTAAGACCAGATTTCCCGCGTATCGGACTCGCCCACATAAAGCGTCTTGCCGTCCGGACTGAGATCGATGCCGTTGGTGGTGCTCATCCGGCGCTCGGCGGTCATCTTCTCGCCGACGGCCTCGCCGCTCGGCCGATTTCGATATCCGCCAGATCTGCCCATCGTGCTGCTTCCAATGCGGATCGCTCGCGTAAATCGTGCCGTCAGCGGCGACGGTCAAATCATTCGGCTGATTGAAGTCGTCGGAATGGAAATAGGTTTTGACGTCCTTGCCATCGGGACTGACCAGAAAGACATTGTGCTTCTTGTAATCGGCGACGAACATGCGGTCTTCGCGATCGAAGCGGATCGCATTGCCGACGCTGCCTTCGGGCAGGACCCCGAACAGTTCCGATTGCGAGGCGCCGGCCGCCACTTTGCCGATGGTGCCCGGCTTGCCGAAATTGACGACGTACAGATTGCCGCGCTCATCGACGGCGGGCCCTTCGATTCCAAAGGTGTATTCGCCGCTGGGCGTGATCTGCCTGCTTTGAAAAAGCGCGTCCTGCGCGATCCCGGGCGATATGGTTATCCAGGCAAGGGCAAGTTCACAAAGCAGCCAGCTCGTTCTGTTCGATATAATCGTTCGCATCCGCATTCATCGTTCAAATAGAGGTCGGCCGGACGATAGATCCGGTTGAAGCCCGGGTTTTCCTTGGGATGCTTGTCGACGACGACCACAATCATGTCGCCTGGAATTGCGCCGCATTCGTGTCCGCGGGCGCTGTCGCGGAAGGAGCGGCCGGCTCGATGATCCAAACCGCCACAAGACTGAGCTGCACGCTGGACCCGAACGTCATCAAGGATAATTCCGGCGGCGGCGCCGACTGCTCGTTCGCGACGGATCAGTAATTCCTTGTTTTGACGCGTTTTCTTTACGCGAACCGGTGTCCACTTCGCTCGAAAACGCTCTGGCGAACAATCGTCGCATCTGCTCCCGGCGCGACCGGGGACGAAAGACCTGATCCCGGTCGGATCAGGCCTTGTCGCCGACCGGCGAGAACAGGTACCCGCCGCCCCGGATGGTGCGGATCACCGCGGGTTTGGTCGGATCGGGCTCGATTTTGCGCCGGATCCGCATGATTCGCAGGTCGACGGCGCGGTCGAAGGCTTCGCTGTCGCGGGCATTGGCCAATTCCAGCAGGCGCTCGCGCGACAGCACCCGCTTCGGATTTGCCGCGAAAACCTTGAGCAGGCCGAATTCGGAAGCGGTCAGCGGATGCTCGTTGCCCTCGTCGTCGCGCAGCGCCTGCGCCTCGAGGTCGAGCCATTTCGTTCCGAACCGCACCAATCGGTCCTTCGCCGCCTTCGCCCCGGCGGCCTCGGGCGCTGCGGCCGGTGTCCTGGCCGGCGCGCTGCGCCGCAGCACCGAGCGGATCCGCGCCATCAATTCGCGCAATTCGCAGGGCTTTGCGATGTAATCGTCGGCGCCGAGTTCCAGCCCGACCACGCGATCGATCGGGCTCGCCGTGGCCGTCAGCATGATGACCGGGACATTGGTGCGGCTCTTCAGATCGCGGATGATCGAAAGCCCGTCTTCCTCCGGCATATTGAGGTCGAGCACCACGAGATCGGGCACCGTGGTTTCGATCGCGCCGCGCAGGCTCTTGCCGCCGTCGCACAGCGTCACGGTAAAGCCGTGCATCTTGAGGTAGTCGCCGACCATCTCGCGGGCCGGCGCCTCGTCATCGACAATGATGATGTGCGGACTCTGGGTCATGTCACGCATCTCTGTCGCGGGCAATATGACGGTGAAGGTCGACCCCTGTCCGGGCCCGGCGCTGTCGGCGGTCACCTCGCCGCCATGCATGTCGATGATGCGCTTGACGATCGACAGGCCCGAGGCCGGTCGAGCTTTCGCCGGCGGTGGGTTTGGCGGAAAGCCGCTGGAAGCGGCCGAACAGCCGGCCGAGATCTTCGGGCGACAGGCCGGCGCCTTCGTCGGCGATGCGGATCGACGGTGTTGTTCTGCTCGTCGCTCGACCAGCACCGAAATCTTGCCGCCGATCGGACTGTATTTGATGGCATTGCTGATCAGATTGTCGATCGCCTCCCGCATCCGGTCGGCGTCGCACATGGTGACGAAGTTCGGCGGCGCCGACACCGTGATGGCCTGCTGCTTGTTGACGGCCAGCGGCTGATTGGCATCGGCGACTTCGCTGACCAGCGCTGCGATATCGACCGGCTCGCGGCGAATGGTGATGTCGAAGGCATCGGCCATGGCGTCCGAAATCAGATGATCGACCATCGAGGTCAGGCGCTTGGTGGCGTCGCGGATGTGTTCGACCTGGGCGGTGACGCTCTCCTTGGAAGAGCCGGCGGCGATCAGTTCGGTCAGCATTTCGGTGCGGCCGAGGATCACGCCGAGCGGATTTTTCAGGTCGTGGGCGACGGTGCCGAGAATTTCGTTCTTGAAGCCGTTGGCGCGCTGCAGCCGCAGCCATTGCGCCGACAGCCTGCGGTTGGCCTGCATCAGCGCGCGGGTGCGCTGGGCGACGCGGTCCTCGAGCTGGGTGTTGGCCTCGTGCAGCTGCTGATAGAGAATCACATTGTCGAACGCGATCGAAAGCCGGCTGCCGAAAATCTCGACCAGCGAGCGGTCGGTTTCGGATAGCTGGCGCTCGGCCTGCAGCAGCACCACGACCTCGCGTCCGCTGCCGGTGCGGATGTAGAGCACGGTGCGGTGATCGACAAATTCGTGCTTGCGCCGCCTGAAGGCGGCTTCGACCATCGACCGCAGATCGGGATCGAGCGATTTGGACCCGGCGGCGCCGATGAAGCGGCTGTAGCAGCCGGATCCGGCCAGCACGGAAAAATCGTCGCCGACCGCGCCGCCGTCGCGCAGCACCAGAATGCCGGCGCAATCGACATTGAGCAGCGAGGCGATCTGCGTCAGCACGCCCTCGGCGAGGCGCTGCATCGATTTGAAATCGTACAGGGTCGAGGCGGCATCGATGATGATTTCCAGCCCGCGCCGGGTTTGCACCATGCGTTCGAGCTGCTGATAGCTGCGCAACGCCGCGGTCAGCGAGGTGAACAGCTTGTCGGCCGTCAGCTCGGTCTTCGCCTTGTAGTCGTTGATGTCGTACTGGACGATGACGCGGCGCTCGGGCGCCTGTCCGGGCTGTCCGGTGCGCAGGATGATGCGGACGGTCTCGTTCCTGATTTCGTTGCGGATGTATTCGACGAGATCGAGGCCGGCGGCGTCGGTCTCCATGATGACGTCGAGCAGCACGGCGGCGATATCGGGATGCGCGCGCATCAACGTCCGCCCCTCGGCGGCCGAATAGGCCGACAGGATTTCGAGCGTCTGTCCGTTGAGACTGTAGTCGCTCAGCGCAAACCGGGTGCCTTCATGCACGGCCTGATCGTCGTCGATGACCGCGACCTTCCATTTGCGCGCGGTCGATGCCTCCGGCGCGGTGCCGGTATCGTCGATCAGGTGGAGGACATCGTCCTGTTCGGCCATTGAGGGGTCCCGTCGCTTGCCTGGTCTTCGGTTGCCGAGGCCGCCCTTGGCGGCCCTCGGCATGATAATGCGAAATGTGGTGCCTTGTCCCAGCCTTGAATCCAGCATCATCCGGCCGCCGAGCTGCTGGGTGACAAGATTATAGACGATATGCAGGCCAAGGCCGGTGCCGCCCTCGTTGCGGCGCGTGGTAAAGAACGGGTCGAACGCCTGCCGCTGCACGTCCGGCGTCATTCCGGCCCCATTGTCGGCAAAAATGATCTCGACGTCGTCATTGCCGCGCGGCCTCGCCGAGATCGTGATGGCCCCGGAGCGCCCGTCGGCAAACGCGTGATTGGCGGCGTTGAGGAACAGATTGGTCAGAATCTGGCCATAGGAGCCCGGATAGCCGTCGATGATCAGGCCTTCCGGCACCTCGACCGACAGGCGTGATCGGCGCCTTCTTCAGCACCGGCCGCAGGCTGGCGATGATCTGGTCGGTCGCCTCGCTCAGGCTGAATTGCCGGCGCTCGGCATGCGAGCGGTCCACCGCGACCTGCTTGAAGGACTGGATCAGCTCGCCGGCGCGATGCAGATTCGCCACCAGTTGCTGGGCCGCGTCGCGCGAGGTCCGGACGAATTCCTCGAGCTGGGATCGGCGCAGCCGGGTGTCGGATCTCAACTCGGCCTCGAACATTTCGGTGCGGCGCGCGAAACTGGACGCCACCGTCAGGCTGATGCCGATCGGATTGTTCACCTCATGGGCGACGCCGGCGACCAGGCCGCCGAGCGCCGCCAGGCGTTCGGCGTCGATCAGGTTTTGCTGGGCGGCGTTCAGTTCGAGCAGCGCGCTCTCGGCCTTCTCCTTGGAAGCGCGCAACTCGTCTTCGGTCTTGCGCTTGGCGATGGCGTTCTCGCGGAACACTTCCACCGCGCGCGCCATCGCGCCGACCTCGTCCTTGGCGCCGGTGCCCTGTACGCGCCGGTCGTAATCGCCGGAGGTGATCGCCTGCATCGCCGCCATGATCTGCTGCAGCGGCAGCCGGATCGAGAGCGCGATCAGGACGCCGGCGGTGATGATGATGCCGAGAAAGATCACCGCGATCGACAGCACCTTGCGGGATATGTCGGCCAGCGTCCGGTCGAACGTCTCCTGCGCCTTCTGCTCGCGCTGCCGCATCTTGACCGACAATTCGTCGATGGCGCCGATGGCTTCGGCCTGGCTGGCGTCGATCGGTATTGCGCAACAGCTCGGTTCGGCTGGCGAGCTGCTCCGACAATTTCGCAAGGCCTTCCCGCAGCGCCGCCGTCCGCGCCTTCAATCGCTGCAGCGCCATCCGCTGCAGATCGTTGTCGGCGAGGTCGGATCATCACCGGGATGGTCTTTCTCGATGGTCTCGGTATTGCGGCGGGCTTCCTCGGCGGAGGCGCGTTGCCAGCGAAAGATAATAGGCGTTGGCGGCGACCAGCATTGCGGTGAACGCCTCGCGGGATTTTCCAAGCGACGGCCAGATCAGGGCGTCGCGGTGTCCGGTCGCGCCCTCGATGATCGAATAGAGCCCGGCCATGTCCCTGGCCGGGGTCAGGACCTCGTCCTCGTAGGTTTTCGAAATGGTCGCCTGGACGCCGCGCAGTTCGCCGAAGCCGTTGAGGAAGCGCTCGGTGACGCGCTCAAGCTCCTGCCACCGACCCCGACAGCATCGGGTCGGTCGAGGCGCGCGTGGTCAGCGTGCCGAGAACGGCCTCGCGCAGCATGCGATATCTCGGCGAACAATTCGGGGCTCGGCTGATTGATGTAGCGATGGATCAGGTTCTGCAGGCGGCCGGTCTCGCTCTCCAGCAGCGCCAGGATCTTGTCGGATTCGCGCACCTGCCGCACGTCGTCCCAGGCCGAGCCGAGCACCTGGGCGCCGTTCCATATCATGCGCGGCGAGCACCACGACGACCGCCGAGTTCAGCGCGGCGATCGACAGGATACGCCAGCGGATCGGCACCGCGCGGACCAGCCCGACGATGCGGGAACGGCCCCGTGCGGCGAGGCTCGCCGGCCGTTCCGCAGCCTTGTCCTGCCGGGATGTTTCCACGTTTACTCTACCTTGCGAACTGGTTCGATCAGCTCCGCGGCCGCAGGACCGCGTTGCAAGCCCTTGATGTCGACCACGGAAGGCGCCGGTCTGACGCTGCGGTGGATCGAACGGGCGCGAGGAACCGCAAAACGCCTGGCTGTCAAAGGCAGCGCGACCACGATAGCTGCGGTCCGCGAAAGGTCGGCGCGGCTGTGCACTGGCAACTTGATTCCCCTATGATGAGGTCGATGGCCGGGAAAAAAGGTTCAACGCAATTTGGCAGCGTCCGGCAAAAAAGGCGATCCGGCAGCGCTCCGGCTGCCGGCGATCCGCGCGCCGCCTCTGCCGGATTGGAACCGCCGCGGGTTAGCCATAATGCGGTCGTCCCGGCGGGTGGCGCGCGCTATAGATAGGGCACGATTCTGGCTGCCGCCTTTCCGAAGATCAATTGTAAATCATGCACGCGCTGCCGACCCTGCCGAACTTCGAGACATTCAAGGCTTGGCGTGCCGACGCCTCGCGATGGTTGCCCGCCGCACTCGACATCGCGCGCGGCCATGGGTTGCCGCATGCCAATCCCCATCCGTTCCTGACCGGCACCAATCTTGTCGTCGGCCTCGACGGCCTGGTGCTGAAGATTTTTTCGCCCATCTTGCGCGCTCAGTTCATCTCGGAGCGCGCTTCGCTTACGCAGCTTCGCGGGCGCGTGAGCCTACCGATTCCGGAAATCGTCCATGAAGGCGAGCGCGACGGGTGGCCGTATCTGGTGATCACGCGGCTGGGCGGAATGCTCGGCGCCGAGGCATGGCCCGCGCTGCCGGAGGATCAGAAGGAGCGCGTCCTCGGCCAGATCGGCGAGACCATTGCCGAAGTCCAGCGGGTCCCGATCGGAGAGCTGTCCCGCATCGAGCCGGGCTGGGAGCAATTCATGGAAAAGCAGATCGAGGGCTGCCGCGCGCGGCACCGGCGTCTCGGGCTGCCGCCAAAATATTGGCCGGGGCTCGACGAGATTGTTCGCGACGCGGCGACGTTGATCCCGATGAACGCAGCCCCGGTCATTCTGACCGGCGAATACATTCCGGAGAATTTCCTGTTGAGCCGCGAAGGCGGCGACTGGCGGTTGTCGGGGCTGATCGATTTCGGCGATGTGTTGACCGGATGGGGCGAATACGACCTGCTCGGCCCCAGCGCCTTCATGACCGCCGGCATGCCGCGCCGTGTCCGAAGCCTTTTCGGGGGATTCGGATACTCACCCGAGGACGTGACGCCGACCTTGAGGCGGCGGCTGATGGCGCTCATGCTGCTTCATCGCGCCAGCGATCCGATTCGGCACATTTGTATCGAGGGCTGGCAGGAGAAGGCCGGCGACCTGTCCGAACTGGCGGAATTGCTCTGGCCGGTTTGACAGGGTCCGCATTGACGGAATTGCATATAAAATAGGCAAAAGATGCCTCTTTGTATGCAAATACTTTGTGCGATGTCGATGCCGGCGATGACGGTTTTTTAAGCCAGCTCAGATGCTTAGGGCGCGGTTGGGGTGCTTTCCGGGCTGGCACGAACCTTGCGACGTTTCTCTGCAAAAGCCGGTCCCCCGGCGTCTGGAGCATCTCGTGAAGCGACGCAATTTTCTTGAATACGCCTCTGGGGTTGTCGCCTCCGGCACCCGCAAGCGGAGTCGCGCGACGCCGCGGCTCGGCACCTGCTGGTGCGCTTTGCCGTCATGAGCACTGATCCGCTCGACGATTATATCGACGCCGTCTCGAAAGCCCTGGGTCTGTCCGATCGCCGATGCCTGGAAGCCGGCAGTGCGAGCCAATCTTGAGATATCGCTGCGGCTTGCAGAGCTGGTCGACGAATTCGCGCTACCCGATGAAACCGAGCCGGCCAGTGTCTTTGCAGCCTGATATCGCCCTGACCGCCAACGACGCCTGGCTGTCGGCCCAGGAAATCAAGCAGGCGGTGACCGCTCGCAGAATGTCAGCCGTCAGCGTGACGGAAGCGGCGCTGGCGCGGATCGCCAGACATGATCCGGTCCTGAATTCATTCACCGACGTCACCGCCGAGCGCGCGCGCGCCAAGGCGCGTGCCGTCGACGCCGCCGTCGCGGCCGGGCAAAATCCCGGCCCGCTCGCCGGCGTGCCGTTCGCGGTGAAGAACCTGTTCGACGTCGCGGGCCTGCCGACCCGCGCCGGCTCGAAGATCAATCGCGACCTTGCGCCGTCGCCGCGCGACGCGACGCTGATCGAGCGGCTGGAGGCGGCCGGCGCGGTGCTGGTCGGCGCGCTCAACATGGGCGAATACGCCTACGACTTCACCGGCGAGAACGTGCACGACGGCCCGTCGCGCAATCCGCATGACCTGACGCGCATGACCGGCGGCTCGTCGGGCGGCTCCGGCGGCGCGGTCGGCGGCGGCCTGGTGCCGCTGGCGCTCGGCTCCGACACCAACGGCTCGATCCGCGTGCCGTCGTCGTTCTGCGGCATCTTCGGGCTGAAGCCGACCTATGGCCGGCTGTCGCGCGCCCGCTCGTTTCCGTTCGTCGCGAGCCTCGATCATCTCGGTCCGTTCGCGCGCAGCGTCGGCGATCTCGCGCTGGCCTATGACGCGATGCAGGGGCCCGACCCGGACGACGCGGCGTGCACCACGCGCCCGCCGAGCCGGTCACGGCGCTGCTCGCGCAGGATATCGGCGGGCTGCGGATCGCCATCGCCGGCGGCTATTTTCAGAAGAACGTCATTGCCCGAAGCCGCGGAGGCGGTCGCTCGCGTCGCCAGGGCGCTCGGCACCATGCGCGTCGATCGAAATTCCCGGAAGCCGCGCGCGCCCGCGCCGCGGCCTACGTCATCACCACCAGCGAAGGCGCCTCGCTGCATCTCGATCGCTTGCGAAAGCGCCCGGATGATTTCGATCCGGCGGTGCGCGACCGGTTGCTGGCGGGCGCGATGATCCCGGCACCGCTGGTCGACCGTGCGCAGAAATTCCGCCGCTGGTATCGCGCGCGGGTGCTGGAGATCTTCAAATCGGTCGATGTGATCATCGCGCCGGCGACGCCCTGCGTCGCGCCGAAGCTCGGGCAGGCGACGTTCGATGCTCGACGGCGTCGAATTGCCGGTCCGCGCCAATATCGGCATTCACACCCAGCCGATTTCCTTCATCGGGCTTCCGGTGGTTGCGGTGCCGGTGCCGCTGGAGCCGATGCCGATCGGCGTGCAGATCATCGCGGCGCCATGGCGGGAAGATATCGCGCTGCGCGTCGCCCATGCGCTGGAGCGGAGCGGCGCGGTCTCCGCGCCGCGGCCGAGAGGATTCTGAAATGGACGTCGATCTTCCCGATGTGCTTGCCGAGGTCACCGCGCAGTTCGCGCGCTACGAGAAGGCGCTGGTCGCCAATGACGTCATCGTGCTCGATGAGCTGTTCCGCGCCGATGCCCGCACGCTTCGCTACGGCATCGGCGAAAATCTCTATGGCTATGACGCCATCACCGCCTTTCGCGCGGCGCGCTCGCCCGTGGGCCTGATGCGCAGGACCGCGAACACGATGATCACAAGCTATGGCCGCGATACCGCGGTCGCCTCGACGCTGTTTTATCGCGACTCCGCGCCCGGCAGAGTAGGACGCCAGATGCAGACATGGGTGCGGTTTGCCGAGGGCTGGAAAATCGTTGCCGCCCATGTCAGCATCATCGACGAACCGCAGGATCAAAAGATATGAGTCTCGACGATCTTCCGGCCAGCGCGCCGCAGCGCCCAGTCCAGGAAGAGCAAGCCGTGGTTCGGCGCGTGGACCGCGCGTCATCGAATTCCGACAAGATCACGCGCGCGGAGGAACTGCGGCTGCAGCTCGCCGACGAAATCGTGCGCGGCACGCTGCCGCCGGGAGCCGCCCTTGACGAGACCGACATCGCGCGCCGCTTCAAGGTCTCGCGCACGCCGGTGCGCGAGGCGCTGCGCCAGCTTGCGGCCAGCGGTCTGGTCGACGCCCGCGCGCATCGCAGCGCGGTGGTGGCGCGGCCCACGATCGAGCGGCTGACCGGAATGTTCGAGGCGATGGCCGAACTCGAAGCGCTGTGCGCCGGCCTTGCCGCCGAGCGTATGCTACCGGCGGAGCGGCATCGGCTGGAGGCGGTTCACGAAGAACTGCGGGTGTTGAGTTATGCCGGCGATCCCGGACCGGTTTCACGAAGTCAATGAGCGCTTTCATAACGCGATCTATACCGGTTCGCAGAATGGCTACATCGCCGAAATGACGCTGGCGACGCGGGTACGGGTGCAGCCGTTCCGCCGCGCGCAATTCCGCAATCTCGGACGATTGGCAAAATCGCACGCCGAGCATGATCGCGTCGTGGTGGCGATCATGCGTGGCGACCGGGTCGGCGCCGCAACCGCGATGCGCGCGCACATCGAGCTGGTGCGCGGGGAATACGAACTCTACGCGGTGTCGGTGTAATTCCACCTCGAAGGTACGTGCCCCGGACGCTGCGCAGCGCGTAAGCGGTGCGCTGCTGATCCGGGGTCCAAGCCTGCGTCTGGAGGTCCCGGTTCTGCGGTGTATCGCAAAGAACGCTGCACCGCGCCCGGGACACGAAATCCTTCAGACCACGGCCGCTTCCGCGACGAACGCGCGCCAGCCGCTGAATGCCGAGATATCGCGGGCGCCGCTCACCGCCGCGGGCTCGACAATAAAGCCCTTCACGCCGCGGCCGTCGGCCAGACGCACGGTGCCGATCGACAGCGGCGGCGGGATCGCGGCGACGAATGACCCGAACGCGGCGGCCGGCAGGGCCCAGACCTCGAGTTCGATCGACGACCCCGTTCCTAGCCTCGACGCGCAGCATGCCGGGCTTCGGCGGCGTCGAGTCCAGCGCATAGAGCTTGTAGTCCGGCGCGGTCGCGCTGGCTTCCAGCAAGCGTCCGCCGAGCGTCTTCAATTCGCTGTTGAGCGCCATGCCGGAGAGATGGGCGCCGACCACCGCAATGGCGATTTCGTCGGCGCCGGCGCCGGTCGGCAGGGTCGCGAGCGGCGGTTGCGGCAGCTTCAGGCTGCCCATCGCCAGTTTTGTGTCAGCATGGAAGACGCGGCCGAGGCTGGCAAGCTGGGCGTCCTTGCCGGCAGGCGCCAGCAATGTAATGCCGAACGGAATGCCGTCGGGGCGTATCGCCGCCGGTAGCGCGAGGCCGCAGAGATCGAGCAGGTTGACGAAATTGGTGTAGGTTCCGAGCCTGCTGTTGAGTTCGATCGGATTGGCCAGTACCTGCGCCGTCGAGTACACGGTCGGCGCCGTCGGCAGCACCAGCGCGTCGAGGCCTGCGAAGGCGCGCTCGCTGATCTTGCGCAAGGCCTGCAGCCGGTACAGCGCGGCGAAGGTGTCGGCGGCGCTGAGCCGCGCGCCGGCAGCCGTTATTTCGCGGGTGACCGGATGAATCGAATCCGGCGACGACGCCAGCAAATTCCGGATCACCAGATAGCGCTCTGCGACCCACGGTCCCTCATAGAGCAGCCGCGCGGTTTCATACAGCGGTTCGAGATCGAACCCGACCAGCGTGGCACCGAGCGCGGTCCAGCGCTGCAAGGCGTCGCCATACGCCTTCTCCGAAGCCTTGTCGCCGAAGAAAATCAGCTGGCCGTCGCGCGGCACGCCGAGCCTGAGATTGGCGGGAAATTCGCTGACCTGTGCCAGCGGCCGGGTGCGCGAAAACGGGTCGGCGCCGTCGGGGCCGGCCATCGCGGCCAGCGCGGTCATGGCGTCGTCAACGTCGAGCGAGAAAATCGAAACGCAATCCAGCGTCCGGCATGCCGGCACCACTCCGGCGGTCGAGATCAATCCGAGGCTCGGCTTCAGCCCGACGATGTTGTTGAGCATCGCCGGCACGCGGCCTGAGCCTGCGGTATCGGTGCCCAGTGCCAGCGGCACCAATCCGGCCGACACCGCTACCGCCGATCCCGAACTCGATCCGCCCGGAATGAGATCGTCGCGCATCGGATTTTTGGGAATGCCGTAGGGCGAGCGCACGCCGACAAGGCCGGTGGCAAACTGATCGAGGTTGGTCTTGCCGACGATGATGGCGCCCGCCGCACGCAGCCGTGCCACCGGCGTGGCGTCGTACGCGGGCAAATAACCGAAGTCCGGGCAGGCGGCGGTGGTGCGCAAGCCGGCGACGTCGATATTGTCCTTTACCGCAACCGGAATGCCGTACAGCGGAAGCTGCGCGGAGTCTTTCCGGGTCAGGGCTTCGGCTTCCGCCAGCGCTTCTCGTTCATCGCGCAGGCTGATGAAGATGGCCGGATCGTTGTGATCGCGAATCCGCTGGAAGCTGCGCGCGACGGTTTGCGCGGGCGAAATGGTGCCGGCGCGATGCGCGGCGACAAGCGCTGCGACGGTTTCAGGCACGCGCGGCCCCGATCTGGCAAGACCTGCAGCCCGCGAAGCGGGCGGGGTTTGCGTGGCTGTGACTGGCCATGGCTGACGGCACTCCGGGAGCTTGAATTCTTACCCGATGGAAGCAAGCGGTGTGCCATTGTGTACAGCAGTGATGCAAGACCGCACGTTGAAAATTAGCACTTATATTCAATCGCTTGAATGAATCTTGGAGCAACGATTGTGGCTCGGATCGCATTCAGGGATGTTGAGTTTGCTCATTTTTTAGGCGCGGCCATTGTTGGGATGAGCGAAGCCGACCGACGCTCAAAAAACGCTCGAACTTCCGAAAATTTTCACCGCACCACTTTGCTGCTGCCTTGCGTGATCAGGCGCGCGGCGCGCTGATCGCGGGCGTGGATCCACAGCCAGCTCATCGCGACGCTCAGCCGGTTGCGCAGGCCGATCAGGAAATAGATGTGAGCGATGCCCCAGATCCACCACGCGATGGTGCCGCGCAGCTTGATGCGGCCGAAATCGATGACCGCGAGCCGCTTGCCGATCTGTGCCAGGCTGCCGGCATGCTTGTACCGGAACGGGGCCGTCGTCGCACCCTTAAGGCGCGCCTTAATGGTGTCGGCGACATAACGTCCCTGCTGCTTGGCTGCCGGGGCGATGCCGGGGACCGGCGTGCCATCGGGACCCGCGATCGTAACCGTATCGCCAATGGCGAAGATATCGGGATGCCCGGGCACGGTGAGGTCGGGCAGAACCTGCAAGCGGCCGGCACGGTCAGCCGGTGCGCCGAGCCATTCGGCGGCGGGTGAGGCGCGCACGCCGGCGGCCCAGATCAGGGTCTTGGCCTGCAGGCTCTGGCCGCCGTAGACCACGCCGTCGGCGGAGCATTCGGTGACGGCCTGGTTCAACATCACTTCGACGCCGATGCTTTCGAGCGAGCGCTGCGCATAGGCCGAAAGATCGTCGGCAAAGCCCGCCAGCACGCGCGGCCCGGCCTCGATCAGCACGACGCGCGCCTTGTCGGTGTCGATGTTGCGGAAGTCGGGCCGCAGCGTGTCCCGTGCCAGTTCGGCAATGGTGCCGGCAAGTTCGACGCCGGTCGGACCGGCGCCGACGATGACGAAGGTCAAAAGCGCGGCGCGCCGCTGCGGATCCTTCTCGCGCTCGGCGCGTTCGAAAGCCACCAGAATACGCCGCCGCAGCGTGGTAGCGTCTTCCAGCGTCTTCAGGCCGGGCGCGAACGGCTCCCACTCGTCATGGCCGAAATAGGCGTGACGGGCGCCGGTGGCGAGAATGAGGGTGTCATAGGGCAGCGCGTCGCCATCATCCAGCAGCACGCGCTTTTCCTTGGGATCAACGCCGGTCACCGTGGCGAACAAGGTCGTGACCTCTGGCCGGCCGCGCAACAGATAGCGGATCGGCCAGGCGATCTCCGAGGTCGCGAGCGACGCGGTCGCGACCTGATACAACAGCGGCTGGAACAGATGATGGTTGCGGCGGTCGAGAAGCGTGATGCCGACCGGCGCGCCGTTGAGCCGATGCGCCGCTTCCAGTCCGCCGAAGCCGGCGCCAACGATGACCACGCGATGGGGTGCCGCGGGCCGCGCCTGCTCGGTCGTCATAGGCAGCGCCTCAAGGTTTCAGATGTCTCCGAACGTTCGATCGATATGTAGTCCTTTGAGCGCCGGCGTCCAAGAGCGCAGCGCGTTTGAAATCCTGCAAATCGGGCGATACGCAAACCGTATCGTTCGGCATGGAAAGCAACGAAAGCTATCGTCCGAAATATTTTCTGTGCGGCCAAATCCTTGACCGGGTCCCAAACGTCTAGGACGCAAGACCCGACAATCCTGCATCACAACACCAGTCCTCGAAAACCAGCCTCTGGAGAGAATGATGAAACGGACCTTGATCAGGTATAAGACAAAGCCCGATATGGCCGACAAGAACGCCGAGCTGATCGCAGGCGTGTTTGCGGAATTGAAAGCCACCAGGCCCGAGGGCGTTCGCTATCTTTCGCTGCGGCTCGATGACGACAGCTTTATCCATTTCGTCGAGACCGAAGCCGATGACGGCGCCAGCGCCATAACGGGCCTTGATGCCTTCAAGGCTTTTCAGAGCGGGATTCGCGAACGCTGCCTTGAGCCGCCACAGCCGGGTGGCGTCAGGATCGTTGGCAATTATCGGATGCTGGATGAATCCTGACCTGAGGATTTCAACTTTGGAAAAAGCCGGATGAAGTTGGTCCCCGATGCATCGGCCGCACCGAACATCGACGCCCTTCTGGTCGCGATGCGGCCGAGGCTGCATCGCTATTGCGCGCGCATGGTCGGCTCGGTGATCGACGGCGAGGATGTGCTGCAGGACGCGCTGATCAAGGCGGTGGAATCGATTCGGGACGGCCAGCCCGCTCGGCAATCCGGAAGGCTGGCTGTTTCGGATCGCGCACAACACCGCGCTGGACTTTCTGCGCCGCCGCAGCCGGCAGCAGGCGATCCAGTCCGGCGAGGAGGTGGACATGATTGCCGACCCGGCCGACACCATCGCCAGCCGCCAGATCGCCGGCGCCAGTCTTCGCACCTTCATGCGGCTTCCGGTCGCGCAGCGCTCCAGCGTGATCCTGATGGATGTGCTCGGTTGCTCGCTCCGGGAAGTCTGCGAGGTGATGGATTTCAGCCTGCCTGCGGTGAAAGCGGCGCTGCATCGCGGACGCAGCCAGCTTCGCGAACTGGCCGGCGAACCGGACGATCTGCCGCCTCCGGAATTGTCGGTAGCCGATCGCGATCGTCTTGGCGCCTATGTTGCGCGCTTCAACGCGCGGGATTTCGACGCCATCCGCGCCATGATTGCCGACGATGTCCGGCTCGATCTGGTCAACAGGACGCGCCTGAACGGCAAGGCCGAGGTCGCCAGATACTTCGGAAATTATTCGAAAGCCGGCGACTGGCACCTGGTGCCCGGACTGGTGGAAGGCCGTCCGGCAATCCTGGTGTTCGATCCCGGCGAGCCCGGTTCAGGGCCGAAATACTTCATGCTGCTGCAATGGTCCGCCGACAAGGTTGCCACCATCCGCGACTTCCGCCACGCGCGCTACATTATCGATGGCGCCGATTGCCGGATTTGACGGCCGTCGCGGCTCAACCTGAACTATAATTCTTGCCATCCGCGCCCGCCGTGAATTATGGTGCATGGCGACTGAGGGTATGAGCCAAAGGTTTGAGGGGGCCTTGGCGGTTCACGCTTGCCGCCACCTTGAGATTTCGCGCACAAAACACTCACCGAAAAAGCGACCCGAAAACAGGGCGGGCTCCCGCAAGGGGGCAATTCATTTGACTGACGGCATCATCGTAACGAGGAGGGACGGGACATGAAAACGGCATTCTGGCTGGCAGGCGCGACGGTTCTGGCGCTGGCTGCACCTGCGATGGCGGCGGATTCCATCAAGATCGGGTTTGTTTCTACCTTCAGCGGCCCGACCGCGGTGATCGGCAACGACATGCGCAACTCGTTCGAGCTCGCGCTCGATCATTTGGGCCGCAAGATGGCCGGCAAGCCGGTCGAGGTGATCTACGAGGATGACGGCCAGAAGCCGGATATCGGCAAGCAGAAGACCGAGAAGCTGGTGCAATCCGATCACGTCGACTTCATCGCCGGTTACATCTGGTCGAACGTGCTCCTGGCCTCACTCAAGACCGCGGTCAATTCGCAGACCTTCCTGATCAGCGCCAATGCCGGACCGTCGCAACTCGCCGGCGAACTGTGCTCGCCTTATGTGTTTTCGACGTCGTGGCAGAACGATCAGACGCCGGCGGCGATGGGCCTTTACATGAACCAAAAGGGCGTCAAGTCGGTGTTCCTGATCGGCCCCAACTATGCCGCCGGCAAGGACATGCTGGCCGGCGTCAAGAGCACGTTCAAGGGCCAGGTGGTCGGCGAGGAATACACGGTGTGGCCGAGCCAGCTCGATTTCTCGGCGGAGCTATCGAAGGCGCGCGCCTCGAAAGCCGATTCGATCTTCGTGTTCTATCCGGGCGCTGCCGGCGTGCAGTTCCTCAATCAATATGTCCAGGCCGGGCTCAAGCAGCAGATCCCGCTCTACACGGCTTTCACCATCGACGAATTGTCGCTGCCGCTGCAGAAGGACAATGCGCTCGGCGTTCCCGGCGCGCAGGAATGGGTGCACGATCTGCCGAACGAGCAGAACAAGCAGTTCGTCGCCGACTACCGCAAGAAATATCCCGGGCTGCGCCCGACCTATTACGGCGCGCAGGCCTATGATGCCGCGCAGTTGATCAATAGCGCGGTGGTGGCGGTGAAGGGCGACACCAGCAAAAAGGACGCGATGCGCGCCGAGATGGAGAAGGCGAATTTCAAGTCGCTGCGCGGCCCGTTCAAATACGGCAACAACCACGTCCCGATCCAGAATTTCTATCTGCAGGACGTGGTGAAGGATGCTGACGGTGTGCTTTCGCTCAAGACCATCGCCACCATCGTCAAGGACGACCAGGATCGCTTCCACGATAAATGTCCGATGAAGTGATCGCGGATTTGATGGCATGCGGCAGCGGTACCAGCGCTGCCGCTGTTTGGCTGTCGGCACATGTTTTGCAAACACATGTTCTGCCAATCGATCGCTTCATCCTTCGAGACGCGGCCAAAAGGCCGCTCCTCAGGATGAGGTTCTCTAAATCCTTATGGTGAGGAGCCCGGCAACGCCGCGCGTCTCGAACCACGAGGCCTGTTGACTGCCTGATGATGATACGCCTTGACCGGAAAAACGGCCTAGAGAGTTCATGCTGCTTGTCGTCGAACAATTCCTGAACGGATTGCAGTTCGGCCTGCTGCTGTTTCTGCTGGCGGCGGGATTGACGCTGGTGTTCGGCATCATGGACCTCGTCAATCTGGCGCACGGTTCGCTCTACATGATGGGGGCCTATTTTGCCGCGACCTTCGTGGCGTGGACCGGGAATTTCATTTTTGGAATTATCCTTGCGCTCGGCGCGACGCTGCTGCTCGGCATCGTGCTGGAATTCGTGGCCCTGCGGCACCTTTACGGCCGCGATCATCTCGATCACGTGCTGGCGACCTTCGGGCTGATCTTGTTCTTCAATGACGCGGTGCGGCTGATCTGGGGCCCGGCAGGCCTGGCGCTGCCGCTGCCGGCCTGGCTGACGGTGCCGGTTCAGATATTGCCCGGCATGTATTATCCCGCCTACCGGCTTGCGATCATCGTGGTCGCGCTCGCGATCGCCCTGATGCTTTACGTGGTGGTGATGCGAACCCGCATCGGCATGCTGATCCGCGCCGGCGCGTCCAACCGGGAAATGATCGGCGCGCTCGGCATCAACATCAAGCTGCTCTATACCCTGGTGTTCGGGCTCGGCGCAGCCCTTGCCGGCCTTGCCGGAATGATGCAGGCGCCAATCCTGACCGTGCAGATCGGGATGGGCGAGAACATCCTGATCCTGGCCTTCGTCATCATCGTGATCGGCGGGATCGGCTCGATCCGCGGCGCGTTCCTGGCCGCCATCTTTGTCGGGATGATCGATACGCTGGGCCGCGCATTCCTGCCCGACCTGTTGCGGCAGGTCCTGAGTTCGGCCGCCGCCTCCACGGTAGCGCCCGCGCTGTCCTCGATGCTGATCTATCTTTTGATGGCGATTGTATTGGTGGTACGGCCGGAGGGGCTGTTCCCGGCCAGCCGGCGATGACCGCTTCGTTCAACGTCCGCAACATCGTCGTCGCGCTCATGGTGGCCGGCCTGCTGCTGCTTCCGCTCTATTCGCACATCAGCGGCAACATCTTCATGCTGACGCTGTTCACCCGAATCGTGATCTTCGCGCTGGCGGCGGCAAGCCTCAATCTCATCATGGGCTATGGCGGCATGATGAGCTTCGGCCACGCCGCCTATCTCGGCATCGGCGGCTACGCGGTCGGTATTCTCGCCTATGAAGGCGTCGGCTCCGGGTTCATTCAGTGGCCGGTGGCGCTCGCCGCATCGGCGCTGTTCGCGCTCGTGATCGGCGCACTCTCGCTGCGCACGCGCGGCGTCTACTTCATCATGATCACGCTCGCTTTCGCGCAGATGGCGTATTACGTCGCATCCGGGCTTGCCCGCTACGGCGCGGACGATGGTCTGACCATCTACAAGCGCAGCGATTTCGGCGGCCTCATCAATCTGTCGAACCGCGTGCAGTTCTATTATCTCTGCCTCGGCTGTCTGTTCGGCGGGATCTACCTGATCTGGCGCATCGTCAATTCGCGCTTCGGCATGGTCATCCAGGGCCTGCGTTCCAACGAAGCGCGGATGCAGGCGATCGGGTTTCCCGTCACGCGCTACCGGCTGGCCTGCTTCGTCATATCGGGCACAATGTGCGGGCTGGCCGGCGCGTTGCTCGCGAACAACACCGATTTCGTCAGCCCGGCCGTGATGTTCTGGACCCGCTCCGGCGATCTCATGGTTATGGTGATTCTCGGCGGCATGGGCTCGCTGTTCGGCCCGGTGCTCGGCGCCATTGTCTATCTGGTGCTGGAAGAGTTCTTGTCGCAGTTGACGGAATACTGGGCGCTGATCATGGGCCCGCTGCTGCTGCTGATCGTGCTGTTCGGCCGCGGCGGTATTTTCGGATTGCTGGGGAGGCTGAGCCGTGGCTGATCTCTTGCTCCGCGTTGAAAATCTGGTGCGGCGGTTCGGCGGCATTGTCGCGACCGACAATCTGTCGCTGGATGTCGCCAGGGGCGAATTGCACGCCATCATCGGACCGAACGGCGCCGGCAAGACCACGCTGATCAGCCAGCTCACCGGGCAGCTGCTGCCGCATTCCGGCGCCATTCGTTTTGCCGGCCGCGACATCACCCGCCTGCCGGCGTGGCGGCGCAGTGCCCTGGGGTTGGCGCGCTCCTTCCAGGTTACCTCGCTGCTGCCCGATTTCACCGCAGCGGACAACGTCGCGTTGGCCGCCCAGGCCTGTGACGGTCACTCGTTTTATTTCTGGGGCAACGCCCGCCGGGAAAGCGGTCTGCGCCAGGCGGCGCTGTCAGCGCTGACCAGGGTCGGGCTCGAAGGTCGCGCCGACACCGTGGTGTCGAAACTGAGCCATGGTGAGCAGCGCGAACTGGAACTCGCGGTGGCGCTCGCGACAAAACCGCAATTGTTGCTGCTCGACGAACCGATGGCGGGATTGGGCATCACCGAATTGGCGCGCATGGTGAAGCTGCTGCAGGAGTTGCGGCGGGAAGTCACTATCGTGCTGGTCGAGCATGACATGGATGCGGTGTTCACGCTCGCCGACCGCATCACCGTTCTGGTTTATGGGCGCGTGATCGCCTCCGACGTGCCGGCGGCGATCCGCCAGAATGAAGAGGTCCGCCGTGCCTATCTCGGCGATCAGCATGCGGTGGTCGACCATGGCTGACGCAACCGCTCTGCTCGAAGTTGCCGATATCGAGACCTGCTACGGCCTGAGCCAGGTGCTGTTCGGTCTGTCGCTGCAGGTCCGGGCCGGAGAGATGGTGACCCTGATCGGCCGCAACGGCATGGGCAAGACCACGACGATCCGCTCCATCATGGGGCTGACGCCGGCGCGCGCAGGCACCATCCGGTTCGGCGGCCGGGAGGTTCGCAAACTTGCCTCGTTCCGGATCGCCCAGCTGGGCATTGGCCTTGTGCCTGAGGGGCGTCAGATATTTCCCAACCTCACCGTGCGCGAGAATCTCGTTGCCGCTGCCGGCAATCGTCTGGCCAGCTCCGATCCCTGGACGCTCGAGAAGATCCATGCGCTGTTCCCGCGGCTCGCCGAACGCCGCAGCAATATGGGCGGCACGCTGTCGGGCGGCGAGCAGCAGATGCTGGCGATCGGCCGCGCGCTGATGACCAACCCGCGCCTGCTGATTCTGGACGAGGCCACCGAAGGCCTCGCACCCCTGATCCGCGATGAAATCTGGAATTGCCTGTCGATGCTCAAGGCGCGCGGCCAGTCGGTGCTGGTGATCGACAAGAACGTCGAGAATCTCACGCGCATCGCCGACCGGCATTACATCATCGAGCGCGGCCGCGCGATGTGGAGCGGCACCTCGGAAGAATTGATCGCCGAGCCGCAGCTACAGCATCGATATCTTGGGATTTAAGTGCGGGGTGCGGGCGCTCCGCCGTCATCGCGCGCCAACGGGCGGTGCTTCGCGGCGACCCGTTGGCTCCTCGCCATGATGGTTCGCTTCAAAACATCTCGAAATATTCGCGGTGTTCCCAGTCCGAGACCTCGGCCTGGAAACGCTCGATCTCGGCGTTCTTGATGTGAACGTAGTAATCGACAAAACCGGCGCCGAACGCCTCGCGGAAGAACGGATCGTCCTTGAGCGCCAGCACCGCTTCCTGCAGCGTCTTCGGCAGCAGGTTCGCCTTTGTCTCGTAGGGCGTGTCCGCGGACGGACCGGGATCCAGTGCCCGATCGACGCCGTCGAGCCCCGATAGAATCTGCGAGGCCATATAAAGATAGGGATTGGCCGCCGGCTCGCCGATGCGGTTTTCAAGGCGGGTAGCGGGATCATCAGCGCTGCCCAGCACGCGCACCATCACGCCGCGGTTGTCGCGTCCCCAGATCGCGCGATCCGGCGCCAGCGAATAGGAGCGATAGCGCTTGTAGCCGTTGATGGTCGGTGTCGTGAACACGGTCGAGGCGCGGGCATGCGCCAGCAGGCCTGCGAGATAGTGCCGGCCGAACGGGCTCAACACGCCGCCTTTGTCGCTGGTCATGAAGGCGTTGGCGCCGCTGGCGCGCGATACCAGCGATTGATGCAGATGCCATCCGGACACGAATACATTCGGGAGTTTCGGCCGGCACATGAAGGTCGCGTGATAGCCGTGCCGATGGGCGATCTGTTTCACGGCGCTGCGGAACAACACCATGTTGTCGGCGGGCTCGAGGCCCATCGTCGGCTTGAAGGTGAATTCGCACTGGCTCGGGCCGAATTCGACCTCGATCGACCGTAGCGGCAGGCCAAGCGCTACGATGTCGCGCCGGATGATTTCGAGCACCGGCTCCATCTGGTCGTAGCGCTGCTCGGTCAGATATTGATAGCCCTGCGACAGCAGGCTGATATCGGGCGGTTGGCCGGGCTGGCCGGCATCCTGGGGCGACATTCTGGCGTCTTCGAGCTTGAAGATATGGCATTCGACTTCGAGCCCCGCGACGAAGTCGTAGCCGCGCTGGTTCAGCTTCGCCAGCACCGATCGATAGAGGTGACGGGTCGCGAACGGCACCGGCCGGCCATCGGCGAAATAAAGGTCGCAGAGCAGCCAGCCGGTGGCCGAAGCCCACGGCAGAACGCGAAAGCTCAAGGGATCCGCCACCATTATCACATCGGCGGCGCCTTCCATTTCCCGCATGCCGAAGCCGCCGCCGGTCGTAAACACCGGAAATACGGTTCGATGCGAGGTGTCCTTGGCGAGCATTGTCGTGGTGATGCTGCACCCGCTTTCCAGCGAGGCCAGCGCCTCACCGGCGACCAGCGTCTTGCCTCTCAGGATGCCGTGCTGGTCGGGGAAGGAAAGCCGGATGACTTCAAGCTTTTGTTCTTCGACGATGGTGCGAAGGCGGGTCGCCGCCTCCTTCTGCTCGCTCGACCAGAGGCCGTGACGCTCCACGAAGCTCAACGCGCTGCTCCCTGGGAGAGCCTGACTGGAAATGCAACCATCATTACGTGCTGATCGTCATTGCGAGGAGCGAAGCGACGAAGCAATCCATTTCTTTTGGAGTCCGATGGATTGCTTTGCTGCGCTCGCAATGACGTGGAGAGAAAATGCACTAGACCGCCCTCAGATGAGGGACCTTGTCGGCGATTTCGGCGGGAACCGGCGCGGCCCATGGCGCGCTGCGCCGCCGCTTCACATCGACTTCCATCCAGAATATTTCCCAGCCGCGGGTCGGCCCGATTCCGTCCATGGTCGCGGGCCCCTGGATGGCGCGCGCATGCGCCTCATCGAGGAACATGAAGGGTTTTGTGCCGGCGGCGGCCTTCTCGATTTCCTGCCGCAGCAGACGCCGATACTGCACGATGGCCTTGTCGGCGGTGCCCAGATGTTCGCGGGTGCGATCCTGGATCGTGCCCATCGACTCGACCGCCCACTGGTCGTGCACGTTGATGTCAGCGCCCATGCCGGTGTAGGTCGCGGTCGCCTGTTCGTGCGGATCGAAGCCGTAATCGTTCGACTTGTTCTTGCGCGAACGATAGTCGGGAAGCTCATACAGTTCGAGGCGCTGGTCCCGCATCCTGTTCTTGTCGACCGGCGTCGAATAGCTGGTGAAGATCGCGTACCAGTAGCAATTCTCGTCATCCACCGGCACGTGCCATTGCGTGATCGTCATCTCGGTGCTCATCGGGATGACGAAGCCGTGCGGGAACAGCTGATTGGTGACGCGCACATGGGTACGCTCGTCGTCGATCTGCCGCAGCGCGATCAGGCGCAGCCCGTATTCGGTGTGCTCGACATTGATGATCGGCCGGTCATATTCGCGCAGGATTTTCGTCATTGGCATGTCGGTGCCGGCGGAGGCGCCGCGAAACTGCTTGCCATAGGCTGCGGACGTATCCTCGTCCTCGAAGAAGCGATGCAGGAACGAGGCATGCGACGGATCGATGCCGACCTCGAGCGCCTGCAGCCAGTTGCAGTTGATGTGGCCCTTGAACGCAAACGTATAGGCATCCGGCGCTACAAAGCAGTCGATCTCGGGAAACGCCGGCGGCTCGCCTTCGCCCAGATACGCCCAGAGGATTCCGCTCTTCTCAATCACGGGATAGGCGCGCTGGGTGATATTCCTGCACAGCACGAAATCCCTCGGCTCAGCGGGCGTTTCCAGGCATTGGCCTGAGACGTCGAACAGCCAGCCATGGAACGCGCAACGCAGCCCGCCATTCTCTAGCCGGCCGAACGCGAGATCAGCGCCGCGATGCGCGCAATGGCGCTCGATCAGGCCGTAGCGGCCCTGCTCGTTGCGAAACAGCACCAGATCCTCGCCGAGCAATTTAATGGCTTTAACCGGACGCGGGCCGGCCAATTCATCGACCAGCGCTGCCGGCTGCCAGTACATCCGCATCAGTTTCCCGCAAGGCTCTTTCGGTCCGGTGCGGGTGATCAGGTCGTTCTGTTCCTGGCTCATCATGGCGGGCTGTCCTGTCCGAGCGAAAGTGCGCAAATTCAGTTTGGAATCAAATTACTAGCCCTGCGTTTCCCCGCAAGGAGATTCCTTGAGCTTGGCAAGCATGCAACGTTACGCATGCCGCATTTTCGAGGGAAAGCGCTGCGCCACGTCCGGGACACGCGTCAGCCCCGCACGAACATCTGCGCATCCTTGTGCAGCACCGGCGCCACCGCGTCGATCAGGCGCGCGGCGGCCGTGTCGACGGTCAGGCCCGCGGTATCGACCACCGCGGAAGCCCGCGCATAAAGCGGCTCGCGGCTGAGCAGGATGGTGCGCAATTCGGCCATCGCCGAGCGATCGTCCGCCATCGGACGCAGATCGCCCTGGCTGCGCACCCGCGCCATGTGTTCTTCCGGCTCGGCCTTGAGCCAGATGGTGTAGAACGACGATAAAATCAGGTCGAAGGTCAAAGGCTCGGAGACGATGCCGCCGCCGGTCGCGAGCACCAAAAGTTCGTTGCGCGCCAGCAATTGTCCGAGCGCGGCCTG
This sequence comes from uncultured Pseudomonadota bacterium, assembly GCA_963729395.1. Lineage (GTDB taxonomy): Bacteria > Pseudomonadota > Alphaproteobacteria > Rhizobiales > Xanthobacteraceae > Bradyrhizobium. The sequence goes on along the minus strand of CAVSOS010000007.1, from coordinate 261,329 downwards.
CTCCATGCGCCTGAAGCCTTCCTGGCCGTAGAGCGCGATGATCTCGGCGACCGACAATCCGTTCTGGGCTTCGATCTCCTTGTTCAGTTCGACGAAATTCCAGCCGATTTTTTTCGCCAGTATTTTGCCGAGCGTTGTTTTGCCGGCGCCGCGCAGGCCGATCAGGGCGATGCCGGCAAACGACATCCGGTTCGGCACGGACGTGCCATTGCCATGGCCGGAGAGGATGTCCTTGGCGTGAGCGATCTGGCTCGGCGTCGCCTTGCGCATGAGGTCGCGGATCACGGGCCAGTCCGGCGCCGGCTCGGTGGATGGAATAATATCTTCGAGATGCGCGCCCATCGCGTTTGACACCCGCCGCAGCAGCACGATCGAGACGTTGCCCTTGCCGCTTTCAAGCTGCGCGATATAGCGTTCCGAGATACCGGAGACCTTCGCGAGCACCTTTCGCGACATCCCGCGCAGTGCGCGCGTGGTGCGGACGCGCTGGCCGAGCAGTTCCAGAAAGCCGGTTTCGGGATCGCGATGTTCGGTCATGTCCCCAGTTCGTTTCGCTTTCCGGTCAGGCGAATTTCGCTCCATCCCCACCGATCGAGATTCCCCGCTGATTCCAGCTTTCTGGTTTTGACGAGGGCTTTGATCCGGTCGGCGATGAAGTCGAATTCTGCATTTCTGCCCCTTGGGTCCACGCGCATCGAAACATTGAGAGCCTTCGCGACGTCGCCGATGATTTTGGCAACCTTGAGAAATCGTGGTTTGCAGCAGCTTCATCGATCTGGTCAGGCGACATGGTGCCCCCATGAAGTGCGCAGAATCGGAAACATAATGCCAAAAAAGATTGACAGCAAGCGGGTGTGCTGATGTATAGATGAATTATAATTCCGAAATCAGGGGGAACGTCGTGACAGGCTTGGTTGAGCGGAGCGCGGCATGAGCGACATCGGTTCGTACAATGCGGTGACCTGGCTGCTCGACCGCAATGTTGAGGAAGGCCGCGGCGAAAAACTCGCCTTCACCGACACGGTTTCCGAATTGACCTACGGCGAATTGCAGAAGCAAAGCCGCCGCCTCGCCAACCTGCTGCGCCGTCTCGGTGTGCACCGCGAACAGCGCGTCGCGATGATCATGCTCGACACCACAGATTTTCCGGTCGTGTTTCTCGGCGCCATGCGCGCAGGTGTCGTGCCGGTCCCGCTCAACACACTGCTGACGGCGGACCAATATGCCTATGTGCTGGCGGATTGCCGCGCGCGGGTGCTGTTCATCTCCGAGGCCCTGCTGCCGGTGGTCAAGGATATCGTCGGGCGGATGCCGGATCTCGATCATGTCGTCGTCGCCGGTAACAATACGCTTGGCCACACGCGGCTGTCCGATGCGATCGCCGGCGAGAGCGACAGCTTTGCGACCGCGGCGACCCACGCGGACGAGCCGGCCTTCTGGCTCTACTCGTCGGGTTCGACCGGCATGCCGAAGGGCGTGCGGCATCTGCATTCCAATCTGGCCGCGACCGCGGACACCTACGCCAAACAGGTGCTCGGTATTCGCGAGGACGATGTCGGCCTGTCGGCGGCGAAACTGTTTTTCGCCTATGGCCTCGGCAACGCCCTGACGTTTCCGATGTCGGTCGGCGCCACCACCGTTCTCAACTCCGAACGTCCGACCCCGGCGCTGATGTTCGCACTGATGAACAGATACAATCCCAGCATTTTCTTCGGCGTGCCGACGCTGTTTTCCTCGATGCTGAACGATGAGACGCAAAAGCAGATGGGCGGCGGCTCGCGTTTGCGAATCTGCACTTCCGCGGGCGAAGCCTTGCCGGAGTCGGTCGGCAACAGCTGGAAGGCGCGCTTCGGCGTCGATATTCTCGACGGCGTCGGCTCGACCGAGCTCTTGCATATTTTTCTCTCGAATGCGCAGGGCGATATCAAATACGGCACATCTGGCCGTCCGGTGCCGGGCTACAAGGTGCGGCTGGTGAACGAAGCCGGCGACGACGTCCCCGATGGCGAGGTCGGCGAATTGCTGGTCGATGCGCCGTCCGCCGGCGAAGCCTACTGGAATCAGCGCAGCAAGAGCCGTCACACCTTCCAGGGTCACTGGACCCGCACCGGCGACAAATACGTTCGCGACGCCGACGGGCGCTATACGTTTTGCGGCCGCAGCGATGACATGTTCAAGGTGTCCGGCATCTGGGTGTCGCCGTTCGAGGTCGAGAGCGCGTTGATCACCCATCCAGCGGTGCTCGAGGCGGCGGTTGTGCCCGAAGCAGATCCGGAAGGATTGCTGAAGCCGAGAGCCTTCGTGGTGCTGCGCCCGGATGCAAAAACCGACGGCTTGCACGAGTCGCTGAAGGAGCACGTCAAGGCAAAGATCGGGCCGTGGAAATATCCGCGCTGGATCGACGTCGTCGATTCCTTACCGAAAACCGCGACCGGAAAGATCCAGCGGTTCAAACTGCGGGACGGGGCGCAGGAGCAGAAGTAGGTATGATCGCCTCCATTTGTCGTCCCGGCGAACGCCGGGACCCATACGGCGCGGAATCGCGTTTTGGCACTGGGGCAGTGGCCTTTTGTCCGCGTCAGCGCCAGGGGTTATGGGTCCCGGCGTTCGCCGGGACGACGCGCTTCCGGGTAACGACATCGGGATCACCGTCAGAAGACCAATCATGCAGCCCTTAGCCGCCGCCGGCACCTTGCGCATCGGCGCCTCCGATCTCCAATACCGCATGATCGGTCCGGCGCCGGACGAAGCGCCGACCATCATCATGCTGCACGAAGGCCTCGGATCGGCCGCGCTGTGGGGAGATTTTCCGGACCGGCTGGCCGCGGCGACCGCCGCCGGCGTGCTGGTGTATTCGCGCGCCGGCTACGGCGCCTCGACGCCGGTAACGCTGCCGCGTCCGCTCGACTACATGCATATCGAAGCGCTCGACGTCTTGCCCGATCTGCTCGACGCCATCGGCTTTCGCCGCGGTGTTCTGCTGGGTCATTCCGACGGGGCTTCGATTGCGGCGATCTATGCCGGCGGCGCCGGGGATCACCGGGTACGCGGGGTCGCGATGATCGCGCCGCATTTCGTCGTCGAAGATGTCGGGATCAGATCGATCGCGGAAACCAAAAAGGCCTACGAGACGGCCGGCCTGCGGTCGAAACTGGCGCGCTGGCACCGCGATGTCGACAACGCATTCTATGGCTGGAGCGGCGCCTGGCTCGACCCTGAATTTCGCAGCTGGGACATCTCCGAATATCTCGCCTACATCCGCGTGCCGGTCGCGATCCTGCAGGGCGCCGACGATCAGTATGGGACAATTCGCCAGATCGAGATCGCGCAGGAAGAGTGCTATTGTCCGGTCGATGTGACGATTGTTCCGGGCGCCGGACATTCGCCGCATCGCGAAGCGCCGGAGGCGACGCTCGGTTCGATTGCTGAATTCGTTAAACGCATTTTGTATTTGCATGAAGGCTCGGAGCACCGAGCCGCCTGAAGATTTGGTTGTGGCATTGCGCCAATGAATACTTTTTCCACCGCGGCCAATTTGCCGCTGCCGCGCTGGGCCTATGTTCCCGGCGCGGACGCCGAGGCCGATCACGACACCCTGTGGCACGCCAAGGCGCTCGTGCCATCGCGATTTCGCGACTTCGTGCCGGCGCGGCATCCGGCGCTGCGCTACGGGATCACGCTCAATGACGCCGGATATTTCTGGGAATCGCATGAGGTGCTGGAAGCGGTATGGGCCGCAGCACCGCAGGGCGGCCGCGAGCGCATCCTGCTGCGGGCCTGCATTCAGATCGCCAGCGCCAACCTCAAGCTGCGGATGCAGAAGCCGCATGCGGCCGCGCGACTGCTGGGCGAGGCGCTGGCCGAGCTCCAGGCGCTCGGCGCGCGCAAGGCGGCCATCGCCGGCGATGGATTTGCCGATGGTTTCCCGACCGCCGCGCTCGCGGCCGTTCTGACCTCTAGATTGCAGCAACCGTCGCTCGGCAAAGCCGATTGGGTGGAGATCGGGACTGTCGGCTGGATATGAAACAAAATGCAGATTTGCGGCGGCTCAGGCTGTACGACCGCCAAAACATGCATTATTATTCATCTTAAGGTAAGGGTCGCGGGCTTCAGGAACGCGGCGTAAGGCTGTCGGCGCACGCATAGCGCGTCGAAGATGCGCGTGAACGCGCTTCCGGCACGGCACTGCGTCGGGACGCGACAGCGACAAGGAGCACGCCATGAACATCATGAACGTCGACTACTCGACCAAGATTCCCAACAACGTGAATCTCAGCGAGGACCGGCAAGTGCTCAAGGCGCTGGAAGGCTGGCATCCCGGCTACATCGACTGGTGGAACGACATGGGGCCGGATGGCTTCCAGCAATCGCTGGTGTATCTGCGCACGGCCTACTCGGTCGATCCGCGCGGCTGGGCCAAGTTTGATTATGTGAAGATGCCGGACTATCGCTGGGGCATCCTGCTCGCGCCGCAGGAAGAGAACCGCGTCATCCCGTTCGGCCAGCATTATGGCGAGCGGGCATGGCAGGAAGTGCCGGGCGAGCATCGCGCCATGCTGCGCCGGCTGATCGTGATCCAGGGCGACACCGAGCCCGCCTCGGTCGAACAGCAGCGCCATCTCGGCAAGACCGCGCCCTCGCTCTACGATTTGCGCAACCTGTTCCAGGTCAATGTCGAGGAAGGCCGCCATCTCTGGGCGATGGTTTATCTCTTGCAGAAATATTTCGGCCGCGACGGCCGCGAGGAGGCCGACGAGTTGCTGCGCCGCCGCTCGGGCGACGCCGATAGCCCGCGCATGCTCGGGGCCTTCAACGAGGCGACGCCGGACTGGCTGTCGTTCTTCATGTTCACCTACTTCACCGACCGCGACGGCAAGATGCAGCTGCATAGCCTGGCGCAGTCCGGCTTCGATCCGCTGTCGCGCACCTGCCGCTTCATGCTGACCGAAGAGGCGCATCACATGTTCGTCGGCGAAACCGGCATCAGCCGTGTGGTGCAGCGAACCGTCGAGGCGATGAAGCAAGCCGGCATCAGCGATCCGTCCGATGTCGCCAAAGTGCGCGCGCTCGGGGTGGTCGATCTTCCGACCATCCAGAAGAAATTGAACCTGCATTACACGCTCTCGCTCGACCTGTTCGGATCGGAGGTCTCCACCAATGCGGCGAATGCCTACAATGCCGGCGTGAAGGGCCGCTATCGCGAGACCCAGATCGATGACGATCACCGTCTGCAGGCCGGCTCCTATCCGGTGCTCAAGCTGGTCGATGGCAAGATCATGCGCGTCGACGAACCGGCGCTCACCGCGCTCAATATGCGGCTGCGCGACGATTATACGCAGGACTGCGCCAAGGGCTTGATGCGCTGGAACAAGATCATCGCGCTCGCCGGCTACGACTTCAAGCTGACGCTGCCGAACGTCGCGTTCCATCGCCAGATCGGCGAGTTCGGCAACATCCATGCGACGCCGGACGGGGTGCTGATCGACGACGCGACCTGGAACAGGCGCAAGAGCGACTGGCTGCCTTCGGCGGACGACGGCGATTTCATCGCCTCGCTGATGACGCCGGTGACCGGGATCGGCGAGTTCGCCTCCTGGATCTCGCCGCCCAAGGTCGGGATCGACAACAAGCCCGGCGATTTCGAATATGTGAAGATCGAGACGTGAAGCGTGCTGCAAAAAAAACGTCATTCCGGGGCGCGAGCAAAGCGAGCGAGCCCGGAATCCATACCCACCGTCGGGATTATGGATTCCGGGCCTGCGCCAAGAGGCGCATCCCGGAATGACGAGCGCTAAATTGCAATTTCCCAAAAAAACTAATCCCACCCCTGACCCTTGATGCCCGGATTGGCATAAACGATGCCGCCATCGACGGCGATGGTGGCGCCGACCACATAATCTCCGGCGCGTGAGGCGAGATAGATCGCAGCCCCCGCCATGTCCTCATCGCTGCCGACCCGGCCCGACGGCACCCGCGTCGCAACCTCGTCGGCGTTGTCGCGCGCCGCCCGGTTCATGTCCGACTTGAACGGTCCCGGCGCAATCGCCGTCACCACGATGTGGTCGCGGATCAGTTTTGCCGCCATCCGGCGGGTCAGGTGAATCAGGCCTGCCTTGCTGGCATGGTAGGAATAGGTCTCCATCGGATTGACGAAGATGCCGTCGATCGAGGCGATGTTGATGACTTTGGCCGGGCTTGTCCGCGGAGGCTGCGGCGCGCAGCGGTGCGGCGAGCGCCTTGGTCAGGAAGAACGGCGTCTTGAGGTTGAGGTTCATCACCTTGTCCCAGCCGCTTTCCGGAAACTCGTCGAAGTCCGCGCCCCACGCGGCGCCGGCATTGTTGACCAGGATATCGAGCTTCGGCTCGCGCTTTTTGATCTCGGCCGCCAGCATGTCGATGCCCGTCATGCCCGAGATATCGATCGGCAACGCGATGCATTCGCCGTCATATTCCGCGGTCAGCTCTTTCGCAGTTGCTTCGCAGGGTCCGGCCTTGCGCGCGGTGATGTAAACCTTCGCAGCACCCTGGGCGAGAAAACCGCCGGCGATCATCTTGCCGATGCCGCGCGAGCCGCCGGTTATCAGGGCGACGCGGCCCTTCAGCGAAAACAGATCCTTGAACATGAAATCCTCCGGTTGATTTTGTCGGCGCTTTTGAGCGCAGGCGTTGCACGAGTCAAGGAAGGGACATTCCCCGTCGGCGGTTCGCGCTTGGGACGATAGCCAGGCCGGTCGACGCGGCGAAAACCGTTCCACATCGCCGTGGCGCACAGGAATTCATGCGCACCGATAAAGTAAGGCGCTCGCAGCCCGGCGCGGCTAACGGTATTGCGAAGCCGCTTCATCGAGAGTGGCTGGCCGGTTGAGGCCAGCGTCGAAATCAGCGGCAAACCCGCCGATGAAACGGTGGGTCGGGTGGCTGCCCGCCGATTGGACCCATCCGCGTTATTTCCAGTTTGACAGCCCCGCAAGGGTTTGTTTTCTCTCGGTTCCCAGACCCGCAGGACCTCGAATGCACGGACTTTTCAGGTGGAGCAGCAAATGGTGGCCGGGCGTCGTTCCACTGGTCGTCTTTTGGGCCATTGCAGCCTGGACCAATACCGTGCCGATGGAAGCGGATCTCGCCGCGCACAGCACCGCGGCGCTGAAGAATACCGTGCTCGACAAGAGCAGGATCACGGTCGCGGGCCGCGACGTCACGTTCGCCGCCGATGCATTCTCGGAAGATGGCCGTCGCAGCGCGCTGGCATCCGTCGAAGCCGTGCCGGGCGTGCGGCTGGTCAACGACGAAACCCGCCTCGTGCCCGAAGCCAAGCCGTTCGTCTGGTCGGCCGAGCGCGATGTGGTCAGGGTGACACTGGGCGGCAGTTCGCCGCTGCCGGCCAGCAAGAGCAAGCTGCTTGAAGCGGCCCGCGCAGGTCTCGGCGGCGTCGAGGTCGTCGACCACACGAATCTGGCGCGCGGCGCTCCGTCGCATTTCGACAGTGCCGCGTTGTTGCTGCTCGATCAGATCGGGAAATTGAAAGACGGCAAGATCGAGCTTTCGGATACCAAGGTCAGCCTCTCCGGCATGGCGCGCGACCTCGGCGGCCGGGAAGCGATCGCGGCGGCGCTGAAAAATCTGCCGGCGGGCTTTTCGGTCGCCAGCAATGAAATCAAGGCGCCGCCTTATATCTTGCAGGCCTACAAGGATCCGGTCGCGGTGACGCTGACCTTGACCGGCTATGTGCCAGACAACAATGTGCACGCCGCGCTGGCGGCGGCGGCCCAGCGCAAATTCTTCGGCGAAAAGGTGGTCGACAATCTCAAGGCCAGCATCGGCGCGCCTTTCGGCTTCGCCGCCGCGGTGATGCCGGCGCTGGGCGCGCTGTCGCGGCTGTCGACCGGGACGCTGGTGGTATCCGACCGGGAGGTGAAGCTTTCGGGCGACGCCCTGTATGACGCGGCGGCGGTTCAGATCCGCGCTGGCCTCGGCAAGGATTTCCCGAAGGACTGGCAGTTCAAGCCCGACATCTCGGTCAAGCCCGCGGTTGCGCCGGTGGATGCCACCGTCTGCCAGCAATTGTTTTCGGACCTGCTCGCCAAGGGAAGAATCCAGTTCGAATCCCGCCGCGCCACCATCGATCCGGATTCGGTGGGGCTGCTCGACCGTCTGGTCGAGACGGCGCAGCGTTGTCCGAACGCCAGTATCGAGATCGCGGGCCATACCGACGGCGATGGCGACGAAGCCTTCAACCAGGCGCTGTCGAAGAAACGCGCGCAGGCGGTCAGGGATTATCTGGTGAAAGCAGGCTTGCCCGCCGATCGCTTGACGGCGACGGGCTACGGCAGCACGCAGCCGGTCGCCGGCAATGATACCGACGAAGGCAAGGCGCAGAACCGCCGCATCGATTTCGTGGTGAGGTAACGCGATGGCATATCTGGCGACATTCCATTGGGGCTGGCTGCTGGCGTCGCTGCTGCTCGGTCTTGCGATGGGCTGGATCGCGGTGGTTCATCGCGGCCAGGGCGTATCGAAATCGACGTCGCGATGGCTCGCGCTGCTGGCGGCGGCGTTGCTTGCGGCGGCGCTTGCCCGGGTGATCCCAGGCCGCCCCGGCTACTGGCTCGACCTCGGTCTCTTGATGTTTGCGTTGTATCTGGCCGGATGCGCCGTCGGATCGTGGCTGCGCGACTGGGTAGTTTCGCGCCACACGCCGGCGGTTTGAAATTTTCTGACGGCGCCGCAGGCGGTTTCCCGGCGAAATCCGCTGCCCGATATCATGCAAAGTTTACCACCTTGTGCTCAAGACTGAGGCGGGGAGTTTTGCCGTCCCGCAGCGAATGCAGCAAAACTATGCGTCCGGCGCCATGAATTCCCCTAATATATTGAAGGAGCGCGTTTTATTGACGCCAAGCGAATTCCACTCCGGCCCAAAACGCGCTACCACGTTGGATCAGGAGCCGTCGTGGCGCTGGCGGGGGCAAAGCCCGCTCAGGTGCCGCCGTCGTAAGATCGCAGTTCGAGGTCTAGATGCTGGAAGCAATACGCAGGGCGATCTCGTTTCTGCGCCGTAGGCAAATCCTGCATAAGCTAGGTGTTGCGGTCAGCATCACGGTGATCGGGATCGCGTGCTACGTGCTTTACCACATGTTGCGCGGCATCGATGTCGACGAAGTCGTCGAGGCCATCAAGCAGACCGAGTCGCGCCAGATTGCGCTGGCGGCGCTGTTCGTGGCGGCCGGTTACTTCACCCTGACGTTCTATGATCTGTTCGCGGTCCGCGCGATCGGCCGCGCCGATATTCCCTACCGCATCAACGCGTTTGCGGCCTTCACCAGTTATTCGATCGGGCACAATGTCGGCGCCAGCGTCTTCACCGGCGGGGCGGTGCGATACCGCATCTATTCCGCCTGGGGACTGAACGCGATCGACGTCGCCAAGATCTGCTTTCTGGCCGGCCTGACCTTCTGGCTCGGCAATGCCGCGGTGTTGGGGCTGGGTATCGCCTATCATCCGGAAGCGGCAGCGGCGATCGACCAGCTGCCGCCATGGCTCAACCGGCTGGCCGCGTTCGGCATCATCCTCGGGCTGCTCGCCTATGTGGTCTGGGTCTGGATCCGGCCTCGCGGGGTCGGCCGCGGGCCCTGGACGGTGGGGCTGCCGGGCGGTCCGCTGACGCTGTTGCAGATCGCCATCGGAATCGTCGATCTCGGTTTCTGCGCGCTGGCCATGTACGTGCTGGTGCCGGATGAACCAAACCTCGGTTTCGTGGTTGTCGCTGTTATATTCGTTTCGGCGACGCTGCTGGGCTTTGCCAGCCATTCTCCCGGCGGGCTCGGGGTGTTCGACGCCGCCATGCTGGTCGGCCTGTGGCAAATGGACCGGGAGGACCTGCTGGCGGGGATGCTGCTGTTCCGGGTCCTCTATTATATTGCGCCATTTGTCATATCTGTAATCTTGCTGACGTTTCGGGAGGTTATCCTGGGGGCACGAAACAAACGCCTGCGCGAGGCGGCCCAGGCGCTCAACGCCCAGCCCAACCGCGAGGCGGCTTACGTGCGAGAGCGGGGGGACACCCGCACCTGACCATGCGAACCCGATGGGAAGATCCGGCCCGATGGCAATAGAAGCTGCTCCCTCGTCCTTCTACTCGCCGTGGCCGGATCGGTTGCGGCATTCGGCCATCATCCTGCTGGCTGCCGCTATGGCGCTCGCGGTTGTGGTTACGCTCGGCGAATTGTCGCTGCTCCGCGCCGCGGCCGTCTTCATCTGCATCGCCGCGGCCGCGCTGGTGCCGTGGCGGTTGAACAACGCCGTGGCGTCGCGCGAAGATGTTCGCGGGGTCAACCCGGTCGAAGCCGCCGCGGTCAGCGCGGTGGTCGCCGGCATGCCGGATCCCGCGGTGCTGCTCGACCGCGCCGGCCGCGTCATTCACCTCAACGCCGCGGCGGCGCAGCTTGCGCCGGCGTTGCGCAAGAACGAGCTTGCCCAGTTCGCCTTGCGCTCGCCCGAAATCATCACCGCGCTCCGCGAAGCGATCGCGACCTCGGAATCCCGGCGCGCGACCTATCTCGATCATGTTCCGGTCGATCGCTGGATGGAGCTGATCGTCACGCCGGTGCCGGTGCCGACCCTGTTTGGCGGCACCGACAAATGCATGCTGATGACGTTCCACGACCAGACGCCGCTGCGCCGGGTCGAGGAAATGCGCGCCGACTTCGTCGCCAATGCCAGCCATGAGTTGCGCACCCCCCTGGCCGCGCTGTCGGGCTTCATCGATACCCTGCAGGGACCGGCCAAGGAGGATGCCAAGGCGCGCGAGCGCTTTCTCGGCATCATGCATACGCAGGCGACGCGGATGGCACGGCTGATCGACGATTTGCTGTCGCTTTCGCGGGTTGAACTCTCCGCCCATGTTCGCCCGGACACGCTGGTGGATATTGTCCCGATCATCCGGCAGGTCGTGGATGGGCTGGAACCGTTGGCGCGGGAGCGTCAGGTCGAAATCGACATCGATCTGCCTGAAGCGCCGGTGTCGATCGCGGGCGACCGCGAGGAGTTGTTGCGGCTGTTCGAAAACCTGGTCGAGAATGCGCTGAAATACGGCGCATCCGGCGGCAAGGTCATTGTCTCGCTCACCTCGGCGACGTCGGGGGAAGGCGCGCCGGAGGTCCGCGTCATGGTACGCGATTTCGGTCCGGGCATCGCGCCGGAACATCTGCCGCGGCTCACCGAACGGTTCTATCGGGTCGACGTCGGCGACAGCCGCGCGCAGGGCGGCACCGGGCTCGGATTATCGTTGGTGAAGCATATTGTTAACCGGCATCGCGGCCGGCTTTTGATCGAAAGCGTGCCGAAAAACGGCGCCACCTTCACCGCCTGTTTTCCCCCTGCGAAAACCCCGTCTATCGGCTGAAATCCTGAGGACCGCCTGCGCACGTCCCAAAGGATGGGTTCGTCGCGTCATGCTTCGAGACGCCCCCCCGCAGCCCGGACTACGCAGGCTGCGTAAACTTGCCTGCAATGGTGCCCCTCGGCATGAGGTTTCAAGCTAGCGCGTCTGCTTCGGCGGCTGGCGGCGGCGGTCGCCGGCCGGCTGATAGGCGATCCGCGAGTGGTGCGCGCAATAGGGCAGGCTGGTCAGCGCCTTGCCACCGCAGAAGAAGAATTCCGAACTGGAGGGATCGCCGATCGGCCAGTGGCAGGTGGCCTCGTTCAGTTCCAGCAGCGACAGGCGCTGGCTCATCGGCACCACATTGTCGTAGGCGATCGGATCCGGCTCCAGCTCCACTTCGAACGCATGCGCCAGCGCGGTATTGCCGCGCGAGACCGGGCGCGAAACGCGCATCATGTGCTGGGCCGGGCGGGCCTTGCGCGGTCGCGGCGCGGCCGAGGAGGGGCTTTTGGCGCGGCCGGAAAGGCCGAGCCGGTGGACCTTGCCGATCACGGCATTTCGCGTCACATTTCCGAGTTCCGCGGCAATCTGGCTGGCGGAGAGCCCGCCTTCCCAGAGTTTTTTCAGTTGTTCGACGCGATCGTCGGTCCAGGTCAATACCGTCATCGCACTCTTCCCTTCGTGTCGCGCCGGCCATTCTCGAAGCGGCGTGGCGACTCCCGTTCCATTAAAATCCCTGCCGGCAGAATCCCTTAGCCCTCGCCGGGCGCGGAAAGCACGCCCGGGCGTTTACGCCGAACAGTGGGACAGATAAGGATTAAAACCGCCGCACGAGATGTCGTACCCGACAGCCCAGAGGCTACAATATGGCGTGACTCCGACGCAAGAGTTCGCGTGGTTGCGTCCACATGTTCCGTCATCCAAGCACTGCATTCGGCTTTTTTTTGCGGCAGCCCGGCATTACCGAGCGGCTTGGCCGGCGCGTCACCGGTTGACAGTGTCAGCCACCCGCATAGAATGCTTGCCACGTGCCGCCCCGAAAAGGCGGCACGTTTTGTTTTTCCGGGTCTGGTCGTCGATGCGATCAATGCGCGCATCGCGGCGGGCTCCAACCTTCAGTGATCGCCATGACCAAGAGCGCGACGTCGCATCTGCTCCCCGTATTCGCCAGAGTTGATCTCGGTTTCGAGCGCGGCGAAGGTGTGTGGCTGATCGCGACCAACGGCGAGCGCTATCTCGACTTCACCAGCGGCGTGGCGGTGAACGCGCTCGGCCATGCGCATCCGCATCTGGTCGCGGCGCTGCAGGAACAGGCCACCAAATTGTGGCACATGTCGAACCTGTTCAGGAGTCCGGATGGCGAGCGGCTGGCGGCAAGATTGTGCGAAGCGAGTTTTGCCGACTTCGTGTTCTTCGCCAATTCCGGCGCCGAGGCGATGGAATGCGCGATCAAGATCACGCGCAAATATCACGCCGCCAATGGCCACCCGGAGCGTTATCGCATCATCACCTTCGACGGCGCGTTTCACGGGCGAACGCTGGCGACGCTGGCGGCGACCGGCTCGCCGAAATATCTCGACGGCTTCGGACCGCCGGTGGATGGTTTCGATCAGGTGCCGCTCGGCGATCTCGAAGCCGTCAAGAAGGCGATCGGCCCGCAGACCGCCGGCATCCTGATCGAGCCGCTGCAGGGCGAGGGCGGCGTCCGCGCCGCGCCGCATGCTTTTTTCCGGGCGCTGCGCGAGCTCTGCGACGCCAACGGCCTGTTGCTGGTCTTCGACGAGGTGCAGACCGGCATGGGCCGCACCGGCGAGCTGTTCGCCTACAAGCGCCTCGGCGTCGCGCCGGACGTGATGTCGCTGGCCAAGGCGCTCGGCGGCGGATTTCCGATCGGTGCCTGTCTGGCAACCGCTGAGGCCGCGGCCGGCATGACGCCGGGCTCGCATGGTTCGACCTTCGGCGGCAATCCGCTTGCGGTGGCGTCGGCGAACGCGGTGCTCGACGTCATGCTGAAACCCGGCTTCTTCGAACACGTGCAAAAGATGTCGCTGCTGCTCAAGCAGAAGCTGGCCTCGGTGGTCGATCGCCATTCCGACGTGCTCGCCGAAGTGCGCGGCGAGGGGTTGTTGATCGGCCTGAAGGCGGTGGTGCCGTCGGGCGATCTGGTGACCGCCCTGCGCGACCAGAAGCTGCTCACGGTCGGCGCCGGCGACAACGTGGTCAGGTTCCTGCCGCCGTTGATCGTCAACGAGGCGGAGATCGAGGAAGCCGTGCAGCGGCTCGAGCGCGCCTGCGTCGCGCTTTCCGGCGATCAGTTGCAACGGGCGGCGGGGCAATGAGCACGACGCCGCGCCATTTTCTCGATCTCAGCGAGCTGCCGACCCGAGAATTGCGCAACATGCTCGCGGCCGGCGTCGCCATGAAGGCGAAGCTGAAGGCGCACGCCAGGCCGACACACCCGCTCGAAGGCAAGACGCTGGCGATGATCTTCGAGAAGCCCTCGACCCGCACCCGGGTTTCGTTCGACGTCGGCATGCGCCAGCTCGGCGGTGAATCGATCATGCTGACCGGCGCGGAGATGCAGCTCGGCCGCGGCGAGACCATCGCCGACACCGCGCGCGTGCTGTCGCGTTATGTCGATGCCATCATGATCCGCATCCTCAACCACGATGCGCTGCTGGAACTCGCCGCGTACGCCACCGTGCCTGTGATCAACGGGCTGACGCGGCGGTCACATCCCTGCCAGGTGATGGCCGACCTGATGACGTTCGAGGAGCATCGCGGCCCGATCGAGGGCCGCACCGTCGCCTGGACCGGCGACGACAACAACGTGCTGGCGTCCTGGGCCCATGCGGCGGAACGGTTTCAATTCAAGTTGAACGTCGCGACGCCGCCGCAGCTCGCGCCGAACAAATCGATGAGGGACTGGATCAAGGCGACCCATGCGCCGATCGTGCTCGGCAACGATCCGGAGGCGGCGGTGCGCGGCGCCGATTGCGTGGTCACCGATACCTGGTTCTCGATGGGCGACAAGGACGGCGAACACCGCCACAATCTGCTGAAGCCGTATCAGGTCAACGCCAAGCTGATGTCGCTGGCGAAACCCGATGCGCTGTTCATGCATTGCCTTCCCGCCCATCGCGGCGACGAGGTCACCGACGAGGTGATCGACGGCCCGCAGTCGGTGGTGTTCGACGAGGCCGAGAACCGCCTGCACGCGCAGAAGGGTATTCTGACATGGTGTTTCGGCGCCGTGGCTTAGGTTGAAATTATCGCGGACGTTCCCCGGATGCTGCGCAGCGCGCCGCTCTCGCGGCGTGGTGCGCTGCTGATCCAGGGTCCATGCGCACCGCTTGCGAATGGGTCCCGGCTCTGCGGAGCAGCGTGAAGGACGCTGCACCGCGTCCGGGACACTAACTCTAATCGCTGTGACGATGGGTGGCAAAGCGCCCCCTTTCGTTCCGTGCCCGCCGACCCCAGATAAGGCGCCATGACTTCGCAATCTCCCGACATCAAAATCTCCCAGGAAACCCCGATCCGCGCGCCGTCGGCGGTGCCGGTCGACGACGCGGCGCTGCCGTTCGAGGTCGCAGCCCTCGATCTGCGCGGCCGCCTGACCCGGCTCGGTCCGGCGCTCGACGAGATCCTGACCAAGCACGATTATCCGCCGGCGGTCGGTAAATTGCTCGGCGAGGCGATCGTGCTCACGACCCTGCTCGGCTCGTCGCTGAAATTCGACGGCCGCTTCATCCTGCAGACCCAGACCGATGGTCCGGTGTCGTTTCTGATCGTGGATTTCCAGGCACCGGACCGCTTGCGCGCCTATGCGCGTTTCGACGCCAAAAGGCTCAAGGACGGTCAGGATTCCGGCGCGCTGTTGGGACACGGACACCTCGCCATGACCATCGATCAGGGACCGGACATGAGCCGCTATCAGGGGCTGGTGGCGCTGGAAGGCGGCAGCCTGGAAGACGCCGCGCATGAATATTTCCTGCGCTCGGAACAGATTCCGACACGGGTGCGGCTTGCGGTCGGCGAGGAATGGCGCGGCGGCGGCGTAGGCCCGAAACATCGCTGGCGCGCCGGCGGCCTGCTGCTGCAATTTCTGCCCAAGGCGCCGGAGCGGGCGCGGCAGCCCGATCTGCATCCGGGCGATGCGCCGGAGGGTGTCATTGCGCACAGCGTGGCCGAAGACGATGCCTGGGTCGAAGGCCAGTCGCTGATCTCGACCGTCGAGGATGTCGAACTGATCGATCCGGATCTGTCGGGCGAGCGTCTGTTGTACCGGCTGTTTCACGAACGCGGGGTGCGGGTGTTTGCGCCATTGCCGCTGCGCGCGCAATGTTCATGCTCGCGCGAGGCGGTGTCGTCGATGCTCGCAAGCTTCGCATCAAAGGACCGTGCCGACATGGTGAAGGACGGCAAGGTGGTCGTGACCTGCGAGTTCTGCAGCTCGGTCTATGAATTCACGCCGCAGGAAGCCGGCGTGGAATAGCCGCGGCTATAGCGTTTCCAGCGAAGTGGATCCCGGTTCGCGTGAAGAAAACGCGTCAAATAAGAATCAGAGCCTCCGTTCCGATTCGATCGGAACGGAGGCTCTTAACGCGCTCAGCGCTGCTGCGTGCCGGTGACACGCCAGATCGCATTGCCAACATCGTCCGCCACCAGCAGGGAGCCGTCGGGACCGAGTTCGACGCCGACCGGCCGTCCATAGGACGCCCGCTCGTCGGGAGCGAGGAAGCCGATCAGAATATCGCGCGGCGGGCCGGCCGGGCGGCCGTTCGCGAACGGCACGAAGACGACCTTGTAGCCGCTCAGCGTGCTGCGATTCCAGGAGCCGTGCTGCCCGATTACCATGCCGTCCGGAAAGCCCGGAAGCGTGCCGGCCGGCAGCCAGCATAGACCCAGCGACGCGGTGTGCCCGCCGAGTGCGTAGTCCGGCCTGATCGCCTTGGCGACCGCGGCCGGATCCTGCGGCACCCGATCGTCCACCGACTGCCCCCAATAACAATAGGGCCAGCCGTAAAAACCGCCGTCCCGGACCGAAGTCAGATAGTCCGGAGGCGTCTCGTCGCCGAGGCCGTCGCGCTCATTGACCACGGTCCAGAGCACGCCGGTCTGTGGTTCCCATGCGAGGCCTACCGGATTGCGCAGGCCGCCGGCAAAGATGCGGGCTGCTGCCGTCGGCCAGATTGAGCTCGTAGATGGCAGCCCGGCCTTCTTCTACGGCCATGCCGCTCTCGGCGATATTGCTGAGCGAGCCGACCCCGACAAAGAGCTTCTTTCCGTCAGGGCTCGCCAGCAGGCTCCGCGTCCAATGCCCGCCGGGCTTGAAGGTGGTTAGTTTCCGCCCCGGCGCGTTGATGCGGTCCGCGCGCGCCGCATACGGGAAGGCCACTACACCGTCAGTGTTGCCGACATAGAACGTGTCGCCGAGCAGCGCCATGCCGAACGGCTGGTTCAGTCCTTCCATAAACGTTTCGCGCTTTTCGGCGATGCCGTCGCCATCCGTGTCGCGCAACAGAGTGATGCGGTTGGCGCTTTCGCCGAGTGCGTCGGCACGTCGCATGGTGGCTTGCATCGCGTAGCCAAACACGCTCCTGACCGGCTCGGGAACCTGCTGCGCCTCGGCAACGAGGACGCCGCCATCGGGCAGCACATGGATCCAGCGCGGATGTTGCAGGCCGGTCGCAAACGCATTGACCTTGAGCCCCGAGGCCGCGACCGGCATCTGTCCGTCGGTCCAGCCTTTGGCTGTCGGCATCTTGAGCGTCGGGAGGTTGCCTTGCGGCCTTGCCGCCGGGACCACCGCAGCGCTGCCCCAGGCCGGCGCATGCGTGACGCCCTGCCGGCGCCACAGGATCGCGGCGGCGCTGATCCATGCAACTACTCGCGCAAAAATACCGCTCATGTCATTCCCCTGTTGATCGCGCGCACCGTATCCGACGCCAACGCGCGTCAAAACCCTGTCGCCGACATGCCAACTCGCCGGTTCGCTCGAGTCATTACTGCTTCTGCTGTGGCTTCATGGTTCGAGACGCGCGAAGACGCGCTCCTCACCATGAGGGTCTGAGACCTCATCCTGAGAACCCGCGCTTGCGGGCGTCTCGAAGGATGAAGCCAATGAAGTGGAAAATGTTCTCGCATCAGCCGGCGCTTGCGGCCTCGCCGACCCGCACCTCGACAAAGCCGATCGGCTCGAGGTCAAAGCGATAGTTCGCGTCTTGCTCCGGAAATACCGTCTTCATGACGCTTCCGGTCATCACCACCTGACCGGCCTTCAGCCCCACGCCCCTTGAGGCGAGCTGCGTGGCCAGCCATGCGACCGAATGGAACGGATGCCCGAGAATGTCGCGCCCGTGCCCTTCGCCGATCGCGGCGCGGTCCCTGGTGGCGCGCCCCAGCACGCTTTCCAGATCGGGCCATGTCGTTGCAAATTCCGACAGCACGATGCCGCCGTTCCAGGAATTGTCCGCGACCAGCGTGAGCACATCGAGGTTGGCGTAGTCTGCGCTTCGATCGTCGACCAGTTCGATGGCGGCGCCGACACCGCCGATATGCGCACCGATCGTCTCGGCGGTATACGGAATGTCCGTGACCGGAACGTCCGATTGGATGCGGACGGCGATTTCGAATTCCAGACCGAGTTCGACCGAAATCCGAACGCCGCACCGTCGCGCCGGATTGGTGCACGCGTTTTGTGAGGACGACCCCTGCGATGGGGTGGTCAATGCCGCAAAACGCCTGCATCGCCGCCGACGTCAGCCCGACCTTGTAACCCGCATCTCCGCCGTGCGCGTGGTGCAGAAGCGCGACGTATTTCTGCTGGATATCGTAGGCGTCCGCGATCGTGGCCGGCGCCTCCGGCGGACCGAGCGGCTCGAAGCGCAGATTGGCCTGGTGTGCCGCGAGCAGCTTTTCGGCTGCGCGTTGGGCCGCGATGTCCTCCATGGATGCTCTCCCTTTTCGCAAATCTTAGCTTGCGATCGGCTGCGGTCAAACCGGGCCATGCGAAGTCACCTGCTCAAATGGCGTTGAAGCGGCCTTCCCTCAAGAATGCAACGGTTTGGTCGATGGCGACGGGATGGCGGAGAAGTCCGTTATGCGAGGCCTTGATCGTGATGTGATCCGCCATGCCATCGGGCCTGGAACTCCGCGCCGGAACCCGGCCGTCATTGCGCCGCGGCAGAATGAGATCGACGAGATCGGATCGATCGAGCTGTTCCCGGCGACGATGCCGACGGCATAATCCAGCGCCGGCAACAATCTCAGCACGCCGTCCAGATGGGTCGTCAGCCGCTGGCCGGCTGGGCCGTAGAACGATCGATAGAGCGACAATCCCTGCAATAGACCGGCGACCTCACGGCCGGCCGCAAACCGTGATTTCGTTGTGCTGACGCGAATCTCGGCGAGGTCGATCCATGATGGCCGTCTGACGAGTGACCAAGGTCAACTGTTCTACGAGTTTCATCTTGGCGACGCGGTTCCCGAAGATCATCTGGCGCGGAAGATCGATGCAGCTCTCGATCTGTCCTGGCTTCGAAGCGAACTTGCACCTCACTATTCGTCCGTGGGGCGCCGTCGCTGGATCCGGAACGGATGATCCGGATACTGGTCGTGGGATATGTCTTTGCGATCCGTTCGGAGCGGCTGATCTGCCGTGAAGCGCAGGCGAACCTCGCCTATCGTTGCCGCCCGAAGGCGGCTCGATTGGATCGAGCTAAGAGACTGGATTTAGTATTGTGTGACCGCCGGACCGCCGAACTTATAGTTTATGCCGATCCGGGCCACGTTCATCGTCAAACTGCTAGTTTCCTGTCTGTTTGAGATCGGGAACACCGACGTCACACTACCCAGGTCCAGATACAAATATTCGACTCTCGCAGTCCAGTTCTGCGCAATACCCCATTCCACGCCTGCGCCGACGACCCAACCGTTTCGAGTGTTCGACGAGGTTTCGACCGTGCCTGCCGCCGCTGGAATTGGCGGCATTGACGTAACCGCGGCGAGCTGGGTGCGAGTCACGGATCCTTCGCTCCAGGCGTAGCCTCCAGTGCCGTAGAACAGCCAGTTGTCCTGGGCGATACCGGCCCGACCGCGGACAGTCCCGAACTCGTCAAGCTTGCTGGTATGCCGATTTGAGCCGTCGGTCGATAACACAGAGCCCTTGAGCGACGTCGCGTCAACATCTGCCTCGATACCGACCACGAAGTTCGGCGAGAGCATGTAATTATAGCCGATCTGGCCACCGCCAATCACACCACTGTTATTCGCTGCTCCGGAACTGACGAACGTGGCATCGAGCGCCCTGTTTGTCGTGGTGCCGCTGTCCCATGTGCCGCCGACGTTTGCGCCGACATAGAACCCCGACCAGTCATAGGCCGGAGAAACGATCGCAGGCGCCTTGGGGTATTCGCGAGCAGGCAGATCAGCCGCGAAAGCGGACGCGACCGCCAAGGCCGAACCCGCCAAAATACCCGCGCTCAAAAGATAGCTAAAGCGATCCCGCGACATCTTGTGCTCCGTTGCTGCTTAATAGGACGGCTATCCCATGAGCGCTTACTTCCGGACACCTTTCCCTGAAATCGCTCGGCTCGCTAGTCTGAAAAGGTCCTAAGACCTGGTCTTAGTCGGGGAGCGCGACCGGCGGTTCCCAACTCGGTCATCTCACGATCCGGGTAATCTTCGCGCGCCCGCGGCACGCCAACCCGCGCATGCGTCGGTGACGAACGATTTATTTGCGACGGGGCTGCAATTTAGTCCGTTACGATTCCCGCGCGCCGCGCGGCGGAAGCGGCCTGCGTGCGGTTCACCACGCCAAGCGCTTTGAAGATCGCCGTGATGTGGGATTTGGTGGTCTTCTCCGAAAGGTCGAGCGCGCGGCTGATTTCCTTGTTGGAAAGCCCTCGGCACAATTGCCGCAACACCTCGTTCTGCCGCTCGGTCAGGCGCTCGCCGGATTTGGACGCAATGCGACCGGAACCATCGCTCGCGACAGGTTCAAGATCGAGCATCAGCGGAGGAACATAGATCTCTCCGGAGAGCACGAGTTGCAGGGCGGACAGGATGTTTCGCGGGCTGGCGGATTTCGGCACGTAGCCGAAGGCGCCTGATTTTAAAGCAAGCCGCACGTCGCTCGGATTCTCCGACGACGATAGTACGATCACTGGCAATTCAGGGCAACGCTTGGCGAAGACGGGGATGATCTCCATGCCGCCTTGACCGGGCATGTTGAGATCGAGAAACACCGCGTCGAGATCGGGATGGGTCTCCGCGAGGCGCAATCCTTCCGAAGTGTCGGACGCCTGCAAAACCTTGGCCTCGGGCTCGAATTGCCGGAGCAGGGCGACGAGCCCTTCGCGCAGGATCGCATGATCGTCGACGATAAGAAGCTTCATCGAGACATTATTCTTCTCATTTTGCCCGACGGCAAGCGTGGTTTCGACCGCCTCAAGTCTGGGGATCAGTCTTCGGTCCCAGGACCTCGGTTCAATATTCGTTCGGCAGTCCGGAAGCCAGCATCTATAATCAACCCTGTGGTTCAAGCATGGCCGTTCACGGCCGCGAACGGCGAGGCAGTCAGGTGACCGATACGGAAGTGTCGCAGCAGCGCTTCGACGAGATTCGTGCGGAGCAAGTGGCGGGTTTCTATCACAACGCCACACCTGGAACGATCGGCGGGATGATCGCGGCGGTAATTCTGGCAACCATGCTGGTCTATACCAAGGCGACTGCACCGCGCACGGCGGTGATTTTCCTGTTGCTTCTCAGCTTGAGCACGGTCGCACGCGTGGTCCTGATCCAGGCCTACAGAAAAGCCATGCCGCCGGCGTCGGATTGGCGTCGCTGGTCGTTAGGGGCGATAGCGAGCGCGCTCGCCGGCGGCCTCTGCTGGGGGCTCGGGTCGTGGTTCCTGCTTGATCCAAGCCGGGCGGAGTTTCAGTTCATCGTTTTCCTGACCTGCGCTGCTATCGCCGCGGGAGCCATCACGGCTTTGGGTACGCTTCTGCCGGCCTATTACTGCAACCTGTTTGCCATCATGGTCCCGACCAGCGTCTGGTCTGCGCTCCAGGGCGACGTCTTGCACGTGACTTACAGCGTCCTCGCCGTGCTCTGGATCTCCGTCATCGCGGTCCTCGCGAACTCGTTCAGCGAATTATTGTTGAAGGCGCTGCGATTGCAGTTTGCCAACCTCGACCTTGCCAACGATCTGCTGCGTCAGAAGGAGCTGGCGGAGGCGGCCAATGTCGCCAAGTCGCGCTTCCTGGCGTCGGCGAGCCACGACCTGCGACAGCCGGTGCATGCGCTCGGTATGTTCGTCGGCGCTCTGGGCGATCGAGCGCTCGATGGCGACAGCCGCCGGCTCGTGAACCAGATCCAGAACTCGGTCAGCACGCTCGACAGTCTGTTCGGCGCGATTCTCGATATTTCGCGTCTCGATGCCGGAGTCATCGAGAGTTCGGCCGCGGGCTTTTGCGATCCAGCCGCTGCTCGAACGGATATGTCGCGAAGAGATGCCGGAAGCAAAGCGCAAGGGCATTGCGCTGCGTGTCGTTCCGTGCAGCCTGGCCGTTCAGACCGACCCGATGCTTCTCGAGCGCGTGCTGCGCAATCTTTTCTCCAATGCGGTTCGCTATACCGACAAAGGGCGCGTGGTGATCGGTTGCAGGCGCGGCGATCGGCTCCACGTCGAGATCTGGGACACCGGCCGCGGCATTCCGGCCGATCAGCAGGACCTGATCTTTCAGGAATTCTATCAGATCGGAAATCCTGAGCGCGATCGCGCACGCGGCCTGGGGCTGGGGTTAGCGATTGTGCGGCGTCTGACACGGATCCTGGATATTCCGATCCAACTGCGGTCCAGGATAGACAAAGGTTCCGTGTTCAAATTGTCCATTCCGTTGTCGCCAGGCGGGCTGGTCGCGGTGGAGCCTCCGCGGGAGAGTGCGCCGGTCACCCACCGGCCGCTGTTCATCCTCGTCATCGACGACGACATCGCAATCCAGGAGGCGATGCGTACCTTGTTGGAGGGCTGGGGTCATTCCGTGGTCGCGGCCGGCTCCTGCGGCGAGATGCTGGACAGAGCGGTCGATTTCACGACCACTCCCGATCTGATCGTTTCCGACTATCGGCTGCGCGACAAGGAAAACGGCATCGCCACCATCGAGCGACTGCGGACCGAGTTTAACGACGAGATTCCGGCGATCCTGATTACCGGCGACACCGCGCCGGACCGCATCCGCGAGGCAACGGCCAGCGACTGCTTCCTGATGCACAAACCGGTTTCGAACAGTCGCCTGCGCGCGGCCATGATAAATCTGGTCGATTAGCGGACCGGCTCAGAGCCAAAGTGACGCGATCGACCCGCAACGGACCTCAGCTCGAACGCGCATGACGCTTCCGGTCATCACGACCTGACCGGCCTTCAGCCCCACGCCCTTTGAGGCGAGCTGCGTGGCCAGCCATGCGACCGAATGGAACGGATGCCCGAGAATGTCGCGCCCGTGCCCTTCGCCGATCGCGGCGCGGTCCCTGGTGGCACGCCCCAGCTCGAAGCGCAGATTGGCCTGGTGTACCGCGAGCAGCTTTTCGGCTGCGCGTTGGGCCGCGATGTCCTCCATGGAGCTCTCCCTTTTCGCAAATCTTAGCCTGCGATGAGCTGCGGTCAAACCAGGCCACGCGAAGTCACCTGCTCAAATGGCGTTGAAGCGGCCTTCCCTCAAGAATGCAACGGTTTGGTCGATGGCGACGGGATGGCGGAGAAGTCCGTTATGCGAGGCCTTGATCGTGATGTGATCCGCCACGCCATCGAGTTCTTGAGTTCTGCACCGGAATCGCGCACGCCTTCCTTGTCCCATTTGCCGTACACGAACCACACCGCGCCGAAGCTTGCGATCGCGAGACCGAAGAAGATCCACCCGATCGGAAGGCCCCCGGCCTGCAACAATGCGACGAAGAGCGAGCCGGCCACCATGAAGGCCGCCTGCAGCACATTGCCGGCGGCAATCACGCGGGCGCGTTCGGAGGGCGCCGACCAGGCCTGGACCGCGGCAAAGGACGGGACCACGAACAGTCCGCCGCCGAAGGCGAACACCGCGAAGTCCGCCAGCATCCGCAGTCCCGCGAACGAAGTTGCGAAGGCCAGCGGTGAAACGTCGGTCCCGCGCGTGCTCTGCCAGATAGCCCAGGCGAGATCGAGACCGACAACACCCATGATGAGGGCGCCGATCGGCACCAGCGTCAGATTGGGGCGCACGTGACTGAGCTGCGCCGCGAACAACGAGCCGACGGCAATGCCGATGGCGAAAATCGCGAGACAAAGCGTCACCACGCCCTCGCGGCCGCCAACGACCCCCTTGACCAGCGCCGGCAGCAGCGACAGCACGACCGAGCCGACCAGCCAGAACCAGGAGACGATGATCATGCCGTCCCAAAGCCGCGGCTCGCGGTAAAGCGACTTCAGGAGGCCGACGGTCGAGCTCCATGGATTGGACGTGATCGCGAGGTCGGCCGCGGCCGGCGTCGTCGCCGGAATGCGGGAGGCAAAGGCCCAGGACAGCAGCGCCAGCGCGACGACGGCAGAGGAAACCCAGCCCATATGGCTGGAACCGGAGACGAACAGGCCGCCGGCGATGGTGCCGATCAGGATCGCCATGAAGGTCGCGCCTTCCACCAGCGCATTGCCGGTCGCGAGTTCGCCAACGGCGAGCTGGTCCGGAAGCATCGCGTATTTCACCGGGCCGAACAGAGCAGCGATTACTCCGAACAGACCGAGCGCGACGAACAGCAGCGGAACGGAATGCAGGAAGAAGCCGCCGGCGGCGAAGCCGGCCACAAAAATCTCGGCGAACTTCAAGCGCGTTGCGACAACCGATTTGACATATTTGTCGGCAAGCTCGCCGCCGAGGCCCGACAGGATGAAAAAGGGAAAGATGAAGACCGCGCCTGCGACCGTCACCAATGCATCGCCGTGCCCCGCGACGGCGCCGTACAGCAGGATGATGACGAGCGCGTTCTTGAGGACGTTATCGTTGAGCGCCGAGCAGAACTGGGCCCAAAAAAGCGGCGCGAAGCGGCGTGAGAACATCAATTCCTTGATCATGATCCGTCCTGTTTTCGCCCAATTCTCCGGATGGCAAAGAGAACGATGGCGCGGTCGCGCATGTCCAGTGGATTATGTTCGCCTTCGAAGTCATTCATCCGACAACTCGCTAGAGTGGATGGTGACCCGCTCGCTCTGCGGTGCAAGTTTGTTTTTCCAGGGAGACCCAATCCCGCTACCACAGGCAAGTGCTTTTCAGCTTCGACATCCGAGTCTTTCGCGTAATTGTCCTGGATCAATGCGGGTATCTTTCAGCCTAATTTATCATTTCTAAACGCCATGATTGTTCCATTAGTGACGTCGTTTCTGCAGATATCTCGCCAGGTGATTTGGGAATTGCTGTAATCAAGCTGGCATGTTGTCGGCATAGCATTCGGACCTTCTCCGACTCGAGGGTGCGCCGATATGGATATAATGGCACATTGCCGTGCGATGGCCGCTTTCTGCCGCCAACATGCGCAGTTTGAAAATGAAAATAGTTCTTTCTGGATTGAAGAGGCGAAAGAATGGGACAGTCTGATAACCGAGTACTCCAAAGCAGTGATAGCGCGCGACAGCGGGTTGCTCTTAAACTCCCGCCAACGCCCAAGGCAGCCGTAATTCAAACAGAGTCAGTTTAAGAACTTTGTTTTCGGAGCGAGACGAGCAAAGCAACATGATTTGATCGCCGTTCGCATTACACTGCGCCCGCCGCCACCCGCTCATCTCAATTGATCTGGGACAAGGCGGTGTCGCCGACAAGGCGTTTTGCTAAACGGGTTTTTCAAAGATGGTTTGGGGCCCATGCGTATTAGCGGAAAGACGGTCACTCGCGTCGAGCTATCTGACGCGGCCTATCGCGCAATAGCCGGATTGTCGCGCACCGCGTCATCGAGCTTGGTTGATCTCGTGATAAAGGAAATCGCAAACGCCATCGCGCAGGGCGAAACCGTGAAGTTGTCGTCGTTTGGGACCTTCACGGTGCGCAGCAAGGGCCTGCGCGTAGGGAGAAATCCGAAAACAGGCGTTGAAGCGCCGATTCTTCCGCGCCGTGTCGTCCGCTTCAAAGCTTCGGAAATTATGAAGCGGAAAATCAAAAGCGCTAAACTTGGCAGGCAGACGGAGGCGGCCGCTCCGGATCTTGGGACAATTGCGGCCGAATAGTTTCCGGCCGGATTTCGGCGCGCCGACCAGCCCGCTCAAAAAGGAAGGCGCGCCTACTTTCGTGCGTCTTCAGCCTCTTGCTCCAGCTGCAAAATATGTGCGCGTAGCGCATCGAACCGTTCTTCGGTGACATCGCGGAACAGCGGATCCTTATGGCCGGTTACGGCCGAAGCGATCTCCGCCCAATCCTGGGGCATGAGGGCCTCAAGCGCGGCAGGAAAAAAATCTCGATCTTCCATTATCATGTGGCGCCGCTCGTGCGCGATGAAATCGCGAACAATGGCATCGATATTTTGCCGAGGAATTTCACGATCCGCAAGCACGTTCTCAACCGCGTGAGCGACGCGGCGCAAGCGTTCAGCCCCTTTTTGGTGCTCACGAGCGAGATCACCGACCTTCGCGGCCGCAGCCGGATCGCGCGTTCTTAGCTTGGCAAAGACCAGGTCTTCCTGCGGATGGTGATACACTTCCGGGTAGACTTCGAAATAGCTGATAATCGTACGAATAACCTCGTAGTCGGGGCGATCTCCCCGATCGAAAACCTCAAGTTCTCGCTCGAGGATGGCAAGCAGTTTCTCAATATTGCGATGCTCTTTGGATAGGCGCTCAATGATCATGGCCGCGCTCCGCGAATTAAAAATATCACTCGCGCTCGCAGCAGGTATTGCGGCAGATCAAATCTGGGTCGGAATAAGGTGTGGCGATTTCAATTCTCCGAGCTGCCGATATGAGACTGCGGCGAAAGCTCCGCGGCAAAAGGTCGCCCGCCGCCATGTGAAGCATTTCACGTTCGCCACGCGGGTCAAATGATACGTGATATCGAGCTGTAGAACGCATCAAGTGAATCTGTATCCTGCGGCGCAGTGCGTAAGATTGCGCCAGGAATCTTCAGGTTTCGTTGATGAATTAGCTGAATCGTAAGCTGCGTGTCCTGAATATCCCTTGTTCGGATTGCCTGGATCCTGGTTGATTTTGCTTATGCTGCTTTAAGGCGACAAGTGCGAACGCGATTTTTCCACCTGAGGTGCCTCTCATGGGTGGCTGTATCTTAATCGTCACGCCTGAGTTTGAAGATTTTGTCAACGTTGATCGCCAAGCTCCCAACTTGGCCGCTCCGCGCTTTGCGCCCGCCGTTCGATATCTACGGAGGAACTGAGATGGCATCCACTCGCGGAACAGGCGGCACGCCGAAAAAAGCTGCGGCCGCTCCGAAAGCGGCATCAAGGCGGGCGGTACAAAAGGCGGCGCCAGCAGTGCAAAAAGCGGCGGCAGGGGCAACCGCGACCACGGTGCCGGCGGGAACGGCGGCGACGGTGAAGCTGTCGGGCATCGCGATCAAGACGGTGCTGACCAACCTCTCCTCCCTCATCCAGAATGTCATTCAGTCCAATCAGCCATCGGTGCCGCTGCCGGACACCATCCTTGGCACGTTGCAACAGCCTGACGGCACGCTCGGCAGCAACCTTGCAATCGAAGTGCTGCCGCCGCCGCCCGCCGCCGCGACGACGGCGAAAACCTCGATCTTCGGCGCTACAACGTCGGGCTCGCAGGTGATCGCAACAGGGCTGAGCGATGCCAATGGTAATTTCTCAATTCCACTGCCGAGCGGGGTGGCGCTGCCGCCGGGTGTGGCGCTGACGCTGCGCGTGCGCGGTTCATCGCCCACGGGCGTGGTGCCACTCACGGTGCAGCCGAGCCTGCTCGGGCCCACGGGCTATCTCGGGACGATGCCGCTGCCGCAGAAGATTCAGCCGATCCCGCCGGCGATTTTTCAGGAGCTGAGCAACGCTTCCTCATCGGAGGCGGGGCCGAAAGGCGGCTGCAGCTGCAGCAGCCCGTCTGTGCCGACAGTGACGCTGGGCGACGACACGGATTGCATCCGCGTGCTGGAGAACCAAACGTCGTTCGACCAATATCCCTATGGAATATTCTTCCAGCTGATCGCGCCCAACCTCTATGCGGAGAGGGAGAAGCTGCCGCCCTCGCAGACCGGCGTGTATCAACAGCCAATCCGCAGCGATACGCCGCTGGCGCGCACCAATCTGAGCGGGCCGATCAGCATCGACGATTTTCGCCAGGGTCTGCTCACCGGCCCGGCGATCGTGGGGTCGCTGGGGCTTGGGTATGTATTGCGCTGCAGCCAGAAGTGGAAGTTTCAGGGGCTCGCGCTGGGAGATCTGGTTTACTCGCTACCGCTGGCGCCGGGCGAACAGCAGCAGGTGGTCATCGAGGAGCAGACCACTACGCTAGCCGTGCAGGATACGGAGGCGGTGTACGGGGTTGCGTCGGATCAGGCGTCCTCGCTTTCGGACTCGTCGACGCAAGCGACGTTCAATGCCGCGTTCCAGCAATCGGCGCAGGGCGGCAGCAGCTTCAACACCGCGTCTCAATCGGGAAGCCTGACCGCCGGGGGTGGGTTGCTTGGTCTGCTGGGCGGGCCGAGCGGAAGCCTGGGCGAGACCACGTCCAGCGGGTCCAGCAGCAACTGGATGGACGGGCTGCAGAATTACGCCTCGACGGCGTCGCAATCGGTGCAGAACTACGCTGAGCAGCAATCGTTTTCGCAGCGACGCGCCCAGCGGACGGCGATGCGGATGGCGTCGGCATCGGAATCGACCTCGGTAACGACGAAGACGATCAGCAATCACAACAAGCTGCACGCGCTGACGATGCAGTATTTCGAGGTGCTCCGGCTGTTCGACGTAAGCACGTCGTACGACGGGGTGAGCCTGGTATGCCTGGTGCCGCTGGATATCGTTTGGTTCCTGCCGCCGGGGCAGGCGGAGCATTTGGATGACGTGATCTCGGACAGCGATCTGTCGAGCGCTATCCAGTATGCAAGCCAACTCAACAGCGGATTGCCGAGCATTGCGTCCCAGGTGCAGAACGCCATCGGTTTTGCCGGAAGCGGGATCCTGGCGGCGCTGGCCGAGGTTATCATCGCCAATGTGACCGCGCAGCTTACGGCCGCGATGAACGAGGCGACGCAGCTCAACGGGATTCTGAGCGGGCTCAAAAGCAACCCGATCTACATCGCGCCGGCGGCCGAGGCGAGCACGGTATTGTCGCAGATCACACAGGCGCAGAGTTCGATTACGAATTTTGACTCGTCCAATCAGGTCTCCAATCTGCAGACGGCGCTATCATTGTTTCAGTCCTGCGAGGCACTCGCGACCGCGCTGTACCAGCAGCTTTCGAGCCCTTCGCTGAGTGGCAGCTTGAACCGTGAGCAGGTGCTGGATCGCTATGCGGGGCTGCTCGCGCATTCGGACGTGCTGCAGCAATCGCTGCCGCGGCAATACGGGTCGGGACTGACGCGGCTGGAGAAATTCGCGTCCGACCCAAGGGCGTCGCTGGTGCTGGACAGCCTGGCGGAGGATGTTATCCAGTTCTCGGCGAACGCGTCCGTGCTGCCGTTCGACCATATCTACGTGGCGGCGGTAACGCGCTGGGGGACGCGGCTGGGGCCGGTGGAGATGGTGCAGACTCCGCCGGTAACGGTGCCAGGGCAGTTCGATCCGAGCAAGGCGTTCAAAACGTCTGACGATTTGATGCAATACCTGCTGGGGCAGCGTAATCCGAGCAGCGGGTCCAACGCGACGCTGCAAGCATCAATCGCGTTGCCGCGGTCGCTGTCACCGTGCGATGTCGTGGGGTTCGAAATCACCCGCGGCATGGACAGCTTCACCTACCAATTGGCGACGCCGCTCGATCTGTTCACATCGTTCTTCGGCACCAATGGATCGGCGTGGCCGAGCGGGGTGCTGGACGGGCTCGGGCCGCTGTTAGAGCCGCCGGTGGCGCCGGCGGCGACGACGTATACGGCGGCGCAACTTGCGGCCCAACTCGGCGCGCCGTATTTCTGGAATTTCAGCGCGAGCCTGACCGCGAGCGTGAGCGGAAACCCGGAAAATTATGTGAGCCCCGGCGCCGGCAGCGTCGAGCTTCCGGCCGGCGTGTATCCGATCCCGGCGATGGAAGTGGCGCCACTGCTGAAATATTCCGACCTGATCCGCATCGAGAATACGCTGCAGCACGTGCTGCGGAACATGGTGCGCTACTCGAAAGCGGTCTGGCTGTCGCTAACGCCGGAAGAGCGGGTGATGCTGCTCGAACCCTACCTGCTCTCGTTCCCTGGATTGTCGAGCTCCGTGCCGCTGCTGGATTGCATTGGCAACGAGGTGCTCGGATTCCAAGGCAATTGCATGATCATGCCGTTCTCCATCCCGCCGTCGCTGGGTGACCAGCAGGGATGGCCGATGACGACGGGGCAGATGGAGGATGCGCTGCTGCGGTTCTATCGACAGAGCGCACCACACCAGGTCACGCGCACGGCGCTGCCGACAAGCGGGGTGCTCGGCGAGGCGATGCTCGGGCATTGCGCGTCGGGCGAAAAGATCGACCTGACGCGGTTCTGGAACTGGCAGGATTTGCCGACCGATTCCGCGCCGGCGATCGGTACGGTCAACGTGCCGGGCAGCCAGGTGCCAACGCTGGCGACGGCGCAGACACCGAATGCTCTTAGCGGGATGCTTCCGAACCTGGTCAACAATGTTCAACTGCCGCCACAGCAGACGAATACCAGCCTGCTACAAGGCTTGATCACCGCGGTGCTGGCGCAAAAGGGGATCGATCCATCGTCGGTGACGGGCGCGAGCCAATTGGCGACGCTGCTTCAGGGCACACAGAGCGAGGGCAATTCAGCGCGGGCCAGCCAGTTACAGGCGAATACGGCGCTGACCTCGCAGGCCATCAGCACGCTGGGCACCATCGTGACGGGCGGCGGATCGGGCGGGTCGGGGGGCAAGGGCAGCGGGTCGGGCGGCGGCTCAGGGTCAGGGGGGTCGAATGGCTCGGGCGGGTCGAGTGGTTCAGGCGGCGGAAGCGGGTCGGGCGGAGATGCGCTAGCGGCGCTGATCCCGGTGATCCTCGCGGCATTGGCGTGAGGGAGAGAAAGCATGGCCATACCAGTCATCGTTTCCTTGGCGCCGATCTCCGGACCGGCCGCGGGCGGCACGATCGTGACGTTGACGGGCACCGGGTTCACCGGGGCGCTGGCGGTGGGCTTCGGGCCGACGAATGCCAGCGCGCTGTCTGTGATCTCTGACACGACGATGGTGGCCGTGAGCCCAGCAGGGAATGGCCCTGTTAATGTCACCGTCATCACGCCGGCGGGGATATCGGCGGTCAATGCCGCGATCCAGTTCGGCTACTCGGGCGCCGCGTCGAGCAGCGGGGCGCCGGGCTACTACGTCGATCCGGCGCTGACGTCGCAAATCGTCGGCACACTGTTGAATTTTGTGCAGTCGAGCACGACGCCGCAGGCGGTGGCGGCGCAGAATGTGCTGATGCAGCGCCTGGCGCTGGAAGGCGATGTGGTGGGCTCGCGGCTGCCGCCGCCGAAAAACATCACGGAAATGGGAGGCTATATCAATCTGCTGGGGACGCTGGGCGAGACGGTGATGCGCGAGGAGACGCTCGCAGGAGTGCTCGGGGTGGCCGGGCCGACGCCGTCGCTTGCAGCACTTTCGGCGCAGCCGCTTTCGCTGGTGAGCATCGCCAATGATCGGCCGGCGGGCGGCGCGCAGGCGACGTTGCCGCTGGCGATTTTGGTGCGCAGCGACTTCCTGACGGCGTTCCAGAATGTGGTGAAGGCGCTGCATGCGCAGGGCGCGACCTTGCCGTGTGCCGGGCCGTCGGCGCTGGCGCTTCCAGCGGGCGGGTCGGGGGCGACGCCGCCGGCGGACCCGCTGACGTATCTGGGCCGCGTGCTAAATCTGGCGGGCTCGGCGGCGCTGGTGGACCCGACGACGGACGCGCTGGCGCTGGTGCGAACCGCAGGCAGCGGCAACCCGTTCGCGGTCGCGGCGAACGTGCTTTCCGCCGGGACGGTCGCAGTGGCATCGGGCACTTACGACGCGCTGGAGGTAAGCGGAGGCGCGGTGGTGACGGCGCCGGGCCTGACGCTGACCTGTGTGCTGCTGGCGCCAGCGTTGGCGAATGCCGGGTTCTATCCGGCCTCGCCGTTGCCGCAGCCGGCGTCGCCCACGGACTCGACGTGGACAAGGCTGACAAATGTTACCGGGCTGGTAAGCGGGACGACGGTGCTGGGGGATGAGCTGGCGCTGCTGTATCCGCCGGACGCGATCGCGGCGAGCGCGTTTGCGCCGATTGTTGGGTATACGTGGAACGGAACGGCGTTCGCGGCTTGAAGATCGTGGCGGGGTGGGACGAAGCCCCGCCAAAGCTCTCGCTAGATACTGCGGAACGCACTGCCGATTTCACCGGATAATGCGATGGCGCTTCGAGCGCTACTGTAAGAGGGCTTCTTCGTCACTTTAGCGATTTGCGGTTTTTCCTGTCGCCCTCACGATCGGCTAGAGCTTTTTCCGTTCCGATAGAATCGGAACGGAGGCTCCATGTCTTTATTTGACGCGTTTTCTTTACGCGAACCGGTATCCACCCCACATCAAGTGCGGGGCAGGCTTTCGCTGGAAAACGCTCCAGCCTGGATCTGTTCTTGATCGATTAGTCGCGACGGCATCGGAATCCATTTGTACCGTTCTTCAGATCGAGGGAGAACTCCGGACATGTCGCCGCGCCGCAAGACCGACGGCATGTGGGTGTAAACCGGAAATGACCGGCTCACAGCCAAAGCGACGCGATCGACCGATCTGCGACATTTAACGCGGCCGACCAACAGCCCGCCATCACCAAACACCTTCGGGGTATCACACCCTTCGTTTGGGCCGCGATGTGGTCCGTTGCAACTGCAACTGGTTATCATCTGCGCAATTATGCCGTGTGACAGCATGCTATTGTCATGGTGCGTTCATCGAATCCGGTTACGCGGGTTTGCGTGCAACAGGGCATGGGGATTCGAATGAACCGCTTCACCGATACGCTGCGAACGCAGCGCTTTGACGATTACCGCTACTATCATCAGAGCCGGATCAACCAGACGCTGCACCTGATCAGCGCGGTGATCTTTCTCGCCTGTTATGCGCTGCTGTTCAAGAACCCGGCGCTCGCCGGGCTTGTCGGTTGGCTCGCGATGTTGACGCGGCAGACCGGACATTTCTTCTTCGAACCCAACGGCTACGACGCGGTCAACAAGGTCACCAACGAATACAAGGAAGCCATCAAGGTCGGCTTCAATCAGTATCGCAAGATCATCCTGTTGGTCGTCTGGGGATCGGCGCCCATTACCTTGTTCCTGTTCCCGACGCTGTTCGGCATCTTCACGCCGCCCGCCGACAGGATCGATTTCATCCGTCGTGTCGGAGAAGTCTGGCTCGTGATCGGCATCGGCGGCGGGTTGTTTCGCGTGATCCAATTATCCATCACCCAGGATGCACAGACCGGCCTGATATGGGCCTTCAAGGTGCTGACCGATCCGTTTCACAACATCGCACTGTACTACAAGTCGCCGCTCGCGTTGCTGCGTGGCGAGTTGATCGACACAACGATCGGCGCCGCGAATTGGGGTCGGGATGAGGCCGAGGAAGTGTCACACCTGACTTGAGCCCGCACGTATATTCGACAAGCGGTTGCCTGACGGGCAAATCACGAATCCGCCTGTCCAGCCCATCGCGCAAAAATATTCTGGTGTTCTTCAGACCCAAATCACTTCTATATCCACAGCCATCCCGTCCCGCTCAAGGGGCGTATCGCGATCGTCACGGACGTCGGGTGCGGGATGCGGTGGACGCGATGGCGACGCAGCGCAAACATTTTGCGCGGACGAACGGCGCTGACGCGGACGGCAAAGTCGTGTGGTCCTGACACCCCGACGCTGGTGTCAAGTTGGTGAAAGAAATTTCACCGACGACGGTGGCAATCAAGCCCGGTCACCGAGGAGAGCCCGAAGGAAACCGTTAAAACCATTGCGCAGGGAAGGCCGGGTGTTCCGGTGAACCTGTGGTGACTAACGCGCGTGCTTTCTACACTACACGCGCGGCTGCGGGTGCAACCGGCACCCGGCTTTCCCTGCGCCCTCTGTTCTTTCGAGGGCAGACGTTCCTGCACAACTCGGGCGCATCGCGTCGCGGGATCGAGGGTGCCTGTCAACGTCATTGCGAGGAGCCAACGGGTCGCGCGAATGCGCGCCCGATGACAGGCTCCGCGACGAAGCAATCCACTCTTTCTTTGTGCGGACAGATGGATTGCTTCGCTCGCGCTCGCAATGACAGTTAACTTTTGGCCGTCCTGGGTATGACACGTG
Source organism: uncultured Pseudomonadota bacterium (assembly GCA_963729395.1). Classification (GTDB taxonomy): domain Bacteria; phylum Pseudomonadota; class Alphaproteobacteria; order Rhizobiales; family Xanthobacteraceae; genus Bradyrhizobium. The sequence goes on along the minus strand of CAVSOS010000007.1, from coordinate 227,483 downwards.
AATTAGAGCAGCAGAATGCGCGTCCTAATTCAGCACCCGCTTGCCGTCGGGACTGTCGAGTGAAAACGTTGGCACATCGATTTCAAACCGCTCGCCGCTCTCGCTCACCATCTGGTAGCGGCCGGTCATGAATCCCGACGCGGTCGGCAGCGGCACGCCACTGGTATATTTGAAGCGCTCGCCTGGCGCGAGCACCGGCTGCTCGCCGACCACGCCTTCGCCGCGGACTTCCTGCTTCCGGCCCGAGGCGTCGGTAATGATCCAGTGTCGGGTCCGCAGTTGCACCGTCTCCTCGCCGGTGTTGGTGATGACGATGGTGTAGGACCAGAAAAACTCACACCTCTCGGCCGACGAGCGTTCGGGGAGGAAATTCGGCTCGACGGTGACTTCGATCTGGCGGGTAACGGCGCGGTACATGCGGACGGACTTTCGCAAAATTCGCTTCTATCATCGCTTCTATCATATCGAAAAGTTCCGGCGGAACCAATCGCCAGCCGGCATCCGGCGTATCCAGTTGCGGTATTTTCTATCGTCGTTTCAACATAGTTCGACCTTAAAGCGCCCGCGATGCCTTAAACCTTCGCAACTTGCTTGCAGGCCAGTTAAACTCCTTCAAATCGCGCTGGCTGCGCAAAGCCGGTCTGTCCAGACGGTGCCAAATGACGTCCGTTGCCGATCGAATTGCCGGACCGCCCCCTGCGGGGACAGCGGATGCGATCGCGCCGGGCGCCGCATCGGCGTCGGCTGCCTTGTCGCCGCCGGCGAAAGTGCTTCCCGCAGGCGGCGAACGCGAATTGCGGCTCGATCTGTTTCGCGGCGTCGCGCTATGGATGATCTTCATCGACCATCTGCCGCCCAATCTCCTGACCTGGCTCACGATCCGCAATTACGGGTTCAGCGACGCCACCGAAATATTCATATTCATCTCGGGGTACACGGCGGCCTTCGTTTACGGCCGCGCGATGCGCGATTCCGGTTTCGTGGTCGCCGCCGCGCGCATCCTGCGGCGGGTCTGGCAGATCTATGTCGCGCACGTGTTCCTGTTCACGATCTTTCTCGCGGAGATCTCCTACGTTGCCACCAGTTTCGAGAACCCGCTGTACTCGGAAGAAATGGGCATCATGGACTTTCTCAAGCAGCCGGACGTCACCATCGTCGAGGCGCTGCTGTTGAGATTTCGTCCCGTCAACATGGACGTGCTGCCGCTCTATATCGTGCTGATGCTTTTTCTCCCCTTGATCCTGTGGCTGATGAAGTGGCGAGCCGACGCCACGCTGGCGCTGTCGGTGGTGCTCTATGCCGCCACATGGCAGTACGACCTGCATCTGACGGCATATCCGAACGGCGTCTGGGTCTTCAATCCGTTCGCCTGGCAATTGTTGTTCGTGTTCGGCGCCTGGTGCGCGCAGGGCGGCGCCAGGCGAATGTCGCGGATTCTCGCGTCGCGGATCACGCTGTGGATTTCGCTGGCCTATCTGTTCGCGGCGTTCTGCGTCACGCTGACATGGTATGTGCCGCAGTTGGGTCATCTGATGCCGCGCTGGCTCGAGCAATGGATGTATCCGATCGACAAGACCGATCTCGACGTGCTCCGGTTCGCGCATTTCCTGGCGCTGGCGGCCGTCACCGTGCGCTTGCTGCCGAAGGACTGGCCCGGATTGAAGTCGCCCTGGCTGCGGCCGCTGATCCTGTGCGGGCAGCATTCGCTGGAGATTTTCTGCCTCGGCGTGTTCCTGGCGTTCGCGGGCTATTTCGTGCTGGCCGAGGTCTCCGGCGGCGCGGTGTTGCATTTCATTGTCAGTATTTCCGGAATCCTGATCATGTCCGCCGCGGCATGGCTGTTTTCATGGTATAAACATTCCGCCGACAAGAGTGCGACGCGGATCAAAAGCACCGGCGGCAACGCCGATATGGCGGGAGGGGGCTTATGAGGTCCAACTCGCGGTCCATTCTGGGACTGACGCTGCTGGCTGGTCTTTTGACCGCCACATTCGCGCGCGCGGAGGATGCTACCGAGAATTGCGACGTTCCGGCTTACCTGCTCCAGAGCGAAAGTCCGCTGCCCAAGGTCACCGATGCCGTGAAAAGCGGCCATCCGCTGGATATTCTGGTGCTGGGCAGCCGGTCGTCGACCATCAACATGTCGGAAGGCAGCGCCTATCCCGGCCGGTTGCAGGCTTTGCTGCGGGAGAAATTGCCGTCGGCCACCGTCAACGTATCGGTTGAGCTGCGGGCCAAGAAAACTGCGGCGGAAGTTGCCGGCGACATGGTCAAGATTCTGGAGGGAAAAAAACCTACTTTGGTGGTCTGGCAGACCGGCACCGTCGATGCTATGCGGTCGGTCGATCCCGAGGATTTTCGCGGCGCCGTCGACGACGGGATTGCTGCATTGCAAAAAGCGGGAGCCGACGTAATTTTGATGAATCTGCAATATAGCCCGCGCACAGAAACGATGATTTCTGTGCCGCCCTACCTGGATAATATGCGCGTGGTGGCACAGCAGCACGACGTTCCGTTGTTCGACCGCTTCGCGATCATGCGTCAATGGAACGATTCAGGAGATTTCGATCTGTTCAGTGCTTCGCACGGCCCCGAACTTGCCAAGCGCGTCCATGATTGCCTGGCGCGTGCGCTGTCGAAATTTGTGATCGACGCGGCGCATCTTGAACCATCCCAGCAGAATTAAGGACTAAGCGTTAATGAGTTTTGTTCGCCCTTTTTTCGGGATTGCACCGCTGGCCGCGCCGGCGATCGCAGCCCTTGTGCTGTTGGCGCCGGGGTCGATGCTGCCCGCGCGCGCCCAGGCCATGCAGCAGGCTGCGCTGTCTGGCGGTGCCAAATCCGATAGCTCGAGCGCGGCGGCGTCGCAAACGACCCGCACCGGCAATGTCACCGCCGTCGACCAGCCAGCTTCGCCGCCCAAGAGTCTCACCACCAAGGCGATCGAGAAGGTCAAGGAAGTCGCGCAGTCGGCCAGCGACATTTTCAGCCGCGTGCCGTGCCTGCCGCCGAAGGGCGGGGTCAAACCGGTGGGGTCGCTGCCGCATGTGGCGGGCAAGCTGGCGTCGGGCGCGCCGGTGACGATCATCGCATTCGGATCGTCGTCGACCCAGGGTTGGGGCTCGACATCGCCTGAATTCACCTATCCGAACCGGCTGGCGGCCCAGCTGCATCGGCAGTATCCGGGCGCCGACATTACCGTCCTGAACCGCGGCCGTGGCGGCGAAGACGCGCCCGAAATGATGAAGCGGCTTCAGACGTCGGTGCTCGATATGAAGCCGGATCTCGTGATCTGGCAGGTCGGCACCAATGCCGTGCTGCGCGACCTCGATCCGGCCGAGACCGCGAAGCTGGTGAGCGACGGTGTCGCGCTGATCCAGGCGGCGGGCGCCGATCTGGTGCTGGTCGATCCGCAATATTCTCCGAGGGTCAACGAGCGCGCACAAAACGCCAGCCAGATGGTGAGGCTGCTCAGCAAGGTCGCAGCCATTCGCCATGTCGGCCTTTTTCCGCGCTTCGAGGTGATGCGCGAATGGCACGAGGAGCAGGCGATCCCGATCGACAAATTCGTGATCGCCGACGGCTTGCATATGAACGACTGGGGTTACGCCTGCTTTGCCCAGTTGCTTGGCGACGACATCATCAAATCGGTGGGTCAGATCAAGCTCGGCGTCAACGTGCCGTCCAGCGTGCAGACCTATCGGCCGATGTGAGCCATTGCCCTCACACCCGCTCCAGCGCCGTCTGCAAATCCTCGATCAGATCGTCGCGATGCTCGAGGCCGGCCGAGAACCGGATAAAGCCCTCGCTGATCCCGAGTTCGCTGCGCATCTCCGGCGTCAGCCGCTGATGCGTCGTGGTCGCCGGATGGGTGACGAGGCTTTTCGAATCACCGAGATTGTTCGAGATCCGCGCCAGCTTCAGCGCGTTGAGACAACGGAACGCGCCGGCCTTGCCGCCCTTGACCTCGAAGCCGATCAGGGTCGATCCGGCGCGCATTTGCTTCTTGACCAGCGCGGCCTGCGGATGATCGGCGCGGCCGGGGTAGATCAATCGCGAGATTTTCGGGTGCTGGGCCAGGACATCGGCGATGGCGGCGGCGGTTTCGGTTTGCGCGCGCACGCGGATCGCCAGCGTTTCCAGCCCCTTCAGCAGCACCCAGGCGTTGAACGGCGACATCGACGGACCGGTCTGGCGCATGAAGGTGTGGATGTGTTCGGTAATGAACGCTTCCGACGACAGGATGATTCCGCCGAGGCAGCGGCCCTGGCCGTCGATGTGCTTGGTTGCGGAATACACCACGACATCGGCGCCGAGCGTCAGCGGGCTCTGCCAGATCGGCGTTGCAAACACGTTGTCGACGATCAGCCGCGCGCCGCGCCGATGCGCGATCTCGGCGATGGCGCCGATATCGAGCACGTCGAGCGTTGGATTGGTCGGGCTTTCCAGGAAACAGCTCTTGGTATTCGGCTGCATCGCCTTGCGCCACTGGTCGAGATCGAGGCCGTCGACCAGCGTCGACGAAATGCCGTAGCGCGGCAGCAGATCCTCCACCACGTAGCGGCACGATCCGAACATCGCCTTGGCGGCGACCACGTGATCGCCGGCCTTCAGCGGCGCCAGGATGGCCGTCGTCACCGCGGCCATGCCGGTGGCGGTCGAGCGGCCGGCTTCGGCGCCCTCAAGCTCGATCATGCGGCGTTCGAACATCGCGATCGTCGGATTGGAATAGCGCGAATAGATGTAGCCGGGGTCTTCGCCCTTGAAGCGCGCTTCGCATTGTTCGGCGCTGTCGTAGACATAACCTTGGGTGAGAAACAGCGCCTCGGATGTTTCGCCGAATTCCGAGCGGATGGTGCCGGAATGGACCAGCCGGGTCTCGGGGCGATAATGAGCGGTGAGCGAAGCGGGCGCGGTAGATTTGGGCATGTGACCTCCATCGTGACCACCGAAAATGGTCACAAAAAACCGGCCTGGAAAATTCCACAGGCCGGGATCACACGTGTCCCCGGCCTGTTTAGCGACTTGTTTAACGTGGCTGCAAGCCGGCCGGCTCAAATCACCACGGGATAAGTCATGCTCTTATTCCGCCGCGCCCTTTCCGTCAAGCCGACCTTCGGATAACCGGTAAAAGTCCGTATTTTCAGCGTCTGAATGGCGCAAGCAGGGCGATCCCGAGGACCATACTGTGTCGTTCACGCTTCAACCCGACGCCAATGGCATTCTGCCCGACCGCATGATCGCGGCGATGGCGGATGCCGGGCTTATTCTGCCGGCCTATCCGTTTGTCGAAAGCCAGATCCAGCCGGCGAGCCTCGACCTGCGCCTCGGTGATATCGCCTACCGGGTGCGGGCCAGCTTCTTGCCGGGACCGGGTGCCACGGTAGCCGAGCGCATCGACGAGTTGAAGCTGCACGAAATCGATCTGACCGATGGCGCGGTGCTGGAAACCAATTGTGTCTACATCGTGCCGCTGCTCGAGAGTCTGGCGCTGCCGCCGGAAATCGTCGCCGCCGCCAATCCGAAAAGCTCGACCGGGCGGCTCGACGTCTTCACCCGGGTGATCGCCGACGGCACGCGTCGGTTCGACATGATCGGCGCCGGCTACCACGGCCCGCTGTATGCGGAGATCAGTCCGAAGACCTTTCCGGTGCTGCTGCGCGAAGGATCGCGGCTAAGCCAGGTCCGCTTTCGCACCGGCGACGCCATCCTCTCCGCGGATGAACTCGACGCGCTGCATGATCTGGAACGGCTGGTCGATGCCGACGACGCTGACCTCGTCAACGGCGTGGCGCTGAGCGTCGACCTCTCCGGCGAGAACGCCAACGGATTTGTCGGTTACCGCGCCAAGCGTCACACCGGCGTGGTCGATATCGATCGTCGCGGCGGCTACGCCGTCGATGAATTCTGGGAGGCGATATCGGCGCGGCCCGATGGCAGCCTCATTCTCGATCCCGGCGAATTCTACATTCTGGCGTCCAAGGAAGCCGTGCAGGTGCCGCCGGATTACGCCGCGGAGATGGTGCCGTTCGATCCCCTGGTCGGTGAATTCCGCGTGCATTATGCCGGCTTCTTCGATCCCGGCTTCGGCTATGCCGGCGCCGGCGGACAAGGCTCGCGCGCGGTGCTGGAAGTGCGCTCGCGCGAGGTGCCGTTCATTCTCGAGCACGGCCAGATCGTCGGCCGGCTGGTGTATGAAAAAATGCTGGCGCGGCCCGATGCTCTGTACGGCCAGCGTATCGGCTCGAACTATCAGGCGCAGGGCCTGAAATTGTCGAAGCATTTTCGGGTGTAGTCGGCCTCGTCGCCGGCCACCAGTTTCGTCATCAAAAACGCACCGATATTCCGCTATAGATCTGCGCCTTCGGTGCGGCCTTGTTGAGGCCGAGGTTGAGGCCGACATCCAGGATCGTATGCTTGTCCAGCCCGAAATTCATGCCGGCATCGAAGGTGTAGATCGGCGGCGCCGCCGGGTCGGTTCCGGCCGAGGAAAACAGCTCGACCATCGCATTGGCGCCTTCGACACCCGGAAGCGGGTGACTGACGCCGATAAGGTTGACGAAGTTGGTGTATCGGCGGCTGTCGTCGGCGCTCTTCAGTTCGTCCACTTCGGTCATCAAGGTGAGGATGTAATCCTGGGGCAGGCGGAAGGCGAGGGGTGCGATCAAGCCGCCTTCAACGGCGCCATTGCTGATGACCGGCACCGACGAGGGCACCTTGACATAGGGAATGATGGCGAGGCCCACGGGGCCGCTGTCATCGCCGAACAGGTTGATCTTGGTCCGCAGGAAGACATCGCCGAACCCGAGGCCATGCTCCACGCTGGCGCCGGTTGAGCTGTCGAAGGATTGCTGGGATTGCAGACCATTGAACTGGATTTCAAAATCCGCCCAGTTGGTGATGCCTATTTTCAGATTGGGGTCGAAGGCCTCGATGCTATGCGTCGTGATCCCGAGATATTTGGAATAGGTGTAACTGACGAAGTCAGTCTCGATCTCGACATGACCGGCGTCGATGGTGCGGACGGAATATCCCTTGGTCGGCCGGTCAGGCGTGAACTTTCGCATGTCGTCGTCCGGCGTCGGATCAAACAGATTGTAGCCGCTCTTGTCGGGGACGTCCGCATTGGGGGCAGTCGCATCATCTGCACGCGCCGAACAGGATAATGCGGTGAAGCTGATCGCCAGCCCGGCCAGTTTCACTGCGCGTCCCCAAGACGTGAGATTTCTCCGAAATACGATTGGGGTCACTTGGACTGGTCCAGGTCAAGTTGGCTCGGGCCGCCTTCGAGGCCGGCGCTTCCTCAAGGTCAGGCCTGCAAAGCCGACAGTCTGCGAGAGAGAGTGGGAAAGGAGGCATATGCGGGTGTCTTTATTTCCGCCGCTCCCCTCGATCTTATCTTCGAATTCGAAGACAAAACAGTGAGATGGCTGGAAAATTCTCAATTCGCGCGGCCGCTGCTCCCGCGCAGCAAATAGCCCGGCATGGATGTCGGTTGCCAAATAAAGCAGCACTCGCTTAAATCCTCACCCTGACGATCAACGGATCGTGACGCTTATACCAAATCTCAGCAATTGTGACTTCGTTGACGATTCCCAAATCAGTTTTGCTCTGATTCATTGGTGACGAACGATGGAGGTTCGTCATGTCCATTCCGGTATCGTTGCGCGGGGACTTCACGGCATCTCAACTGCGCGCACTTGCGAGGAAGACGAAGGATGGCCCGCAGGCTCGGCGGCTTTTGGCGCTGGCGGCGATTTACGATGGGGCGACCCGCACCGAGGCGGCGAAGATTGGCGGCGTGACGCTGCAGATCATCCGGGACTGGGTGATGCGGTTCAATGCTCGGGGTGCTGCCGGCCTGCTTGACGGCAAATCGCCAGGTCAACCCTCGAGGCTCAATGATGTGCAACGCCAGGCGATTGTGCGGATGATCGAGAGCGGCCCGATCCCGGCGATCCACGGTGTCGTGCGCTGGCGGCTGATCGATCTTTCGCAATGGATATACGAGGAGTTCCGCATCACGGTCGCCAAGCAGACGCTGAGCCGGGAGCTTCGCGCGATGGGTTACCGCAAGCTCTCAGCCCGTCCCCGCCATCATACGCAAGCCGAGGGAGCCATCGAGGATTTTAAAGTCCCCGATAGGGGATCAGTAAATCCCACGCCTTTAGGCGGCTTGGGACAGCGGCATTTTGCAGCGTAGACTGGGAGGATGGAGGGGTACAAGCGCGGTAGCCACACGGTCTGGGACTGCAAGTATCACGTGGTCTGGACGACGAAATATCGTTTTGCGGTTCTCGGCGGTGACGTCGGAGATCGATGTCGGGAATTGCTTCGTGAGACGGCACGTGCTCACGAGATGATCATTCATGCCGGAGCGATAAATCGAGACCACGTGCATATGCTTCTGTCAATTCCTCCGAGTTTGTCTGTGTCACGTGCTGTGCAGTATCTGAAGGGGCGGAGCTCCCATAAATTGCTGAGCGAGTACGGCGTGTTGCGCAAGCGTTATTGGGGCCAGCACTTATGGGGCAGAGGATATTGGGTCGCCAGCAGCGGAAACGTTACCGATGAGGTATGAGCCGAATATATCAAGAACCAGACAGCGCCAGAACCGGACGATGATTTCAAGGTAACTTGATGCGCATCCATCATCAGAGTCCGCCAACGGGCGGACCAATCCGGCTTTAAGCCGTAATCTGAAGCCACCGGCTTTAGCCGGTGGAGTGTTCACAGTCCCCGATAGGGGATCAGTAAATCCCACGCCTTTAGGCGGCTTGGGACAGCGGCATTTTGCAGCGTAGACTGGGAGGATGGAGGGGTACAAGCGCGGTAGCCACACGGTCTGGGACTGCAAGTATCACGTGGTCTGGACGACGAAATATCGTTTTGCGGTTCTCGGCGGTGACGTCGGGGATCGATGTCGGGAATTGCTTCGTGAGACGGCACGTGCTCACGAGATGATGATTCATGCCGGAGCGATAAATCGAGACCACGTGCATATGCTTCTGTCAATTCCTCCGAGTTTGTCTGTGTCACGTGCTGTGCAGTATCTGAAGGGGCGGAGCTCCCATAAATTGCTGAGCGAGTACGGCGTGTTGCGCAAGCGTTATTGGGGCCAGCACTTATGGGGCAGAGGATATTGGGTCGCCAGCAGCGGAAACGTTACCGATGAGGTATGGGCCGAATATATCAAGAACCAGACAGCGCCAGAACCGGACGATGATTTCAAGGTAACTTGATGCGCATCCATCATCAGAGTCCGCCAACGGGCGGACCAATCCGGCTTTAAGCCGTAATCTGAAGCCACCGGCTTTAGCCGGTGGAGTGTTCACAAAAAGTTCCCAGCGCGCCTGAATGAAGTCACGCGCGAAAAAGCGATCGACGTCGGCAAGATAGAAATTTGGTTCCAGGACGAGGCTCGTATTGGCCAGAAGAACAAGATCACCCGCAGGTGGGCGAAGCGCGGCACTCGCCCGAGCGCTCCGCGGGATCAGCGAACCGCATCGACCTACATCTTCGGTGCCATCTGCCCGAAACAGGGCAAGGGCACGGCTCTGATCCTGCCCTCCTGCAATATCGAAGCGATGAACCTGCACCTCGCGGAAATCGCCAAGGCGGTCGCACCAGGAGCCCACGCCGTCCTCCTCGTCGATCAGGCCGGATGGCATCTGTCAGCAAGATTGCTCATTCCCGCCAACATCACCATTATCCCGCTGCCGCCGAAATGCCCTGAACTCAATCCGGTCGAAAACATCTGGCAGTACATGCGCGACAACTGGCTCTCCAACCGCGTCTTCAAATCCTACGACGATATCGTCGATCACTACTGCTACGCTTGGAATACCCTTGTCGACCGACCCTGGAAGATCATGTCCATCGGACTGCGCCAATGGGCGTACGAGTTCTAATCAGTGAGACTTGGTATTACTTGGTCGATGGCGTCACGCGCCACACCGCGTTGCCAACGTCGTCGGCTACGAGCAGCGCGCCCTGCTTGTCGATCTTGACGCCGACCGGCCGCCCCTGCGCCTCGCCGTTGCCGTTGAGGAAACCGGTCAGCACGTCTTGCGGTTGGCCCGAGGGCTTGCCGTTGGCAAACGGCACGAAGATCACCTTGTAGCCGGCGCGAGGCTTGCGATTCCACGAGCCGTGCTGGCCGACGAAAGCGCCGCCGGCCATTTCGGGCGGAAACAGATTGCCGGTGTTGAATGTCAACCCAAGCGAAGCCGTATGCGCGCCCAGCGCGTAATCGGGCGCAATCGCTTTCGCCACCAGATCCGGCCGCTGCGGCTCGACACGGGTGTCGACATGCTGACCGTAATAGCTGTAGGGCCAGCCATAGAAGCCGCCATCCTTTACCGAGGTCATGTAGTCGGGCACGAGATCGTTGCCGAGTTCGTCGCGCTCGTTGACCGCCACCCACAGCGCGCCGCTCTGCGGCTGCCACGACGGCCCGTTCGGATTGCGAAGGCCCGACGCGAACACGCGCCACGCACCGGTCGCGCGATCGACTTCGAGAACGGCGGCGCGATTGGTCTCGGCCTCGATGCCGTTTTCGCCGACATTGCTGTTGGAGCCGACGGTCGCATAAAGCTTCGACCCATCGGGACTGGCGGCGAGATCCTTGGTCCAGTGATGGTTGAGGGTGCCCGCAGGCAGGTCCGTCAGTTTCACGCCGGCCGCGGTGATCCTGATATCGCCGGCGTGGTAGGGAAATTTCATGATCGCGTCGAAGTCGGCGACATAGAAATCATCGCCGACCAGCGGCATGCCGAACGGCGAATGAAGCCCTTCGAGAAAAACGCTTCTGGTCTCGGCGACGCCGTCACCATCCGCGTCGCGCAGCAGGGTGATGCGGTTCGCGCTCGTCGTACCGGCGCCGGCGCGGCCCATCACCATCTTGGTGATCCAGCCCTTGATGCCCCTGGTATCGTGGGGTTTCGGCGGGGCGTTGGTCTCAGCGACCAGCACATCGCCATTGGGCAACACATAGAGCGTGCGCGGATGATCGAGTCCGGTGGCGAATGCATTCACCGCCATGCCCTTTGCGGGCGTGGGCTTGCCGCCGGCGGGCCAGCCGACCGCGGACGCGACATTGACCGTCGGTATCCACGAATGCTGCGGAGCCGGCAAAGTCGGCGAAGGCCCGAAGGTCTGTTCGACGGCAGGGGTCTCCGGCTCATCGCAGGCAGCGAGAGGCAGCGCCAGGGCCCCGATCCATATTGCCAGCAATAGTCTGTTCCGCATGTTGGCTCCCTGGCTATCGCAGGACAATACTGAAAACCGGCGGGCGTTCACAGCGCTTGCCATGAAAGTGATCGGCCACATCCACGAACGTCGCCCGCGTCTGCAATCCCGCAGACCGCCATTGCGCCTAACGCACATGGAACCGGTCTCGTTCGGTGCTAGGAAGCGCGCGCGGCGCGGCATCGATCGGGCTGGGAGACCATATTGTCCGACATTGGCGTTGCCGAAATTCCCGTAACCGACGAAATTCCTGTCGCCGACGAAGACGCGCTGCCGTTTCGCCCGATCGCGGCGCCGGCGAGAAATGTGCTGGTCGACGGCCCGGTTCTGCGCACGCTGCTGTGGCTCGCTTGGCCGAACATCATCGCGCTCAGCGCGGGTACCTGCGTGGTCATCGCGGAGACCTCCTATATCGGCCGGCTCGGCACCGCGTCGCTGGCGGCGATGGCGCTGGTGTTTCCGTTCGTGATCCTGACCATGACCATGTCGGGCGGCGCCATGGGCGGCGGCGTGTCGTCGGCGGTCGCACGCGCGCTCGGCGCCGGCGACAAGGACCGCGCGAACGCCGCTGGCGGCGCATGCGCTGCTGATCGGCGCTTGCTTCGGGCTGAGTTTCACGCTGGTCATGCTGATCTTCGGACCGGCGCTGCTGCAATTGCTCGGCGGACGCGGGGAGGTGCTGGCGCGCGCGGTGGGCTATGTTCAGATCTTCTTCGGCGGCGCGCTGCTGCCGTGGCTGATGAACACGCTGGCCGCGATCCTGCGCGGCACCGGCAACATGAAATTGCCTTCGCTGATCGTTCTCAACTCTGCGGTCTGCCAGATCGTTCTCGGCGGCATCCTCGGCCTCGGGCTCGGACCGGTGCCGCAATTCGGCATGCGCGGCGTGGCCGCGGGCTCGCTGATCGCCTACTCGATCGGCGCTACGATCATGGCGTGGTACATTTTCTCCGGCCGGGCCCGCATCAAGCCTGCGGTCAGAGGGCTTCGAATCCAGCGCGGCATGTTCTTCGATATTCTGAAGGTCGGCGCCATCTCCTGCTTCTCGCCGCTGCAGTCGGTGCTGACGATCACCATCTTCACCCACATGCTGGCGCAGTTCGGCACCGAAATCCTGGCCGGCTACGGCATCGGCGCCCGGCTCGAATTCATGCTGACGTCGCTTGCGTTCGCGGTGGGAATTGCATCGGTGCCGATGATCGGGATGGCGATCGGCGCGGGGCGGGTGGCGCGCGGCAGGCGGATCGCGATGATCGCGGGTTGCCTTTCGTTTATATCGGTCGGCCTCGTCGCTACCGTGATCGCGATCTTCCCCGATCTTTGGGTCGATATCTTCACCCACGATCCCGGCGTTCGCGCCGCCAGCCGGCAATATCTGGCGACCGCAGCGCCGATGTATGCGTTCATCGGGCTGTCGATCTCGATGTATTTTTCCTCGCAAGGCGCGGCAAAGGTGCTGGGTCCCGTGCTCGCGCAAACCGCGCGGCTCGTGTTCGTGGCAGCCGGCGGCGGCTGGCTGTCGACGCATGACGCGACCGCTGCGAACTTTTTCACATTGGCCGCGGCGTCGATGGTGGTGCTCGGCGTGCTGTCGGCTGGGAGCGTCGTTCTGACCCGATGGGGACCCAAGGCAGGACCGAGGGCCGACCCTGTTGTTGCGGAGGTTCGCCCCGCATGGTCCGGATTGATTGATTAGATCACGATCCGATTAAATCGGATCATGATCTAATCTCCTTGTTTGAGCATGATCTTTTCGGAAAACCGGTTCCCACTTTTCCGGATCATGCTCTAGCGATGCCGGCGACGCCGGTGGCCGTATCGGCCGCCGCCGAAATTGGCCATCTGCATCAACTGCGGAATCATGCTCATCATTTCGCTGCCGCCGCCACCGCCAAGCATGCCCATGAAGTCGCCGCCGCCCATGCCCATTCCGTAACCTTGCGGCGCGAAGCCCGAGCCGCCACCGAAGCCGCCGGTCATGCCGCCAAAGCCGCCGCCGTTGTCCATCATGCGGCTCATCATCGGCCCCATGGTTTGCATCAACTGGCCGAAGCGGCGCTTGCCCATCTTGGCTTTCATCATTTCGAGCACGGGCGCCATCTGGGTCATCATGTCGCCGCCTGCTTCTCCGCCGGCGAACTGGGCCTTCGCCGGCACTGAGGACAGCGCAAAAAGCAACAGCAGCACGGCTACCCGGCTCACCGCCTTCTCAGCTCCATTCATGGTTCCGCTCCTCGCATGCGTAAGCGCCGCAGGACGCGGTGCCATCTCGACGCACGCGGCGAGGCTAAAGCGGGGCGAGCATCCATTTCTGTGACGAAGATCACGTCTGCGCGGGATCGCGCGCCAGGGCTTTTGTTAGATGGCTTTTGTTATAAGGCTTTTGTCATGAAGGCTTTTGTCATGGCGAGCACCGCCTGCTCCATCTGGCCGCCGATATAGGACGCGATCTCGTTGGGCAACAGATCGACGATCCAGACCAGCCGGCTGCGCGCGTCGCCATCGGCGAGCACCTGCACCGATGCGTTATAATGTTTCACCCGCTCGCTGATCACGGCATAGACCAGCCGCCGCCGGGCGTCGTCGCAATCGACCAATAGCTCGCGCGCCACCGTGCCATTGGCGAAGGTGACGATCCGCGCGTCGCCGTCGAGACGTGCATCGAGCACAAATCCCGGCGCCAGCCGCCGGTGCACGGCGCCGAAATCGCGAACCGCGGCCCAGACCTGCTCGGGCTCGGCATCGATCGGAATGTCCTTGTGGATGGAAGCCATGGTTACGATCCTCGTGTTGGGCCGTCATTGCGAGCGAAGCGAAGCAATCCATCGATTCCAGGAAAGTGGGTTGCTTCGTCGCGGAGCCTGTCATCGGGCGCGCATTCGCGCGACCCGTTGGCTCTTCGCAATGACGGCAGTGAGCGTCGTCGGGACCCGATTGTAGCTACGTGCAAACCGCCTCGACATTGTTGCCGTCGGGATCGATCAGGAACGCGGCGAAGTAGGTCGGGCTGTAATCGGCGCGCGGGCCGGCTGCGCCGTTGTCGCGGCCTCCCGCCTTCACGCCGGCGGCGTGGAATTTGGCGATGGCGGCGTGATCGGGCGCGCGGAACGCGATATGGCTGCCCGCGGCGGCGGGTCCCTTGTGTAGATAAAGCCAGAGCGCCGGCTCGCCCTTGGGTCCGAAGCCCGCGCCGCTCTCGTCGCGCGAACACAGCACATATCCGAGCGGCGCCAGCACGGCGGTATAGAAGCGCACACTGGCGTCGAGGTTGCCGACTTTCAGTCCGATATGGTCGTACATGATGGTCTCCTGTTGAGGCGCGTTCCAATACGCGCGGTCAGGAGACGACCCTAGTCAGTGCAGCGAGAGCCGATCTTGGAGAATCTTGCGCATCCCGCGCGAGGCCTGACGGAACCGCAGCGGCGCAACGCCCGCGGCGCGGTGGAAGGTGCGCACGAAGTTGGAAAGATCGCCGAACCCGACGTCATAGGCGACATCGGTGACCGGCCTGTCATCGTCGGCCAAAAGCCGCGCCGCATGGCGCAGCCGCGAGCGCACCAGATATTGGTGCGGGGTGACGCCGAGCACGTCCGAGAACAGCCGCAGAAAGTGGAACGGGCTGATATCGGCCTGCGCGGCGGCGTCCTCCAGGCCGATCGGTCGCTGCGAATGGGCATCGATCCAGAGCGCGGTTTCCACCGCACGGCGGCGATCCCGCCTCGTGGCCGTAGCCGGCTTCGCCCGTCGCCCGGAGACCACCTCGACAAAACGGCTGGCGAACAGCTGTCCCACTTCGTCGAGACCGATATCGCTCCGACCATCGGCCGCGGCTTGCGCCAGCTCACCCAGCACCATCAGTTCGGGCAGCGGCGGGACGGAGCCGATCTGCCAGATGTCGGCCCGGTCGCCGATCGTTTCCACCAGTTCCGGGGCCAGAAAAAACGACAGGCATTCATCGCCGCAGACGTGATCGTGGCTGCAGACATATTCATCGCCGGGATGGCCGACCAGGACCGATCCGGCCACCAGCTCGAAGAAGCGGCCGCGGCTGCGGCAGCCGAAACTGCCCTTGCGCACAAAGGAGATCGAATGGCATCGGTGCCGTTCCACGAACGGCGTGTCGCCCGGTCCGGCGCTGCAGCGGAAATCGGACACCGAGATGGATTGGCGCTGCAGCAGGGTCGTGATGTTCATGCCGCGATTTTAGCCGTGCGGGCGCGGCGGGGCAACGGGAAGCAGCACGTCGAACAGGGTCTTGCTGCTGCATGCCGCCCGCGCCCTCGATCGACAGCAGCCGGCGCTTGGAAATGGCGCCGCCATTGGGGGAAATCTTGTCCGCATAGCTGCCGGCTTCGAGCACCCGATGGCACGGCACGATGATCATGAAAGGGTTGCGGGAAATCGCCTGCGCGACCGAATGCGCCGCGCCCGAGGCCCCGAGCTTCGCTGCGACTTCGCCATAGGTGCGGGTTTCGCCGTGCGGGATCGTGCGCGTGAACTGGTAAACCCGCACATTGAAGCCGGCTATGCCGCGGGTATCGAGGGTGACGTCGGAGAGATCGGCCACCTGGCCGCGCAACGACGCGACAATGCCCTCGATCGCAATTTCGACATTCAGCGGCGGACGGAGTTCGCGGGCGTCGGGGTATTGGCGCAGCAACCGGCCCCGGGTTTCGATCTCGCGCGCTTCCGGCAGCTGCACGCCGACGACGCCAAGATGGCCCCATGCGATACCGCATCGGCCAATTGCCGTATCGAATACCGTGTACCCACGCCCCGACATACGCAACCACCCCAAGGGCATCATAGCACCGTCGCAAAAACGCGCATCTGGAAAATAAGAACAGGCTTAAGGGGCCCGGTGCGGCAAAACGCCCGATCCGCCGCTTGGCGGATCGGGCGGTCTCGGCTAAATCAGAACAGCGAACGGCCGCGGGCGTAGTTCAATGGTAGAACGGCAGCTTCCCAAGCTGCATACGAGGGTTCGATTCCCTTCGCCCGCTCCAAAATCCGCTTGAGGCCGGCCGACGGTGGCGAAGGAAGCCTATCTTTCGCCGTCGGCCGCGCGTAAGGTCCGCGGGTCGCAAGACGATGGCGCTGAAACTTGGAGCGGACTGCGGGCAGACCCGGGGGCAGTACCCGGCGCCTCCACCCTAGCAGCTCATACATCTCGTCACGGTGAGATCGATGCTGCCGCAAGGCAGGATCTTTGGGCTGCTAAGGCGGGGGCGAACCAGGATCGATGGTCGCGAAGAAGCTCTGAATTGTGCCCGGCATGATACCGCCGTTATCGGGTCAAAAACCTAAATGCAAACGATAACGTTGCATTGAACGAAGTGCGCCTCGCGGCGTAACCGTTCGGGGTTGGTCCACCTGGCAACAGAAAGGCCATCGCCGCGTCGGCCTTCGGGTCGGCGCGGCTTTATTTTGTGCCGCCTCAATTGGGCACGGCTGCCCCGGGATCGCCGCGGCAGCCGCGCGCTCGTCGATCAAGCGCCTTGCGGGACCTGATCGAGAAATCCGGTGATGCTGCGGATCCGTCCATCCTGCACGACGGCGAAATCGGTGCCCTTGATCGGGCTGTCGGCGCCCTCCGGGCCCAGTCCCCACGAGAAGCGGACGTGGTCGCCGAATCCGTTGGGCTGGCCGATCAGTTGAAACCGGAAATCCGGAAAGCGCTGCTGCACGCCGGCGATCAAGGCGTCGACGCCGTCACGGCCATCGCCGCTCATCAGGGGATCGATGTATCGGGCATCATCCGTCCAGTTCGCGGCAAGCATCTCGTGCCGGCGGCTTGGCGTTCGCTCGTTCCAGAGCTCGATATAGCGGTTGGCAATTGTATTGACGTCGGTCATTTTTCTTTCTCCTTCGATGGCGCCGGTCAAGATCGGCCGGTCGACTATCGAAGGTTCGCGCGACTCAATCGATTACCTCGCAGGTTATAGATCCGCCGCGGGCCGGCGGGATTCGCGGAATGTCTATGCGACAGCTTTCGCGGCTGCGCGTCCGGCGTTGCGCCCGGAGAACAGGCAGCTGCCGAGGAAGGTGCCTTCCAGCGAACGGTAGCCGTGCATGCCGCCGCCGCCGAAGCCGGCGGCTTCGCCGGCCGCATAAAGCCCCGGCATGATCTGGCCATCGTTGCCGAAGACGCGCGAGTCGAGGTCGGTCTCGAACCCGCCCAGCGTCTTGCGGGTCAGGATGTTGAGTTTGACGGCAATCAAGGGCCCGTGGTCGGGTTCGAGAAGCTGGTGCGGCTTGGCGGTGCGGATCAACCGGTCGCCGATATAGCGGCGCGAGTTGTGGATGTTCATCACCTGGTTGTCCTTGGTGTAAGGATTGGCGACCTCGCGGTCGCGGGCCTCGATCTGGATTCGCAGATGTCGTGGGTTAAGCAGGTCGTCGCCGCTGAGCGCATTCATGCCGGCGACGAGATCGGCGAGATTGTCGCGCACGACGAAATCGGCGCCGTGGCGCTTGAACGCTTCCACCGGCCCCGGCGCGCCCTTGTTGGTGGCCCTTCTTGCGGTCATCAGCCAGCTCTTGCCGGTGAGATCCGGATTCTGCTCCGAACCCGACAGCGCGAATTCCTTCTTGATGATGCTCTGGGTGAGGATGAACCAGGAATAGTCGTAGCCGGTCGACATGATGTGGCTGAGCTGGCCGAGGGTATCGGAGCCCGGAAACAGCGGTGGGGGCAGCCGCTGGCCGATGGCGTCAAACCACATCGACGACGGTCCCGGCAGGATGCGAATGCCGTGGCGCGGCCAGATCGGATTCCAGTTCCGGATTCCCTCGACATAATGCCACATCCGGTCGCGGTTGATCAGCCGCGCGCCGGCGGCTTCGGTGATGCCGATCATGCGGCCGTCGACATGTTCCGGTACGCCGGAGATCATGTTCTTCGGCGCACAGCCTAGGCGCTTCGGCCAGTTCTGCCGGACCATATCGTGATTGCCGCCGAGGCCGCCGGAAGCGACGATCACCGCCTGGGCGCGAAGTGCGAAGTCACCAATGGCTTTGCGCGAACTGCTCTTGCCGCGCTCGGCGTTATCGGGCTCCAGCACCGTTCCGCTGACCCCGTCGACGGTGCCGGCGGTAATCGTGAGCGCATCGACGCGGTGGCGAAATCTGAATGTCAGGCGGCCGTTCGCCTGGGCTTCGCGCGCCCGCCGCTCGAACGGCTCGAGGATGCCGGGGCCGGTGCCCCAGCTCACATGAAACCGCGGCACCGAATTGCCGTGGCTCATCGCATCGTAACCGCCGCGCTCGGCCCAGCCGACCACCGGGAAGATTCGATGGCCCATCGCCCGGAGCCATTCGCGCTTCTCGTCCGCCGCGAAGGCCACATAGGCCTCCGCCCAGCGCTTCGGCCAAAGATCTTCATCGCGGTCGAAGCCCGCCGATCCCATCCAGTCCTGCAGCGCCAGGTCGTAACTGTCCCTGATGCCGAGCCGGCGCTGTTCGGGGCTGTCGACCAGAAATAATCCGCCGAACGACCAGAAAGCCTGGCCGCCGAGGCTCTGTTCGCCCTCCTGGTCGACCACGATGACACGTTTACCGGCGTCGGTGATTTCGGTCGCGGCAACCAGACCGGCCAATCCCCCGCCGACCACGATTACGTCTGCATCACCAGCCATGATGTCCGCCCCCCAACTGCCGCGGATAGAAACCTGTGGCATTAACCACGGTCAACGGCAAATGGTACCGGTCCGCACTCATGGGCGCCGCCGGCCGGCATCGACGTGTTCCAGTTTGGGACCTTCCGGCGCAGGGGTGCAGCCCGCAAGCAACACTCAATTTGAATTTGTTTTGAGCCACCCTCCGCATCTGGACAAAATCGCGATCCGGCAACACGCTGGCGATGCATCACGCTGAGACGCTCAGATTCGGGTTCGACGGTTTTCGACTGGGGCTGGACATGAAGTTCGTGACGGGGTTGCTCGCGGCGGTTCTCCTGCTGGCGGGAGTGGGGGCGAGCCATGCGGTGGTTCGTATCGCTGAAGACCGTGGTGGCCGGATCGGCACTTATGTGGACAAATATCAGGACCTGCGCAGCTCGGGCGAGGCCGTGATCATCGACGGCTTGTGCGCCTCGGCTTGCACCATCGTTCTGGGCGCGGTTCCCCATGACAAGATCTGCGTGACGTCGCATGCCACCCTCGGGTTCCATGCGGCGTGGGATTTCGGCGCCAACGGCCGCGCGATCACCAACCCCGAAGCGACGCAGATGCTGTATTCGATGTATCCGTCCGCGGTGCGGCGGTGGATCGCCCAGCGCGGCGGGCTGACCCCGCACATGATCTTCCTGCACGGCAAGCAGCTGATGAGCATGTACCGCCCCTGCTACCTGGACGCCCAGGCTTCCTCCGCGAAAATCTCGACATCGCATTGAAATTGCTGGCGCCCCTCAGCATGACGTGATCGGCGGCACCGCCCTGGCGCTTGCCCGCAGGCTTAACTGGCCCTATCTGGACATGACAAATCGGCGAATGGCGGCAACGCCGGTTCTCCGGTCCCCGTTGGTTCGGCGCGTGTTCCGCAAAAATGGCATCCGGTTTTGTGGTCAGAATACGCGCCATTAACGAGTTTTCGCATGGCTCAGCCGGTTTTCACGCCGCACCAAATACCCGGCGCGTTGCGGCCGGCCCGAAGGGCCGCACATGCGATCGTGATGGCCGGCGCCGGCCTCGGCGTCGTGCTCGGGCTGGCAGCTGTGGTGTTGTGGTTCCACTACGGCACGGCGGTCTTTTTCGAGACCATTGTGTCCGGCCTGTCCGCCTGCTTCTGACTGGAGCGTTTTCCAGCGAAGTGGATACCGGTTCGCGTGAAGAAAACGCGTCAAAATGGAGAGATAGAGCCTCCGTTCCGATTCAATCGGAACGGAAAAGGCTCTGGGATTAAGGGAATTTTGTAATGGATCGGACCACCCGCCCGCTGGTGATCGTCGCCGCATTCGCCGGAAGCCTGGCGGTCGGACTGGTCCTGATGCTGTGGGCGCTGGGTGGATTGCGAACAGTAACAGCGCCGGCCGCGATCGGCGGACCGTTTCAACTGACCGACCAGAGCGGCCAGACCGTCACCGAGAAGAGCCTGCAGGGCCGTCCGACGCTGATCTTTTTCGGCTTCACCCATTGCCCCGACGTATGTCCGACCTCGCTGTTCGAGATTTCCGAAGTGCTGCGGGCGATGGGCAAGGATGCCGATCGCGTCAATGCCTATTTCATCTCGGTCGATCCGGAGCGCGACACGACCGCGGCGATGAAGGATTATCTGTCGAGCTTCGATCCGCATCTGAAGGGCTTGACCGGCGACCCGGACGCGGTGGCGAAAGTGATTTCCGGCTTCCGGGTCTACGCCAAGAAGGTCCCGCTCAAGGATGGCGATTACACCATGGATCACACCGCGCTGATCTATCTGATGGACCGCGACGGCAAGTTCGTGGCGCCGTTCAACCTCAAGCGCAAGCCCGAGGAAGCCGCGGCCGACCTGAAGCGTTACCTCTGAAGCGGTGCGCGGCGAGCGTCCCCCAACCCAAACGACATTCGCGTTATCGGGCGGATGGTCTATAAGGCCGAATTCTTAGAAACCCGTCGGCAATGCAACCACAGACCATTTTAGCCATCAGCGAAAGACCACAGCGAACCCTCCGCGTCATGGCGGTTTTGCCGTTGGTCGTGCTGCTGGCTTTGGGCCTGGGCAGCGGCACCGTGCGCGCCCAGAGCGTGGCCAAGTCTGTACCCGACAAGTCCGCGCCGCAAGCAGCACCCCAGGCGGTGCCCGGATTCTGGGACCCGAGGCGGCGTCCGGACCGGCCCGATCTGTCCCGTCTTACCGTGATCCGGTTTCTCACCGAGACCGATTACCCGCCCTTCAATTTCACCGGCCCCGACGGCAATCCCGCCGGCTTTAATGTCGATCTGGCCAGATTACTGTGCGAGGAGATCAAGGTCACCTGCACCATCCAGATGCGGCGGTTCGAGACGCTGCTCGATGCGATCACGAGCAACCGGGGCGACGCC
This sequence comes from uncultured Pseudomonadota bacterium, assembly GCA_963729395.1. Classification (GTDB taxonomy): domain Bacteria; phylum Pseudomonadota; class Alphaproteobacteria; order Rhizobiales; family Xanthobacteraceae; genus Bradyrhizobium. The sequence continues at coordinate 206,214 of CAVSOS010000007.1, read as the reverse complement.
ATCATCGCCTCGCTGGCGGTGACGCCGGAAATGCGCGCCCGGGTCGATTTCACCGACCCCTATTACCGGGCGCCCGCGCGGTTCGTGTCGCGGCGCGATGCGGTGATGCCGGAGATTCGCCCGGAATATCTCGAGGGCAAGAAGGTCGGCGTCATCGCCGGCTCGTCGCACGAGGCCTATCTCAAGGCGCTGTTCACCGACGCCGAACTGCATGCCTATCCCAATGACGACGCGCTGCGGCAGGCGCTGCGGCGCGGCGAGGTCGATTTCATCTTCGGCGACGCGATCTCGCTGGCGTTCTGGATCAACGGCACCGACTCCGGCGATTGCTGCGCCTTCTCGGGCGGACCGTTCGTCGAGAGCCGCTATTTCGGCGAAGGCATCGGCATCGCCGTACGGAAGGGCAACGATCTGCTGCGGCAAGCGCTGAACTGGGCGCTGTTCCGGGTTTGGGAAAAAGGCCGCTACACCGATTTGTGGCTGCGCTATTTTTCGGTGAGTCCGTTCTAGAAGTCCTTCTCGTCATTGCGAGCGAAGCGAAGCAATCCACTCTTGCTTTGTTGCCGCATGGATTGCTTCGCGGAGCCTGTCATCGGGAGCGCATTCGCGCTACCCGTTGGCTCGCAATGACGGTTATACTGCTAAATTAGCTGGTTTTTTGTGTCTGGAGACTACCCTTTTATGTCCACCCTCGATCTTGCCGTCAGCCCGGGCGATCTGCGCGCGCTCGCCGAACAATCCAATGCCTGGCCGTTCGATCAGGCCAGGCAGCTTGTTGCGCGCCTGAAGAAGAAGCCAAAGGACGAGGTGCTGTTCGAGACCGGTTACGGGCCGTCGGGCCTGCCGCATATCGGCACCTTCGGCGAAGTCGCCCGCACCACCATGGTGCGCCACGCCTTCCGCGTGCTCACCGAGGACAGGATCAAGACCCGGCTGCTGGCGTTCTCCGACGATATGGACGGCCTGCGCAAGGTGCCGGACAACGTGCCGAACAAGGAGATGCTCGCGCAACATCTCGGCAAGCCGCTGACGCGGGTGCCCGATCCGTTCGGCACCCATGCAAGTTTCGGCGCCCATAACAATGCGCGGCTGCGCGCGTTTCTCGACACCTTCGGGTTCGACTACGAGTTCGCCAGCGCCACCGATTATTACGTTTCCGGAAAATTCGACGCGACGCTGCTGCGGGTGCTGGAGCGCATCGATCAGGTGATGGCGGTGATGCTGCCTTCCTTGCGCGAAGAGCGCGCGGCGAGCTATTCGCCGTTCTTGCCGATCTGCCCGCGCACCGGCGTGGTGCTGTATGTGCCGATTACGGCGCATGACGTGAAATCCGGCACGATTTCCTACGTCGATCCCGAGACCAATGAGCCGGTCACGCTGCCGGTCACCGGCGGGCATTGCAAACTGCAATGGAAGCCGGACTGGGCGATGCGCTGGGTCGCGCTCGGCGTCGATTACGAAATGGCCGGCAAGGACCTGATCGATTCGGTCAAGCTGTCCGGCAAGATCTGTTCGGCGCTTGGCGGCATGCCGCCGGAAGGGTTCAATTACGAGCTGTTCCTCGACGAGCACGGCCAGAAGATCTCCAAGTCGAAGGGCAACGGGCTCACCATCGACGAATGGCTGCGCTACGCGTCGCCGGAATTGCTGTCGCTGTTCATGTATCGCGAGCCGAAGGCGGCCAAGCGCCTGCACTTCGACGTGATCCCGCGCAATGTCGACGACTACCAGCAGTTCCTCGACGGCTTTCCGCGGCAGGATGCGAAACAGCAACTCGCCAATCCGGTCTGGCACATCCACGCCGGACGTCCGCCCGCAGCCGACATGCCGGTCACGTTCCAGTTGCTGCTGACGCTGGTGTCGTCGTCGAATGCGGAGAATGCCGCCACGCTGTGGGGGTTTATCGGGCGGTATCGTCCGGGGGTCACGCCGCAGACCCACCCGAAACTCGACGCCATGGTCGGTTATGCCATCAACTACTATCGCGACTTCGTGGCGCCGACCAAGAAGTTCCGCGAGCCGACGCCGACCGAGCGCGCCGCGCTGCAGGATCTGCGCGACGCGCTGTCGCAATTGCCGCCGGCGTCGTCGGCCGAGGAGATCCAGAACGTGGTCTACGAGATCGGCCGGCGCGAGCCGTTCCTCGACGCGGTGAAGAAGGGCAAGGACGGCCGGCCGGGCGTTTCGCTCGACTGGTTCAACATGCTCTACCAGGTGCTGCTCGGTCAGGAAAAAGGCCCGCGCTTCGGCTCGTTCGTCGCGGTGTACGGATTGGCCAACGCCGTGACTATGATCGACGGCGCGTTGGCGCGGTCGGGGTGATGCTCTCGTCGTGGCCGGGCTTGTCCCGGCCATCCACGTCTTTCTTGCCGCAATGCCGTTAAGACGTGGATGCCCGGGACAAGCCCGGGCATGACGAAGATATGTTTTGATGCCGCGTTACCGGCTCACCCACCACTCTGGTGCCCTTCGCAGCGCATCATCTTTTTCCGACGCCGTAACCGCAAATCGAGATGGCAGGCCCGCTGCAATTTCGGCGAAAGGCCGCCCCGGTTTGCGCTACACTGAGGGCGGAAACAATGGTCCAGAATCTCCGGCAAGGACAGGCAACATCCCCGACCAGGGGCAGACAAAGCAGGAGGATACGCATGCAGTTCAGGGTTTCGCCGAAGACGCTTGGCGAATGCAGCGCCGAGGAGTGGCAGGCGCGGGTCGATCTCGCTGCCGCGCATCGGCTGGCTTACATGCATGATTTCAGCGAAGGCATTTTCAACCATTTGACGCTGGTCGTGCCGGGCCGCAGCGACCGCTATTACCAGATACCGTTCGGAATGCATTGGTCCGAGGTGACGGCGTCCTGCTTCATGGAAGTCGGCATCGACGACGGGCTGGTTAAAAGCGGCGCCGGTGATGTCGAACGTTCCTGCTACTGTATCCATGCGCCGATTCACAAGGCGCTGCCGCAGGCCAAGGCGGTGTTTCACACCCACATGCCCTATGCGAGCGCGCTGACGCGTCTGGAGGATCCGCGCATCAAGGAGATCGGCCAGACCGAAGTCGGGATGTCCGGCAAGATCGCGTATGACGACGAGTATACCGGCCCGGCGTTCGATCCGGCCGAAGGCGCGCGGCTGGCCCGGGTGATCGGCGACAAGTCGGTATTGTTCATGGCCAATCACGGCATCAGCACGGTCGGCGAAACCGTCGCCGACGCCTATGACCGGCTTTATTACATCGAGCGCGCGGCGCAGGTTCAGATCTACGCGATGTGGACCGGCCAGAAGCTCAAGCAGCTTCCTGACGCCGTGGTCGAGAAGACCAAGCGCGATATCGGGCGCGATATCGGCGGCGGGAACAATGTCCCTCGGTACGAACCGGGTCCCGCACAGCGCCATTTCGATGCCTTGAAGCGCATCCTCGACCGCAAGGAGCCGGACTACGCGACGTAAGCGGATATCGCGCGGACATTACTGGCTCACCCATACGATCCGCGCGATCCATTGCACCTCGGTGGCGGCCAGGGTGCGATCGGGCTGGTTCGCGTTGAATGATTGCAGTTCAAGCGACTTCGCGGTGCGGCGTTTCAATTCCCGCAGCATCACTTCGCCGGCTTTGGTCTTTACCACCACGCGGTCGCCGCGGCGGATCGGCGTGCCCGGCGACACCACGATGATGTCGCCGTCGCGGTAGACGGGCTTCATCTGGTCGCCGGAAATTTCCAGCGCATAGGCGTGCTCGTCGCTGACCGCGGGCAGGCCGGCCTCGTCCCAGCCCTTGCCGGCCGGAAACCCGGCTTCGTCGAAGGCGCCGGCGGTGCCTGCCTGCGCGTACCCAAGCAGCGGCACCGACTGCACGGTCTGGTCGGTATCGCCGATCAATTGCACAAAGCTGTCGATCGAACTGGTGGTCGCGGCGAGCGCCTTGGAAATCGATTCGGTCGAAGGCCAGCGTTCGCGGCCGTCGGCGGTGACGCGCTTGGATTTGTTGAAGGTGGTGGGATCGAGGCCCGATTTTTTGGCCAGGCCCGAAGCCGATAGCACGGCGCGCTCGGCCAGCCGATCCAGCGCGGTCCAGACCTGGTCATGGGTCAGCGTTCGCGGGGCTTTTGGCGGTTTGACCATGGTTCTAGGAATTATTACCTCACCCGCCCGCTTCTCGCAATCCCGCGCGAGCGGCCCGAACGCTGCCCTTGAAGTGCGCCGGTGCCGCCGATACGGTCGAAAGCAGGCCCGGGCATTCGGTGAAATCCCAAGAGACTCAACGACAAGCAGGATGTGGCGCAGGTGCGCAGGATCTACAAAATCTGTCCCGCTTCGGCCTGGCGCGAGGCCGAGCGGCAAGGCGTCTACCGGGGCAGCGCCGCCGATGCCCGCGATGGCTTCATTCATTTTTCCGCGAGCTCGCAGGTGGCGGAAACGGCGGCTAAGCATTTCGCCGGCCAGACCGGGCTGTTGCTGATCGCGGTCGATGCCGACGCGCTGGGAGCGGCATTGCGGTGGGAGCGCTCGCGCAACGACGAGCTGTTTCCGCATGTCTACGGCGAACTCGATCTCGGCGCGGTTACCGGCATCTACGATATGCCCGCGCGGTCCGATGGCACGCACGTCATCCCGGAGCTTACGCCGTGATCCGCGCCTTCGACGCCTTCTCGTTGCCGCTGCTGCGCTGGTTCGATCCGGAGGACGCCCATCGTCTGGCGATCCAGGGCCTGCGCTTGCTGCCGCCAATGCGGCCGCGGCCGGACGATCCCAAACTGGCGGTGCGGGCCTTCGGCCTGAACTTTCCCAATCCGATCGGCATGGCGGCGGGTTTCGACAAGAGCGCGGAAGTGCCGGACGCGCTGTTGCGGCTGGGTTTCGGTTTTGTCGAGATCGGCTCGGTGACGCCGAAGCCGCAAGCCGGCAACCCGCGGCCGCGCCTGTTCCGGTTGGAGCGCGACGAGGCGGTGATCAACCGCATGGGATTTAACAATGACGGCGCGCAGGCGGTGCTGCGGCGGCTGGCCGCGCGCGCGCATCTCGGCGGCATCGTCGGGGTCAATGTCGGCGCCAACAAGGATTCCGCCGACCGCGTCGCCGATTATGTCAAGCTGATCGAGACCTTCGCGCCGGTGGCGAGCTATTTCACCGTCAACGTGTCCTCGCCGAATACGCCGGGCCTGCGCAACCTGCAGCAGGCCGCAGCCCTCGACGACCTCCTGGCCAAGGTGATCGATGCGCGCGAGCGGGTGCGGCGGAACGCCGGCGATTCGCCGGTGCTGCTCAAGATCGCGCCGGATCTGAGCCTGCCCGAACTCGACGATGTCGTCCACATCGCGCGCTCGCGCCGCGTCGACGGCATGATCGTGGCCAATACCACGCTGGCGCGGCCCTCGACCTTGCGCGAACAGACCCGCGCCGAGGGAGCAGGGCGGCTTGTCGGGGCGGCCGCTGTTTCGGCTGTCGACGCGGATGGTGGCGGAAACCTATGTGCGCGCCGAGGGCGCGTTTCCGCTGATAGGCGTCGGCGGCATCGATAGCGGCGGCGCCGCGCTGACCAAGATCCGCGCCGGTGCCAGCCTGATCCAGCTTTATTCGTCGCTGATCTACAAAGGCCTCGGCCTCGTCGACGACATCAAGAGCGATCTGGCCTCGACGCTGCTGCGCACCGGGCGCGACTTGCTGTCCGAAATCGTCGGCGCCGATGCCGCGACGATCACCGCCGAGGACTGGCCGGTTTAGTTGGAATCATTTCGACAACTCCACCACCATGCCGTCGCTCGCGGCCGTATGGCCGAGCGTATCCAGCCGCCCCAGCATGTCGTCGCTCATATGGGTCAGGATCAGCCGCTTCGGTTTGATCTCGGGCAGATGGGCCTCGAGCGTTTTCAGGCTGAGGTGGTTTTTCACGATCCTGTCGTAGTAATAAGCCTCGGCGATGAACAGGTCGGCGTCGCGTGCCGCCGGAATCAGGGTCTCCGTCCATTCGGTGTCGGCGCTATAGGCGATGACGCGGCCCTCGGCCTCGATCCGGTAGGCCAGAAACGGACCGCCGGAGACGCCATGCACCACAGCAAACGGCGTGACATTCACCGCGCCGAACGCGCGCGTTTCTTCAGGTTTGAGCGCAACCACCGACAGATCGAAGTGCTGTTTTGTTTTCGAGGAATTCTCGAACATCACTTCCATCGCCTGCGTCAACCGCGTCTCGATTCCGTCCGGCCCGGCGATCACCAGCGGCCGGGTGCGACGCGTGAATTGGGCGTCGAGCAGCAGAAACGGCAGGCCGGCGAAATGATCGCCGTGAAAATGCGTGATCAGAACGAGCTCGATATCGTCGCGCGCGATATCCTGCCGCTTCAACGCCGGCAGCGACGAGGCGCCGCAATCGATCAGGAAATTGACGTTTTCGCCGGTGACATGAAAGCAGGTGTTGAACCGGCCGCCGGAACCGAATGCGTCGCCGCAGCCGACAAATCGCAATTGCATCAGTCGCGTCCTTTCGGATTCAGGCGGGCAATGGTGCTTGCTGGAACGAGGCCTGCAGCATCGCCGGATAGCGCACCGCCTGCAGCCCTCCGCGCGCAACATAGAGCATCAGCATGGCAATCCACAGGCCGGTATTGCCGAACGACCGCAGCGAAAACCAGGTGCCGAGGAAGATCAATAACGACAGCACCATCAGGTTGCGCATCTCGCGCGCCCAGGTCGCGCCGATGAAGATCCCGTCATAGGCGAAGGCGAAGACGCCGGGCAGCGGCGCCAGCACTACGAACCACAGATAATCCCGCGCGTGTTGCCGGACGTCGGCGCTGGCGGTCATGGCATCGATCAGCGCGGGACCGAGCAGCGCGAAAACCGCCGCCACCATAAGTGCCACGCCAAATCCCCAGCGGATCACCAGCCGCACCGCGCCGGAGAAGGCGATGCGGTCGCGGGCGCCGTAAGCGCGCCCGCAGAGCTGTTCGGCCGCGTTGGCGAGGCCGTCGAGGAAGAACGCGCTGATCAAGAGGAAATTGTTCAGCACCGCGTTGGCGGCGAGGATGACGTCGCCCGAACGCGCGCCTTGCGCAGTGAAGAACAGGAAGGCGGTAATCAGCGCGGCGGTGCGGATCATGATGTCGCGATTGACGGCCAGCATGCGCAACAGCTTGGTTCGATCGAACAGCGCGGCGCGTTCGAGCGGCGGCGATCCCCGCGTCAGGCGCCATGCGATCACGATACCGAGCGAGAGCCCGCCGGCTTCGGCGATCACCGCCGCCATCGCTGCGCCGCCGATCCCGGCATCAAGCACCAGCACCAAAAGGATGGTCGCCGTCATGTTGATGATGTTGATCGCGATCTGCACGCCGAGCGCCAGCGCGGCGCGCGCCTGTCCGATCAGCCAGCCGAGCACGACATAATTGGCCAGCGCCAGCGGCGCCGACCAGATCCGGATGGCGAAGTAGATCCTGGCGGCGCGGGTGACGCCGTCACTGCCGCCCATGGCGTTGAGCAATATCGCGGCGAGCGGCACCTGCAGCGCGATCAGGCCGGCGCCGATCAGGGCTGCGATAATGAGCCCCCGCACCAGCATCGCGCGTATTTCCTGCAATTCCCCGGCGCCGAGCGCCTGCGCGGTGAAGGCAACCGTGCTCATGCGCAAGAAGGCGAACAGCCAGAACAGGCAGTCGAAAATCACCGACGCCATCGCCACGCCGCCGAGCAGCGTGGCGTCGCCCAGCCGCCCGATCGCAATCGTCGAGACGATGCCGATCAGCGGCGTCGTCAGGTTCGCGACCATCGCCGGTCCCGCGATGGCGAAGACCTGCGCGGTCGTAACCCTGGATAAGGAAGTCAACGAATTTCGCCTGCGCGCGACCTATCTCCCGCGCGGCGCGCCGAACATCCGCGATATCAGCCAGATCGGAATCACGATCACGGCGCCGAGCAGGAAGTAGCGCCACAGCCAGTTGATGGCGTCGAAGCCGAGATCCCAGATCCGCTGGAACAGCAGGCGGATGCTGTGGACGATGTTCCAGGGATCGAAGCCGATCGCGGCCAGCACCACGCCGACCAGGATCGACAGCAGGATCAGCCGGAACGCCACCGTCAGCGGCGAGCCGCCGAGAAAGCGGTTGAGGCCGTCGCTGGCTCGCCGGCAATTCTCTGGTGTCGTTGGCCATCGATGATCTCCCGCCGCGGATGAGCTCGCACATTCTAGTATAATTCAGTGCAAATGGGGAATCCGGTCTGTCGCCGTCAATGGCGATCCGTCCCGCACACTTTCTGCTTTAATCGGGACTTTCTAAATGAAGGCCTTCTAGATGAACCGGTGTTCATCCCGGGTCAGCCTTGAGCATCCGCTCCAGCGTTTCCAGCCGGTCGGCCTCGCGCGGCGGCTTGTCCCAGCGCAGCCGATTGATGCGCGGAAACCGCATCGCGACGCCGGATTTGTGCCGCGGCGAACGCGCCAATCCCTCGAAGGCGACTTCCAGCACCAGCCCCTGATCCGGCGCATGCACCACATGCCGGACCGGCCCGAATTTTTCGGTGGTGTTGCGGCGCACGAAACGGTCGATCTGCAGCAACTCCTCGTCGGTGAAGCCGAAATAGGCTTTGCCGACCGGGACCAGCTCGTCGCCATCGCCGCCTGATGAGGTCCAGACCCCGAACGTATAGTCGGAGTAGTAGGATGAACGCTTGCCATGGCCGCGTTGCGCGTACATCAGCACCGCATCGATCAGATGCGGATCGCGCTTCCACTTCCACCATTGGCCCTTGGGGCGGCCCGGCAGATACGGCGCGTCGCGGCGCTTGAGCATCACGCCCTTCGACCGCCTCGGCATCGTCGCCGGCACCGGCGCTGGCGGGATCGGCCCGCGCGGCGGTCAGCGCATCCCAGTCATTGAAGGCAATCGTCGGCGACAGGTCGATCCTGGCATCGTCGAGCTCCGCGATGAAAGCCTCCAGCCGCGTCCGCCGTTCGGCAAACGGCAGCGCCCGCAGATCGCTATCGCCTTCGCCGAGCAGGTCGTAGGCGCGCAGATGGATGGGATATTCCTTGAGCAGTTTCGGCGACACGAGCTTGCGGTTCAAACGCTGCTGCAGGACGTTGAAGGTCTGCACCCGGCCATCGCGCAGCACCAACAATTCGCCGTCGATCGCGCCGGGCAAGTGTAATGACGGCAGCAGGTCCGGGAAGCTTTTGGTGATGTCTTCGCCGCTGCGCGAATAGAGCCGCGCCAGGACGTTGCCGCGTTCGTCGCGGCCGCTCACGGCCTGAACGCGAATGCCGTCCCATTTCCATTCCGCGATAAAATCGGCGGCATCAAGATGGGCAAAATCCGCATCCTCGATCGCATGCGCCAGCATCACCGGGCGGAACGGCGCCGGATCGAGATTGACCGGCTTGTCGGCGCGGCCCTCCAGCCACGCGAACAGATCGAGATAGGGCGGGGCGAGCCCGGGCCACATCAGCTCGATCTCGTGCGGATCCTTGTCGCCGAGCGCGGCGGCGGCGGTCTTGGCCAGCCGCGCCGAAATGCCGATCCGCATCGCGCCGGTGACGAGCTTCAACAGCGCCCAGCGGCCGGTCTCGTCGAGTTCGTCGAGCCAGCGCGCGAGCTGTTTCGGCAGTTCGGTCTTGCCCAGTGTGCGCAACGTGGTGACGACCTCGGTGAGGGTCGGCGGTGGCGGGTTGTTGTGGAGGTTTGTCGATCGTTTCGCCGCCATACGTGCCGACCTTTCACCTCTCCCGCTTGCGGGGGAGGTCGGATCGCCCCGCAGCGCTCTTGCGCTGCTTGGCGATCCGGGTGGGGGCTCTTTCTCGGGCGCTGCCGAGGCGGCTTGCCCCCACCCCAGCCCCTCCCCCCGCAAGCGGGAGAGGGGGCAAGCTGTGCTTGATCCGCTGCCTTCGGCCACATCAGCGCCACCGTTTCGGAAAGATCGCCGACGTAATCATAGGACAATGCGAACAGCACCGGATCGGTGCGGTCGGCGATCAGGTCGCGGATCAGCCCCGGCTTGGCGTGCTTGAACGACAAAGCGCCGGTCAGCGCCGCCAGCGCGTAGCCGCGATCGGGATCCTCGACGGCGCGAAAATACGCAGTCAATCAGCCGCAGCTTGTTGTTGCGGCCGGGCTCATAGGCGAGGCGATCGAGCAGTTCGGCGAAGCGATTCATGCCTCGTCCTCAGCCGGTGGCACCGCATCGCTTTCGTCCTCGTCGCCGTAACCGACCAGATCGAGCGGGCGCGCGGCGAGGCCCTTGGCGGTGCACCAATGCACCAGCGCGTCTTCCTGGCCATGGGTGACCCAGACCTCGCCGGCGCCGGTGGCATCGATGGTCGCGGTCAATCCGTCCCAGTCGGCGTGGTCCGAAATCACCAGCGGCAATTCGACGCCGCGCTGACGGGCGCGGGCGCGCACCCGCATCCAGCCCGACGCAAACGCCGTGACTGGATCGGGGAATCGTCTTGTCCAGATATCCGAGGTGGCCGATGGCGGCGCCAGCGTGATGGTGCCGGCGAGATCGGCCTTCTTCATGCCTTTGACCGCGCGCAGGTCGCCCAGCGCGACGCCGCGGCTTTCATAATAACGCGTGATCTTTTCCATCGCGCCGTGCAGGTAGATCGGCGCGTCGTAGCCGGCGAGACGCAGCAGCGCGATCACGCGCTGCGCCTTGCCGAGCGAATAGGCGCCGACCAGATGCGCCCGCTCCGGAAACAGCGCGACCGAGGCCAGCAGCTTTTTGATCTCGTCGGCGGCATCGCCATGGCGAAACACCGGTAAACCAAAGGTTGCCTCGGTGATGAACACGTCGCATGGCACCACCTCGAACGGCGTGCAGGTCGGATCGGGCGCGTCCTTGTAGTCGCCGGAGGCGACGATGCAGGTGTCCTTGCAGGAGACCGCGATCTGCGCCGAGCCCAGCACATGGCCGGCGGGGTGAAATTTGACCCTGACGTCGCCGAGCCGCAATTCCTCGCCATAGGCGATCGCCTGCGTGCTGCCGGCAAAATTGTCGCCATAGCGCAGCCGCATCATGTCGAGCGTCTCCTGGGTGGCGAGCACCGCGCCATGGCCGGGACGGGCGTGGTCGGAATGGCCATGGGTGATCACGGCGCGCTTGACCGGCCGCACCGGGTCGATGTGGAAATCACCCGGCTTGCAGCACAGCCCGGCGGCAACCGGCATCAGGATGTCTTGCGGACGCATCTGCGTTATATAGGAGCTGCGGCGGCGTTTTTTACCTCTCCCCGGCGGGGAGAGGTCGCCGCGCCGAAGCGCAGCGAAGGCGTGGCGGGTGAGGGCTCTTGATTGATCGATGAACCCGAACCCCCTCACCCGGTGAGACGCTTCGCGTCCCACCGACCTCTCCCGGCGGGGAGAGGTGAAATCCGTAGAGAGCCGATGCCCGCGCGCCTGTTCCTGTCCTCCGGCGATATGATTGCCGACCGCCGGTTCGACTTCGCACGCGATCTGCAGCTGAAGGGCGATCTGGTCGCCGCGGCCGACCTGCTGTTGCAGGCCATTGAGCTCGCGCCCGGCTTTGCCTCCGCCTGGTTCACACTGGGAGAAATTCGCAAACAGCTCGGCGAGCGCAATGCGGCGATCGCGGCGTTTCAGAAGGCTGTCATCGCCGATCCCGACGATCGGCATGGTGCGAAGCTGCGGCTGATGCTGCTCGGCGCCGAACAACTCTCCGACATGCCGCGGGCCTATGTGCGGGCGCTGTTCGATCAATATGCGCCGAAGTTCGAGACCGCGCTGGTCGACGATCTCGGCTATCGGGGCCCGTCGCTGTTATTCAGGGCGGTGCTGTCGGCGCGCGCCGCCGTGCGCAAGCCCGCCTTCTTCAAGCGCGCGATCGATCTCGGCTGCGGCACGGGACTGGCGGCCACCGCCTTCGCCAAAGAGGTCGATGAATTCATCGGCATCGATCTGTCGCCGCGCATGATCGAGCGGGCGCGCTTAACCGGGCTTTATGCAGAGCTTGAGGTGACCGAGATGGTGCAGGGCTTGCGCGGCCGGCGTGATTCCAGCGCCGATCTGATTCTCGCCGCCGATGCGATGGTCTATCTGGCCGATCTCGCGCCGGTATTGGCAGAGGCGAGGCGCGTGCTGGTGGCCAGCGGCTTGCTGGCATTCACCGTTGAAACGCATGGCGGCGGCGGCGTCATCCTGGGCGCGGGCCTGCGCTACGCGCATGGCGCGGGCTATGTGCGGCGTACCATCGAAGCCGCCGGTCTCGTTTTATCGCGGATGGAGGGTTTGTCGGCGCGCAACGAGGACAATGTGCCGGTGCCGGGCCTGGTCGTGGTGGCCGGAAAATCCTGAACCGACGGTTGACCGGTCAGGCTTTTAAGCCCTCGACCGGCCGCATCGGACCGGCTTAACCTGTCGTCCGTGAACACCGTTGAACCTGAGCCGCTCGCGCCTTCGCTGTTGCCTGAAACGTTTCAGCGCTGGTTCGAAAGCCGCGGCTGGTCGCCCCGCGAGCATCAGCTGGAACTGCTGGCCAAGGCCCGCGACGATCGCTCGGCGCTGCTGATTGCGCCGACCGGCGCCGGCAAGACGCTGGCCGGATTCCTGCCGACGCTGGTGGAGCTGAGCGGGGCCTTTTCTAACCTCGCCCCGCTTGCGGGGAGAGGTCGGCTTGGGCGCGAAGCGGACAAGCCGGGTGAGGGGGTTGCTGAAGCTGTCGTAACATCCGCCACGCCCCCTCACCCGACGCGGCGCGCTTCGCTCGCCGCGCCACCCTCTCCCCGCGCGCGGGGCGAGGGAAGAAGCAGCCGCGGCCTGCACACCCTCTACATCTCGCCGCTGAAGGCGCTCGCGGTCGACATCGCGCGCAATCTGGAAACGCCGATCGCCGAAATGGGACTACCGATCAAGGTCGAGACCCGCACCGGCGACACGCCGGTGTCGCGGCGGCAGCGGCAGCGGCGCTATCCGCCGGATATCCTGCTCACCACGCCCGAACAACTGGCGCTGCTGCTGTCGTCCGACGACGCGCCGTTCCTGTTCTCCTCGTTAAAGCGCATCGTGCTCGACGAGCTGCATGCGCTGGTGACCTCCAAGCGCGGCGATCTGCTGTCGCTCGGCCTGGCGCGGCTATGGCGGCTCGCCCCGCAAATTCGCGCGATCGGATTGTCGGCCACCGTCGCCGAGCCGGAATTGCTGGCGCGGTTTCTGGTGCCGCAACAGGGCGGTATCAGCGAGGTCGCCGATATCGTGGTCGCTGGCGGTGCCGCGGCGCCGATCGTCGAGATGCTCGACACCCGCGAAAGATTGCCCTGGGCCGGCCACAGCGCGCGGCATGCGCTCCCGGAAGTCTACGACCTGATCAAGCGCAACAACACCACGCTGGTCTTCGTCAACACCCGCAGCCAGGCCGAGATGCTGTTTCAGGATCTGTGGCGCATGAACGACGATGGCCTCGCCATTGCACTGCATCACGGCTCGCTCGATGTCGCGCAGCGCCGCAAGGTCGAGGATGCGATGGCGGCCGGAAAACTGCGCGGCGTGGTCTGCACTTCCTCGCTCGATCTCGGCGTCGACTGGGGCGATGTCGATCTCGTCATCAATATCGGCGCGCCGAAAGGCGCCTCGCGGCTGATGCAGCGGATCGGCCGCGCCAATCACCGCATCGACGAGGCCTCGCGCGCGGTGCTGGTGCCGGCCAATCGCTTCGAGGTGCTGGAATGCGCGGTCGCGATCGACGCGGTGGCGGAAAATGCGCAGGACACCCCGCCGCTGCGCACCGGCGCGCTGGATGTGCTGGCGCAGCATGTGCTCGGCTGCGCCTGCGGCGAGCCGTTTCTGTCCGATCAGCTCTATGGCGAAGTGCTGACCGCCGCGCCCTATTCGGGCCTGAGCCGAACCGATTTCGATGATGTGGTCGATTTCGTCGCCACCGGCGGCTACGCGCTGAAAACCTACGAACGCTTCGCGCGCATCAAGCAGGACAAGACCGGCCGCTGGCGCGTCACCAATCCGCGGGTGCGGCAAAGCTATCGCCTCAATGTCGGCACCATCGTCGAGGAGACGATGCTGAAGGTGCGGCTGGTGCGCTCGCGGGGCGGCAAAGAGAAACACCGGATCGACCGGTGCGCTCGGTCGCGGCGGCCGGATGCTGGGCGAGATCGAGGAATATTTCATCGAAGGGCTGGTGGTCGGCGACACCTTTGTGTTCGGCGGCGAGGTCGTGCGCTACGAGCAACTTTCGGAAGATCAGGTCTATGTCTCGCGCGCCAATGACAAGGACGCCAAGGTGCCGTCCTATATGGGCGGCAAGTTTCCGCTCTCGACCTATCTCGCCGAGCGGGTCCGAAAATTGCTCGCCGACCGGCGCGCCTGGAACGCGCTACCGGATCAGGTGCGCGACTGGCTGTCGCTGCAGGCGCATCTGTCGCGCGTCCCCGGCGTGCGCGAACTGGTGGTGGAGACGTTTCCGCGCGCCGACAAGCATTATCTCGTCTGTTATCCCTTTGAGGGGCGGCTCGCGCATCAGACTCTCGGGATGCTGCTGACGCGGCGGCTAGAACGGGCCCGGGCCCGGCCGCTCGGCTTTGTCGCCAATGAATATGCGTTGGCGGTGTGGGGACTTGGCGATGTGTCGTCGATGATCCGGCAGGGCCGGCTCGATCTCAATGCGCTGTTCGATCCGGACATGCTGGGCGACGATCTCGAAGCGTGGCTGGCGGAATCCGCGCTGATGAAGCGCACCTTCCGCACCTGCGCGATCATCTCCGGCCTGATCGCGCGCCGCTTCACCGGCGAGGAGAAGACCCGGCGTCAGGTGCTGTTCTCGACCGACCTGATCTACGACGTGCTGCGCAAGCACCAGCCGGATCACGTTTTGCTGCGCGCGGCGCGGGTCGATGCCGCGACCGGGCTGCTCGATATCCGGCGGCTCAGTGATATGCTCTTCCGAATCAAGGGGCGAATCACCCACAAGGAACTCGATCGCATTTCGCCGCTGGCGGTACCGGTGATGCTGGAAATCGGCCGGGAGCAGGTTTATGGCGAAGCATCCGACGAGTTGCTGGCGGAGGCCGCCGAGGAACTGGTCAAGGAGGCGATGTCGTAGAATAAAATGGATTTGTTGAGCTCCGAAATATCAACGCCGTCATGCCCGGGCTTGTCCCGGGCATCCACGTCTTTTTTCGTTGTGATGCGAAGACGTGGATGGCCGGGACGAGCCCACGGCTGTCTGGCACGGGGTGTGCTTATCATGGCGCCATCCCGATGGCGATGTCGGCACGAATATAGCTGCGCCGTTGCGCGGCGCGGGTTGCATGTGGTCCGAAGTCAAATCTGGACTGTTGTGGCTTGGGGGGTGGCGTAGCCTGAAGGAGTTCACCGATCGCGCGGCGATGCATCAGGTTGGTTCGGATGAGCCGGGCGAAGGCAAGCGGGCTGGTCACGATCCTATTGGCGTCGTGAGCCAGCCGCAGCAGCAGGAAGGCGATCAGCGCGACCGTGATCTGAATGCGAACGGCGTTTTCGGAGGTTCCCAGGAAGTGGCCGATCTTCAGGGTCTGTTTGACCCAGCGAAAAAAGAGTTCGATCGCCCAGCGGCGCCGGTAGAGGTCGGCGATCTCCTGCGCGGTTGCCTCCAGATCGTTGGTGAAGATGCGCAGCACCTTGCCGGTCTCGATGATGACCTGAACTTCGCGCACGAGATCCGCCATAGGGTTGTGGCGAGAGGCGGCGAGCCGTTTGGGAAGGTACCCGGTCCGATCGCTCAGGACCGACGATCCTGGCGGCACCAGCCGATCCTCGACGACGGCCAAAGGCGTGTTGGACTTAAGGCGCGTGACGATGCGACAGCCTGCTTCATCAAGCCTCGCCCACCATCCGTAATCGTAATAGCCGAGGTCGAAAACGTAAGTCGCTCCCGCCTCGATCGGCATCTCCTTGGCGGCCGTGATGTCGTTGACGTTGGAGGGTGTCACCATCAGGTACAACGGTTGATCGGCATCCGGATCGTAGATGATGTGCGCTTTGGCGCCGCAAACTCCCGCCGAAAACGTCGCCCAATTGCCGCTCAGCCTGTTGAGCTGCACGCTGGTCGAATCGATCAGCCGAACGCAATCGCCGATTTTCCGCCGATAACCGGTCTGCAACTGAGCCATCAGGGCCGAAAGCAGGCCGGCAAAGACCTCCACAGGACGCGAAGCATTGGCGGTCGAGAGCGCCGATCGCGATATGGTGCCGCCGCCGAGATGGTAAAGTTTGCCGGCGTGGCTTTGCAGGTTCGTTTCAATCTCGCGCAGACTCCGCGCGCTGCAAAACTGCGCATACAGCATCGCGATCAGATGGGCCCTGGTCTTCACGACACGGTTATCCCAATCGGCATTGTATTGATCCACAAGCCGATCGAGCATCGACCACGGAATATGCTTCAGAAGCCCATGAAAAACGATATTCTGATGCCGCACGGTGTTGACCCCTTTTCGTGTCCCGATAATTCGTAACCGGCTGGAAACGAGTAAATCAATGCCGTGCACCTCTTCAAGCACACACCGTGCCAGACAGCCGTGGCACGAGCCCGGCCATGACGAGAACTGCTGTCAGCATCGCTAGTCATTCGTCGGTCAATATCGCCGGCGTCGCCCTGGTCGCCGATCTCTCCGGCGCGCTGTTCTGGGAAGAGCAGAGCCTGCTGGTGGTCTCCGACCTGCACCTCGAAAAAGGTTCCAGCTTTGCGGCGCGCGGCGTGCTGCTGCCGCCCTATGACACGGTAGCGACGCTCGGCCGCCTCGCGGCGGTGATCGCGCGGCATGATCCGCGCATGGTGATTGCGCTCGGCGACAGCTTTCACGACCGCGACGCCCATGACCGGCTGTCCGCGCCGGACCGCGACGCCATCGCGGCGCTCCAGGCCCGGCGCGACTGGATCTGGATTTCAGGCAATCACGATCCCGCGCTGCCGCCGGATCTGGGCGGCGTGGTCGCCGGCGAGGTGGCGATCGGTGGAATCGCGTTCCGCCACGAGCCGACCGGTGCGGCCGGTGAGATCGCCGGTCACCTGCATCCGAAGGCGCGGGTCTCGACCCGCGGCCGCTCGATGGAGCGGCGATGTTTTGCCTGCGATGGCGAGCGCGCGGTGATGCCGGCGTTCGGCGCCTATGCCGGGGGCCTGAGCATTCGCGACACCGCGTTCGCGAAAATATTCGGAAACCCGGGTTTCATGGCGCACGTGCTCGGCGACAACAAGCTGCACGCCATCGCCGCCTCGCGCTGTTATTGACCGATCAGGCCAAGCAACGAAATCAAGCCCCGCTACAACCCTATCGCTTAGGCGATACGAAATGATCCTCAACGCTTGCCATGTTTCCGGTGGCCGTGTCGGTCACCTTGATCTCGACGTCGGTGGAGTTCGGACGATCCATTGAGCCTGCCACCTGCACCGACAGGCGGATTTCGCGCGTCTGATCCGTTCCGACTTCGACGATCTCCGTACCATCAACTCCACGTTCGATGCCTGCAACGTGCAGGACCGCGCCCGGCAAGCCGGAGACTTCCAGCCTGAATTTCCGGTCGGCGCCCTTGTTCAGAATACGCACGGTGTAGTCGTTGCGAACGCTGCCATCCGCCAGCAGTACGTAGAGCGGATTGCGTTCGTGAAGTACGTTGACGCCGATGGAGCTTCGGGTCGCCAACGCATACAGCATGATGCCGCCGACCAGCGCGATGATGCAAGCATAGAGCATCGTCCGCGCTCGGATAATGCGATAGATCGGCGGTTTGCCCGCCAGCCGCCGCTGGCCGTTGATGTCGGTATCGTAGGCGATCAGGCCTGACGGCCGGCCGATCTCGCTCATGATGGTGTCGCAGGCGTCGATGCACAGGCCGCACTGGATGCAGCCGAGCTGGATTCCATCGCGAATATCCACCCCTGTGGGGCAGACGTTGATGCATTGGTGGCAATCGATGCAGTCGCCCGCCGGCTCGCCATGCTGGCGCAATTGTTCGGCTTTCTTGACGGACACTCGCGGTTCGCCGCGGTCGCGGCGATAGGTGACATTGAGCGCCCACTCGTCAGTCAGCGCGGCCTGAATCCGCGGCCACGGACACATGTAAATGCAGACCTGCTCGCGCGCATGGCCGGCGAAAATGTAGGTGGTGGCAGTCAGAATGGCGATCCACAGATAGGCAATGAACGGCGCCTGAAACGTCGCCAGATCCTTGACCAGCGTGGGCGCGTCCGCAAAGTAAAGAACCCAGGCTCCGCCGGTCCACCACGCGATCATCAGCCAAAGAGTGTGCTTGGTGACAATTTGTCGGATGTGGGTGAACGTCCATCCTCGCTTGTCGCTCATGATCCGTTCGCGGCGGTCGCCCTCGACAAAGCGTTCCACGGCATAAAAAAGATCCGTCCAGACCGTCTGCGGGCACATGTACCCGCACCATATCCGGCCGGCCACGGCGTTCATCAGAAACAAGGTCATCGCGGCGATGATCAGCAGGCCGGTGAAATAATAGACCTCCTGCGGCCAAAGCTCGATGAAGAAAAAATAGAATCGTCGATGCGGGAGATCGATGAGCACGGCCTGGCTGGGCAGGTCAGGTCCGCGATGCCAGCGGACAAAGGGCGTCAGGTAGTAGATCGCCAGGGTGATGCCGAGGATCGTCCATTTGATGCGGCGAAACTTGCCGTGGACGGCCTGCGGATACACTTTTTTACGGGCCGCATAGAGTGGGCCTTCTATGATGGTTTCGTTCATGGCAGCCGCCAATCCAGATGTTCACGCAAACCGCGCGGGGCTCGGGGCGATCTTCAGTAACCCGTGTGCGGAACTCTCGCTTTGCGATAACTCAAGCAACGGCCTGCACGGTCGATCATGAAAACGCGTTGCCGCCTCGCAGGCCGAGCTTCCTGAACACGATCGCGGCTGGACAAAATCCGGTGAACGCCGACTGGATCATGTTCAATCCGGCAAACGCCGTCAGCAGATACCAATAGGGGTTGACCAGCCAGCCGAGCGCGAGGCCGAGCAGCACCACACATCCGGCGAAGGTGAGAACGGCTTTATCGATATTCATGACGTGTTCCTTTGTCTTGGTTCAAAAATCATTGGGCCCGGGCGAGCCCGGTCATTGTCCATGCGACGATGGCCTTGGCGTCCATCGCTCCCGACGTGCGCGCAATCTCGCGGCCGCCCTGCATCAATAGAAGTGTCGGGATGCCGCTGATCGCCAGGCGCGACGAGACCGAGGGCGCGGTATCGGCGTTCAATTTCAGCAAGCGAACCCCGGGTTCAAGCTCCCGGGCGGCGCGCTCGAACATCGGCGCCATCGCGCGGCAGGGACCGCACCACGGCGCCCAGACATCGACGAGAACCGGGATGTCGCTGTGCGCCACGTGGCGGCCGAAGCCCGCCTCGTCGACCTCGATCGGATGACCGCCGAAGATAGGCTGGTGACAGGATCCGCATCGGGCGGCGGTCAGAGTCCGTTCAGCGGGCAGCCGGTTGATCTTCCCGCAATGCCCACAGACGATTTGGTGGCTCGCGCTCATGTCCCCGTCTTGACCTCCTTGATCTTCGCGATGTTGAGCCTGTCGAGCAGAAAACGCTCGTAGAACGGCTCGCTTTCGCCGCGGCGAATTTTGCGAAGGAAGTATTTCTCGAAGGCGACCTTGGCGAGATGAACCCATTCGCCCTTGGAAGACCAATTGACGTTACGAGGTGGGATCTGCGGCTGCGCCAGAAAGGCGACGCCGGTATCACCGAAATCGGCGAGGCAGATCGCGTTCCAGGTCGGCTGTGCCGACGGCGTCTGGCCTCGCAGCAGCGAGCCGATGTTCATGGCCGTCGCGGTGACCATCAACTCGATCATGAATCCGGTCTTCGGCACGCCGACCGGAACTGGGGTCGCGCCGACCGGCGCGATCGCCACGCAGACCCCGATCGCAAAGACGTTCGGAAACGCCGGATTGCGCTGGTGCTTGTCGACAATGACAAAGCCACGGGGGTTGGTGAGCTTCTCAATGCCCCTGACGGCGCCGACGCCGCGGAATGCGGGCAGCATCATCGAATAGGAGAACGGCAGTTCGTGAGTTCTTCCGGACCGATCCGTCGTCCGCAATCTCCTCGACCGACATCTTTCCCGGCTCGACATTCTTGACGCGGGCATTGGTAATCCATTTGACATGCTTTTCGCGCATCTCGCTTTCAAGCAGGCCCTTGGTGTCGCCGACCCCATCGAGCCCGAGATGTCCGATATAGGGCTCGGAAGTAACGAAGGTCATCGGCACGCGGTCGCGAAGCTTGCGCCGCCGCAGCTCAGTTTCCAGGATGAACAGGAATTCGTAGGCCGGACCGAAGCACGAGGCTCCCTGGACCGCGCCGATCACGACCGGTCCCGGATTGGCCGCGAGCCTTTCGAACGCTTCCTTGGCGTGCGTGGCGTGATCGACATGGCAGACCGATTGCGTATTGCCGTCCGGCCCGAGCCCCGGAATCTCGTCGAAGGCAAGCTCCGGACCGGTGGCGACGACAAGATAATCGTAATCGATCGACGTGCCGTCGGCGAGTTCGACGCGGTTTTCCGCCGGATGCACGCGTTGCGCACCTTGTGTCAGGAGGCGAATGCCCTTGCGCTTCATGATAGCGACCAGGTCGATTTCAATATCGCCGCGCTTGCGCCAGCCGATGGCCACCCAGGGATTGGAGGGTACGAAGTGATAGACCGGCCCTTGAGATACCACCGTCAGGCGGTCGTCCTTTCTCAATTGCGGTAGTAATTCATAAGCCATCAGCGTTCCGCTGAGACCGGCTCCGATAACAACAACTTCCGCCATGATAGCCTCCGTTTCCTGCGTTCCTGGGGTGCGGTTGCGCCAATTTGACCTTGGCTTGTTCTACCGTGCGTGTTGACTATATATTCGAACTATCGTATATACGCAAGTATGAAAATAGACAGTGCAGCCATGGAATTTGCCGCCGATCAGGCGAGCGATCTGTTGAAGTCGCTCTCCAATCGTCACCGGTTGCTGATTATCTGCCAGCTGATCGACGGCGAGCGATCGGTCGGCGATCTCGCCGGGTTCCTGAAGCTTCGCGATTCCACGGTGTCGCAGCATCTTGCTCTCCTTCGCAAGGATGGCTTGGTGTCCGCGCGACGCGATGCCCAGACGATTTACTACTCGATCGCAAGCGATCCCGCGCGCGAACTTCTAAAGACGCTCTATCAAGTCTATTGCGCGCCTCCGAAAGTCCCGAAGGCCAAGCGCAAATTATGAGGATGTGCGCGACAGCGCCTTGAGGCAGGTCAATATCCTCGTAATGAATTTCAATGAAATGTCGCAACAAAAGCCGCGGGCGCGGCGTGGAATGAGCATACCGATGCGCAGATTGTTTCTATGGAGCCTGATCGCGGTTGCGGCATTGGGAGCGGTTCCCGCGGACGCGGAAGTGTTCACCGTCGCATCGCGGTCGGTCGCCGACGAGAAGGCGGTGTTTGCCACGGTCGAGAGCATCAGCGTGGTGCCGGCGCGCGGACGAATCGGCGGCACCATCGTCCAGCTCAACGTCAGGGAAGGCGATTCTGTCACGAGCGGCCAGGTGATTGCAGCAATCGGCGACGAGAAGCTCGCTTTGCAGATGAAGTCGCTCGATGCGCAGATCGGTGCGCTGCAGGCGCAGTCGGACCAGGCGCAAATCGATTTTACGCGAACCGAAGGGCTAGTGGACCGCGGCATACTTCCCCGCGTCAAACTGGACGAGGCCCGGACCGCGCTCAATGTCGCGGAAAACGGGCTGCGAGCGAAGACTGCCGAGCGAGCGGTGGTCCAGCAGCAGTTCACCGAAGGCCAGGTGCTTGCGCCCGCCGGCGGACGCGTGTTGAAGAAGCTGGTGGCGATGGGTTCCGTCGTGCTGCCTGGCGACCCCATTGCGATGATCGCGCAACAGGATTTCAAGCTGCGTCTGCGGGTGCCGGAACGCCATGCCCGCTTTCTGAAAGCCGGCGACAAGATCCGCGTCGACGGCGCCGAGTTCGGCGACCAGACCTCCAAGTCGGGCGTGATCGATCTGGTCTACCCGCAGATCGAGGATGGCCGCGTCATAGCCGATGCCACGGTTGCAGGGCTAGGGGAGTATTTCGTCGGCGATCGCCTCAGGGTCTGGATTTCAGGCGGGACGCGGACGGCCTTCGTGATTCCGTCGAGCTATGTGACGACCCGATTCGGCATCGACTACGTCCATATCCGCCAGGCCGAGCGCACCATCGACGTGCCGGTGCAGCGCGGCCGCGATTTGCCTTCTCCTGACCTTCCCAGTGGCCTTGAAATCCTGTCAGGCCTTCGCGTTGGCGACCAACTGGTGCAACCTTGAATCTCGGTTTGTCGGGACGGCTCACCCGGGCGACCATCAATTCGCCGCTGACGCCGCTGTTTCTGCTCGCGTCGCTGGTCGTCGGCCTGATCGCCGTCGTCGTCATCCCGCGCGAGGAAGAGCCCCAGATCAGCGTCCCCATGGTCGACATCCGCGTCAACGCGGACGGACTGCGCGGGCCCGATGCAGTTGAGCTCGTCACCAAGCCTCTTGAGGCGATCGTCAAGGGCATTGATGGCGTGGAGCATGTCTACAGCCAGACCGAAGACGATCGCGTCATGGTCACCGCGCGCTTCCTGGTCGGAACGAAGTCCGATGATGCGATCCTGCGGGTTCATGAGAAGATCCGGGCCAATCTGGACCGGATCCCGGTTGGTATTCCGGAGCCCTTGATCGTTGGCCGAGGCATCAACGACGTCGCCGTGACCACACTTACGCTTTCGCCGAAGCCGTTTGCTGCCGATCGATGGTCGGACAAAGACCTCTATGAACTCGCAGATAAATTGCGCGCCGAATTGACAAAGGTCGACAGTATCGGCCTGACCTACATCTCCGGCGGCGGTGCCCAGCAGATCAGGGTCGAGCCCGATCCAGAGAAGCTGTCGCTGTTTGGCGTCACGCTCCAGCAACTCGTCGCCAAGGTGAAGGACGCCAATCGTTCGTTCCTGGCGGGACAGGTCCGCGACGCTGGCATCGTTCGCAGCGTCTCGGCCGGCCAGACCTTGTCGGGTATTCCCGACATTGGCCTGCTGCTGATTTCGACGCGGGACGGACGGCCTGTTTATGTCAAGGACGTTGCATCCGTGGTCATCGGACCGAGCGCGGCGGAGCACCGTGTCTGGAACGATGCGCCGGACGGCAAGGGCAACTGGAAGCGAGGTCCCGCGGTCACCTTGGCGTTGGCCAAGCGGGCAGGCGCCAACGCGGTGGTCGTCTCGGAGGACATTGCGCGTCGGCTCGACGGGCTGAAGTCCCGCCTGATCCCGGATGACGTCCAGGTCACGGTGACCCGCGACTATGGCGAGACAGCCAACGAGAAAGCCAACGAACTGCTGTTTCACCTCGGTCTCGCGACAATCTCGATCGTCGTTCTGATTGCGGTTGCGATCGGCTGGCGCGAGGCGCTGGTCACTCTCGTGGTGATCCCGACGACGATTTTGCTGACGCTGTTTGCCGCCAATCTGATGGGCTACACCATCAATCGCGTCAGCCTGTTCGCGCTGATTTTTTCGATCGGTATCCTGGTCGACGATGCCATCGTGGTGGTCGAGAACATCGCTCGCCATTGGGGAATGAAGGACGGGCGGCCCCGCCTGCAGGCCACGATCGAGGCTGTCGCCGAGGTCGGCAATCCAACTGTGGTCGCGACCTTGACGGTCGTCGCGGCGCTGCTGCCGATGCTGTTCGTCTCCGGGCTGATGGGCCCCTACATGGCGCCGATTCCGGCCAATGCCTCCGCGGCCATGCTGTTTTCGTTCTTTGTCGCGATGGTGGTGGCGCCTTGGCTGATGCTCCGGCTGGCGCCGAAGGATGGCGCGGTTCCGGTTCACGCGGCCCATGACGAAGGCGTGCTCGGGCGCATCTATCGGCGCATCGCGACGCCGATCGTCAGCAGCAAACGCTCGGCCTGGATATTCCTGATTAGCGTCGGCCTTGCGACGTTGCTGTCGATGGTCCTGTTCGCGACGAAATCCGTGACGGTCAAATTGCTGCCGTTCGACAACAAATCCGAGATCGCGGTCATGGTCGATCTGCCGGAGGGGGCAAGCCTCGAAGACACCGAGCGCACGTTGTTCGCGGCGGCGGATATTGCGCGAGGACTGCCCGAAATCACTTCGGTGCAGTCCTACGCCGGCACGCCGGCGCCCTTCAATTTCAACGGGCTCGTGCGCCACTATTATGTTCGCGAAAGACCTGAACTGGGCGAACTGCAGGTCAATCTCGCCGCGCGCGGCGATCGCAAGCGGGCAAGCCACGACATTGCGCTCGATCTGCGACAGCGCCTCAAGGCCGTCAGCGTTCCCGCAGGCACCAGCATCAAGGTCGTCGAGGTGCCGCCCGGGCCGCCGGTGCTTGCTACCCTGCTGGCTGAAATCTATGGGCCCGATGCGGCAACGCGACGGGCGGTCACCGGCGAGATCAAAAAACTCTTCGCCGAAGTACCGTTCATCGTCGATATCGATGATTCGATCGGCGAGAAGCGGCCGCGGCTGCGGCTGTCGATCGACCAGGACCGGCTCGAGTTTTTTGGTGTCGAGCAACGTGACGTCTACGACACCATCCAGACGCTGTTCGGCGGTGTATCGATCGGCTATTCCCATCGCGGCGAAGACCGCAATCCGATCGAGATCGCGGTCAGGCTGCCGAAGCACTATCTCGCCTGGACCGAGGCGCTGGCGTCAACACCTGTTCCCGCGAACACGCTGCCGGGCAACAAAACCGTTGTCGAACTCGGACAAGTCGTCAAGACGACCATCGAGGAGGGATCTCCGGTCATCTTCCGGCGCGACGGCCGCTTTGCCGATATGGTGATGGCCGAACTCGCTGGCCGCTTCGAAGCGCCGCTCTACGGCATGCTCGAAGTGGCCAAACGCGTCGACGCCCACGACTGGGGCGCGTTGCCAAAGCCCGTCATCAGCCTGCACGGACAGCCGTCCGACGAGTCCCATCCGACGCTATTGTGGGACGGCGAGTGGGAAATCACCTATGTGACCTTCCGCGACATGGGTGCGGCCTTTGGCGCGGCGATCCTGGGTATCTACGTGCTGGTCGTGGCCCAGTTCCGCAGTTTCAGGCTCCCGCTCGTCATCCTGACGCCGATTCCTCTCACCCTGATCGGAATTCTGGTTGGGCATTGGCTGTTGGGCGCGCCTTTCACCGCGACCTCGATGATCGGCTTCATCGCGCTCGCGGGCATCATCGTGCGCAATTCCATCCTGCTCGTTGACTTCATTCGTCACAGTGGCGGACAGGGCAAGACGCTGCGCGACGTGGTGCTGGAAGCCGGCGCCGTGCGCTTCAAGCCGATCCTCCTCACCGCGCTGGCGGCGATGATCGGCGCCGCCACCATTTTGCTCGATCCGATTTTCCAGGGTCTGGCGATTTCGCTGCTGTTCGGCCTTGCGTCCTCAACGCTGCTGACGGTCCTCGTCATCCCCGCGATTTACATTGCGCTACGCCAGCCCTCACCGCAGATATCACCCAGCAAGTAAGGAGCCCTCTTATGGAAAAGAACTATTCCGACATCACCAAGCGCATTTCCGGCGACCTGCGGAAACTGCGCCAGGACATTCCCGACACCATGAAGGCCTTCTCGGCCTTGGCGCAGGCGGCGACCCGCGAAGGCGTGCTTGACAAGAAGACCAAGGAACTGATTGCGCTGGCGATCGGCATTGCCACGCGCTGCGACGGATGTATCGGCTTCCATACCGAGGCGCTGATCAAGCTGGGCGCCACGCGCCAGGAAGTGGAGGAGACACTTGGCATGGCCGTCTACATGGGCGGCGGTCCGTCGCTGATGTATGCCGCCGATGCGATATCTGCCTATGAACAATTTGAGAAGCAGCTGAACGTTGCCGCCTAGATTGATATGAGGTCGCGGATACCACTTGTGGAATTGGCACATCAAACGCGCGCAGCGTGCGACCTCCCCGGTGGGGCTCGGACATCTTGACATGGCCGCGTATGGTGTGCACGGCAATTATTCACATGGGGTTCATCGAGAAATGGGCACAGTGGACGGGTGGAATGGTTTGGGACGGCCGACGGCCGCAAACACAGGACCCAGGAAAAGGACCCAAGTAGATGAGCAGAAAAATTCTTTCGATTTCGGCATTCGCCGCCTTGTTGTGCTTCGCAAGCGTTAGTGCCCAGGCCGCGGGTGGTTGTGGCCGCGGCGAACATCGTGGCGGGGATGGTCGTTGCTACGCTAACGAAGGCGTGGTCGTGGTGCCCGGTGCGGTGGTCGTTGCTCCACCGGTCGGCGTGGTTTGCGGGCCGGGACTTCGCTGGCACCCCGGGCGGCACCGCTGCTGGGCATACTGAGTCCATCAGGCGAATTGGCGGACCCTCAGCTGAAAACACAAAGACAACAGGGGCAAAGACCATTGCCGTTCTTGTGTATTGGCGCGCGGTTCCGCTTATTCGTGGTCGCCAGCTCGCACCTGAGACCGCCTACTCTAATGTCTTTTTAGACTCAGAATATATGCGATCAGGTCATTTGAATTGGCGCTGGAAATTATGAAGTCGGGCATATTCTGGTGGTTTGAATGAAGAAACGCATTCAAAGAAATTCCTGTGGTCGATGGCAGGTCAGCGATGCTCTGAAAGCTTGGAGGATCAGCTTTGTCGGCAAGGGTCATCGGCAGAACGCGATGGCATGAGCTGCATCGCTTCGTCGCGATCTCGCGACCAGACACTGCATCGCCAGCTGACTGAGCGAGTGCTGGAAACTGTGCCGCTAAAATCGCCGCAGCGACTAAGTATGGTAGTTTCATCCAACGCACGGTGATCACCCTGTCTCTTCATGGCGGGAAGGCCGGAATTGATCGGCGCTTGTCAAACCGACGCGTTTGACCAACCACCCCCTCTTTTCTACCTTGGCGCAGCAAAATTCCAGCTTTATATGTCGACTCCCCGATATAAGGGGTATCTAGTTTTAATCTTTGCCGTCCTTTGTTGCCGGTAACTGAGGGTGTCGTGCTCCCGTCCTACCTGCAAGGGAATCGACCATGGATAAATTCCTGCACGAAGAGAACCTGAAATTACTCCACAAACGACTGCCGGAAACGACCGACGAAAAACAACGTCAGGTCCTTGAAAATCTCATTGCCGAACGCGAGGCCAGTTTGCCGCGATTGGCAGCTCAAACCCGGTCGAGGATTGGCGTAATCCCGAGCCAGGGGGCGAGCGTTATGAGCGATGCGACTTCGCAGACCATATATTTTTACGATCGGCATCCCATCTCGTACGAGATCATCGTTGCGAAACTACGCGCTAGCCGTGGCCACCTCGATGGCCTGCGTCCGGAAGAATTGTTTCCACATGACCAGGATCATTATGGTGGTGTTGCAGCCACAGATGAATTGGCGCGCGGGGCGCAGATCGGTGATGGAACGCGCGTAGCCGATTTCTGTGCTGGTCTGGGCGGCACCGCGCGCTATCTTGCTTACAAATATGGCGCCAACGTCACCGGTATTGAATTAACTCCGGCGCGTGTCGTAGGCGCGCAAAAGCTGACTAAACGCGTTGGGCTTCAGGAAGTCGCCTGTGTCATCGAGGGCAACGTATTGGAGATTCCACTGGCTGACGCGAGTACGGACGTCGTTGTCAGCCAAGAGGCATTTTGTCATGTGCCCGACCTGAAAAGAGCGTTTGCCGAGGCCTTTCGGATTCTAAGAAAAGACGGCAGGTTGGCGTTCACAGACTGGGTAGCCAATCACCCGCTCGCCGCCGACGATGCACAATTGATGTGGGAAGGGATGGCCATTCAGCCTCTACGGTCGATCCCCGAATATCGCAATCTAGTCGAAAGCGTCGGTCTGAGGGTGATATCGTCAAAAGATTTGACGGAGGATTGGGAACCAATTCTGAAAGAACGCCTAGCAATGTATCAACGGCTGCGTGAAGAAGCCCGGCAAGCCGGGACCCCAATGGGGCACGATGCGTTTCACAAATCCTACATTCGATTTGTTGAACTGATTCAAGAGCGCAAGATGGGCGGCGTCAGGATAGTGGCGACGAAGTAGCCAGCGCGTGATTGAGGAACGCCACAGTATCAACATTGTTCGGCCTCGCCGACAACGTGGATCGAATAGCCGATTGCTGCGGGCGCGAAGTGACGCCGTGATTCCCTGAATCGGAGTGGCGGGATCAACGGTTTCGTTCCGAGGGCGAAGGGACGCTTTGTTCAGCCGTTGCGCATCAGGTTGGCCAGGCGCAAGAAGCCACGGTCCATGACGGCGCGCATGTCGGCCGGCAGCCCGCATTCGTCCATCGCGCGACGCATGCAGATCATCCATTCGTCACGCTCGACGTCGCCGATCGCATAAGGACGATGCGCCGACATGATGCAGCGATGCTCGGGCCGTTTGAAATAGAGCGGCGGCCCACCGAGCCAGCCGCTCAGGAACTCGAACAGAAGCTGGCGGATCGGAGCCAGATCCCGACCGTGCATAGCGCGGATGCGGGCGGCGCCGGGATCGGTGTCCAGGATCTCGTAGAAACGATCGGCCAGCCGCCTTACCGTCGCCTCGCCACCGATTTGTTCATACGGCGTCACTTCGATTTTTCGGGAGTCACCTGTCGATTTACTGGCTGTCATCGTATCTCATCCCGATCAATGTTTGATGAGGCAACATGTCATGTCGGGATTGCGCCTTGATTTGGATCAATGGGATGGATTCCTCCGACGCCACTTCATCGCCTGTTATATTTTAGTCCGCTGCCTCAGCTTTCGATGCCACATCCCTGAATGCATCTATCCGCTGCTTGCGGCGCCTCGGCCGCCTGATTTGACATAGATCAAAACCGCTATCTACGATGCGCCGCGGGCGCGCACTAAATGCCTCACCCGAAGCAACCACAATCACGGCTGGACGCGCGGGCAACGTCGGCCGCTTCGGATTTACGGCCCCTTAAGGACGAAGAGGTACTCTTGGATCCCTGATCGGATGAGGCGGCCATGTCCAATCTATCCCTGGAAGTCGTCGAGATGCTCGGCCAGACGATCGCCAAGGTGGTGCCGATCACGATCGTGCTGGCTGTGGTGTTCTCGGTACTGGCCCACTTCTGGGCCTGCAATCCCGGAACGCCCTGGTGGCGCAAGCGAGGTCTCGTCACCGACATCTGCTACTGGTTCTTCGTGCCATTGTTCGCGCGCGTGTTCCGGATCGGGCTCCTGGTGCTCGGCGCCAGCGTCATCTTCAAGATTCACGACGCCGACGATCTGATTGCCTTTTACGACAACGGCCATGGACCGCTGTCCGAGCTGCCGCTGTGGTTCCAGGCTGTGCTGTTCCTGGTGCTGTCGGACTTCATGCTGTATTGGCTGCACCGCCTGTTTCACGGCGGCGCGTTCTGGAAGTATCACGCGATCCACCATTCGTCCGAAGATCTGGACTGGATATCGGCGGCGCGCTTCCATCCGGTGAACCTGCTTATTGGCACCATAGCGGTCGACGTCATATTGTTGATGGCGGGTATCTCGCCCAACATCATGCTCTGGGTCGGGCCATTCACGACGTTCCATTCGGCGTTCGTTCACGCCAATCTCAACTGGTCGCTTGGTCCATTCAAATACGTGCTGGCGACGCCTATATTCCATCGCTGGCATCACACCGCGCTCGAAGAAGGCGGCAATACCAACTTTGCCGGGACCTTCCCGATCTGGGATATCCTGTTTGGAACCTTCCGGATGCCGGAAAACAAGCTGCCCGACAATTACGGCAGGGACGAATTGGCGATGCCGTCCGAGATCGTCGGACAATTGGCCTTTCCGTTTCGGCAATAGAGCCCGCCGGTTCCGTTCGTGACGAGTTCTCGCGGACGAGCGAACTTGTCGGCTTCTCTATTCGTGCGCCGCGCTAATCATTTCCGGAGCTACAGTGCGCTGCTTTGCTTGACGGTGTTCGGGGCACACCGGAAGTCGCGTTTCGGTGCCTCGCCCCTTTTGATCTCGATCAAAACGAAACGGCATTGTTCGCTTCTAATTCCAACAAATAACTGGCTTTGTTGGTCAATCGTAAGGTGGGTCCCGAGATGTCAGAGGCTCTTGATAGAATTTTGCGAACATTGCTCCTCGTCGTGTGCCTCACCTTCGTTACCGTCGTTGGACCATCGCTATCTTTTGCGGCTGATGCGAATCAAGGCAAAGCCATCGCAGAGCGTTGGTGCACGAGTTGCCATGTCGTGGAAAGTGAACAAAAAAGCCCTGTAACAGATCAGGCGCCACCGTTTGCTTCGATTGCAAGAGGGCCAGACTTCGGTGCCAACAAGCTCGCGCTTCTTTTGCTCGAACCGCATCCGAACATGCCAAAGTTATCTCTAAGTCGCGCAGAGGTCTCGAACCTGGCTGAATATATCCTGACGCTCAAATAGTGGGCCATGTTGCGGCGGTAGTCGGAGCAGTAAATCAGGACGCCGCGCACCCCGCTCGGTCGCGCCGACCATTTGATCGAATAATCTCCCGACTTCCGTTCACGGCACATAGCGTCAGTTATTGCTGCCGCAGCGGCATGTCTCCAATGATATTTCGTTCGATCGACCCCGACGGATTCCAATTTTTGGGGGCGGGCAGGCTGCGGCGCAAGTTCGCTGGTTGCTGGCGCTGCGGCTTGGCCGCCCGCCGCCAGCCTTCTCCAAGGGAGGTGAAATTGATCTACCGCAACTACGCTCACCCCCGTTCATGCCCTATTGCGCGCAGCCGGAGGTGTCTCATGACCGCCCAAAGCAAGTCGTTTCCCTCACTTGGAATGCTGGTCAATACGTTCAACGATTGGCTGAAGCACAGACGGGAACTGAATGAGCTGCGCCAGCTCAATACCGTCGAATTCGACCGCATCGCGAGTGAACTCAGGGTTTCTCCCACCGACCTGAATGAACTGGTCCGTCAGGGGCCGCATGCCGCGGACCAGCTGTCTAAGATGCTCAAAGTGCTCGGAATCGATGAAGAGGCGCTCGCGCGTACGCAGCCTCTGGTGCTGCGCGACATGGTGCGCGTCTGCGCCCTGTGCGCGCACAAGGGCGAATGCGACCGCGATCTCGCCGCCGGCACGGCAGCCGAACACTATAAGGGATATTGCCTCAACGCGCCCTCCATCGAGGGCCAGCAGGTAAACAAATGAAACACGGCGAGGTGGAAACACTTCGGTTGCGTCGCAATATAGGGTGCCGGTCAGTGCGAATGCGCGGTTAGTCGCGCCAATTCACAAGATGGCCGGACGAAGAAAAGTCCCATGACGATAAGGTGTATGAGACCGTAGGCCGGAAGTGACCGGGCTGCGGTCCAACGGCGCGAATGACCCGATCTCGGACCTGAACGCCTTGCACTGGTATGATGCGTCAGCTTGCGGCAGATCAATTCCGCATTTGAAAGTTGGACCAGTGATAGATAATGGCTCATGAAGTCATCCGCTGTCCCCGGACCGGTTTAAACGTTCAGGTTCGGGTGCCTGAAACGACGCCGGCCGACAAACCGGATTCGTATGAGGGCGTGGTGTGCCCCGCCTGTGGACAGCTTCATTTCGTCAACAAGATCACCGGAAAGCTACTGGGCGAGAAGTAACCGTTGAGCCACAGGCTGGCAAATACTCAATCGTGCCTTTGTCGGGTACTGAGACATAAGCGAAAATTGCGCCCAAGCTCGATATCATTCGCTGTGGGGACTGCGAGTGGTGGGCGTTTGGGAAGCTATTCCGTTCCAGGAATTCGCATCTGCCCTGTTTGGCGGTGAGAAGCCGTACGCCTGCACCGAGGTTGACGAATTTAGTTCGGCGCGCCGGATCAATTTCCCTGCACATTCGACAATCTTTACAGAAAGTGAACCCGCGACCGCGATTTACATGCTCACGCGTGGCACCGCTGGTCTGTACAAGATGCTTGCCGACGGACGTAGGCAAATTGTCGGTTTCGCGTTGCCCGGCGATTTTCTTGGGTCACCTTTCGTCGAAAGATATTCATGCTCGGTCGATGCGATCAGCGAAGTGACAGCGCGTCAGTTCTCAAGAGAGCCGTTCCTTACCTTCCTTGGATCACATCCAAAACACCTCTGCCTGATGCTGGAAGCCGCGTTGCAAGAAATCAATGCCGCGCGCGATCATATGCTGCTGCTCGGACGCGGCACCGCCAAAGAAAAGCTCGTGGAGCTCGTTGTCAGATGGCGAGCAAGAGCCGGGCGCAACGGTGCGCTCGCGAATCTGGTGCCATTGCCGATGTCCCGCAGAGACATTGCGGATTTCTTGGGACTTACAATCGAAACTGTTTCTCGGACAATTACCAAACTTGAGCGAGAAAACGTCCTTCGCGTCACTTCCGAGGATTTGCAGTTGATGGGTTCGACGGATCGGCCATTGTTGTTCGAGAGGT
Source organism: uncultured Pseudomonadota bacterium (assembly GCA_963729395.1). Classification (GTDB taxonomy): domain Bacteria; phylum Pseudomonadota; class Alphaproteobacteria; order Rhizobiales; family Xanthobacteraceae; genus Bradyrhizobium. The sequence continues at coordinate 173,823 of CAVSOS010000007.1, read as the reverse complement.
GCCATAGTTGATCCGATGGACCTCCGGGTTTGGCACATGGCATCAGTTATTGCGGCGCGGCGGCATGTCCGGAGTTGTGATAAACCGGAAGTGACCGGCTCACAGCCAAAGCGACGCGATTGAACTCGACTGCGAAATCGCCGCAGCCAACAGCAGGCGCTGCCCCGCAGGAACCTTAAGCAGTTATCCTCCAATTAAACCGAGCAATCTGGAAAGGGGAAATAGCACCTTCGAGGTATGCAGCCCGACTTCATTTTGGTGGACGAGCGCACTCCATCCTGCAGAACCTCAAGACACTTAAGCTTCGCTTGATCCAGGACAAAGATCAGCATGCCTTCCAGTGCCAGTCTCTCCAGACTTTCGAACAGCCAGCCGGGTGTTCGGAATGAAGCGATGACGGCTTCGGAGAGGACTTCGCCATGATTGGTCGCCTGATGCTTTTCGTCGTATTGACTACTTCAGCCTCGGGTGCTCTGGCGGCGGGTGCAGACGGTGATTTGGTCGCTGGTCGGGTTATATTCCAACGCATCTGCCAAAATTGTCATTCCAACGAAATCGGCGTGAACAAAGTCGGGCCAAGCCTGTGGAACGTTGTTGGACGTGAGACAGCCGCCGTGCCGGGCTTTGAGTATTCGGAAGCGATGAAGGGCAACAAAACCGCGTGGAGTGAATCCTCACTCGATAGCTATCTTGCAGATCCACGCGGAGATATTCATGGTATCAAGATGTTTTTTAAAGGATTGCCTGAGGCAAAGGACCGGGCCGACGTCATCGCATATTTGCGGACCTTGAAGTGAGCAGCCGTCCGTCAGATGTCTGGCTGGATGAAAATTCATGCTCTTGATCAAAGAAGTTTTAGAGGATGAATTTGCCATGACTGTTTGCAATCGGCGCTTTGGATTGGGTGTTTTGCGCTGAAGTCGGAAGGGTAGCTCCGATGAACAGTCCGTTGAACGCGGCACCTATCCAGTCGGCGATGAGGTGTGCCTGACGGGCAAATCACGGAGCCGCCTGTCCAGCCCATCGTGCAAAAATATTCTGGTGTTCTTCAGACCCAAATCACCTCTATATCCATCGCTATCCCGTCCCGCTTGAGCAACTGTGCTGTTAGTTGGGTAGACCGGTCATCGGTCGGCCTCAAGGCTGGCGCTGACGCGCCCCCGCCTTTGGCGGCTGACGGCCTTGACCCCGCCCGTTTACCGGTCTGGCGGACGGTCATGCGCTTGGTCGGGGACCGAGCGCAGTAAGAGCGCTCGCAGTCAAGCGATAGCGTGAGCGCCAGGATTCCATTTCTGGCGGCGTGCGAGCATGGTGTTGAGGATGATGATCAGCTTGCGCATGCAGGCGACGAGCGCAACCTTCGGCTCCTTTCCCTTAGCAATCAGACGCTGATAGAAGACCCCAAGCACCGGGTTGTTCTGTGTCGCTGCGCCGAGACAGGGCATGTAGATGGCGTTTCTGACCCAGCGGCGGCCGCCCTTGATGTGGCGCTCGCCGCGCCGCTTGCCGCTATCGTCGTCATAAGGAGCGAGCCCGACCAAGGCCGCGGCGACCTCGTCGCTGACCTGTCCGAGCTCTGGCATCCCCGCAATAAGGATTGCGGACGTCGTTTGCGCGAGGCCCGGAACACTCTGGATGATCTCGGCCCGCTCGGCGAACTCCGGTGTGGCTTTGATCTTGGCGGAGATTGCGACCTCAAGCTTGTCGATTTCGGCGGCGAGGCTCTTCAAGATGCGCGCATGGGCCTTCCGAGCCGGTTCCGGTGCTGCATGCTCGTTCTGAGCTTGCAGTCGGATCTTGACGTCCATCAGAGCCTTGCGCGCTTTCGCCAGCCCTGCGAGTTCCTCACGCGCGGCATCGGGAACCTGGCCGGGTGCCTGGCTAAACGTTTCAGCGAACCAGGCGATCATCTCCGCGTCGATCGGATCGTTCTTCGCCAAACGCCCGGCCGACAGCGCAAAATTGCGGACCCGCCTGGGATCGACAATCCGCACCTCGATGCCGGCGTTGTGTAGCACGTTGCGCCATTCACGCTCGTAACCGCCACTTGCCTCCATCACCGCCTTGCCCACTTGGTACTTGCGAAGCCAGACAGTCAGCTTGCGGCGCCCTTGGAGGGTGTTCGGGAAAGTCTGCCGCAATTTGAACCGGCGAATGCAGGCATCCACCTTGTCCTTGGCCACATCGATACCGACGACAACGAGATCGTTCTGTGCCATCATCCACTCCCTTCCTTGCTCGGTTCGGGCTCGAAGCCCTTTCAACTGTTCGGGTTGAGGAGGACACCGGAGCTGTCCCTCGCTCTGATCACCAGGCTCTGCCGCCTTTGGGGCGTAACGGGCTCAGTTCCAGCGACGGGCGGTTTTACAGAACCGCCCGTTCGCTCATTCTGGCAGATTTTTCGGACACAAGGGGCGTATCGCGATCGTCACGGACGTTGGGCGCGGGATGCGGTGGACGCGATGGCGACGCAGCGCAAACATTTTGCGCGGACGAACGGCGCTGACGCGGACGGCGAAGTCGTGTGGTCCTGACGCCCCGACGCTGGCGTCAAGTCGGCGAAAAGCAATTTTCGCCGGCGACGGTGGCAAACAAGCCCGGTCACCGGGGAGAGCGCGGAGTAAGCCGTTAAAACCATTGCGCAGGGAAGGCCGGGTGTTCCGGTGAACCTGTGGTGACTAACGCGTGTGCTTTCTACACTTGCGCACGCGGCTGCGGGTGCAACCGGCACCCGGCTTTCCCTGCGCCCTCTGTTTTTCGAGGGCAGAGGATTTTGCACAACTCGGGCGCCTCGCGTCGCGAGAAGGCGGAAGTGTATCTTGCCGTCATTGCGAGGAGCGAAGCGACCGAAGCAATCCATTCTTTCTCTGTGTGGCAAGATGGATTGCTTCGCTTCGCTCGCAATGACGGCTCAGGCTTTTTTGATAATGAAGTCATCCGCGTCATTCTGGGTTCGCGCGGAGCCTATCATCGGGGCGCATTCGCGCGACCCGTTGGCCCCCCAATGACGGTGTTGGGACTGTCGTGGCTTTTTGAAAAATTGAACCAAAAGCTTGCGCTCGACCGCTCCGAGTTGCGCTTTGGTCCCCTTGGGCTTAAAGCATCCGGACCTCAATCAAATCCGCTATTGATGCGGCTGCATCTGCCAGGCGCGCAGGCTTCGACCCGCCTGGTTCGAAGCCCAGCGCCATATTCCCTGCGTCAACACCAACCAGGATCGGCCATCTCGTGACACTTCCGACCACAAGCCCGCCGCTCGCCCGCGCCCTGGCAGAGCGCAACTACGATCAGCTGACCCCCGTCCAGACCGCGGTGCTCGCGCCGGCAGCGCTTGATCGCGACCTTTTGGTTTCGGCGCAAACCGGCTCCGGTAAAACCGTCGCCTACGGCCTGGCCATTGCCAAGGATCTTCTCGGGGGTGCCGAGCGGTTCGAGCGGGCTGCCGCCCCGCTTGCCCTGATCGTCGCGCCGACGCGCGAGCTTGCCCTGCAGGTGCAGCGCGAACTCGCTTGGCTTTATCAATATGCGGATGCGCGCGTCGTTTCCTGCGTCGGCGGCATGGACCCGCGCCGCGAACAGCGCGAGCTTGCCACCGGCGCTCATATCGTGGTCGGCACGCCGGGCCGGCTGTGCGATCACCTGCGGCGTGGCCGCCTCGACGTCTCCGAACTGAAGGCTGTGGTGCTTGACGAGGCCGATGAGATGCTCGATCTGGGTTTTCGCGAGGATATGGAATTCATCCTCAAGACCACGCCGGATACGCGCCGCACGCTATTGTTTTCGGCGACCTTGCCGCGCGGGATCGTAGCGCTAGCCAAGCAGTTTCAGCACCAGGCTTTTCGCGTCGAGGTCGCGGGTGACCAGGGTGGTCATGCCGACATCGAATACCGCGCCATCCGGATCGCCAGCGGCGATGTCGAGCACGCCGTTGTCAACGTGTTGCGATTCATGGAGTCGCCGAGCGCACTGGTGTTTTGCAACACCAGAGAGGCCGTCCGGCATTTGCAGGCGACGTTGCTGGAGCGTGGCTTCTCCGTGGTCGCTCTGTCGGGCGAATTGACGCAGAACGAGCGAACCCAGGCGTTGCAGGCGCTGCGGGACGGTCGTGCCCGCGTCTGCGTCGCCACCGACGTGGCGGCGCGCGGCATCGACCTGCCTAACCTCGACCTCGTCATTCACGCCGATCTGCCGAATGACGCGGAGGTCATGCAGCATCGCTCGGGCCGCACCGGCCGCGCCGGCCGCAAGGGCGTCAGCGTGCTGCTGGTGGTGCCTGCCCGCCGGCGGCGCGCGGAATTGCTGCTGAACCTCGCCGGCATCGATGCGGTGTGGGGGGTAGCTCCCACCGCGGATGAAATTCGCAAGCTTGATCAGGATCGCATGTTGCAGGATGCGCTGTTCACCGAGGAGCCGACCGACGAGGATCTGGTGCTGGCGCGGGCGTTGCTGGCCGAGCGGTCGCCCGAGGACGTCGCCGCGGCGCTGGCGCGGCTTTATCGCGCGCGGCTGCCGTCGCCCGAGGACATTCTCGATCCCGGCCAGGGCGCGGGCCGATCCCGTGACGATCGCGGCCGGGAAAAGGATGGCCGAACGCCGCGCGGCGACGGTCGCGCATCCACGCCCCGGTCGAAGCCGGGAAAGCCGTCGAAGCGTCACGTCATGGAAAGAGGCAGCGTCTGGTTCCGCGCTGCCATTGGGCGACGAAAGAACGCCGAAGCGCGCTGGCTGTTGCCGATGATTTGCCGGCGCGGCGGGATCGAAAAGCAGGACATCGGCGCCATCCGCATTCTCGACACCACCACCGAGTTCGAAATTTCCGAACGGGTTGCGGAATCCTTCGCGGCCAAAATCCGGCGTCCCGACAAGGAAGATAACATCCGCATTGAGGCACTGGCCGCGGCCCCACCGGAGCAGGCAGCATCGGAGAAGCCGTTGCACGCGCGCGGGCGCGAAGGCGACGAGACCGGCCACGGCCCGCGTCAGAACAGCAAATTTCGTGGCGAAAGAGCGCCGAAGCAACACGGCGGGCCTCGCCATGACAGCGAACCGGACTTTGGCAAGCCGTTCAAAAAGAAAAAGCGATCGCGAGACAATGCTGCGCGAGATAATCCTGCGCCCCAGGCTGCGACGGCAAACCTGCCGGCGCGACCCGCATTCGGAAACAAGTCAAAGCAGAACCGTCGCGGCTGACGCACCGGATCAGGTGGCAAAACTTGACATCTGCGGTCTGCGAGCGCACATTTTTCGAAGATTATTCGACTTTTGGTGAGGCATGAATTTCGAACTTCCTGACGATCTGGTCATTTGGCAAAAAGAAGTACGCGAGTTCGTGTGTGCCGAGTTGCAGCCGCATGATGCCGGGATCGAACAGACCGGCCGTATCCCCGAAAGTGCTGTGGCCGGACTGCGCCGCATGGGCCTGTTCGGAACCAATACGCCGAAGCAGTTCGGCGGTCTTGGGCTTTTGATGCTCGGAAGCTGTCTGGCGATCGAGGAAGTCGCGAAGGCGCATACCGCCTTCTACTACCTGAGCGGCGTCAATGTTCACATCGGATCCAAGGCGATCGAGTTCTTTGCCCGCCCTGACATGCGGGACCGGTGGCTGCCGGAACTCGCCAGCGGCCGGACCATCGGCGCCTTCGCGCTGACCGAGCCCGGCGCCGGCTCCGATGCCGCGCGGATCACCACCACCGCGCGCCCGGACGGCGCGTCGCATTACATTATCGACGGCACCAAGACCTATATCACCAATGCCCCCGTTGCCGGCGTATTCACGGTTTTTGCGACCAGGGATCCCGCGTTGGGCGCCAGGGGCATTTCCGCCTTTGTTGTCGACGCGGCAACGCCGGGGTTGCGGATCGGCCGCACGGTCGAGATGGCGGCGGGACGCGGGTCGGAACATGCCGAGGTCATTTTCGAGAACTGCCGCGTGCCGCGCGAGAACCTGCTCGGACGGGAAGGCGAGGGATTTGCCATCGCGATGCGCTGCCTCGATGCCGGCCGTACCCATTGGGGGGCGTACTGCGTCGGCGCCGCTAGCCAGCTGCTCGATTACGCCATTGAGCACGTTTCGGTTCGCGAGGCATTCGGCCGGAAACTGCGCGATCATCAGGGCCTCGAATGGAGCATCGCCGATATGGCGAGCGCGCTTCACGCCGCCCGGCTCGTCGCCTATGAAGCGGCATGGCGGTACGACCAGGGTGATGCCGCAGCCCGCACCGCCGCTGCCGCGTTGTCGAAATATACCGGCGCCGAGATGGTGCAGCGCGTCGCCGACTGCACCCTGCAATTGTTCGGTGGATCGGGTTATTCAAAGGATCTGCCGATCGAACGGATTTGGCGGGAAACCCGCGTGGTCCGGATTCTCGACGGCACCTCCGAGATCATGCGACAGATCATTGCGCGCCATACCTTCCGGACGCATGAGCGCAGGAACACGCCCTAGTGTCCGGCCTATTCGGGAGACGATCAGGTGGCGGTAACCACACTCAAATTGAGACAGCAGCGCAGCCGCGACCGGCGCGAACGGATTCTCGCCGCGGCGACGAAATTATTCGGCGCGCGCGGCATCGACCGCACGTCGCTGACCGACATTGCATCGACGGCCAAGGTGCCGCTCTCCAGCCTTTACGATTATTTTGCGGACAAGCAGGCGCTGGTTCTCGAAGTGCCCGTGGAAAACTTCGCCGCCCTCTATGCCCGCACCGAACCGCTGCTCAAGAACGGCACCGATGCCGTCGAGCAGCTCCGGATCACCTATCTGACGAATTTCGAATACATCGAGGAAAACCCCGGCTGGGGTCGGGTGTTCTTTCTGGAGATCTGGCCGAGCGTGATTGCCGCGGAGCCGAAGATCAAAAAATCCGTCGACCGGTATGCGCTGCGCTACGTGCAATTGATCAAGCAGGCCGTTCGATCGGGCGTCTATCGAAAGAACCTTGATCCGTATCTCGCCATGTCGCTCTTGATGGGAGGCATGTGCCACGTAACCGCGGTGTGGCTGCTCTACGGCCGCAAATACGACCTGGTCAAAAAGGGCAGGGCCGTTTTCGCGACCCTGCATGACGGGTTCCTGGCCCCGTAGGCCGGTTCTCGCCCCGCCATGATTGGGATTGCGATTTAAAGTCCCCGATAGGGGATCAGTAAATCCCACGCCTTTAGGCGGCTTAGGACAGCGGCATTTTGCAGCGTAGACTGGGAGGATGGAAGGGTACAAGCGCGGTAGCCACACGGTCTGGGACTGCAAGTATCACGTGGTCTGGGCGACGAAATATCGTTTTGCGGTTCTCGGCGGTGACGTCGGGGATCGATGTCGGGAATTGCTTCGTGAGACGGCACGTGCTCACGAGATGATCATTCATGCCGGAGCGATAAATCGAGACCACGTGCATATGCTTCTGTCGATTCCTCCGAGTTTGTCTGTGTCACGTGCTGTGCAGTATCTGAAGGGGCGGAGCTCCCATAAATTGCTGAGCGAGTTCGGCGTGTTGCGCAAGCGTTATTGGGGCCAGCACTTATGGGGCAGAGGATATTGGGTCGCCAGCAGCGGAAACGTTACCGATGAGGTATGGGCCGAATATATCAAGAACCAGACAGCGCCAGAACCGGACGATGATTTCAAGGTAACTTGATGCGCATCCATCATCAGAGTCCGCCAACGGGCGGACCAATCCGGCTTTAAGCCGTAATCTGAAGCCACCGGCTTTAGCCGGTGGAGTGTTCACCGGCCGCCGCGAAACTAAATCTGACAAAATCGAAATTCGATGCAATCCTTGCTCTCTGTCCGGTCGATCCGGCCGGTCCCGCCGTCGAGGCGAGACTGAACTGCAATGCACAATGTGGGGGAAGTCATGAGCTCACAAGACATCGCAGGATCGGGCCATCCTGCCGCCACTGATGCCACGTCGGCGATGCGCCGCCGCGTGGTGATGGCCTCGACCTTGGGAAACGCCTTCGAGTGGTTCGACTACGGCATCTTCGGGATGTTCGCGCCGATCATCTCAAAACTGTTCTTTCCGGCCAGCAGCGAAGTCACCTCGATGCTGCTGACCTTTGCGACATTCGCGGTCGCCTTTGCGATGCGTCCCTTGAGCGGCGTCCTGTTCGGGCTTTATGCCGATCGGCTGGGGCGCAAGCGAGCGTTGACGCTGATGATCATGATGATGGCGGTCGGCACCGGCATGATCGGTCTGCTGCCGACCTACGCCGCGATCGGCATTGCGGCGCCATTGCTCATGGTGGTCGCAAGATTGATCCAGGGCATCTCCGTTGGCGGTGAGTTTGCCAACGCCACCGCGATGCTGGTCGAGTATTCGCCGGAGAACCGCCGTGGCTATTATGGCAGTTTCCAGATGGTGTCGCAGGCGCTTGGCTTCACGGGCGGCGCGCTGCTGGCCTATCTCGCCACCACCTATGCGTCACCGGCGGCGCTGGAAAGCTGGGGCTGGCGCCTTCCGTTCCTGCTTGGAATATTGATCGGTCCGTTCGGCTATTGGCTGCGCTCCAACATCGACGAAACGCCGGAATTCCAGCGCTATCTGCAATCGATGCAGAAGCCGGCGAATACGCCTCTGGTCGAGCTCTTTACGGTGCATCCGCGAGAACTCGTGGTCGGCTTCTGCATCGTGGTGATGGGCACCGTTTCCTACTATGTGATGCTGCTCTACATCCCGATCTATGCCGTCCGCCAGTTGGGAATGCCGATGAGCGGCGCTCAGTTCTCCTCCGTGCTGTCCACAATCTTGATCGTCATATTCTGCCCCTTCGCCGGCAGCCTTTCCGATCGCATTGGCCGCCGCAAGATCGTTCTGCCGGCGGCGATCATTTATGCGGTGGTGGTGTGGCTGGCGGTGCATCAGCTGCTCGCGGAGCCATCACTTGGCCGATTGATTATCGCCCAGATGGCGACGTCGCTGGTGATGGCTTTCCTCTGGGGGCCGACGCCCGTGTTGTTGATGGAGTTGCTTCCGGTCGGCGTTCGTTCGACCGGCGTGGGGCTGATCTATAACGTCGCCGTGGCGCTGTTCGGCGGGCTGGCGCCGTTTATCTCACCTGGCTGATATCAGCCACCGGCGACAAAGCGAGCCCGGCCTATTACGTCGCCTTCTCCGCACTGGTCGGCGTGTTCGGCCTGCTGCTGTTGCGCGAGCGTCCTCAATCGATCATGGCTTCAGGTGGGAACTGCGGCCCGAATGACAAGCCTTGAACATGGTCTCGATGTCTTCTCGCGCATCCGCGGATGCTCAGTTGTTACCCTTGGCCGCCTTGGCGCGCTCGGCATCCCGCAATTCACGCCGCAGGATCTTTCCGGTCGTCGTCATCGGCAGCGTGGCGACGAATTCGATGTCGCGCGGCACTTCGTGCTTCGCCAGATGCTCGCGCACAAAGCTGCGGACTTCCTCGACGAGAGCCGGCTCGGCGATATCCCCTCTTTCAAGATGACAAAGGCCTTGATCAATTCGGTACGAACCGGATCCGGCACGCCGACTACTGCCGACATCACCACCGCGGGATGACGAGCCAGGGCGTCCTCGATTTCGGACGGTCCGATGCGATAGCCTGCGCTGGTAATGACATCGTCGGCGCGGCCGTGGAACCAGAAATAGCCGTCGTCGTCGCAACTCGCCAGATCGCCTGTTATCAGCCAGCCATTGGCGTATTTGTTGCGGGTCGCTTCGGGGTTCCGCCAGTATTCGAGCATCATCACCGGATCGGGACTGCGGAAGGCGAGGTTGCCGATGGTGCCGGCCGGCAGGGGCTGGCCGGAATCGTCGACGATTCCCGCAACATGTCCGGGGACAGCGCGTCCGAGCGATCCGGGCTTGACCGGCATCATGTTGCCGTTCGAAGCCAGCACGAGATTGCATTCGGTCTGGCCGAACATTTCGTTGATCGGCACGCCGAGTGCGCCGGTCGACCATTCATGAAGCTCCTTGCCGACCGATTCGCCGCCGGAGATGATGGTGCGCAAATCGATGCCGTAACGTTTAACCGGGTCGGGAATCTGACGCATCACCCGGAGCATGGTTGGCGTCAGCAGCGTAGTCCGCACCCGATGACGGCCCATCATGGCGTAAGCCTGCTCGGGATCAAAGCGCGGCGCCCGAAACGTCAACACCGGGACCCCGTGGAACCAGGCCGGCATCAGTACATCCATCAACCCCGCGAGCCAGGCCCAGTCGGCCGGCGACCACATGCAGTCGCCCGGCTGCGGAAACTAATCGAAACCCATCTCGGCCCCCGGCATGTGTCCGAGCATCGAGCGGTGCGCCTGCAACGCGCCTTTCGGGTTGCCTGTTGTGCCCGAGGTAAAATTGAGGAACGCGGGATCATCGGCTGCGGTGTCGACGTTTTCGAAACTGTCACGCGCGGGTTCGATCGCCTTGGCAATGGAAGGCGCATTCGGCGCCGTGCCATCGACCAGGAAGACATGCTTCATCGCCGGCGCGACAAGTCTGGCCTTCTCCACCGATGGCAAATTGGCGAGGTCCGTGATGACGACCCGCACGCCGACGGCGTTGAGGCGATAGGCGACCGCGTCGGCGGCGAACAGGATCGAAGTCGGAACCGAGACCAGTCCCGCCTTCCAGCAGGCGACGTGCCCGATCGCGGTCCAGGCGTTCTGGCCCAGCAGCAGCATCACCCGATCGCCTTTGACGAGGCCGAGCGACAGCAAAAGATTGGCGAACTGGTTGGCCTTTCGCTGCACCTCGCGGAAGGTCATCTTCCAGGTCTTGCCGTCGCTGTCCTCGCCGATCAGCGCGATCTTGCCGGGATCGCCGGCGTGACGGTCGCAGACATCGGCGGCGATGTTGTAGCGCGCCGGGATATTCCAGCGGAACGAGGCATATAATTGTTCGTAATTAGGCCGGCTTCGGCATCGCTCATCACCTCTTCATCGGGTCGTTCTGCGCCAGGATGCGCCGCGCCAGCACATGGCGATGCACTTCCGACGGGCCGTCATAGATACGAAACGGCCGGATGTCGCGATAGATCCGTTCCACGACGGTGTCACGGGTGATGCCGATCGAGCCGAGGATTTGCAGGCAACGGTCGACCACCCGGCCCAGCGCCTCGGAACAGAACACCTTGGTCATGCTGGTCTCGTCGCGCGCCTTTTCGTGCTGATCCAGCATCCACGCGGTGTGCCAGATCGCCAGACGCGACAGATGCAGGTCGATCTCGTTGTCGGCGAGCATGAATCCCACGCCCTGATGCTCGCCGATGGTGCGGCCGAACGAATGCCGGCGCCTGGCATGTTCCACCGCGATCGCCTGGCAGCGCCGGGCGGCGCCGAGCCAGCGCATGCAATGGGTCAGCCGCGCGGGCCGAGCCGGACCTGGGCATTGCGGAAGCCCTGGCCGACCTCGCCCAGCACGCGATCCGGCGTGACACGGACGCGATCGAACGAGACTTCGGCGTGACCGCCGGGCGAATTCGAATCGATCGTGTCCAGCATCCGCTCGATGCGAAATCCGGGCGCGTCGATATCGACAAAGAACATCGTCGCCCCAAGATCCTTGCCGAGGTGGTCAAGCGTGCGCGCCATCACAATGTTGAATCGCGGCATCCGGCACGCCGGTGATCATGTACTTCTTGCCGTTGATCAGGAAGTCGTTGCCGTCCTGTTGGGCGACGGTGTTGAGCAGCGACGGATCCGAGCCGGCGCCGTCGCTGACGGTCTCCGTCATCGAGAACACCGACCGGATCTCGCCGCGCACCAGCGGCGCCAGCCATCGCGCCTTCTGCTCGGGCGTGGCGACGGCATTGAGCAGATTGACGTTGCCCTCGTCGGGCGCCTGGATGTTCAGCGCCAGCGGACCCAGCGTCGACCAGCCGGCGGCCTCGAACACGACGGCCATGCCGCGATGATCCAGCCCAAGCCCGCCATATTGTTTCGGGGCGTGCGGCGACAGCAGTTGTGCCTGCCGCGCCAGGCCGACGAGTTCCCGGCGCAGGGATTCGGGCGCACCATGCGCGGTCTGCCGCGGATCGTTTTCGTAAGGAACGATTTTCTCGGCGATGAAGGCTTCCACCCGGTCGCGCAGCGCCACCAGATCGGGGGGAAGTTGGAAATCGATCATTCAGCGGTTCCCTTTGTTAAGTATCGCGCGCGCCGGCAAGCTCGATGCCGCGTGCGAACAGCAACGGAATCGAAGGCGCGAAGCGCTCCCACAGGACGTCCTCGCGCTTGCCGGTGCGATGAAGTTTGACATTGAGGCAGGCGATCGAACCGAGACGATAATGCGCCAGTGCCTGGTACCATTCCACATTGTGGTAGGCCGGGCCGCCGGCCGCGCGATAGGCTTCGATCAGATCTTGCGCGGATACCGGAGCGACCGGCCGCCAGCTCGGGTGCCACGCCTCGCCGTCGGACATCATCAGTATCCAGCCGAGGTCGAGGCCCTGCGCGCCGATCGAGGCCAATTCCCAATCGATCAATCCGCCGGCCTGACCGTTTTCGTAAAGAATATTGCCGGGCTGGAAATCGCCATGGTTGACCCCGACCGGCGCGTCATCCGGCAACCGCGATGCCAGCAATGTGCCGAGCTCGGTGCCCGCGGCCAGCCAATTGGGATCCTGCGCGTGCCGCAGGACGTTCTTCCATCGATCGACTTCCTCATTCAAGGGTTGAGGCTTCTCCCAATCGGGCAGCGCCTGCCGCCAATCGACCGTATGGACCCGCGCCAACAGCCGCGCTGCCTGAAGCCAGATGTCGCGAAGCCGGGCGTCGTCGCGCGAAAACGACGCATGCGGCTCCCAGACCAGGAACACCCGCCCGGGCATCCGTTCCATCACCAGGAAGGGCGTTCCCAACTGGTCTTCGTCCGGCGAAGCCCATGGGATTTCCGGGACCGGCAATCCAGCGTGTTTCAGGGCGCGCATCAGAGGGGCTTGCCGGAAAACGTCGGTATTGCCCCGGCGCGTGACCCCGACGGGCGCCGTCTTCAGGACATAGGAGCCGAGCGACGCGCCGTCCGGGTCAACCGCGTCGAAGCCGAAGGTGAGGCCGGCATGGCCGTCTTCCATGGTGCCGAAATTGATCACCCGGGTGCCCGGGCCGCGTTCAGAACTCCATCATGCGCTGCAGCCGGTCGGCCAGGCCGGCCGGTCCAGGCTTTTCGGCAAGCGAAGAGTTTGGAATGTTTGACATGCGCTGGTGCAGGCTCCGCTCGGCGATTATCGTGATGGCCGCGCGCGCGGTTTCCGGCCGGCCAGCTTGCGCGCCAGTCCCTCGGTGAGACGATCGGTGAACTCGTCCGCAATCGCTTGCGGCGACAGTGGCCCGTCGGATTGGTACCAATGCCCGATCCAGTTCAGCGATCCCGCAATGGCAAACGCCGCCAGCTTGGCGTCACACGGCTTGATCGAACCGTCGGAGATGCCTTCGGTGATGTAACCGCGAAAGGTGTGGTCGATGCTCCGCTTGCCGGCGCGAACGATTTCGGCATTCTTCTCGGTGAGGTCGCGCACATCGAACCGCACCAGGCTGGCGCCGAAATCCGTCGCCATGACCTCGGCATAGGCGCGCACCAGCTTGCGCAACTTGACGAGGCCGGTGCCGCCTTCGGCATCGATGCCGGCGATCAAGTCGTCGACGCGCTCCTGTCCCATCGCCCAGCACTCGAAGAGGATTTCGTCCTTGCCGCGAAAATAATTGTAAAGCGCGGGCTTGGTGATGTTCAGCCGTTCGGCGACTTCGTTGAGCGTGGCGCGGTGGTAGCCCTGTTCCAGGAACAGGGCTACGGCGGCGCGCAACACGGCTTCGCGTTTTTCGTCGCGCGCGCGCCGACGGCTCTCAAACGGAAGCCAGGGTGAGGGATCGGTGGGCGGCGGGATGTCCATTTCAGGCTAGCTCAAAGGTCGGGTTGAGCCTGTATTGACTTAACCGGCAAGTCCGTATATTACCCATGGGTAATAAAAAGTCCATTGGGTAATTTTTGGAGGCGCGGATGTCATCTTCGGTATATGTGGCCGGTGTCGGCATGATTCCGTTCGTGAAGCCGGGCGCCAATGCGCCTTATCATGTCATGGGTGCGGAGGCGACCAGGCTGGCGCTAAGCGACGCCGGCCTCGATTACGGCCTGATCCAGCAGGCCTATGTCGGCTATGTCTATGGCGACTTCGACCTGCGGTCAGCGCGCGCTTTATCCGGTCGGAATGACCGGTGTTCCGATCATCAACGTCAACAACAACTGCTCGACGGGCTCGACCGCCCTGTTCCTGGCGCGGCAGGCGATTGCGTCGGGGGCGCTCGATTGCGTTCTCGCGCTCGGCTTCGAGCAGATGAAGCCCGGTGCGCTCGGCGCCGTCTTCACCGATCGTCCCAGCGCATTCGACGATTTCGACGCGGCCGCGGACAAGCTTGTCGATGCCCCCGGCGTTCCCTTGGCGTTGCGTTACTTCGGCGGCGCCGGTCTCAGCCATATGAACAAATACGGCACGCCGCTGATGTCGTTCGCAAAGGTCCGGGCCAAGGCCAGCCGTCACGCCAAGAATAATCCGCTGGCGCTGTTCCGCAAGGAAGTCACCGCCGAGGACGTGATGAACGATCAGGTGATCTGGCCCGGCGTGATGACGCGGCTGATGGCGTGCCCGCCAACCTGCGGCGGCGCTGCGGCGATTCTGGTTTCGGAGAAATTCGCCAGCCAGCATGGCCTGCGCAAGGATGTCCGGATTGCCGCGCAAGCCATGACCACGGATACTGCGTCCACGTTTGATGCCGGTGACATGATGCAGGTCGTCGGGTTTGACATGGCGCGCGCGGCGGCGAACAAGGTCTATCAGGCCGCGGGCGTCGGCCCGGAAGATCTTGACGTCGTCGAGCTGCACGACTGCTTCGCCCACAACGAGTTGATCACCTATGAAGCGCTGGGGCTTTGCCCCGAGGGTGGCGCGGAGCGTTTCATCGACGACGGCGACAACAGCTACGGCGGCAAGATCGTCACCAATCCCTCCGGGGGATTGCTGTCGAAGGGCCATCCGCTCGGCGCGACCGGGCTCGCGCAATGCTATGAACTGACGCGCCAATTGCGCGGCACCGCCGCGGCGACCCAGGTCGACGGCGCGCGACTGGCGCTGCAGCACAATCTCGGCCTCGGCGGCGCCTGCGTCGTGACGCTCTACGAACGCGCCTGAGGCTCGGACATGGTCGATCAATCCGCCGTCGGGCGCAGTTTTACGCCAGTCACCGCGCGTGTCGAACCCGGACGCTTGCGCTATTTCTTCGATACGCTGAAGGAAACCAATCCCGTTTATCGGGATGCCGAAGCCGCGCACGGGCAAGGCTATGCGGCGCAGCCGGTGCCGCCCACCTATCTGTTCTGCCTGGAAATGATGGACGCGACCGTGCCGTTTGAGATGTTGACGGTGCTCGACATCGACCTCGCGAGGGTCCTGCATGGCGAACAGAGTTTCGTCTATCACGCTCCGGTCGTCGTCGGCGATACGCTGACCTTCAAGCCGCGCGTCGCCAGCGTCACCGACAAGAAGGGCGGCGCCATGACGCTGATTGTCGTCGAGACCCCGGTGACCAATCAGCAGGGCATTGTCGTCGCGGACATCTCGCGAACGATCGTGGTGCGCAACGGGAGGCCATCATGAACGCGGCTGCAACGGCTGCCGTCGGCGAGCGCGTCGTTCACAAGACGTTTCCGCCGATCACGCGGCACACTCTGGCGCTGTATTGCGGGGCCTCCGGAGATCACAACCCGATTCATGTCGATCTGGACTTCGCCCGCGCGGCGGGTTTTCCCGATGTGTTCAGCCACGGCATGCTGGTGATGGCCTATCTGGGCCAGGCGCTGACCGACGCGGTTTCGCCATCCAGCATTCGTTCGTTCTCGACGCGCTTTGCCGCGATCACCCAACTTGGCGCCCGCCTGACCTGCGAGGGGCATGTCGCCGAACTGTTCGAAGACAAGGGCGAGCGGCGCGCACGCCTGGCGCTGACCACCAAAGATGAAAATGGCGAAGTCAAGCTCGCGGCCGAGGCCGTGATCGCCATTTGAACCCCGGACTGCTTCAAGGAAATCTCAAGGACACCTGATGACCAAACTTGTGGAAAAGTTGCGTTGATCACCGGATCCGGCCGCGGTATCGGCAGGGCCATCGCGTTGAAGCTGGCCAGCGAGGGCGCCAAAATCGTGGTCAACGATCTGGATGCCGCGCCGGGCGATGCGGTCGCCGCCGAAATTATCGCCGCGGGCGGCCAGGCCATCGCCGTCAATGGCAGTGTTTCCGATGCAGGGTTTGCCGATCGTTTTGTCGGCGCTGCGGTGGAGAAGCTTGGTGGCCTCGACATCATCGTCAACAACGCCGGCTATACCTGGGACTCAACGATCCAGAAAATGACCGACGAGCAATTCCAGGCCATGCTCGACGTGCATCTGGTCGCGCCGTTTCGCATCCTGCGCGCGGCCGCCGAGCCGATCCGGATTTTCGCCAAGAAGGAGGCCGAAGCCGGCCGCGAGGTATTCCGCAAGGTCGTCAATATCTCGTCGATCGCGGGGCTCTATGGCAATGCCGGGCAAGCCAGTTATTCGTCGGCCAAGGCGTCTCTCGTCGGATTGACGCGCACCATGTGCAAGGAGTGGGGCCGTTACAAGGTAAACGTCAATTGCGTTGCGTTTGGCCTGATCAACACCCGGCTGACCCAGCCGATCGAGGCGCGGCAGAAGACCATCGATGTGGCGGGCCGCGATATCAAGGTGGGCGTGCAACCGCAGATGCTCGAAGCGATGGCCAGAATGATCCCGCTCGGCCGAGGCGGCACCCCGGAAGAGGCCGCCGACGCGGTTTATTTGTTCTGCAGCCCGGAATTGAACTACATCAGCGGTCAGGTTCTCGTCTGCGGCGGCGGCCTCATCGTTTAGCGACAGGCCGCGGAAGCCGGAGCCGTCCGTGCTGGATGACCACCTGGAACGCAAGCCATTTGGTGCCCTCTTTCGCTGGCAACCTGACCCTGACGGTTAACTTACGAAGCGGCGAACACTTTGAAGATATGCGGCTTGGCGGCAGATGGCGTTGCGCACAGCGGCTAAATCGGATTCCGCATCTATCATGCCGTAAACGAGGCCCATCACAATGCTGTAGGCCAGCATCATTCCGAGGGAGAACAACGCCGGCCAAATGCCGAGGCCGAGATGCATTGCGAACGGACCCAGCCCCAGCAATGGAAAGAAAATCAGATCCATCGCCAACCATCCGAATACTCCGGCGACGAACCCCTTGATGGGACCGCCGTTGCCCGGCAGATGATGATAAAGATTGGCAAAGATAAAGCCTGCCACAGTCGAGCCATTGATATACGAAAGCAGCCACGGCATCAGCGGATGGATATTCTCACCGGTCGTGTAACTGAGCGCGATCTGGAGACTTTGGTAAGGCTGGAACGATTCAAGGATGCCCAGCTTGGCTTTCCCAAGCATCAACAAGGTATGCGTAATATTTCCGCAAAGGCCGGCAATTGCGGCTTTCCAGATCCACCGTTTTGCCGTCAGGAAACTAAACAGTTGCCAGAATTGCACGGCAGCCTCTCCGAATACGCCCTCATGGCCGGACCAGCTTCAGTAGACAGCGGCCACCATTCGCAACGTTGACATAGCTCAAGCGCGCAATGAAGTAAAAGTATCGCGTCATAGTGATGTTCCAGCTTGTCTAACGTCAAAGCTGCCGTCAATTAAAAAGGCCCGAATACACATCAAGTGCGAGTGCGTGCAATTGCTCCGGCAATGATTTGCATCATCAGGCCAACGACCCACCCCAGCATTGTTACCGCTGTCCAAAAGATACGCGGATTTTCATGAAGCACAATCACACCGACCGATACGAAAGCCGTCAAGGTTGCGAGAAATGTGCCTACGGCACTGAGAAATTCCGCAGTATCGATCTTTCCGCCGGAGCCGCTTTTTCGAGAATCGCCATTTGGTCCGTGAAAAGCCAGTGGCGGAGTATCAATTCCCAAGTAAAACCCAATTGCACCGCCAATCATCATGACGACCAAAAAACCCTCAGAAGTGAACGCCGCGATGCTGGATCCGACATCAGCGCCGACGAACAATCCGCACGCCGCTCCGGCCAACGCAAGCCCAATGCGTTCGAGAACGTGGGCAGCCTTTCTGACGCGGAATTGCATGATCGTAACTCACCGAGTGCGAAGACATTAAGCTAGGATATTATTCTGCTGTGCGAAAGAGCCCACGCTTCGAGTTGCCAGGGCGTCCGGGTGGTAACGGCATCCGCCTGGCGTGTCCGCCGCCACTGCCGGTCTGATATTTTCAAAGAGGGCTCTAACGACAAAAGCGTCCAACGCGCTCTATCGGCGGCCTTCAAGGTGAGCGGCTTGATTCAGATCAATCTATCCTTCGTGGTTATTAACTATTTTTGTCTGAGTTGTTTGCAACGGGTGATGGCTATGACGCGTTATGTCGTGAAGTTTTTCAAGGACGTCTTGGGTGAAAACGGTCATGAGGCCGAAATCTGTCAGGGACAGTTGGATGTCGACGCGCTGAACCCTCTTGATGCTGCCGAGCGTGGCAAGCGCAAATTTTGCGACCGTGAACGACTTGCGCATTGGTCGCTCCATGCGGACCGAGTCAGCGTGGCCGAGACTGAATATCCTTCATAGACGGTTGGGATGTGCCGGCAGGCGAGCTCCTATGGGATTTCTCGGTATTCAGTTGAGGTGCGCGTGAATGTCCGGCAAACATCGACTTTGACCGGTTTGATGAACCTTCGTGCCATGGCTGCGGCAAGCCCGGCCATTTTCGCGGTTATGACAGATTTGCTGACCAATTTTGGCCCGCGGCCGCATGTCGACGGCACGATGGCTGAACGCGCGCCTTTCCGTGGAATCCGGCGCAGCGGTGAGCGCCGTTCATCTCGCGAGACAGTCTAACGCCCCGGCTTGCCGAGCTCGGCGAGGGTAGCCTCGGAAGGCTTGCACGTGATGGTCGCCTCCAGGGTGTCCAGGATATTTTCGATCGTGAACGATTTGCTCCAGAACCGGTTCGGCTGCTTGTGCATCGAAAGTTCAAACTCCCTGACCGATGTGATGGCATTGCCGTAAATGATGAAGATCGAGAGCCGCTGTTCGAGCAGGGCGCGCGGAATCCGGTTCAATAGCTTTTTTAAGTGATTGAAGCACCGTACATACCCGGAATTCCACCGGTTGTTCAACGCCGACCGGAAGATTTCGCGATGCGACATTTGCAGGTTGGATGAGAACTGTACGTAACCCTTCCACCGTTCTTCATTGGCGAGCTCAAGCACGGGGAGGACCAGAATCCGCAGCACTTCCCGCACCGTGATGGCCTTGCCGGATTGCTCGATGCCGTCGAGCAGATGGTTGCGTCGCTCGTCCAGCGCCTTGGCGCCCTCGACGACCAGCTGGCGGATCAGCTCTTCCTTGCTTCCGAAATGATATTGCAGCGCAGCCTTGTTGCGCTGTCCTGCCGCCTGCACGATCTGCTGCACCGTCACGCCATCGATGCCGTGCCGCGCGAACAGGAGCTGGGCGGCGGCCTTGAGCTGATCCTTGGTGAGATCGCCGTGCGGGCGCGTCGCCGGCGGCTGGCCTCTTGACATGAGAACGGCTCCGGGTTCTTTTAAGTAAAATGACTTAATACGAATGGAGGGAGTCGTCCATGCATATTCTGATCGCGGGCGCGGGAATTGCCGGCCTGACCGCGGCGGTCGCGCTTCGGCGACACGGAATCGAGGCCACTGTTCTCGAGCAGGCGCACGAGATCAGGGAAATCGGCGCCGGCGTGCAGATCGCAAGCAACGGATCGCTGGTGCTCCGGCAGCTCGGGCTGGAAGCGGCGGTGCGCAAGGCCGGCGTCATCCCGGGTTCGTACGATTATCGCGACCTCCATACCGGTCAGATGCTGTATGCGGCGCCGCTTGGCGACGAGGCAGCGATGCGGTACGGCGCGCCGCTTTACAACCTGCACCGTGCCGACCTCGTGCAGATTCTGATCGATGCGTTGCCGCCCGATGCGCTTCATCTGGATGCGAAATGCACAAGCGTGGCACAGGACGGAACCGGCGTCGAAGTCCGGCTGCAATCGGGCAAGGTTTTTCGCGGCGATGCGCTGATCGGCGCCGACGGAATCCACTCGTTCGTGCGTCAGCATCTGAGGGGCCCGGAGGAAAAGATCTTCGCCAACATCTTGATGTGGCGCGCGCTGATTCCGGCCGAGCGTCTCGAAGGCATCGGACTGGAAGAGCGCGGCAATTACTGGTTCGGGCCCGGCCGCACCCTGATCACCTACTGGGTTCGATCGAAGCAGCTTTACAGCATCCTCGCCTCGGTGCCGGCGGCGGAGGTTCACCGCGAGTCCTGGACCGAGAGCGGCGATATCGACGATTTGCGGCGCTCGTTCGGCGACATCGAACCGCGCGCGCGCCGGATGATGGATCAGATCGAATCCGCCTTCGTCACCGGAATGTATTATCGCGATCCGGTCGATAGCTGGACCTCCGGCCGCATCACCCTGATCGGAGACGCCGCCCACCCGATGGTGCCGTTCCTCGCCCAAGGCGCGTGCCAGGGCATCGAGGATGCCTGGACGTTGGCCCGTGTGGTGGCCCGGTCGCAGAACGATATTCCCTCGGCGCTGCAGGAGTACGAGCAGCGCCGCCGCCCGCGGACGACACGCATGCAGTCCGGTGCGCGGGCCGCGGTCAAGCTCATGCATGAGGCGGAGCCGGCCCGGATCCGGGCCCGGAATGGCCGCTGGAGAGGCATGTCCCGGATCGATCCGCTCGCAGAGACCAGTTGGGGATTCGCCTGGGGCTATAACGTTATCGAGGCGGTCGAGGCTCCCGCCGGCGAGGTCATCGGATTGATGGCGGTGCGCGAGGGCAAGAGGATGCAGCGGCCCGAGAGCCAGCGCGCTTTTGATATGTGGAAGGCGGCATTCACGCCGGAAGACATTGCACGTGGTCATGACGGAATGCGGCAGGCCTATGATCGTTTTCTCACGACCGCGTTTCCGATTTCCGCCGCCGCGAAAACGGACGACGTCGAACTTAATGGGGTCAAGACGCTGCGGGTGACGGCGGGAACGCGGGCCGGGGGTACGGCCATTCTTCACTTTCATGGCGGCGGCTACATGATCGGCTCGGCGCGGGGATCCGCGGAATACGCCGGCCGTCTCGCTTCCGCCCTGCGCGGCCAGTGTTATTCGGTCGATTACCGGCTGGCTCCCGAGCATCCTTATCCCGCCGCGATCGACGATGCGATCGACGCCTATCGCGGGCTGCTCGGCCTCGGCGTGCCTTCCTCGTCGATCATTCTCAGCGGTGAATCGTCAGGGGCGGGCCTTGCTGTTGCACTGGCGATGGCGATCCGCACTGCCGGAGATCCGCAGCCTGCCGGCATCGCCGCGGTGTGTCCGTTTGCCGATCTCACGCTCTCCGGACCGACCGTCCGTCAACATTCGGGTGACGATCCGGCTGCGAACCGCGACCTGTTGACGTTCATGGCCGCTTCCTATTTTCAGGGGCACGAACCGACCGATCCGATGATCTCGCCGCTGTTCGGCGACTTCCGCAATCTTCCTCCGATATTTCTCACCGCAACCGAGGGCGAGGTTTTGTTCAGCGATACGACCCGAATGGCCGAACAGGCGAGGCAGGCCGGTGTCGATGTGACGGTTCGGCTGGTCCAGGATTCCGTCCATGTCTTTCCGCTGTTCTCGTTCTTGCCGGAGGCGCAAGGCGTCATGGCATCGATGGCCGAGTGGGCGTCCATGTGCCTGTCGGACCTCAGCGCGACGCGGCGGGCTGCCGGCTAAGTCAGGCGTTTGACGGCAATCGGAGCACCCCATTCCCATTGCGAATTCGCCAGTGCGTCGCCTCGGACAGCTGCAAGGGTCCGAAGACCCCCGCAGTTTGGGAGAGACGACGCGTCAATCCCCGGGATTGACGCTATGTCTGCGGCCATTCAACGCTGGTTTGGCAACTCGGCCTCGCGCATCTCACCCGGCCGCGGTCACCGCACGCTGCGCCATCACCTTGACGAGATTGGCGCGATAGGCCGCCGATCCATGGATATCCGACAACAGTCCGTCGCTGGATATCTTGACGCCATCGAGCGCCGCCGCCGACCAGTTGGCCTTCAGGGCTGCCTCGATCGCCGCTACCCGCATCACGCCGTTCTGCGACGCGCCGGTGGCGGCGACGCGAACATCGCCCGCCCTGGTCTTGACCACGAACACGCCGGTCAGCGCAAAGCGCGAGGCCGGATGGCGCATTTTCGAATAGCCGGCCTTGCCCGGAATCGGGAACGCGACCTGCGTGATAATCTCACCATCCGCCAGCGCCGTCGTGAACAGTCCCTTGAAGAAGTCCTCGGCCGCGATCGAGCGCTTGTTGGTCTTCACGGTGGCGCCGAGCGCCAGCACCGCCGCCGGATAATCCGCCGCCGGATCGTTGTTCGCGATGGATCCCCCGATGGTGCCGCGATAGCGCACCGCCGGATCGCCCAGCACCGAGGTGAGATACGCGATCGCGGGGATCGCCTTTTTGACGTCGGCGTTGCTCATGATGTCGTAATAGGTCGTTGCCGCCTTGATCGTCAGCGTATCGCCCGACAACTCGACTCCGACGAGATCCTTGATCCTCGCAAGATCAATCACCTCGGACGGCGCTGCCAGCCTCTGCTTCATGACCGGAAGCAGGGTTTGGCCGCCAGCCAGATATTTGGCTTCGCTACCCTTGGCGAACAGCGCGGCGGCCTCGTCGATGCTCGAGGCACGATGATAGGTGGTCTGATACATGGTGCGTTCCTTTGTCCTCAATATCTTTGGGGCTCAACCGTGGATCGCGTGCCAGACGCGATCGGGAGATGCCGGCATTTCCAGTTTGTTGGAGCCGATCGCGTCGGTGATGGCGTTGATGACCGCCGCGGACGCGCCGATCGCGCCGGCCTCACCGCAGCCCTTGATGCCGAGCGGGTTGCCCGGACACAGCGTCGAGGTGTGTTGAACCTTGAACGAGGGCAGATCCTCGGCGCGCGGCATGGCGTAATCCATGAAGCTTGCGGTCAACAACTGGCCGCTCTTGTCATAGACGCAGTTTTCCAGCAACGCCTGACCGATGCCCTGGGCAAGACCGCCATGGACCTGACCCTCGACGATCATCGGATTGATCAGCCGCCCGAAATCGTCAGCCGCGACGAAGTTGACGAAATCGGTCTTGCCGGTGCCGGCATCGACTTCGACCTCGCAGATGTAGGAGCCCGCCGGAAAGGTGAAATTCGTCGGATCGTAGAACGCGCTTTCCTTCAGGCCGGGCTCCATGCCGTCGGGCAGGTTGTGCGCGGTATAGGCCGCCAGCGCGACCATCGGAAATGCGATCGACTTGTCGGTGCCGGTGACCTTGAACTCGCCATTCTCGATGACGATGTCGCCTTCCGACGCCTCGAGTTGATGGGCTGCGATCTTCTTGGCTTTCGCCTCCATCTTTTCCATCGCCTTGACGATGGCGGTCAGTCCGACCGCCGCCGAGCGTGAGCCGTAGGTGCCCATGCCGAACTGCACCTTGTCGGTGTCGCCATGGACGATCTGGACCTGGTTGATCGAAATGCCGAGCCGCTCGGCGACCACCTGCGCAAAGGAGGTCTCGTGGCCCTGGCCGTGGCTGTGCGAGCCGGTCAGGATCTCGATGGTGCCGACCGGATTGACCCGCACTTCGGCCAATTCCCACAGGCCGACGCCGGCGCCGAGGCTGCCCACCGCCTTCGAGGGCGCGATGCCGCAGGCTTCGATATAGCAGGATACGCCGATGCCGCGCAGCTTGCCTTCGGATTTCGCTTTCGCCTTGCGCGCGGCGAAGCCGGCATAGTCGATCGCCTTCATCGCCGCGTCCAGCGAGGCGTTGAAGTCGCCGATATCGTAGGCCATGATGACCGGCGTTTGATGCGGAAACTGGGTGATGAAGTTCTTGCGGCGCAATTCGGCCGGATCGACCTTCAACTGCCGGGCGGCGGTCTCCATCAGCCGTTCGACCACGAAGCTCGCCTCGGGCCGTCCGGCGCCGCGATAGGCATCGACCGGCGTGGTGTTGGTATAGACGCTGATCACCTCGGCAAAGATGTTGGGAATGTTGTACTGGCCCGACAGCAATGTCGCGTAGAGATAGGTCGGCACCGACGACGAGAACAGCGACATGTAGGCGCCGAGATTGGCGTAGGTCTTGACCCGCAGGCCGGTGACCTTGTTGTCCTTGTCAAAGGCCATCTCGGCCTTGGTCAGATGATCGCGGCCGTGCGCGTCGGTGAGGAAGGCCTCGGTCCGGTCGCTGGTCCACTTCACCGGCCGGCCGGTGCGCTTGGAAGCCCACAGCGCCACCATTTCTTCCGGATAGATGAAGATCTTCGAGCCGAAGCCGCCGCCGACATCCGGCGCGATCACCCGCAGCTTGTGTTCCTGGGCGACGTTGTAGAACGCCGAAAGCACCAGACGCGCCACATGCGGATTCTGCGATGTGGTGTAGAGCGTGAAATGCTCCTCCGCGGCATCGTATTCGGCGATCGCCGCGCGCGGCTCCATCGCGTTCGGCACCAGCCGGTTGTTGGTGATGTCGAGCGCGATCACATTGGCCGCGCTCTTGAACGCCGCTTCCGTCGCGGCCTCGTCCCCGATGGTCCAGTCGTAGATGACGTTGCCGGGCGCCTCCGGGTGAAGTTGCGGCGCGCCGCTCGCCACCGCGTCGCGCATATCGACCACCGCCGGCAACTCCTCATAGTCGACCGCGACCGCTTCGGCGGCGTCGCGGGCCTGGTTGCGGGTTTCGGCGATCACCACCGCGACGGCCTGGCCGACAAAGCGCACGGTATCCGGCGCCATCGCCGGCCACGCGCCCATCTTCATCGGCGAGCCGTCCTTGGAATGGATCATCCAGCCGCAGATCAGATTGCCGATCTTGTCATCGACGATCTGCCGCCCGGTCAGCACGTCCACCACGCCCGGCATCTTCATCGCCTCGGAGCTGTCGATGCCCTTCACTTTGGCATGGGCGTGCGGACTGCGCACGAACGCGGCATAGGTCATGCCATGGAGGCGGATGTCATCCACGTAACGGCCCTTGCCGGTGATGAAACGCTTGTCTTCCTTGCGAACGACCCGTGCGCCAATGCCTTCGATTCCCATGATGTGATCTCCCTGTCTCGCTTGTTGCGCACCAACTTGCCTGCGCGCCTGCGACTACCTGATTGGTTATTCTGTATTCGATATTCTGTGATCGATATTCCGAGGCCGATATCGAAATAGCCGAATTGGCAGGTCGGAACGCTATTCAGCGGCCTGCGCAACCTTCATGCGGCCGGCGGCGTCGAGTACCGATTTGACGATGTTATGATAGCCGGTGCAGCGGCAGATGTTGCCCTCAAGCTCCTGGCGCAGCGTCACCTCATCGAGGTTCGGTCCATGGCGTTTGACGATATCGATCGACGCCATGATCATGCCCGGCGTACAGTAGCCGCATTGCAGCCCATGATTGTCGCGAAAGGCGACCTGCATCGGATGCAATTCGTCGCCCTTTGCTATCCCCTCGATGGTCGTGACGCTCGAGCCGTTGGCTTGCCCCACCAGCACCGTACAGGATTTGACCGACCGTCCGTCGATATGAACCGTGCAGGCACCGCACTGGCTGGTATCGCAGCCGATGTGAGTTCCTGTCAGTCCCAGATGATCGCGCAACAGATGCACAAGCAGCGTTCGGTCTTCGACCTCGGCCGAAACCTGTTTGCCATTGACCGTCAGTTTTATGCTGGACACGCTCAATCCTCCCGAAATTTTATTGGTCTGGCTTTGATAAGATCACGATGACAACGCAATTGTAATCGCTATCTTGGTAGTAGACGTACCCCTGTGTAATCGCTTGATTTATCTGGCGACTTGGGTTTGGCGACGGCCCCGGATCGCGCCCCTTTTGCGCCTGGCACTTCCCGAGGATTGATCGGCTGCGGCAACCATCTAATCTCGGGTCGTTTTTGCGAACGGAAGGGCCGGCAATCTCCATCAAAGGATGGCTGCCGTCGTCGCGCCGATCAAGGGGGGTAGATCAGATGAAGGCTCTCGCGCTGGTTGCGGTTTCCGGCTGGGCGCTCTCGGCGTGCGGGGCGCTTGCAGGGGACATTGCCGCCGGGGAGAAGGTCTTCGCCAGGTGCAAGATCTGCCATCAGGTCGGCGAAGCCGCCAGGAACGGCGTCGGGCCTCCATTGAATGGAATTGTCGGTCGCCGCGCCGGAGCCATTGCCGACTTCGCCTACAGCGATGCGAATAAGAATTCAGGCCTGACCTGGGACGAGGCGACGCTCAAGGAGTATTTGAAAAATCCCCGCGCGATAGTCCCCGGTACCAAGAAGGCTTTTGCCGGTCTGCCGGTCGGCGCCGACATCGACAACGTCATCGCCTATCTGAAGCAGTTCGGCCCGGACGGAAAGAAAATCTAGCTAGCCGGAAACCGGCCACGCCATAGCTGCGGTCAGCGTCACGATTCGGACACTGCGAAATATGTTCTGCGCAGACATGCGTGCGTCCGGCGTCTCGACTCATGCGTTGCTGCGACCCGTGATCGGGTGCGATAGACGCATCATCAACGCGATGGAAATGCGCGATCCGCGCGGATTACACGAATAACTTCTGGTCGCAATCGGGACTACTACCTTCCGCCAATACTGTGCGTGAAATTCCGATGCTGTAATTCCCAAGCGATGACGCGCCGTCGGCGTGGACGTCGTTGGCCGACACAGACGCCCCGCGAACCCAGTTCATCGAGTTGCGAACGCGGCAAACAACACACATTGGGAGGTTGCAGATGACGTTGAGGAGTAGGGGTTTCCTGGCTGGTGCGTCGATCGTTGCCAGTCTGATGATCGGGACGATCGGCGCAGGCGCCAACAACTCGGTCGACAAGGCGGTGGCCGATACCAATCAATGGGCGGTCGCGGGACATGATTACGGCAACACGCGATACAGTCCACTCAAGCAGATCAACAGCGAGAACGTCGGCAAGCTGTCGCTGGTGTATTCGTTCCCGCTCGCCTCACTGCGCTCGAACGAGTCGTCGCCGCTCGTCATCGGCGACACGCTGTACGTCTCGACGTCCTGGGGCCCGAAATACGTCTATGCGATTGACGCCGCGACCGGCGCACGCAAATGGACCTATGAGCCGGAAATTCCGGACGATGTGCTGCAATTCGCCTGCTGCGACGTCAACAGCCGCGGCGTGTCCTATGCCGACGGCAAGCTCTTCGTCGGCCGGCTCGACGGCAAGCTGGTGGCGCTCGACGCCAAGACCGGCAAGGAGCTGTGGACCACCGACCGTCGTCGACTACAAGCAGGGCTCGGTCATCACCTCGCCGCCGCTGGTCGTTCAGCGACAAGGTCATCACCGGCTTCGGCGGCGGCGAATATGGCGTTCGCGGCTCGCTGCAGGCGTTTGACATCAATACCGGCAAGCAGGTCTGGCAGACCTTCACCGTTCCGGCTCCCGGCGAGCCAACGTAGCGACACCTGGAAGGGCGATACCGGCGCTGCACGGCGGCGGCGCGGCCTGGCTGGTCGGCTCCTACGACGAAAAGACCGATACGGTTTTTTGGGGCACCAGCAATCCCGGTCCATGGAATACCGGCGTTCGTTCGACCGGCGACGGCAATTTCGGCAAGCTGACCAACCTCTACACCGCCTCGACGCTGGCGATCGATCCCAACACCGGCAAGATCAAATGGCATATCCAGGGAACGCCGGCGGATGCCTGGGATTATGACGGCGTCAACGAGCTCGTCCTTGCCAACCTGAAAATGGATGGGAAGGAAGTTCCTGCGCTGATGAAGGCGGACCGCAACGGGTTCTTCTTTGTCGCCAATCGCGAGACCGGAAAAGTCCTTTCCGCGGAAAAATTCGTTGCCTCGACGAATTGGGCCAGCAAATGGGACATCAACACGATGCGGGCCACGGAAGATCCGGACAAGCGCCCGGGACCAGGCCATCCGGCAAAGGACATTTGTCCGAATCTGATCGGCGGCAAGAACTGGCAGCCGATGTCGTTCAATCCGGATAACGGGCTGGTCTACATTCCGACCAACAACGTTTGCATGGATTGGTCGGTGAGCGATATTTCCTACAAGCGTGGCGTGTTCTATCTCGGCGCCGAATTCCCGACCAAGGAAGGTCCCGGCGGGTTCCTCGGCGAGCTTATCGCATGGGATCCGGTTGCCCAGAAGAAGGTTTGGGGCATCAAGCAGGACTTGCCGTTCAACGGCGGCACGTTGTCGACCGGCGGCAATCTGGTGTTCTACGGCAACCTGCACGGCGACTTCCATGCCATCGACGCCAAGAGCGGCAACGTGCTTTGGAAGAAAAACCTCGGTTCCGGTATCGGCGCCGGCCCGGTCACCTATTCGGTGGACGGCAAGCAATATGTCGCCATCGTAGTCGGCCGCACCGCATCGCTTCCGGCTTTCCTCGGAGAAGTCGGCAAGAAGATGACCGCGGCGGCACCTGAAGGCGGCGCACTGTTCGTGTTCGCCCTTCAATAGGAGCGTGGAAGATGGAGTCGGGGTTGTTCGCTGAATTTCCGATCAGGGCCGGATGGTATCGCAAGACTCGCACTTGCAATATCAAGGCTCGCGGTTTCCGGTCGGCAGCGTTCATCCTCGCTCCCTTCGTCACACTGATGCTGACGGCGCCGGCCTCGATGGCCGGCGCTGACGAAGCGAAGCCGCTGCGGCTTTGTGCCGATCCGACCAACATGCCGTTCTCGAGCGATAATCCCGTGATGCCGGGGATCTACCTCGAAATCGGCCAGGCTCTGGCCAAGGCGCTGGGGCGGCCGGTCGCCTACGACTGGTACAAGTCATATTTCGGCAAACGCACCGTGCGCGTCACCCTGCTCGGCAAACAATGCGACGCCATGATCGGCCTGACGCCTAGCGAAGATTTCATGGGACCAGCGGTGATTTTTTCGAAGCCGATCGCCAGCGAAGGCTATGCGCTGGTGACTGCGAAGGGTCGCAACATCTCCCGCATCGACGATCTCAAGCCGTTCCGCGTCGCAGTGCAATATCAAACCACTCCCCAGAACCTCCTGGCCTTGCGCGACGAGATCGAAAAGGTGACGGTGCTGTCTCCCGAGGAAGGCATGAAGGCGCTCGACCAGGGCAAGGCCGATGTCGCCTTCATCTGGGGACCGGTCGCCGGCTGGCTCAACAAGACCGAATACGGCGACCGCTACCAAATCCGGACGACCGACGGTGAGGGTCTGTTCTGGCCCGTCGCGATCGGCTTTGCGAAGGGGTCGACGGAGTTGCGTGATCAGGTCGACGCGCAACTGCCGGCGCTGGAGGCCCTGATTCCCTCGCTTTCGGCAAAATATGGCCTTCCCACCGACGCCCCGATCAAGCTTGGTGCCGCTGTCGCTCGGCCGCTGCTCATGCATGCATCGCTGGACCGTGCAGCGCAACCGGTCGTTCTGGCGCAGGCGACAGCCACCTCTGCGATGGCCGATTCGGCGGCAGCGGCGTCCGCCGCCACTCCTGAAGCGGTGAACGAGGGACACGAAATCTTCAATGGCACTTGCGCGCATTGCCATGGTCCTGACGCCGTGCAGAGCGAGCGTCGGATCGATCTTCGGCGGCTGCGGTTGCGTTATGCAGATGACGTGCGCAATACATTCTGGAAGACTGTTCATGAGGGACGCCCGGCCAAGGGCATGCCCTCCTGGAAAGACGTATTCGACGATAACCAGCTCAACGACGTGTACGCTTACCTGATGACCGTACAGAGCCCCGCGGAATAACCCGAACTGGATTTGGCAGGCATTGGAACCCGATCAGGTCGAGAAGCTTTGGTTTAATCCTCTTCAGGCAAAGCTAATCATGGCGGCTTGCGGGTTTCGACGGCCGGGGAGGCCAGGAATTGACCAGCTTCCTGATCATTGACGACCATCCGCTGTTTCGCGAAGCCTTGGGTAATGCCGTGCGCCTGGCACATCCGGATGCAAGGATTTTCGAGGCGATGTCGATCAAGGGAGCGCTCGATATCCTTGCGGCCGAGCAGGGGATCGATCTTGCCTTGCTCGACCTGTGCTTACCTGACGCGACCGGATTTTCCGGCTTTTTGCGCCTGCGCGAAACCCATCCGCGGCTGCCGGTCGCGATCGTCTCGAGCGATGAGGACCAACAGGTCATTCGCGAAGCGCTGTCGCTGGGTGCTGCGGGCTATTTGCCGAAATCGACCTCGAAGGGCGAATTGGCGCTTTCGATCGAGCGGGTGTTGAGTGGCTCTATTTCCATTCCGAACAATTTCGTGATGCGGAACGAACAGGGCAGCGCAAATCTCACCGAGGCCTTGCGCGCGCGGCTCGCGGAACTGACGCCACAGCAGCTTCGCGTGCTGGAACTGATCCGGCGCGGATTTCAGAACAAACACATCGCGGTCGAGCTCAAGCTCGCCGAATTGACCGTCAAGGCCCATGTCACCGAGATTTTGCGCAAACTGAAGCTTTTCAGCCGCAACAAGGCCGTGATCGAGATCGGCAAGATCGAACTGCCGGTTCCGAAGCAGCAAGCCTCCAGGCACGAGCGCACCAAGCCGACATGATGCTGGCTTGACAGCATCCAGCGCGGATGCACCACTTGCAAAAAATTGCATCCTCGGCAAATCGGCTGCATGAAATCGGGACGGATTCCCCAGAAAATGGCTAAACTGCGCCTGATCTTCCTCGCGCTGCTGTTGGTTGGCGCCTCTTCTGCGGCGTTCGCGGCCGATCAATTGCGGATCGGTGTGCAGCGCACCGGCACCTTTGCGTGGCAGCTCGACGTCATCCGCCGCCATGGCCTGGCCCAGGCGGCAAATCTGAATTTGATCAATACGGAAATGGCGTCTCCGGATGCGGGCAAGCTCGCCCTCAACGCGGACACGGTCGATATCGCCGTTGTTGACTGGCTCTGGGTGGCGCGGGAGCGGGCGCTGGGGATGAAATTGCAGTTCTACCCCTATTCAACCGCCGCCGGCGCGATCATGACCAGGAACAACTCGGCAATTCGCCGCCTTGCGGATCTGAAAGGCCGCATCCTGTCGATCGCCGGCGGTCCGCTCGACAAGAGCTGGCTGATCGTGCAGGCGACGGCGATCCGCCACGGCATCGATCTCAGGCGCGAGGCGACGCTGCAATACGGCGCGCCGCCCTTGATCTACCAAAAACTCCTGCAGGGCGAAGCGGAAGCAAGCCTCAATTTCTGGAATTTCTGCGCGCAGCTGGAGAGCCACGGTTATCGCCGGCTGTTCGACGTGCGCGAGGCCGAGACCGAATTGGGACTGAGGGAACCGCTCTCGCTCACCGGTTATGTTTTCCCGGAGAGCTTCGCCACCGCCCACAAGGACACCATCGATCGCTTTTTGTCGGTCGTGCGACAGGCCAACGATATCCTGCTGGATTCGGACGTGGAATGGGATGCATTGCGGCCGTTGATGCGGGCGGAAGACGACGCAACTTTCCTGGCGCTTCGCGAACGTACCAGGCAGGGGATACCGCGCCGCTCGGTGGGTGCGGAGGAAACCGATGCACGCACATTGTTCGAGGCGCTGGTGAACATCGCCGAGCCCGGGCTTGTCGGCCCGGCCAGGGAACTTGATCCCGGCCTGTATTATCATCCGTCGTCCGGCGGAGAGTAGCCATGGCGAGGGTCTTGTCGCTCGCCGCTCTGCTGGTGCTCTGGGCGCTGGCCGCCGCACTTGCGCATTCGCGGCTGCTGCCGGATCCGTGGAGCGTTGGTACGGCGATCCTGACTGATATCCGTTCCGGCGAACTGCCCTTCCAGATGGCGTGCACGCTGGCGCGGGTGTTGGCCGCCTTCTCTGTCGCCTTCTCCCTTGGCGTCGTCGCTGGCTATGCGATGGGGCGCTGGAAGACGGTGGACCGCTATGCCGATCCATGGCTGATCGTGCTGCTCAATCTTCCCGCGCTGGTCGTCATCATCTTTGCCTATGTCTGGATCGGTCTCAACGAGACCGCGGCGATCATCGCGGTGGCGCTGAACAAGCTGCCCAACGTCATCGTCGTCACGCGAGAGGGTGTCCGGTCGCTCGATGCCGGTCTGGACGACATGTCCAAGGCGTTCAGGATGAAATGGCTCACCCGGATTCGGCATGTCGTCCTGCCCCAGCTTGCGCCCTATCTGGCCGCGGTATCGCGATCCAGCCTGTCGATCAGCTGGAAGATCGTGCTGGTTGTCGAACTGATCGGGCGCCCCAACGGCGTCGGGTTTGTGCTGGGGTCGGCGTTTTCGCTGTTCGATATGACCAAGATTCTAAGCTATGCGATCTCGTTCGTGGCACTTATGCTCGCGATCGAAACCCTGCTGGTGCAACCGCTTGAACGACGAACAAACCGATGGCGGCGCCGGCCCGCTTGAGCTTCGCATCGACGCCAAGACCTTTGTTTCGGCCGAGGGCACGCCCGTCGAGATTATCCGCGGACTGAACTTGCGGCTTGAAGCCGGCGGTTTTGGTGCGATGATCGGCCCGTCCGGCTGCGGCAAGACGACGATCCTGCACATCGCAGCCGGGCTGGATACCGATTTCACCGGCGAACGACGCGTTCCGGGCGCCCGCCTCGGAATCGTATTCCAGGAGCCGCGGCTGTTGCCCTGGCGAACGGTTGCGGAAAATATCAGGCTTGTGCTTCCTGCCCATGAGTCGCTGGACGATCTGGCCGACCTGATTGGAACACTGGGACTTGGGTCGCATCTGGCGCATTACCCCGGCGAACTCTCGCTCGGCCTCGCCCGCCGCGTGGCCATCGCCAGGGCATTCGCGGTGCGCCCCGATTTTCTTTTGCTTGATGAGCCGTTCGTCTCGCTGGATGAAGCGGTGGCGGCCCGGCTGCGCGAGGAAGTCGCCGTGCTGACCGAGCGGCACAGCATGACGACGCTGCTGGTGACGCACGACCTTCGCGATGCGGTCCAGTTGGCGGATCGGTTGTACTTTCTGTCGGCGAGGCCGGCCAGCATTGTCAGGGAGATTGCGCTGCCGCCGCCGCGCGGAATGCGCAGCAAGCAGGTGATCGATCGTGTTCTTGAGGAACTGAGGATGTTGCCCGTGGGCCAGATTGCGACCTGACAGCGTGGCTTACCGGCGCGATCTGGAGCAGGATGGCTTTTGTTGAATCGGTCTGTCGGCGGGCTCATTTCACCTCTCCCCATTGGGGAAAGGTCGATTTGCGAAGCAAATCAGGTGAGGGGCGTTAGACACGAGAGATTGTAAGTCGCTCACCCCAACCCTCTCCCGATCGAAGCCGGATATATCCGACTTCGACAATATTGGATGCCCAACTCGGGTAAACCCGAGTTGGGTGGGAGAGGGAGCGCGCTTCCGTTGCCTCTGCGGATCAATCTAATCTCATCATGCTTTGAACTTTTTCACGCCAGTTTGGATTCAATCGCCAGCCGCACCAGTTCGGCCGAGGTACGCACGCCGAGTTTCTGCCGCATCAGCGAGGATGTGTTGGCGACCGTCTTGTACGACGCATTGATCAGCCAGGCGATTTCCGAAAGGCTCTTGCCGGTCCCGAGCAGGCGCAGGATTTCGATTTCGCGCGGTGTCAGCCGCGCCAGCCGGCTTGAGCCAAATGACGGCCCGGCGAAGGCGAGGCTTTGGGCGAGCAAGGCGGGCAAGAAGACGTTGCCTTTGGCGACTTCGCGGATCGCAACGATCAGATCGTCGGGATCCCCCGATTTCGAGACATAGCCTTTGGCGCCGGCTTCGATGGCCCGTGCCGCGAACACCGGGTCGTCGTTCATGCTGAACATGATGATGCGGGCCGATGCATCGCGCCGCAGGATCCGCCGCACCAGTTCAAAGCCGGAAACGCTCGGCAGATTGATATCGATCAGGCAGATATCGGGCGGCTCGGCGACGAAGGAAGCCTCTCCGCTCTCGGCATCCGCCGCCGTGGTGATGACAATGTCCGGGTCGCTCGCCAGCAATGCACGACAACCGGAAATGACGATCGGGTGATCGTCGACGATCAGCACCCGCGTCGGTTTACCTTCCGGCAACGTCGTCGCGCCAACCGCCGGGGAAACGGGCCTCGCCGCTGCGGCCGTTCTCTTCATCTCAAACCGTCCCTGTATCCCAAACCGTCCCTGTGCCACCGTATGCATACGTGGTGAAAATGCTGTAGCGTTCAATTAGATAGCCGCCATTTTTGTCTGTCAACGGCATCCTGGGTGGACGCGAGGCGGCAGCACTGCGGAACGGGGTCATGTGGCAAAAGCTCTCCTTGCGAATGCGTCTCATCGCGTTGTTCGCTCTGGTTCTGGTTCTCGGCCTCGCCATCAATATCGGGCGGCTGTTGTTGGAGGCCGGGCCTCGCGTGCAGGCGGAGGACGAGAGCGTGATCCGGCTGGCGCGCGAATTCATCGAGGCGTCGGTCGGCGATCTCAAGGACAGCGCCGACCCCGAGGCCAAGCTGGCAACGATCGTCGATGGATTGCAGAGGCTGCGTCACGTCACCGTAACGCGCGGGGGCGAAGTGCCGGAAGCCGGGGAAGAACTGGCCGGGGCGACCGTGGCCGACGGGGGCGCCGATGCACCACCGGCATGGTTCATCGCTCTGGTCCGCCCGGAGCAGGCGAGCGAAAGCGTGCCGATTGTCGTCCAGGGCAAATCGCTGGGTTCGCTGGTGATCGCATCGCATCCGACCGACGAGATCGCGGAAATCTGGGACGGCATTGTCACCCAGGTCGGGATCGGTTCGGCGCTCGCCGTCGCGCTGTTTCTGGTTACGATAGTCGTTGTGAGCCGGGCGCTGGCGCCCATTCAGTCGCTCGCGGACGCGATGGCAAGCATCGAGGCCGGCCGTTACGACACGCGCGTGCTGCCGACCGGTTCGGCCGAGATTGCCGATATCTGCGACAAGCTCAATCATCTGGCGAACGCACTCGGCAGCGCCGTCGAGGACAAGCAGCGTTTGGCTGA
Organism: uncultured Pseudomonadota bacterium; assembly: GCA_963729395.1. Lineage (GTDB taxonomy): Bacteria > Pseudomonadota > Alphaproteobacteria > Rhizobiales > Xanthobacteraceae > Bradyrhizobium. The sequence goes on along the minus strand of CAVSOS010000007.1, from coordinate 138,829 downwards.
ACGGGTGGTGTCGCTGCAGGATGTCGAGCGCAAGGAAATCGCCAGGGAATTGCACGACGAGTTTGGGCCCTATCTGTTTGCCTTGCGCGCGCACGCGACGTCGCTGATGCGGGTCGCCGATATCGCAAAACCCGATATCGATGGCGTTCGCAAGCATGGCAATGCGATGCTGGACCAGGTCAATGCCCTGCAGCAGTTCAACCGTCGTGTCCTCGAAAAGCTGCGGCCTGCCGGACTAAGTGAGCTTGGATTGAACGAGGCGCTCGGGGCGCTGGTGCGGCTATGGCGCGACGCCAACCCCGGCGTTGTCGTGGAAACCGGCGTCTCGCAATCGCTCGGCGACATGGGCGAGACCGCCGAATTGACGATCTACCGGGTCGTTCAGGAAGCCCTGACCAATGTCTTCCGCCATTCCGGCGCGACGCATGTCTCTGTGACCATCGAACCCGTGCCGAAATCCTCGGGCAACGGCTTGCAAGGCGGAGCGGCGCGCGTGCGGATTCAGGACAACGGCGAGGGTCTTCCATCCGATCACAAGTTCGGTCTCGGCCTGACCGGAATGCGCGAGCGCGTGATGGCGCTGGGTGGCACGATGACGGTGGCCTCGACCGAGGGTGGGTTGACGGTCGAGGCTGTGGTTCCCCGCGGTGCCCCGCCGTAAGCCGGTTTTCCAGGACGCGGTCTCCTGATCGGGAATTTTTCCCGATCTCAAATCAAAAGATTCCCGAATGATGATCACTTTTTGGGGATGCTGACCGGGCATTTGCGCCCTAGCGTCGGGGCTGTCCGAAGGGCGGTGGATTTCGAGCCGCGCGCGGCCGGGGAGCGGGTTATGAAGTTGCGATGGGCGTCGCTGGTTTCGACCACATCGCTGGTTTCGACGATGTGTCTGATGACGCCGGAATGCGTTCACGCCCAGGATGCGCCCGGCGCTGTTCAGGCCCTGCCGCCGATCGTGGTGCAGGGGACGAAGCCGGGCGTCAAGCGCGGCCGCGACCTCAATGCAACTCGCGTGGTCCGGAGGCTGCCGGTGGTGCCGGTGTATTCGACAACGCCGCTGGCCAGCGGCAGCATCGATGCCGACAAGGTGCCGGCTGCCGTTACCGTCGTCGATGCAGCCGCTATCGCGCGCACCCAGTCGCTGAACATCGCCGACGCCCTGGTGCAGAGCGTGCCGGGGATCATCGTGAACGAGGTCGCGGGCAATCCCTTCCAGCCCGACGTGGAATTTCGCGGCTTCGTCTCCTCGCCGGTGTCCGGCACCCCGCAGGGGCTCGCGGTTTACCAGAATGGCGTTCGCATCAACGAAGCCTTCGGCGACACCATGAACTGGGATCTGATACCGACCGCGGCCATTCGATCGGTCGCCGTCGTCACCAATAATCCCGCATTCGGTCTCAATGCATTGGGCGGCGCGCTCAACATTCAGATGAAGGATGGCTTCAACTACCACGGCGCCGAGATCAATACCATGGCCGGCTCCTACGGGCGCATTCAAAGCTCGGGGCAATGGGGCAAGCAGATCGATAATTTTGCCGTCTATGGCGCGATCGAAGGGCTTCACGACGACGGCTTTCGCAAATTTTCGACATCGAACATTCGCCGGTTTTACGGCGACGTCGGCTACAAGACCGACAGCAGCGAATTCCACATGAATATGGGGGCCGCGGACAACACCTTCGGTGCAGCTACGACTGTGCCGGCCGAACTGCTTCAGCAGAATTGGGGCGCTGTCTACACTACGCCGCAAACCTCGGAAAATCGCGTCGGCTATATCAATCTGACCGGGAAGGTCGATGTCACGCCGACCTGGACTATCGAAGGTATCGCGCATGCGCGGATTTTCAATCAGCAGACCCAGGACGGCAATCCGACCGGAGCCCAGCCCTGCGACGCCAATGCGATGCTGCTGTGCTTTGGCAACGGCAGCACGCCGGCGAATGGTCTCAATGGTATGCAGCTCGCCAATCCATTCGATCCGAGTGCCATCCTGGGAGAAATCGATCGAACGACGACACAGTCGACGACGACGGGAGCGTCCTTGCAGGTGACCAATACCGATCAATTGTTCGGGCACAACAATCATTTTGTGGTCGGAGGCAGCTTCGATTACAGCGTGACGCATTTCGCGGCCACGGCCGAACTGGGCACCATCAATCCAAACTTTGTCGTCGAAGGGAGCGGCATCTTCCTCGGTCAGTCCGGCGTCCCGGTTTCGGATGGACCGGTCGGACTCCGTACCGTCAACCAGTATAGCGGGCTTTATGCGCTCGACACCTTCGACGTCACAAATGCCTTCTCGATCACGGGCGGCGGCCGCTTCAACGTCGCCAACATAACCCTGCAAGATCAGCTCGGCAGCGCGCTGAACGGAAATGACACCTACACCCGGTTCAATCCGACCATCGGCGGCACCTATAAGATCAACTCCGGCTTAACGGCATATGCCGGCTATTCCGAGGCCAATCGTGCGCCGACCCCGCTGGAGCTCGGTTGCGCCGATCCGGCCCATCCCTGCATCCTCGCAACATTTCTCGTCTCCGACCCGCCGCTGCAGCAAGTAGTGTCAAAAACCGTTGAGGCCGGCCTGCGCGGCGCGCACGACTTCGGCGCCGGCATCGGCACGCTCGGGTGGAAGCTCGGCGCCTTCCGCACCATAAATTCGAATGACATCCTCTCAATTCCGGATCCGGTCTTGCAGGGATTCGGCTATTTCCAGAACGTCGGTTCGACGCGCCGCCAGGGCATCGAAGCCGAGTCCAACCTGAAGTCCGGCGCCTATGAACTCCATGCAAGCTATGCCTTTATCGATGCACGCTTCCTCAACTCCCTGACGCTCGGCTCCAATAGCCCGTTCGCTGACGCAAACGGAAATATCCAGGTGCTGCCGGGCGACCAGATTCCGGCGATCCCGCGACACCGCGTCAAGCTGGGTTTCGACTATAACGTCACCGACGCATTCAAGGTCGGCGGCGACTTGCTGTATGTCAGCAGCCAGTATTTCGTGGGCGACGCATCCAATCAGGCGGCGCAGCTGCCTGGCTACGCGGTCGTCAACCTGCACGCGTCCTATCAAATCGACAAGACGTACCAGGTCTACGTGCGCGCGGATAATATCTTCAACAATCACTACGCAAGCTACGGAACATTCTTCGACACTGCCGCTGTCCCCAATTTCACTAATGGCGGCGCGCCGTTTACCGATCCGCGGTCGCTCAGCCCGGCGCGGCCGCTTGCGCTTTATGCCGGCCTGAAGGCGACGTTCTAGAGACCCGGCGCTTGGCGCCAGGTCTCAGTTTCCGGGGCCTTTCCGGCGCGCCAGAAAGCCGCGCGCCGGATCGTAGGCGGCGATCGCTCCGAGCAGGAACACGGTGGTGTAGCCGGCCACGACCAGCAACGATACCCAGGCGATCTTCGCATAGAAGGCGAAGCGAATGAGTTCGGTCGCGTGGGTAAAGGGATTGCACAGGCAGATGTAATAGAGCAGCGGACTCGATTCCTGCACCCGCCACAGCGGATAAAGCGCAGATGAGGCAAAGAACATCGGGAAGATGACGAAATTCATGATGCCGGCGAAATTCTCAAGCTGCTTGATCAGCGACGAGATCAGCATCCCCAACGCGCCCAGCATAAATCCGCACAGCAATAGCGCCGGGATCAAGGTCAGGTACCCGAGCGGCGGCGCTTCGATATCCCAGAACCAGGCGATCAGCAGAAAGGCGTAGACCTGAAGGATTGAGACGAGCGTGCCGGCCAGCAGTTTCGATGTCAGCAGCCACCAGCGCGGGAACGGGCTGACCAGCAGCGTCCGCATTCCGCCGGTTTCCCGGTCATAGACCATCGTCAGAGACGACTGCATGCCGTTGAAAAGCTGGATCATGGCGACCAGCCCGGGCGCGATATAGACCTCGTAAAGAACATAGGTTTCGTAAGGCGGAATGATCGAGACGCCGAGAACCTGCCGGAAGCCGGCGGCAAAAATAAACAGCCACACCAGCGGCCGCACCAGCGCGGAGACGAAGCGCTCGCGCTGATGGATGAAGCGCAAGGCTTCGCGCCAGACGATGCCCTGCATGCAGATCAGATATTGCGCGAGGGTGTGGCCGCGATCCGCCGTCACGTCGGTAGTTATGTCCGTGGTGGTTATGTCGGTCATGTGACAATTCCTGCCGCGTCGGCGCCGGCACCCTGCGTCAATTTGGTGAATGCCGATGCCATGTTTGAAGCCGCCGAGGCGGCAATCACATTCCTGACCGTGTCCTTTGCCAGCACGCGGCCCTGGTGCAGAACCACGACGTTGTCGTCGTCTCCAACTTCATCGATCAGGTGCGTTGCCCAGAGCACGCCGATGCTCTCCGCGGTCAGGAGCCGCCGAACGTGCCCGAGAATGTCGGCACGCGATTTGATATCGAGGCCCACCGTCGGTTCGTCGAGCAGCAGAAGCTTTGGGCGATGCAGCAGCGCCCTTGCGATTTCGACGCGCCGCATCTGCCCGCCCGACAGCGTGTTGACCCGATCGCGACGCCGGTCGGTCATCGCCACCAGATCCAGAACACGTGCGATTTCCAGATCCGCCTGCTTGCGGCCGATGCCGTGCAGCGCGGCATGGTACTTCAGATTTTGCTGGACGGAGATATCGGCATCGAGCGCGCGCGACTGGAACACCACGCCGAGCCGGCTCAATGCCGCGCCCGGCTCGCGCATGATGTCATGGCCGAGAATGCGGATGCTGCCGGAGCGGATCGCATAGAGTCGTGTGATGAGCGAAAACAGCGTCGACTTGCCGGCGCCGTTCAGGCCCAGCAGCACGGTAAATGACGCCGGCATGACGGTCAGGCTGACGTCGTCCAGGGCGATCTGGGGACCATAACGATGGCCGACATGATCGACATCAAGTGCGGGCGGACCGGCCGCTTTATCGGAATCCATCGGGATGCCTGGCTGCTCAGTTTGGACCAATCGCGTGGCCCCGCGGCCATCCGTCGACCAGGACCGATCGGCCGAGGCTCAAGGCGGCGGCATCGGTTCCAGGTCGAACCCGCTCCGGCGCGCGCTGCGCAGCATAGCCTCCCATGCGACCTCCCTGTCGTGGATTTGCCCGACATTGGTTGTCGGCGCATTCGCTATGATCATCAATAGCTGCGATGATGCAAGGACTTACTAAGTCGTAGGGCGCAAAAGGCGCCGCCGGTGCCGGACTCCGCCGCCAGAGTTCCCTGGCGACCGGCTAGCGCGATGCAATGAGTTCGAGCTTCCGCTAACCCATTCGTCCAACTATATTGCAACTGGTCCAATGTGATAACGGCGGACATCGAATGACGCGGTGCGACCAAGACGCTGCGCATGATCGGGAAGAGCACAAGGATGACCGACACGTGACCCGGTTCCTGATTGTCGAAGATCATCCGCTGTTTCGCGAGGCGCTGGAGAGTGCCGTGTGCCTCGCAAATCCTGAAGCCGAGATTCTGCAGGCGACTTCGATCGATGGGGCGATTGAGGTGCTTTCCTCCACCCATCAGCTGGACCTGGTCCTTCTTGATCTGTCGATGCCCGGCACCACCGGGCTATCGGGAGTGATGCGGGTTCGGAAAGCCTTTCCGAAAACACCGGTCGTGATCGTTTCAGGATATGAAGACGTGAAGATCGTCCAGAACGTTCTTGCGCTCGGCGTATCCGGCTACATTCCCAAATCGACCTCGCGGCGCGAGATTGCGGACGCCATCGGTGAGGTGTTGCAAGGGACGATTTATCTTCCCAAGCGTTACCGGGATGCCGCGATAACGCGACGGCCCAAGATCGACAATCGCGAACTGTTAAAGCGTCTTCACGACCTCACGCCCCAGCAATTGCGGGTGCTCGACATGTTGCGCAAGGGTCTGCAGAACAAGCAAATCGCCTACGAACTCAAGATCTGCGAGACCACGGTTAAGGTCCATGTATCGGATATTCTGCGCAAATTGAACGTTTTCAGCCGCACCAATGCCATCATCGAGATCGCAAAGATCGATTTCGCCAGCCTGGCCGGTGGAGCGCCCGGCAAGCATCAGCCGGCCGATCAGGTCGAAATCTAGAGCATCCTGCTCTCGCGGCCGAACAGGCTCGCCCCGACGAGCGTTCTCACGCGAGCAGGAAAGACAGCAATGAGCGCATTTCGGCCGGTTTGACCGGCTTTTTGAGAAGCTCGAAGCCATAAACCGCAGCCTCTCTTGCCGCCTCGACCGAATAGTCGGCCGTCACGATCATGGCAGGGATTTCGCTCTTGACCTGCCGCCGGATCGCGTTGACAGCCTCCAGTCCGCTTTCATCGCTGTCCAGATGAAGATCGGCGATGATCGCATCCGGCGCGCCGCCGAGCGCGCCAATGCGCTCCAGCGCGTCCGAGGTGGAAATCGTCTTGGCGACATCGCATCCCCATTTTTCAAGCAGCAGCGCCATCGCCGCCGCGCTGGAGGGATCGTTTTCAACAATCAGTATTTTTGCGCCTTCCAGCCCGCTGAACTGAAAATCATTGTGCTGAAGCTCACGCCCCGCTCCGGCACCGATCTCGAGTTCGGTGTAAGGCAGCGTGACGGAAAAGGTCGATCCGCATCCGACACGCGACGAAAGCTGGACGTCATGACCAAGGACGGTCGCGAACCGCCGCACGATCGAGAGACCGAGCCCGAAGCCGGCGCCGTCTCCGGTATCCGCTTCGCCGCGCTGGAATTCCTGAAAGATCGCCTGCCGCTGTGCTTCCGGTATTCCGGGTCCGGTATCGTGAACCTGTATCCGGACTTCGCCGCCCTTCCGCCTGCATCCCATCAGCACCCCGCCGCGCTGGGTGTATCGGAGCGCATTGGTGAGCAGATTCTGCAATATCCGACGCAGCATCAGCGGGTCCGAAATCACCGCCAGCGAGGAAGGCCTGATTTTCAGCGACAGACCTCGTTTTGCCGCCAGTGGCGCAAGTTCGTTGCGGAGCGGATCGAACAGGGACGAGATCAGTATCGGGCGTGCCTCCGGTTTCAAAACGCCGGCGTCGAGCTTCGAAATATCGAGTAACGTCTTCAGCAGGTCCTCAAGCGTAAGAAGGGAGCGGTCGACCTGTTCGAGCAGCGCGGCTCCCCGATCCGAAACTCCCATCTCCGCGAATGTCGACAGCGTCAGCCTCGCCGCATTCAGCGGTTGCAGGAGATCGTGAGTCACGGAAATCAACACCGAAGATTTCAGCGAACTGGCCGCCTCGGCCTGCTGCTTGGCCCGGTAGAGATAGTCATTGGAGCGTTCGATGGCACGCAGCGCATCCTGCAGCTGCTGGGTCCGGTTCAGCACCTGATGGTCCAGCGCGATCGCCGTCTCAAACAGCGAAAAGGCATTGTACTGCTGGTCGATCGACCGCTCGACGCGCGACATCAGCGCGGCGTTGATTTTCTTCAGTTTCGCCGTCTCGCGTTGCAACGTCTCGATCTGGTCTGCGCCTTGCTGCTTCATGACGGTTGCGGCCTCTTACCGATGGCCACCCCGGTCAGCGTCTGATTGACGTGCATCGAGCGATACTGCTCGCCATAGGTATGGAAGCCGACGACATTATTGCTGCGATAGAGTTCGGACATGTCGCGCGCGAATTGATGCTGTTCGGCGTCGAGCCGGCGAAGCACGCACTCAAATCCGATATAAATCGAGACATCGCCGATTTCGTCACGGGTTTCGGCAAACAGATCGTGCATCGCCCCGATCGGATTGCGCGGCTGCGCCGCGGTGAGAACCATCCCTTCGTCGATCGCGCAAAAGAAACTTAAGGAGCCGTCCGGGTTCATCTGCTGGATCGATCGCGCATAATACGCTCCGCCGACGCGGACCAGCACCGGATGGGAGGCGAACGAGAACGCATCGAGCTTGGTGTCCATGATGCCAACCGCGCGGGAGTATTCCTCGGCGGCGGGTTCGGCGTTGATCTCCTTGACAACGCGCCGCTCGACGTCGGCCTCTGTCACGACCATCTTTGTCGTTGTAGGCTCGAAATTGTCGCATTTGAACAGCCGGAACGGCAGCGCGGTTTTCAGGAGAATGAGGATGGCGGCGTCGGAATGGGCCTGACCGTCATAGAACACCCAGGTTTTCTCGAAGCGCAGCCCGTCGCCAGCCGATCCGCCCACCACCGGGATGTTGTCCAGCGAGGCGTAGATGGCGGACATTACCGCCTCTTCGCGCCGGCACAGCCCGTCGATCAGCAACAGACCAAAGGTATTTTGTCCCTCGGCTTCCGTCGAACATCGCGTCGATTCCTGCCGCAGCTCGGTGCCGATCCTGCGGCCGTCCTCGACCCGAAAGTTGCTGAGGTCGGGAAGGGGCCGCGCGACGATGGAGAAATCCTCCGCGCTGAATCCGAGGGCAACGACGCTGTTGTCGCCCCAGCCGTCGGGCGCGAGTTCCCCGGCGGTGGTGCAGCCGAACACAGGCGTGGTGCCCAGAAGCCGGGCTATTTCGGCGATAAATTCATGGGGGTCGTAATAGGGTGAGAGAAAAACAAGAACCATCGCGAGTCCATCGGATGGCAATTGGCGGGCAATGTCCGCCGCAGCCTCATGTGCTGCGGAAGCTTTTGCCTGAGCAACGGCAATACCCGACGCATTGCTGAACCGATGATCGGTTCGACCCACTGTCTTCTCCCTCTCGTGCCAATCCTGATGCTTTGCCAGGACGCTTTTCGCGGGACGATAGGGCTTTCTTTTAGTTGTCGCAAGAACAGGTCCCTGCCTCCCGAGCTTCCGCTCCGGCAAGTCAGGCTAAGGGTGAAACATCTCAACCAAGCCACGTCGCCACGCGCACGCCGCGCCGATCCGCATCGATGGCGCGGCACGCGGAATTGTGCAGGGCCGCCGGCTCTACATCGGCGGGACCACGCCGTCCTTGCCGAATAGCACGGCGCCGCTGGTCAGAGAGCCGTCCGATTGACGGACGGACGGCACGAACACCATGGCGCCGGGCGTAATGTCGGCCTTGTCGGCCGGAACAAGCGCAACAACCGGCACATTGTCGGGAATGTCGATTGTCTTCTCGCCGCCTTTATAGGTGACCGTCACGGTTTGACCGTCAACGCCCTTGACGGCATTGGCGACCGTCGCATTTGTCATCATGCTCCTGGAACCGAGATCCCAGGGGTAATGGCCCTCGCCAAAGCCGCGCAGATTTTCTGGGAACACAACAACTTCCTGGGATCGCAGGGTCGAATTGGGTTGGGTGACAGTCGCGGTGCCAATGAACGTGCCCTGTTTGATATCCGCCATCGACGACTTCACGACGGCCAGCACCGTAAATTTGTCCGCGAGGTTGACCGAGACGTCCTTGCCGTCCTTGGCGTGCACGACGAGTTTTGAACCGTCGAGGCTCACCACGGAGCCACGCACGCGCGCCGGAGTGCCGTCCGCATAGGCAGGCGAGCAGGCCAGCGCGACCGGAAACAGGAGCAGGCCAAGAGTTGACGCGAGACGTCGGTGCGAAAGCGTTATCATTGGATCCTCCCAAATCGATGTGACAACAATGCATGCCGTGACCGGGCGCATGCGTTTGCCAATTAGCCCAAAAGCCCACGCCATGGCGTTACACTTTCTCGTCAACGCCGGTTGCTATGCGCAGTCTCCATCGCCGCGTCTATCCTGACCCGCACGCCGGTCGCTTCCGATACGTGCAACGCAGCATTCGGGGATCGGGTGGGCACGCCCTGATCCTGCCGCTTCTTTTTAATCCCCGCGAAACAGCCCGCTACTACCACCGCCTGTTTGCGATGGCCTAAAGCTTGGCTCGCACCAACGGAGACGTTGATGAGAAAATCGCGTTCGGCACCTGAAATCGGGCTGGGAATCTGCGGCGCGATATTGGCCGCCAAATTCGCGGCCGCACAAATCTCTCCGCCGCCGGCGAAGCCGCCGGATGGCGCGGCGCTTTTCAAGCAGCAATGCGCCACTTGCCACACTAACAATCTTTCCGATCCGCAGCGGCAGGGGCCGTCGCTGTTCAAGCTGATCGGCCGGCAGGCTGGAAAACTCGACGGCTTCCACTATTCGGCAGGTTTTGCGCAAGCCAATTTCGTCTGGGACGAAGGCAGGCTCGATGCGTGGCTGACCAATCCGCAGGCCGTCATTCCCACCGCCGTCATGGCCTATCGGCAGCCGAAGGCGGAAACGCGCGCAGCGATCATTGCCTATCTTAGGGAACTGAACTGAATGGCAAAGCCGGTTCACTCGATGATCCGCGTGCTCGATGAAGCGAAGTCGCTCGATTTCTATGCGCGCGCCTTTGGGCTGCAAATCGCCGACCGGCTTGTCTTTCCGGAATTCGCCCTGATTTATCTGCGCCATCCGTCTTCGCCGTTCGAACTCGAACTGACGGTCAATTTCGATCGCAAGCAGCCCTATGTTCCGGGCGACGGCTATGGCCACCTGGCCGTGGTGGTTGACGATCTGGATGCCGAGCACGCGCGCTTCGAACAGGAAAAACTGTCGCCGGGGCCGCTGCGCGATTTCAGGCATGACGGGGCGACGCTGGCGCGGTTTTTCTTTGTCGCCGACCCCGACGGCTACAAGATCGAAGTGATCCAGAAGGGTGGTCGCTTCGGCTAATCGCAAATCGACCACAACAATTCAATGGAGGAAGCTCATGAGAGAGGTTGATCGTCGAAGCAAATACAGCCGCCGGATCTTTCTGCAGGGCGCAGCCGCGGCGGCGCCCGTGGTGGCCGTCGCCACCAGCGCCGGGCTCACCATCGAGGATGCGTGGGCGGACGATGCGACCGCACTGGCGCCGTCGACCCTGAAGACCCTGGTCAAGGTCGCGCGCGACATCTATCCGCACGATTTCCTCGTCGACAGCTACTACATCACCGCGATCAAGCCGTGGGATGGCAAGGCCGCGAAAGATCCGGCGGTCAAGACCCTGCTGGAAGACGGCGTCCGCCGCCTCGATCAGGACGCTCGGGACCGGCACAACGCGGCCTATGCCCAGGTGCCGTGGGAGGCCGACCGGATCGTGCTGCTGCAGGGCATCGAACAAACCGATTTCTTCAAGAAGCTTCGCTCGGATCTCATCGTCTCGCTCTACAACCAGGAAGAGCTGTGGCCGAAGTTCGGCTACGAGGGCTCCTCCGCCGAGCACGGCGGCTACATCAAGCGCGGTTTCAACGACATCGACTGGCTGCCGAAAGTCTGAGGACGTCAGGCAGAACATCGGTTGGGAGGACATCACATGACAAAATTCGATCTGAATGACGATGGTGTTGTTGTAATCGTGGGCTCCGGCGCCGGAGGCGGAACGCTCGGCAATGAACTCGCCCAGAAGGGCGTCAAGGTTGTGATCCTTGAGGCTGGTCCGCGCACCGAGTTGCAGGATTTTATCAACAATGAGTGGGAGAGTTTCACGCAGCTGGCGTGGACGGATATGCGCACGACCTCGGGCAGCTGGCGGGTCGCCAAGGATTTCGCCAATCTGCCGGCGTGGATCGTCAAATCGGTCGGCGGATCGACGGTGCATTGGGCCGGCGCCTCGCTGCGATTCGACGAGCACGAATTCAGGGTCCGCAGCGCCTATGGCAGTGTGCCCGGCGCCAACCTGCTCGACTGGCCGATCACGCTCGCCGAAATGGAGCCGTGGTACGCCAAGGCCGAGGACAAGATGGGCGTCACCCGCACCAACAACATTCCGGGATTGCCGGGCAACAACAATTTCAAGGTGATGGAGGCCGGCGCCAGAAAGCTCGGCTACAAGGAAGTCCATACCGGCCGGATGGCGATCAATAGCGAACCGCGCGATGGCCGCGGCTCCTGCCAGCAGATCGGCTTCTGCTTCCAGGGTTGCAAGTCCGGCGCCAAGTGGTCGACGCTCTACACCGAAATCCCGAAGGGCGAGGCGACCGGCAATCTGGAAGTTCGTCCGAGCAGCATGGCGCTCAAGATCGAGCATGACGCGTCCGGCAAGGTCACCGGCGTCGTCTACGCCGACGAGGCGGGAAAGACGCAACGCCAGAAGGCGCGTGTCGTCGCCGTCGCCGGCAACTCGATCGAAAGCCCGCGGCTGCTGCTCAACAGCGCCTCCAGCATGTTCAGCGATGGCCTTGCCAACAGCTCGGGACAGGTCGGCCGCAACTACATGCGGCACATGACCGGCAGCGTCTATGCGGTGTTCGACAAATCGGTCCACATGTATCGCGGCACGACCATGGCCGGCATCATTCGTGACGAGGCGCGGCACGATGCGTCGCGCGGCTTCATGGGCGGCTACGAGATGGAGACCCTATCGCTTGGTCTGCCCTTCATGGCCGCATTCCTCAATCCCGGCGCCTGGGGTCGCCCGTTCACCGCGGCGATGGAGGGATATCCGCGCATGGCCGGCATGTGGCTGGTCGGCGAGGACATGCCGCAGGAGACCAACCGGGTTACGCTCGATCCGAAAGCCAAGGACAAGTTCGGCCTGCCGGTCGCGAGCGTGCATTACGACGACCACCCCAACGATATCGCGATGCGCGATCATGCCTACAAGCAGGGCTCCGCCGTCTATGAGGCGGTCGGTGCGACCGTGACCTATCCGACCACGCCGTATCCCAGCACGCACAACATGGGCACCAACCGCATGAGCGCGAAGCCAAGGGACGGCGTCGTCAACAAGTTCGGCCAGACCCACGATATCAAGAATCTGTTTGTTTCGGATGGCAGCCAATTCACCAGCGGGGCCGCCTGCAATCCGACCCTGACCATCGTCGCACTTGCCATCAGGCAGGCGGATCACATTGCCGGGGCGATGCAGCGCAAGGAAATCTAAAAAAGGAAATCCAAAAAAAGGAAATCGAAAAAGCGCAGGCTCCGTCCGCTGAACGGACGGAGCCCTTTGGCCATAACTATTTGACCAACTATCGGATCCGCTCGCGCCGGTGGCGGACAGCTATTCGGCGGCGTCCAGAACAATCTGGGCGCTGCTTTCGCGAAAGTCCGGCATGGCCCCAACCGGCGGCCTCGACCGGTAGATCAGGCAGGAACATCGCAGCAGCGATGCGAAATTGTTGACCTCGCCGTGATGATCGAGAACTTCGCTGTGGAGCTGTGTCAGGAACTTCGCGAGACTCATGCCTTCCTTGGCCGCGATCTCCTCCAACGTTTCCCAAAACGCCAATTCGAGACGAATCGAGGTGCAATGACCTCCGATCCGCAAGGACCGGGTCTGCGATTCATAGTCGCGTTGCGGTTGATGCGCGAATAGACGGCACATGGCGTCCTCCCATCCCTTTATAATTTTTCCAAACGATATACCCGGTCTCCGGATATCACAACGCTCCAGGCGCGCGGCCGGGAGCGTTCGTTCCCGAAGGCCGCGGCCATGGGGCCGAGTTCCCCGTCCGGCCGTGCGCGAGGCCGTGAAGCTTTATGGTGAGGGCGCGGCCGAGCACTGGGCGCGAAGCCACAGTTTTTCAGAAGAGCGAATCGAGCAGGCCAAGCGGTGCCTGAAGGGATGGCTTGGCTCTGATTATCCCTGCAACGCTGCGAGCAACTCGTCGGGCCGCTCCGCCATCATCATGTGACCGGCGCCGCGCAGCACGACGGTGCGCGAATTGGGCAGTGCGGCGGCGAGCGCCTTGCCGGCCTTCGCAGGTGTCATCAGATCGCGTTCGCCGAGAATGAGGGTGGTCGGAACCGTGATCTGCGCGGCAGCGGCCAGTGCGTCTTGATAGGTGTTGCAGGCGGAAAGATCGTTGAACAGCACGCCGGGCCGGCATTGCCCGAGAACCCGCTGGGCTCCGCTGTGCATCCACAATCCCGGCGCAAGGCTGCCACCCAGTTCGGCCTGAAAGCCGAGGCCCCAGATCGAAACCATATCGCTCGCCGACACGTCGTTCGCCTCTGCCGCCCTAAGCAGATCGGGTCCGACGGTCATGGTGGCCGCGGTTCCGATCAGGCTGAGTGCGGAGATCTTTGACGGGTGCCGTGCCGCGGTCTCGATCGCAATCAGCGATCCCATGGAATGACCCACGAGCCATGCCTTGGTGACAGCGGCGGCGTCGAGCAGCGCGGCGGTCCAGTCGGCCATTCCGGCAATGGTCGGGATTGGCGCACCGGACGAGCGTCCGTGACCGGGTAAGTCCGGAGCCAGCACGCTGTGGCCGTGATGGGCGAGCCAGCGGCTGTGCAAGGCCCAGGCGGTGTGATCGAAGCCGGCGCCGTGCAGCAGCACCACGGTCGGTTGGGCTGCATCGAATTCCCGGCCGCCGGTGGCGACGAAGGCGTCTATGCCGTTTACGGACAACTGCATGGTTCAAGCCTTCTGCGAAATACGGAGCGCCTGGCCGAGATCATCGACGATGTCGGTGGCGGATTCGATGCCGACCGACAGCCGCACCAGTTCCTCGCCGATACCGGCGGCTTTCAGTTGCGCGGCGTCCATCTGCTGATGGGTGGTGCTGGCGGGATGAATGACCAGCGTCTTGGCATCCCCGACATTGGCCAGATGACTGATCATTCGCAGCGCTTCGATGAATTTCTTTCCCGCCGGCCGGCCACCCTTGATTCCGAAGCTGACGATGGAACCCGCGCCGCGCGGCAGCAATCGCCTGGCAAGCTGATAGTCGGGGTGAGTTTCCAGCGAGGGATGCAGGACCCATTCGACGGCCTTGTTCGCGGCGAGGAATTCGAGCACCGCATGGGTATTTGCCATGTGGCGCTCCATGCGGATGCCGAGGGTCTCGACGCCTTGCAGCAGTTGAAAGGCATTGGTCGGAGAGAGACAGGCGCCGAAGTCGCGCAGGCCTTCGGTCCGCGCGCGCATGATGAAGGCCGCGTTGCCGAACTGCTCGTCGAAGACGATGCCGTGATAGCCGGCATAAGGTTCGGTCAACACCGGAAATTTGCCGGAAGCGTGCCAGTCGAACCGGCCGCCATCGACAATCACGCCGCCGATGGCGATGCCGTGGCCGCCGATCCATTTGGTGGCGGAGTTCATGACGATATCGGCGCCGGACCCGATCGGCTGGCTGAGAAACGGCGTGGCGAAGGTGTTGTCGATCAGCAGCTGAATTTTGGCGTCATGCGCGATCGCAGCGACTTGCGGAATATCCAGCACTTCGAGACCGGGATTGCCGATGGTTTCGCCGATCACCAGGCGGGTATTGGGCCGGATCGCGGCGCGGAATTCATCGAGCGCGCGCGGCTTGACGAAGGTGGTGGTGATGCCGAAGCGCGGCAGCGTATGGGTCAGCAGGTTGATGGTGCCGCCGTAAAGCGAAGAGGAGGCGACGAGATGGTCGCCGGCATTGAGCAGCGTCGCGATCGCCAGATGCAGCGCGGCCATTCCGCTCGCGGTGCAGACGGCGCCGACGCCGCCCTCCAGCGCGGCAAGCCGCTCTTCCAGCACTGCCGTCGTCGGGTTTGAAATCCGGGTATAGATATGCCCGGCGCGTTCAAGGTTGAACAGCGCCGCGGCGTGTTCGGAATCCTGGAACACGTAAGAGGTGGTCTGATAGATCGGAACGGCACGCGCACCCGTCACAGGATCCGGATGCTGCCCCGCATGAACGCTGAGGGTCTCGAACGCGGGTGGCTTGGGTGCGGGCATATCGAACTCGAAAGACAGGGGGCGCGATGCGGCGCACAGTCAGGCCGAACACCGGCGTCGTCAAGTGGCAGGGGG
This sequence comes from uncultured Pseudomonadota bacterium, assembly GCA_963729395.1. Taxonomy (GTDB): domain Bacteria; phylum Pseudomonadota; class Alphaproteobacteria; order Rhizobiales; family Xanthobacteraceae; genus Bradyrhizobium. The sequence goes on along the minus strand of CAVSOS010000007.1, from coordinate 123,184 downwards.
GCGCGGCCATGCAAGGCGCCCTTTGCGAGCAGGAGTATCCGACCGGGATTTTGTGACCGCGCGACGTGAGAGCGCGATGGAATAGCAACCTTCTTCAGAGCTTTTCGTCATGCGGTGGGGCAAGCCCGGGCATGACGAGCTTCGCGGTAAGGCCAAATTTCATGGGCTGCCTTTCAAATCAAACTCTGAGAAAAAATTTCGCTGCGACCGCCTGAAGGATGCAGGTCTCACGTCATCCTTCTCAGTCATCGGTGGGGAGCGCGGCAGCGCTGTCGGTGACGCATTTTTGATCATTTTCGTCCGTTGATTTATATCGTATCGCGATATAATTACAGCCTGCCGTCAGTGCTTCCCCATGAGCGGTACACCCCATCCCGCAATCGCCGGTGAAAGATCACGATGGCCCGTTCCGCTTCTGTCAATTCCTTGCCACGGCTCGGTGACTTTACGACCGATCGGCGCGTGCTGGTGCTGGTCGCAATGGCTGTGCTGGTGGGCGGTGGTGGCGCGGTTTCGGCCTGGGTACTGCTGCACGCGATCGCGCTGACCACCAATCTGGTATGGTTGCGTACATTCAGCACGCAGAGCCTTTCTCTAGCCGCCGTCAAGCCTGACGCATGGATGGTGGCGATACCGGCATTGGGCGGGCTGGCTATCGGGCTGATGGCCCGTTTCGGCTCCGAGAAAATCCGCGGCCACGGGATTCCGGAGGCGATCGAGGCTATCTTGATCGGCGGCAGCCGGATGCAGCCGAAGGTCGCGATCCTCAAGCCGTTGTCGTCGGCGATCTCGATCGGCACCGGCGGTCCGTTCGGCGCCGAGGGCCCGATCATCATGACGGGAGGCGCCATCGGGTCGCTGTTTGCGCAGTGCTTCAGTCTCAGCGCCGCGGAGCGCAAGACCCTGCTGGTCGCCGGCGCCGCCGCCGGCATGACCGCCATCTTCGGTACGCCCGTCGCGGCCGTCCTGCTCGCGGTCGAATTGCTTCTGTTCGAATGGAAGCCCCGCAGCCTGATCCCGGTGATCGGCGCTTGCGTCATTTCCTCGGCGCTGCGGCCGTTGCTGATCGGCACCGGTGCGCTGTTTCCCTTTGCCGGGCATCTCGATCTGCCGTGGTGGGGACTTTTCGCCTATGTCGGTGTCGGCGTCGTCGCAGGGCTGCAGTCCGGTCTGCTGACAGGCCTGCTGTACAAGATGGAAGATCTGTTCGGCCGCATCCCGCTGCACTGGATGTGGTGGCCCGCGATCGGCGGTCTTGCGGTCGGGCTCGGCGGCTTGGTCGAGCCCCGCGCACTCGGCGTCGGATACGACATCATCAGCGATCTCCTCACCGGTCATATCATCTGGTCGACAGTCGTGGCGATCCTGCTGGTGAAATCCGTGATCTGGATCATCGCGCTCGCCTCCGGAACCTCCGGTGGCGTGCTGGCACCGCTGCTGATCTTCGGGGGTTGCGCCGGCTGGCTCGAAAGCCAGTTGCTGCCGGGCGATCATGGCGCGTGGGCGCTGATCGGCATGGCCGCGATGATGGGCGGCACCATGCGCTCGCCGTTGACCGCCATCCTGTTCGCCGTCGAATTGACCGGCGATTTTGCGGTGCTCGGCCCGCTGTTGGTCGCAACCAGCGCTGCCTATGCCTTGACCGTGCTTTTGCTTAAGTGTCTGTCCGAAGAGTTCTTAAATCATATGAAATCATCTGTGATTAAGAGTGGTGGCCTGATTAGAGGAGGGGTCACCGATGTGGACGAGCAAGAACCGCGCCCGTTACGACCGCAGCAAGTTGCGATATCCGAGCGATTTGACCGACGGCGAATGGAGACTGGTCGAACCGCTGATCCCGCCGGGCAAAACTGGTGGTGGCAAGCGCACGGTGATCATGCGGGAGGTGGTGAACGGCCTCATGTACATTCTCTCTACCGGCTGTCAGTGGCGCGCGATCCCGAAAGATCTGCCGCCGAAAAGCTCGGTCTACGGCTACTTCGATCTGTGGACATATGACGGCACATTGGAACAGATCCACTACGCGCTCTATGAACAGTGTCGCGAACGAGAGCAGCGGGAAGCCAGTCCGACCGCCGCCATCATCGACAGCCAGAGCGTGAAAAGCGCGGAAAAAGGGGGGCGTGCATTGATCCGCACGGGTACGATGCGGGCAAGAAGATCAAAGGCAAGAAGCGGCACATTCTTGTCGATACAGTAGGCCTCCTGCTCCACGCCATCGTTCATCCGGCCGACATTCAAGATCGCGATGGAGGCGTTCTCGTCATGGCGACACTGTTCGGCATGTTTCCATTTTTGAAGACGCTCTTCGCCGACAGCGGATATCAAGGACCGAAATTTGCGAAAGCGCTTGCAAAGGTTCTGCCGCATCTCGACATTGAAATCGTCAAACGTTCCGATCAGGCCAGCGGATTTGTGGTCTTGCCCAAACGCTGGATCGTCGAGCGTACCATTGCCTGGCTCAATCGCTGCCGAAGGCTTGCCAAGGATTGGGAAAATCTCAACCGAAAGGCTCTGGCGTTCTTGCGCCTCGCATCAATCCGCCTCATGCTCAGAAAACTCTGCAATCCGGCCTAAAGTCTCCGGACGGACTCTAAACGCTCGATCCTCACCGAAAAGATCGCGCGGCGTGGCCAGCACGTCGTCCGGGAATACAGTATCGACCCGTTCGAACTGATGCGCGTGAGCGAAGTGATGGTGCGGGAGGTCGATACCCTGCCGGCCGACATGCCGATCGACGAGGCCGTCGCGTTCTTTTCGAGCGCGGCGCGGCGGCACAAGTCCTATCCGCTGATCGACGCCGGCGGCAAGGTCGCCGGCATGGTCGCGCGAGCCGACGTGTTGCGATGGCGCGCGGAAAGCCCGCATGACGAGGAAACCCTGTTCGACCGGATTTCGGATCGTTCGCTTGACGTCGGCCATCCCGACGAGCCCGTCTCCCATCTCGCAGACCGCATGGTGCTGGCCGATGTCGGTCGCGTCCCGATCGTCGAGCGCGACACGCTGCGACTGGTCGGCCTGGTATCGCGCAAGGACCTCCTGCGGATCCGTGCCACCGCGAAATCGACCGAAGCCAACCGTGTTGCATTCTTTGGCCGGCGAACGTCGGTAAAGGACAAGGATGGCGCTTCGGTTTCGGCGATCAATTAACCCCGTTTGACGGAGGAAGCCGATGCCCCAGGAGAGCGGCGATGTCTATGATGAGCTGGTCCAGGAATTCTACGGCATCGATCCTGTCAAGCGGAAGGTGGAAAACGTCTCGGTCACTCGCAGCGGCAAGATCTCGCACTGGACGATCGATAAAGGCTATGTGATTCATCAGCTGACAGGAACCGATGCGGGCTGCGAAATCGCGCGCTTGTTTGGCCTGATTGATCTGGTCGAAGTCAATCCCCGTACTCCGTCCAATAAATAAACGTCACCAGCTGATGGAATCCCTTCACGCCAGGATTTTGTCGGCAATCATGCCGACGAGTTTGGACTAGAAAATCAAAGCCTTGTCGGCTCGGCCGTGATCCGCTGCGTTTTCGCGGCTTCCTTTTGCGCTTATTTAAGCAATCGCTGTAAGGAAGGCTTAAACCGCTGCCGCTAAGCTGCCCTTAGCTGCATCTTGTTGAATTGCAAGTCGATTTTGATTTTATCTGTTGGGGTTCGTGATGTCTCGCGCGCTTATTGAAACTGGCAAGCTCGCCGTGACCCTGACCCCGCGACCGATCGAGGCCTCCTGGATCATCGAGGGTAAACCGGATGCGCAATGGTTCGTTCTATCCAAAAGCGCCGACGGTCTGGCGTCGACCATGATCTGGGAATGCAGCGAAGGCAAATTCAACTGGTATTACGATTTCGACGAGACGATATTGATCCTCGAGGGCTCGATCGTGCTTGAAAGCGACACGATGCCTCCGACCCGCTACGGTCCCGGCGACACTATCTTCTTCAAGGACGGCGCCCACGCCCGATGGCATGTCGAGGGTCGCGTGCGAAAACTGGCGTTCTGCCGCAAGACCCAGCCGGTCTGGCTTGGCTTTGCTTTGCGGGTGTTCCTGAAGATGAGGAAAATTCTGACGCCGAGTGGCGGACGTCAGGCCGCGAGCCTGATGGGCTCTTCCTGAGAGCGGCATCAAAGGACAGGCAGCACCGCTGCTTCAGGAGAAAGCGCTCCGGAATCCAAGCCGAAATCAATCCGGCCCAAGCCGGTAGAAATCCGTCGCCGTCTTTTGGAACAACGCGGTCTTCTCAGTCTCGCTGTAGGGCGCGGCGATGCGCTTGAACGCGTTGAAGATCACCTGATAGCTGCATTGGCCCTTGTCTGGCGGAAAGTTGCTTTCGAACATGCAGCGTTCGGGACCGAACGCCTCGATGCAGCTCTCGACATAGGGACGCCACGCCGCGGCTGCGTCTTCCGACGACGGCGGTATCGGACGTTGGTGAAAATCATACCCCAATAGCCGCATCGCCAGTCCGCCGAGTTTCACCACGACATTGGGGCATTTTGCGATTTCCCGGATCGACGCTTGCCAAACCGGGAAAATCTCCTGGCGCCGGCCAGCGTAGCTGCCGACGCCGATCGGCCCGCCGCAATGGTCGAGCACGATTCGCGTGTCGGGAAAGGTGCGGGCCAGATCGGTGAGTTCGCCGATCTGCGGGTGAAACAGCCACGCATCGAAACTCAGGCCCAGTGGCGCGAGGCAGGCAAATCCCTTGCGAAAGGTGGGGTCGAGCAACAGGCCTTTCGGGCGGGTGGCGTAAGTGCCGCCGATGCTGGCATCCGCATCCCACGCCGATGCATGCCGGATGCCGCGGAAGCGGCCGTTGCCGGCGGCTATTTCCGCTTCGAGAACCGCGCGGGCGGCTTCGCCCAGCAAAAGATTGGCGTGGCCGACGATGCCGGCGCACAGCGCGGCGCTGCCGTAGCCGCCGCTCGCGCTCATCGCGGCGACGCCATTGGCAAATTCAACTTCGCCAACCGGCCGGAACGCTTCGGGTCCGCCGGCGCGATACATCGAGCGGCAATCGACATAGACGGTAGCCACGATGTTGTGGCCGGATGCGATGTCGGCGGTGATCTCCTCGATCATGTAGCGCTGGCCGCCGCGATCCCACAGGTGATGATGGGCATCGACGATCGGGCGCTCGGGGTCGATGATGTCCTCCTGGCGCAGCGCCAGCCAGTCCTCGCGCGGTTCGTCAAACAGTCTGCTCCTTGACGCGGTGGTATTGCTGGTGGCCATGGATCGTCACTCCCCGTTTTTACTTTTGTTGAAACCGTTCGAATCCCGCTGTGTCAAACCTCGTTGAAGCCGCGCGCTATCGTTAACAACGTGTTAACCCGAGATGGGCGACAGTGATACAAGCCATGCCACCCTCAAGTCAGTATCTTCGATGTGGATGAAGGCAGACGCAACCAGGGCCGCTTCGCTCGACGCCCGTGCATTCGTTTGTTGCGCCTTGGTCCGGCAAGGATTTTGGGGTGATGGCTACCACTGATCGACATGACCAGGCTGTTGGTGGGCAATTCTCGCTCATCGTCAGCGTCCTTGGGCGACTGGAGGTGCTGCAGATCGCACGTTGCGTGACCTTTCTCGCCACGGTTTTAGCGATCTGGGTGTCGCTTCGGCCGTTTCCTGACCTGACCGCAACCGATTCTACCGATGTGGAGAGCGGGAAGTTTGCCTCCACCTATATCACGCTCGGGATGCTTTCAATCGTCGCCGTGGCGTTGACGGCTTCGCAAAATTTGAAGGCCTTCCACAGTCTGATGACACCGGCGTTCGTGCTGCTGTGTTGCTGGATTGGCATCAATACCTTGTTCTCCCACGATGTTGGATTATCCTTTCAGCGCCTCATTCTGACGGCCTGCGTCGTCGCATTGGCCGCATCCCTGCTGCTGCTACCCCACTCCCAGGCCGAATTGGACCTCTGGCTGGCTACCGCCGCGCTGATACTGCTGGCGCTGTGCTACCTCGGCGTTCTGTTGGCGCCGAAGTATTCGATGCATACGGCCGGCGATATGTTCGAGGAACATCTTGCCGGCGACTGGAGGGGCGCGTTCGGGCACAAGAACGTCGCGGCTCCCATCATGGCCATGCTGGTATTCGTGGGATTATATCTTACGAGCAGGAAATCCCTGATTTCGGGAATTGCGATTACAGGGCTTTCGTCGGTGTTTCTGGTGTTTTCCGGCGGAAAGAGCGCGATGGGTCTGTTCGTACTCACGCTCCTGCTCGGCAGCCTCGTCTATGCGCTGAAAAGTCTATGGCTTCGTGCGACTGTCTGTTTCGTCCCGCTCTTCACTCTGAATGCGCTGACGGTCGGTTCCGTTTTCGACGACCGGCTTGCAGAAATCGTAAAACTGTTGCCGATCGACACGACTTTCACCGGTCGCACCGACGTTTGGGAATTCGCGATTTCATCGCTCGGCCTTCGTCCCTTCCTGGGCTACGGCTTTGCTGCTTTCTGGGGAACCGACTCGATCGAAAAGCTCGTTAAGAACGATCAATATGAATGGGCTGCCACCGCGTCGCACAGCCATAATGGCTATCTCGATACCGCCCTGACCTTGGGCTATCCCGGCCTGGCGTTGATCATCTTCGCTTTTGTATATTCGCCGTTGAAAGACTTTAGCGTCGCGGCTCGATCCGGCAACGCCGGACCGCTGGCAAAACTATTTATGCGGTTCTGGCTGTTCGGCATCTATCTGTCGTCGATGGAAAGCTTTCTGCTGGATCGCGCTGATCCGATCTGGTTCACCTTCCTGGTCGCCGTTTTCGGCCTGCATTACATCTCTCGTTTCCGCCTGAAGTCCGAATTCGACGGCTCCCTGACCGATACCGGCGCAGCGTGTCGAGGGGAGCGTTAAGTTGTTACGCCAGCAGTCGTGCCGACCCGCCTTGCGCTTCCATTAGTTTCACGGCCCTTCCGTCGAAAGAAACAAAAGTATCCGCGCCGAGCCAATTCCCCTCAAAGGCAATAACGCCGTCGGCAAAATCGCCGCCCGCTTCCAGCAGAGCCAATCCGGCTTCTGCGGCAGGCCGGTTTACCACGACATTCGCGCCATTCATCAGGCGCCGGATCGTTTCCGCGATATCGCGCGGCGGGACCTTGTAACCTTGCGATAGCACCCAGACCAATTCGCAGAGCGAAGGTATCGGAATTGCAATCAGTTCTGCGGCCTTTAGTGCTGTTTGCGCGGCTTTGCTTTGGTGCGCGTGATCTTCGGTAACCGCCCGAACCAATACATTGGTATCCGCCGTGATCCTCATCGTTTGCCGGCCCAGCCCCGGGCGGCGATCTTGTTCATTTTCTCAATCGACAAGGACGGGCCATCCTTTCTCTTCAGAAAACCGAAAGCATCGGAAATCTTGCCGGCAGGTCGTGCAGCTTTTACCTCGATACGGCCGTCAGGAAGCTTGTCCACGGTGATTTTCTCGCCGGGATTGACGCCCAGATGCTTCAGGAGATCCTTGCGCAAGGTGACTTGTCCCTTGGCGGTGACGGTAAGTGTGCTCATGGGCGGGCCTCATTTCTCTCTCGAGATGTAAGGTAAAATTACCTTACAATCAAGGTGACGAAACGACGCGCCGGAGACCGTCGGCCGCCGCTCACGTTTGTCGCGGGCTGATCTTCCAGGTTCCCGCGAGGATGCCGGCGGTCATCAGGCCGCTGATGACGGCGGCGGTCGGGATCGTCAGTGTCAGCGCAGCGGTCCCGGCCCATCCGATCGAGGAAAAGGCTTCCGCAAACGTCGCCAGCCGCGACGAGGTCTGGCGGCGACGGAACTGGCTGCGTTTGGCTTGCACCCGAAACCAAAGCTGTATCGCGGTGGCCGACGCCGCTGCGATCGCGACGCCGAGCGCGGTGATGGCCGCCTGCGGCAGTGAGGCAAATGCCAGCGCGACCATCAGCGGCGCGAACAGGACGCCGATCGCGATCAACACCACCTCGATCTTGGCGCGGGTCACTCGCGAGGATGGCAGCGGCGCGGTCGTCACCAGATCGGCGGCGTCTTCGCCCGAGATCGTCAGCCATGCCAGGCCACCGGCGAGCTGGCCCGCCGCCATCACCACGACCGGGGTGATCAGTACGATGGCGGTGGAACTGCCGGCAAAACTTCGCCACAGCATCAGCGCCGGCGGCACCAAATAAAGCAGTTGCATCAAGGTTTGCGACACCAGCCACGGATCGCGCCGCAGCAGCAGAAATTCCTTCCACCTCAGCGCGTGTTGCCGCGAACCGGCGCGAAACGTCCTGGCGCGGTGGCCGCGATGGGCCGGCGCGGCATTCGCCGTGACGCTGACGGCGGTGTCGGCAAACCGTGGTGAAAAGATCGCCATCGCGGCGCCCAGCAGCACGAGTCCGCCGGACAGCAGAAGCAGCAACGCTTCGCCGTCGCCGAGCGCCGCGCGCGCGGGCCACCAGACCATGCTTTCGAGCCCAGGTGCATGGGCCGCCGCGGCGTCGGATGTCAGAACCGCGAACCGCGACAGCGTGCCATAGGACATGATGGCAGCGATCTGCAGCGCGATCACGAAGCCGGCGCCGATGATCGCAGCCAGTATTTGCGAGACCAGGCGGGTCCGGCTCGGGCCGATCAGGCGGAACAGCGCGATCGCTATGGCGATGGCAACCGCCGCAGCGGACAGGCCGATGGCGACGACAACGCCGTAGGCGGCGAACCATCGGACACCGCCGCCGATGACGAGAACGTCGACAAAAGGCGTCGACAACACCAGCGCCATCGCCGTGACGGTCAGCGCGATCGCCGCGATGCGAACCGAAAATACATTGGCCAGCGCCGCCGGCGAGGACATGATCAGATCGAGATCGGCGCGGGCGTAAAACACCCGCGTCACCGATTCGATCGCCTGCGACAGCATCAGCGCCCATGCCAGGAATATCGTCGCGGTGATGACGATCAGGGCGGATTTGTCGAGCGGCACCGCAAGGTTCGCAAACCTGCCGACCACGGCATAGGCCGGCAGATGCATCATCGCGGCAAAAACAATCAGGCCAACGATCGCACTGCGCTTTCGCAAGCGCCGCCCGGCTGTCATCATCGCCAGCCATTCGCGCCAGGCCAGCCGGATTTCGTGCCGGGCGAACCAGCTCAACGCCGCGGCTGAACTCATGCAGCGGCCTCGACATCGACCAGTGCGATGAACATGTCCTCGAGGCTGGTGTCGTTGTGTCCGTTCTGCTGGCGCAGTTCGGCAAGCGTGCCTTCGGCGATCAGCCGTCCCGCGGCGATAACGCCGATACGGTCGGCCATGCGCTCGGCCACTTCCAGAATATGCGTGGTCATGATCACGGTGCAGCCGGACTGCACCCGCTCCTGCAGCAATCCCTTGACGTGACGTGCGGAGACCGCGTCGAGCCCGGTGAGCGGCTCATCGAGGATGATCAGGCGCGGGTCGTGCACCAACGCGCCGGCGAGCGCCACCTTCTGGCGCATGCCCTTGGAAAATCCCTCGCATCGCTCGTGCAGATGCGGTTCGAGGCCGAGCGAGACCAAGAGGCTGTGGGCGGCGGCTTGCGAAACCCTGGGGTCGATGCCCCACAGCCCGGCAACGAATTCGAGATATTCCAGCGGGGTCAGCTTGTCGTAGATCATCGGCTCGTCCGATACCCACGCCGTGATCTGCTTGGCGGCGACCGGGTCGCCGAGGGCATCGATGCCGAGCACCGATACCGAGCCGGCATTGGGCCGCAGCAGGCCGGCCACCATGCGCAGCGTCGTGGTCTTGCCGGCGCCGTTGGGCCCGAGCAGCGCATAGAACTCGCCGCGGCGAACGGTAAGATCGAGCGCGTCGACCGCGAGGCGGTCAAAACGCTTTGTTAACTCTCGTACCTGCAGGGCGGATTCATCTGGATTCATGACGTCGGGGCAATCCGGTTTCGTTCGGCTGCGAACCATGGACCCAAGATATTTCGGCGGGGTGAATTGGCGGCGGCAAATCCCGCCGATGCGCGGTTAGCCTAAAGTTTTGGCACCGTCGGCAACCCAAATGCGCTTCGGCAACCAGCGCTTTGTTGACAGGGATCGGGGCTTTGGGCTGTATAGGCGTCAACGTCATGTGAAGGTTTTCAGCGTCTTCGGATGCTGAAATGCAAGGCGGCGGGATGCGGCAAGGCGGTCGGTAGAATCGCTGGAAGCATCGGGGGAGGGACGACGACAATGCTGGACTTCGTTCAGCAGGTGGTGAGTGGTATTGCGCTCGGCTGCGTCTACGGGCTGATCGCGCTTGGCTTTGTGCTGGTCTACAAGGCCACCGAGGTCGTGAATTTCGCGCAAGGCGACCTGATGATGCTGGGCGGGTTCTTCGCCTACACTTTCATCGGCATTCTCGGCTTCAATTACTGGATCGGTTTCGCCGCCGCAGTCGTGGCCATGGCGCTGTTCGGGATGCTGGCGGAGCGCCTGGTGGTGCGTCCGATCCTCGGCTATCCGCAATTTTCCATCATCATGGCGACGATCGGGCTCGGATATTTTCTGCGTTCGGTCGTCGGCATGATCTGGGGCACCGACGACTTCAAGATCGAGACGCCATTCAGCCAGGGCGTCGTCAGGATCGGTACTCTGGTGCTGGCCTATGACAAACTCTCCGTCATTGCGGCCACCATCATCCTTTGCGCGCTGCTGTATCTGTTCTTCAACCGGACGATGCTCGGCACCGCGATGCGAGCGAGTTCGGAGAACATGCTGGCAGCTTATTATATGGGCATTCCGGTCAAGCGTGTGGTGTCGATCGTGTGGGCGATCAGCGCCGCGGTGGCGACCTGTGCCGGCGTGCTGCTCGCCCCGATCACCTTCATTCATTCCAACGTCGGCCTGGTGCTCGGACTGAAGGCGTTTCCGGCCGCCGTGCTCGGCGGCTTCGGTTCGATCCCCGGGGCGGTGGTGGGCGGCGTGCTGATCGGCGTGATCGAGAGCATGGCCGGCTTCTATTTGCCGGAGGGATGGAAGGACGTCGCGCCCTACGTCGTTCTTCTCTTGGTGTTGCTGCTCAAGCCGGAAGGGTTGTTCGGCCTTCACCAGCGCAAGAAAGTCTAGGAAGCGGCCATGCGGTTCATGTTCAAGACCGATTATGAAGACGACATCAGGCTGTTTCCGCACAGCGGCTATGTCGTCTCCTACGGCGTGCTGCTGGCGCTTCTGGTGGTCGCGCCGTTCGTCCTGTCGAGCTACATCGTCAGCCAGCTGGTCTTCGTGTGCATCTACGCCACCGTCGGCGTCGGGCTGATGATCCTGACCGGCTTTACCGGGCAGGCGTCCTTGGGCCACGCCGCCTTTCTCGCGATCGGCGCCTATACCGCCGCCTACCTGCAGCAATTCAATGTGCCTTTTCCGGTTTATTTCATTGCCGCCGGGCTGTTGACCGGCGTGATCGGCGCGCTGGTCGGTTTCCCGGCGCTGCGGCTGCAGGGCATTTACCTCGTGATCGCGACGATTTCCTTTGCCCTCATTGTCGAGGAAATCATGGCGCGGTGGGAAAGCGTGACGCACGGCAATGAGGGCATGCGTGTCAAGACCATTCAGCTCCTCGGCACTGCGGTACCGCGCGACAGCCCGGCTTTCTATTTCCTTTGTCTCGGCGTGCTGATTCTGACGATCGTCGGCACGCTCAACCTGCTGCGCTCGCCGACCGGCCGCGCTTTCGTCGCGATTCGCGACAGCGAAACCGCGGCGCGAAGCATGGGCATCAATGTTTCGCTCTACAAGGTGAAGTCGTTTGCGATCAGCGCCGCCATCACCGGACTGGCCGGCTGCCTGTTCGCCCACAAGCTGTCCTTCATCAGCCCGGAAATGTTCACGCTGCAGCTCTCGATCGAGTTCATCATCGTGATCCTGATCGGCGGCGCATTCAGCCTGCACGGCGCGGTGCTGGGGGCGATCTTCATTGTCATGATCGACCCGTTCCTGACCTTCCTCAAGGACGACGTCCCAGGTTTTGCCGCCGGCATCGCCGCGACACTCGGCGCCGGCGCCGAGCGGGCGGCGCATATCCAGGACCATGTCGCCGCATTCGCCTCCGCCAACGGCCTGAAGGGCGCCATCTACGGCATCATCATCGTCCTGTTCGTCCAGTTCGAGCCGCTTGGCCTTTACGGGCGCTGGCTCAAGATCAAGCTCTTCTTCCAGCTTTTCCCGCTCTACAAGCGGGCGACCTTCAAGCGACAGAAGATCTACGTGAAATCGGAGCGGAACCGGTGAGCTATTTCCGCGCCGAAAACCTCTCGCTGCATTTCGGCGGCCTCAAGGCCGTCGATGCCGTGAATTTCGCGGTCGAGAAGGGCGAGATACTTTCGATCATCGGCCCCAACGGAGCCGGCAAGAGCTCGATCTTCAACCTGATCTCGCGAATCTACAGCCCGACCTCGGGCCGGATTTATTTCGAGGACCAGGACATCACCCAGCAGCCGGCATTCGACATCGCCAAGCTCGGCATCGCCCGCACCTTCCAGAACATCGAACTGTTCGAGAATGCGACCGTGCTCAGCAACCTTCTGGTCGGCCGGCACCGGCATTCGACCACACGGCTGTGGCAGGAACTGCTGTTCATGCCGGGCGTGCGCAGCGCCGAGAAGGTCCATCGCCGCCGCGTCGAGCAGGTCATCGAATTTCTCGATCTCGCGCCCTACCGCGACAAGCTGATCTCCGGCCTTCCTTACGGCGTGCGCAAGGTGATCGAACTTGCCCGCGCGCTGTGCACCGAGCCGAAGCTGATCCTGCTCGACGAGCCGTCGTCCGGATTGAACGTCGAGGAGACCGACGACATGTCGTTCTGGATCCGCGACATGAAGACCGAGCTCGGCATCACCGTGCTGATGGTCGAGCACGACATGACACTGGTCAACCGGGTATCCGACCGGGTCATCGCGCTGAACTACGGCAAGGTGCTGGCGATCGGATCGCCGGCCGAAGTGCAGATCCATCCCGACGTCGTCGCTGCCTATCTCGGCGCCTGAGGATGATGCCATGAACGCGCCCGCCATGAACGCTCCGAACACGAACGCTCCCGACATCATCCTGAAGCTCAGCAATATCGAGAGCTATTACGGGCCGATCATGGCCATTCGCGGCATCAGCCTCGAGGTTCCGCGCGGCAGGATCGTGACCCTGCTCGGCGCCAATGGCGCCGGCAAGACCACGGTGCTGAAGACGATTTCCGGTATCCTCGATCCGCAGAAGGGCACCATCGAGTTTCTGGGCAAGCCGATCCAGCGCGTCGAAGCCGACAAGATCGTGCGGCTCGGTCTCAGCCACGTGCCCGAGGGGCGCGAGGTGTTTCCATTCCTCAGCGTGCGCGAGAACCTGATGATGGGCGCCTATCCGCGCAAGGATCGCGAGGGCGTCGCCGAGGATCTGGAGCGGGTTTACGGATATTTTCCGCGGCTGCGGGAGCGGCTCGACCAGCCGGCCGGGCAGCTTTCGGGCGGCGAGCAGCAGATGCTGGCGATCGGGCGCGCATTGATGAACCGGCCGACGCTCTTGCTGCTCGACGAGCCGTCGCTCGGCCTGTCGCCGATCCTGGTGAAGGAGATTTTCACCATCATCCGCCGCGTCAACGAAGAGCAGGGCATGTCGATCCTGCTGGTCGAGCAAAACGCCAAGGTCGCGCTGGAGACGGCGCATTATGGCTATGTGCTGGAAATCGGCCGGATCGTCATGAACGACAGTTGCGAGCGGCTGATGCGCTCCAAGGACATTCAGGAATTCTACCTCGGCGCCAAGGAAGCCGGCGCGCGCGGCGAACGGCGCTGGAAGAAGAAGAAAACGTGGCGTTAGGCAGGACTTGTCGTTAAATACAGGTTCCGTCTCGGGAACAAGACCGGCGCGCAAGGCCGGCGTCCGAAGCGGAGCCGGCATCCGGAGCGGAGCCGGGAGGCGGAGGGAATATGCAATGGCGAGACCCGCAGTGCTGACTGTGGCGGACACGATTGCGAAGAGTTTTCTGCTGGCGGCGGAAACCCGCGGCGACGAGCCGGCGATCCGCGAGAAGAAGTTCGGCATCTGGCAGCCGACCAGTTGGCGGCAGTGGCTGGAGATATCGAAAGAGATCGCCTACGGACTGCACGCCATCGGTTTCCGGCCCGGAGACGTCGCCTCGATCATGGCCAACGCGGTGCCGGAATGGGTGTTCGCCGATATGGGCATCCTGTGCGCCGGCGGCATTTCGTCGGGTATCTATCCGACCGATTCGGCCGCCCAGGTGGAATATCTTGTCAACGACTCCCGCACCCGGGTGATCTTCGCCGAGGACGAGGAGCAGCTCGACAAGGTGCTGTCGTGCCGCGCGCGCTGTCCCAGCTTGCAGAAGATCGTCGTCTTCGACATGGAAGGCCTGAGCGGCTTTACCGATCCGATGGTGATGTCGCTTGCCGAATTCATGGCGACGGGACGCAATCACATCGACGGCCGCGCGGCGCTTTGGGACGAGATGGTGGCGAGCCGCGGTGCCGGCGATCTTGCCATCCTCGTTTACACCTCCGGCACCACCGGTCCGCCCAAGGGCGCGATGCATTCCAACCGCGGCGTCACGCATCAGATGCGCCACGCCAACGACCTGTTTCCCTCCACCGATCGTGAAGAGCGCCTGGTGTTTCTGCCGCTCTGCCACGTCGCCGAGCGGGTCGGCGGCTACTACACGTCGCTGGCGCTGGGCTCGGTGATGAATTTCGCCGAAAGCCCGGAAACGGTGCCGGACAATCTGCGCGAGGTGCAGCCGACGGCGTTTCTCGCGGTGCCGCGGATCTGGGAGAAGTTCTATTCCGGCGTGACCATCGCGCTGAAGGATGCCACCCCGTTCCAGAACTGGATGTACCGCCGCGCGATGGCGGTGGGCTATCGCATGACCGATGGCAGGCTCGATGGCGAGACGCCTTCGCTTGTCTTGCGGCTCGCCAACCGGGCCGCGTACTGGCTGGTGTTCCGCAACATCAGGCGCATGCTCGGGCTCGACCGCTGCCGGATAGCCTTCACCGGGGCGGCGCCGATCGCACCGGATCTGATCCGCTGGTATCTCGCGCTCGGCATCGACATGCGCGAGGTCTATGGCCAGACCGAGAATTGCGGCGTCGCCACCCTGATGCCGTCGGATCGCATCAAGCTCGGCTCGGTCGGAAAAGCCGCCCCCTGGGGCGAGGTCAAGATCTCGCCCGAAGGCGAAATCCTGATCAAGGGCGACTACCTGTTCATGGGGTATCTCAACCAGCCCGAGAAAACCGCGGAGACCATCGACGCCAGGGGATGGCTGCACACCGGCGACGTCGGCTCGATCGACAATGAAGGCTTTGTCAAGATCACCGACCGGATGAAGGACATCATCATCACCTCGGGCGGCAAGAACATCACGCCATCGGAAATCGAGAACCAGCTCAAATTCTCGCCCTACATTTCGGACGCCGTCGTGATCGGCGACAAGCGGCCTTATCTGACCTGTCTGGTGATGATCGATCAGGAGAACGTTGAGAAGTTCGCCCAGGATCACGACATTCCCTTCACTAATTATGCCAGCCTGTGCCGGGCGGTCGAGGTCCAGGACTTGATCCAGCGCGAGATCGAGGCGGTGAACGCCAATTTCGCGCGGGTCGAAACCATCAAGAAATTCTTCCTGATCGAATGCCAGCTCACGCCCGAGGACGAGGAGCTGACGCCGACCATGAAGCTGAAGCGGAATTTCGTGAACAAGCGTTACGCGATCGAGATCGAGGCCATGTATGGCGACCGCGCGGTGGCGTGAGCCGATGCGGCTGGCGGAAAACGGCGAGGGATTCGAAGGCCCCACCCTTCGCCCAACACGGGCCAAACAGAGGAGACTGCCATGTCGAAATTGTTCAAGGCGCTGGGCCTCGCGGTGGGCGCCCTGGCGCTGACCCATCTGCCGGCCTTTGCGCAGACCAAGGTCACCAATGAAGGTATCTCGCCGACCGAGATCGTGATCGGTACCCATCAGGATCTGTCCGGCCCGATCAAGGTATGGGGCGTGCCGGTCTCCAACGGCATGAAAATGGCGGTCGGGGAAATCAACGCCGCCGGCGGCATCAACGGCCGCAAGCTTCGGATGATCCTCGAGGACAACGGTTACGATCCGAAGAAGGCGGTGTTGGCATCGCAGAAGATGATCGAGAGCGACAAGATCTTCGCCATGGTCGGCCCGATGGGTTCGCCGACCGTGCTTGCCGCGCAGGACATTCTGTTCGATGCGGGTGTGTTGCAGCTGTTTCCGCTGACCGCGGCCGAATTCACCTTCAAGTTCGACCCGGCGAAGCCGCAGGAACGGCTGAAGTTCAACAACCTGCTGCCCTATGTCGAGAGCACCCGCGCCGCGCTCAAATACATGATGGAAGCGAAGAATTTCAAAAAGCCCTGCCTGATGCATCAGGACGACGAGTACGGCAGAAGCGTGCTGCAAGGTTTTACGGAGCAGCTTGCGGCGATGAAAGTAACGCCGGCTTCCATCACCAGCTACAAGCGCGGCGCGTCCGATTTCAGCGCGCAGGTCGCCAAGATGAAATCCGACGGCTGCGATCTGGTCATGCTCGGCACCGTCATCCGCGAAACCATCGGCGCGATGGGCGAGGCCAGGAAGCTTGGTTGGGACGTGACCTTCCTCGGCGCCACGCCGACCAACGTGCTGGAAGTACCGCTGCTCGGCAAGGACGCCGTGGAAGGCCTCTACGCCGCCTCGGGCTTCGAAATCCCGTACCAAGATACGGCCAAGGGAAAGGTCAAGGAATGGCTCGCCAACTACAAGAAGGAGTTTGGCACCGACGCCAACACCCAGGCCATCATCGGCTACAATGCGATCATGACCTTCGCGCATTACGCCAACAAGGCCGGCAAGGACCTGACCGGTCAGAAAATGCTCGACGCGCTGGAATCGGGCGACAAGTTCCTGGACATCTTCAACTCTCCGCCGACCAAGTTCTCCAAGACCGATCACCTCGCCAACACCGTGACGCAGGTTCAGCAGATCCAGAAGGGCCGCTGGGTGCTGATGAAGGATAGCCTGTCGTTCTGATCGGCAGTTCTCTGCGCGCGCAGGTCTCAAGGCCTGCGCGCGCCGTTGGCTTGCCACTTCTCGGCCTGATCGCGTCGGCGCTGCCTTGAATGAAGGCCTGGTGAAGTCGGGCGTGCCCCGATCCATCAACGGCCCCTTGCACACGATGTCCTTGAGATCGGCGATTTCCTCCGCCGGGCCGTAGCCGAGGTTTCCGCCGGTGCAGCCCGACGCGACCCGGTGTGTTGCTGATTGTTGCTCTGTGGTCTGGCGCCAGACTTGCCGGAAAGCTGGTTGATCCGTCGCACCCGAATTTCGCGAAGTCGCCGAACAGCGGCGCGCTGGACACATCAAGCTGTCCAAATGCGCCAAAAAGGCCGATGAAGCCAAAGTGTTGCGCCGCGATCGGGCTGCGTCCGTTGGCCAGTGCCTGGACAGCTGATCGTCCGATCGACGATGCTGGGGTTCCTTGTCCACCGGTTGTGAGCCCTATTCGCAGTTGACCTTAGATGCCTTTCTTCGACCGTGAAAGTATCCTAAAGTACCTTGGAGTTTCCCGGCTTCAGCGCCGTTATCAAGGCAACGCTGGTTGATTCGGTTGGCTGGCGGAGAGCGGGAAATGGTCGAAGCAACTACCGGCAATGCGAGGTTTTTCCGCAGGAGCGGACCTTATCCCCTTGCGCTTGTTGCCGGTGCGGCGGGCGGCATTGCCGAAGAACTCGAATTGCTTCTCGAAGGCGTGGCCCCGCTGCAAACCGCTGGCCCGAACGAGGTGAGTTTTCTGGACAACCGGCGTTATTCATCGGCGCTCGATCAGACGTCGGCCGGTGCGGTGATCGTGCATCCGGACATGGCCGGGCGCGTGCCAAAGAATACGGCGGCGATCCTGACCACCGAACCCTATGCCGGCTGGGCGCGGGTTGCCGCCTTGTTCTATCCCGCGCCGCCGGTTTGTCCGGGCATTCACCGGTCCGCGATTGTGGCCGAGGGTGCGCTGATTGATCCGTCCGCGGAGATCGGACCGCTTTGCGTGATCGAGGCCGGGGTCGAGATCGGCCCTGGTTGTCGGATTGGAGCGTGCGCGTTCATCGGCTCCGGCGTGATCGTCGGCCGGGACTGCCGGATTGGCTCGCATGTCAGCTTGAGCTACGCGATCTTGGGAGCCCGGGTCTACGTTTATCCCGGCGCGCGGATCGGGCAGGAAGGCTTTGGATTCGCCTCCACCAAGGACGGATTTCTCTCGGTCCCCCAACTCGGCCGGGTCATTCTGGAAGACGATGTCGAGGTTGGGTCCAATAGCACGATCGATCGGGGATCGTCCCGGGACACGGTGATCGGCGCCGGCTCGCGCCTCGATAATCTGGTGCAGATCGGCCACAATGTGACCCTCGGCCGCTGTTGCGTCATCGTCGCGCAGGTCGGTATTTCAGGTTCGACCGTGCTCGAGGATCACGTCCGCGTCGGCGGGCAGGCGGCGATGGCCGGGCATCTGCGAATTGGAGAAGGTGCGGTGATCGGACCGCAGGCCGGCGTCATTTCGGATACGGCTGCAGGCGCGACCGTGCTGGGAAGCCCGGCTCAGCCCAAGAAAGACTTCTTCCGGCAGATTGCCACGCTCAAAAAGATGATAAAGGGAGAGGGATAGAACGAGCCTCATAATTTCTGGCGTAGATTTGGAAGACAGGCGTTTTTTGAAATCACAGCAATGAATAATCCGGACTGACCTTCTGTTATAAATGGGCGTGTCCGTGATCGGATGATCGGCGGACATTGATATGTTCGAAATGATATATTCGAAAGCTCGACGCGAATGGGCATGAACCGCGCGCGCGCGCTCGCCGCGACCCTTTTCCTGGTGCCCGCATTATTGGTCCACCAGCCAGCTTCGGCTCAACGCGGCAACGCCATCGGCACGCTTGACGCGCAAATCCAGCAGGCCGCGCAGACAGGACGCGCGGCGGAAGGGCTGGCGCTGGCGCAAAAGCTCGAAGGCCTGGTCCGCCGGCAGCAGGGCACCGACAACATGAATTACGCGGGCGTGCTGCACAATGAGGGCATGTTCCTGCAAAATCTCGGACGATATCAGGAGGCGGTGGAAAAGCTGAACGCGGCGCTGGCGATCAAGCTGCGCAACAACGATCCGGCATCGACGCTGCGCACCTCCAATATCCTGACGGCGTCGCTCGCGTCGCTGGATCGCCGCGCCGAGGCGTCGGTGGTGGCTGAACGGGCGCTGGCGATCGGAACCCAGGCGTTCGGTCCGGATGATGTGCGGTTGACCGGAACGCTTGCGGCGCTCGGTGATCTCGCGCGCGATCAGGAGAACTACAAGGACGCTCAACGCTATTTCGAACGCGCGCTGGCGGGCCTGCAAAAATTGCCGAATGCAACCGCTTCGATCTGGCAACCGCGATGGATGACCTCGGCGATCTCTACGGGCTGCAAGGCCGTTTCGATGACGGCGAGCGGCTGTTGCAGCAGGGCCTGAAACTGCTCGAGCAAGCCTACGGCCCGGGTGCCCAGACGGCGCCGAACTACGCCAAGATCCTCAACGACCTTGGCAATCTCTACAAGGACGCTGGACGCCTCCACGATGCGGAGACGGCGTTCGGTCGTGCGCTCGCCGCCGGACGTGCCACGCGCGGCGAAGACCACCCCAATGTCGCGGCGGCGATGGGTAACCTCGCCACCGTCCTGGAAAACGAGTCGCGTTTCGCCGAGGCCGAGGACCTCTACAAGCGAACGCTGGCGACTTACGAAAAGCTGTTCGGGTCCAATCATCCGACTACCGCCATTGGTCTGAACAACCTCGCCAATGTCTATGCCGATCAGGGCCGCGCCCTGGAAGCGGCGGGCCTGCAGCAGCGCGTCCTTGCGATCTATGAAAAGGCCTTCGGTCCCGATAGCCCGGATGTCGGCCGCAGCCTGACCAATCTTGCCAACAGCTATCGGGACCTGGGACGGAAAGACGAGGCGCTTTCGCTCTACCAGCGCGCGCTGGGCATCATGGAGCGCAAATTCGGCGAGAACAGCGGCCCCACCGCGCTTGCGCTCGGCGCCACCGGTCGGGTGTTGCAGGATGTCGGGCGTTTCGAAGAGGCCGCGCAGGATTTCGACCGCGCGCTGCAAATCGGCGAGCGCGTGCTGGGGCCGGAGCATCCGGAGATCGTCAACGACCTTCGCAGCATCGGCTTTCTCGACATCAAGACCGGGAATTATTCCGATGCGCGAAAACGGTTCGAGCGCGCCTTGACGATCGCGCAGGCCAAACTCGGATCAGGCCATCACGATACCATCGCAACCATGATCAATCTCGCCGCCGTCGATAGCCATGAAGGCAAATGGCCGGATGCACTGGCGATGCTGCGGCGCGCGTCGGCCGCCATGAACGGGCAGCAGGCCGTCGGCAACAACAATGCGCAATTCAAGCGCTTCACCGAACTCGACACCGATTTGATGGAAGCGGTCTGGCATGTCGCGGATGGGCGGCCGGACGGCGACGCCAGCAACGAAGCCTTCGAAGCCGCCCAGCGGGCCCATGAGACGCAGGCGGGAGCGGCGCTGGCGCAGATGGCCGCCCGGTTCGGCGCCGGTAACGACGCGATGGCGTCCGTCGTGCGCCGGCAGCAGGACCTCAAGGCCACGCTCGACAATCTCGACAAGCGCATCGCGACCGAACTTGGCGCCCCCGACGGCAAGCGGAACGACGCGCTCTGATCGCGAGTTTGCATGCGGAAAGCGCTCGTGCGCGGCAATCGTTCAATGAAACGTCGGCGCAGATCGCACGCGAATTCCCCGCCTATGCCGAGTTATCCAGCCCGGCGCCGCTGTCGGTCGCGCAGACGCAGGCTTTGCTCAGGCCTGACGAGGCGCTGGTCTCGTTCATCAGCATGGGTGACAAAAGCTATGTATTCGCCGTCACCCGCGAGGGCAACGTCTGGCGGCAAATTCCGCTCGGCGACAAGGCGATCGTCGATCGCGTCAGCAAACTACGCCTCGGCCTGTTCGATCCCGCGCCGGATGCCACACCGAAACCGTTCGATCTCGATGCGTCGTTCGAGCTCTATTCGGCCATCATGGGTCCGGTTGAGAGCATGGTCGCTGGCAAACCGAAACTGCTGGTTGTGCCCACCGGCGCGCTGACGAGCCTGCCGTTTCATGTCCTCGTTACCCGGAAGCCTGATCCGGCAGCCGCGCCGGACGATCGCTATCGCCAGGCGGCGTGGCTGCTCAATGACAAGGCAATTACCGTGCTACCGTCAGTGGCAAGCCTGCGCGCCTTGCGCAGCTTCGCCAAGGCTTCACGCGCGATCAAACCCTTCATCGGATTCGGCGATCCGCAGTTGCAGCGCTCCGGCAACGTGGACAAGCGAGGGGCGGCGCGCAGCGTGCAGGCCTATCAGACCTATTATAAGGGCACGCAGGTCGATATCGATCGATTGCGCACCGGGCTGCCCGCGTTGCCCGATACCGCCGATGAGCTGCGTGCGGTGGCGCACGATCTCGGCGCGTCGGACGATGATGTAAAACTCGGCCGGGCCGCCACGGTCACGACGGTAAAGACCTTGCCGCTTGAGCAGTATCGGGTGATCGATTTTGCAACCCACGGCCTGGTTGCCGGCGAGGTCAGCGGCTTGAGTGAACCCGCACTGGTGCTCAGCCTGCCGGACAAGCCCACGGCAGAGGATGATGGCCTGCTCACCGCAAGCCGCATCGCCAAGCTTAACCTTGACGCGGATTGGGCGGTGTTGTCGGCGTGTAATACCGCAGCGGGAGACAAGCCTGGCGCGGAGGGCCTCTCCGGTCTCGCGCGCGCTTTCTTCTACGCGGGCGCACGCTCGCTATTGGTGTCGCACTGGCCGGTGGATTCCGAAGCCGCTGTCAAGCTGACCACGGGTGCTTTCGCGGAACTGGCCAAAAATCCGCAGATCGGTCGTGCCGAAGCGCTGCGCCGATCGATGCAAGCCCTGATCGCCAATCCTTCATCGGTGCACAACGCCGATCCGTCAAACTGGGCGCCGTTCGTGCTGGTCGGAGAGGGGAACTAGGGGGACACCTATCCGAGGTAAAGCGGAAGTGACGGCTTCGTAACATCGATGCACATGACACATGGCGGGCATTTCATTGGTGAATGTCGCTCTGCGAATTCAATATTCAGTGAACATCACCAACGCTCCTTCGGGACCGCCGAAGGTGTTGCCGCAGAGACACGCATTGCCGATAAAATCGATTAACGGCCTTCCTGTACGCTGTCGCGGATGCAAGCGTCAGGGTACTACCGTTCGGCAACGCAACAATCAGAATATCCTTGAGAGGACGTTATGAAGCCAGGTGGCTACGATACGGGGTTTGTCGGCCTGCTTGCGACCCGGTGCCGGCGCTGGTCGCGCTCGCTGCGGGCGACCGCGATGACCCTGGCGCTGCTGTTGCTTCCGCTCGCCGCCAATCCGGCAAAAGCGGCGGCACCGGATGCGCACGTTTATCTCCTGCGCGGCGTGCTCAATATCTTTTCCCTGGGTCTGGACGACATCGCAGCCAGGCTGCGCCAACAGGGTATCAACGCAACCGTAGACAATTATCTCTCCTGGGAATCCCTCGCCGACGAAGCCGCTGCGGAATACCGGAGCGGGCGGGCGAGAACCATCATTCTGGTCGGGCACTCCTCCGGCGCGACGGTGCTGCCTAACATGGCGGCTCGCCTCGACCAGCTCGGCGCTCCCGTCACGCTCGCCATCGGCCTCGATTCGGTCTTCCAGACGAGCGTTGCCGGACATGTCGGGCGTTATTTGAACTTCTATGTTGCCAATGGAGCCGGCACGCAGGTCGGGAAGACCAGTCAGTTTCACGGCGCGCTGGAGAATGTCGACGTCGGCAGAATGGGTGTCGGGCACCTCACCATCGACAAGGACCTGGCCATGCAGCAGAAGGTCATCGGCGCCATCGACGCGGTCGTCTTCAGCCGCGCGCGAGGGACGTCTGCGACGCAGAAGCAGCTGGAACCAGGCGCGACCAGGCAGCGTTCTGCCGCGGCGCCGGCTGCGGCCCAATAACCCCGGCTGGTTCCGCGCCCGCGCCAGCGCGCCTCAGATTCCGCCAATTCGACGGCCATCCAGCATCCGGCACCAGATGGCCGGCCTCGGCTTTTGGGGCCGGAAGCCTCCGTTCCGATTCAATCGGAACGGAAAAGGCGCTAGAATTATTCGCACGCTGGCGGGCCGGGCACGAGCGGGAGTGCATGATCAAGCCACCTCGAATTGCAACGATCACTGCCGGGGCAATGCTTTCCGCGTGCCTCCTCTTTTTCAGCTTCGATCCGGCGGCGGCAAATCCGATCGCAACGCCGAGCGTGGCTGCGACATCGCCGCCCGTCGCCACCCCGCCGCCTCCGCCGCACATGCGCGCCTACCTGTTCCGCGGCGCGCTCGGTCCGATCTTTTCACGCGGGATGGACCATCTGGCGGAGCGAATCGAAAAGGCCGGCATCCCGGCCGATGTCAACGAGTTCACGATTTGCCGCCTGATCGCCGAGAACGCGATCCGCAAGTATCGCGAGGATCCCGCCCTGATCATCCTGATCGGGCATTCGATGGGCGGATTTTGTGTGCTGAAGTTTTCGGAAATGCTGCAGGCCGAGGGCATCTCGGTCAGCCTCGCAGTCATGATCGAGCCGCCTCAAATCAGCCCCCCCGTGCCGCTCAATATCGAGCGCTGCATCAACATCTTCCTGTCGAAAGACGTCCTCGGTGGCAGCCACATCAAAACGGCACAAGGTTATCAGGGGCACTTTGCAAGCTTCGATCTTTCGCAGCACGACGAAGTCTACCACGTCAATATCGACAAGATGGACGGCGTCCACGAACAAGTAATCGCCAAGATCTTGCAGCTGGCGACGACGCCGGCGAAAGCCGGAGGCGAGGCGGTGCCGCTCAACTATGTCGTTCCACCCGGTAACGACATCGAGTTGTGGGACAGCGGCATGCCGGTGTTCGCCCGTCCGGGCGATACGTTGCAAATGATCGCGGGGCTTTACCATGTGCCGCTGTGGTCGCTCACCCAGGCCAACAAGGGGCTGACGGAGAGCGCGCCGCTGGTGCCCGGCGAGCGCATCATCGTGCCGCGCCATCTGGTGCCGATCGCCGAGGTTTCGCGACAGTCGCCCGCCAAGCGCTGATATCGTGGATCGGCGGCGTTCGCGGCAGGTGTTCAGCGTTGCGGCAGGAACGGGATCAGCATTGGAACGCGGCGGCAGTAAGGACCGTAGGCATCCGCACCGAGTTCCGTTGTCAGAAAGCCTTCTTCCATCCGGGCCTTCTGCCAAAGCCCGAACGTGATCAGCAGCGTGCCGAGCAGTGCGGTGATCGTTCCGACCGCGATGCCCGTCGCCAGCATGGCGCCGATCAGCCCGGTATAGATCGGATGACGAACCAGCCCGTAGGGGCCGGTGTCGATGACCCGGTGGCCTTCCTTGCGCGTGATCGCGTTCGACCAGAAGCGTCCGAGATGAATTCGCGCCCACCAGGTGAACAGCGCACCTGCGAGGGTCAGAGCCGCCAGCAGGTAGGTACCGCCCTTGCCGACATTCCAGAGCGGCTGTTCCCCGAGGACCTGCGCGGTCCAGGGCGTCAGCAGCACGGCGCCCACGAGTATGGGCAGGCGATAGGCCCGCGAGTCCCAGGTCATGACGTGCTTTTCGGTTCGGCCGGAAAAGAACGATCCCACCCCCCAGCTCACAAGCCATGCGAGCCAGATCAGCGCCAGCAATTGCGTGGGCCAGGTGGCGGTCCAGCCACTCCAGAAGAAGGCTAGAAATGGGTGCAGTTTATCAAGCATGTCTCAGGATATATGACCGGATTGCATCAACCTGGCAACTCCGGCGAGACCGTTGAATACGCCGAGGATTGACCTGGATTAAGACCTGGATTGATCTGGCCTGGACCAAATCCCTCGGGATGGCCGCCGGCACCGAGCAGAAAAGCAATGGTATCCCGCAATGCGGGCTCAATCGGCCGGGGCGTGTAGCCGAGTTCGCGCTGCGCCTTTTCGATCGACAGTGCTCGCGCCCGCAACGCGATCCGGACTCCCTCGACGGTGCCGGTGGGAGGACGGCCGGTCACGTGATCGGCGACAAACTCCATTACAGCGGTGGTCATTCGCGAGGCGCGGCCGGAAACCGGAATCAACAGACTGCGGCGGCCGCTGATTGCCGCCATCAGCTGAAGAACTTTCTTCAGCGGAATGCTTTCGCCGCCGAGAATATAGCGATGTCCAACCTGGCCATGTTCCATGGCGAGAACCAACCCCGCCGCGGCATCGCGCACGTCGACGAGGTTGACGATGAAGTCGAGATACAATTGAAGACGCTCGCCGAGAAAGTGCCGGAGCATGGCCGCTGGCGGAGTGAGGCTGTGATCATGAGGTCCGATCGGCATCGTCGGACAGCCGATGATCACCGGAAAACCGGACGCCGCGGCTTGCGCCGCCAGCTTCTCCGCGAGCAATTTCGAGCGCGTATACGGGCCCGGCATGTCGTTGGCTGACAGCGAGGCGTTTTCCGCAACGGCATTTTCCGAGGGCGAAGGATGGAAAAGAATCGATTCCGTCGAGCAGTGCAGGAACCGTGCAACGCCTCGCTTGCGCGCGGCCGCGATGACGACCTGTGTGCCGTCGCAATTGACGGCTTGGAAATCCTTCTTGCGCGGCGTCCACATGCCGGGCAGGCCGGCGAGGTGATAAACCTGCTCGACGCCCTCCAACGCGTGGTCCACGACGTCCGGATCAAGCACCGAGCCTTCGACATATTGCACGTCCGGCAAGGCGCGCCCCGGCGGCCGCAGATCGAGAACCCGCACCCGTTGGCCCTGCGCCGCGAGCGTCGCTACCAGATGCTGTCCGATGAAGCCGGTGCCGCCAGTGACAAGTATCCGTGTCATGAGTGCGGATGCGCCTCGCCTTGGCGTTCCCCGGGATAAAGCGAAGAGCTTTGCGGTGCCTGTTGCGGAACCTGTTGGATGATCGCGGCGAGATCATGCCGGAAGCCGAGCGCGATGAACAGTTTCGCCATCACGAATGTCGGTCCGAGCAGCAAATGAGGCGGGTTGTCCAGCAGCGCCGGCTTTCGGCGTTCGAACACCTGATGTCCGACAACCTGCACGGCGAAGCCGATGACAATCAGGGCGCCGGTAATCGACCACATGCCGGCAGCGCTCGAATGGTTCACGATCGTCGCCGCGGCTACCAGCAACAGCACGGCAGCGCCGAGGATGGCTGTTCCGAGCGCGGTATCGAGCAGCAGCCAGTAGATCAGGACCGGCACAACCGAAATGGTCGCCGCGGTGGTCTGGACGCCAAATGGATGGACGGTCCACGTGCTGAGGGGGAGAACCGCGGCCAGGAACAAGAATACGATGCCGAAGACATGCATCGCGCAGTTCCAGGGATCGCGATGATATTCAACGTAATCCGCAAGTTGGCGTCTAAAATAGCCATTCATACTGTGCTCGCTACTGCTCTCGCGTGCGCGATCATTCAGCCCGGACAAGCTGACCCACGTTAGTAGAACGAGAGATCGGCCCAAGTCAAATGGGCGCCTGATGCTTGTTCTGTGGGCAAGAACCGGTCAAAATGACGACTTCACGACGATATATGTCTATTCGTTGCATCGGCCTTTTGAATGACCGCTGGTGGAATTATCCCGGCGCTCATGAACGCAATCGGCCATGAAAAAATTGGCTACCGCCGCAATCCCGATGCGACGACAGACGTTCCTGCCCGTCATCCGCGACGATGACGTTCAATGAAACGGGGCCGTGCCGATCCGATCGCAGACGGAAACGTTTCAGTTGGAAGGTGAGATCAAGCCGGGCTCGGCATTGAGCGTGGCCGACCGAGCGAGGTCGATCGGAACAAGGTTCGCCGGGGCAGGATCCGCACCCGGCAGGCCAGCCAGCAGCGCTGCATCGACATACTGCATGATGCCGTATTGATCGATCACAAAGGTCGGCCGGTAGTTCCTGACCTGCGCGTCCTCGATCATCGCCATCCGGCGATTATCCAGCGTCAGCCAATGCCCATCCAGCCGCGCGGCGGCAACGGCATGGTCCTCGCCGCGGATGGCGTCGCGCATGATCACAATCCGCAGATCGCCGGGCGCGACGCCGGCCAGACGCAAGGCGACGAACTTTGCGATCGCATAATCTTCGCAATCGCCGGTGCCATGCGCGAAGGTAACCAGCGGTGAACTCCAGACGTCGATCTCGCCATATTGAGCGAGATCGCTCATCGGGCGGATTGCAAGATTGATCGCGCGATTGATCTCGCCGAGGCGGGCGCGCCCATCGCGGGCTCTGGCATTGTCGACAATGGCGAGCAATTGCAACGCGGCCGGAGACACGCAGCGCTCGCGGTCTCCGTCGCAAAGCGCCAGTTGCACCCCTTCGTCATCGAGATTGCGCGCGACGCCGCGCCATTTTTCCCGCAGGGCCCCGGCGGACAGCACGGCGGCGGAAAGCCCGAACGGCTCGGCCGATCGGGCGATGATTTCCGGTGTTCCGGCGCTATCCAGCGTGCCGGCCCGGAGGTCCGCCGCCGGTGCGAACCAGACCATGCCCCATGCGAGTATGACGGCACGCCATCCGTGCCTGCGACCGAGAATCCCCATCTGACGCCCCATGTCCGGGCATCGGCGAGGCTGATTAGCCAGCTCGTGACCGGATCGTTTCGTCGGGGATGATGGGCGGCGGGGCTTTTACTGTGCTTAAAGGCGGTCGCCCCTGGCCGAAAAGCGCGAAACAGGTTGAAATCCGTCTCGCCATTTTGCTGAAAATTTTACGCATCGCCGCCCCGAGGGTGAAATCCCCCTCGCCGGGGCGGAAAGGACGTGCGATTATTGTCACTTGCGGCAATTTCCACACGATATGGCTAATTCGCCTGGAATGGTTCCATTTGTTATCCAGGACACAGTTTTTGCGCTGCCATTGACGCAGAATCCTGCAACGACCTGCAGGGGAAAGATACTGTAAGTATAGGCGCGAGGTTTATTACTCGGAAATACATCGGCGGGCCGGAATGCTAGGTTCTGTAACGCCAATATACTTCGACCTGGAATGCTGAATACCCTGGAATCCGAGGTAATCGGCAGAGCAGACATCGTGTGGCGTTCTGCCGAATACAACTGTTCAATCAAACGGATGGTTTCGCAACGCACGCGCCGGTGATATGCAAGCTTAGACTGCGAAATATTATATAATTATTAACCATATTGCGGTGGCCAATTGAATTTCGTCGGCAAATTCGACGCCAAGCTGCATATTGACGGTTCGGGTGTTCATCCCGATGCCCGTCTCCATGTCGATTCGATATCCACGCACGCGCCGTCGGACGCCATCATCGTCCCGGACGCGGATTTACTGTTCCACGGCGACTTCAAGCGGTCCGGCGTCGACCTGATCGTCTCCAGGGACGACCACGAGCTGGTCGTGCAGGATTACTTCAAGGGCGAAAAGCGCGCCCCGCTGGCGTCGCCCGATGGCGCCCACCTCACCGGCGACGTCATCAACGCGCTGGCCGGCCATGTCCAATTTGCGCAGGCCGATGGCAGCGCCAGCGCCGGCAAGGTGATCGGACACGTCACCAAGCTCGTCGGCACCGCGACCGCGATCCGTAACGGCGTCTCGATCATCCTGAACCACGGCGACAATGTCGAAAAAGGCGACGTGGTCCAGTCCGGCTCCGGTTCGACGCTCGGCGTCACCTTCATCGACGGCACCGTGTTCGGTCTGTCGGCGAATGCGCGCATGGTGCTCAACGAAATGGTCTACGACCCCAACGGGTCGGACAATTCCTCGCTGATCAGCCTGGTGGCGGGAACGATCTCGTTTGTCGCCGGCCAGACCGCCAAGCACGGCGACATGAAGATCGACACGCCGGTCGCGACCATGGGCATCCGCGGCACCGCGGTGCTGGTCGAGATCGACTTCGACGTCCCCGGCCAGAACGGCATGCCTGAGGCGAAGTTCCAGGTTCTGGTCGAACCGGACGGCACCACCGGTTCCTACATCCTGTTCGACAAGAACACGCTTGCGCCGATTGCGGTCGTCGACAAGGCCGGACAGCAGGTGGACATCAGCAACGGCAATGTGAGTTTCTCGGACTCGCCGTTGTCGCCCGAATTGCAAAAACTCATCACCGACGTCTTCACCCTGAAATTCTCGAATGCAAACCCTCAGACGTTCACTCATTTTACCGACACGCTGATCCCGCAAACGTTGGCGCCCATCAAGTTGGCGGATGGAGCGACGGCTACACCGGTTGTTTTGATCGTAAGCCCGATAAACCCGATAGGCCAGACCTCTTCCTTGGGTCCTTCCGGCCCGATCAATACTGTCCCGCACCTTAATCAGTGCCGCCGCACATTGCCGCCATCGGGAGCTCGCTGAACGCGCTCCCCGACACAGCAGGCAATTCTGCCATCGACACCGCGTCCGGCCAGATCAGCTTTGCCGACATCAACCCCGGCGATCTGCCGACGGCGAAGGCGACGTTCAATTCGTTCACCTATCAGAACGCGCAGCACCTGGACGTCACCGCGACGTTGAATGCGCAGCACCTGGCTGATATCCAGGCGTTGGAGGTGCCGCTGGTCGTGGTCCAAACCCCCGGCAACAACAACAACGGCACCGCGACCTGGACCTATAATATCCCGAACACGGCCGTTGAGTTCCTCAGCGCCGGCGAGACGCTGACGCTTGACCTATATGGCGGAGGTCGATTCGAATTACGCGCAAGGTAATCTGGCGTCCTCTATTCCGTTCACGATCACGATCACCGGCACCAACGACGCTCCCGTCATTACCAGCAGCGCACCGAATATATCCTTCACGGGCGGCATCAACACGTCTGGCGGGTATCTGAGCGCCAAAGTGCCAACTTCGGGAACGCTCTCGTTCGTCGACGTCAATCTTGACGACACCCATACGGTGGCGACCAAGCTGGCGAGCGCGGTGCTCTCCAAAGCCGGCGTAGCGTTGGGCACCAGCGTGCCGCCGGGCCCGCTCCAGATATTTGAAACCGCGCTCACCGCCAAGATCGCGGCCGACAGCACCGGGGCCGGCAACGGAACGATCGACTGGAATCTGGCCAACCTGCCGGTTTACCTGGCGGACTTCGTGCCCAAAGGCGACACGCTCACACTCACCTATGCGGTGACGGTGACGGATTCGCAGCACGCCACCTCCACGCAGGACGTCACGGTCACGATTACCGGCAACGATCATCCCGCGGTGGTCTGGATCGACACCACGACAGGCGCGGGGTCCGGGGGGTCGTGGAGCGATGCGTCGAACTGGGAAACCGGCACCGTCCCAACCACGACCGATGATGTCATTATCATCACCGATCAGTTGATCGGTCTGACGCCGTCTTATCCGGTCACGATCAACGCTCCGGCGGTCGCCCAATCGCTGACCATGAATGATTACGGGACGCTGTTCACCCATTCTCCGACGCTGATCAATCACAATACACTGACCATCGGCGCGGGCGGCATCAGCCTCAGCGCCGACGCAATCCTCAAGAATTTCGGAACCCTCAGCGTCGGCGGCCTGGCGGAAGTGCTGCAGCAAGCCAGTCTGCAGAATAGCGGCCTGATTACCCTTGCCCAGGGCGGGGACTTCCTTGACACAAGCTCGATTACGAATTCGGGCACGATCGAGATTGTTGGCGGCACGCTCGATGTTGAGGTCGCCGTCGCCAATTCCGGCGGCGTTATTAAGATCGATCCCGGCGCCACGCTGAAGCTGAATGGTGCCGCCATCGATGGCGGCACCATCACCGACAACAACACGATCGACGTCACCGGCGCCAGCACGATCGACGATCGTGCGACGCTGAATAACGGCGCGGCAACGGTCGAGAGCGGCGTGACGCTGACGCTGGATGGCATGACGGTGAATGGCACCACCATCACCGACAAGGGCACGATCGTGCTCGACCACACGGTAACGCTGACCGGCGGCGCCACCATCGAGGGCGCCTCGGGTTCGGCGCTGGGGACGATCACCAGCGACGGCACGCTGGAAGTGGCCGGGGCGGCCGAACTGCTCAACGACACGCTGACCAATACGGATGCCATCATCCAGGTCGACGACAGCCAGCCGCTGACGCTGTCCGGGACCGAACTCATCGGCGGCATCATCAATGACTTCAGCGGCCTTGTCGGCGGCAAGATCGACGTCGCCGGCGACAGCAAGATCGCCGGCACCAGCACCACCGACGCCAACCTCAACGGCAACGGCACTGGCACGGTGCAGTTCGATGCCGCGCTGACGCTTGATTACGTCAAGCTCAACGACATCACCCTCGAGAACGGCCTGCTGACCATCAAGGATACGGTCGAGGTGGCCGGCGCGGTGACGCTGCTCAACGACACCGTGACCAACACCGGCGCCACGCTGCAGGTCGACGACGACCAGATACTGACGCTGTCGGGCACCACCATCAACGGCGGCACCATCAATGATTTCAGCTCCACCGCCGGCGGCAAGATCGATGTCACGGTCGCCAGCACGATCGCCGACACCAGCACCGCCGCCGAAGCCAATCTCAACGGCGCCGGCGCCGGCAGTACGGTGCAGCTCGATGCCGCGCTGACGCTTGATTACGTCAAGCTCAACGACATCACCCTCGAGAACGGCCTGCTGACCATCAAGGATACGGTCGAGGTGGCCGGCGCGGTGACGCTGCTCAACGACACCGTGACCAACACCGGCGCCACGCTGCAGGTCGACGACGGCCAGACGCTGAAGCTGAACGGCACCACCATCAACGGCGGCACCATCAATGACTTCAGCGGTCCCCTCGGCGGCAAGATCGACGTCACCGGCAATAGCAAGATCGACGATGGTGCGACGCTGAATAGCGGCGCGGTAACGGTTGAGCCCGGCGTGACGCTGACGCTGGATGGGATGACGGTGAATGGCACCACCCTCACCGACAAGGGCACGATCGTGCTCGACGACACGGTAAAGCTGACTGGTGGCGCCACCATCGAGGGCGCCTCGGGTGCGGCGCTGGGGACGATCACCAACAACGGCACGCTGGAAGTGGCCGGGGCGGCCGAACTGCTCGACGACACGCTGACCAATACCGGTGGCATCATCCAGGTCGACGACAGCCAGACGCTGACGCTGTCCGGGACCGAGATCATCGGCGGCATCATCAATGACTTCAGCGGTCCCCTCGGCGGCAAGATCGACGTCACCGGCGACAGCAAGATCGACAGCGGCGCCACGCTCAACCATGGCTTTATGACGGTCGAGAACAACCTCACGCTGACGCTGGATGGCATGACGGTGAATGGCACCACCCTCACCGACAAGGGCACGATCGTGCTCGACGACACCGTGAACCTGACGGGTGGCGCCACCATCGAGGGCGC
The DNA here is from genome assembly GCA_963729395.1 of uncultured Pseudomonadota bacterium. GTDB lineage: Bacteria > Pseudomonadota > Alphaproteobacteria > Rhizobiales > Xanthobacteraceae > Bradyrhizobium. The sequence continues at coordinate 90,751 of CAVSOS010000007.1, read as the reverse complement.
CTCGGGTTCGGCGCTGGGGACGATCACCAACAACGGCACGCTGGAAGTCTCTGGAGCGGCCGAGCTGCTCAACGACACGCTGACCAACACCGGCGGCATCATCCAGGTCGACGACAGCCAGACGCTGACGCTGTCCGGGACCAAAATCATCGGCGGCATCATCAATGACTTCAGCGGTCCCCTCGGCGGCAAGATCGACGTCACCGGCGACAGCAAGATCGACAGCGGCGCCACGCTCAACAATGGCTTTGTGATGGTCGAGAGCGGCGTGACGCTGACGCTGGACAACGTCACGGTGAACGGGACAGTCTTTAATGACCTTGTCACCGGCGGGACCGTCCAGATCGACAGCGGGGACACGCTGGCGTTCAACGGCGCCACCATCAATGGCGGCACCCTCAACATCTCCGGCGAGCTGGATTCGACCGGCATCAGCTTCATCACCGGTGCGACGATCGTCAACGTCAGCCATATTGACGTCATCAGCGGCACGCTGACGATCGATCCCGCGCCGGCGACCAATAGCGGGACGATCGAGGTGACCGACGGCGCACCCTGGTGCTGAGCGGAGAAATCGTCACCAATACTGACGGCACCACGAAGGGCCTTATCCAGGTCGATGCCTCCGATCCACGCACGCGACGCTCGATCTGGAGGGATCCACGATCAACGGCGGCACGGTCACGATCTCCGGCGTGCTGGTTTCGACCGGCGACAGCTTCATCACTGGTACTGATATCACCAACACCGGCACGATCGACGTCACCAGCGGCACCCTGACCATCGACGCGACCACTATTCTCAACAATACCGGCACATTGGAGACGAACGGCGGCAACCTGATCATCGACACCGCGTTCGCGGGTGGCCTCGAGATCAAGGGCGCCGCGGCGCTTGAACTCGGCTCGAGTTTCGCCAACGCATATTCGCAGGTTACCGTCACGTCTGAGCCGGGAGCGACGGGTACCCTGAAGCTCGATCATTCGGAGACATTCAGCGGGACGATTGCAGGCCTTGACGACAACACCATCGATCTCGTCGATATCGCTTACGGATCGAACCCGACTGTTAGTTATGCGGGGGATGCCTCTAGTGGTATTCTTTCGGTCTTCGTAAATGGGGTTGACGTTTCCAACATCAAGCTCACCGGCGACTATCTCGGCGCGCACTGGACTCTCACCGATGACGGGTTCTCCCAGCACGGCACGGATGTGATGGAAGCCCCAGGCGCTGTCGCCGGGCTCGACCCCAACGGCAATGCGATCCAGGGCGTCGCGTTGACCGCCTCGATCACGGATGGCGGCCAGAAGGTCTCCGGCGCCACCTATGACTGGCAGGTGTCGTATGACGGCGGCAAGACCTGGGTCGATGCCAGCGGCACCAACGGCTTATCGAGCTACACGCCGGTCGAGGCCGACGAGGGCCAGTTGCTTCGGGTTGCTTTGTCTTTCGCAGATTACAGCGGCGAACCGGAGACGAGTTTTGTGTCGGCGGGAGTGGTGCAGGAGAGCTTGACCGACGACCTGGTTGCGACGCTCGACAGCCACGCCGCGCAGCAGGGTGTGACGATGCACGTCCTCGGGGTTAAGGACGGCGGCATCACCGTCACGACAGGTCTCACCTATGCCTGGCGGGATTCCAGTGACAACGGCCTTACCTGGGTTACCGTTGGCACTGATTCCAGCTATACGCCGGGTGAATCCGATGAAGGCAAGCTGATGCAGCTTGTCGTGACCTACGCTGACGCATCGGGCAGCGAAAGCAGCATCTACAGTCTCGGCATGCCGAACGACCTGAGCGCGACGCTTGACAGCACGACCGCACAGCAGGGTTTGGTGATCGATGTCACGGGGGCTAAGGACGGCGGCACCTCCTGTATCGAATCGTCTCAATTACGCCTGGCAGATTTCCAGCGACAATGGCAAGGACTGGACGACCGTAGGCACCGATACCGGGATTATACACCCGCGGCGGCCTATGCCGGCGACCTGCTGCAGGTGGTCGTTACTTACATGGACTCGCAGAGATGGAGAGCGCAACCAATTCCTTCGGCTCTGTCGCGAGCGAAGGCATGGTTGGGCGGCACCCATGGTTGGCAAACTGCCAGTCAGTGGGCTACTTCCGGCGCCCCTACCCCCAACGATAACGCAGTTATCGACGCCAGCGGCATCTACACAGTCACGATCGACCACGCTGCTGCTGCGCACTCACTGGTCGTGAATGACTTGGGGGCCGCGGTAGAAATCCTTGCAGGCAATACACTTACCCTCGGCGGGAACGCCGACGATCGAAGCAGGAATGTTTCAGGTCGATTCCGGGGCTACGCTCAAAGATATCGCCACCTCCGCCACGATTGCCGGTACGTTCATCGATAACGGGACCATCGAAGCCGCCGGCGGCAAGCTGGAAATTGCAAGCGCGATCAATATCGTGCAGGGAAGTTTAAGATCGACGCGGGAGCGACCCTTCAGCTTGATCATGCTGACCCACTTAAAGTGGCTTTTTCGGGCGCCGGCGAGCTGATCCTCAAGGATCCCACCCACTTCACCGGCATTATCTCTGACGGCGCAGGCAGTTTAACCTCTACCGATGTTATGGATGTGGCTGGTTTCGATGCCGGCGCTTCCGTCAGTTATTCTGGATTTAAGTCGGGCGGCATTGTTACCATCAGCGAGACAGGCCATACCGCCGCGAACCTGATAGTCGGAGCGAATTCCACCCACTGGAGCGCGCCGGTTACCGATGGTCACGGAGGAATTTTGATCCACGACCCGCCGGCCGATACCGGCGGCCAACCCTTGGGTAGCGTCGTCATGCACGATCCCGGCCCGCCGCGACCAGCACGATCGTCGCCAGCGCGCCGAACCAGACGCTGACCGGTCTTGCCGCCAGCGACACCTTTGTTTTCAACTTCGCCAACGTCGGCCAGACGACGGTGGCGGACTTCCATGCGGCGACCGATATGCTCCAGTTCAGCGGCTCGGTTTTCGCGAACGCGCAGGCGGCCTTGAACGCGACGCTGGATGACGGCCACGGCAATACGGTCGTCACCATCGATGCCCACGACACCATCATCTTGAACGGTGATCCTCAAGGCGCAGTTGCACGCTTCCGATTTCCACTTCATCTAAAGCGTTGTCATCTCCGCGCTCACCCGCCTGCAGCAAAAAAGAGTTTGCACGGTTTGGCGTGCAAGGCCAAGATGAATGGCTCATTCGGATTTGCAGACGGTTGCCATTTTGCGGGATTTGACGGATTTGAAATGCCCCCAGCGCGGCTTGGTCGCGGACCTGATCAAATTGCTCCAACCTGATATGCACGCGGCATGAAGCGACTCAAGTTATTGCGGCGCTGGTTTGGGCGGAAGTTCGGCTATGCGAGGCTGGTGTGCCTTGCGCTGCTGATCGGCGTTGCGGCATTGCGCATCGCCGACTTCGCGCCGATCGAGGAGCTTCGCGTCAGGACCTTCGATACCTTCCAGCGCTTCGATCCCCGCGTGAAGACGGCGCGGCCGGTCACCATCGTCGACATCGACGAAAAGAGCCTTGCCGACCCCAGGCTCGGCCAATGGCCCTGGCCGCGCACGCGCATCGCTGACATCGTCAACAATCTGACCCGGATGGGCGCCGTTGTGATCGCGTTCGACGTCGTCTTCGCCGAGCCCGACCGGCTCAATCCCGACATCGCAGCGGACAATTTCCGCGGCCTTGACGAGGCAACGCGGCAGAAATTGCGAGCGCTGCCGAGCAACGACCAGATTTTCGCCGACGCCATCCGCAAGTCGCGCGTGGTGCTCGGCGAATCCGGGGGGACACGATGTTCACTCAGACCTCGACAGGGCGCTGCCGGTCACCGGCTTTGCCATGTTGGGCGAGGACCCGGAGCCTTATCTGTTCAAGTTCGGGGGGCTTTTGCGCAACGTAAAGGTGCTGGAAGAGGCCGCCGCTGGACGCGGCCTGTTCACGATCGTGCCCGAGCGCGATGGTATCGTGCGGCGCGTGCCGATGATCATGGATGCGCAGGACGTGCGCATGCCGGCACTGAGTTTCGAGGTGCTGCGGATCCTCGGTGGCTCCGGCACCATCATGATCAAGTCGGATAAGGCCGGCATCGACAGCGTCGTCCTACAGGGGCTTCGACTGAAGATTCCGACCGATGGCTTCGCCCGAGTTCTGGATCCATTACGCACGCAACGACCCCTCGATCTACGTCTCGGCTGTCGATGTGCTCGACGGCCGCGTTCCACCGGAAATGATCTCGCGAAAGCTGATCCTGATCGGCACGTCCGCCACGGGCATGAATGACATCAAGACGACGCCGGTCTCGCGCGCGATGCCCGGCGTCGAGATCCATGCCCAGGCGCTCGAAAGCGCACTGACCGGTTCGACGCTATCGCGGCCGAGCAATGGCGAGGTGTGGGAGTTTCTCGCTGCGCTAGTCGCCGGCCTCCTGGTGATTGCTTTCGCGCCGAATCTCGGCCCGGTCACGCTCGTCGGCGTAGGCGCCATGTTTGCATCAGCTGTTGGTCGGCACGTCCTGGTATTTCTACACGCAGCACCGGCTGCTGGTTGACTTCACCTATCCCCTGCTGTCGACCACCGCGATTTATCTCACCCTGATTTTCGCGAGCTTCGTCAGGGAACAGGCGCAGCGGCGGCAGATCCGCTCCGCGTTCGGCCAGTACCTGTCGCCTGCATTGGTCGAGCAACTCGCGCAGTCACCGGAAAAGCTCGTGCTCGGCGGCGAGGAGCGCGAGATGACCATCATGTTCTCCGACGTCAGGGGTTTCACCACCATCTCGGAGTCCTACAAGAGCGATCCGCAGGGGCTGACCGCGCTGATGAACCGGTTCCTGACGCCGCTGACCAACGCGATCCTGGCGCGAAAGGGCACCATCGACAAATATATGGGCGACGCCATCATGGCGTTCTGGAACGCGCCGCTCGATGACAGGGAGCATCAGATCCATGCCTGCGAAGCGGCGCTGGACATGCTGGAGCGGATCGACGCCCTCAACAAGGAGCGCGAGATCGAGGCCCAGAACGGCGGCCACCGTTATATTCCGATCAATGTCGGGGTCGGTTTGAACACCGGGATCTGCGTCGTCGGCAATATGGGCTCCAACCTGCGCTTCGACTATTCGGTGCTCGGCGACAGCGTCAACCTGGCATCGCGGCTGGAGGGACAATCCAAGGAATATGGCTTCCCGATCATCGCCGGCTCCAGGACCGCGCTCGCGGTGAAGGACAAGTTCGCGATTCTCGAGCTCGATTTCATCATGGTCAAGGGCAAGAAGGAGCCGGAGGTCATCTACGCCATTGCCGGCCGCGAGGATACCGCGCAGTCGGCCGACTTTCAGCGCCTGCGCAACCTGACGATCGAGATGCTGGCCTGCTATCGCAGCCGCGAACTGGGAGGGCGCGCTCGCGGCGATCGAGCGCGGCCGGCGAACCGAGGGCGCCCATGCGCTGGAGCTGCTGTATAATCTGTATCGAGGCGCGCATTCTCGGCTATCAGGAAAACCCGCCGCCGGAAGACTGGAACGGCGCCTTTGCATTGCTGACGAAATAGCGACACGGCGGCCTTGGGTTTTCCAGCGAGCCATCCGGTGTCACGCCGGCGATGTGATCGGCGTATTGCTGCACCCCTGTCAGCGCATGCTGGCCCGTCGCGGCGCTGTGTTATAGAGCATTTTCGAGCGAAGTGGGCACCGGTTCGCGTGAAGAAAACAGCGTTAAAACAAAGAACTCCATGCCCTACCGCCATCAGGGGAGCAGACGCCGCATGACAAGACCCACGCCCAAGGAGATCAAGGCGATGGCCGACGTCGCCGGCGTGCCTGTCGCGCCGACGTCGCCGCGCGCATCGCCAATTCCATCGGACCGGCGTTCGAAGGTTTTGCCGCGGTCGCCGGCACGCTGCCGTTCGATCTCGAGCCGGCGACCTTTCGTCGTCGTGCCAAGCCGACGGAAGGCCGCGACATGAGCACCGAGCCGGCCTTGATGTCGCTGACGTCGGTCGCGCAGGCGATCGCGCAAAAGCGCTTCTCCTCGCGCGAGGTGACGCAATCCTGCCTCGACCGGATTGCGCGATGGCAGCCCCGTCTCAATGCCTTCATGGCGATCGAAGCGGACGACGCGCTGACGGCAGCCGATGCCGCCGATGCGGCGCTGGCGAAAGGCGCACGCCGCGGCGCGCTGCACGGCGTGCCGCTGGCGCACAAGGACATGTATTACGAGGCGGGCAAGGTGGTGACCTGCGGCTCGCAAATCCGCCGCGATTTCGTCGCGACGACGACCTCGACCGCGTTGCAGCGCCTGAAGGATGCCGGCACGGTTCGCCTCGGCTCGCTGCAGATGGCGGAGTTCGCCTATGGGCCGACCGGCCACAACTCCCATTATGGCCCGGTGCATAATCCCTTCGCGCTCGATCACATCACCGGCGGCTCGTCGTCGGGATCGGGTGCCGCGGTCGCCGCGCGGCTGACCTTTGCGGCGCTGGGCTCGGACACCGGCGGCTCGATCCGGATGCCGGCGCATTTCTGCGGTGTCACCGGGCTGAAGACGACGGTCGGCCGGGTCAGCCGCGCCGGCGCGATGCCGCTGTCGCAATCGCTCGACACCGTCGGGCCGCTGGCGCGCACCGCCGAGGATTGCGCGTTGCTGCTGGGCCTGATGGCGGGCGCGGACCCCGCAGGACCCGACCGCGATCGCCGGGCCGCTGCCGGATTACATGGCCGCGACGCAGCGGGATCGATCAAAGGCCTCACCATCGGCGTGCCCACCGCCTTCTATGTCGACGATCTCGATGCCGAAGTCGCGGGCATCCTCGACGAAACCATTGCGGTCCTCAAGCGCGAGGGCGCCAACGATCGTTCAGGTCGAACTGCCGGACCAGCGCCAGCTCACCGCGGCGTGCCAGCTGGTTCTCGCCGTCGAAGCCGCCGCCTTTCACAAGCGCTGGATGATCGAACGTCCGCAGGATTACGGCCCGCAGGTTCTGATGCGGCTGCAGAACGGGCTTGCGATACCCGGCGTGTCCTATCTCGAAGCGATGCGCTGGCGCGGTCCGGCGCTGGCCGCGCATCTCGCGGCGGTGGCCGGCGTCGATGCCGTGATCGCGCCGGTGGCGCCGGTCGCCGCGCCGACCATCGCCGAGAGCGATGTCGGCAACAGTCCCGGACGCCGAAGCCGTGATCCAGCGGCTGACCCGCTTTACCCGCCCGATCAATTATCTCGGCCTGCCGTCGCTGGCGATCCCGGCCGGTTTCACGCGCGGCGGTCTTCCCGTCGGCATGCAGTTGATCGGCCGCTCGTTCGATGAAGCCACACTGCTGCGGATCGGCGCCGCGTTCCAGCGCGCGACCGATTTCCACGACCGGATGCCTGAATTCGCCTGACGACTTGTTGTGGGTCCTTGTTTTGCAAGCCTTGCCTCAACGGCGCGAGCCCGAGTGAACCGTCCCGGTAGATTCGAGTCGTCACATCAGGCAATTATGGCTAGGTTCGAACGCAGCGTGCAGAAATCGCGCGCATCAACAGGGGGAAATTTCTGATGCAAATATCCAATGAGGGCATTCTGGTTATTTTGTTCGTGGGCCTGATCGCGGGCTGGCTCGCCGGAAAAGTCGTGCGGGGCACCGGCTTTGGGATCATCGGAGATCTTATCGTCGGTATTGCCGGCGCGCTGGTCGCCAGCCTGCTGTTTCCGAGATTAGGCATCCATCTCGGCTCCGGCCTGATATCCGAGATCATTTATTCCGCGATCGGCGCCGTCGTGCTGCTGTTGATCGTGCGGCTGCTTCGCGGCCGTTTCTAGAGCGTGATAAGATTAGACCAATCTGCAACGGCAAATGGCGATGCGCTCCCTCTCCCATCCAACTCGGGTTTACCCGAGTTGGGCATCTAAAATGGTCGAAGTCGGATATATCCGACTTCGAGCGGGTCGAGACGAGCGAAGCTCGCTCTTAGAGGCTGACCCGAAATTAAGTTGAGTGATTTCAGTCGTTTGTGATTCAGTCGTGGTTGCGAGCTACGACGGAGGCACAAGATGGTTTGGACTGAAATCACCCGAGCGAAATATTGTCGAGATGGGCTGCGTTATGCAAGCGATACGACCGACGAAGAGTGGGCGATGATCGCTCCCCACATGCCCTGCAAGAATTGTCGCGGCCGGCCACGTGTGACGGCGATGCGGGCATTGGTGAATTCGATCTTTTTCATCGCTCAGAGCGGTTGCCAGTGGCGGTTGTTACCGAAGGAGTTTCCGCCTTATACGACGGTGCAGCGGTACTTCTATCGGTGGCGCGACGACGGCACCTGGCAGAAGATCAACCACCATCTTGTCATGATGGCGCGTGAGGCTGATGGCCGGGAGGCAAGTCCCACCGCAGGAGTGATCGACAGCCAGTCGGTTAAAACCACCGAGGCTGGTGGTCCGCGCGGGTTCGATGCCGGCAAGAAGATCAAAGGACGCAAACGGCACCTTCTCACTGACACCGCAGGCTTTCTGATCGCAGGCATCGTGCATGAAGCCAGCGTACAAGATCGCGACGGCGCACCCGCGCTTCTCCAGTTGATCCGAAGTGCTTTCCCCTGGTTACGTCATGTCTTCGCCGATGGTGGCTATGCCGGTCCGAAACTCAAAAAGGCGCTTGCCTCAATCGGCCGCTGGACCATCGAGATCGTCAAACGATCCGATGCCGCCAAAGGCTTCAAATTGTTGCCACGCCGCTGGGTCGTCGAACGAACCATCGCCTGGCTCAACCGCAACCGTCGTCTTGCAAAAGACTTCGAGGCAACGATTGCAAGCGCCGAAGCGTGGCTTATGATCGCCAGCGTCAAGTTGCTCTCGCGTAGACTTGCCAGAGCATGATCAGCACCCTAAAACATTATGAGTTCGGACTCTCAGAGGGTTGGGGTGAGGGGCTACGGACTCTCGTTTGTCCAAAGCCCCCTTACCCGATTTGCTTCGCAAATCGACCTCTCCCCGGCGGGGAGAGGTGACCTGAACCCTCAACCGTTGCCATCACATGGGCGGGCCGGCGGCGTTTAGGTTAATACGACTTAAATGGACGATTGTGCGAAACATCGGTAAGACTAAGGTTCCCGCACCCTCGTAACGAGATCAGGTTGAATGGCAGCCGCTCCCGGTGTCCGGCGTTCCGAACTCGGTGATGCGCTGCGCGCCTGCCGCAGCGCCTTCATCGGCGTCGGCGTCATGAGTTGCATGATCAACCTGCTGTATTTGACCGGCTCGCTGTTCATGCTGGAGGTCTACGACCGGGTGCTGCCGAGCCGCAGCGTGCCGACCCTTGTCGGCCTGACCATTCTCGCCGGCGGATTGTACATGGCCCAGGGCGTTCTCGACCTGATCCGCGGACGAATCCTCGGCCGGATCGGAACCTCGCTCGACGAAGCCCTCAATGCCCGCGTGTTCGATACCGTTGTGCGCCTGCCGCTGATCGTGCCGGCGCACGCAATGAGGGCCTGCAGCCGCTGCGCGATCTCGACAATATTCGCTCGTTCCTCGGCAGCATGGGCCCGGGCGCGTTCTTCGATCTGCCGTGGCTGCCGTTCTATCTGGCGATCTGCTTTGCCTTCCATGTCATGATCGGCGTGACCGCGCTGGTCGGCGCGATCATCCTGGTCACCCTCACCGTCGTGACCGAGTTCATGTCGCGCACGCCGGCGCGCGAGGCGATGGGTCTGGCGGCGCGCCGCAACGATCTCGCCGCCACCAGCCGGCGCAACGCCGAAGTGCTGGTCGCGATGGGAATGTCCGGACGTCTGAACAAGCGCTGGAGCGAAGCCAACCAGAATTATCTCGCGGGCAACCAGCGCGCCAGCGACGTCGCCGGAGGTCTCGGCGCCATCGCCAAGGTCATGCGGATGATGCTGCAGTCGGCGGTGCTCGCCGTCGGCGCCTATCTGGTGATCCATCAGGAGGCGACCGCCGGCATTATCATCGCGGGATCGATCCTGAGCGCGCGGGCGCTGGCGCCGGTCGATCTGGCCATCGCGCACTGGAAGGGTTTTGTCGCCGCGCGCCAGAGCTGGCATCGCCTCAACCGGCTGCTCGAAATCGCTGCCCGCCCGCAGCCGGCCCGACCTTGCTGCAGAACCCGTCGAGCCGCCTGTCGGTCGAGGCCGTCTGCATCGTGCCGCCGGGCGATCAGAGGGTCATCGTGCAGGACGTGACGTTCGCGCTTTCGGCCGGCAACGGCCTGGGCGTGATCGGGCCGAGCGGATCGGGCAAGTCCTCGCTGGTGCGCGCGCTGGTCGGCGTATGGCAGCCGGCGCGCGGAAAGGTGCGGCTCGATGGCGCGGCGCTCGATCAGTGGTCGTCGGATGTGCTCGGCCGCCACATCGGCTATCTGCCGCAGGATGTCGAATTGTTCGCGGGCTCGGTGGCGCAGAATATCTGCCGTTTCGATCCCGAGGCCACGTTCGCAGAGCATTATCGCCGCCGCGAAGGAAGCGGGCGTCCATGAGATGATCATCAAGATGCGCGACGGCTACGATACCCAGATCGGCGAGCAGGGTGCGCGCGCTTTCAGCCGGTCAGGCGCAACGCGTGGCGCTGGCGAGGGCGCTCTACGGCGATCCGTTCCTGATCGTTCTCGACGAGCCGAATTCCAATCTCGATACCGAGGGCGACGAGGCGCTTGACGCGGGCGGTTCGCGCGGCGCGCGAGCGCGGCGCCATCGTGGTGGTGGTTGCGCACCGGCCGATCGGGATCGAGGCGGTCGATCAGCTTCTGGTTCTGAAGGACGGCCGCATGCAGGCTTTCGGGCCGAAGGAGACCGTGCTGGGGCAGGTGTTGCAGCGCGGGTCGCGCCGCCGTTCGCCGATCAAGATCGTCTCCGAAGGCGGAGTTGCCAAATCATGACGGGCGGCGAGATGCAGGGCGCGCGCCGATCGATCCGGCTGCATCTGATCATCGGGCTCGCCGTGGTCGTCGTGCTGGCCGGCGGGCTCGGCGGCTGGGCATCGACGGCGCAGATCTCGGGCGCGTTGATCGCGCCGGGATCGATCGTCGTCGAATCCAACGTCAAGAAAGTGCAGCATCCGACCGGCGGCGTGGTCGGCGAGGTGCTGCGCGCGTGACGGCGATCTCGTCAAGGCCGGCGACGTGGTGGTGCGGCTCGATGACACCGTCACCAAGGCGAGCCTCGCCATCGTCACCAAGAACCTCGATGGCCTGTGGGCGCGGGCTGCGCGGCTGGAGGCCGAACAACGCGGCCTCGACAAGATCGTATTTCCGCGGATGCTGCTCGACCGGGCCGATGATCCTGACGTCAAGAACGTGATGGCGAGCGAGACCAAGCTGTTCGAGGTTCGCGTCAACGGCAGGATCGGGCAAAAGGCGCAGTTGCGCGAGCGCATCACCCAGCTGAACGAGGAAATCGCCGGCCTCGCCGCGCAGGAGAAGGCCAAAGACCAGGAAATCGCGCTGGTGGAAAAGGAACTGGTCGGGGTTCGCTCGATCTCTACGATCAAGCATCTGGTGCAGATGACGCGGCTGACCACGCTGGAGCGCGACGCGGCCCGGCTGGCCGGCGAGCGGGCGCAATACATTGCTTCGCGGGCGCAGGCCAAGGGCAAGATCACCGAAACCGAACTGCAGATCATCCAGGTCGACAAGGACATGGTCAGCGACGTTTCCAAGGATCTGCGCGAGACCAACGACAAGATCGGCGAATTCGTCGAGCGCAAGGTCACGGCCGAAGACCAGTTGCGGCGGACCGACATCCGCGCGCCCGCAGAACGGCATGGTGCTGCAATCCACGGTGCATACCGTCGGCGGGGTGATCACCGCCGGCGACGCCATCATGATGATCGTTCCGCAGAGCCGACGATCTTCAGGTCGAGGCCAAGGTCAATCCGCAGGATATCGACAAGCTGCAGATCGGCCAGAAGACCCTGCTGCGGCTGTCGGCCTTCAACCAGCGCACCACGCCGGAATTGAACGGCGTCGTCACCCGCGTTTCGCCCGACGTCACCACCGACCAGCGCACCGGGCAATCCTATTACACGATCCGCGTCTCGATGCCGCCGGAAGAAGTCGCCCGCCTCGGCGAGGTCAAATTGATCCCCGGCATGCCGGTGGAAGCCTTTGTGCAGACCGGCGACCGCACCATGCTGTCCTATCTGATCAAGCCGCTGAAGCGACCAGTTGATGCGCGCGTTTCCGGGAGAAGTGACGCGGGGGCGAAACGTCGGTTCCTGCGTATGCGGCCGCCCGTCAACACAACCGTCGTCATTCCGGGGCGTGAGCGAAGCGAGCGAGCCCGGAATCCATAAGCCCAGTGTTTCGTTCAGTAAACGCCAACATCGCGAGATGCCTCCCTTCACCGCGATACGAAGGCAGGCACAGCCTCTGAGGGCAAATTGACGTACTTCTTTAAGTTGTTTGAAACTGTTCCATATATACAAAATGTATGTCGTACTGGGTTATCACACTCATCATCGCCCTTCTCAGCATAGCCGGCGCGGTTCTGAGACTCGCTCGCACTCGGAGTGAAGTTAATATGGTTCCCAGCCGCATCAAGCTGCCGCCTTTTCTGGCGGGTATCGTGTTCCTATTGATGCTCGTTCTATTGAGCGGTGTCGCCTTGACTACGCATCGTCACGGCTTTTCCGTAGACGGGCGCATTTGGTTTCTCATGCTGGCGGACATCGCAGCACTTGTCATGGTCGGGGTAGCTTTGATACGTCGGAGAGGCACCACCCCCATCATGACAGATGAAGAGAAGGCCGGGACTAAATTTGGATTAGTGCTCATTGTCCTGATTGTCGCAATGCCCGTGCTGGGATACTTTCACGCCAAGCTCGGCTTCTAACCTTGCTCCCGATTTGCTCTTTCGGTGTCTGAGTGATGAAGCTCCTTAGAATTGCGGCCCAGGTGATATGGGCTGGGTCGGTAATTGCGCTCGGTACCTACTTGGGCGCGTCCGTCGGCTGGGCAAACCATGGTTGGTCGGGCGGCATCGTGACCGGCATCGTTGGCTTTGGCATTGGAGCATAGCTTGCCTGTTCGCCTTCAACCTTCTTGCAAATTCTCCGGTAAGCAAAGTCCGCTAAGGGTCATTCGAGACCGGTGCGAGCCAGCAATAAGCCTCGCTAAATCCGCCCTGCGGCCAAATGGTGCCGCGTTCCGCGAGGAGTGAATTTTTCCCGCCGGTCGTCCCCGCGAAGGCGAGGACCCATACGCCGTGTCGCCTCGCTTATGCACATCGCTAGATGTCTTCCTTCACTGCGAACGACCGGGATTATGGGTCCCGACCTTCGCCGGGACGACGATCTGTTGAACGAGATCAAGGTGATTTGCCTGTCCACTCCAACCCCCTTTCGCAAAAATATTCCGGTTCACTTCTGGCCCAAATCACTACTACAACTCTTGCCATCCCGGCCCGATACAGGGGCGTATCGCGATCGTCACGAACGTTGGACTCGGGATGCGATGGACGCGAGTTGCGCGACTGACGAGCGCGTTACATGCGGACGGCGAAGTCGTGTGGTCCTGACGCCTCAATGGTTGGCGTCAAGTTGGCGGAAGAGATTTCGCTGATGACGGTGACAACAAAGCCCGATCACCGGGGAGAGTACGAAGTAAGCCGTTAACACCATCGCGTGCGGGAATGCCGGGTGTCCCGGTGCGACCGTGGTGACTAACGCGTGTGTTTTACTACCTTACACACGCGGCCGCGGGTGCAACGGGCACCCGGCATTCCCCACGCCCTCTATTTCGGGGCGAAGAATTCAGACAACAACTCGGGCGCTTTGCGCCGCGGGAAGGTGGACTCATGTTGTGAGACCGTCATCGCCCGCGAAAGCGGGCGATCCAGTATTCCGAGACGTCAATGATAAAGCCGATAAATTGCGGGGTACTGGATACTCCGCTTTCGCGGAGTACGACGACTTGAAAACCGAATCCATTGCCCGTAGCCCGGATGAGCGAACGCGAAATCCGGGGCAGCGTTGCGTTCGGTCCCGGATGTCGCTTCGCTCATCCGGGCTACGAGAATCTCTGCGATCCTCAGCGCGAAAGATTCTGCAGCAGGAAGTTCAGCGCCGTGTTGGCGAATACGTGCATGTTGGCGAGCCGGTCGGGGCTGCCGGTTTCAAGCGTCATCGCCGATGGCTCAAGCCCCGCGATCGCCATGCAGCTATGGCCGGCGGCGTCGCCATAGCGGTTGCCGGTCGGTCCGGTGGCGCCGGTCTCGGACAAGCCCCAGTCCGCGGCAAAGCGCTGGCGGATCTGGCCGGCCAGCAATTTGGCATAGACTTCCGAGGCCGAACGGATGCCCTTCATCGCCTCATCGGGGATGTCCATCAGGATCCGTCGCGCATCTCGGGTATAGACCACGGCGGAGCCGAGGAAATAGGCCGAGGCGCCGGGCACCGCCAGCAGCGCGGCCGAGATCAGGCCGCCGGTCGAGGATTCGGCGACCGCGATGGTCTGACGCCGCTCAATCAGTTTCGCGGCAATTTTCTCTGCGACCGCAACCAGTTCTTTCATCGAATGTCCTTCTTGTCGGCGTCCGTTATCCGGTTTCCTAGCACACGATGGCAGCGTTGCCGAGTTGCGAGCGATGGCGGAGCCTGCTTGAATGTGGCTCAGGAACGAAGCGGCGCGCTGAGCAGACACGTGGCTGTCTCGCGCAGCCAGAGGCAACCCAAGAGAAACTTCAAGGGGAAACCCGGGAGGAAATCACCGTCATGACGTCACCGATCGCGGGCGGCGTGGATTGCGATCTGCATCCCGCCGTTCCTCATTTGACGAGCCTGTTGCCCTATCTCAACGATTATTGGCGCGATCAGGTCGTGACCCGCGGCATGACCGATCTGGTGTCGCAATCCTACCCGGCCAATTCACCGATCACCTCGCGGCCGGACTGGCGGCCGGCGGAGGGCAAGCCTGGATCGAACCTTGAAGACATGAAGGCGCAGGCGCTCGATCCGTTCGGGACGCTCTACGGTATCTGCAATCCGCTGTACGGCGTGCAGATGGTGTTCAGCGAGGACATGGCGGACGCGTTTTGCCGCGCGCTGAACGACTGGCTGGTGAAGGAATGGCTCGACAAGGATACCCGGCTGCGCGGCTCGATCGTGATTCCGGTCCAGAGTATCGAGAAGTCGGTCGCGGAGATCGAGCGCTGCGCGGGCGATCCGCGTTTCGTTCAGGTGCTGATGCTGGTGATGGGCGATATGCCGCTCGGCAAACGCGCCTACTGGCCGATTTACGCCGCCGCGGAGCGGCTGGGCTTGCCGATCGGCATCCACGCCGGCAGCAATTACCATAACCCGCCGACCTCGGTGGGCTGGGGTTCCTATCACATCGAGGACTATGTCGCGCAGGCGCAAGCCTTTCAGACGCAATTGACCAGCCTGATCGTGGAGGGTGTTTTTGCGCGGCATCCGAAGCTGAAAATGGTGATGCTGGAGTCCGGGTTCACCTGGCTCCCGTCCTATCTGTGGCGCTTGCATAAATTCTGGCGCGGCATCCGCATGGAAACACCGTGGGTGGATCGCGCACCGCTGGAAATTGTGCGCAGCAATATCCGGTTTTCGCTGCAGCCGATCGATGCGCCGCCGGATCCGGCGACATTAAATCGCTTGTTTGACCATATGCAGTCGGATGAATTGCTTCTATTCTCGACCGACTATCCGCACTGGCAATTCGACGGCGAGGCGGTGCTGCCCGAGGGAATGTCGTCCGATCTTGTGCGCAAGATCATGATCGATAACCCGCACGCGACCTACGGCCGCCTGAAGCAAGCGGTACGGGCGTGATCCCGAAAACTGGAATCCGGTTTTCGGAAAAGATCACGCCCAAACCAAGAGGAGACGACACCATGAACGTGCAGTTCCGCGAGAGCCCGGGGCAGGCTTCGTCCGTTCATGCCAAGACCGCGATTGCTGATTGCGATATCCATCCGGCGCGTGCGACCAAGACCGAACTGTATCCGTATCTCGCCAGGCGCTGGCATGCGCATCTCGAGACCTACGACAAGCATCCCTATCAGGGCATGATGGAAGGGCCGCCCTATCCGAAGGCGCAGCCCAACGCGTCGCGCCGCGATGCCTATCCGCCGGAAGGCGGCCCGCAGGGGTCGTCGCTGTCGTTCATGCAGAAACAGCATCTCGACCCGAACAATGTCGTGCTGGGCGTGCTCAATCCGCTGGCCACCGGGCAGGGCATCCGCAATCACGATCTGTCCGCGGCGATCTGCTCGGCGATCAACGACTGGCAGATTGAGAAATGGACCAGCAAGGACAGCCGCCTGAAGGGCTCCGTGGTGGTCGCCAACGAGGATGGTCCGGCCGCGGCCGCCGAAATCCGCAAGCGCGCTGGCGATAAGAATTTTGTCCAGGTGCTGCTGCTCAGCCGCAACGTCGAGCCGCTGGGTCAACGCAGGTATTGGCCGATCTATGAGGCGGCGGAGGAGGCCGGGCTGCCGGTCGGCGTGCATGCCTTCGGCTTCGGCGGCAATCCCATCACCGCGTCGGGCTGGCCGAGCTACTATATCGAGGAGATGGTCGGCCATTCGCAATGCCAGCAGACGGCGCTGGCGAGCATTGTGCTGGAAGGCGTGCTGGAGCGGCATCCGAAACTCAAGATGGTGATGATCGAGGCCGGCTTCGGCTGGGCGCCGTCTCTGTCGTGGCGGCTGGACAAGAGCTGGCAGCGGATGCGGAGCGAAGTGCCGCATGTGAAGCGGCCGCCGTCGGAATATATCCGCGACCACATCTTCTGGACCACGCAGCCGATGGAAGACCCGGAACGGCGCGACCATCTGTTCGACGTGATCGACTGGGTCGGCTGGGACAAGCTGCTGTTCGCGACCGATTATCCGCATTGGGATTTTGACGAGCCGTCGCGGGTATTGCCGGCCGGCGTCAGCGAGGCCAACCGCGACGCTTTCTATCTCGGCAATGCGCGCAAGCTGTATGGGCTGGCATAGCATGATCCGAAAAAGTGGGAACCGGTTTTTCGAAAAGATCATGCGTCAGAAAGTAACATGACCCGTCACGTCGTTGCGCCGGTGGACGAACTGCCGCCGGGCACCCGCAAATTTCTCACCATCGATGGACGCCCCATTGCGGTGTTCAATATCAAGGGCGAGTTCTTCGGCCTGTTGAACCGTTGTCCGCATCAAGGCGCGGCGTTGTGCGAGGGTCCGCTGATCGGGCTCGCACAGTCGTCCGATCCCGGCGCCATCGAATATACGAGGCTGGGTGAAATCCTCCGCTGCCCCTGGCACGGCTGGGAATTCGATATAAGGACTGGTCAATCCTACTGCGACCCGAAACGATTTCGTGCCAAAGCCTATCCGGTCAATGTCGAGCCCGGCTCGAGCGTGGTGAAGGGCCCTTACGTGGCCGAGACCATCGCGGTGTCGGTGGAAAGCGATTACGTGGTGGTGGATTTGTGAATGTCGGTCATTCCGGCGTGCATCTGCCGCTCGCGCGCATAGCGCACCAGGGCGACGTAGCGATAGATGCCGTGGACGAACTTGCCGTAGGGCATGGTGATGAACAGGGAAAACACCACGCCGAGATGCAGCGCCAGCAGCGGCCCCATCGCCGGGGTGTCGCGCCAGAGCAACAGCGCGATGCCGGTGAGGCTGGTCATGAACAGCATCGCGATGAACGCGACATCCATGCCGGTGCGCGCGGAATCGACCAGCGCGGGATCGCGCTTCCATCTTTCCGCCAGCAATCCGGCGGGGCCTATAAGCAATCCGATGCCGCCGAGTGTGCCGAGCACAACAGGCACATCCCACCAGGGATACGGCGCCTCGCGAGCGAGCAGGTAATGATAGAGCGTCGCGATGACGGTGGCGGCAAAACACAGCATGAAGCCGTAGAACGTCAGATGATGATAGATCTTGCGCCGATCGCTCGGCCGCTCGTCTTGGTTGACGCAGCCGACACCGCCGCCATCGAGATAGCGCAGCGAGCCAGCATCTTTCATCGCCTGCCACAGCGAAGGCGAATCCATCAGCATGCCGATCGGCTCGCCGATATCGCGCCAGAAGGCGCGAACCCCCATCACCATGCGAGGTGATGGCATAGAGAAACGCCGCCCCGAACAGCAGCGCCATCGCGTTATGCGGCATCAATTCATAAAACGCGCCGGGCCCGGTATGGATGCCGAACAGAACCTGGCGGTCGTTCAAGGCGGCAAAGCCGAAGATGAATGCGGCGACGCTCAGGGCCGCGATCAGGCTGATGGCGAGGCCGTTGCGCGCGAACAGGCCGGAGCAGGCCCGCGGCCAGGCATAGGCGGCGTAGGATTTGGCGCGCGCGATCGCCAGCGTTTTGGGAACGTTGACATTGAATTCGTGCGGCGGCGAGAACTGGCAGTCGGTGTAGCAGGCGCCGCAGCTGTGGCAGAGATTGGCGAGGTAGTTGAGGTCGCCGTCGGAGAACGAGCGGCGCATTTCCATCGCCGGAAACACCGCGCACAGGCCTTCGCAATAGCGACAGGAATTGCAGACCGTCATCAGCCGGTCGGCTTCCTCCAGGATCTTAGTTCCGTGCATGTTTAGCCGCTTCCCGTCCTGCGATGCGCCCGAACACGCTGCCGATGGTCATTCCGATTCCGGCGGCGTAGCCCTTGCCCAGCACATTGCCGGCCATGATCTCGCCGGCGGCGAACATGTTGGCGGCAGGCTTGCCATCGTTCATCAGCATGCGCGCCTGCCGGTTCACGCGGGTGCCCAGATAAGTGAAGGTGATGCCCGGCCGCACCGGGTAGGCATAATAAGGCGGCGTCTCGATCCGCCGCGCCCAATGGCTCTTCGGCGGCGTCAGGCCCTCGGTGCGGCAATCGTCGAGGATGGTGTGATCGAAGGTGCCGGGGCGCACCGCCGCATTGAAGTCGGCGATGGTCTTCTCCAGCACGCTCGCCTCGAGCTCGAATTTGCCCGCCAGCTCCGCGATCGAGCCGGCCTCGATCGGCGGAAACAAGGATCGGCATGAAGCTGTTGCGCGAGGTCGCGTCGAAGATGATGTAGGCGATCTGGTCCGGCTGGGCGGCGACCAGGCGGCCCCAGATCGCGTAGCGCTTCGGCCAGATATCCTCGCCCTCGTCATAGAAGCGTACCGCGTGCCTGTTGACGACGACGCCGAACACCACGCAATCGAGCCGCGTGATGATGCCGCCGTCGAATTTCGGCGCGCGGGCGTCGATTGCGACCGCGTGGCATTGCGTGGGGTCGCCGACTTCCTGCACGCCCTTGGCCAAGAGCATCTTGAGGATCGAGCCGCGATTGTAGGGCGTGCCGCGGATCAGGAAATTATCGGCAGCATCGCCCCAATACTGCTTCAGCCATTCGATGTTGGCCTCGAAGCCGCCGGCGGCGGCGACCAGGGTCGAGGCGCGGACATCCGTGCTGCCATCGATCGGTTGCTTCAGGGTGGCGGAGAGAAACATGCCGTCTTCGATTGTGAGGTCGAGCACTTCGGCGTCGTAGAGAATGTCGACGCCGAGCTGTTCGGCGGTGAGATAGAGCGCGTTCAGCATCGCCCGGCCGCCGCCGAGAAAGAACGAATTGGTGCGGCCGAGGCTCAGCGTGCCGCCCAGCGACGGCTGCCAGCGCACGCCCTGTTCGACGATCCAGTTCAGGATGTCCTTCGACTCGCTGATCATGAAGCGCGCCAGTTCCTCGTCGGTCTGGCCGCCGGTCACCCGCTGCAGGTCTTCCCAGAATTCCTGCTCGGAATAGGGCCCGGTGAGGATGTCGGTCGCAGCGTCATGGGCGCAGCGCATATTGCGGGTGTGGCGGGTGTTGCCGCCCCGATAGAATTTCGGAGCGCCTTCCAGCACCAGCACGGAAGCGCCGGTTCGCCGCGCGCTGATCGCGGCGCACAGCGCGGCATTGCCGCCACCGATCACCAGTACATCGTATTTACGCGTCAAGTCGACCATGCCGAGTTGTTATCTCGTTTGCATGGAAATCGAAAGCGTCACTGGAGCAAGGCGATCTGCTTGCTCCGGCATGACTTAGCCGGGGGTCGCGACGGCCTCTTGGACAGCAATGGTCTTGCCGCCGCGATAAACCACGAGGGCGGCGATGATGCCAAGGACGGCGGCACACATCAGCCAGAATCCGGGAGAGGCGCTGTCGCCGGTGTGATTGATCAGCCAGGTCGATGCGAACGGCGTGAAGGTTCCGAACAGCCCCGCAGCCAGCGCAAAAGCCATCGAGAAGCAGGTGGTGCGGACATGCGCCGGCACTATTTCGACCAGCGCGCCCAGCATGGTCCCGCTGTAGACGCCGAAATAGAACGAGAACATCATTTCAACCGTCAGCATCTTGCCGAAAGTTGGCGCGGCCGTGAGCCAGTGCAGAGCGGGATAGGCGGTTAGCAGTGACAGGCACGCAATCGTCAGCAGCACTGGCTTGCGGCCGAGACGGTCGGACACCGCGCCTCCGACCGGATTCCAGATGAAGTTGGTCACCGCCACCAGAAGGGTGACCAGAAGAGCGTCCTGCGAGGTGAGTTTCAGCACGTGCCTGCCGAAGGTCGGCGTGTAAACGGTGACGAAATAGAAGGTCGTGGTGGTCAGCACGGCGATCATCATGCCCAGCACGATGATCTTCCAGTTCACCGCGGCGGATCGGAAGACCTCGGACGTGGACGGATGTTTCTTCATCGCCAGGAATTCCGGCGTCTCTTCCAGCGTTCGGCGAAGGAAGAAAATGAAGGGAATGATGAGGCAGCCGATGAAGAACGGAATTCGCCACTTGGCGAATTCGATCCCCCCGAGCAATGCAATCGTATCGCCTGCCACGGCTTCATTTAGTGCAAATCCGATGGTCGCGGCGACGAAGATCGCGACTTGCTGGCTCGAGGACTGGAACGAGGTGTAAAAGCCCTTGTTGCCGGGTGTGGCGATCTCGGAGAGATAGACTGAGACACCGCCAAGTTCGACGCCGGCGGAAAAGCCCTGCAGCAGGCGGCCGATCAGAACGATGATCGGTGCTGCAACGCCGATGCGGGCATAGGTCGGACAGACCGCGATCGTCACCGTGCCGATCGCCATGATCGCCAGCGTGACGATCAGACCCTTGCGGCGGCCGATTCGGTCGATATAGGAGCCGAGCACGATCGCGCCGATCGGGCGCATCAGGGCGCCCAGCCAGAAGACGCCGAAGGCGTTGAGCAACGCGGCGGTTTCGTCATGGGATGGAAAGAACGCCTTGGCGATGTAGGGCGCATAAAAGCCGAACAGGAAGAAATCGAACTGTTCGAGGAAGTTGCCGCTTGTCGACCGCAGAATGGCGCCGAGCCGCGATTTGAGGTGCGGTGGTGGCGAATTGGCCGATTGCGACATCACTGATTTCTCCCCGTGGTCCGGCGGCCGGCGCAAATCGCTCTGCTCAGGCCGAGACAGTTGCTCTGTCTTCTCGCGGCAATCTGCCCTGTCCGCGCCGCGCGACCAACTGGAAAACACGGAAGACCGGGTATGGCGACGCAGAAAGTTCGTCAGCTCTTGTTCTGCACCGAGGTGAGCAGCCATTGCCGAAAGGCCGACAGCTTGGGTGAATCCGCTCGGGCCTCGGGCGAGACCAGATAGAAGCCGGCGTCCGCCGGTAGCGTAATCTTGAATGGAACCACGAGCCGGCCCTTGGCGATATCGGCTTCGACGTAAGAGGTTCGGCCCATCGCGACGCCGATCCCGTCGATTGCGGCCTGCACCGTCATGAAGATCAAGTCGAAGGTCAGCCCTGGCTGTTTCGAGATATTCGACGGCAGCCCGGCGGCGGTCAGCCATAACCGCCAGTCATCGTCATAGCCGCCGCTGCTGTGCAGCAGCGTCCGGTCGGCCAGATCCTCCGGGCACCGCAGCGGCTTGTCTCCGCTGAGCAGTGCCGGGCTGCAGACCGGGAATAGCTGGTCGGCCATCAGCCAGTCGGCACGCAGCCCCGGCCATTGGCCGCGCCCATAACGGATCGCGGCATCGACATCGCCGCTCTTGAAATCGACCAGGCTCGCCGACGTGGTGATTCGGACATCGATGCCGGGATGCTCCTCCTGAAACGTCGAAAGCTTCGGCAGCAGCCACTTGGCGGCCAGCGACGCCAGCGTGCTGACCGTCAGCACATGGTCATTGTCCTTGCGCAACAGCCGGTCGGTGGCGAACCGCAGATCATTAAACGCCGCGCGGACACCGGGCAGATAATCCCGGGCTTCCGGGGTCAGTGTCAGCGCGCGGTTCTGCCGGACGAACAGGCGAACCCCCAACTCCTGCTCCAGCCGCCGGATTTGATGGCTGATGGCGGTTTGGGTGACGTTCAGTTCGGAGGCCGCGTTGGTGAAGCTCAGGTGCCGGGCCGCCGCCTCAAACGCGCGCAGCCCATTGAGCGAGGGTAGCCGCGCGGTCATTTGGCGAAAAATTCATGCATGAATTTATGTCATCTGAAGAGGAACAAAGTGTCGTTTGCGGAAACCCGACCTGGCGCAGATATCGTCGTTAACAGGTTAGCTTTAGGAGATTAGGATGTCCACTTGTTCACATGAATTGATGACAAATCATCATGAACCGGGGCTTTTGGCGCAGCTCAGCGAAACCATTCACGTCTGGCGTGACCGCCAGCGTCAACGTCGCGAACTGACCCATTGGACCGATCGCGACCTGCATGACGTCGGGCTTTCGTGGAGCGACATCGTGCATGAGGCCGAAAAGCCGTTTTGGCGGGCATGAGCATGCAGCCAGGCTGGCGTTGCCCCTTTGGGGGACGCCGGCCACCGTCTTGTTCGGAACCTGCGGGAGCTTGCCATGATAGCGCTTCGTTTCGATGACCTGCGGCAACACACTGATGTTCTGCGCTTGCGTAACGGCCAATCGCTTACGGTGCGTTTTGTCGAGCCGCAAGATGCGGAAGCATTGCAGCATTATTTCCGGTCGCTCTCGGTTGGCTCCCGCTACAATCGCTTCCTCGGCGCCATGCGCGAGCTACCGCAAACCGAGCTCGGTCACTTCATCCACCCCGGCGAGGATGATCGGTTCAGCGTGATCGCCCTGATGACGATCGACGGCTTCGAGACCATCGTCGGCGAAGCCCCCTACGGATTCGAACCTGATACGGCCAGCTTTGAGTTCGGCTTGTCGGTCGACGACCGCTGGCAGGGCCAGGGTATCGGTTCGGCGTTGCTCAGGAATCTGGAATGCCGCGCGGCCGCATTCGGCGCCGAGCGTGTGTTCGGCGATACCCTGCGCTCCAACGCCGCGATGATTGGGCTCGCCCGCAAATCCGGCTTCGCCTTCACGGCCACCCCCAACGACTGGAAGCTGGTGCGCTTCGAAAAACACACCGACGTCGCGCCGCAGGACATTCCCTGCGCCAGCCGGAGAGTTGCCGCAGCCAGTCTTGCCCTGAGCGAAGCTTCGACGAACTGAGCCTGTAGAGTCTCTGCGGCTTCAATTCCCCTTGAAGACGGCCTTGCGCTTTTCGATGAAGGCCTGCACCGCCTCGCGGTGATCCGACGTCATCGTGGTGCGGATCAGGCGTTCCGCCTCATGGTCGCGCGCGGTGGCGAAATCGAACAACAGGGCTTCGTCGAGATTGTCCTTCATGTAGCGCAGCGCAATCGTCGGCCCTTCGGCCATCGATCTGGCCATCGTAAAAGCTTCATCCTGGAGCCTCGCGTCAGCGACCACGCGGTTGACGAGGCCGATCGTCTCGCACCGCGTGGCGCTGACCTTGTCGGCGGTAAACATCAATTCCCGCGCCCGCGAGGTGCCCACCAGCCGCGTCAACAGCCACGCGATGCCATAATCGCCGCTCAAGCCTACCCGCAGATAGCCGGTGGAAACGAATGCCGATTCCGCAGCGATGCGGATGTCGCAGGCCATCGCGATGGCGAGGCCCGCACCGACCGCGGGACCCGGCAACGCCGCGATGGTCGGCTTGCGCACCGAGATCAGCGCGCCGGTCAGCAATCGCTGTCGTTCCTGCAAGTCCGCGACCTTTTCGTCATAGGACATGTCCAGCTTCTTCTTGTCGCGATGGGCGCCCATGCCCTTGACGTCGCCGCCCGCACAGAAAGCGGTGCCGGCGCCGGTGATCAACAGCGCGCCGACGCCAGGGTTCTCGCCGCAGGTCTTGATCATGCTGCGAAGCGCCGGCGTCAGATGGTCGGACAGCGCATTGCGGGCCTCCGGCCGGTTCAGCGTGATGACGGCGACGCGGTCGCGGATGGCGCACAGTAATTCGCTGGTGCCGGTGTCGATGGTGATTTCGGCCGTCGTCATGTTGGAATTCCCACTGCCCTAGAATTTCTCGACCCATGGCCGCAATTCGAGTTCCCATGTCCATGCGCTGCGCGGCTGTTGCAACACGCTCCAATAGCTGGCGGCGATGGCATCGGGATCGAGCATTGAATCCGGCCGCTCCGCAGGCTCGGCGCGCGCGGCGCTGCGAATCGCGCCGTCAATGACGAAATGCGCGACGTGAATGCCCTGCGGCGACAATTCGCGTGCCATGCTCTGCGCCAGACCGCGCAACGCGAATTTTCCCATCGCGAACGGCGCCGATTGCGGATAGCCCTTGACGCTGGCGGAGGCACCGGTGAACAGGATCGCGCCATGGCGCTTGGGCAGCATCCGCTTTGCCGCCTGCTGTGCCACCAGAAAGCCGCCGAATGCGCTGACGGATATCGCCTGCGCGACATCATCCGGCACCAGATCGACGAACGCGCCGCGCGCCCGTCCGCTGGCATTGTAGACGACGAGGTCCGGCAGCGCGATCTCGCGCTCGACCAGGCCGAACAGGCGCTCGACGTCGTCGGCTTCGGTCGCATTGCAGGCAAACGCTTTCGCGCCGGTCTCATGGCAGAGCGCGCCAAGCTTTTCGATGCCACGCGCGGCCAGCGCAACACGAATGCCTTCGCGGGCGAATAGCCGCGCCAGCGAGGCGCTCAGACCTTCGCCCGCGCCTACGATCAGGGCCGTTTTGTATTTCGGTATTTCCATCGGCGTTTTCCTTGATTGATCGGAATGATGTTTTCAGCCGCGCAATCCGGCCAGGCAACCCGCGGCTTCCAGAATGGCATTGAGGGCGGCCTTGTCGGCGACTTCTGCGTATTTGGCGCGCAGCATGCCGAGCGATCGCGCGTGATATTTCTGCGGCTTTTGGGTCCACTCCTGGCCGCCGAGCGCGACGCTGAATTCTTCCTGCTTTTCCGCGAGGGCTTTCTCGTTGGCTGATGTCCACGGCATGAATTGCCTGCCGACCTGCCGGGTCAGGATAGGCATCAGGGTCGGCTCCAGCGTCGACCAGGTTTCAAACTTGCCCTCGGCCCTGGGCCAAAGCATGCGATGCACCCAATCGAGCACATGCGGTGCGCCGCCCTCGATCAGGGCGCCGGCGGTCGGGTCGGTCCATAGTTCATAGAATTGGCCCCAGAGGCCAAAGTCACCGAACGCGGGCCGTCCGCCGAACAGATACGGCCGACTTTCGAGATGGCTATCCAGCAATCCCAGCATATCGAGGAAGCCGGCCTCGATCTGCGGCGCGGTCACAGCATTGGAGCCGACGAACCAGACCCGATCCACCATGCGGGCCCGAATTTGGCTGGCGAACTTGGCGTGCTCCGGCTCGCTGGCTTTCGGGCCGCGCATGCGAGCGATGCGCCCTGCCGAGCAGATCTGGTCGACATCGCGCGCCCAGCGGTAGTGGAACATCCATTTATTGCCCCACTCATCGCCGAATTCCTCGATCAGTGCCGAAATGAAGCGCGCGGCCGGCTCATCGGGGTAGATCGACGGCTCCGGATAAAGCCTCTCCATCCGGTCGATGATCGGCGTCGAGTCTTGAATGCCGACGCCCTCGGGCGTAACCACGAGGGGAATGATCGGCATTTTGTCGTATTTCTCGTATTCCGCCTGGCTGCCGGCATTTCGCAAAATCCATTGATGCGGGATGGCTTTGTAGCGAAAATAGGAGCGTATCTTGACCGAGTAGGGCGACATCTCCGCGCCGAAGATGCGATAGCCGTCAGCCATGGGGTGGTCCTCCGATTTGCGTTTGTTGACGGCTTTGTCGCCTGCTTTATCTGGAGATGGTCTATAGGATCGCAATACAGGGCGGAACGAACAAGAGTTGTAGATGCAGCAGCTAAGCAAAATCGACACAGCAACTCCAGCCGACCAGCCGGGATTGCTCGCGCCCGATACCTCCGGCATGAATTTCTACCGGGCCGATCCGGCGCTGACCGATCTGTTGCGCATTCATCTGCCGGATGCGCTGTTTCGCCATATCGAGCCGCATCTCGACCGGCTGGGCGCGCTGGCCGGCGGTCATCTCGACGAATGCGCGCGGCTTGCCGACCGGCATGTGCCGGAACTGCATCAGCGCGACCGCTTCGGCCGCGACGCCCAGTGGATCGAGTATCATCCGGCCTATCGCGAGCTGGAGCGCGCCGCCTTCGGCGAGTTCGGCATCCACGCGATGTCGGTCCGCAAGGGCATCCTGGGCTGGCCGCAGACTTATCCGGTGGTGGCCAAGCACGCCTTCACGTTTCTGTTCAACCAGGCCGAGTTCGGCCTGGGTTGCCCGATCAATGTCACCGATGGCTGCGCCAAGCTGTTGTCGCGCTTCGGTGACGAGGCGCTGAAAGCGAAATATCTCGACGGACTGACCCAGACCGACATGAGCCGGCTGACCCAGGGCGGCCAGTTCATGACCGAGAAGGAAGGCGGCTCCGACGTCGGCACGCTCACTACCACCGCAGTTCAGGAAGGCGACCACTGGCGACTGTCGGGCGAGAAATGGTTCTGCTCCAACGCGGACGCGGAAGTGGTGATGCTGCTGGCGCGACCGCAAGGCGCGCCGGGCGGCACGCGCGGCGTCGGTCTCTTTTTGATGCCGCGGCGGCTCGACGACGGCTCGCCCAATCATTATCGCATCGTCCGTCTCAAGGACAAGCTCGGTACCCGTTCAATGGCATCGGGCGAAATCAAGCTGGAGGGCGCGATTGCCTATGCGGTCGGAAGGCTCGATCGCGGCTTCGTGCAGATGGCCGAAATGGTCAATTCGTCGCGACTTTCCAACGGCGTCAAATCCACCGCACTGATGCGGCGGGCGCATCACGATGCAATGACGGTGGCGCAAAATCGCGTGGTCTTCGGCCAGCGCATCATCGATCTGCCGCTGGCGCGGCGGCAATTGATGAAGATCATGCTCGCCACCGAGCAGGCGCTGTCGATGAGCTTTCTCACCGCGGATGCACTCGACCGCGCCGAGGCCGGCAGCCAGGATGCAGCCGCGCTGTTGCGCATCCTGACGCCGACCCTGAAATTCCGTGCCACGCGCGATGCGCGCAAGGTCTGCGGCGACGCGCTGGAGATGCGCGGCGGGATTGGCTACATCGAGGAATTCGCCACCGCGCGGCTGCTGCGCGACGCGCATCTCGGCTCGATCTGGGAAGGCACCGGCAATATTGTCGCGCTTGACGCATTGAAGCGGGCGGTCGGCCGCCATGGCGCCGATGCCGCGTTGTCAGCGGATCTGCACGCCCGCCTCGACGACAGCGCCAACGTGCCGCAAGCCTGGCGCGATCGTTTGCGCGATCTGGCCGACCGCGCCATTGCCTTTGCCCGCGACGTGGCGGCGCGTACCGACAACGAAGCCGAAGCGCGGCGCGCGACCAGCCTGCTCTATCACGTGGCCAGCGCGGTCGCGCTGGCGTGGGAGGGCGGACGCATCCACGAGACGCGCGGCGATGCGCGCCGGCTGCTGCTGTCGCGGATGGTGATCGATCACCGGGTGTCGGCGAACGATCCGTTCCGGCTCACGGAAAATCCGCTGCAGCGCGCGATCACCGGTCATCTGCTGGGCGAGCGCCCTGTCGGGATCGCCGAGGTTGGCGAATTAGTCATCGCGGCGTAGGCTTTAGGCCTGCAACCCGTCCTGATTTCAAGAACAAACACAAGATAAGGGAAACACCGATGAAGGCCGCCGTCCTGTATGAAGTCAACAAGCCGCTGGTGATCGAGGACGTCAGCCTGCAAAAACCCGGTCCGCGCGAGGTCTTGATCCGCACCACCGTCGCCGGGCTGTGTCACTCCGATCTGCATTTCATG
This sequence comes from uncultured Pseudomonadota bacterium, assembly GCA_963729395.1. Taxonomy (GTDB): domain Bacteria; phylum Pseudomonadota; class Alphaproteobacteria; order Rhizobiales; family Xanthobacteraceae; genus Bradyrhizobium. Next base: position 62,646 of record CAVSOS010000007.1, on the reverse strand, counting down.
GAAGGGCTTTATCCGCATCCGCTGCCGGCGGTGCTCGGTCACGAATCCGCAGGCGTCGTCGAGCAGGTCGGCTCCGACGTGACCTATGTGAAGCCCGGCGATCATGTCGTGACCTGCCTGTCGGTATTTTGCGGCACCTGCGACAATTGCTCCATCGGGCGTCCGGTGCTGTGCACCGATACCACCGTGAAGATGCTGCCGGGGGTATCGAACCGGCTGTCATGGGCGCGATCGGAAAAGCTGAACCAGTTTCTCAATCTGTCGTCATTCGCCGAGCAGATGCTGGTGCACGAAAACGCCATCGTGAAAATCCGCAAGGACATGCCGCTGGAACTGGCGGCGCTGATCGGTTGCGGCGTCATCACTGGCTATGGCGCCGTGGTCAACACCGCGAAGGTCGCGCCCGGCGAGACCGTGGCCGTGATCGGCTGCGGCGGCGTCGGCATGGCGGCGATCAACGGCGCACAGATTGCCGGCGCCGGCCGCATCATCGCGGTCGATACCAATCCGGCCAAACTTCAGTTGGCCACCAAGCTCGGGGCCACCGACATCGTCGATCCCGCCAATGGCGATGTGGTGAAGCAGGTGCGCGATCTTACCAATGGCGGCGTGCATCATTCGTTCGAGGTTCTGGGCCGCAAGGAGACCGCGGAGCAGGCCTTCGCGATGCTGGCGGCTGGCGGCACCGCGACCATCGTCGGGATGATTCCGTTCGGCCAGAAGATCGAACTCCACGGCTTCGACTTCCTGCGCGAACGCAGGATCCAGGGATCGTCCATGGGTTCGAACCATTTCCGCGTCGACATGCCGCGCCTCGTCGAGTTCTACATGCGCGGCAGGCTGCACCTCGAGGACTGGATTTCGGCGAGGCTGAAATTGTCCGAGATCAACGAGGGTTTTGCCGCGATGAAGGCCGGCAAGACGGTACGCAGCGTGATCATGTTTGATGCGTGAGGCACGTTAGCTTCTTCGCAAGGGTCATCAATTTCCGTCATGGCCGGGACAAGCCCGGGCAGGACGACTGCATATGGGTTTTTCTCAAGTCACCGCGATACATGCGCCGAGACGGCGAGCCAGCGGCCGTTTTGCCGCGCCCAGCAATCGGTATAGCGTCCTGAGGCCTGTTGACCGTCCGGCATGGTGTAGCTGGTGCGGGCGTGGATGATCGCAAAGTCGCCCATCACGCGAATCTTGACATCGTGGGCTTCGAGATTGCTGATTTTGACGGGTATCGCGGTCTGCTTGAGAAAGCCGGCGCGGTCGACCAGCGACTTGTCGGGATTGGAACAGTAGAAATCGTCAGCCAGAATTTGGTCGAAACGCTTCACGTCGCAATTCTGCACCGAGGCGACATAATCGCGATTGAGGGCTGTGAGCTCGTCGAGGTCCTTGCTCATCGTCTTTTCCTCCTTCTCGTATTTTTGTCATTCCGGGGCACGCTTCAGCGCGAACCCGGAATCTCGAGATTCCGGGTTCGCCTACGGCGCCCCCGGAATGACGAAGTTCAAATATCAATCATCAAACATCGGCGGTGGAACGAAGCCGCCGAATTCGCGCTCGATCAGTTCGGCCAGTTTCAGCGGCGTGCGATCTTCCAGCCACGGCCCGACAATCTGCACCCCGACCGGCAATCCTTCCCGCGAAAGGCCGATCGGTATCGCGGTGGAGGGCAGGCCGGGCAGGGTCGCGATGCCGGGCCATGCCAGTTGGTCGGGGTACGGATAATTCTCGCCGTCGATATCGATGTGACGCATCTCCTGGTCCGCCGAATGATCATGCGGATAGGCCGGGGTCGGCATCACCGGACAGATCACCGCGTCGAAATTCCTGAACAGTTCACGCCATTGCGCCCTCAAGCGGGTCCGCCCGCCATCGGCGACCAGCCAGTCGCGATGGCTAAGCACGATGCCGCGCAAGCGTTCCGCCGCCAGACTCATGTCTTCAGGCGCAAGCTTGGCTGCCGCCGTCTGGGCGCCGGCATAATTTTCCGGGGTGAAGGACGCTGCGAGAAACGACATCAGCATCCGCATATAGAGCCGCGACGAGGCGGCAAAGTCCGGCAGCAGCGGGCTTGCGCGCGTCACGGTCACGCCGGTCCTGCCGAGATTGGCTGCGAGTTTCTCGATCGCCGAGCGCACGCTTTTTGAGGTCGGCATCACCGGATCGGTGTCGACCAGGAGCACGCGAAAGCTCTTCAGGTCGCCGTGGCGCGGCGGCGGCAGCGTGAGCTGGTAGGCCTTGCCGGCCTCCAGCGGGTCCGGTCCCGCCATCACATCGAGCAGCAGTGCGAGGTCCGCGGCGCTGCGCGCCATCGGTCCGATCACCGACAGGTCGCGGTCGAATGGCAGCGGCGGAAGCGGCGGCGGCGTATGTCCGCGCGACGCCGCCAACCCAAAGGTGGGCTTGTGGGCATAGACGCCGCAATGAAACGCCGGCACCCGCAGCGAGCCGCCAATATCGGAGCCAAGCGACAATGGCCCGTAACCCGCAGCCAGCGCCGCCGAGGATCCGCCGGAGGAGCCGCCGGGGGTGCGGCCGAGATCGAACGGATTGTTGGTCGTGCCGTAGATCTCGTTGTAGCTCTGCCAGTCGCCGAGCCCGAGTGGCACATTGGTCTTGCCGAGGATCACGCCGCCGGCAGCCTTGACCCGGGAGATCGACAGCGCGTCCTCCGCGGGCACGAAATTCTTGTGCGCCGGATTGCCCCATGTCGTCGGCAGTCCAGCGATGTTGTAGGATTCCTTGATGGTCAAGGGTATGCCGAGCAGCGGTTTGGTCTCGCCGCGCGCGATCGCGGCGTCGGCGGCGCGGGCGGCTTCCAGGCCGCGGTCGAAATCGCGAACGCAAATCGCGTTGATCTTGCCGTCGTGACGCTCGATGCGGCCGATCGCATCCTGTGCCAGTTCGACGGCCGAGACTTTCTTTGCCGCAAGAGCGGTCGATAATTCGGTCGCGCTCTTGAAGCTCCATTGCGATTTTGCCAAGGCGTTGCTCCTGCTGTGTTTCGCTTGCTGGAGCTGGATGATGCCTCGTTCCGGTGACGGCCGCTAGACTGCTATTGCTGCCGGGGAACGCTAGCCTGGAAGCATCCGCTGCATGACGCGGTCGCGATAAATGAAGAGATGAGCCAGTGCTGCCGCCACATGGAGGCCGATCACCACCAGCAACGTCCATTCCATCACCTGATGCCAGCCGTCGATTGCCTTGCCGGCGGCCGCATTTTCGGAAGCCAGCATCGGCAGCGGCACCAGATAAAACAACGACATCGACCAGCCGCGAAACGACGCGAACACCCAGCCGGTTATCGTGGTCGCCAATACCAGCGCATAGAGCAGCCAATGCGTGGCTTGCGAGGTCACCCGTTGCCACGCTGGAAGCGCAGTCTCCGGGGCCACGGGATGCGTGAACCGCCACACCAGCCGGGCAACGATGAAGAGCAGGATGACGATTCCGAGCGAGACATGGAATGACATGGCGGCACCGGGTTTCATGCCGCGATGAATGTCCGGCATCAACCAGCCCAGGGGGTATTGCACGAGCAGCAGCGCCAGCACGAACCAGTGGAACACCTTCGCGGTGGTCCCGTATTGCGAACGATCGGTCATGATTTCCCTTAACCCCAGAGCTAGCGCATTTTCCGGCGCGGCGGAATCCGGACCGCCGCTGGAAATACTCTAATCATGTGCGGATATTTCAGCGCAGCCAGCGCCGCTACGCGGCTCCAATCAGAATGCCGACGGCGAGCACGATGGCGCCGCCGAGCACGATCTGAAACACCGCCTGCAGGAATGGCGTATCCATATATCGCGCGCGGATATAGGCGATCGCCCACAACTCGAAAAACACCACGATGCCCGCGATCGCGGTGGCGATCCAGAACGCATTGGCCCATGAATCCGGAACCAGATAGGGCAGGGCGTGACCGAGACCGCCGACGGTGGTCATGACGCCGCAGGTCAAGCCGCGCAGCCAGGGTGAGCCGCGTCCGGTCAGCGATCCATCGTCCGACAAGGCTTCGGCGAACCCCATGCTGATGCCGGCGCCGATCGAGGCGGCAAGTCCAACCAGGAAGGTCTGCCAGTTATGATGTGTCGCAAAGGCTGCGGCGAACAGCGGCGCGAGCGTCGACACCGACCCGTCCATCAATCCGGCAAGACCGGGCTGCACATATTGCAGCACGAACACGCGCCGGCGCGTCTTGTCCTCCTGCGGCGCGCACGTCCGGGCTGAGGATCCGGTCGGTCAGCTTTGCGGCGAGCTTTTCGTGGCCCTTCTCGGCTTCCGCAAGATCGCCGAGCAGGCGGCGAACGCCGACATCCTGGGTCTGTTCGGCGGCCTTGACGTAGAACCGCTCGGCTTCGAACTCCATCGTCCCGACTTCCTTGCGGATGGTGTCGAGCGACAGGTTCTTGGTCAGCCAGATCGGGCGGCGGCGCAAAAATCCGCTGACGTCTTCCCTTCGGATCGGCGGAAGGTTGCTGCCGAAACGTTGCTCATAGAGTTCCAGCAGCTGTGGCGATGGCCTTTTTCCTCCTCGGCCATCTGCTCGAAGATCTTCGCCGATTCCGGATAACGCTCCGCGAGATCCTCCGCGAAGGTCATATAGATGCGGCTGTCTTCCTCCTCCGCGGAGATCGCAACCGCCAGCACTTCCCGCTCGGTCAAATCGGCGAAATTCTTCACGACGGCGCCTTTTTTGTAATTTAGAATGGTTCTAAATTGGTTATAGCCGTGCGTTCTCGAGTGGTCAAATCATTCAGCGGCCCCGGCTTGCGCGCAGGAACGCGAGCAACAGCCGGTTCACCTCGCCGGGCTGTTCCTGCTGCACCCAATGCCCCGCGCCGTCGACCAGATGACAGCCGAGCATGCGACTGCAGGCGCTCGCCTGCATCGCTTCGAATGCGCCAGGGCGCTGATAGGTGCCCCAGTCCTGCTTGCCTGAAATGAAACAGGAGGGCACGTCGATGCTGCGGCCCGACCAGGTTTCGAGTTCGGCGGTGAAGGCCCCCGAGGTGCCGCAGCGATACCATTGCAGCCCGCCCTGGAATCCGGTGCGCGCATATTCGGCGCTGTAGAAGGAAAGTTCGCGGTCGGGCAGCCAGCTGTTGGCCGCGATCTCGGCGGCCGAAGGCATTTCCGCCGCGACGGTCTCGGCCATGGTGCTCGCAAGATCCATTACGTAATAGGTCGGCAGTTTTGCCAGTTCGCCCGCGGTCCACGATTTGAGCGGATAGGGCTGGTTGGCTTTCCAGTCCGCGCTCTTGTGATGGTAATAGCCGCGCAGGAAATCATGCACGCCTTGCGGCGCGCGCTGCATATCGGCATTGGCTTCGCGCGTCGAGTAGTACCATTGATAATGCTTGCGCGGCCGCGGCAGCGCCGCCAGTTCGCGATGCACGGGGTCGACGGGCTTCGGCTGCCGGCGGCGCGTCGGATGTGCCGAACGGCAGCGGCGGCGGTCCGGCGAACGGCGCGCTCATCAGCGCGACCGATCGAAACACGTCGGGCCGGACCAGCGCGCACCATGCGGCGACCGAACTGCCGAAATCGTGCCCGACCACCGCATCCACCGAACGGTAGCCGAACGCCGACACCAGCCCGAGCGCATCGCGGACCAGATTGAGCAGGCGGAACGAGTTGAGGTCACCGTCATAATCAGCGTCCCAGCCGGTAGTGCGGCCATAGCCGCGCTGGTCCGGCGCGATCACTTGATAGCCGGCCTCCGCCAGTGCCGGCATCACCTTGCGCCAGCTGTAGGCGAGTTCGGGAAAGCCGTGCAGCAGCAACACGCACGGCCGGCCCGGGGTTTCGTAGCCGGCTTCCAGCACATGCAGGCGCAGGCCGTTGATGCCTTCAACGAAGCGCGAGCGGATGCCGGAGGGCAAGGGGATGTCGGGGAAGGAAGCAGCCTCGGTCATTCGCATTGCCGTTTCATCGGATGAGCGCGGTCTTTCTTCCCCTCTCCCACAACGGGAGGGGGGAAGAGTCATTTACACCCGCACCGTCGTCTTCGGCCAATATTTGTCGCGCAGATGCCGCTTCACGAGTTTGCCGGTGGGAGTGCGCGGCAGTTCGGCTTCGAAGTCGATGCTGCGCGGGCATTTGATCGGCGACAGGTGCTTGCGGCAAAACGCCATCAGCTCGGCTTCCAGGTCTTTCCCTGCGCGCGCCATGTCGTGCGGCTGCACCACCGCCTTGACCTCTTCGCCCATCTCCTCGTTCGGCACGCCGAATACGGCGACATCGGCCACGTCAGGATGGGTGATCAGCACGTCCTCGGTTTCCTGCGGGTAGATGTTCACGCCGCCGGAGATGACCATGTAGGACTTGCGGTCGGTGAGATAGAGAAAGCCCTCGTCGTCGAGATAACCGACGTCGCCGAGCGTCGACCAGCCCCTGGCGTTGTAGGCGCGCTTCGTCTTGTCGGGGTCGTTGTGATAGGAAAACACCGGTGCGTCCGCGAAATACACGGTGCCGATCTGCCCCGTAGGCAATTCCTGATCGTTTTCGTCGAGGATTTTGATCTTGCCGACTACCGCGCGGCCGACGGTGCCGCGGTGCGACAGCCATTGCTGCGAGGTCGACACGGTGACGCCGTTGCCTTCGGAGCCGGCGTAATATTCGATCAGGATCGGTCCCCACCATTCGATCATCCCGGCCTTGACGTCGACCGGGCAGGGTGCGGCGGCATGGATCGCGCCCTTCAGCGAGGAGACGTCGTAGCGCAGGCGCACATCGTCCGGCAGCTTCAGCATCCGCACGAACATGGTCGGTACCAGCTGCGATTGGGTGATCTCGTGCTTTTCGACCAGCGCCAGGAATTGCTCGGCGTCGAACAATTCCATGATGATCGAGGTGCCGCCGAGCGTGATCGCCATCATGTTGAAGCGCAAGGGTGCGGCGTGATAGAGCGGCGCCGGCGACAGATAGATGCTGTCGGAATTCATTCCGCACATGTCGGCGCACAGAATCTTCAGGAACGGGTTCGGCACATCGATCGGACTGTGATCGGAGGCGCGCTTGATGCCTTTGGGCCGGCCCGTCGTGCCCGATGAATACAGCATGTCGTAACCGGCCACTTCATCCGATATCGGCGTGGTCGGCTGCTGTGCGGTCTCGCGGTCCCAGGAGCGGAAGCCCGGCAGCGGCTCGTCGAGCATATAGAACAGCGGCGCGTCCGCTGCGTCCGAGATCAGGCCCTTGATCTGGTCGGCGCATTTCGGCGAGGTGATGACGACGCGCGCGCCGCAATCCCTGACGATGTAGCCGATCTCGTCCTGGGTGAGGTAGCGGCTGATCGCGGTGTAATAGAGCCCGCTTCTTTGGGCCGCCCAGCAGATTTCCATGAAGGCCAGCCGGTTCTCCATCAGGAACGCGATATGATCGCCTTCCTTCAGGCCGAGCGAACGCAACAGATGCGCGCCCTGGTTCGATAGCTGGTCGAGTTCGCGATAGGTGATCGCCTTGCCACTGCCCGCCATCTGATAGGCGATCTTGTCCGGCTGGGTCCGCGCGTAGATCGACGGGTGAGTCATGGGCGATTTCCCGAAACGAATAACGTGGTCGTCCCGGCCTTGAGCCGGGACCCATAACCACCGATTTGAATTTTGAAACGAGTTGGAGCCCCAGCAGCGCCCAACCACGAATATTTGTGGCTATGGGTCCCGGCTCAAGGCCGGGACGACGCCAGTTTTGTTATCGCTATCTCACAGCCGCTCGACGATCGTCACATTGGCCATGCCGCCGCCCTCGCACATGGTCTGCAGGCCATAGCGCTTGTTGCGTTGCTTGAGCGCGTTGACCAGCGTGGTCATCAGCTTGGCGCCGGAGCAGCCGAGCGGATGGCCGAGCGCGATGGCGCCGCCGTTGACGTTGAGCCGCGCGGGGTCCGCGCCGGTGGTTTTCAGCCATGCCATCGGCACCGATGCGAAGGCCTCGTTGACCTCGAACAGGTCGATGTCGTCGATCGACATGCCGGCCTTCTTCAGCGCGCGTTCGGTCGCCGGCAGCGGCGCTTCCAGCATGATCACGGGATCGCCGCCGATCATGGTCATGTGATGAATTCGCGCCATCGGCTTGATGCCGAGCGACTTCAGTCCCTTTTCGTTGACGACCATCACGCCCGAGGCGCCGTCGCAGATCTGGCTGGCGCTGGCGGCGGTGAGCTTGCCGTTCTCGGCGATCAGCTTGACGTTGCGGATGCCTTCGAGGCTGGCGTCGAAACGGATGCCCTCGTCGATGTGATGGGTGTCGGTCGAGCCATCGGCGCGGGTGATCTGCAGCGGAACGATCTCGTCCTTGAACTTGCCCGCCTGGGTCGCGGCGATGGCGCGCTGGTGGCTCTCATAGGCGTATTGGTCGAGTTGGTCTTTGGAGAGGCCGTATTTCTCCGCCATCATTTCAGCGCCGGTGAACTGGCTGAAGACGATGTTCGGATAGTGCCTCTCGATGCCCGGGCTCTTGTAGTTACCGAAGCCGTTCTTGGCAGGCAATTGCGAGGAAAGACCCATTGGAACCCGCGTCATCGATTCGACGCCGGCGGCGATCACGCAATCCATGGTGCCGGACATCACGGCCTGTGCCGCGAAATGCAGTGCCTGCTGCGACGAGCCACACTGCCGGTCGATCGAGGTGCCCGGTACGCTCTCCGGCAGTTTCGAGGCCATGATGGCATTGCGCGCAACGTTGTTGGACTGTTCGCCGGTCTGGCTGACGCAACCCATGATCACGTCTTCAACCTGGTCGGGTGCCGCGCCCGAACGCTCGATCAGTGCATCGAGCACGGAGGCCGCAAGATCCGCCGGGTGCCAACCTGCGAGGCGTCCTCCCTTGCGGCCGCCAGCGGTGCGTGCGGCGGCGACGATGTAAGCCTCGGCCATGTGCGTTCTCCCTGATTGTTCTGGGTGGGGTTTTGAATGACGGCGCGATTTAAGTGGCGCAGGGGTATTTAGTCAATCAATCAATTAACTCTTGAGTGCGGCGGCGGCATCGGCTTATCTGCGCCCGCATTTCCCGACCGGCAGGTCATGGGAACAGGCAGGTATGGGATCAGAGTTGAATACCAGCGTACCGACCCGGCTTCCGGGCGCCAAAAATACCACCGCCGACAAGCTGCTGGTGGCGGCCAGCGAACTCATGATCGAGCGCAGCTCGATCGAGGTGTCACTTAGCGACATTGCGCAGAAATCCGGCGTCAATGCCGCCCTGGTGAAATACCATTTCGGCAACAAAGACGGGCTATTGCTGGCATTGCTGGCGCGGGATGCCGCGATCGAGGTGACGCATCTCGAATACCTCCTGGCGCAGCCGATTGCGCCGACCGCCAAGCTCCGGCTGCATATCGCCGGCATTATCCGGGCCTATCGCCAGTTTCCCTATATGAACAGGCTGATTCATTACCTGCTGCATGAAAGCAGTGCCGCCGCCGCCGATGAAGTGTCGAAATTCTTTGTCGCGCCGCTTTTGGACTTCCAACGCCGCCTGCTCGCGGAAGGCGTCAAGGCCGGCGAGTTCCGCGACGTCGATCCGGTGCTGTTCTACACCAGCCTGGTCGGCGCCTGCGATCATCTGTTTTTCGGGCGACATGCCATGTCGCGCGCGATCGGCGTCGGGCCGGTCACCGATGAAGTCTGCCGCCAATATATCGGGCACATGGAATCGCTGATTTGCGGTGGCCTGCTGACGATGAATACGGCAAACAGCACCGAGCCGGCCGGATGACGATCTTGCGATTTCAAGATCTACCAGCCTAGAAAACACGTCAAACACCATTCGAGGAAAGTTCAAGGAAAGGTTCTACCCATGCAGTTGAAAGACGTTGCCGTTCTCATCACCGGCGGTGGCTCCGGTCTTGGCGCCGCCACCGCGCGCGCCATGGCCGCCAAGGGCGCGAAAATCGCCGTGCTCGATCAGAGCAAGGAGAATGCCGAGAAAGTCGCGGCCGAGGTGAAGGGCATCGCCGTCGTTGCCGACGTTACCGACGAGGAGCAGGTCAAGGCGGCGATCGCCAAGGCCGAGGCCGCCCATGGCGTCGCGCGGGTGCTGATGAATTGCGCCGGTATCGGCGGATCGCAGCGCATCGTCGGCAAGGACGGGGTCTATCCGCTGGCCAAGTTCGCCCGCATCATCAACGTCAACCTGATCGGCACCTTCAACGTGCTGCGGCTGTTCTGCGAACGCCTTTTGACGGAAGCCCCGATCGGCGAAGAGCGCGGCGTCATCATCAACACTGCGAGCGTCGCGGCATATGAAGGCCAGATCGGCCAGATCGCCTATTCGGCCTCCAAGGGCGGCGTGGTCGGCCTGACCTTGCCGGCGGCGCGCGATCTCGCCCAGCACAAGATCCGCGTTAACACCATCGCGCCCGGCCTGTTCCTGACGCCGCTGTTGATGGGGCTGAACGAAGAGGCGCGCAAGAGCCTGGGCGCGCAGGTGCCGCATCCGGCGCGGCTTGGCGATGCCTCCGAATACGGCAACCTCGCGGTGCACATCGTCGAGAACGCGATGCTGAACGGCGAGACCATCCGACTCGACGGCGCGATCCGCATGGCGCCGCGGTAGTTTTCTTGGCGTCCCCGCGAATGCGGGGACGCCGGGACGACCATAATACGGAGCACTGTGTGACCAAACCGCTGCTGATCGAACATGATGACGGGGTCGACTGGGTGACGCTCAATCGCCCGGACAGCCTCAACGCGCTCGATCCGGCGCTGATCGACGCGCTCAACGATTATTTTCAAAGCCTGCAGCGCAACCGCACCACCCGCGTCGTGGTCCTGAAGGGAGCCGGCTCGGCGTTCTGCGCCGGCCTCGATCTCAAAGACGCGATGAAGCGGCACGCCGGACAAAAGGAGCCGCCCGGGGTGACCGAGTCGCTGGATTTGCAGCGCCGGATCGCCGACATCGTGATGCTGATGCGGCGCTGCCCGCAACCGATCATCGCACTGGTGCAAGGGGCCGCTGCCGGCGGCGGCTTCGCGCTGGCATTGGCGGCCGATATCCGCATCGCCACTAAATCCGCGCGGATGAACTGCGCCTTCATCAGGCTCGGGCTTGGCGGCTGTGACATCGGCACCAGCTATTTTCTGCCGCGCCTGGTCGGGGTGTCGGTCGCTTCCGAACTGATTCTGACCGGCCGCTTCATCGGCGCCGAGCGCGCGCTGGCGGTCGGCCTGGTCTCGGAGGTGGTGGAGGAAGGCGGCCTCGACGTAGCCGCCGCACCTTATCTCGATGCGATGATGACGGCGTCGCCGGTGGGTTTGCGGCTCTCGAAGGAATGCCTCAATATGAGCGTCGACGCCGGCTCGATCGAAGCCGTGATTGCGATGGAAGACCGCAATCAGGTGTTGTGCAGCCGCTCGGAAGATTTCAGCGAAGGCATCAGGGCCTTTATGGAGAAGCGAAAACCGGTCTATATCCGGCGATAAGGATTAAAGGGTCCAGCAAGAGACCGGTCAGGGAGCTATTGAGATGAGTGGGAATGCAGCCACGGTGCTGACGAAGCCGGCCTTTCGCAAAAACAAATGGCTGGAGCGGGATATCTCCGTCGAGCGGCGGCCCGATGGCGTCATCATCTTGAAGTCGCGGATTCCGCTGAAGCCCTATGAGAAGCATATCCCGGCTTCGCTCGCGAAATGGGCGACCGGGCAGCCCGACCGTATCTGGCTGGCGCAGCGTGGCGGCCCGGACCGTCAATGGCGCAAAGTGTCTTATGGCGAGGCCAAGCGCACGGTGGATGCGCTGACGCAAGGCATCCTTGATCTCGGGCTCGAGCCCGGGCGCCCCGTCGCGATCCTGTCAGGCAATTCGATCGAGCACGCACTGATGACGCAAGCGGCGATGCAGGCGCGGTATCCGGCCGCACCGGTATCGCCGGCCTATTCGCTGATGAGCCAGGACCACGTCAAGCTGAAATATTTGTTCGATCTGATCAGGCCGGCGCTGGTGATGGTGCAGGACGGCCCGACCTTCGAGAAGGCCTTGAAGGCGCTCAATCTCGACGGCGTCACCGTCGTCCATGTTGCGCGCCCCTGCGAGGGCATCAGGAGCATCGCCTTTGCCGATCTCGCCGCAACGCCGGTCACCGGGGAGGTCGAAGAATCCATCGCAAAAATCACGCCGGAGACCGTCGGCAAACTACTGTTTACCTCGGGTTCGACCGGAATGCCCAAGGCCGTCATCAACACGCAGGCCATGATGTGCGCCAATGCCGCGATGATGATGCAGGTTCGGCCGCGCGATCCAGATGCGCCGCAGGCTACCTATCTCGACTGGATGCCGTGGAACCACACCATGGGCGGCAATGCGCTGTTCAACCCAGTGCTGATCGAGGGCGGCGCACTCTATATCGACGATGGCCGTCCGATGCCCGGCATGATCGAGGAAACGCTGCGCAATCTGCGCGAGATATCGCCGACCTATTACGCCAACGTGCCGGCGGGTTACGCCGCGCTCGCGGCCGCCATGGAAAAGGACGACGCGTTGTGCCGCAGCTTCTTCAAGAATCTTGGTCTGATGGCCTATGGCGGCGCGCGGCTGCCCGACGATCTCTATGACCGGATGCAGGCGCTGGCGGTGCGCGCCACCGGAGAGCGCCTGGTATTCTATACCGGTTGGGGTTCGACCGAGACGGGGCCGACCTCGACCGGGACCTATTGGGATACCGAGCGCGTCGGCCTGATCGGGTTGCCGTTTCCCGGCGTCGAATTGAAGATGATCCCGGCCGGATCGAAATATGAATTGCGCTTGCGCGGGGTCAACGTCACGCCGGGTTATTTCGGCCGGCCCGATCTCACTGAGGCTGCGTTCGACGAGGAAGGCTTTTATTGCATCGGCGACGCCGGCGTGTTCGTCGATCCGAACGATCCGGTGCAGGGCATTATCTTCGCCGGCCGCGTGGTGGAGGATTTCAAGCTGACGACAGGCACCTTCGTCCATGTCGGGTCGCTGCGCACCGACGCCATCGCGGCGACGACCCCGGTGGTGCAGGACGCGCTGGTCGCGGGGCAGGATCGCCCGTTCGTTGGACTGTTGGCCTGGCCCAATCTCCACGCTTGCAGGCAGATCGTCGGCAATCCCGACGCCAGCTATGAGGATGTGGTCAAGCATCCCGATGTATTGGCATGCCTCAAGAGCGGCCTGCAGGCCCATAACAAATCGACCGAAGGCGCCAGCAGCATGCGGATCGCGCGTGCGATGCTGATGACCGAGCCGGCCTCGATCGACGGCAATGAACTTACCGACAAGGGCTACATCAATCAGCGTGCCGGGCTCGAACGCCGCGCCGCGCTGGTGGAGCGGCTCTATGCCGATCACCCCGGCGAGGATGTTATTGTGCTGCAATGAGGTTCGCGCCTGAACAATTTTCGACCGTCATTCCGGGATGCGCCACCGACCTCGGGTTTACCCGAGTTCGGCAATATCAATGTCCAAGTCGGCAACAGCCGACTTGGATGCGCAGGCCCGGAATCCATACTCCCTGTCGTGGTTATGGATTCCGGGCTCGCTCGCTTTGCTCGCGCCCCGGAATGACGATTTGTCATGTCCTGAGTTCCTCACACAACAGAGTAGTGCCATGAATTTCGATTTCTCCGACGAACAAAAGCAGCTGCGCGACGAGGCCCGCAAGTTTCTGGCCGAAAAATGCCCGCCCAAGGCGGTGCGCACGGTGCTCGACGGCAAGGCACCGTACGATCGCGAATTGTGGCAGGGCCTCGCCGACATGGGGTTTCTCGGTGTCGCGATCCCCGAACAATTTGGTGGCGCAGGCGCCGGGCATCTCGAACTCTGCGTCGTCGCCGAGGAGATGGGCCGCGCATTGGCTCCGGTGCCGTTTTCCTCAACGGTGTATCTTGCGGCGGAAGCCATCCTGCTCGCCGGCAGCGATGCGCAAAAGCAAAAGTGGCTTTCCGCGATTGCATCGGGTGCTGCGATCGGCACGCTGGCCTTGTTCGAAGGCAGGGGCAATCCGTCGCCGCAGGCGATCAAGCTCACCGCCGTCAGCGGCAACCTCAACGGCGTGAAGAAGCCGGTGCCCGATGGCGCCATCGCCGATTTTGCTATCGTTGCCGCGCGCACCGGATCGAGCGGGCGCGACACCGATATCTCGCTGTTCCTGGTCGACATGAAGGCGGAAGGCGTCGAGGCCAAACCACTCACCAATATCGATCCGTCGCGCGGCCAGGCCGAACTCACCTTCAAGAACTGCAAGGCCGAGCCGCTCGGTCCGGCCAATGAAGGCTGGAGCATCCTTTCCCAGGTGCTCGACCGCGCCGCGGTGCTGATGGCGTTCGAGCAGGTCGGCGGCGCCGACCGCGCGCTCGAAATGGGTCGCGATTACGCGCTCGATCGCATCGCCTTCGGCCGGCCGATCGGCTCGTTCCAGGCGGTCAAGCATATCCTCGCCGATATGTATGTCTCGGCGACGCTGGCGCGGTCGAATTGTTATTATGGCGCATGGGCGCTCTCGACCAACGCGTCGGAGCTGCCGGAAGCCGCCGCCGCGGCGCGGATCAGCGCGACGCAGGCGTTCCAGCATTGCGCCAAGAACAACATCCAGGTCCATGGCGGCATGGGTTTCACCTGGGAGTTCGACTGCCACATGTATTACCGCCGCGCCAACGCCACCGCGCTGTCGCTCGGCAGCCTGTCTTACTGGGAAGACGCGCTGATCGACCGGATGCGCAAGAAGAATGCGGCGTGAACAACAAAACGGTGTCGTCCCCGCGAAGGGGCTTGAAGGACAACGCTCATGAATTTCGATGACACCCCGCAGGAAGCCGCGTTCCGCGCCGAGGCCAAGACCTGGATCGCGGCCAACGCGCCCAAGCAATATGAGGACGAACTGAAGAAGGCCTCGCTCGGCCGCACCGAGCTCAAGGGCGCCAATATCCTCGAGGTCGCGAAAGCCTGGCAGAAGAAGAAGGCCGACGCCGGCTGGGCCTGCCCGCACTGGCCCAGGGAATATGGCGGCCGGGGCGCGACACCGATCGAGCGCGTGATCTGGCAGGAGGAAGAGGGCGCCTTCGGCAAGCTCAGCGGCATTTTCATCATCGGCCACGGCATGTGCGGGCCGACCATGATGGCCTTTGCCGGCGAAGAGCAGAAACGCAAATATCTGCCGCCGCTCGCTTCCGGCGAAAAGGTCTGGTGCCAGCTGTTTTCCGAACCCGCCGGCGGTTCCGATGTCGCCGGGCTTCGCACCCGCGCCGAGAAACGCGGCGACGACTGGATCATCAACGGCCAGAAGATCTGGACCTCAGGCGCGCATTATTCCGATTACGGCATTCTGCTCACCCGCACCGATCCGAACGTGGCCAAGCACAAGGGCCTCACCATGTTCTTCCTGGACATGAAGTCGGCAGGCGTCGAGATCAAGCCGATCAAGCAGGCCAATGGCGCATCCGATTTCAACGAGGTGTATTTCACCGACGTCAAAATCCCGGACTTGCAGCGGCTCGGCGCGGTCAATGACGGCTGGAACGTATCGCTGACGACGTTGATGAATGAGCGGATGTCGATCGGTGCGAGGGTTGCGACCGGCTTTCCGGAATTGTTCGAGTTCTGCAGCAATCTGATGCTGGAGGACGGGTTGGCGATCGACGATCACGCGGTGCGCTCCAAGCTCGCCAACTGGGCGGTGCGTGCCAGCGGACTGAAATACACCAGCATGCGCGCGATCTCGGCGCTGTCGAAGGGCGAGCGGCCCGGACCGGAGAATTCGATTGGCAAGCTGGTCGCCGGCTCGATGATCCAGGATATCGCGGCCTATGCGCTGGACTTGCAGGGTGCGGCAGGCGTGCTGAGCGGGCCCGAGGACACCGAGATTGCCGGAAAATTCCAGGCGATGCTGCTGCGCGCGCCCGGAACCCGGGTCGAGGGCGGCACCGACGAGATCATGCGCAACATCATCGCCGAGCGCGTGCTCGGATTGCCCGGCGATATCCGGGTCGACAAGGATGTCCCGTTCAACAAGATACCGACCAGGGGGCGATAGATCATCGTGTCCCGGACGCGGTGCGGCGTGCTTTACGCTGCTCCGCGGAGCCGGAACTCACACAGACGGCCAGTTGATGGACCCCGGATCAGCAGCGCACCGCCATAGCGCGTCGAAGACGCGCGTAAACGCGCTTATGGCGCTGCGCAGCATCCGGGAAACGCTTCAGAGATAGGAGAGCCAAATGAATTTCGATGATACCCCGCAGGAAGCCGCGTTCCGCGCCGAGGCCCGCAAATGGATCGGCGCCAACGCGCCGAAGCAGTTCGAGGCGGAGCTTTCCAAGTCCTCGCTCGGCCGCATCAAGCTCAAGAACGACGATATCGTCGAGGTCGCGAAGGCCTGGCAGAAGAAGAAATCCGATGGCGGCTGGGTCTGCCTGCACTGGCCCAAGGAATATGGCGGCCGCGGTGCGACGCCGGTCGAGCGCGTGATCTGGCAGCAGGAAGAAGGCGTCTACGGCAAGCTCACCAGCCCGTTCCAGATCGGCGAGGGCATGTGCGGGCCGACGGTGATGGCCTATGGCAGCGAACAGGACAAGCGGCGCTACCTGCCGAAGATCGCTTCCGGCGAGGAAATCTGGTGCCAGTTGTTCTCGGAGCCCGCCGGCGGTTCGGATGTCGCCGGCTTGCGCACCCGCGCCGAGCGCGACGGCGATCACTGGATCATCAACGGCCAGAAGATCTGGACCTCGGGCGCGCATTATTCCGATTACGGTCTGCTGATCACCCGCACCGACCCCAATGTGGCCAAGCACAAGGGGCTGACGATGTTCTACATCGACATGAAAAGCAGGGGTGTCGAGGTCAAGCCGATCAAGCAGGCCAACGGCATGCAGGAATTCAATGAGGTGTTCTTCACCGATCTGCGGGTTCCGGATTCGCAACGGCTCGGCGCCGTCGGCGACGGCTGGAATGTCTCGCTGACCACGCTGATGAACGAACGCATGTCGATCGGCTCGCGGCTGGCGACCGGCTTTTCCGAAATTTTCGATTTCTGCAGTAACCTGATGACCGATGACGGCCTTGCGATCGACGATCGCGCCACGCGTTCGAAACTGGCTAACTGGGCGGTGAAGAACAGCGGCCTGAAATACACCAGCCACCGGGCGGTCTCGGCGCTGTCGAAGGGCGAGCGTCCGGGGCCGGAGAACTCGATCGGCAAGCTGGTGGCCGGCTCGATGCTGCAGGACATCGCCACCTACGCGATGGATTTGCAGGGCGCGAGCGGTATGCTCAGCGACCCCGAAACCGCCGAGGCGGCCGGCCAGTTCCAGGCCATGCTGCTGTCGTCGCCGTCGACGCGCATCGCCGGCGGCACCGACGAGATCCTTCGCAACATCATCGCCGAGCGCGTGCTCGGCCTGCCCGGCGACATCCGGGTCGACAAGGATGTGCCATTCAACAAAATTCCGACCAAGGGGCGCTGAACATGCCGGATGCCGCCAGGAAGACGCCGGCTCACCGGCACAGCATCGAGGAGCAAATCGGCGTGCTGGAGGAGTTGCTGGACGAGCGGTATTCATGCCGCGCGTATCAGGCCTGATCCGGTGCCGCGCCCGACCATCAACCGGATTTTGACGGCGGCCCAGCGTACCGCGTCGTGGTGCAACAGTCAGCCCTGGCAGGTCGTGATCGCGAGCGGCAAGGCAAAGGAAAAGTTTCGCAAACTGATCTACGCCGAAGCCGCCTCCGGCGCCGGCGACGACCATGACTTTACCCCGCCGCGCGAATATCTCGGCGTCTATCTGGAGCGCCGCCGCGAAAGCGGTTTCCAGCTCTACAACACGCTCGGCATCGCGCGCGGCGACAAGGCTGCCTATGGCAGGCAGGCGCTGGAGAATTACAATTTCTTCGGCGCACCGCATGTCGCGATCATTCATACCGACGAGGCGCTCGGGATTTACGGGGCGATCGATTGCGGCGCCTATGTCGGCAATTTCCTGCTGGCCGCGCAGGCATTGGGTCTCGGCACCATCCCGCAGGCGGCGCTCGCGCGCCACTCCGGCCTGATCCGGCGCCATTTCAAGCTCGGCGACGACCGGCGCGTGGTGTGTGGCATTTCGTTCGGCTTCCCCGACCGCGATCACAAGATCAACAGTTACCGGACCTCGCGCGCCCGCATTGCGGACGCCGCGACGTTTATCGACGAGTAGCCGTTCTCGAAGATAAATGAGATATCGTGTCCCGGACGCGGTGCAGCGTCCGTTACGCTGCTCCGCAGAGCCCGGACCCACATGCAGCAATGGACCCTGGATCAGCAGCGCACCGCGCCGCAAATGCGGCGCACTGCACAGCATCCGGGGAACGCAACCAACGTCAGCTAAAACTTCGGCGGCCGTTTCTCGGCGAAGGCCTTGATGCCTTCCTTGATCTCGGCGCCGCGCATGCTGTCGCGGGCGCGGCGGTCGGCGGCTTCTTCATCCAGCCTGCCGCGGGCGAATTCGTTGATCGCGCGCTTCATGCCGCGCATCGCGACCGGCGCATTGCCGGCGAGAATGGCCGCGAGCCTGTCGACCTCCTGGTCGAGCGCCTCGGCCGGTACCATCGCGGTGAGATAACCGATCCGCAGCATCTCGGCGGCGTCGATCTTCTGCGCGGTCAGGAACAGCTTCTTGGCGTTGTCGACGCCGAGCCGCGACACGTAGCGCACGATGCCGCTCTTGTAATAATGCAGCCCGAGCCGCGCCGCCGGCATGAACATCTCGGCGCTGTCGACGCCGATGCGGAAATCGCAGGCCAGCGCCAGATCGGTCGAGCCGCCATAGACGCCGCCATTGAGCCGGCAGATCGTCGGTACCCCGAGATCTTCAAGCCGGTTGACCACGACCTCGAATGCCGATCCGGCGCTCTGTTGCTCCGGCGCGCTGGCGGCGCGCTCGGCAATCGAGCCGAGATCGTAGCCGGCGCTGAAGGCGCGGCCGGTGCCGGTCAGCACCAGCACCCTGACGGCGGGGTCGGCCTCGATCCGGTCGAACAGCTTGAGCAGCGCATCGAGGTCGTCGGGCTGCAGGCGGTTCAGATGCTTCGGCCGGTTGAGGCGGATGGTGGCGCGCGCGCCATTGATCTCGAGCAGCGGTGTGCTCGCCGTTTCGGCGGCCTCCGACATGGTTTTCTCCATTGGATTGCTATTGGTTTTCCATCTCGCGCCGCCTGGCTTCGGCGTCAATGGTTTCGGCAAGATCGGGATGCCGCGCCATCAGTATGCGGAAGTCCACGAGATCGAGCACCAATAGCTTCGACACCCGCGTGGTGGTGATATTGGCCGAGCGCAGATTGTTGCCGAGCAGCGCCATCTCGCCGAAGAACGCGCCGTCGCCGAGCGTCACCTTGTTGCCCGGCAAGTCGACCTCGACCTCGCCGGCGGCGATGAAATACATGCAGTCGCCGGTCTGGCCCTTGCGGATGATCATGGTGCGCGCCGGCAGGTCCATGGTGCGCAGCATGTGCGTCACGTCGGCGATCGCCGACGGACCCAATGCCGCAAAGAACGGGACCTTGCTGACCAACTCCCAGGTCTTGAGGAAATTGTCGCGGCGGGTCTCGGCGGCAAAGCCGGTGGCGAGAATACCGGTCCAGAGGCCGAACACGCCGAGCCCGCAGATCATCACAACAGCGGCGACCAGCCGGCCGAGCGGCGTGATCGGTACCACGTCGCCATATCCCGTCGTGGTCAGCGTTGCGACCGCCCACCACAGGGCAGCGGGAATGTTGCCGAAGGTCCCCGGCTGAACGTCGCGCTCCAGAAAATACGCCGCCACCGAGGCCAGGAACAGCACCATCAGAAAGATCACCAGCACGCTCAAAAGCGGTCCGGATTCCTGCACCAGCACCCGGCGCAATTGCCGCAGCCCCGGGATCCCCGGGATCACCTTGAGCAGCCACACCACGCCCAGCAACCAGGCGGTTTTGGGGTTGACGCCAAGCACGAGCGCGACCGGCACGGCGGCGGCCCCGGCGGCGTCCACCAGCCCACGGCCGGACAGCGCGTAAGCCAGCCCGCGCCGCGCCTGAACGGCATGGCGAAGCCGGACCACCCATTCGAATATGAAGAACACGAGGCACGTCCATAGCAGCGCATCGATCCAGTGACGGCCCACCTCGTAGGCGGGATCGACGGTGAGAAGAATCATCATGGCGACGCCGGTCGCCACGGCGACATAGGCCGCCTTGGTCATGTTGCGACCGGCCGTCGCGGTCATGAATTGCGCCAGAACGGCGGAAACCAGCGGCGTGGGCATCGGAAAGCGGGTGCCTGTCGGTGAAAGAAAGCCTGATACGGCCATGCCGGGCGTGACCGGTTCCACAACGTGCCCGGACCGGCGGCAACCCGTCAACGACGGCCGGAAAACAGCGTTATCGCCGGGGCCGCCGGGGGCGTCCGCCCGGTGCCGGCCTGCGCGGCCGCCTCGCCGGAGCAGGTTTGGATCGGCGAAGCCACGGCGCACCGCGCCCGGGAAACGCTGAATTGCGCGCCCCGGCACCGGGCGAGACGGAATTTTGGCCGCGATCGGCTGGAATCCCGCGCAAATCGTCGTCTTTTGCCCATATATCAAAAGTTCCGGCGGACATTATGATGACGGGCGCGCCGAACACTGATCGCGAAGATATTCACTCCTTCTAGAATTGGCTGGCTTCCCATGGATACCTCACATCTCGCAGAGCACGCTGGCGCTGCCGGCAGCTTTTTTGCGTCGATCTTCGTGGTCGCGACCCTCTCGATGCGGACGATGATTCCGCTGCGGGTGTTTGGCATCCTTACCAACGTCATCCTGATCGCTTCGGCGATACCGAGCCACAATTACGCGACGCTGTTGCTGCACTCGGTGCTGCTGCCGCTCAATTCCTACCGGCTGCACCAGATGCTGCAGCTGGTGCGCGACGTGAAGAAATCGGTCAACAGCGATCTGTCGATGGAATGGTTGAAGCCGTTCATGACCGAGCGCAAATGCGCGGCCGGCGAGGTGCTGTTCTACAAGGACGAGAAGGCCGAAAGCATGTTCTACATTGTCAGCGGCCGTTACCAGCTGGTCGAATCCGGCATCGAATTGCCGGTGGGCGCCATCGTCGGCGAACTCGGCATGCTGTCGCCCTCCAACATGCGAACCCAGACGCTGGAATGCATCGAAGCCGGCGTGATCCTGAGCGTCAGCTACAAGCAGGTTGAGGAGCTCTATGTGCAGAATCCGGCCTTCGGCTTCTACTTCCTTCGTCTCGCCAGTGCCCGGCTCTTTCAGAACATCGGAACGCTGGAGCAGCGGCTGGCGGAGTATGCCACGCCCGCACCGGCCGCCGCCGCGCCCAAGCCGGCTTGAAGGACCACCATCGTGGCAGGTGTTCTGTCTTCGCTGCGTTATTTGCTCGCCGATTTCATCGGCGAGGACGATGACACAATGCCATTCCTGCCTGACGGGTTGCCCGACGGCGTCGCGGCGGTCGTCAGCGAAGGCATCCACCTGCTGACCGACTACCAGGGCGCCAGCTACGCGAGGCTTTACGTCGAGCGGCTGCAGCGCTTCGTCGGCCGGCACGATGTCGATGATGCGATGCTCGGCGAAATCGCGCGGCTGATGGTCATGCGGATGAGTTACGAGGATGCGATCCGGATTGCGCAGTTGAAGCTCGCTGAAGCCGGTGATGGAAATGCGCCGGTTCAAGCGGCCGATGATGTGAGGAAATTGCGGCTCGATGAACTGGTGGACGCGCTGCCCGCGGTGGTCGCGGCGCCCGTTCTCGATATCTGCGAACGCTTGGGATGGACGCACAAGCCGGTATCGGTCCGCTTCAGCACCGCAAGCCGATGGGGCGTTCGACGCCTGAAGATCGAAGCGTCACTGCGGCGATGGCGGCTGTTTTCAGTGCGCTATGCCGAGGAGCGTGTCTGGGTCGAACGCTGGCTGCACATGATCGGCCGCAGCCTGACCAAGCAGCCCAAGGCGACGTCCGAGATCGTGCAAACCGCGACCATGGTACAAGGTTATGGCGACCCCTATCGGCAGGGTCTCGCCGACTGGCATGCGATCATTGACGGTCTCGCCAAGCCGACTTTCGACGGCGCGCTGCCGCTGGCGGATCTCGCCGGCGCGGTGGCGGAGGCGCGCGCGGCCGCGATGCCCGATCCGCGGCAGGCGGCGCTCAAGCGCACGATCGCGCAGATCCGGGCGCGGGCGTTGGGCGAAGCCCAACAACCCGTCAACGCCGGAAATCCATGAGGGGCGACGTCATGTCGTCGCCGGCGATGGCCATACCGGCTCCCGAACGAGATTGTAAATATCTAAAAAAGAACGATAATTTCCGTTTCACGGACCGGTAACCTTAGCGCCGGTTCCGCACCGACGTTGAGTGCTGCATCGCGGAAGATCACAGCTTTTTTTCGGGTTCCGCAGTGGTGCATTCTGCTGCGCAAGGTGTCATAAATGAGCAATAGCGGTTGAATTGTCCGCTTTGAAGTTGTGCTGAACGCCTCCAGTTCCGCCTGCGCCGTTCCAAGTCAGTCCCAGCAAAGGGCGTCAGCTTTGTTGTTTCCTCCCATGTCGTCGTCGGTTGCGGTAGGCGCGCTGGTCGGATGGATGCTCGTCCTCACCGTCAAGCACGTCATCGCCGATTTTGTCCTGCAAACGTCCTGGATGGCGCTCGGCAAGGATCAGAAGACCGGATGGGCGCTGCCGTTGCTGGCGCATTGTCTCGTGCATCTGGCGGTTGCGATGGCGGTGATCCTGATCATCGCGCCGCGTTTCTGGTTCGTGGCATTTATCGATTTTGCCATTCACATCATGATCGACCGCGCCAAGGGACTTTGCACCTCGACATTTGGCGTGACCCACGAGCACCCGTGGTTCTGGACCTTGATCGGCGTCGATCAGGCGCTGCATCATCTCACCGGATTCGGCCTGTCGATTTTCATGGCGGCGAACTAGTGATCCTGCCGGCTTCGGGATTGGCGTCCATCCACGCCGTCATACCCGCGTAATCGGAGCACCCCGTATTACGTAGCAGCACTACTAAAACTCGGAAGCTGCGGAATACTGGATCATCCGCTGGAGGAGCCGGTCATCGGGCTCCCAGGAGGCGAGACCCGGTGCGACTGATGACATCGGAACCAGTGATCGCGCGGATCGAGAGAACCCATGACCGAACAACCACTCGCTAAAAAGACCGTCGATGTGCTCGACGCCCGCATCGCCTACCACGAACGTGGCGAGGGAGCGCCGGTGTTGTTCCTGCATGGCAACCCGACCTCGTCCTATCTGTGGCGCGATGTCGTTCCCGAACTCGAGGGCTACGGCCGGCTGATCGCGCCGGACCTGATCGGCATGGGCGATTCCGCCAAGCTGCCAAATCCCGATGCGGACACCTACCGCTTCACGACCCACCGCAAATATCTCGGAGCCTTCATCGATGCCGTGATCGGCGCACAGGAATCCATCGTGCTCGTGGTGCATGACTGGGGTTCGGCGCTCGGGTTCGACTGGGCCAACCATCACCGCGATCGGACCCGCGGCATCGCCTACATGGAGGCGATCGTGCGGCCGATCGCGTCCTGGAGCGAATGGAGCGCATCGGCGACGCCGATCTTCCAGGGCTTTCGTTCCGACAAGGGTGAAACGATGATTCTCGAGCGCAACATGTTCATCGAGCGGGTGCTGCCGGGGTCGATCTTGCGGAAATTGACCGAGGCCGAGATGGCGGAATACCGCCGGCCCTTTCTGCACGCCGCGGACCGCTGGCCGATGCTGACCTGGCCGCGGCAAATTCCGATATCCGGGGAGCCCGCCGAGGTGGTGCGGATTGCGGCGGATTATTCGCAGTGGATGGCGCAGAACGATCTGCCGAAGCTGTTCGTCAATGCCGAGCCCGGCGCGATCCTGATTGGCGCGCTGCGGGACTTCTGCCGAAGCTGGAAGAACCAGACCGAGGTGACCGTCCCGGGCTCGCACTTCATTCAGGAGGATTCCGGGCCGGTGATCGGCCGGGCGGTGGCCAACTGGATCAAGGCAAACTCGCTATAGGAGACCGAATCGGGCGGCTGTCTGATTCGGCCGGCCCGTTCAAGGCACCCCCGGGAACTTACGGATGCGGTGGTTAACCTTTCGTTAGAGAATTGCACTGCATCCTGCGCGCTGGGGGATATGCAAATGTTTTCAAGCCGCGAAGCCTTCGAGAACGATTTCTGTCCGGTCCGGGAAGAATTGCTCGGCGAACTGTATCGCGCCAACCAGAACGGTCTGCCTCAACTGGTGGAGAGTGTCTCTTCCGAGGTCCGGGCCATGCTGGCGCTGTTCTGCTATCGCAGAAGCCATCTGTACTCGCTGGCGCTCTCGATCGCGGCGAGCTGCAGCGAACGCGAACTGATCCAGTTGGGTGGGCGCGTCGGCTCGACACTCTATGCGTTATCGCGCGAGGCGCCGACAACGCGTTCGGTGCCGTCATCGTCCTGCGGCAACCGCAAGCCGATCACGCTCTCGACCAAGCCGCTCAGCACATTCTCGCCGATCGAGGACGAGTTCGACGACGACTTTGCCGAGGCCGTCTCGGCGTAATTCTAACCCCCGCCGTCTCGACGTTCGCCGGGACAATCGGTCAGAATGATACGAGCGCCGGCAGGCCGTGCCGTCTTCGCGCCATGTCGCATTCGGCATCGCCGGGCATGCAGGTACGGCAGACTTCGGGTCGCACCGGGTAAATCCCGCACGACGTTGCCACGCCGACCTTGCCCGACAGCGCCGAGCACCGATCGCCGTCGCAGCGCATTCCCGACTGCCTCTCGTTGACGAATTTTTCCGGAATGAGATCGAGCGTCGCGTCGTCCTCGGTGGTGAACCGCGGCCAGTTCGACGAATACGAGCAGCACGCGCCGCAGGCCTGGCAGGGGTTCCCGACATCCATGGCCGGATCATTGTTTTCCATGGATCCGGTTTAGCGCGTTTTCGGGCGAGAGCCAGCCCCGCACTTGATGCGGGAGCCTGCCCCGGACTTGATCCGGGGTGGATACCGGTTCGCGTGAACACCCGTCAGGTTTCCTCCGGCTGCTCCCAGATCAGGCTTCTTCGCCATCGCGCCCGGAGCAGGTCGCGCCGCTCCGGATATTTTTCGTCGAGATAAACCGCGTCGAGGACGCGGTCGGTCCGAAAACTGCGAAAATCGCGGCGCAGTTCGCACCATGCCGCCAGTATCCGCACCGCTTCGTGATAGCCGATGGCGATCGGCCAGATATTGCGTTCGCTGTCGCGGCCATGTTCGTCGCGATAGCGCAGGCTGATTTTCTTGCCTTCGTGAATCTGCGCACGCGTCCGTGCCATGTCGATGCGGTCAGGCTCCTTGCGCCAACCCGGGCGGGCGCGACTGGCCGGCTCAAGCACAAAGGGCCTTAGTCGTTCCGGGACGGTGTCGGCGATTTTGGCAGTAAGGTCCTGCGCGGCTCGCGACAGCACCGGGTCGGCATGGCCTGCCACCCATTGCGCGCCGAGCACGCAAGCTTCGATCTCATCGGGCGTCAGCATCAAGGGCGGCAGGTCAAAACCCTTCTCCAGAATATAACCCATTCCGGCCTCGCCGCGGATCGGCACACGCTGTCCGATCAGGGTCGCGATGTCGCGGTAGATCGTGCGTTTCGAGGTTTCCAGCTCGACCGCGATCGCATCGGCGGTCAGCGGGTTGCGGGTGCGCCGGAGCACCTGAATGATCTGAAACAGCCGGTCGGCGCGTCTCATCGGACTTCTCTTTTCTTTTCACCAGGCGATCCGGGCGATGCTGACAGCATGTTGGCAGCAGGCGGCAAGTATACCGGGACAACACTCGAACCAAGAGGATTTTGTCCATGATCATTCTCTACGGCCTCGACCTCTGGACAACGATGTCGCCGCTGCTGACACCACGGTGGCAGCAGGGGCTGGCTAGCCTGAAACGCCTGCTCAACAAATCGGGAGCGCCCTCGTGATTACCCTTTATGGCTTCGGCCCCGGCTTTGGCTTGCCGGAAATCAGCCCTTTTGTGACCAAGACCGAGGTCCAGTTGAAAATGGCCGGGCTGGCCTATCGCAAGGAGAAAGCCATGCCGCCGGCCTCTCCCAAGGGGCAACTGCCTTACATCGTCGACGAGGCGGAGAGCATTGCCAATTCCACCTTTATTCGGGCGCACCTGGAAGGCAAATACGGTTTCGATTTTGACGCGCCTCTGAATTTGCAGCAGCGTGCGCAGGCTTGGGCGTTCGAGCGAATGATCGAACACCACGTTTATTGGGCGCTGGTCGGCGCACGCTGGGTCGATCCCGACAATTTTGCCAAAGGCCCGACGCATTTCTTTGATGGCGCACCGGAGCATCTGCGCGACAAGCTCCGTGAGGATGCCCAATTCCGTGTTGCCGAGAATTATCTCTTGAGCGGTCTTGGTCGCCACGCGCCGGAGGAGGACATCGACCTCGCCATCCGCTCCTTGTTTGCGTTGTCGGTGCAGCTTGGCGACAAGCCCTATCTGATGGGTGACACGCCATGCGGCACCGATCCCACTGCCTTCGGCGCGCTGGCCGGAATCCTGACGCCGTTCTTCGTCTCCAAATTGCGCGAGCGGGCCGAGCATTTCAAGAATCTGACGGCCTATGTCGACCGCATGATGCTGCAATATTATCCGGATTTCGCCTGGGCGCCGCTGCAACAAGCCGCCTGAGATTATTGGGCAGGGGCGGGCTCGCCCTTCAGCGCGGCCAGCTCCGCCTCCAGTTCGGCAATGCGCGCATCGCGATAGGCCAGCGCGGCCGCTACATCGGCGGCGTCGAATTTTTGCGGAATATGCTGCGGGCAGTTGGTGTCCCATGCCGCGATCCGGAACAGGATGACCTGTTCCGGGCGCGCCTTGTACCCCTGCGGCATCAAGGATTGCAGCAACGCCGGATCGTCGTCCACCACGCGCGCCTCGCCCCAGATCTTCACGCGGCGGCGATGGGCATAATCGATCAGGAAGATGTTCGCCTTGGGGTTCTCCGAGAGATTGCCCTGGGTGATGTATTGCCGGTTGCCGCCGTAATCGGCGAATGCCAGCGTGCCCTTGTCGAGAATCCGGATGAAGCCTTTCGGGCCGCCGCGGTGCTGGATATAGGGCTGGCCATCCGCGGAAGCGGTCGCCAGGAACATGCTGTTCTGCTCCGCGAGGAATGCGGTCAGGTCGGCGTCGATTTCGGTGCGCCACCCGCCGTTCTGCTCGACACGGGCATAGGCATCGCGCGATCCCTTGCGGGTTTGGACTGCCTTCACCGCGGGGGTGAACGCCACGTCGCTCGAATAATGATGCATGTCCGACATCGGAGAATCCTCGGGAAACTCATTCGGGGCTCTGCACGTGCCCGCCTGCCCTTTCGTAACATCGGAGCTTTCCGAGATTTCAGCAATCCTCCAGATTGACACTTTATCATTGCAGGATATGAAATAATGGCATGGATCGCATCGACGCCATGCAGGCCTTTGTCGCAGTGGCCGACCTCAAGGGGTTTGCCCCTGCGGCCCGCAAACTCGGCGTCTCGCCGTCAGGCGTGACGCGGCTGGTGGCGGCACTCGAGGATCGCCTCGGCGCGCGGTTATTGCAGCGGACCACGCGATCGGTGACGCTGACCGATGTCGGCGCACGCTATCTGGTGCGCGCCCGCCGTATTCTCGCCGATGTCGAGGAAGCCGAAGGCTCGACGCAGGATGAGCGCACGCGGCCGAACGGGCGGCTGGCGGTCTCGGCGCCGGTCGGATTCGGGCGCCTCCATGTCAGCCCGGTGATGTCGGCGTATCTGACACGCTTTCCCGAGGTCAGCGGCGAATTGCGGTTGTCGGATCGCACGATCAATCTGGTGGAGGAGGGCGTCGATCTCGCCGTCAGGATTGGCCATCTTCCCAATTCCAGCTTGGTGGCGCGCCATGTCGGCGAGATGCGGCGGGTCGTGGTCGCCTCCAACAACTATCTCAAGCAGCGCGGCGAGCCGGCGACGCCGGAGGCGATTGCGTCGCACGAAACGATCCAGTTCGGCGCCACCAGCGCGTCGCCGGATTGGCGCTTTGTCAGGGATGACCGCGAGGTCCGCGTGGCGTGCACGCCGCGGTTCAGCACCAACAGCGCCGACGCCGCGATCCAGTATGCCGAGCAGGATGGCGGCCTGACGCGGGTGCTGGCCTATCAGGCGGCCGAAGCGATCAAGGGCGGACGGCTCAGGATCGTGCTGGCAAAATTCGAGCAGCCAGCTCTGCCGATCCATATCGTCTATCCGACGTCGCGGCTGCTGTCGTCCAAGGTGCGGTCCTTCATCGATCTCGTCACCGAGATAAGTGATTGGCATTTCGGCTAACGGTCGTTCCGGGAACCTCGCCGGAAATCTCAAGGCTTCCGGGCTCGCGCTAGGCGCGCCCTGCGACGACAGCGTCCTTTTTCGGCACCACCCGGAACGTCGCATTGGCCCGCGCAATCACGGCGTCATCGGCCTTGATGAAACTTTGCGCAAAGCAGATCGTGCTGCCGGTCTTGATCACGTCGGTCTCGACCGCGAGCCATTGTCCGACCTGCGCGGTGCCGACGAAATCGACTGCGAGCCCGATCGTCACCAGCGAAGACGCTCCGCCCATCCGATGCGCGCAGCTATAGCCCATCGCGTTGTCGGCAAGGGCGGCGATCAATCCGCCGTGGATCAGGCCGCGGCCGTTGGTATGTGGCTTGGCGAGCCGCAATCCGATGATCACGGCTTTATCCGTCCGCTTTGAATATAACGGCTCCCAGGGATCGGTGAGCGGGCTCTTCCGGAAATGGGGTTCGAAGCCGTCGGGAATATCGGTAGAGGTCATGCGCGAAGCTCGTGTTGACGACAGGTTCCCTATTGAACGCGATCGCGGCGTGAAATGCACCGAATACAAAGTTTAAAACGAGATTTCGGCACTCGTTTAAAACGAACGGCGTTGTTCCGGACCGAGTTGCCGCGCCTGCCAGCTAATACGGCAGGCCGACGTAATTCTCCGACAGCGACGCCATCGCCGCTTGCGAGCCGACCAGATAATTCAATTCGGCCAGTTGAATTCGCGCGCCGAAACCTTCGGTGTCGGGAAATCGATGCAGCATCGCGGTCATCCACCACGAAAAGCGAACCGCCTTCCAGACCCGCGCCAGCGCCGTTTCGGAATAGCGATCGATGCCGGCGGAGGATTTCTCGTCGTAAAATTCGCGCAAGGCGCGCGACAGATAATGCACGTCGCTGGCGGCAAGGTTCAGTCCCTTGGCGCCGGTCGGCGGCACGATGTGTGCGGCGTCGCCGGCGAGGAACATGCGGCCGAACCGCATCGGCTCGGCGACGAAACTGCGCAGCGGCGCGATGCTCTTTTCGATCGATGGCCCGGTGACGAGTTCGTCGACCGCCTTCTGGTCTAACCTTCGCTTCAACTCGTCCCAGAACCGGTCGTCCGGCCATTGTTCGATGTGGTCGTCGAGCGGACATTGCACATAATAGCGGCTGCGATGGGTCGAGCGCATGGTGCAGAGGGCAAATCCCCTGGCGTGGTTGGTGTAGATCAATTCGTTCGAGACCGGCGGCGTCTCCGACAGGATGCCGAGCCAGCCGAACGGATAGACCCGTTCGAAGGTCTCGATCGCCGAAGGCTTGACGCTGGCGCGGCTGACGCCGTGGAAGCCGTCGCAGCCGGCGATGAAATCGCAGGCGATCTCGTGGCCGACGCCGTCGTTGACAAAGGAAACGCGTGGATGATCGGTGTCGAAGTCATGCGGCTTGACGTCGGCGGCCTGATAAATCGTGGTGAGGCCGGCAGCCTTGCGCGCGTTCATCAGATCAAGCGTCACCTCGGTCTGGCCGTAGATCATCACGGTCTTGCCGGTGGCGGATGTCATGTCGATGCGATGGCGCGCGCCGCCGAAAGCGAGCTCGACGCCATGGTGGATCAGGCCTTCGCGGTGCGCGCGCTGGCCGGCGCCCACTTCATCGAGCAGCGCCACCGTTCCTTCTTCAAGCAGGCCGGCGCGGATGCGGCCGAGCACATAATCCGGCGTCTGGCGCTCCAGGATGACGTTGTCGATTCCGTAGGTGTGAAGCAGTTGTCCCAGCAGCAATCCCGCTGGCCCCGCGCCGATGATTGCTACTTTTGTCCGCAATGCTTGCTCCCCCGGGTTCGTGTAGGCTGTAAGGCAACGCTCGAAGGCAACGCTTGCGGCAGGCTTGCAATAATAATTATATCATATAACAAATTTCGCAACGGACGTTGGTACGAAACCACATGCTCGATTCCGCTGCACTGCAGGAATATTGCGTGACCGATTCTCCGTGGAGGTACCGGGCCCGACATCCGGCTTGAAAAATCCGATAAACTAGATAACATGTTAATTAACAAGATCGGGCATTGAAGCCCGCCCTCACGCTCAAAGGGAGAGAATGTCGATGAGAAAAGCGATTTTGGCGCTGCTGTTGGCTGCCAGCGTGACGCCTGCACTGGCGCAAGACAAGACCGTCAACATGAAAGTGTCGCTGTGGGTGCCCCCGGCGCATCCGCTGGTACCGGCGACGCAGGCATGGGCGGCCGATATCGAGAAAGCCTCGGGCGGCACCATCAAGATTTCGGTGTTTCCCTCCGAACAGCTCGGCAAGGCCTTCGATCATTACGATATGGCGCGCGACGGCATCGCCGACATCACCTATGTCAATCCCGGCTATCAGCCCGGCCGTTTCCCGATCGCCGCCGCCGGCCAGCTTCCCTTCGTGTTCTCCGACGGCAAGAAAGGCACCCTGGCGCTGAACGAGTGGTACCACAAATATGCGCCGACCGAGATGAAGGACACGCATCTTTGCTTCGCGTTCATCCACGATCCCGGTGCGCTGCACGGCAAGAAGAAAATTCTGGTCCCGACCGATCTCACGGGGCTGAAAGTGCGCCCCGCCCAGAGCACCATCGGCGAGATGGTGAAAATGTTCGGCGGCACCAATGTTCAGGCCTCGGCTCCGGAAGCGCGCGACGCGATCGAGCGCGGCGTCGCCGACGAGATCACCTTCCCCTGGGGATCGATCTTCCTGTTCGGCATCGACAAGGTTGTGAAGTATCACATGGACGTGCCGCTCTATACGACGGTATTCACCTACAACATCAACCTGGACAAATACAATTCGCTGTCGCCCGCGCAGAAGAAAGTCATCGACGATCACTGCACGCCGGAATGGGCCTCCATGGTCACCGATCCCTGGACCGATTTCGAGGCCCATGGCCGCGTCAAGATGAAGGCCTTGCCCGACCATGAGGTCTATCCGCTGACGGCGGAGCAACTCGCCGAGTGGAAGCAGGCCGTGAAGCCGCTGCACGACAGTTGGGCCGACGCGGTGAAGAAGGCAGGCGGCGATGCTGCGGCCATCGATGCCGATCTGCAGGCGGCGCTGAAGAAGTATGGGGCCGGGCTCTAAATTTTACGTCATTCCGGGACACGCATCTTTGCGTGGGCCCGGAATCCATAGTCCCTGTCGTGGTTATGGATTCCGGGCTCGCGCAAAGATGCGTGTCCCGGAATGACGGTTTTTAACTTCGGAACCGCCAACGTCAACCCGATAGAGCCATGATCGCCAATCCCGAAGTGACTCGAGAAGGCGTACTTGCCGCCCCGCCCGAACCGGTCCGCAAGGGCGCCATGGACCGCTTCATCGATTCCATCGAATGGATCGCGGCGTTCTTTGTCGGCATCGTCGCGCTGAATACCTTTACCGCGGTGTTGATGCGAAAATTTTTCGCGGTCACGATTCCGGATTACTACAATTTCGGCCAGTTCCTGCTGGGCATTCTGATTTTCTGGGGCATCGCCGCCACCAGCTATCGCGGCACCCACATCACCGTCGATCTGGTCTGGGCCAACGCGACGCCGAAATACCAGCGCTGGATCGACGTGTTCGCAACCCTGGTGCTCTTGTTCGTGGTGACGGTGCAGACCTATACGCTGTTCGACAAGGTGGTGAGCACGCGTGCCGATCATATCGTGACCATGGATCTGCAGGTGCCGATCTGGCCGTTCTTTCTGGTGTCGTGGATCGGCGACGTCTCGGCCGTGCTGCTGATCGCGATCCGGACCTGGCGGCTGATTTTCCATCCGGATCAGATGCACGATCCCAAAATCAAGATGGTGGAGTAGATCGGCATGAGCAACGGGGCCGTTGCCCTCGCTGGCTTTGTCAGCCTGTTCGCGCTGATGCTGATGCGCGTGCCGGTCGGCATGGCGATGGGCCTCGTCGGCATCACCGGGTTCGGCTATCTCACCGGGCTTGCCCCGGCGCTGAAACTGGTCGGCCAGACCACGATGCGCACGGTGACCGATTATTCCTTCGGCGTCATTCCGATGTTCCTGCTGATGGGCGCGTTCGTCTCGGTCTCCGGCATCAGCCGCGAACTGTTCCGCGCCGCCAACACCTTCGTCGGCCACTGGAAGGGCGGATTGGGAATCGCGACCATCGCGGCCTGCGGCGGCTTTGCTGCGATTTCCGGCTCGTCGGTCGCGACCGCCGCGACATTCTCGGCGGTGGCCTATCCGGAAATGCGCCGCTACGGTTATCCGCAATCCTTTGCCACCGGCGTGATCGCGGTCGGCGGCACGCTCGGCGCGATGCTGCCGCCGTCGACGGTGCTCGCGGTCTACGGCATCATCACCCAGCAGGATATCGGCAAGCTGTTCATCGCCGGCATCGTGCCGGGATTGCTCGCGATCGTGATGCACATGATCACGATCGGGATCATCGGCGCCGCCAGGCCGGGATTTCTCCCCGCAGGTCCGCGCGCCTCGTGGAAGGATCGCCTCGCCGCGATCCGCGACGTCTGGTCGCCGCTGCTGTTGTTCCTGTTCGTGATCGGCGGTCTCTATGGCGGATTCTTCATTCCGACCGAGGCCGGCGCGGTCGGCGCGGTCGGCGCCTTCATCATCGGCGTGCTCAGGGGCAAGCTGACCAAAGAGGGCATCCTGCAATCGCTGCTGCAGGCGACGCGCACGGCGGCCGCGGTCTTCACCGTGCTGATCGGCGCGTTATGCTTTGGGTATTTCCTCACCATCACCCAGACGCCGCAGAACATCACCGCGTTTCTGACCGGCCTCGGCATCGGCCCGTACGGCGTGCTGGCGCTGATCCTCCTGATGTATCTGGTGCTGGGCTGCCTGATGGATGCGATGGCGATGGTGATCCTCACCGTGCCGATCGTGTTTCCGGTGGTGACGGCGCTGGGCTTCGATCCGATCTGGTTCGGCATCGTCATCGTCATGACGGTCGAACTCGGGCTCATTCATCCGCCGGTCGGCATGAACGTGTTTGTCATCAAGAGCGTGATCAAGGATGTCAACATGTCGACAGTATTCATCGGCGTGCTGCCGTTCGTGGTGACCGACTTGATCAGGCTGGTGATCCTGATTCTGTTTCCGTTGCTGGCGACCTGGCTGCCGCAACGCATGATTGGATAACGCATGATCCGGCCCCCAAGGATAAGAAGGTTTCGATGACCCCGCAGCTATCGACCCGATATGTCTTCACCATCACCGCCCTTATCGGCGGCGTGACATCCGCCGGCGATATCGGCCATGGCGTCCGCCGGATTATTCCGGTCATCGGCGGAGAGGTGCGCGGCGAGGGTATCAACGGCAAGATCTGCGCGTTCGGCGCGGACTTCCAGATCATCAGGCCCAACGAGCTGATCGAACTCGAAGCCAAATATGCGTTCGAGACCGACGACGGCGCGGTGATCTATATCGAGAACAAGGGCATTCGTTTCGGACCGGTCGAATTGCTGCAAAAGCTGAAACGCGGCGAACCGGTCGATCCGAAACTGATCTATTTCCGTACCGTGCCGAAGTTCGAGACCGGCAGCGAAAAGTACCGCTGGTTGATGGAATACCTGTTCGTCGCGTCGGCGGCGCGCCAAGCCGACCGTGTCGTGCTCGACGTGCATCAGGTGCTGTGAGGGGTGGACCGAGCGGCTTTCCGCCGGTCGGCGGTAGTTTGCCGCGCAACCTCCCTACGCGTCGTCCCGGCGAAGGAGCCTGTGAACCTATCTGAAAGCGGGCGCCTGCGGCGGCGGGTAATGTTGGGGAGGCAATCCGGTTTCACGCTGCGGAAGCAGGCATTGCCCTCAAGCGCAGGGCAATGATGAGGTTGTGGGCGAGCGCGTGCCACAGCCCGATCGCTTGCACCTTGGCAAGTCCTCGCACCAGAAGCGTGCCGAAGCCCCGGTTCTTGAGGTTTGCGTTGACCCGTTCGATCCGCCCCCTCTTTTTCATGATCGCCTCTGCCTCGTTCGTGGTCATCCGCTGCCGCCAGTCCTTGATCGTCTGCGGCTCTTTTTCTCGCTGCTTTTGCCGCGCCAGCAGCGTCTTTGGCTTGACGTCGGTGCGATCCCTGGGTGGATGAATGTAGACGCCGACGGGCGTTTCAGGCCGGTTGCTGAGGGTTGCAATATCATCGATCTGCGCGAAGCCGGTGTCCGCCAGCACGCGTTTGATCGGCCGCCCGAGCCGTTGCTCGCTCGCCTCGAACATGGGCCGCACCAGACCGCTGTCGTTGCGCCGGTCCGTCGCCATGATCGCGGTGACGAAGCCATGATCCGTCGTTGCTGCAATCTGCACATTGTAGCTCGCCCGCACCGCTCCGTCCGCGCACCGCATGCGCCGCGCCTGCGGATCGGTGAGCGACGCCCGTGCCTCTTTTTGCTTGGCTACCTCTTTCGGGCTCTGCTTGGCGCGTTTGGCTTTCTCCGCTTCGATCTCGGCCAGTTTGGCACGTGCCTTTTCGATCCGCTCCTGCGTCTCGCGCAGGCCTCGTGCCCGCGCCGCTTGGGTGCGCTTGGAACTCGCCGCCGGGTCCGCATCGACCTCGGCTTTCAAGGCGACGACACGGGCCTTCGCGGCCGCCTCCGCCTCGTCCAGACGCAGCGCGCGCTTGTACGAACTCTTGCCCGCAGAAGCTTTGATTTTGGTGCCGTCGACAACGATCTCGTCGGCGTCAAACAGTCTCTCCGCCATGAACACTGCCAGCGTTTCGGTGAGCAGAGCGTCGAGCACATCGGCATGCGCCACCCGGAAGTCCGCAAGCCCGTGGTAGTTGACCGGCACGCCGCACGCGACCCAGCGATAGGCCAGATCCTGGCTGGTCAACCGGTCCAGTTCCCGCGCCGAGCCAACCCCGTCCATCGTCGCCAAAAGCCACAACGCAAACAGCACACGCGGGTCGGCGGCAGGCCGACCCGCCGTCCCCTCACGCGCTTCGACCTTGTCGTAAAGCACCGTCAAATCGAGCGTCTCGACGAACCCCACCACCAATCGCGCACGATGGTCCGGTGCCAACCAGCCATCCGGATTGATCAGGTCCCACGACAGTTGGGCCCGGTTCGCAACCACAACCCGAGCCTTGCCTCGTCCCGCCATGTTTCTGATCCATCAAAACTGTCGCTGCCCACACCTCCAGTGAATCACAGTTCGTCGGAAATTGAGACGATTTCTTCACAGGCTCCTTCGCCGGGACGACAAGCTGAGAGGTATTGCGCGAAACTCACACCGACGCGGTCGTTACGCCGCCGTCGACCACGATGGTCTGCCCGGTCATGAAGCTCGAGGCGTCGGAGCCGAGATAGGCGACGGCGCCGGCGATCTCGTCGGGCTCGCCGATCCGGCGCAGCGGCGTGGTGGCGCAGCGGCGCTTCAGGCGCTCTTCGTCTTCCCACAGCGCGCGGGCGAAATCGGTCTTGACCAGGCCGGGCGCCACGCAATTGACGCGCACGCCCTTCGGGCCCCATTCGCCGGCGAGGCTGCGGCACAGCGCGAAATCCGCCGCCTTGGAAATCCCGTAGGCGCCGATCACGGTCGAGCCGCGCAGGCCGCCGATCGAGGAGATGATCACCACCGAACCGTTGCCGCGCTCGGCCATCGGCGGGATCGCGAGCTGAGCAGAGCCAGATGTTGCTCTTGACGTTGGAGGCCATGATCTTGTCGAAGGCCTCGTCCTTGATGTCGAGCAGCGGGCCGTAATACGGATTGACCGCGGCGTTGCAGACCAGGATGTCGATCTTGCCGTAATGGCTTGGTCGCTGCCCTGCGATCAGCGCCTCGACCTCGTCGCGGCGCGAGATGTTGCAGGCAATGACGTGGGCGTCGCCGCCTGCCTTGCGGATGCCGCTCGGCGACCTCCTCGCAGGCATCGGCCTTGCGGCTGGAGATCACGACCTTGGCGCCGAGCCTCGCCAGCAGCTCCGCCGAAGAGCGGCCGATGCCGCGGCTGGAGCCGGTGACGACGGCGACCTTTCCGGTGAGATCGAACGGGGTGTTTTTCATGGTGGTCTCCTTTCTTCGCTCGTTGACTTCTCTGCCGTCATTGCCGGGCTTGACCCGGCCATCCACGTCTTCCTTTGCAGCCAAGACGTGGATGTCCGGCCTAGGCCGGGCATGACGAACTATCGGATTGCCGGATGCGCCGTCGCTCGCAATGACGGCGGGCGCTACACCAGCCCGCCGCTGTCGGTGACGCGGCGCAAATGATAATCGGTGTCGCCGAAGGTGTTCTCGATCATGGTCAGCCGCTTGAAGTAGTGGCCGATCTTGGCCTCCATGGTCATGCCGATGCCGCCATGGAGCTGGATCGACTGCTGGCCGACGAATTTTGCCGACTTGCCGATCTGCACTTTCGCCGCCGCCACCGCGGTGGCGCGCTCCTTGGCGTCGTCGAAATCGGCGCCATGGTCGCGAACATCGACATGCTGCGGGCCTGTTCGACGGCGACGAACATGTCGGCGGCGCGGTGCTGCAGGGTCTGGAAGCTGCCGATCGGCACGCCGAACTGGTTGCGCGTCTTGAGGTATTCGACGGTGGTCTTCAGCGATTCGTCC
The DNA here is from genome assembly GCA_963729395.1 of uncultured Pseudomonadota bacterium. Taxonomy (GTDB): domain Bacteria; phylum Pseudomonadota; class Alphaproteobacteria; order Rhizobiales; family Xanthobacteraceae; genus Bradyrhizobium. The sequence continues at coordinate 25,801 of CAVSOS010000007.1, read as the reverse complement.
ATCAGCGCCGACGGCTTCGGCGCACATCGCGGTGCGGGCCTCGTCGACCACGCGCTCGATCAGCGGCAAGGCCATTTTCCGGATCGCCGATCGCGGCATCGGCGCCGACCTCGACGCCGGTGAAGGTGATGTCGGCGGCATGCAGGCCGTCCTGGGTCGGATAGCCTTTCTTGGCCACGCCCTTGGCGTTGCCCGGCACCAGGAACACGCCGATGCCGCTCGTTGTCGCGCTGGCCGCCTTTGGTGCGCGCGGTCACCACCAGCGTGTCGGCGGTCTCGCCGTTGAGCACGACGAACTTCTCGCCGTCGATCACCCAACCGGCGCCCTTCTTCTTGGCCGAGGTCGAGACGTCAGAAAGATCGTAGCGCGAATTCTTCTCCAGCTGCGCGAAGGCAAAGGTCTTGCTGCCGTCGATGATGCCGGGAATGTGCGCCGCCTTCTGCGCGGCCGAGCCGCCATGGCGCAGGAAGCCGCCGCCGATCACGACGGTCGCCAGATAAGGCTCCAGCACCAGCGCCTTGCCCAAGCGCCTCCATCACGATCATGGTCTCGACCGCGCCGGCGCCGAAGCCGCCATCGTCTTCCGAGAACGGCAGGCCGAGCAGGCCCTGCTCGGCGAGCTTGCCCCAGACGCCTTTGCTCCAGCCGCCCTTCTCCGCCATGTATTTCTTGCGCTGCATCGAAATCGTAGGAGCTGCCGAGCAGCCCGTCGACGCTTTCCTTGAGAAGCCGCTGCTCCTCGGACAAATCAAAATCCATGTTCTTACTGTTCCTCGAAGATAACTCTCGTCATGTCCGTCGCCTTCGTCGTCATGGCCGGGCGCAGACCCGGCCATCCACGCCGTGGCTATCGAACCAAGCCGCAGTGCGATCGCGCCGGAATGACCCGGTGATCGAGCCCTCTCCCCGCAAGGCGGGGCGACGGTGATGAGATCACAGCCCCAGCACGGCCTTGGTGATGATGTTGCGCTGGATCTCGTTGGAGCCGCCGTAGATCGAGACCTTGCGGTTGTTGAAATAGCTCGGCGCGATCTGCGCGGTCCAGTCCATCGCCTCGTTGCTGCCGTCGTCGCCATGCTCGTCGAAGGGCGCGGCGAACGGGCCGATCACTTCCATCAGGAGCTCGGTGGTGGCCTGCTGGATTTCCGAGCCCTTGATCTTCAGCACCGAGGACGCCGGATTGGGCTTGCCCTTGCCGTGCTTGCCTTCGTCGGCGACGACGCGAAGCTGGGTCAGTTCGAGCGCCTTCAGCTCGATCTCGACCGTCGGCGAGTTTTTCGCGGAACCCCTGGTCCTCCATCACCGGCTTGCCGCCGGATTCGACCTTGGAGGCCAGCTCCTTGATGCGGCGGATGCGCTCCTTGGAGACGCCGACGCGGGCGATGCCGGTGCGCTCGTTGCCGAGCAGGAACTTGGCGTAGTCCCAGCCCTTGTTCTCCTCGCCGATCGAGATTTTCGACCGGCACCTCGACGTCATCGAAGAACACCTCGTTGACCTCGTGGCCGCCGTCGATGGTCTGGATCGGGCGCACCGTGACGCCCTTCGACTTCATGTCGATCAGGATGAAGGAGATGCCGGTCTGCTTCTTGGCGGCGGGATCGGTGCGGCACAGGCAGAAGATCATGTCGGCGTATTGCGCCAGCGTGGTCCAGGTCTTCTGGCCGTTGATGATGTACTTGTCGCCCTTGCGCTCGGCCTTGGTCTTCAGCGAGGCGAGGTCGGAGCCGGAGCCGGGCTCGGAGAAGCCCTGGCACCACCAGTCGTCGACATTGGCGATGCGCGGCAGATAGTGCTTCTTCTGCTCCTCGTTGCCGAAGGTGTAGATCACCGGGCCGACCATGCTGACGCCGAAGGCGAGCGGCGCCGGCGCCGGATGCATCTGCAGTTCCTCGTTGAAGATGTAGTGCTGCACCGAGGTCCAGCCGGTGCCGCCATATTCCTTCGGCCAGTGCGAGACGCCCCAGCCCTTCTTGTTCAGGATGCGCCACCAGTCGACCATCTCGTCCTTTGACGAGATGCCGGCCCTCGACTGCAGTTTCTGCCGCGTCGCCGGCGGCACATGGTCCCTGAAGAAGGCCCGCACCTCGTCGCGAAACGCCACTTCTTCCTTGCTGAAGCTGAGATCCATCGGATCCTCCTGTGAGCGATATCGACCTATCTCGTCGTCTACCAATGCAGGGACCCGTCACCGCGGCGCGCAGTGCGAACGGGCGAACCCGGATTCCATAACCACGATCGCGGCGTATCGATTCCGGGCGCTCGCAAATGCTCGCATCCCGGGACGACGATAGTCTACTTACTGCACCACCTCGAACAAGCCGGCCGCGCCCATGCCGCCGCCGACGCACATGGTCACGACGGCATATTTGGCCTTGCGGCGGCGGCCCTCGATCAGCGCGTGACCGGTCAGCCGCGCGCCCGACATGCCGTAGGGATGGCCGACCGCGATCGCGCCGCCATCGACGTTGATCTTCTCGGGATCGATGCCGAGCTTGTCGCGGCAATACAGCACCTGCACCGCGAAGGCCTCGTTCAATTCCCAGAGATCGATGTCGTCGACCTTGAGGCCGTGGCGCTTGAGCAGGCGCGGCACCGCGAACACCGGCCCGATGCCCATCTCGTCCGGCTCGCAGCCGGCGGCGACGAAGCCGCGGAAGATGCCGAGCGGCTTCAGGCCGCGCCTGGAGGCTTCCTTGTCGCTCATGATCACGGAGGCGCTGGCGCCGTCCGACAACTGGCTGGCATTGCCGGCGGTAATGGTAAAACCCTCGCCGCGCACCGGCTTGAGGCCGGCAAGGCCTTCGGCCGAGGTGTCCGGCCGCGGGCCTTCGTCCTTCGACAGCGTGATCTCCTTGAAGGAGATTTCGCCGGTCGCCTTGTCGGCGACGCCCATCATGGTGGTGATCGGCGCCAGCTTCGTCGTTGAACTTGCCGCCCTGCTGCGCGGCCGCGGTGCGGCGCTGGCTCTCCAGCGAATATTCGTCCTGCCGCTCGCGCGAAATGCCGTAGCGCTTGGCGACGACCTCGGCGGTGTCGATCATCGGCATGTAGACTTCGCCCTTGATCTTCGAGCAGCGCCGGATCCTGCGCGTGGAACGTGTTCATCTTGTCGTTCTGCACCAGGCTGATCGATTCGCCGCCGCCGCCGACCGCGATCTCGACGCCGTCGAAGATCACCGAGCGCGCCGCCAGCGCGATCGCCTGCAGGCCCGAGGCGCATTGCCGGTCGATCGTGGTGCCGCCGACGGTCACGGGCAGGCCCGCGCGCAACAGCGCCTTGCGGGCGATGTTGCCGCCGGTCGAGCCCTGCTGCAGCGCCGCGCCCATCACCACGTCCTCGACCTCCTTCGGATCGACCTTGGCGCGCGCCACCGCCTCGCCGATGGCGTGGCCGAGCAGGGTCGCGCCTTCGGTGGCGTTGAGCGCGCCGCGATAGGCCTTGCCGATCGGGGTGCGGGCGGTGGAGACGATAACGGCTTCGGTCATGAGCGACCTCCTGTTGCGAGTTGTTGTGTCTGGGTTGCGCGGATTGTTGCGGGGATTGCTGGTCGCGCAATTCGTGGCGCGAGAGTTTGCCGACCGGCGTGCGCGGCAGTTCGTCGACGAAATCGAGCGCCGCCGGAATTTCGTGCTTGCCGAGCTTGCCGGCGAGGAATGCCTTGAGCTCGTCCAGCGTGAACGGATCGGCGCCGGCGCGCAACTTGACAAAGGCCTTCGCCGCCTCGCCGCGGTAATCGTCGGGAATGCCGATCACGATCACTTCCTGCACCGCGGGATGGTCATAGATCGCCTGCTCGATCATCTGCGGATAGACGTTGAAGCCGCCGGAGATGATCATGTCCTTCTTGCGGTCGACCAGATAGAAATAGCCGTCACTGTCCATGTAGCCGATATCGCCGGTCAGGAAGCGGTCGCCGACAAAGGCCTCCGCGGTTTCCTTCGGCCGGTTCCAGTAGCCCTTGGTGACGTTCGGCCCCTTGATGCGGATTTCGCCGACTTCGCCGGGCGGCAGGACCTTGCTTGGGATCGTCGAGCGCGACCACGTCCATTTCGATGCCGGGCAGCATCAGCCCGATCGAACCCGGCTTGTCCGGCCCCTCCTGCGGGATGGCCGGTGCCGGGCGAGCAGGTCTCGGTCATGCCCCAGCCGCTCTTCAGCTTCATGTTGACCTTGCGCTCGAAGATCCTGCGCGACCTCGACCGGCAGCGGCGCGCCGCCCGATCCGCAGCTGACCAGCGACGACAGATCGCGGCTTGTCGAGATCGGGCAGGCTCGCGATCGCGATCCACATCGTCGGCACGCCGGGAAACGCGGTGGCGCGCTTGACCTCGATGTCGCGCATCACGGCCTCGACGTCGAAGCGCTGGTGCAGCGAGATCAGATCGCCGCGCCGGATCGACGACAGCAGCACCACCGTCAGCGCGAAGATATGAAACAGCGGCAGCACGCAGATCACGCGCTCGATGGCGTTGCGCTCGGCGCGCGCCGGCTTGCCCCAGACATCGTAGATCGACACCGCCGAAGTCAGATTGCCATGGCTGAGCATCGCGCCCTTGGGCAATCCGGTGGTGCCGCCGGTATATTGCAGCAGCGCGACGTCATCGGCCGAGATCGTCGGCCACTGCGCCGGCTCGGTCGCGCCTTCGCACGAATTGCCTTGAAGGTGACGATCGCCGGATGGTCCGGGATCGGCGTGTGCGGATTGCCGACCGCGCCCCAATGATCGTCCTCGCAGACGATCAGGCGATCGAGCAGGCCCTTTTCCAGGAACTTCAGCGCCATCGGCAACAGCGCGGCGAGATCGCTGGTGACGAGAATGCGCGCGCCGCTGTCGCTCAGTTTGTGCGACAGCGCGCGTCTCGCCGTCGAGCGGCTGAAGATGCACGACCCGGGCGCCGGCCTTCAGCGCGCCGAAGAAATTCACCGGATGATCCGGCGAATTGCCGAGGAACAGCGCCACCGACGACGTTCTTGCCGTAGCCGGCGCGCAGGAAGGCGGAGGCCGCGACCTCGACCATGCGCTTCCAGCTCGGCATAGCTGATCGGCGCGGTCGCGGAATTCGATCGCCGGCCGCGCGCCGAATTCGCGCAGCCGCCTTCGACAACAGATCCGGCAGCGTGCCGCGCGCGATCGGATCGTCCCAGTGGACGCCTTCCGGATAGAACTGTCTCGCCGGGATGGGTCATGCGGTCGCTTCCGGCGTAGTGTTTGCTCCGAGTGATGTCAGCACAGCCTCGTCATTCCGGCGCGCGAGCCCTTTGCGAGCGAGCCCGGAATCGCGATAACCACGGACTGCGCGTATGGATTCCGGGCCTGCGCCAACGGCCCATCCCCGCAATGACGAGGTGAGTCGATAGCGCAGCTAGCCCCATCACGCCGCTTTCGCCGTCTGCGCCAGCGACGCAAAGGTCTTGCCTTCGGCGGCGAGGCGCTTCAGCAGCGGCGCCGGTTCGAGCGACGGATCGTTGGTCTCCTTGGCGTAGAACGACAGCCGGTCGGCGATGTGCTTCAGGCCGACCTGGTCGGCATAGAACATCGGGCCGCCGCGATAGATCGGCCAGCCATAGCCATAGAGCCAGATCACGTCGATGTCGCTCGGACGCGCCGCGATCTTCTCTTCCAGGATCCGCGCGCCCTCGTTGATCATCGGATACATCATGCGCTCGAGGATCTCGTCGTCGCTGACCACGCGGCGCTTGCGCCCCAGCCGCTGCAGCGTCTCGTCGATCAGCTTCTCGACTTCCGGATCGGGCAGCGGCGCGCGCGAGCCGGCCTCATATTTGTAATAGCCCTTGCCGGTCTTCTGGCCGAAGCGGCCGGCTTCGCACAGCGCGTCGGCGATTTCCGACTTGATGCCGCGATCCTTGCGCGAGCGCCAGCCGATATCGAGGCCGGCGAGATCGCCCATCGCGAACGGTCCCATCGGCATGCCGAATTTGGTCACCACCGCGTCGACCTGCTGCGGCAATGCGCCTTCGAACAGCAATTTCTCCGCCTGCTTGCCGCGCTGCGCCAGCATGCGGTTGCCGACAAAGCCGTCGCAGACGCCGACCACCGCCGGCACCTTGGCGATCTTGCGCGCCACCGCGACCGCGGTCGTCAGCGCATCCGGCGCGGTCTTGTCCGCGCGCACGATCTCGCACAGCTTCATCACATTGGCCGGCGAGAAGAAGTGCATGCCGAGCACGTCCTGCGGACGGCTTGGTGACCTCCGCGATCTCGTCGATGTTGAGATAGGAGGTGTTGGAGGCCAGCACCGCGCCGGGCTTGGCGAATTTGTCGAGCGCGGCGAACACCTCCTTCTTGATCGCCATGGTCTCGAACACGGCCTCGATGATCAGGTCGGCGTCCTTGACGTTCTCCAGCCCGACCACGCCGTTGATCAGGCCCATGCGCTTGGCCGGCGCATCGGCGGGAATGCCGCCGCGCGCCGCGGTCGCCTCGTAATTCTTCTGCATCACGCCCATGCCGCGCTTGAGCTGCTCTTCGCCGGTCTCGATCAGCGTGACCGGAATACCGGCATTGGCGAACGACATCGCGATGCCGCCGCCCATGGTGCCGGCGCCGATGATGGCGACGCGCTCGACCTGGCGCGGCTTGGTGCCTTCGGGAACGCCGGCGATCTTGGCCGCTTCGCGCTCGGAGAAGAAGGCATAGCGCTGCGCCTTCGACTGGTCGCTGGCCACCAGCTTGAGGAAGCCTTCGCGCTCCTTCTTCAGCCCTTCGTCGAACGGCAGGTCGATCGCGGCGCCGACCGCGTCGGCGGCGGCGAACGGCGCTTCCAGCCCGCGCGCCTTCTTGGTGAGGGCCGCGACCGCGTTGGTGAAGATCGAGCGGTCGGCCTTGGCCGCCGCGAGCTTGCTGTCGTCGTCGCGCAGCTTGCGCAGCGGACGCTTCTCGGCCAGCACCTTGCGGGCAAACGCCTCGCCGCCGGAGGCCGGACCTTCGACGATTTCCTCGATCAGGCCGTTCTTGAGCGCCTCCGTCGCGCCGATCGGATCGCCGCCGACGATCATCTTGACCGCGAGTTCAGGACCGACCGCGCGCGGCAGCCGCTGCGTGCCGCCGGCGCCCGGCAGCAAGCCCGAGTTTCACCTCGGGCAGGCCGAGCCTGGCGTCCTTGGTCGCTACGCGGAAATGGCAGGCGAGCGCGACTTCGAGGCCGCCGCCGAGCGCGGTGCCGTGAATGGCGGCAACGATCGGCTTCGGCGAGTTCTCCATCGCGGCCAGCACCTCGTGGAGGCCCGGCGGCTTCGGCGGCTTGCCGAATTCGGTGATGTCGGCGCCGGCGATGAAGGTGCGGCCGCGCGCAGGTCAGCACGATCGCCTTCACTTCCGGATCGGCGATGGCGCTCTTGCATGCACTCCAGAATGCCGCCGCGGACGGCGGCGCTGAGCGCGTTCACGGGAGGGCTGTTGACCGTGACGATGGCGACCACGTCATGACGCTCGAGCTTGACCACTTCGTTCACGCGACTCTCCCTGGGTATGCCGCTCTTGATAAATTTCGCACTGCGGAATTTAATTCCACATCTTGACAGCGAGGGTTATTTTGAAGCACGTCCCTTGTCAACGAGGTCCGCGCAGCAGCAGGCAATGAAACGTCCAGGCAAGAAAGTGGCGACCGATCGCAGCTTCGTCGTCGCGCTTTCCCGCGGGCTTGATGTGTTGCGCGCATTCCAGCCCAACGACGGGCTTCTTGGCAATCAGGAGATCGCGGCCCGCACCAACTTGCCAAAGCCGACCGTTTCGCGGCTGACCTATACCCTGACCAAGCTCGGCTACCTTACACCGGTTCCGCGGTTCGAGAAATATCAGCTGGCGCCGTCGGCGATGGCGCTCGGCTATGCCGCGCTCGCCAATCTCGGCGTTCGGCATTTGTCCGAGCCCTACCGCGAGGAAGTGATGCGCGAGACCGGCGGCGCGGTGGCGGTCGGCGGCCGCGACCGTCTCAGCATGATCTATTTCGGCCAGAGCCGCAACGGCATGACGCTCGGGGTTCAACTGGACGTCGGCTCGCGAATCCCGATCGCAACCACCGCGATGGGCCGCGCCTATATCTGGGCGCTGCCGGCCGATGAGCGTGCCGCTTTATTGCGCGAACTGCGCGAGCACTACGGCAGCCGCTGGCCCCGGATGCGCGACGGCATCGAACGCGCCGGCGAGACCGTGGCCAAGCTCGGCTTTGCGATCTCGGCGGGCGAGTGGCACGACGACATGCATGCGGTCGGCGTCGCACTAAAGCTTAATGACGGAACCGGTCCCTATGCGTTTAATTGCGGCGCGCCCGCATTCCGCTTCACGGAAGACCGGCTGCGCAACGATATTGGACCTCGCCTCGTGGCGATGGTAAGGAACATCGAGGCGGCGCTCGGCGGCGACGGCGCCGCAATCAAAAAAAGAAGAAAGCAAAAAGTTGAAAGCAGGAGGGAAAGTTGCACGTGTGGTTGAGGGGATCAGGTAGCCTTCATGCGATCGCGATGCCGGCGATCGAACTCGCACGGTCGTTGCGGCCCAACGAGACATTCGGGCGGAGCGAGATGACGCAGGCACAACTCGCGCAGGGACAGATCGCCCCTGCTTGCGGTTCGCGACGTCAGCGTCGTGTTCGGCGGCATCATCGCGTTGAATGGCGTGTCCTTCGACATGCATCAGGGCCAGATCCTCGGCCTGATCGGGCCGAACGGCGCCGGCAAGACCACGCTGTTCAATTGCCTGAGCCGGCTCTACCAGCCGAGCGCCGGCGACATCCTGATGGAGGGCCAGAGCATCCTGAAGCGGCCGCCGCACCGGATCGCCGAAATCGGCATCGGCCGCACCTTCCAGAACGTCGCGCTGTTTCCCAATCTTTCGGTGCTCGACAATGTCCGGGTCGGCACCCATTCCCGCACCAACAGCGACATCTTCAGCGACTCGCTGAAACTGCCCTGGGTCCGCCGCGGCGAGGCCGCGCTCAACAAGCGCGTCCACGAAATCCTGAGCTATCTCGACCTCGACGACGTCGCCCATGTCACGGTTTCCGGCCTGCCGTTCGGCACCCAGAAGCGGGTGGAGCTGGCGCGCGCGCTGGCCGCCGATCCGAAGATCCTGCTGCTCGACGAGCCCGCCGGCGGCCTCAACCACGAGGAAGTCCATGTGCTCGGCGACCTGATCCGCCGGATTCGCGACGAGCGCAAGATGACCGTGCTGCTGGTCGAACATCACATGGGGCTGGTGATGTCGATCGCCGACCACGTGGTCGCGCTGAATTTCGGCCGCAAGCTCGCCGAGGGCACGCCGGCCGCGGTGCAGTCCGACCCGGATGTCATCAAGGCCTATCTGGGGAGCAAGGACCAATGACGGCGATGCTCAACGTCAGGGATCTGCAGCGCCTATTACGGCCAGGTCCAGGCGCTGCACGGTCTTGAGTTCGCCCTCAACGAAGGCAGCCTGACCACGCTGCTCGGCGCCAACGGCGCCGGCAAGACCACGACCCTGCGCGCGATCTGCAACATGGTGCGCACCACCGGCGCGATCGAATTCGAAGGCGCGCCGCTGGCCGGCCGCTCGACCGAAAACATCGTCCGCCTCGGCATCGCCCATGTGCCGCAGGGCCGCGGCACGTTCACGACCATGACGGTGGAGGAAAACCTTCAGCTCGGCGCGATCACGCGCAAGGACAAGGCCGGCGATCGTGTCCGACATCGAGCGGATGTACGACCATTTCCCGGTCCTGAAGCAGCGTCACACCCAGCAGGCGGGCACGCTTTCGGGCGGCGAGCAGCAGATGCTGGCGGTCGCCCGCGCGCTGATGCTGCGGCCGCGGCTGATGCTGCTGGACGAGCCGTCGTTCGGCCTCGCGCCGCTGATCGTGCGCGACCTGTTCAAGATTCTCGGCAAGATCAACCGCGAGGACAAGGTCACCATCCTGGTGGTCGAGCAGAACGCGCAGCTGGCGCTGGAACTCGCCGACCAGGCCTATGTGATCGAGACCGGCCGCATCGTGATGTCGGGCAGCGCCAACGAGATCGCGAACAACGAAGACGTCCGTAAATCCTATCTGGGCTATTGAGGAGCGCGGCCATGGAGCTTTTCACCAACCAAATCCTGGCCGGCATCGCCACCGGCGCGATCTATGCCTGCATGGCGCTCGCCGTCGTCATGATCTACCAGGCGATCGACCATCTCAATTTCGCCCAGGGCGAAATGGCGATGTTCTCGACCTTCATCGCCTGGCAGCTGATGCAGTGGGGCGTGCCGTATTGGGGCGCCTTCGTGCTCACGCTGGCATTCTCGTTCGTCGGCGGCATCGTCGATCGAGCGGCTGCTGTTCAAGCCGCTGGCGAAGGCGCCGATCCTGACCAACGTCGCCGGCTTCATCGCGCTGTTCGCGATCATCAACAGCTGCGCCGGCCTGATCTGGGACTTCACCATCAAGCAATATCCCGACGCCGTTCGGATCCTCGCCGTTTCTCGGCAGCCAGCTGATCTCGACCCATCAGGCCGGCATGATCGGCGTCACGCTGGTGCTGCTGATCCTGCTGTTCTTCTTCTTCCGGTTCACGCGGATCGGCCTTGCGATGCGCGCGGCCGCGTCGCTGCCCGAATCGGCGCGGCTGGTCGGCATCAACACCTCGCTGGATGATCGCGCTCGGCTGGGGCATGGCGGCCGCGATCGGCTCGATCGCCGGCATGCTGATCGCGCCGGTGGTGTTTCTCGAGCCGAACATGATGGTCGGCGTGCTGCTCTACGGATTTGCCGCCGCCGTGCTCGGCGGCCTGACCAGCCCGTTCGGCGCGGTGATCGGCGGCTTCCTGGTCGGCATCTTCGAGAACCTCGCCGGCACCTACATCCCCGGCGTCGGCAATGAACTGAAGCTGCCGATCGCGCTGGCGCTGATCATCACCGTACTGGTCGTCAAACCGGCCGGGCTGTTCGGCCGGCCCATCGTGAAGCGAGTTTGATCATGAGCGCAGTCGCAGGAAGTCGTCACCGAAGCGCCGGCCGTCGAGGCCGTTCCGAAGCGGGCCATGACGCTCGGCGTACGGCACCTCGCTGGTCGTGCTGGCGCTGCTGATCGTCGTGCCGCTGTTCGTGAAGAACTTCATCATCTTCCAGCTGACGATGCTGCTGATCTACGGCGCTCGCGGTGCTGGCGCTGAACATCCTGACCGGCGGCAGCGGCCAGTTCTCGCTCGGACAGAGCGCGTTCTACGCGGTCGGCGCCTATACGTCGGCGATCCTGATGGAGCACGTCGGCATCAACTACGCCCTGACGCTGCCGATCGCCGGCATCATCTGCTTCGCGTTCGGCTTCCTGTTCGGCCAGCCGGCGCTGCGGCTGTCCGGCGTCTATCTGGCGCTGGCGACCTTCGCGCTGGCGACCGCGATGCCGCAGCTTCTGAAGCTCGGCTGTTTCGAGCACTGGACCGGCGGCGTGCAGGGCCTGGTGGTGACCAAGCCCGATGCGCCGTTCGGCCTGCCGATGTCGCAGGACATGTGGCTGTATTACTTCACGCTCGCGATCTCGATCGCGATCTATATCTTCTCCGTCAACCTGCTGAAATCGCGCTCCGGCCGCGCCTTCATGGCGATCCGCGACAACGAGATCGCGGCCTCCGCGATGGGCATCGACGTCGCGCTGTACAAGACGCTGGCGTTCGGCGTCTCGGCCGGCATCACCGGCGTTGCCGGCGGCGCTCGGCGCGATCGCCGTGCAGTTCGTCGCGCCCGACAGCTACACCATCACGCTGGCGATCTCGCTGTTCCTCGGCATGGTCGTCGGCGGCGTCGGCTGGCTGCCGGGATCGATCGTGGGCTCGGCCTTCATCATCTTCGTGCCGAACATCGCGGAGGGAATTTCAAAGGGTCTGTCCGGCGCCGTGTTCGGCGTGCTGCTGTTCCTCGTCATCTTCCTGGTGCCGCACGGCGCGCGGCAGGTCGCCATGGTTGCCCAGCAACTGATCGGCAAGCTCAAGAAACGTTAAAAACTAAGCGAGTGAGAAGAGACTATGCTTTCACAGACGACAACTTACTGTATCGCCGCGTTCTCGACGGCGGTCATCGCTTTTGCTGCCACCACCGGCAGCGCACTCGCCCAGAAGAAATACGACACCGGCGCCACCGACACCGAAATCAAGATCGGCAACATCATGCCCTATAGCGGTCCGGCCTCCGCCTATGGCGTGATCGGCAAGACCGAGGCCGCCTATTTCAACAAGATCAACGCCGAGGGCGGCATCAACGGCCGCAAGATCAACTTTCATCAGCTATGACGACGGCTACAGCCCGCCGAAGGCGGTCGAGCAGGCGCGCAAGCTGGTGGAGAGCGACGAGGTATTGCTGATCTTCAACCCGCTCGGCACGCCGTCGAATTCGGCGATCCAGAAATATCTGAACGCCAAGAAGGTGCCGCAGCTGTTCGTCGCGACCGGCGCCACCAAGTGGAACGACCCGAAGGACTTTCCCTGGACCATGGGCTGGCAGCCCAGCTATCAGAGCGAAGCGCGGATCTACGCGAAATACCTGATGAAGGAGAAGCCGGACGCCAAGATCGCCGTGCTGTACCAGAACGACGATTTCGGCAAGGATTATCTCAAGGGCCTGAAGGACGGGCTCGGCGCCAAGGCGTCGATGATCGTCGCCGAGGAAAGCTACGAGACCTCGGAGCCGACGATCGACAATCACATCGTCAAGCTGAGAGCCACGCGGCGCCGACGTGTTCGTCAGCATCACCACGCCGAAATTCGCGGCACAGGCGATCAAGAAGATCGCCGAGATCGAATGGAAGCCGCTGCATATCGTCGCCAACGTCTCGCGCCTCGGTCGGCGGCGTGATGAAGCCGGCGGGCTTCGAAAATTCGCAAGGCATTCTTTCCGCCGCCTACGCCAAGGACGGCGCCGACCGGCAGTGGGACAACGACCCCGGCATGAAGAAATTCTATGCGTTCCTCGCGAAGTACTATCCCGAAGCCAACAAGCTCGACGGCTCGGTCGTGTATGGCTACGGCGCGGCGCAGACCATGGTGAAGGTGCTCGAGATGTGCGGCGACAACCTGACCCGCGAAAACGTCATGAAGCAGGCGGCGAGCCTGAAGGACTTCGCGCCCGACACCTTGCTGCCCGGCGTCAAGATCAACACCAGCGCCGACCGACTTCGCCCCGATCGAGCAGCTTCAGATGATGCGGTTCAAGGGCGAGAAATGGGAGCTGTTCGGCGACATCATCAGCGGCGAACTCGAGCAACTAAGGCCGGTAACGGACCGCGGCCGGCCGGTTTTTGGGACCGGCGGAATCGCCAGGCCTGTTCGACTAAATGACGCCCCCTGCGACGCTCATCGCAGGGGGCTTTTTCTTGATGGGCGCCCGTCGAAGGGTATTCAATGCGGCAAGGAGCCGACAAGCGCTTCCAATCAAAAAACAGTACGACACATCCAAGACCAGACCAGGGAGAGATCAAAATGGCTGCTATCCAGTTGCGATTGGGGGCCTTTTCGGCTGCCCTCGCGATGCTCGCTGCAACCAGCAGCGGCGCGCTCGCGCAAAAGAAATACGACACCGGCGCCACCGACACCGAAATCAAGATCGGCAACATCATGCCCTATAGCGGACCGGCGTCCGCCTACGGCGTGATCGGCAAGACCGAAGAGGCCTATTTCAAGAAGATCAATGCCGAGGGCGGCATCAACGGCCGCAAGATCAACTTCATCACCTATGACGACGGCTACAGCCCGCCGAAGACGGTCGAGCAGGCGCGCAAGCTGGTGGAGAGCGACGAGGTGCTGCTGATCTTCAATTCGCTCGGCACGCCGCCGAACTCGGCGATCCAGAAATACATGAACTCGAAGAAGGTGCCGCAACTGTTCGTCGCCACCGGCGCCACCAAGTGGAACGACCCGAAGGAATTTCCCTGGACCATGGGCTGGCAGCCCAGCTACCAGAGCGAAACCCAGATCTACGCGAAATACATTCTGAAGGAATATGCCCAACGCCAAGATCGCCGTGCTCTATCAGAACGACGATTACGGCAAGGACTATCTGAAGGGCCTAAGGACGGTCTCGGCGCCAAGGCGGCCTCGATGATCGTTGCCGAGGAAAGCTACGAGACCACCGAGCCCACCATCGATCGCACATCGTCAAGCTGAAGGCGAGCGGCGCCGACGTGTTCGTCAACATCACGATTCCGAAATTCGCGGCGCAGGCGATCAAGAAGAACGCCGAGATCGAATGGAAGCCGCTTCACTTTCTGAATAACGTGTCGAGTTCGATCGGCGCCACGATCAAGCCGGCCGGGTTCGACGCCGCGCAGAACATTATCTCGTCGACCTACATCAAGGATCCGACCGACCCGCAGTGGAAAGACGATGCGGGGATGAAGACCTTCAACGCTTTCCTCGACAAATACTATCCCGAAGCCAACCGGAACGACGCGTTCGTTGTCTACGGCTACACCGTCGCGCAGACCATGGTGTATGTGCTGAAGCAGTGCGGCGACGACCTGACGCGCGAGAACGTCATGAAGCAGGCGGCCAGCATCAAGGGCCTGGAACTGGGCGGCCTGCTGCCCGGCGTCAAGATCAACACCTCAGCCGACCGACTTCGCCCCGATCAAGCAGCTTCAGCTGATGAAGTTCAAGGGCGAGAAATGGGACCTGTTCGGCGACATCATCAGCGGCGACGTCGGCGGCTGACGTTCCGCCGAACCGGGCCGTCGGAACACGCCTGACGCCGGCGATTCGAGCTACTAAAGAAGCAGCCCCTGCGCCTGGCGCGCAGGGGCTTTTTCTTGTGAGCAGCCGGCAAAATGGTATTCAATCTGCCCAGCGTCACAAAGAACTTTCAGATCAAGAAACAAGAGCATGCACGCGACCAACATCACGGACCAAGGGAGACCCGCAATGCCTGTTGCCGCGAACAGAATTGCAATCGCTTCGGCTGCCGCGTTCGCGCTGCTCGCCGCATCGAGCAGCGGCGCGCTCGCGCAAAAGAAATACGACACCGGCGCCACCGATACCGAAATCAAGATCGGCAACATCATGCCCTATAGCGGCCCCGCCTCCGCCTACGGCGTGATCGGCAAGACCGAGGCCGCCTACTTCAAGAAGATCAACGATGCCGGCGGCATCAACGGCCGCAAGATCAACTTCATCAGCTATGACGACGGCTACAGCCCGCCGAAGACGGTCGAGCAGGCGCGCAAGCTGGTGGAGAGCGACGAGGTGCTGTTCATCTTCAATTCGCTCGGCACGCCGCCGAATTCCGCGATTCACAAATACATGAATTCGAAGAAGGTGCCGCAACTGTTCGTCGCCACCGGCGCCACCAAGTGGAACGATCCCAAGGATTTTCCCTGGACCATGGGCTGGCAGCCGAACTACCAGAGCGAAGTCGCGGATCTACGCGAAGTACATTCTGAAGGAGAAGCCGAACGCCAAGATCGCCGTGCTGTACCAGAACGACGATTACGGCAAGGACTATCTCAAGGGCCTGAAGGACGGGCTCGGCGCCAAGGCCGCCTCGATGATCGTCGCCGAGGAAAGCTACGAGACCACCGAGCCGACGCGTCGACAACCACATCGTCAAGCTCAAATCCACCGGCGCCGACATGTTCGTCAACATCACCACGCCGAAATTCGCGGCGCAGGCGATCAAGAAGATCGCCGAGATCGAGTGGAAGCCGCTGCATTTCCTCAACAACGTCTCGGCCTCGGTCGGCAGCGTCATCAAGCCGGCCGGCTACGAGAATTCGCAGGGCATCATTTCCGCGGCCTATCTGAAGGATGTCTCCGATCCGCAGTGGGACAAGGATCCCGGCATGAAGCAGTTCCTCGACTTCCTCGCCAAGGACTTCCCGGAAGGCAACAAGCTCGATGGCTCGGTCGATGGTCGGCTACGGCGTCGCGCAAACGCTGGTTCAGGTGCTGAAGCAATGCGGCGACAACCTCACCCGCGAAAACGTCATGAAGCAGGCCGCAAACCTCAAGGATTTCCGCACCGAGGTCCTGCTGCCCGGCATCAAGATCAACACCTCGCCGACCGATTTCGCCCCGATCAGCCAGCTTCAGCTGATGCAGTTCAAGGGCGAGCGATGGGAGCTGTTCGGCGACATCATCAGCGGCGACGTCGGCGGCTGACGCCCTCGCTAGCTCGATCGCAACAACCCCCGCGGCATGCCGCGGGGGTTTTCTTTTGCCGCAATCGGATGGATAACCGGCGTGGCATGTTTCCACCTCAAGTCCCGTGAAGCTCGAAGCCGTGAAGCAATGACCGACAGACGCCCTCTCCTGCGCGCGATCTTCGACGCCGCCGTCGCCGCCGCGCATCCCGACGTCGTGCTGGCGGCGCATCTGCGCCCCATGCCGAAGGGTCGGGTGATCTGCCTTGCCGCCGGCAAGGGCGCCGCCGCGATGGCGGCAGCCGCGGAGCGGCATTATCTCGACGCGCTCGGACTTGACCCGGCGCGGCTGTCGGGGCTCGCCACCACCCGCCATGGCCATGGCGTGCCGACGCGGCGGATCAAGGTGATCGAAGCCGGCCATCCCGTGCCTGACGAGGCCGGACTGAAGGGCGCGGAGGAAAGTCTGCGTCTGGCGCACGGACGCCGGCGCCGACGATCTCCTGCTGGTGCTGTTGTCGGGCGGCGGCTCGGCCAACTGGATCGCGCCGGTCGAAGGCGTGTCGTTCGCGCAGAAGCAGCAGGTGACGCGGGCGCTGTTGCGCTCGGGCGCGCCGATCGGCGAGATCAACACCGTTCGCAAGCACCTGTCGCGGATCAAGGGCGGGCGGCTGGCGCGCGCCGGACAACGCGCCGAGATCGTGACGCTGGCGATCTCGGACGTGCCGCACGACGATCCCTCCGCGATCGCATCGGGACCGACGGTGCCGGATCCGACGACGCTGGCGGACGCCCGCGCCATCGTCGCCAAATATGGCCTCGATGTCGGCGATGCCGTCCGCCGCGCGCTCGACGACCCCGCCAACGAAAGCTGCAAGCCCGGCGATCCCGCCTTTGCGCGCGCGCAGTTCGAACTGATCGCGCGGCCGAAGGCTTCGCTCGACGCCGCGATCAAGGTGGCGACGGACGCCGGATACGCGACCATCGACCTCGGCGCCGACCTCGAAGGCGAGGCCCGCGAGGTCGCGGCCGATCACGCCCGGCTGGCGCTGAGGGCGCGCGCCGAGGGCAAGCGGGTCGCGATCCTCTCGGGCGGCGAACTCACCGTGACCGTGCGCGGCAACGGGCGCGGCGGCCCCAACCAGGAATATGCGCTGGCGCTGGCCGGCCTGCTCAAGGACACGCCGGGCATTTCGGCGCTGGCCGCGGATACCGACGGCGCCGACGGCGGCGCCGGCAGCGCCAGCGATCCCGCGGGCGCGATGATCGACCAAGGCACCTTCGCCAAGATGACATCGCTCGGTCTCGATCCAAACGCCTATCTCGACAACAACGACGCCACCGCGTTCTTCGCCGCGACCGGCGATCTCCTGCTGACCGGCCCGACGCTGACCAATGTCAACGACGTCAGGGTGATCCTGGTGGAGTGAACGATCCTCATGGTGAGGAGGCGTTCGACCTCAAAACTCGCTGGCGATCCTGGCCAGCATCTCCAGCAGCGCGGCGCGGTTGGCGGGGCCGAGCAACTCGTTGAGGCGCGCTTCGTGCTTGGCGGCGACGAGCTTTTTCGCCCGCGCCAGCACCGCCCGGCCCTTGTCGGTCAGCACGAGGATGTGCGAGCGCCGGTCGTTGGTCGAACGCATCCGCGCGCACAAATCGCGGCTCTCCAGGCCGTCGAGCATCGCCACGAAATTCGGCCGGAGGATTCCGAGCGTATTGGCGATTTCGGTCTGGTTGCGCCCGGGATTCCTGTCGAGCAGCAGCAGCACCGAGAATTGCGCCGGCGTCAGTTGCAGCGGCGCGACGCAGCGCAGAAAATCCTCGAAGACCTTCAATTGCGCGCGCTTGAGCGAATAGCCCAGCAGTTCGGACAATTCGCCCATCTGCAGCGACGGCGCCTTCCGCAGCCGGCTCGGCTGGCTCCTTGCGGGCGGAGCGGGACGCCTTGGCGGCGATCGACGGCGGTCTTGGAAACAGTCATCGCTCGGTGCTCGCAATCCCGGTAGGCTGAAAAGCCCGGCCGTGAACGGCCGGGCCTTGAGATTATATTTGATAATTGTTATCCACCATATCAAATATCGGCAGCAGGTTTCAACTGCTGTTGTCGGACGGTCGGGCGGCGCCTCACGGCCGCGCGCGGCCCGACGCATGAGGGGGAGCGCCCGGTCTTGAACACGACGATCATGCTGTTCCTGCTGCAGGACGGCATTACCAACGGCGCGATCTATGCGCTGCTCGGGCTGGCGCTGGTGCTGGTGTTCGCCGTCACGCGCGTCATCCTGATTCCGCAGGGCGAGTTCGTCACCTATGGCGCGCTGACCTATGCCATCGCTGTCGTCCGGCCAGGTGCCGGGCACGGCGCGGCTGGCGGTCGCGATGGGCATCGTCGCGTTTGGCCTCGACCTGTTCGCCGGCCGCCGGTCGCTGCACTGCCGCGCTGGTCGGACGGGCCTTCGCAGTCAATATCCTGCTGCCCGCGGCGATCCTGGCCCTGACCTATTCGGCTCGCCGGCCGCCACGCCTCCGATCGCCGTCAACATCGCGCTGTCGCTGTTGATCGTCGCGGCCATCGGGCTGTTTCTCTATCGCATCGCGTTTGCACCGCTCGCGCACACCTCGGTGCTGGTGCTGCTGATCGCCTCGGTCGGCTGCCATCTCGCGCTGCAGGGCTTCGGGCTGCTGTTCTTCGGCGCCGAGGGCCAGCGCGGCCCGCCGCTCTCGAATGCCGCCTTCACCGTCGGTCCGCTGCGCTTCACCGGCCAGAGCATCGCCGTCTACGCCATTACGATCGCCCTCATCGTCGGCCTCTGGCTGTTCTTCGGCTTTACGCTCTACGGCAAGGCGCTTGCGCGCCACCGCCGTCAATCGGCTCGGCGCGCGCCTGGTCGGCATCCGAACCGCGCTGTCGGGACAGATCGCGTTCCTGCTGGCCTCGGTGATCGGCGCGATTTCGGGAATCCTGATCGTGCCGATCACGACGCTGTATTACGACACCGGCTTCCTGATCGGCCTGAAGGGCTTCGTCGCCGCGATCATCGGCGGCCTCGTCAGCTATCCGCTTGACCGCGATCGCCGCGCTGCTGGTCGGCGCGGTCGAGGCCTTCTCCTCGTTCTATGCCAGCAATTTCAAGGAGGTCATCGTCTTCACGCTGATCCTTCCGGTTCTGGTGTTGCGGTCGCTGGCGGCGCCCGCGGTCGAGGAAGAGAAGGATTGAGCGCGATGGCGCAGCGGCTGCCCGTCATCGTGTTCGCGCTGGTGATGGCGGCGATCCCGTTCATCCCGGGCATGCCGCCGTTCTGGATCGTGCTGCTGGACAATATCGGGCTCTCCGCGCTGGTGGCGATGGGGCTGGTGCTGCTGACCGGCGTCGGCGGCCTGACGTCGTTCGGCCAGGCGGCGTTTTGCGGCTTCGGCGCCTACACCACGGCGGTGCTGACGACCGCCTATGGCCTGTCGCCGTGGCTGACGCTGCCGCTGTCGCTGCTGGTCAGCGGCATCGCCGCGGTGGTGCTCGGCCTCGTCACGGTGCGGCTGTCGGGCCACTATCTGCCGCTCGGCACCATCGCCTGGGGCCTCGGCCTGTTTTACCTGTTCAGCAAGCTCGAATTCCTCGGCCGCAACGACGGCATCTCCGGCATCCCGCCGCTGTCGATCGGCTCGCTCAAGATGATCGATCCCGGAACGATCTATTTCGCGATCTGGATCGCGGTGCTGCTCTGCGCGCTGCTCACCATGAACCTGCTGGACTCGCGCACCGGCCGCGCCATCCGCGCGTTGCGGCGCGGCCACATCGCCGCCGAGGCGTTCGGCGTCCAGACGCCGCGCGCCAAGCTTCTGGTCTTCATCTATGCGGCCGTGCTGGCCGGCCTGTCCGGCTGGCTCTATGCGCATTTCCAGCGCGCCGCCAATCCGACGCCGTTCGGCGCGCAGGCCGGCATCGAATATCTCTTCATCGCGGTGGTCGGCGGCGCCGGCTATGTCTGGGGCGGCGTGCTCGGCGCCGCGATCGTCGTCATCCTGAAGGAAATTCTGCAGAGCTATCTGCCGCTATCTGTTTCACGGCGAGGGCCAGCTCGAGACCATCGTGTTCGGCATCCTGCTGGTGGTGCTGCTGCAGCTGGCGCCGACCGGCGTCTGGCCGTGGCTGATGGCGCGCCTGCCGTTCAGGCCAGCATCGCAAGCGGCCCGACACCTCGCTCGCCTTGCCGGCGCGCGCCGAGCGACCGCGGCCGCCGCCGACGTGCTGCTGCAGATCGATCATGCGCGCAAGCAGTTCGGCGGCGTGATCGCGGTCAACGACGTCTCCTTCGACGTCCAGGCCCGCGAGATCGTCGCGCTGATCGGCCCGAACGGCGCCGGCAAGAGCACGACCTTCAACCTGATCACCGGCGTGCTGACCTCGTCCGGCGGCACGATCTCGGTGCTCGGCAGGAACATCGACAACGCGCCGCCGCAGGAGGTGGCCAAGCTCGGCATCGCCCGCACCTTCCAGCACGTCAAACTGGTGCCCGACATGACGGTGCTGGAAAACGTCGCGATCGGCGCGCATCTGCGCGGCCACGCCGGCGCGCTCGCCAGCATGTTCCGCCTCGACCGCGCCGGACGAAGCGAAATTGCTGGCGGAAGCGGCGCGCCAGATCGAGCGCGTCGGCCTCGCCGACCAGATCGACACGCCGGCGGGCAGCCTGTCGCTCGGCCAGCAGCGCATCGTCGAGATCGCGCGCGCGCTGTGCGTCGATCCGATGCTGCTGCTGCTCGACGAGCCGGCGGCGGGCCTGCGGCACATGGAAAAGCAGCAGCTCGCCAACGCTGCTGCGCGAGCTTGCGCGACGGCGGCATGTCGGTGCTGCTGGTCGAGCACGACATGGGATTCGTGATGGATCTCGCCGACCGCATCGTGGTGCTCGACTTCGGCACCAAGATCGCCGAAGGCACGCCGGAGGCGATCAAGACCAACCCCGACGTGATCAGGGCCTATCTCGGAGCCGTGGCATGAATCCCGGCACGAGCGCGCTGCTGCAGGTCACCGATGCGCACATCGCCTATGGCAAGGTCGAAGCCGTCCGCGCGGTGTCGCTCGATGTCGCCGACAACGAGATCGTCACCATCATCGGCGCCAACGGCGCCGGCAAGACCACGCTGCTGAACGCCATCATGGGCATCCTGCCGCTGAAGGGCCGCGTCGACCTTCGCCGGCGCCGGACCTGGCGCAGCTCGAGATCGAGGACCGCGTCGCGGCCGGCCTGAGCCTGGTGCCGGAGCATCGCGAACTGTTCGCCACCATGAGCGTCGAGGACAATCTGCAGCTCGGCGCGTTCCGGATCGCGAAGGCCGTCGCGGCGAAATCGCTCGAGCGGGTCTACACGCTGTTTCCGCGGCTGAAGGAACGGCGCCGGCAGCTGGCGGGAACGCTGTCGGGCGGCGAGCAGCAGATGCTGGCGATGGGCCGCGCCCTGATGGGCGCGCCGAAGCTGCTGATGCTGGACGAGCCGAGCCTCGGGCTGGCGCCGATCATCGTCGCCGATATCTTCCGCACCATCGGCGAGTTGCGCGCCAGCCGGCGTCTCGGTGCTGCTGGTCGAGCAGAACGCGCAGGCCGCGCTGCAAATCGCCGACCGCGCCTATGTGATGGAACTCGGCGAATTCATCCTGAACGGGCCGGCGGCCGAGATCGCCGCCAACGCGCGCGTCGCCGCGAGCTATCTCGGCTTTACGCATGAAGGCGAGAGCGCGGTTTAACTGACGCGAGCGCGGGTTCGCAGATGCAGCATTGGGCGGGGTTCACGAGAATAGAAGTGCCTGCTCGACAAGCCGATAGAGTGACTGCAAGACTGCTCTCACAATAACGAAAATCGGAGGAAACATGAAAATCGATCGTCGCCAGCTGGCGTTGCCGGTGCTTGCCATCGGGCTCCTGGGAATAGTCCCCGCCTATCGCGGGCGCGGATGAAGACGCCGTCGCCAGGAATGTCGAGGCGTTCCGCGCGGCCCAGTTTGCCCACGACGGCAAAACGCTGGACGGGCTCTGCGCCGCGGAACTCAGCTACAGCCACTCCGACGCAAGGATCGAGGACAAGGCCACCTTTCTCGCCAATGCCACCAGCGGAAAATCGAAATTCCTGTCGCTGGCTTACCAGGACGTGAGTATTCGTGTGGTCGGCCCCGCAGCGATCGTGCGGTTTCACTGGGTAGGCGAAAGCGAGGCCGTCGCCGATGGCAAGAAAAGCGCCACCAATCTCCACGTCCTGATGAACTGGCAAAAACAAGGCGCGGACTGGAAACTTCTGTCCCGCGCATCAACCAAGCTGTGAGCCGCACAACGATTGCAGCGCAACTCCCCTCCCCGCAAGGGGGAGGGGAGAAGAATCCCCCTACTTCGCCGGAACGTATTTGCCGTCCTTCACCGTCAGGATGATGCGCGAGCGGTCGTCGAGGCCGTAGCGGTCCTTTTCGGTGAAATTGTAGACGCCCTGGCTTGCGGCGATTTCGTGCTCGCTCAAGCAGCGCCTGGCGGATCGCCTCGCGGAATTCCGGCGTGCCGGGCTTTGCCGTCTTCAGCGCCACCGGGATGACGCGCTCGAGCACCAGGAACGCATCGTAGGAATGGCCGGCGAACTGGCTGCGGCTGTTGGGGCCGTATTTGGCCTCGTAGGCCTTGTCGAGCGCCAGTCCCGGCTTCTTGGTCAGCGCGCTGTCGGGCTGGTCCTCGGGATCCATCACCGGACCCGACGCCATGATCACGCCTTCGGCCGCCTTGCCCGCGATGCGGATGAAGTCCATGCTGGCGGCGCCGTGGGTCTGGTAGATCAGGCCCTTGTAGCCGCGCTCGCGCAGCGCGGTCTGCGGCAAGCGCCGCCGCGGTGCCGGAGGCGCCGACCAGGATCGCATCGGGATTGGCGGCGACCAGCTTCAGCACCTGCCCCGCGACCGAGGTATCCGGCCGCGCAAAGCGCTCCTCGTCGACGAGCGTCATGCCCATCGGCACGGCCTGCTTCTTGAAGTCGTTGAACCAGAGATCGCCGTAGGAATCGGAGTAGCCGATATAGCCGACGGTTTTGACGTTATGCGCCTTCATGTGCTCGTACAGCACCTTGCCCATGATCGGGATCGGCTGCGGCATCGACACCGACCATTTGGCGCGCTCCGGCGTGATCGGGAACGGCGCCAGGCCGATATGGGGAATGCCCGCCTCGTTGGCGACGTTGGACACCGCGATCGTCGGCGGCGTGGTCGACGAGCCCATGATGATGTCGGCCTTGGACTCGGTGACGAAGCGCCGCGCATTGGTGGTGGCGTTGGTCGGATCGCCGCCGTCGTCGAGCACGATCACCTTGAGCGGCACGCCGCCGATTTCCTTGGCACGAATTCAAGCGCGTTGCGCTCGGGAATGCCGAGCGCCGCGGCCGGCCCGGTGGTCGTGATCGAGATGCCGATGGTGATCTCGCTGGTCTGCGCCAGCGCCGGCAGTCCCGGCAGCGCGAGCGCCGCCGCGATGACTGCGGCGGACAGATAAAACTTCTTCATTGATTCATTATTCCTCCCTGTGAGTGTTGTTGGTCTCAGTGTAGATCAAAATTCGGTTGCCAATTCAGCCCCTTCTTTAGGCGATGCGCCTTGCAGGCGATGCGTTCGCCGGATCAGCCCTGCATGAATTTCGCAATGATTTCCTCCGGCACCGGCGCCGATTTCAGCCGGCCGGGTCGTCCGGATGACGTCCGACCAGCACCCGGGTCTCGAACGCCTCGATCGCCAGCGCCTCGCCCTTGAACACCTTGTGGGTCACCTCGAAGCTCGAGCGCTTGAAGCTCTCGATCCGGCTTTCGATGGTGATCCAGTCGCCATGGGTCGAGGCGATGTAGAATTTCGCCCGCGTATCCACCATCGGGATGCCGACCAGGCCATATTTCCTGATGATGTCCTGCTTGGAGAAGCCGGCCGCCTCGAACATGATCGAGGTCGAGTTGTCGAACATCGCGAAGTAGCGCGGGTAATAGACGATGTTGGCGGGGTCGCAATCGCCCCACTGGATCTGCACGTCGCTGCGGTTGACGAACATGCGATGTCCCTAGCGCGGCGCCATGCGAAGCGAGGCGTCGAGCCGCACCACCTCGCCATTCAGATAGGGATTGTCGATCATGTGCAGCGCCAGCGAGGCGAATTCGTCGGCCTGGCCGAGCCGGCGCGGGAACGGAATCGCCGCCGCGAGCGATGTCCTGCGCCTCCTGCGGCAGATTGGCCAACAGCGGCGTCAGGAACAGGCCGGGCGCGATGGTCAGCACGCGAATGCCGAACTGCGCCAGTTCGCGCGCGATCGGCAGCGTCATCGCGACGATGCCGCCCTTCGAGGCCGAATAGGCCGATTGCCCGATCTGGCCGTCATAGGCCGCGACCGAGGCGGTCGAGATCACGACGCCGCGTTCGCCGGTCGACAGCGGCTCCAGCTTCGACATTTCCGCGGTCGCCAGCCGCAGCATGTTGAAGGAGCCGATCAGGTTGACCCTGATCACCTTGTCGAAATCGGCAAGCGGCATCGGGCCTTCGCGGCCGACCACCCGCTTGGCGACGCCGATGCCGGCGCAATTCACCAGCACCCGCGCCGGGCCATGGGCCTTGGACGCCGCGGCGATGGCGGCTTCCGCGGAGGCCGCGTCGGAGACGTCGCAGATCACCGCGACGCCGCCGATCTCGGCGGCGACGCTTTCGGCGAGCTTGGCGTTGAGGTCGCACACGGCGACCTTGGCGCCCTGCCGCCGCGAGCCGGCGCGCGGTGGCGGCGCCCAATCCCGATGCGCCCCCGGTGACGATGGCGGCCTGATCCTTCAACTGCATGGTATCCTCCTTTGAGGCGAATGGTTCTCGAATTCGGTTCAAGCGTTATCACGTGTGCGGCCGGCGTCGGCGCATAAAGCTCGTCGATCAGGCGGCTGCGATGCTCCAGCACCGCGCGCTGGTTGATCGAGCCCTTGTCGGTGACCTCGCCGCGATCGATCGACAGCGGCGTATCGAGCAGCACCGCGCGGGTGATCCGCGTCGACGAGCCCGTCGATGTCGCCAAGAAATCTTGCAAACCGCTCGCGAAACGCCTCGCGGATCAGCGGGATCGGCCGCCGCGGCGGCGAGATCGTCGAGCGGAAGCGTCGGGTTGATCAGACGGCAGCCGTCGAGATCGAGCACGACCAGCGCCGAGATCTCGTCGCGGTTGATGCCGGCAATCACGACATCGCGCACCAGCGGCGCGCAGGCGGCGATAAAGCGCGCGCGCAAGCGGCCCGACGCTGACCCAGGTGCCGCTGGCGAGCTTGAAATCCTCGGCGATGCGGCCGTCGAAATCGAAGCCGGCGTCGAGATCGTTCGGGATCGGCCGGCTTGATCGCGTCGCCGAACTTGTAGAAGCCTTCCTCGTCGAACGCCGCCGCGGTCAGTTCCGGCTGACGCCAATAGCCCGGCGTGACGTTCGGCCCCCGGGCGCGAACCTCGAGCTTGCCGTTGTTCGGAACGAGCTTCGCTTCGTTGCCGGACACCGGAAGTCCGACATGGCCGGAGCGGCTGGTGGCGGGTTGACCGACATGAAGAACGGCGCGGTCTCGGTGGCGCCGAGGCCGGTCAGCATCGGTACGCGATATCCGGTCTCCTGCACCGCGAGTTCGTCGAGGCTGTTCCAGATATACGGCGACATTGTAACCACCACTGACATCACGTGCA
>CAVSOS010000006.1:0-233578 GCA_963729395.1 uncultured Pseudomonadota bacterium | reverse complement strand
ACCGAAGGCGCGCATCCACAGATGATCCTGATAGAGCTGCTGACGGCCGGTCAACGTGCGCCAGGGGATCAGTTCGTGGACGTTGGTGTAGCCGGCATTGTAGCAGACCTTCTCGGATTCCAGGCCCGACCAGATCGGTGACGAGATGATCTTGCGCGGCTGCGCGACGACGTCGCGGTAGCGGATCTTCTCATCCTCCTTCGGGATGGCCAGATGAGTGTGGTTCCGTCCGGTAAAGCCTTCAAGTGATGCCCACGCCTTGACCGCAACCTCGCCATTGGTTTCCGGCGCGAGGCTCAGGATGACCTCGCAGGCGTCGATCGCGCTATCGATCCGGGCGAGGCCCTTGGACGCCCCCTCCTCGGTCACGACGCCATTGAGCTTCTTGAGCAGATCGACCTCATGGTCAGTGTTCCAGCTCATGCCCTTGCCGCCGTTGCCGAGCTTGTTCATCAGCGGCCCGAGCGAGGTGAAGCGCTTGTAGAGGTTCGGATAGTCACGCTCGACGACGGTGACCGTCGGCATGGTCTTGCCGGGGATCGGATCGATCGCGCCCGTCTTCCAGTCCTTCACGTCGAAGGGCTGCGCAATCTCGCCCGGGCTGTCATGCATGATCGGAGTAAGGACGACGTCCTTCTCCACGCCGAGCACTTCCGAGGCGACCTTGGAGAACGCTTCCGCGATGCCCTTGTAGATGTCCCAGTCGCTACGCAATTCCCAAACCGGATCGATTGCCGCCGACAGCGGGTGGATGAACGGGTGCATGTCGGAGGTGTTGAGGTCGTTCTTCTCGTACCAGGTCGCGGTCGGCAGCACGATGTCCGAATACATGCAGGTCGTTGACATCCGGAAGTCGAGCGTAACCAAGAGGTCGAGTTTTCCTTCCGGAGCCTGGTCGTGCCACTTCACCTCGATCGGCTTCTTCTTGCCGTCCTCGCCGAGATCCTTGCCCATGACACCGTGCTTGGTGCCAAGCAGATGTTTGAGGAAATATTCGTGACCCTTGCCCGAAGCGCCCAACAGGTTGGATCGCCAGACGAACATATTGCGCGGCCAGCTCCTGGGATTGTCGGGGTCGTCGCAGGACAATTGCAGTTCGCCCGACTTCAGCGACTTCGCGACATAATCCTTGGCGTCCATGCCGGCGGCGGCCGCCAGTTTTGAAACCTCGAGCGGATTGGTCTGCAGTTGCGGCGCGGAGGGTAGCCAGCCCATCCGCTCGGCGCGCGCGTTGTAGTCGATCAGTGCGCCATCCCAAGGACCGGCCGGCGCCGTCGGCGACAGGATCTCCTTGATGTCGAGCGTCTCGTAGCGCCACTGATCGGTGTGGGCATAGAATGCCGAGGTAGAATTCGTCTGCCGTGGCGGACGGCTCCAATCGAGGCCGAAGGCTAGAGGTGTCCAGCCCGACTGCGGGCGCAACTTTTCCTGCCCGACATAGTGCGACCAGCCGCCGCCGGACTGACCGACGCAACCGCACATCACCAGCATGTTGATGATGCCGCGATAGTTCATGTCCATGTGGTACCAATGGTTCAGCCCGGCGCCGACGATGACCATGGAGCGGCCGCCGGTCTTCTCGGCATTGAGCGCGAATTCACGCGCCACCGTGATGATCTGATCGCGCGGCACGCCGCTGATTTTTTCGGCCCAGGCCGGCGTGTAGGGCTCTACGTCATCGTAGCTCTTGCCGAGATGTTCGTCGCCGAAGCCGCGATCGACGCCGTAATTGGCAACGAAGAGATCATAGACGGACGCGACCAGCGCCTTGCCGTCCTTCAGCGCGATGCGCTTGGCCGGGACCTTGCGCATGAGGACATCCGGATGGTCGGTTCCCTTGAAGTGGTCGTGCTCGCGATTGCCGAAATACGGGAACCCGACGTCGGCCAGTTCATCCCTGATATCGGCCAGCGAAAGCCGAAGCTTGGTGTCGCGGCTTTTGGAATCGTGCTCCTCGAGATTCCATTTGCCCTTCTCGCCCCAGCGGAAACCGACGGAGCCGTTCGGGACCACGATCTCGCCGGTCGCCTCGTCATAGGCCACCGTCTTCCATTCGGGATTGTTGGCCTCATCGAGCGAAGTGGCGAAATCCGAGGCGCGCACGAACCGCTCAGGCACGAGCCGGCCGTCGGATTTCACCAGACGCACCAGAAATGGCATATCCGTATACTGGCGCGCGTAGTCGTTGAAATACTTGGTCTGACGATCGACGTGGAACTCCTTGAGGATGACATGGCCCATCGCCATGGCGAGCGCTGCGTCGGTGCCCTGCTTCGGCGACACCCAGAGATCGGCGAATTTTGAAGCCTCGGAATAATCCGGGCAAATCACGACGCTCTTGGCGCCCTTGTAGCGAACTTCGGTATAGAAATGCGCGTCGGGCGTTCGGGTCTGCGGGACGTTCGATCCCCACAGAATAAGAAAACCGGAATTGTACCAGTCGGCGCTCTCCGGTACGTCGGTCTGCTCGCCCCAGGTTTGCGGCGACGCCGGCGGCAAGTCGCAATACCAGTCGTAGAACGACATGCAGACGCCGCCGAGGAGCGATAGATATCGCGCGCCCGCGGCATAGCTCACCATCGACATCGCCGGGATCGGCGAGAAGCCGAACACACGGTCCGGACCGTAGGTCTTGACGGTGTAGGCGTTGGCCGCCGCGACGATCTCGTTGACTTCGTCCCAGCTCGCTCGGACGAAACCACCGAGGCCACGCTTCTGAACGTAGGATGCCCGCTTCTGCGGGTTCTCGACGATCGACTTCCACGCGGCCACGGGCGTCATCAGCACGCGCGCCTCGCGCCACAGCTTCAGGAGCCGCGAACGGACCAGCGGATATTTCACACGGTTTCCAGAATAGAGATACCAGCTATAGCTTGCGCCCCGCGCGCACCCTCGTGGTTCATGATTGGGGAGGTCTGGACGGGTTCGCGGATAGTCGGTCTGCTGGGTTTCCCAAGTGACGATGCCGCCCTTGACGTAGACCTTCCATGAGCAGGAGCCCGTACAGTTCACGCCATGCGTGGAGCGCACGATCTTGTCGTGCTGCCAGCGCTTCCGGTAGCCGTCCTCCCACGTGCGGTCCTCGGTCGTCATCACGCCATGGCCATTGGCGAATTCCGCCTTGGGCCGTGTGAAGAACGATAGCCTGTCCAGAAAATGGCTCATCGCTTGTTTCCTTATTCAGCGGGCTGAGGAGTGGGTGAAAGCCGACCGCCGCGTTCGATGTCATGAAGCAGGCCGCCCTTGCGGGTATAGACAGCCCAGGTGATCACGACGCAGGTGACATAGAAGAGGAAGAACCCCCACAGCGCCGCCTGTACGCCGCCGGTGAGACCGATCGACGTTCCGTAGGATTTCGGAATGAAGAACGCGCCGAAGGCTGCGATCGCGGAGGTGAAGCCGGTGATCGCTGCCGATTCCTTTTCGGCCTGGCGCTGGCGGGTGACCGCGTCGGCGCCCGGCATAAGCCGGTCCATTTCCTTGCGCATGATGTTCGGGATCATCTGGAATGTCGAGGCATTGCCGACGCCGGTCGCGAAGAACAGCACCAGGAACATCGCGAAGAAGCCCCAGAACGCGCCCGGCTGATCCTTGATGCCGAGGAAATAAAGAATCCCGAGCACGCCGATCATCATCAGGCCGAACACCCACAGGGTGACCCGCCCACCGCCCCATTTGTCGGAAATCCAGCCGGTGGCCGAGCGCGACAGCGCGCCGACCAAGGGTCCGATGAAGACAAATTGCAGCGCGTCAACGTTCGGAAACTGGGTCTTCGCCAGCAGCGGGAAGCCCGCGGAATAGCCGATGAACGAGCCGAAGGTGCCGGTGTAGAGCCAGCACATGATCCAGTTATGCTTGCGCTGGAAAATGACGGCCTGATCCGAAAAAGAGGCCTTTGCCGAGCCGATATCGTTCATCCCGAACCATGCGGCAAACGCGCTGGCGGCGATGAACGGCACCCAGATGAAGCCGGCGTTCTGCAGCCACAGCGGCGCTTGCTGCGTCCCGCTCGCTACCATCGCGGGATCGCCACCGAACCAGCCGAACACCCCGGCCGTGATCACAATCGGGACCACGAACTGCACGACGCTGACGCCAAGATTGCCGAGGCCAGCGTTGAGCGCGAGCGCGTTGCCCTTCTCCGCGCGCGGAAAGAAGAAGGAAATGTTGGCCATCGAGGAGGCGAAGTTGCCGCCACCGAAGCCGCACAGCAAGGCCAGCGCCAGAAATACCGGATAGGGCGTCGACGGCGTCTGCACGGCGTAACCGATACCGACAGCGGGGATCATCAGCGACCAGGTCGCCAGCGTGGTCCACAGCCGTCCGCCGAAGATCGGCACCATGAACGAGTAGAAAATGCGCAGCACGGCTCCGGAGATGCCGGGCAGCGCCGCCAGCCAGAACAGCTCGGACGTGGTGAACTTGAAGCCTACCACAGGCAGCTTTGCCACCACCACCGACCAGACCTGCCAGATCGCGAACGACAGCAGCAGCGCAGGAATCGATATCCAGAGATTGCGCCGCGCGATGGCGCGTCCGCTGGTTTGCCAGAAAGCTTTGTCGTCCGGACGCCAGTCTGTGAGGACGACGCCAGACAAGGCGCCGACATGCTCGGGCTTGTGAATCTCCTCCATCTCGGGGAGTTCCGGCAGCTTCTTCAGTGCTTCGCCGACAACACCACGCTCCATCTGCCGGATCGAGACGTGCATCCAGATCAGCGCGCCCGACACCAAGAAGAACAGCAGCATGAAACAACTGGTCCAGAGCCCCGTCAGGTCGACCAGCGCGCCGAATGCAATCGGCAGCACGAAGCCGCCAAGTCCGCCGATCATGCCGACCATACCGCCGACGGCGCCGACGTTGTTCGGATAGTAGACCGGGATGTGTTTGAAGACGGCCGCCTTGCCAAGCGCCATGAAGAAGCCAAGCACGAATATTGTTACCGTAAATGGCACCAGCCCCATTTCGAGGTGGAAGCCGACGGTACCGCTCACCGTTCTCACCAGATAATCGGTGGGCGGATACGACAGTACGAATGTGCAGACGATCGCAACAAGGAACGTCCAGTACATCACGCGGCGCGCGCCGTAGCGATCGGAGAGATGGCCGCCATAGGCCCGGAACACGCTGGCAGGAAATGAAAACATCGCCGCCGTCATGCCGGCGGTCTCGATATCGACGCCATAGACCTTGATAAGATACTGCGGCAGCCACAGCGACAGTGCGACGAACCCGCCAAACACAAAGAAATAGTACAGCGCGAAGCGCCATACCTGGATGTTCTTCAGCGGCTCAAGTTGCAACCATGCGCTGGCCGGCTTCTGGTTTCGCTCGCGGCGCGCGCAGACAACAGGATCTTCTTCCGAGAACATCCAGAATGCGATGCCCATTAAACCGATGGCAAAAGCCCAGACCTGCGCCACCGTTTGCCAGCCATAGGCAACGAGCACGAAGGGCGCGACGAATTTGGTAACGGCGGCACCGACGTTGCCGGCACCGAAAATGCCAAGGGCGATGCCCTGCTTGCCTGGGGGATAGAAGCGCGAGACGTAAGCAACGCCGACGGCGAACGAGCCACCCGCGATGCCGACGAAGAATGCCGCTACCAGGAATTGGGGGTAAGTGTGCGCCCAGGTGAGCAGGTATGTTGCGACCGCTGCTGCTAGCATGACGACGGTGTAGACCCGTCGACCGCCATACTGATCGGTCCAGATACCCAGCAGCAGACGAATCAGCGATCCGCTGAGAATGGGCGTTCCGATCAGCAGACCGAATTCGGTATCATTCAGTCCGAGCTCCTGCCTGATCCGGATGCCGATGATCGCAAAGATCGTCCAGACAGCAAAGCAGATCGTGAACGCGATGGTCGAAAGCCAGAGAGCGCGACCTCGATGCTCGTTGGTTGAACCCACCGCGTCCATTATGATTCCCTCGACAAATCGCTTCGGCGGGAACAGATCGCCAAGTCTGGACGACATTGATTTGCGCTGGATCAAGTGCCCGGCTGCGGATAGCTTATTGTGCAAATTATTGCAGTGCGGATTGATCGATTTTACGCCTTCGATTGCGATTTGAAGCATAGTAATTTGATAAATGTCACAAACGATCTTCAACCAACCACGGGGCAACGCCGTTGCGCATTCACGAACTCCAGCAGCTTCAGTCTCTGCCGCTGTTTTCAGAAATGAAGGCTGAAAGCCTCGAGAACCTGCTCGACGCGGCGCTGCTGCAACAGTTTCCGACTGGCGTCGTCTTGATTCACGAGGGCCAGCCCGCTGACTTCCTGCACGTTCTGGTCGACGGCCTGGTCGAGATATTTACCGAACAGAATGCGGACGATTGGGGGATATCCCTCATCAAACCGGTCTCGACCTTCATCCTCGCGGCCGTGGTCGGTGACCAACCCTATCTGAACTCCGCCCGCACGCTGGCCGGCTCTCGTGTGTTGCTGATTCCGGCGCAAAGAGTTCGCGCGATTTTCGATCAAGACGTCGCATTCGCCCGCATCGTGGCGCGGGAGCTTGCACTCGCGTATCGATCATCCGTGAAAAAGCTGAAGGGCTATATGGCGCGATCAAGCGTCGAGCGTCTTGCCAACTGGATATTGACCGAAGCGCAAAGGAACTCGGGAAATATCGTGATCCCATTCGATCGCGGCACTCTGGCGTCACACATCGGGACTACGCGCGAGAATCTCTCCCGCAGCCTCGGGCTTTTGACGGAACATGGCGTGAGAATCCGCGGCCGCGAGATTGTGATCGACCGCAAGGAATTGCTGGAGGCCTTCGCACGACCGCAACGATTTATCGACGACCCAACGTCGTGACGATGGCGAGCCGTGCCAATGGTCGAAAGAACCGCGCTCCGTCAGACTATCTTACGCTGCAAAAGCATTGGGCCATCCACGCATGGGCAAGACCGCGTGCAGGGGCCGCTCGATCCCTATGGACAGGCTGGACCAATTAGTGACGAGCTATATCGCCGATCGGCTGCTGGTTCCCGATCGCATCGCTATTCTCCTTGCCGAGATCATTGACCGACGGGTCATGGCGGATGGCGAGGTTCGGGACCGGATCGATCAATTGTCACGGGAGGCGAGCACAGCCGAGGATAAGCTTCGGCGGCTCTGTGCGCTGTTCGAAGACGGCGTCACCCATCTCGACGAAGTTCTGAAAGTCCGCCTCGCTGACATCAAGGCCGATCGCGACCGGGCGCGGAGCGCGCTCGATCGGATTAAGGGTCAATCGCCGGCGGCCTGCATCGACAGGGCGAAAATTGAGCGCTTCGGCACGCTCATGCGCGAGAACATCACCGTCGGCGAAATCCTGTTCCGCAAGGCCTATCTGCGCTCGCTGATCGATGCGGTCGAGGTCGATGACCGCGTGATCCGCATCCACGGCTCCAAATCGACGCTTGAACAGGCCGTTGTCGCCAGCTCGCAGCCCGGCAGGGGAGTTCGCAGTTTTGTGAAAGATGGTAGCGGGAGAGGGACTCGAACCCCCGACCCCAGGATTATGATTCCCGTGCTCTAACCAGCTGAGCTACCCCGCCACAGTTCACCGTCACGTCTGCATATGCCGCAGTCGCGAACGCGCGGCATATAAGAAGCCGTTCTAGGGCATGTCAAGCAAACCCGGCCATTCCGCGGCTCGCTGCGGCCGCCGGTCCTTGCGCTGAAAAATCCTTGCAAAACGCCGTCATTTCGGCCGGACGTTGGGATTGCCGCCGGGGCTGCCGGGCGGCGGAATCACCGGCGTGTTGCCGGCATCGGGCGTCGGCGCATGCATTTGCGGGTCGACGCCCGCGGGCGGGCACAACACGCCGTCGGACCTCGCCAGCCTGTCGCCGAGCGGTTCGCGGGCTTGCCCGGTTGTCGTGCCCCGCGGGCGCATCGCGCCATGTCGTGGCGCGGACGGCATCGGCGCGCATTCGCTGCTGTGCGCCGGCGACGGCGGAGCGGTTTGCGCCGGCGGCGTCGCAGGCGAAGGCGGCGCCTGGGCACCGGCCGCGCCGGATGCCGCCATCAATACGCAACCAGAAAAGAGCGAGCGTTTCGGTCCCATGCAGGGAAAACGGCGAGCCGGCGTGGAGGTTCCGCGCGAGCGTTCCGCAATTTCAGGATTTGCGAAAGCGGATCAGCGAGAAATGCCCCATCGGCGGCATCGGGCGGCGTTCGGCAAGGTAGACGCCGCCATGTTTTGCAGCCCAGTCGGCCAGGCGCGCCCACGGAAATTCCGGCCGCCAGCCGAGCCGCCGCGCCAGCGGCGCGAACGCCAGTTCGAAGATGCGGCGCGGGCCGCTTTCGGCGCCGATATGATTGACCAGGATGAGTTCGCCGCCGGGTTTCAGCACGCGGATGAAAGTCGTCGAGCGTGGCTTCCGGATCCGGAACCGCGGTGATGACATATTGCGCCACCACCGCGTCGAAGGATGAATCCGCAAAGGCGAGGTTCCTGGCGTCCATCACCGCGAGCGTCTCGACATTGCCGAGACCCAGCGCGCGCACGCGCTGCTGCGCCTTGCGCAGCATCGGTTCGGAAATATCGACGCCGCATAATTTCGTGGTGCGCGAATAATCCGACAGCGACAGTCCGGTGCCGACGCCGACATCGAGAACCCGGCCGCCGATCCTGTCGGCCTCGGCGATGGTCGACTGCCGACCGTGATCGAATACCTTTCCGAACACCAGATCATAGACCGGCGCCCAGCGGCCATAAGCCTTTGCGACCCCCGCGCGGTCGATATCTGCAGCCATGCCCCGCCTTGAAATCCTAACCGCGCATTGCCTCGACCAGTAGCGGCGGCCGAATTGCGCCCTTGGCCATCGCACTCTTCGCGGTCGCGCGCTGGATGAATCCACCGCCGAGCACGCGCGCCCGCCCCGCCGGCGCATCGTAGAACACGCAGGCCTGACCCGGCGATACCCCCTCCTCGCCGGCGACCAGTTCGACTTCGTAACCGCCATCGGCCGCGCGCAGCCACGCCGGCTGCGGCGCCCGGGTCGATCGCACCCGCACGAAAATCTCAAGACCCTGGCCGACCGCGCGATCAAGCTCGCCGTCGCCGATCCAGTTGACGTCGCGCAATACGATGCGGTCCATCCGCAATGCCTCGCGCGGCCCCACCACGACGCGGCGGCTGGCGGCCTCCAGCCGCACCACATAGAGCGGCGCGCTGGAGGCGATGCCCAATCCGCGCCGCTGGCCGACGGTGAAGTGAACGATGCCCTGATGCCGGCCGATGACGCGGCCCGCGAGGTCGACGATGTCGCCGGGCTCGACGGCATTCGGCCGCAACCGGCCGATGATGTCGGTATAGCGCCCGGTCGGCACGAAGCAGATGTCCTGGCTGTCGTGCTTGTCGGCAACCTCAAGGCCGAAGCGGCGCGCCAATTCGCGCGTCTGCGGCTTGGTCATGTCGCCCAGCGGAAAGCGCAGATAATCGAGTTGCTCGCGCGTGGTCGCGAACAGGAAATAGCTCTGGTCGCGATCGGCGTCGGCGGCGCAGATCAGCGCGCGCGATCCGTCGCCGGTGCGGCGCGACGCCACATAGTGCCCGGTCACAAGCGCCGAGGCGCCGAGTTCGCGCGCGGTCTTGAGCAAATCGCGAAACTTGATCGAGCGGTTGCACTCGATGCACGGCACCGGCGTCTCGCCCGAGGCGTAGCTGTCGGCGAAATTGTCGATCACCGATTCGCGAAAGCGGTTCTCATAATCGAGCACGTAATGCGGAATGCCGATCCGCTCGGCGACATTGCGCGCGTCGTGGATGTCCTGGCCAGCGCAGCAGGCGCCCTTGCGATGGGTCGCCGCGCCATGATCGTAAAGCTGCAATGTGATGCCGACGACGTCATATCCCTCGGACTTCAACAGCGCAGCCGTCGCCGACGAATCGACGCCGCCGGACATGGCGACGACGATCCTGGTGTCCTGCGGGCGGCCTTCGAGATCCAGACTGTTGAGCATGGTTCCGGTCATCAATGCGACCGCGACGGCTTCGAAACGCCGCGCGATCAGGAAGCCTTGGAGCATTCCCTGGAAAGCGGGTTCGCCAGAGCGGCTGAAAAGCTGTTCTTTAATATAGGCCGGATTCCCGTCAGGCAATCATGCTCGACCCTTTTGCAACCGCGAACGGCAAATCTTGCCGCGGGGCAGAAAAGGGACCTCCCCGGAGCCGCGCCTCCGATCCGGAACAATCACATAACTAATTGAAATACAATGATATTTCTTATGAAAGGGCGTGGCCCGGTCCTTGCTGATCATGGGCCGGTATCATTGCGAGAGGCCGCCGGTGTACAGCGTCACGTCAGAAGCAGCGACAAACGTGCCCTTTCAGAGCGCGCCGCCGCGGGCTGCGAGGTCCGACTCCAGCCCCGGAAACGATATTTTCGGCGCGCTGGTCGATAGCAACACCACCAGCGATGCCGGCAACTCCGCCGCCACGGCACCGCCGCAACCGTCCTGGCAATCGCCCTCCGACAACGCTCCGGCCGCCGCGAACAATGGCGGATCGCAGAACGCCGCGCCTGCCAACCCGCCAGCCAACAACGATTCCAGCAATCAGGGCGCTTCCGCCGCCGCGCCACCCTCCGGCGCGAATTCCGACACCAGCACCGCCGCCGCCCCGCATTCCCAGGCGAAGACCGGCAGCTCGAAATCCGACGCTGCGAAATCAGCCGCAAAGCCGTCGTCCGGCGACACTGCTGCTGCCGGTTCTTCGACCGATCCCGTCGCATCGGCACGCCAGGATGCCGCGACGGCGACGAACGCCATCGCGACCGCGATCCCCGTTACCGTCGCGGTGACGAATGCTCCGGCTGCACCGCCGACCCCCAGCAATGCCACGGCATCGCCGACCTCCGGCAATGCCACGGCACCGTTGGCGATCGCGGCGGCAGGCATTGCCGCCAGCATGTCAGCCACCGCTACCGCGCCGGCTGCGTCATCGGCACAGGCCAAGATCGATTCCGGGGTTGCCGCCACTGTTATCGCTGATCCCACCGCAATCGCCGCGGATACGGCTGCGATCGCTCCGGGTACCGCCGCGACGCCGAAGACCGGGACTCAAGCGACGCCAAGCCAGCCAACCGCCACGCCGGTGAAACCGCAAACCGCCGCAGCCGCAACGACGGTGGCGACCGCTATTGCCGCTACCGCACCGGTGGCACCGAAAACCACATCCTCCAAGACTGCAGCCGCGACGCAGACCGCGACGGCGACATCGGACAACTCGGGGACCACGCCGGGCACGACCGATCCAGCCGCAGCGACCGCGCAGCCGACCGCTGCCAGCGGCACGCAGAACGCAAGCAATAGCCCTGTGGACGCCGCGAAAGCCGATGCCACCGCCAATCCCTCATTGACATCGGTGGTTGCCGGAACGGTCCATGAGCGTTCGGCGGGCAGCGAGACGACACATGCGCCGGCCGCGGGATCGGACGCTGGCATGCAGGCGCTGGGCGCGGTTGGGCCACAGCTTCCCTCCGCGACGACGAACGTTGCTCCCACAGGATCGCTGAGCGTCACGGCGGCAACGAACGCGCCTGTACCCTTGAGCGGGCTCGCTCTCGAGATCGCCGCTTCGGTCAAGAACGGCAAGAGCAGCTTCGAAATCCGGCTCGACCCTGCCGACCTTGGCCGTATCGATGTCCGCATCGATGTCGACCGCAGCGGCCAGGTGACGTCGCATTTGACGGTCGAAAAGCCAGAAACGCTGTCGATGCTGCAGCAGGACGCACCGCAATTGCAGCGCGCGCTGGACGACGCCGGCCTCAAGACCGGCAGCGGCGGCCTGCAATTCAGCCTGCGCGACCAGTCTTCATCCAATCAGAACAGCGGCAACCAGACCGGCAGCAACGCCCAGCGACTGGTGGTGAGCGAACAAGACACCATCCCCGCGGCAGTCGCGGGACGAACCTATGGCCGCATGCTCGGATCGAGCAGCGGCGTCGATATCAGGGTCTGAGGAGACGGACATGACAGCAGCAGCAAGCACCGCCAGCCAGGTCGTTTCGGGGACAACGGCCCTGCCAACCTCGTCTTCGTCGAATTCGTCGGCCTCGTCCGCGAACGCGCTGGCTTCCCAGCAGATCGCCGGCAACTTTCAAAGCTTCCTGACCCTGCTGACGACCCAATTGCAGAACCAGAATCCACTCGATCCGCTGGACACCAACCAGTTCACCCAACAGCTTGTCGAATTCGCCGGCGTCCAGCAGCAGCTCAACACCAACGATTCGCTGGCAACGCTGGTGTCCCTGCAGCAGACCGCGCAATCGACCCAGGCGCTGGGATTCGTCGGCAAGACCGCAGTGGTCAATGGCAGCACCGCCGCGCTGTCCAACAGCACCGCGACATGGGAGCTCAGTGTCCCGAGCGCTTCAGATGTTACCGTTACCATCACCAACAACACCGGCCAGACGGTCTACTCCGGCACCTACAGCGTGGCGGCGGGCAACAACCAGCCGTTCACGTGGAACGGTAAGGGCAATGACGGCACCCAGTGGCCCGCCGGCAATTACACCATGACCGCCACCGCCAAGGACTCCGCGAACAACACCGTCGCTGTGACGACCCAGGTCCAGGGCGTGGTCACCTCGGTCGATCTCACCCAGTCGCCGCCGCTGCTGACGATCGGCGGCAAAACCTACACGGTGAGCCAGATCCAGAGCATCGCGAGCTGACGGCGACCGCACCCTGCGATCGCCTGACGTCACCGATCCGGCGTTGCATACCGCGCCCACAGGCCTTGATCCCCCGGCGGCTGCAGCCCCGGGGGCAAATTGTTTGCAGGCATTTTCAAGGAGATTCTTATTGGAGCCTTGGGCTTAGGCAAATTTTAAGCCGCCGGGCGTAGGTTGCTACCGTGAGTTCAGTGGTTGAGAGTTTGTGAGTACGCCATGACAGAACCCCATCGCCCGAGGGTAAAATACGTCATCGGGCCTGACGGCAGTCCGTTAACAATTGCGGACCTACCCGCACCCGGTACCAAACGGTGGGTTATTCGCCGTAAGGCCGAAGTCGTTGCCGCAGTCCGCGGCGGCCTGCTCTCCCTTGAGGAAGCCTGCAGCCGCTACACGCTGACCGTCGACGAATTCCTTTCCTGGCAGTTCTCGATCGATCAGCATGGCCTTGCCGGATTGCGTACTACCCGAATCCAGCAATATCGCCAATAAACGATGTTCAGAGCCTTCGTTCCGATTGAATCGGAACGGAGGCTCTGCTTCTTTATTTGACGCGTTTTCTTCGCGCGAACCGGCGTCCACCCCGCATCAAGTACGGGGCAGGCTTCTTCCAGAGCCCATCGAATTTGACGAAAATCGGCCTCGTTCTGCGAGGCCGATCTTTTTCATTCCGAACTTTTGCCACGGCTCTTAACCTTCGTTAACCATATCGAAACCATCCCATAGGCAATAATTGCCCAGTCGGCTCTTCGGGCCGAATCTCGGGGGGCAGTTGGTTTGCAGGGGCTCGTGGGTTTCCTAAGGGGTCTGGGCGCTTCGCGTTTGTTGGCGATGGTCGCGGTGACAGCCGCTCTGATCGGCTTCTTTGCGTTTGTCATCATGCGTGTCACCACGCCGCAGATGACCACCCTCTTCACCGACCTCAGCGCCGAAGATTCCTCCGGCATCATCAAGGACCTCGAACGCCAGGCCATTCCCTACGAATTGCGCAACGATGGCGCCGTGATCATGGTGCCGAAGGACAAGGTCACCCGGCTGCGCATGAAGCTCGCCGAGGCCGGCCTGCCCAAGGGCGGCGGCGTCGGCTACGAGATTTTCGACAAATCCGACGCGCTCGGCACCACCAGCTTCGTTCAGAACATCAACCATTTGCGCGCGCTTGAAGGCGAACTTGCCCGTACCATCCGCGCCATCGACCGCGTCCAGGCGGCCCGGGTCCATCTCGTGCTGCCGGAGCGGCCACTGTTTTCGCGCGAGACCCCCGAACCATCGGCCTCGATCGTGGTGCGGGTGCGCGGCGCGCTCGAGCCGCAGCAGATCAAGGCCATCCGCCATTTGGTCGCCTCCGCCGTCAGCGGCCTGAAGCCGCAACGGGTGTCGATCGTCGATGAATCCGGTCAATTGCTCGCCGACGGCGCCACCGGCGACAACGATAACGCGGTCGGCGACGATCGCCGTGCCGCTTTCGAGAAGCGGATGCGCAGCGAGGTCGAGGCGATCGTGTCGTCGGTGGTCGGCGCCGGCCGCGCGCGCGTCCAGCTGTCAGCGGACTTCGACTATAACCGGACCACGCAGACCTCGGACCGTTTCGATCCCGAAGGCCGGGTGTTGCGCTCGAGCCAGACCCGGGAAGAATCCAGCGCGACCGCCGAGACCAACGGCCAGGTCACCGTCAATAATGAATTGCCTGGCAATCAGCGCGGCGCGGACAATGCGGCACCCGCGCGCGACCAAAGCAAGAAGACCGAAGAGACCAACAATTACGAGATTTCCCATACCACCAAGACCGAAGTGACCGAGGCTGGACGGGTCAACCGGATCTCGGTCGCCGTTTTGGTCGACGGCAGCTATGCCAAGAACGACAAGGGCGAGATGGTCTATCAGGAACGCAGCAAGGAGCAGCTCGACCGCATCGCCACGCTGGTGCGCTCGGCGATCGGCTTCGATCAGAAGCGTGGCGATCAGGTCGAGGTCGTCAACCTCAAATTCGCGGAAGCCCCGGCGGTCGCGCCGATCGCCGAGCCGGCGGGATTGTTCGGCATGCTGCAGTTCACCAAGGACGACGTGATGTACGTCATCGAACTCGGCGTGATGATGCTGCTCGGTCTGGTGGTGCTGTTCATGGTGGTCCGGCCGCTGGTCAAGCGCATCATCGCTTCCGAGGTGATGCCCTCGCTCTCAGGCGAAGGGTCAACGCCGGCGTTGACCGATGGCAATGCGTCACCCGCCGCTGCTACCGGGCAGAGTCTCGTGCCCAGTCCCAACGCCACCAGCCAGATGATCGACGTGGCCCAGATCCAGGGTCAGGTTCACGCGCAGTCGGTGCATCGCGTCGGCGCGCTGGCGGAGCAAAACCCGAACGAAACCGCCTCCATTATTCGTCAATGGCTCACGGAACCGGCGTGATCTGACATGGCCGTACCGCAGACCACAACCGCCAACGAAATCGCCAACGTCATCGCCACGCTGGCCAGCCGCCAGGGCAGCCGTCCGAAGGGCAAGTCGTTGAGCGGCCCGAAGCGCGCCGCGATCCTGATGCTGGCGCTCGGCGAACAGTATGGCGGCAAGGTCTGGTCGCTGCTCGACGATGATGAGGTGCGCGAATTGTCGATGGTGATGTCGACGCTCGGCACCGTCGAGGCCGACGTGGTGGAAGACCTGCTGCTCGAATTCGTGTCGCGGATGTCGGCATCCGGCGCGTTGATGGGAACGTTCGACGGCACCGAGCGGCTGCTGCAGCAATACCTGCCTGCCGAGCGCGTCAGCGGCATCATGGACGAAATTCGCGGGCCTGCCGGCCGCAACATGTGGGAGAAGCTCTCCAACGTCCAGGAAGAGGTGCTTGCCAACTACCTCAAGAATGAATATCCGCAGACCATCGCGGTGGTGCTGTCGAAGCTGAAGCCGGAGCACGCCGCGCGGGTGCTGGCGATCCTGCCCGAGGACATGGCGCTCGACGTGATCGGCCGCATGTTGAGAATGGAGGCGGTGCAGAAGGAAGTGATCGAGCGCGTCGAGCAGACGCTACGCACCGAATTCATGTCGAACCTCTCCCAGACCCGACGCCGCGACGCCCACGAGGTGATGGCGGAAATCTTCAACAATTTCGACCGCCAGACCGAAACCCGCTTCATCACCTCGCTGGAAGAGGAAAATCGCGAGTCCGCCGAACGCATCAAGGCGCTGATGTTCACCTTCGACGATCTCGTCAAGCTGGACGCCGCTTCAGCACAGACGCTGATGCGCCACGTCGACAAGGACAAGCTCGGCATTGCGCTGAAGAGTGCCAACGAGGATGTCCGCGGCTTCTTCCTCGGCAACATGTCGTCGCGCGCCGGCAAGATGCTGCTCGACGACATGGCGGCGCTGGGGCCGGTACGCTTGCGCGATGTCGACGAGGCCCAGGCACTACTCGTCAATCTCGCAAAAGACCTTGCCGCCAAGGGCGAAATCATGCTGACCAAGAACCGCGCCGACGACGAGCTGGTGTACTGATGGCCGCACCCGCGAAATTCCTGTTCGACCTGGACTTCTCGGCGCCGGACCGGACGCGCGAGCGGCCCGCCACGCCGTCGGAAATCGCGCAGAAGATCGCCTCGGCCGAAGCCCGCGCCTATCGCGACGGCTTCGACGCGGCCCAGCGCGAGGCCAAGGCGGAAAGCGACCGCCGCGCCGCACTGGCGCTGGAAGAGATCGGGATTGCGCTCAAGACCATCGCGACCCGCTTTTCCGGCATCGAGACCCGAATGGAGACCGAAGCGGTCGATGTCGCGGTCGCGGTCGCGCGCAAGCTTTGCAGCGCGCTGATTGCCAGCGAGCCGCTCGGCGAGATCACCGGACTGGTCAGCGATTGTTTCTCGCACCTTGTCTCGACGCCGCATCTGGTGGTCCGGATCAACGCCTCGCTCTACGAGGCCGCCCGGGAGCGGATCGAGCGGCTGGCGAAGCAAAGCGGCTTCGCGGGCCGTCTCGTGATCCTGGCCGAACCGGAAATCGACACCGGCGATTGCAGGATCGAATGGGCCGATGGCGGCGTGGTGCTGGAGCGTGCGGCGATCGAGGCGAAGATCAACGAACTTGTCGGGCGCTACATGGCGTCCCGCGGCCAGGCCAAAACGACGGCGATGAGGATTGAACCATGAGTGTTACCGACGCACAGGTCCCGCTTCCGGATCTCAATGCCGCCGATACGCCGAAGATCGACGACGTGGCATATAACGATGACGAGAACGCCTCGCGCATTGCCGCCGATCTGGAAGCCGTGTTCGACGTGCCGGTGCAGGTTTCGGCCGTGCTCGGCCGCTCCAAGATGGATGTCGGCGAATTGCTGAAGCTCGGGCCCGGTACCGTGCTCGAGCTCGACCGCCGCGTTGGCGAGGCGATCGACATTTATGTCAACAACCGGCTGGTAGCGCGTGGCGAAGTGGTTCTGGTGGAAGACAAACTCGGCGTCACCATGACGGAAATCATCAAGGCGGAACGCGCCTGAGGCTCTTTGACGATACCGCGCATGACGGGCGCGAACAGACGAACAGGAGATTAACATGCGGCTTCTCATCGTTGGCACATTGAAGGGCCAGCTTACGACGGCCACCAAGATCGCCATGGACAACGGCGCTTCCGTCACGCATGCGGAGGACCATGAACAGGCGATGCGGGTGTTGCGCGGCGGCAAGAGCGCCGACCTGCTGCTGGTCGACGTCGCCCTCGACATCCGCGATCTGGTGATGCGGCTGGAAGCCGAACACATTCACGTGCCGATCGTCGCCTGCGGCATCTCCAATGACGCCCGTGCCGCGGTGGCCGCGATCCATGCCGGCGCCAAGGAATACATCCCGCTGCCGCCCGACCCGGAATTGATTGCCGCGGTGCTCGCCGCCGTCGCCAACGATTCACGCGACATGGTCTACCGCGACGAAGCGATGGCCAAGGTCATCAAGCTGGCACAACAGGTCGCAGGCTCCGACGCCTCGGTGATGATCACCGGCGAATCCGGTACCGGCAAGGAGGTGCTGGCGCGCTATGTCCACACCCGCTCCAACCGCGCCCGGAAGCCCTTCATCAGCATCAATTGCGCGGCGATCCCCGAGCATCTGCTGGAATCCGAATTGTTCGGCCACGAGAAGGGC
Organism: uncultured Pseudomonadota bacterium; assembly: GCA_963729395.1. Lineage (GTDB taxonomy): Bacteria > Pseudomonadota > Alphaproteobacteria > Rhizobiales > Xanthobacteraceae > Bradyrhizobium. The sequence continues at coordinate 215,770 of CAVSOS010000006.1, read as the reverse complement.
GCGTTCACCGGCGCCGTCGCCCGGCGTATCGGGAAATTCGAGGAAGCCACCGGCGGAACCTTGCTGCTGGATGAAATCTCCGAAATGGATGTGCGCCTGCAATCCAAATTGCTGCGCGCCATCCAGGAGCGCGTGATCGATCGCGTCGGTGGCACAAGGCCGGTGCCGATCGATATCCGCATCATCGCGACCTCGAACCGGAATCTGGCCGACGCCGTGCGCGAAGGCTCCTTCCGCGAGGACCTGTTGTTCCGGCTCAACGTCGTGAACCTGAAAATACCGCCGCTGCGCGAACGCCCGGCGGACATACTCGAACTGGCCCAGCACTTCGCCAAGAAATACGCCGAAGCCAACGGCGTGCCGTTGCGGCCGATTTCGGCGGAAGCCAGGCGGGTGCTGACCTCCAACCGCTGGCAGGGCAACGTCCGCGAACTGGAAAACACCATCCATCGTTCGGTGCTGATGGCGCAGGGCGACGAGATCGGCGTCGACGCCATCCTGACGCCCGACGGTGATCGCCTCGACCTCGCCAAGACTGTACCGGCGGTGGCGCACGCCACGTTCGCCGCCGAACAGGTCACCCGCGCGCTGGTCGGGCGCACCGTGGCCGACGTCGAACGCGACCTCATTCTGGAAACGCTGAAACATTGCCTCGGCAATCGCACCCATGCGGCGAATATCCTCGGCATCTCGATCCGCACGCTGCGCAACAAGCTCAACGAATATGCCGACGGCGGCTTGCCGATCACCCCCGCCGGCGCCGGCGACTATCACCGCGTCGCCGCCTCGGCGTGATCGGGAAACACTCGCCGTCACGAATAGTCCGGTGCGTCAGGCCTGCGGAAGATGTGGATCGGGTTTTCGAGCTCAAGGTCGCGCCCGGTGAATGCCGCATAGGCGTATAGCGCGAGATAACCGATCGCGAGCGCACCGATCCCGTAAAAGATCCAGGTCCAGATCCATTTCATCGGTTAGAGCCTTTTCCGTTCCGATTGAATTGGAACGGAGGCTCTACTCCTTTATTTGACGCGTCAAACAAAAGACCAGAGCCTCGGCCCCGTTTCAAAATCAGGACCGAGGCTCCAGGCTGGAAACGGCCACCTCTTCAGGAACCGCGTCGTAAGGCCGTCATGTCATGTTCCGCGCACCGCATGTGCGGCGGGCAGGCTGACTTCCGCCGGTCTGGCCGCATCCTCGTCCTGATCGATCGCAACATATCGTCCCTGCCAATAGGCCAGTGCCGCCGTGCGCTGCGAAGTCTGGATGTCCAACACGCGCCCGATCACGAGGGCGTGGGAGTGCCGCTCGATAATGTCCTCGGCCTCGCAGTCGATCGCGGACAAGGCGCTCACCAGCAGCGGCACGCCGGATACGCGCGTGGTCCACTGCGCGCCCGCAAAGCGGTCCGCGCCCTTCAGTCCATCCTTGCCGGCAAACCGCTCGGCAACGTCGAGCTGATCGGCGGTGAGGAGGTTGACCCCGAAAAACCCGTAACGCTTGAGCAGCGGCCACGACGAGGCTTCCCGGTTGATGCTGACGATCAGTGTCGGCGGATCCACCGAAAACGACGACACCGAAGTGACGGTCATGCCGGTGATATCCTTGCCGCGCCCGACCGTGATCACGCTGACGCCGCCAGCCAGATGGCGCATGGCGCCGCGAAAATCGACCGGGGAAACCTCGCGATCGATACTGATGTTGCGGACGGCGTTCATGGTAGCCTCACAGGTCCAATGGTTCGTCCGCGGACTGGAGCAGTTCGCGCAGGATCGAACCTTCCAGCGCCGCAAGATCGGCCGCGCCGCGTCGATGTCGCGACAGCGGCGAGCATTTCGATTCAACGGCAATGATGGTGCTGCTCCGGGGAGGTGTCGAGAGCTCGGCAAAAATAGCAATGACACCGCTGCTCAGCGGGTGCGCGGCGATGGGTTTATTGCAGAATGACGTTCCGCCGAGGCTCATTTTTCCCGGCACGGACGTCGCGCGAATTTGTTAATCTTGAATTGGGCAGCGGAACCCGGCTGGCGGATATTTGCGAACGGAGCGCGAGGCTGTCGCTGCTGGCGTCAAGACGACGAACGCGATGCAAAAGGCGGAGCGCGCAGGCCCCGCCGTCATCTAACCATCACGTAGCGGGCTAGTCCGCTTTCGCGATGCCGAGGCTCACAGCTTGATCGGGAAAAAGTGATTGATCGCGATCAGGACAACCAGCAACACAATGCCAAGGCCGAGGCTCCAGCCGATCAGCTTTTTCTCGATCGGCAGCAGCGGCTCGGCCGCCGCGTTGATTTCGTTCTTGAGGTCTGGCTGCGGCATGGGTTTTCCTCTTCAATCGATCAGCTGGCGAGCGGCGGCTTGAAGCCGCTGAAGAACAGCCAGGAGATCAGCAGCCCGACCCAGATCACAAATCCGAACAGGCTGACGAAATAGACCGCGGCAAGCTTGCCGAAGCCCTGTTGCCAGAGCTTGCGGAAGTCCGAGAGCACGCCGATCGAAAAGAACGTCAGGATAAAGAAGATGACACGGAAGATGTTGGCCTCGCCCGCCGCGGCGGGAAGCGCCTTCGCGATTTCCGGCGTCGATCCGACCGCGAGCCAGAGCGAGACGGCAAAGACGAAGATAAAGCCGAGGATGAACTTCGGGAAGCGCTGCCAGATTTCGGCGGGCCTGGCCTTGTCCGGCCCCTTGTCGATATAGTTGGTCCAGATGTAGCCGAGAATGAACGCCCAGATCCCGATGAAGATGTCGATAAAGATCTTCACCGTCGTCGTGGTCGCGAGAATCCAGCCCGGCTGATAACGTATGCCTTCCGCGGCCGCCTTCGCCATGATCAGCGACTCGGTAATGCCGCCACCGGCAACCGCCGCGCCGTCGGTCTTGATCGCAAGCCCGATCCAGGCCCCGGCCACCAGCGGCTCCTGCCAAAGAAAGGTCTGGGCCAGAAACGGCAGGATCAGGACTTCAACCACCGCAAACACGACCACCAGCGACGACACCATGATCGGCACCGCCGGCCGCGCCCTGATGGCTCCGCCGGTGGCAATCGCCGCTGCCACGCCGCAGATCGAGATGCCCGAGGCGAGCGGCACCGACCATTCGCGGCTGAAGCCAAACCATTTGCGCGAGATGTAGTAGATCACCGCCCAGTAGATCAGATAGGCCTCGACGATCGCCGCGGCGCCGCGCAGCAGCAATGACGATGCAAGATTGAGCCGGCCAGCCGCCGTGACGGCGACGGTTGCTCCGAGAATCACGATCGCGATCTTGATATAGAGTTCCGGCCGGATCGCTTCCTTCAGCCATTCGGCGAAGCGTGGAAGGAAGTTGGCGATGATGAGTCCGACCAGAAGCGCGACGATGTAACCGCCTTCATTGGTCAATTTGAGCGACCAGGCGATGCCGAATTTCTGTTGCTCGGCCGGTGTCACCGCGGCGACATAGGCGTAGCTGCCGAAAACCCAGCTCGCATAGGCAATCGCGAAGACCACCGTGAATGCGACGGCGAATTTCTTGACGTCGGCTCCCAGCGTGACCACGCCGGCGCTCAACACCACGAGCAGCGCAGCATAGGTTGCCAGCAGCGCGCCGCCGCCGCCAAGCCAGGCATAGGCCTTGGCAAACGGACTCAGCGCTCGCGCGGCGTCGATATAAACCGATGTCGTCACCGCCCAGCCCAAAAGGTCAGTTCCCGTGATGCTGACAAGGGCGGACCCGAACACCAACAGGCCGATCACGACCGCGAGCCAGTCCTCGTTCAACCGCGCCTTCAGCGCAATCGGCTCCGATACTTTCACCGCGAGATCCGACATTCGACTTCCCCGACCCGATGCTTAAAAAACCTGCAGCCACAATTCGCGCCTGGCCGCCCCGAGCGGAAAAACCCGCTTCAATTCAAGGCAATATGAGGATGAAAGAAGCCTGACAGCAATCCCACAAAATTTCTTTGTTATCAGCTTTGAAATAATGCCCTTCTCGCAAAGCGCGGCGGCGGAGAAGGAATCACTACCCTGGAGCCTCCGTTGCGATTGAATTGGAACGGAAGCTCAATTTCCTTATTTTGACGATTGCGGAGGCGATCGCGCCCGGCAATGCGCCCGCAACAAGAAGATGGCGCATCACTCCGCGGCTACTCCCCGGGAGCTGTCGCGTTCGGCGATCAGCTTGCGCGTCAGCGGGATCAGTTCGCGGCCATATTCGATGGCGTCGATCAAGGGATCGAAGCCGCGGATCAAGAAATGGCTGACGCCGAGATCGTAATAGTCGCCAAACACTTCGGCGACCTGCTCGGGTGTTCCGACCAGCGCGGTGGTGTTGCTGTTGGCGCCGGTGAGCTTGGCGATTTCGGTCCACAGCCGCTTGTCGATCCGGGTGCCCTGTTCGGCCAGCGCCAGCAACCGCCGCGCGCCGGCGGTGGCATGGCCGTCAGCCGGCTTGCGATAACCGGTCTTGTCCTGCAGCGCGGTGGCGCGCGCCAGAATCTCCTCGGCCTTTGCCCATGCCTTTTCCTCGGTATCGGCAAGGATGGGGCGGATCGACAGGCTAAAGCGCGGGGCGGGCCGTCCATGCTTCGCCGCGGCGGCCCGGACCCGCGAGGTCACATCGCGCACCTGCGCATAGGATTCTCCCCACAGCGCAAATGTATCGGCATGCTTGCCAGCCACCTCGATCGCAGCATCGGACGCACCGCCCACAAAGATCGGAATGCCCGTGCTGTGATAAGGCTTCACCTGCGAAAAGCCGTTCTCAACCCTGTAGTATTTGCCGTCATAGGAAAACGGCTTCTCGCTGGTCCATTCGGCCCGGACGACATCGAGAAACTCGTCGGTGCGGGCGTAACGCTCGTCCTTGTCGTCGATGGTGTTGCCGTCCTGCTTCAATTCGGCGGCATTGCCGCCGGTGATGACATGCAGCGCCACCCGGCCGCCGGACAGTTGATCGACGGTCGCAAGCTGACGGGCGATCAGGGTCGGCGCAGTGAAGCCCGGCCGCTGGGCGATCAGGACCTTGAGCCGGTCGGTGATGCCGAGCACGTGCTGGGCGATCTGCAGGCAGTCCGGCGTGGTGGAATGAAACGCCAGCAGCGCACGATCGAAACCAGCAACCTCGTGGGCCTTGGCTACGGTCTCGAGGTAGGGACGGTCGATGACGGGCCCGGTCCGCACGATGGTCTCGGACGAATTGTTGTTGGTAATGAACCCGATGAATTCCACTGACATTGGCAGCTCCAGTCCGGTTAATCTCATATCGCTCAGATGCCGAGCGCCAGCCGCCCGGCACTCACGCGCGTCGTGTCGTCCTGGGGCGTATGGACACGTCCGCATAGCACGTCACGGTAATGCCGTTCGAGCGGATTGGCACGTGTCAGGCCGTGATTGCCTGCAAGCGACAACGCGTCCTCGACCGCCGCAACGGCGTTATTGGTGACGGTCAGCTTGATGGTGTTGGATTCGGACGGGCTCAGCAAAACGCCATTGTCGTAATCGGCGGCAAAGCTGTCGATCAGGCGGGCGTTGACGGCGAGACGCGTTTCGATACCGCCAACGACATCCTGCGACCGCGGCAGCGTGGCGAGCGATGCGCCGAGGTTGGACGGCACCCGGTTCTTCAGAAACCCAATCAGCCAATCGCGGGCGGCGCGGGCGACACCGTCGTAGATCGCAGCGATGAAGACTGCATGGGCCGCGGCCTGGGTGAAATCCGGGACCAGCCATTCCTCCGGCCTGCGAACATCGATTTCATGGTCGAGCGGGAACACCACGTCGTCGAACACGACGTCATGGCTGCCGCTGGCGCGCAGCCCGAGATGATCCCAGGTCTCGACGATGCGCGTGCCCGGCAATCCCGCAGGCACCAGAAACTGGCCGACCCGCACGTCCGGCTCATCGGTCTTTGCCCATACCGTGTACCATTTCAGAATTGGCGCGCCGGTCGAATAGATCTTGCGGCCACTGAGCCGCCATCCGGTCTCGGTCTTGCGTGCGGTCGTCGCCGGCAGGCCGCCGCGCGACGGCGACCCCAGATCGGGCTCGACCCGCAGCGCGTTGATCAGCGCCACGCCTTCAACCGTCTCGCGGGCGAGCTTGCGGACGAGGCGGCCCGGCCAGCGTGTGCTGCGCGCCATCAACAGATGCTGGATGTAATGCATCGACAGCACCAATGCAGTCGATGCGTCGGCTTTTCCGAAAATGCCGACCATGCGGACCGCATCGCGCGCACCGGCGCCGAGGCCACCGAGCGCCGTCGGCACGGTGAGCGCCAGCAGGCCAGCCTCGGACAACCGGTCGAAGTTTTCGAACGGAAAGCTGGCATCACGGTCGTGCCCGGCCGCGCCGGCGGCAAACCCGGCGGCGAGCAGATGGGCCGTGTCGAACATGGTCGGCGTTGCATCCATCGAAAGCTCTTCGCGTTGCGAACCGCCTTTTGCACTTACCATGTCGCGTCCAATCCGAGTAGAGCTTCCGGCTCTCGCTCCGTTGAAGTCGTGTGAAAATGATGCGCTGCAGTGCAGCGATCTTCAATGAAATGGAATTTTGAATCGAAAAGCGAACAGAGAGATTATCCCTACAATCGTCTTCTTCCGCGAAGAAACGGTTTTTTGATCGCAATTGCAGCGGCGCTGACTGCTTCGAGCCACAAGTCATGGGAACGAAGTTTTGGCCGTCAAATCACTCCTTCCAGAGAAGAATTTGGTTGATCCAACATTGCTTTGGAGCAACACTATCGTGTTGGCAACTGATTTGCGTTTACGCCACTTCGCAAGAAGCAGGAGTGCCCGATGACCCATCCCGTTCGAATTTTGGCACTTGCGATCATAGCAGCGGCTGCGTTTCAGGCATCATTGCCGTCGATCGCCAACGCACAACAGGGCCTTATCAATCCGGGCGTGAAACAACATCGCACCCGCACCATGTCTCAGAACATCGGACCCAACGGATATTTTGCCAGCCAGGCGGCTGCGCGCGCCGCGCACCCCATCACCCAGGGCGGCACCACGGGCGGCACGGTAAATCCGGGCCTCACGCGCGATCACATGCAGCATGGCTATAACGGCTGAGCTGCTGGTTCAGGCAGCACCTTCTCGCCAGTGCGAAGCCTGACCGCACCGGCTTGAATTGATTTCTTTGAATTGATTTTGCGAATTGTCGACCGTCGCGGTTCTGATCCGGCATTCTTGGCGAAGCCGTCATCGTGATGATTCAGTCAATCTAACGACAGAACTGCACGCCGAGCCGTCCGCGAAGCGGTTCTTCGTGCGGCGAATGCGAAGCGGCCGCGTCATCATCGACACGGTTCGGCCTGCGACGATCATGATCTGTCGCCACTGAAGATATTCGGACGTTTTAATCTCGCGCGATTCGAAGACGTGCATAAAGTATATATATTCTATAAAATCGATAAACTTTAGATATTTATGTGAGCAGTTCGCCTTCACACAATCTTGTGACGGAATTTTTGTCCCCCCATACTTTGCCCCGCTGTGCAGTTGGCGCGCTGGCCAGATCGGCACAGACGCATGCGGTCGACGGCAGGCACGCGAATGCTCTTTGTCGATAGCAGTTGCGGGGCTTTGTTTTCTCGGGGGAGAATTTGTGGTGCGGAAAGGCGGCATGGCTGCGGCGATCTTCGCCGCGGGAATTGCGTCGGGGCCGAACGGAGCGCTTGCCGCCGATGTCGACCTGATGACCAAGGCGCCACCGCTCGTGACGCCAGCGATGCCTGCGACCTGCACCGGCGCTTCCCAATTTTTTCTTACCGACTGCGTGCTCAGCTGGTACGGCATTTCGGTATACGGCACCATCGATACAGGGGGCGGCTACCAGACCCACGGCGCTCCGTTCAATGGGTATTACCCCCAGGGCGCCTCCTACAGCATTCAGAAGATGAATCGGCAGGCGATGTGGGGACTGGCGCCCAGCGGCCTTGGCGCGTCGAACGTCGGCATCAAGGGAGCAGAGAGCATCGGCGGTGACTGGCAAGCCATCTTCCAGCTGGAAGCCGGATTTGATCCCTATTCGCTGCAACTCTCGAACGGCACGCAGTCCCTGTTCGGCAACAAGGGTGTTCCGCTCAACCAGCAGTCCGTCAATGCCGATTCCAGCCGCGCCGGGCAATTCTACAATTCGGTCGGCTTCGTCGGTGTGAGCTCGCCGACCTACGGCACGCTGACCGTCTTCCGCCAGAACTCGCTCACTCTGGACGGCCTCGCGGCGTATGATCCGCTGGCGCTGTCTTACGCTTTCTCGCAGATCGGCTTCTCAGTCCGTGGCCTCGGGCGCAGGCATTACGGAAACCGCGCGCGCCAGCACTTCGGTGAAGTACCGTTATCAATATGGCGACTTCCGCGCCGCCCTGCTCTACCAGTTCGGCGGTTATGAGCTCGACAACGGCGCCAACGGCGCGGTGCAGCTGCAGCTCGGTGGCGACATCCAGAACCTCGGGCCGGGCACTTTATCGCTCGACGGCATTTACAGCTATGAAAAGGATGCCGCGAGCCTGACGCTTGGTGGCGGAACGACCAACCTCGCCGGCGTGCCGATCACCTTCCCGGGCCAAACCGTAACTGCGACGATCTCCAATAACACTGCATGGGTCGGCCTTGCGAAATACGCTGTCGGCCAGTTGAAGCTTTATGCCGGGTACGAATATATCGACTTCGCGCCGCCGAGCGATGTTCCCACGACTCTCGAGGCCGCGAACGGAACATGGGTCGGCGCCGGCTATCCGCTGACGGCCGTCAGCGGCACGGCCTATAGCGGCCTGCCCGGCAGAGGCAGCGACAAGCACCTGCAGATCATGTGGACTGGGCGCCAAATATTCGGTCAACGACAACCTCGACATCGCGACCGGCTACTATCACTACATCCAGAACGACTATCTGGTTGCGACCAAGGCCACGAACTGCGTCGCCAGCTCGGCAGCGCACTCGCAGTGCGGCGGCACCCTCGATGCGATCTCCGGCGTCATCGACTGGCGGTTCGCTCGCGAAATGGGACGCTTATTTCGGCATCATGTACTCGAACGTGAACGGCGGCTTGTCGAACGGCTATCTCGTCCGCAACAACCTCGATCCGACCGTTGGACTGCGCTTCCGGTTCTGATCTTGAGCGCGATATTCGCTCCGACCGGGGCGATCGTGATCGGCCCGGTCTGAAACAGTTACCCCGCCGCCACAACCGCCGGCTTTGCAACGTCGACAGCCAGTTTGCCGTAGCGATCGCTGAATGCTTCGGTATCGATCTCTTCGAGCCGGATCGCCCCGCTCATCACGCCGGCTTTCCATGCGTCGTGCTCGGGATCGCTGCGAAATTCCGGCATCACTTCCGTGGCGAACAGTTCCAGCGACTCGCAGATATGTTCATGGCTGTTCTTGCCGGCCTGGTTGAGCAGGATCACCTGATCGATGTGTGATGTCCTGAACCGACGCAGCTTCTTTCGAATGGTCTCGGGCGATCCGATCAGGCCGCCGCGCAACGCGGCCTCCTGCGCCTGCGGATTCTCGCGCTTCCACTTGTTGTACTCGTCCCACATGTTGACGGTGCCGGGCGCCGGTCGCTGGCGGTTCTGCGAGGCGCCGTAAAAGCGCAGTGCGAACTGGAAGAAGGTCGCGCCATCGGCGCGCGCCCTCGCCTCCTCGTCGGTCTTCGCGCACATGAAAAACGACACCAGCGCCATGTTCGGGTTGATCTCGTAATCGGCGAGCTTCTTCAGCCGCTTGGTGATAGCGTTGTAATAGGCATGCACCCAGGCATGGGCCGCGTCGGCGCTGACGAACTGGAAGCCGAGCGCGCCGAAACCGTGCTGGCCGGCGCGCTCGATGGTCGGAAGCTGCGAACAGGCCATCCACAACGGCGGATGCGGCTTCTGCACCGGTTTCGGCACCACATTGCGCAGGGGAATATCGAAATACTTGCCGTGATGCTCGCTGCCGCCTGCCCTGAACATCGGAAAGATGGCGCGGACGGCTTCCTCGAACACTTCCTTCTTGGTTTCCATGTCGCGGCCGAACGGCGTCAGTTCGGTGATCGAGGCGCTTTCGCCCATCCCGAATTCGCAGCGGCCGTTGCTGAGCAGATCGAGCACGGCGATGCGCTCGGCGACGCGCGCGGGATGATTGGTGGTGAGCTGGAAGATGCCGTGGCCGAGCCGGATGTTTTGGGTGCGCTGGCTGGCGGCGGCGAGGAAGGATTCCGGCGACGGCGAATGCGAATATTCTTCCAGAAAATGATGTTCCACCACCCAGGCATGGTCATAGCCGCAGCGGTCCGCGGTCTCCAGTTGCGTCAGCGCATCCTGGTAGAGCTTGAGTTCGGAACCCTCTTGCCACGGGCGCGGCAATTGCAGCTCATAGAAAATGCCGAATTTCATGACGTCTCTCCCGCGATCGGCTTGTTGTTTTGGAAGAGTGTATTCGCCGCGAGGCCCAAGTCCAGCGTTCCGCAATTCCGTAAGGCGCCGCTTGTGCTGGCCGCCCGAATGGTTAGTTTTGCCGATGTCGAGTTGCGGTCGCATTCGCCGCCCGCGGCTACCTTCCATCGAGACCCCATAACAACCTTTACGATGACAACCTTTACGCCGCATCAGGATTCCGCGCTGAAAGCCGTTGCCGACTGGCTCAAGGCCAGGCCCGGCAGGAACGGCACGCCGCCGGTCTTCCGGCTGTTCGGTTATGCCGGAACCGGCAAGACCACGCTGGCGCGGCACATCGCCGACGGCGTCAACGGCGAGGTGAAATTCGCGGCCTTCACCGGCAAGGCCGCGCTTGGTGATGCGCAACAAGGGCTGCGACAACGCCTCGACGATTCATTCGCTGATCTACCGTGCCCGAGAATTCGGCGTCGAGCAGCCGAGCTTCGAGCTGTGGGACGACGCGCCGGCATCGAAGGCCAAACTGATCGTGATCGACGAATGCTCGATGGTGGATGCCGAACTCGGCCGCGACCTGATGTCGTTCGAATGTCCGCTCTTGGTGCTCGGCGACCCCGCGCAACTGCCGCCGATCCAGGGCGGCGGCTTTTTCACCGACTGCGAGCCCGATGCGATGCTGACCGAAGTGCATCGCCAGGCGCAGGACGATCCGATCGTGCGGATGTCGATGGATGTGCGCGAGGGCCGCGACCTCGACATCGGCCGCTACGGCGAAAGCGAAGTGGTATCGCGCGCCGAGCTCGATCCGGAGCGGGTGATGAGCGCCGACCAGGTGCTGGTCGGGCGCAACAACACGCGGCGTTCCTACAACATGCGGGTGCGGCAAAGGCAGAACATCGAGGATCCGTTGCCGGTCGCCGGCGACAAGCTGGTCTGCCTGCGCAACAACCGCAAGAAAGGCCTGTTCAACGGCGGGCTGTGGCGGGTGAAGTCGCGCGCGCAGTCGAAATCGAAGATCATCACCATGCGGCTGTCGCCCGACGAGGATTTCGGCCACAAGGTGACCAAGGTTTCGGTGCGCGGCGACTGTTTCGGCGGCGCGATCGAGACCATCCCGTGGGAGCAGCGCAAGCCCTATGACGAATTCGACTACGGCTATGTGCTGACCGTGCACAAATCGCAGGGCTCGCAATGGGACGACGTGGTGCTGTTCGACGAGAGTTTTGCGTTCCAGGACAGCCGCGCCCGCTGGCTCTACACCGGCATCACGCGGGCGGCGAAACGGCTGAGCGTGGTGGTGTAGGGTGCCGTAAGCGATGAACCCTCATCGCCATAGCCGCGCACAGGAAGTTGGATTGCTTCGTCGCTCGCGCTCCTCGCAATGACGGCAATCCTGGATGATAACGGTGGCGATCTACTTCCCCGCGACAAAGTAAAAATCCTCCCGGCCCGGCGGCGAGCCGTAGGTGAACGGCTGCTGCTGGTGCTTCGAGGCGCTCCAGACGTCGTCGCGGACGAGGTCGAACAGCTTGCGGACCTCGACATGCGGCTGCTTGATGTCGCGCGCCACCGCGGTCGCGAACGGACTGTCGACGCCGTCGCCGTCGAGCGCCGTCTCTCCATGCTTGGCGGCGTACACCACCATGAATCCGGCTGCCGGCTCGATGTCCGAAAACCCCTTGTCGACCAGCTTCAGTTCCATGGTCCGCTGCATGGTCGGCGCGAACGGATTGTCGCGACAGGCATCCAGCATCACCAGGCGAACTTTGCGCGCGCCGCCGACCGCGGCGATCACCTGCTCCAGCGCCACCGCCTCGGTTTCCGCATCGCGGTCCGCGGCGAGCTTGGCATCGACCGGCAGCAGGTAATTGACGCCGCCGATTTCGAGGCCATGGCCGGCATAATACACCACCGCCCAGTCGGATTTTTCCGCCTCGCCGGCGAACGCGCGCAGCGTGTCGAAGAACTTGTCGCGGGTGAGGTCGTTGGTCAGGGTCACCGTTTGAAAGCCGATGTCCCGCAAGGCGCCGGCAACGAGCCTGGCGTCACGCGGCGGGTTGTCGAGCTGGTGCACGTTCCGGTAGGCGCCATTGCCGATGATCAGCGCCACGCGGCGAACCGTGTTCGGCGCTGCCGGAGCTTGCGGGGTGAGCGCGGCCAGCCGCTCCCGCGCGATCTGGCGCGCCAGCGCGGTTTCGAGATTGTCGTAGGGCGTCAAGGCAAAGGCGGCGGACCGGTAATCGGCGCGCGCCTGGGCCAGGTCGTGTTTCCGCTCGAACAACTGACCGCGTCCGGTATGGGCGCGGACATGATTGGGATTCATGCCGAGCACGAAATTATAGTCCTTGAGTGCGGCATCGAGGTCGCCCTTGGCCTGGTAGGCGTCGGCGCGGCTGACGATCGCGAAGTGGAATTTCGGAAATTTTTCAATCACGCTGTTGCAGTCGGCAAGGGCCTGATCAAATTTGCCCATCACGGTATAGGCGAGACAGCGGTTGAGACGGGCCTGGCTCGCCGCCGGATCGATCCGTTCGGCTTCGGCAAAATCCGCAAGCGCGCCGTCGAAATCCTTGTTGATGGTCCGCACCCGCCCGCGGTTGGCGAGCGCGCGATAGAATTCCGGCTTGATTTTCAACGCGGCGTTGAAATCGTCGAGCGCGCTTTGAAGCGCACCCTTGCGCATATACAGCGTGCCGCGATTGTAGAGGGCACCGGCGAAATTCCAGCGCATCTGCAGGACGAGGTTGTAGTCCGCCATCGCGTGGTCGTCGTCGCCCTTTTGCTCATAGGCAAAGCCGCGGGCATTGATATAGACCGGATCGTCCGGATCGGCGTCATGGGCCGCGCTGAACGCCGCGATCGCCTTGTCATAGTTGCGTTTGAGCCGAAACGCCTGCCCCCGGACGGCATAGGCGAGCGCCAAGTCCTTGCCCGACATCAGGTCCTTGCCCGGCGCCTGCGCGGCCCCAAGCACGTTTTCGCAGGCCTCCAGCCGGGCCTTGGCCTCGGTCTGCTTGTCGCGGCAGGTTTCCATGTCATCCGCCAGCGCAGGTCCGGCGATGGCCATGGTGACAACCAGCATAAAAAAGACGCGCAACATGTGCGGAACGCTCCGACGCATGGATGGTTTGTCGGTCGACCGCGGCCGTGGTTCACATCAAAGCGGAGCCGGCTTCGGCGATTTCATCATTTGTGCATCAGCGATCTCGGTCGCCCGCGCCGCCCTTGCCGCAACCGCATGAAGATGCGTGGATTTATTCACGAACTCGTGTGCGTCGCGCTGTAACGGCGCCGGTCTCGCTGCGTATCTTGGGACGTCGGGCAGGCCGCGCCGGTTGCGAAGTGCGGCCCCTGCTCTAGACTGCCTTCAATTCCGCTCACCTTCGGTCACCAAGAGGAACCCTGATGTCCCGCAGCCCATTCAGCCGCCTTTCGCTCTGCGCCGCCGCCTTCGGCGCACTGGCGATCACTGCCTTCGCGTCGGCGCCCTCGCGCGCCGCCGAAGACGCCGTCATCATTCCCGCACCCGCCGTCGATGTTCCGGCCTCCGACGGCATCCAGACCGCGGTCGTCGCCGGCGGCTGCTTCTGGGGCGTGCAGGGCGTGTTCCAGCACACCGCCGGCGTCGTCAACGCCGTGTCCGGCTATGCCGGCGGCAGCAAGAGCGACCGCCGACTACAACGTCGTCTCGACCGGCACCACCGGCCATGCCGAGTCCGTCGAGATCAAATACGACCCGAAGAAGATCAGCTACGGCAAGATCCTGCAGATCTTCTTCTCGGTGGTGCACGATCCGACCCAGTTGAACCGCCAGGGCCCGGACAGCGGCACGCAATATCGCTCGGCGATCTTCACCACCGCGACGAGCAGAAGAAGGTAGCCGACGCCTATATCGCCCAGCTCAACGCCGCCAAGGTCTACAGGAAGCCGATCGTGACCAAGGTCGGGCCGCTGGAGGGGTTCTATCCGGCGGAGGCCTATCATCAGGACTACCTGACGCTGCACCCGAACCAGCCCTATATTGCCTATAACGACATCCCGAAGGTCGAGAACCTGAAGAAGATTTTCGCGGCAAACTACATCGAGAAGCCGACGCTGGTGAGCGGCGCAAAAGTCACTAACTGAGGGTCACCAACTGACGGCGGTTTCGTCAATGGCCAAGGAGAGGCTTGATGTCCGACACCAAGACGATGACCGGCAAGGTCGAGAAGAGCGACAGCGAGTGGCGCAAGCGAGCTGACGCCGATGCAATATGCGGTGCTGCGCGAGAAGGCGACCGAGCGGCCATTCTCCGGCGAATACGAGCACGAGAAACGCCCGGGCACCTATACCTGCGCGGGCTGCGGCCAGACGCTGTTCGAATCCGACGCCAAGTTCGACTCCGGCTGCGGCTGGCCGAGCTTCACCGCGCCGGCGGCCGAGAGCCATGTCGAGGAGGAGCGCGACGTCAGCCACGGCATGATCCGGACCGAGGTGCTGTGCTCGAAGTGCAACGGCCACCTCGGCCATGTGTTCGAGGACGGCCCCGGCCCGACCGGACTGCGCTACTGCATCAATTCGGCGGCGCTGAAACTGCAGCCGAAATAAACTCCGGTTCCATCGCTGGAACCAACAGCCGGGATATGCTTTTCTCTGGGTAGTGAGGCGGCGGATTTCCATTCGCCGGCCTTCCTTGGGGGGAACGCCATGTCGCTTGGCCTGATACTTGTCATTATCCTGATCATCTTCCTGCTGGGCGGCTTCAGCGGCCGGTTCGGCGGCTACGGCTATGGCATGGGCCACTCCGGAATGGGCCTTGGCGGCGTGATTCTGGTGGTGCTGATCATCCTGTGCTTGCTCGGCAAACTCTGAAACCAGCAAGCCATTGAAATAACAGGATTTATCCTGGAATTGACAGTGCCGCATCCGAATTCATCATCAGGCCGGTGAGGAGTCGCATTTCTGTCAAACGAGCTTATATTAAGGGCTGTCCTGAAATGACGTGTGCCGGCGCGCCACCGCTTGGTGGGCCTCGCACGATCCGTTCGCGGTCTCGATCGCGTCCTCGCCCAAAAAGATAAAGGTCACTGACCATGGCTTCCTTCAGCTTCAACACCGCCGCCGAATTGTTCCCCGCCGCGATCCGCAAGAAAAAGCGGGCGGGTTTCGCGTATCGGCGATTCGGCACCGCGGCCGAAGCGGTGCGATTCGCGATCGAGGAATTGCCGGCGGATTCGCTGAATGGCGCCTATCTGCAGGTCGAGGAAGCCCGCTTCGATCAGAGCGGCATCCGCACGCTGTATGAGAGCCAGGACTTTCCGCTGCCGCGCCGCCCACGTGCGCCCGAGCCGCGCGCCTGCCAGCGACAAGGCAGACGACACGCTGACGCCGCCTACGCAGGCAGTAACGCATGCCGGCGTCAGTTGAACGGCTTTGATCGCGCTCAGCGCGGCTGCCTGTCCAGCCAGCGCCGCAGCATGCGCGACGTTGCGCATGTTGGCGCGGAACATCACGTCGAACGCGTCGCCGGCCACCGGCACCATGCCGACCACGCCTTCGAGCGCGACATTGCCGAGCATCCGCGCCGTGACGTGCCAGGGCGCGCCGAGCGCGCGCGCCTCGCGCACCAGCCACAGCGAGAACGCCGTCGCGATGAGGTCGCCGACCACCGGGATCAACCCGATGATGCCGTCGATGCCGTAGCGGATGTTGGTGCCGGGCAGCATGAAGGCGACGTCCAGCAGCTTTGCGACCGCATCGAGCCGCGCCAGCCGCTGCTCGCGGCTGAGATTGCCGAACGGATTGGCGCTGGAATGGCCGAAATCAAACCGGAAGCCGCGAAACCTGGGACCGAGCGCTTCCGCCGGGATCTCGCGCCCGTCCTGATCGATGATCGGGCCGAGCGCATCCGCGCCGTCAAAGGTGGCGGCGGTGGCGCCCTGGCGGTTAGCGGTACGGCGGAAATAAATTGGGTCGTTCGACATGGCCATCAGATGGGGTACCCCTGAAGCCGGCGCAAGTTGGGTCGCGCGGCAACAGCTTACCGTTGCCGCACAAATCAGGCGGAGACCAGAGCGTTTTCCAGCGAAGTGGATACCGGTTCGCGTGAAGAAAACGCGTCAAATAAAAAAATGGAGCCTCCGTTCCGATTCAATCGGAACGGAAGCGCCTCTAGGAGGAAGGCAATGGCTGCGGCTTGACCGCTTTATGGGCCAACCATGACGAGAGCGTCGCCGGCACAAAGCCGACCAAGCCGTATAGAAAGAACTGGGTTACGCCGCTGTCCGATCCGCGCGAGCCATAAAGCAGTTCGGCGGCGAAGAACGCGATCAAGCCGACAATCAGCATCCTGACCACCCAGCCGATGCGGGGGATGTGAAAGAGGATGTCGTCCACCGCCGCTATCATCAGGCCGGGCAGGACGCCGAACAGGTAGCTGTATTGAAGCGTCTTGAGGAAAACCACGAACAGCTTCGTCACCTCGGACAGATCGGTCTGATGCCAGTATCCCGACATCACGGTGGTCGCTACCAGCAGCAAAAAGCCGCCGAGGAACGGGCCCAGCGCCGCGAAAATCAGGTACCGCTTCATGCCAACCTCACCAGCCTCGCGTCTTTTGCACCGTATAGCAGTTTTGCAAACCACGCGAACCACGCAACCTTGATCCGCGGCTTCCCCGAAGGTGGCGAAAGCTGTCCCGGATATCTCAGATTTGAAAATGGTAAGACGGTAAGTTAGCTTACGCGGATGAGCCGTATATCCCGCCAGCCCGCCTCGTTCTCGAAGGTATCGGTCAAGAGCCAGACCGTGATTCCGCGCAAGGTGCGCGAACAACTGAAGCTGAAGCCAGGTGATACCTTGCGCTATCGCGTAACCGAAGATGGCATCCTGCTCGACAAGGCCACCGAAGCCGGCGACGACCCGTTCGCAGTGTTTTCGGAATGGACGTCCGAGGCCGACGAGAAGGCCTATGGCGGATTATAGCCGGGAGTCTTTCAACCCTTCACTGCCAGCCGTCATAGTCAGCGCCGGACGTGGATGCACCCGGATTTTGTCGTCAAGTTAAGGGGAACGTCCAGAGTTGCGCGCCCCTACTCGCCCCACGCGGCGAAGGCGTCGTTGAAGGCGCGCTCGCCCGGCGGGCCCTTCTCGATGGCGATGATGGCGCGGCGCTGGTTGACATACACCAGCGGCACGTCGAACCACGAGCGCTCTTTCAAAAGCTGGATGTTGCGCACGCGGTCGGCCTCGACATTCGACAGCCCGACCAGGAAGAAGCCGTCTGTGACCTTGACGGCGAGGCCTGCTAACGGCGTGCCGCGCGCCTGCTCGTTGGATTTCATCAAAAGGCCCGGCACATTGCTGACGCCGCCGCCGGAAAAATCGGACGGCAGGATGAAGGTCAGCTCCGCGGTGTGGCTGGCCGGCAGCGAGGTATCGGTGTTGCGGCGGAACGACATCGTCATCTTGAACTTGCGGTCCGGGATTTCGATGTCGGCGCGCACCGCGATATCGGCGGGCTGGCCGGCGGCGGCTTTGATCGGTTCGGTGCGCCAGACCACCGAGCCGACATATTGCTTGCCCTTGGGATCGGACGGGTCCTCGTCATACAGCACGACGCGCTGCGCCACCGGCGCGACCTGGTCGGCAGACGACGGCTGGCCGACACGGTCGGGAATCTTCGGCTTCGACAGCGGCGTCGAATTGTCCTTTGGCGCCTCGACCACCGTGGTCGACGATTTGAACAGCCCGCTGATGGTCGAGATCGCCGACTTGCCCCACAGAATCCCCGCGCCGACCAGGATCAGCACGATGCCGACCGCGATCGCGCTCTTGAACGGAAACACTGTGCCGGAGCGGAGGCGCTTCTTCGGTTCGCGGTCCGGCGCCGGGCGCGGGCGCGGCTGCTGCGGCGCGTAGCGCTCGGCCTCCTCGACGGATTCGTCATACGAATAGGGCGCATCGGGATCGGCGCCGCGGTTTTCCATGTTCGGCTCGAGCCGGTCGAACTCCGGCGACGGCGACGGCACGTTGGCATAGGTTTTCCGCGCGGCGCGGTTGGCCTGCGCCGCGGCGCGGCCGAGATCGTCGGCATCGGCGGCAATGTCGCGGAAGCCGCGCACGCCGGGTGCCGGCGGCGGAGTTTGCGGCGGGCCGTTGTCGTAGCCGCGACGCGGCGCGCCGGTACGCTCGCGGGTCGGCGGCAGCGGCTGATCCTGTGTCGGGAGTTGCGGCGGTTGCGACCGCGGCGGCGGCGCGTCGGCGCGAGGATTGCGTTGCGAACGCTGATCTTGCCCTTGCCGGTCTTCCTGTCCGAGCGGCGGACGGTCGTTGCGCTGCTGCGGGGTCGCCGGCGGCCGCGGACGCTGCGGGGACGGCTGCGACGCCGAAGAAGGCGGTGTCGAGGCTTCGCCCGGCCGCGGATTGGGGCGGGTGGTGGCGCGGAACGCATCGCCGGCCCGGGCCCCGCGCGAGCCGTCGCCGCCGGAGCGGGCCGCGTCCCCGGAGCGCGTAGCGTCCCGGGCGCGCTGGGCGGCCTCGGACTCGACCTTGCGCACGGCCTCTTCGAGCGACAGCCGCTCGCGGGTGATCTCGGATTCGCTCAAGGGAGGCTGCACGCTGCGCAGCTGCGCAATCAGCGCGGCGCGCGCCCGCTCGTAAAGCGCGCGACGGCTCTCGCCGGGGGCACTGGGGTCCAGTCCGGCAATGGCGCGGGCGATCAGCGGGTAGTAATCAGCCATCTTGACTCAACATTGCGGGCTTTCCGGTAACATCGCGTTAAGCCTCGAACGGGTTTTGGACCAAAATAGTATCCTCGCGCTCCGGGCTGGTCGAAAGCAAGGCGATTGGACAGCCGACCAGCTCCTCGACCCGGCGGACATATTTGATGGCCTGCGCCGGCAGGTCGGCCCAGGAGCGGGCATTGGCGGTCGGCTCCTGCCAGCCTTCGATGGTCTCGTAGAGCGGAACCACCCGGGACTGCGCGCCCTCGCCGGCCGGCAGATGGTCGATTTCCCTGCCGTCCAGCATGTAGCCGACGCAGACCTCGATCTGTTCGAAACCATCGAGAATGTCGAGCTTGGTCAGGGCGAGGCCATGGATGCCGCAGGTCCGCACGGTCTGGCGCACCAGCACCGCGTCGAACCAGCCGCAGCGGCGCTTGCGCCCGGTGTTGACGCCGAATTCCTTGCCGCGGCGGCCGATCTCCTCGCCGATCTCGTTCAAGAGTTCGGTCGGAAACGGCCCCTGCCCGACCCGGGTCGTATAGGCCTTGCAGATCCCGAGCACATAGCCGACCGCACTCGGCCCCAGGCCGGTGCCGGTCGCCGCCTGCGCCGCAACGGTGTTGGACGAGGTGACGTAGGGATAGGTGCCATGGTCGACATCGAGCAGCGCCCCCTGCGCACCCTCGAACAGAATGCGCTTGCCCTCGCGGCGCTTGAGATCGAGCAGCCGCCACACCGTTTCGGCGTAAGGCAGAAGTTGCGGCGCCAGCGCGGTCAGGTCTTTGAGGATTCCGGCGCCGTCGACTTCCTCGAGGTTGAGGCCGCGGCGCAAGGCGTTGTGATGCGCCAGCAGCCGCTCGATCTTGTGCGGCAGCGTGTCGAGATCGGCGAGGTCCATCAGCCGGATCGCGCGGCGGCCGACCTTGTCCTCGTAAGCGGGGCCGATGCCGCGCCGCGTGGTGCCGATCGCGGTGATCGTATTGCCGGACTCGCGGAGCGCGTCGAGCTCGCGATGCAGCGGCAGGATCAGCGTGACGTTTTCGGCGACGCGCAGGTTTTCCGGGCTGATGGCGACGCCCTGCGCCCGCAGTTTGGCGATCTCATCGAGGAACGCCTGCGGATCGACCACCACGCCGTTGCCGACGACCGCGAGCTTGGAGGGCCGCAAGACGCCCGACGGCAGCAGCGCCAGCTTGTAGGTTTCGCCGTTGATGACCAGCGTGTGGCCGGCATTGTGGCCGCCCTGGAAGCGCACGACGATGTCAGCCTGCTCCGACAACCAGTCGACGATCTTGCCCTTCCCCTCGTCGCCCCACTGGGCGCCGACGACGACAACATTGGCCATTTCGCGGATGTTCCCTCTGCAAAACTCTCTGCACGAGCACGATCGGTTCGGAAAACCGGTGCCTGCTTTTCCGGATCATGCGCCCAGCCAAAACACGGCCGGAGCCGCTCGCATGCGAGGCATTCCACCGGATAAAGGATGCGGGCTATCGAAGCAAGCAAGAACGGGGCTTCAGGGCCGACTTCGAGGGGTCCCAACCCATTGATATCCCCTGAAAATCCACGGGTGCGGCGGGACAGCGCGGCGGCATCGCCGGGGCGGCCGCCAGAACCGGGCGGCCCCGCGCATGGTCGCGATGCATCCAGCGCCATTGTTGACCCGACGAAAATCCGTGTCTGTGAGCTGCGCCGGGCAAGAACTGTCCGGCCGGGCATCACACCCCGGGCCTGGGAGCCGCGGCGTCTTTGAACCGGGCCAAGAACCACCGCCGCATGTCTGCTTCCGATCCAAGCCTCCGAACGCCGTCTCCCCCGGCCGCTGGCTCGCCAACCAGCCCTATCTGCTGCTCTCGCATCACCGCGCTGTGCTGGGCCGGCAACGCCATCGTCGGCCGCCTCGCCGCCGGGCATATTCCGCCGGTGACGCTGTCGTTCCTGCGCTGGTCGCTGGCGTTTCTCATCATTCTTCCGTTCGCCTGGAAACATCTCAAACGCGACTGGGCCGCGATCCGCGGCCGGCTCGGCACCATGATCGTTCTCTCCGTCATCGGAATCGGCGCCTTCAACACCCTGCAATACTGGGCGCTCGAACATACCCAGGCGCTGAACACGCTGCTGCTGCAGTCGGCCGGACCGCTGTTCGTCGCGGTATGGTCGCTGATCCTGCTCGGCGTCCGGCTGACGCTGGCGCAGGCCGGCGGAATCGCGCTGTCGCTGATCGGCGTGCTGGTGATCCTGCTGCACGGCGACCTCACGGCGCTCACCAGCATCGCAGTTCAACAAGGGCGACATCATCTTCACCGTCGCGCTGGTGATCTTCGGACTGTATTCGGTGCTGACGCTGAAGCGTCCGCAGATTCACGGCCTGTCGTTTGTCGGCTTCACCTTCGGCTGCGGCGCGGCGTGCCTCATTCCGCTGCTGATCTGGGAACTGCTGCTCGCGCCCGGTGATGCAACTGAATACGGCAACAATCTGCTGATCGCTGTTCTATGTCGCGGTATTTCCCTCCACGCTCGCCTATCTCTGCTTCAATCGCGGCATGCAGCTGATCGGCGCCAACCGCGCCGCGCCGTTCTTCCATGTGGTGCCGGTGTTCGGATCGGTGATGGCGATCGTCTTTCTCGGCGAGCGCCCGCAGCTGTTCCACATCATCGGCTTTGCGCTGGTGCTGACCGGCGTCTATGTGGCGTCGTGCAAGGCCTCCGCGCCCGCAACCTCGAAAGTTACGGAGCCTTGAACTTGCTGTAGGCCTCGCTGGTGCAGATGATCACGTGCTCCGCGCATCCGTTGCGGCGGTGCGGATCGCAGCGATTTTCGTAATCCGCCGAGGTCATCATGTCGATGAACGCCGCGACGTCGGGATAATATACCAGCGCCAGATAATCCCATTGATTGCCGTCTTGGGCGCCGAGCGCGACCGCCCTGGCGTCACCGGTCCACAGCAAGGTTCCGCCGCGCGCCTTGATCATCGGCACCGTCAGCGCGCTGTAGCGCAAATAGGCATCCCAGCCGCTGCCGTCGCCATCGACGCGAGCGTTCGAAGAACCGCATCAGGTTCACCATCACGATCGGCCCCTGATGCCGCAGCGCCTCGAGGCCTTCGATGTTCAACAGATCAACGCCCACGGCCGTCTCCCTCTTCGCGCGCGTGACGGTTCGGAACACTCTTACGTCTTGCGCGTACGATAATCGCCGAAAGCAGAGTCGCGCTGATCGAGCTGCTGCTTGACGCTAGCGCCGTCACGCCTGAACGTTGACATGTAGGCGCGGCTGGCTTCGGTCGTGAACGCCAGCGCCTGCAGTTCAGTGCCGGCCCGCATCGCTGCGCGTGCGCCCATGATCTCCATCGCGCGGTGCACCGAACGCTTGTTGAGTTGCTGCAATTCGATCGGAACCTTTGCGGCTCGCTCGGCGAAATCGAGGGTGCGTTCGTCGAGTTCATCGAGCGGAAAGGAACGCGTCGCAAAGCCCCATTCGGCGGCCTCGCGCCCGGACATGGCGTCGCCGGTCAGCATCAATTCCATGGCGCGGCGCATGCCGACGAGCCACGGATGATATTGCATGTCTGGCGGGCTCATCAGCCGCACCGGCGGATATCCGATCTGGGCATCGTCAGCGACATAGACCACATCGCAGGCGGTCGCGAGCTCGGTACCGCCGGCAAGACAATAGCCGTGCACTTGCGCGATCACCGGCTTGGCAAGATCCCAAATCGAGAACCAGCCGTCGACAACGTGGCGGGGCCATTGACCCGGACCCGACGCCGAATGGTAAGGCTGATCGACCGAGTTGTTCGACGACAGGTCGTAGCCCGCGGAAAAGCATGTGCCGGCGCCGCGCAAAATCGAATTCGAGATATCCGGATCGCGATCGGCCGATTGCAGTACATCGAACACTTCAGCGCGCAGCCGATTGTTCAGCGCATTGCGTTTTTCCGGCCGATTGAGCGTGATGCGCCGAACACGCGGCCTCGGGTGATCGACAATAATATGCTGGTACTGCATCGCCGGCTTCTCCCGATCCACGGACCTGTTATGCGATCCTCGGCGCGTTCATGTCCGAGATCAGACACCAAGTCACCGACGGTGACAACCGTCGATCGGGCGTTCCGCCTTCTCGCCGCCCCGTGATCGCGCTCTGCTCGGAGAGAGCGACCGCTACGAAGCGGTCGCTCCTTTGCGACATCGAAGGGACGTAACGCAGCTGAAGCGCGATGACGTCGGCGGCGGATCGGCCTACGCCGCGCGGACCTTGGCCAGGAACTCGTCGACCGCGATGCGCAGCATACCCGACTGGTTGTCGAGTTCGCGGGCGTTGGACAGCACGTCCGACGCGGCCTTGCCGGTAGCCGCCGCCGCCGTGGTGACGCCGCCGATATGGGCGCTGATCTCGCTCGATCCGGCCGCGACCGACTGGATGTTGCGCGCGATCTCGCGGGTCGCATCGCCCTGCTGCTCGATCGAGGTCGGCAATGCTGACGGTGATCTCGCTCATCTGCGCGATGGTCTCGGTGATGCCGCCGATCGACAGCACCGCCTCGCTGGTCGACGACTGCATGGCCGCGACCTGCGCCGAGATTTCCTCGGTGGCCTTGGCGGTCTGGTTGGCGAGCGCCTTCACTTCGGAGGCAACGACGGCAAAGCCGCGGCCGGATTCGCCGGCGCGCGCCGCCTCGATGGTGGCGTTCAGCGCCAGCAGGTTGGTCTGGGCGGCGATCGAGTGGATCAGCTTGACCACCTCGCCGATCTTCTCGGCGCCGGTCGACAACACCTGCACGGTGGCGTTGGTGCGCTCGGCATCCCCCACCGCCTTGCTGGCGATCTCGCTCGATCGCGTCACCTGGCGGGAGATCTCGGTGACCGAGCTCGACAGCTCTTCCGCAGCGGCCGCGACGGTTCCGACATTGTTCGAGGCGCTGTCGGACGCCGCGCCGACGGTCGCGGCGCGCGCGCTGGCGTCGCTCGCGGTTGCCGTCATCGACTGCGCCGTGGTCTGCATTCCGGCCGCCGCGGTCGACACCGAGCTGACGATGCCCTTGACGCTGCGTTCGAAATCGCTGGCGATATTTTCCATCGCCGCGCGGCGCTCGGCCGCGGCGCGCTGCCTGCGTCTCGGCTTCGACCTTTTCGAGCCCGCGGATGCGCAAGGCATTGTCCTTGAAGATCTGGACGGTGGCGGCCATCGCGCCGACCTCGTCGCCGCGCTCGATACCGGGAATATCTTCGTCCAGCGCGCCATCGGCCAGCGCCCGCATGCGGGCGCCGAGCTGACCGAGCGGCCGGCTGATGCTGCGGCCGATCAGCCAGGCGATGCCGCCGGAGATCAGAGCCGATGACGAGGATCGCCAGACCCGAGCACCCAGATGATCGGCTTCAGCTTGGCGTCGAGATCGTCGAGATAGGCTCCGGTGCCGAGATACATGTTCCAGCCGGGGATCGCGACGGCGTAGCCGATCTTGCGGATCGGCTTTTCCTCGCCGGGCTTCACATATTCATAGGTCAGCAGGATTTCGCCCTTGGCCTTGACGCCATCCATCAATTCCTGGGAGAGCTTTCGGCCGTTGGCCACCACATCCATGCGATTGGTGCCGATCTGCTTGGGATCGGGCGACAGTACCGTGATGCCGTCATAGCTCGTGCCGAACAGATAGCCGGCGCCGTTGTCGTAGGTCATCGAGTTGGCGCGGCGGCCGAATTCGGCGAGCGCGGCTTCCTTGGTGAGCTGTCCCGCCTCCACCTGCTTCTGCAATCCGATCGCCATGTTGCGGGCGATATCGACGATGGCACGAACCTGGTCGATCCGGGCATCCAGCATCTCACGCTGCATCAGATAGCCCGCGAGCGCGCCGGCGATGCAGAGGCCGAACAAGGTCACGCCCACCAAAATACCGAGTTTGGGGGTAATCGTCAGATTGTTCAGCTTCACGGCAAGGTCTCCGGGATGTGCATATGCGGGCGCGCGATTGGCGAAGTGAGTCGATGCCCAATATGGTAAAAATCCCTTAGCACTTTGTTACGAAAGCCTACCGGCCGGCGCGATCTCCCGCTTGAATTGAGTGCATCCAACTGCTGAAAAAACCAGCACTCCAAAAGTGCTGGCTTGAAATGCCGGAGCCGTAAAACACCAGGGCGTTAAAAGACTGAAGCCTTTTAGAGCAAGATGGTTTTTGATTGAATTGGTTCCGTCGGCAGGCTCACTTCACCTCTCCCCGTCGGGGAGAGGTCGATTTGCGAAGCAAATCGGGTGAGGGGCCTTGGATGCACGAGAGATCGTAACCCCTCACCCCCCCTCTCCCAACGGGAGAGGGCGCGCGCTGCTGTTGGCTTTCCGGATCAATCTAATCTCATCACGCTTTAGAACACCAGCGCCTTGGCCTGCTTGACCTGCGGCAGCGCCTGCACCTTGGCGAGCACGTCGGCCGGCACCGCGCCGTCGACCTCGACCAGCGCGATGGCGTCGCCGCCCTGCTTGTTGCGGCCGAGATGGAAGGTCGCGATGTTGATCTTGGCGTCGCCGAGCAGGCCTGGCGAAGCTGCCGATGAAGCCCGGCTTGTCCTCGTTGGTGACGTAGATCATCGACTTGCCGAATTCGGCGTCGACGCGGATGCCCTTGATGTCGACCAGCCGCGGCTTGCCGTCGGCATAGACCGTGCCGGACACCGAGCGCTCCTGCCGCTCGGTGGTGACGGTGACCGTGATCAGGCTTTCGTAGTCGCTCTGCGCCGCGCGCACGATCTCGTCGACCACCATGCCGCGCTCCTTGGCGACGACCGGCGCGGAGACGACGTTGACGTCGCCCAGCATCGGCCGCAGCAGGCCCGACAGCACCGCCGAGGTCAGCGCCTTGATCTTCATTTCGGCGACGTGGCCCTCATAGGTGATCTGCACCTTGGCGATGCCGCTCTCGGTGAGCTGGCCCGGCGAACGAGCCGAGCTTTTCGGCGAGCTCGATGAACGGCTTCAGCTTGGGCGCCTCTTCGGCCGTGATCGAGGGAAAGTTGACCGCGTTGGAAATCGCGCCGGTCAAGAGATAGTCCGACATCTGCTCGGCGACCTGAAGCGCGACGTTCTCCTGCGCCTCGGTGGTGGCGGCGCCGAGATGCGGCGTGCAGATCACGTTGGGATGGCCGAACAGCACGTTCGTGGTGGCCGGCTCCTCGACGAACACGTCGAACGCCGCGCCCGCGACCTGCTTGGAGTTCAGCGCATCGACCAGCGCCTGCTCGTCGACCAGCCCGCCGCGCGCGCAATTGATGATGCGCACGCCCTTCTTCATCTTGGCGAGCGCCGCCGCGTCGATGATGTTCTTGGTCTTCTCGGTCAGCGGCGTATGCAGGGTGATGAAATCGGCGCGCTTGAACAGATCGTCGAGCTCGACCTTCTCGACGCCGATGTCCTTGGCGCGCTCCGGCGACAGGAACGGATCGAACGCGATCACCTTCATGCGCAGGCCGAGCGCGCGGTCGGCGACGATCGAACCGATATTGCCGCAGCCGATCACGCCCAGCGTCTTGCCGGTGATCTCGACGCCCATGAAGCGGTTCTTCTCCCACTTGCCGGCCTGGGTCGAAGCATCGGCCTGCGGAATTTCGCGCGCCAGCGCCAGCATCAGGGTGATGGCGTGCTCGGCGGTGGTGATCGAATTGCCGAACGGCGTGTTCATCACGATGATGCCCTTGGCGGTGGCGGCCGGAATCTCGACATTGTCGACGCCGATGCCGGCGCGGCCGATCACCTTCAGCCGCGTCGCCTTCTCGATGATCTTGGCGGTCGCCTTGGTGGCGGAGCGGATCGCGAGGCCGTCGTAATTGCCGATGATCTCGGCGAGCTTGTCCTTGTCCTTGCCGAGGTTGGGCTGGAAGTCGACCTCGATGCCGCGATCCTTGAAGATCTGCACGGCGGCGGGCGACAAGCGCGTCGGAAATGAGAACCTTGGGTTTTGACATTGGGGTGATCCTTCGCCCTCCCTGCAGGGGAGGGTCGGCGCGTAGCGCCGGAGTGGGTGAAGCGTCGAAGTGACTCTCTCGTGCGCGAATTGGGGTAGTCCCTCTCCCGCGTCTCGTGCGTCGAGCCGGAGCAGCCGGCCTCTGACCGCGTGAGGGGAGGTCGAGAAGAACTCACGCCGCCTTCGGCGAGCGTGCGCCTTGGTCTCGGCGAACGCCCAGTCGATCCACTGCGTCAGCAGCGCGACGTCGCTTGGCTTCCACCGTGGCGCCGCACCAGATGCGCAGGCCCGCCGGCGCGTCGCGATAGTGCGCGAAGTCGTAGCCGGCGCCTTCCTTCTCGACCAGCGCGACCAGCTTCTTGGCGAAATCCGCCTGCGCGTCCGGCGTCAGCGACGTGATCGCGGGATCGACCACCTTCATGCACACCGAGGTATTGGAGCGGATCGCCGGATCCTTGGCCAGAAAATCGATCCACGGCGTTTTCGCCTTCCAGTCGGCGAGCACCTTGGTGTTGGCGTCGGCGCGCGCGATCAGGGCCTTGAGGCCGCCGACCGACTTCGCCCAGTTCAGCGCGTCGAGATAGTCCTCGACGCACAGCATCGACGGCGTGTTGATGGTCTCGCCCTCGAAGATGCCTTCGTTGAGCTTGCCGCCCTTGGTCATGCGGAAGATTTTCGGCAGCGGCCATGCCGGCTTGTAGGTCTCGAGCCGCTCCACCGCGCGCGGGCGAGAGCACCAGCATGCCGTGCGCGGCCTCGCCGCCCAGCGCCTTCTGCCAGGAGAAGGTCACCACATCGAGCTTGGCCCAGTCGAGCGGCTTGCGCGAACGCCGCCGAGGTCGCGTCGCAGATCGTCAGGCCTTCGCGCGTCGGCGCTGATCCAGTCGGCATTGGGGACGCGCACGCCCGAGGTGGTGCCGTTCCAGGTGAAGACGATGTCGGAGGCGGGATCGGCCTTGCTCAGATCGGGGATCTCGCCATAGCCGGCATGCAGCTTGGTGACGTCCTTGAGCTTCAATTCCTTGACGATATCGCTGACCCAGCCCTCGCCGAAGGATTCCCAGGCGATCGTGGTCACCGGCCGCGCGCCCAGCAGCGACCACAGCGCCATCTCGACCGCGCCGGTATCGGATGCCGGCACGATGCCGATCTTGTAGCCGGCGGGCACTTCAAGCACCTCGCGCGTCAGTTCGATCGCGAGCTTGAGCTTGGCCTTGCCGATTTTCGCGCGATGCGAACGGCCAAGCGCGGCGTCCTTGAGATTTTGGGGGTTCCAGCCGGGGCGCTTGGCGCAGGGGCCGGAGGAAAAATGCGGCACATTAGGCCGCGAAGCGGGCTTCGCTGCAGTCATGATCTATCCTTCCAGATAGCAAGCCTCCCGTTGGGGGGAGGTGTCCCGCCGCGGTGCATAAGGGAATCGTGTTGCACCGTCAAGGAACTTCGGAAGGATCAGCAGGGTAATCGGGTGAAGCAGATCGTGACAAAAGGCTGAAGTGCTAAATCTGTTGTGATCCACTCAGTCGCAGGGTGGAGGACGGTGATGGATTCGGACGGAACACGATTTGCAGTGATCACGGAGACGACGAGTTTCCTTCACTATTTCAGCGGGTTGCCGGATCATCGTCAGGCCGGCAAGGTGGATTACCCGCTGCCGGAGGTGCTGCTGCTGATTCTTCTGGCGGTTCTTGCGGGCGCGGAGGCGTTCACCGACATCGCGCGATTTGGCGAGCGGAAGATCGAGCTGCTGCGGCGGTTTCGGCCCTATGTGAACGGCACGCCCTCGCATGATCATCTCGGCGATATCTTCGCCACGCTCGATGCCCGCGCCTTCCAGCTTTGCTTTGTGGCCTGGGTCGCGGCGCTGACGAACACGCCCGCGGAGGTGATCGCGATCGATGGCAAGACGTCACGGCGCTCGTATCAGACGAAGGGCTCGAAAGAGGCGATCCACATGGTCTCTGCCTTCGCGGCGCGGCAACGCATCGTGCTGGGCCAGGTGAAGGTGAACGAGAAATCGAACGAGATCATCGCCATCCCGGCGCTGCTCGACATGATGTCGATCGAGGGTGCGGTCGTGACGATCGATGCGATGGGTTGTCAGCGTGACATCGCCACGAAAATCATCGAGAAAAAGGCCGATTACATTGTCGCGCTGAAGGGCAATCAGGGCACCCTGCGCGAGGATGTCGAGGTCTTCGTCGAGGAGCAGAAAGCCTTGAAATACAAGGATACCACAATCAGCACGCACGAAACCATCGATGCTGATCACGGCCGTATCGAGGCCCGAAACTACACGGTGATCCACGATGTCGACTGGCTGCAGGCGCGCCACCAATGGCCGGGCCTGAACGCCATTGTCGTGGTCGAAAGCCGGCGCGAAATCAACAGCAAGATCACCGACGAGACGCGCTTCTACATCACCTCGCTGGTGATGCTGGCCGCTGTGGTCGGCCCGATGATCCGCGCGCACTGGGCCATCGAGAACTCCTTGCACTGGGTCATGGACATGGTCTTTCGCGACGACGAATGCCGCGTCAGAACCGACAACGCCCCGGTCAATTTCGCCACCTGCCGGCACATCGCCTACAATCTCACCCGAAAGGCCCCGGGCAAGGATTCAATCCGCCTCCGGCGCAAAACAGCAGGGTGGGACGATGAGTATCTCGCAAGCCTCATCGCCGCGTGATTAAATTCACCCGATTCCCCTGGAAGGATCAGGTAGGATTCCGGCATCACGCTCGATTGATGGCTCGGCGCTAACGTCCGCCGCCAATTGCGTGGCTGGCTGCGAATCCAGCAGTTCTGCGGCATCGGTGACCAGCCTGGCGGCTCGGCGCCTGCTGGCAATTTTCAGGACACTTTTTTCATCCGCCTGCACGACGTACTCGTTGCCGATCCTGACAATCGAATAATTTTTCATTGGCAAATCCCAAAGCTGCCCGAGCCCACGGGATACGCCACACTGTCACGGATCATTCCGGGAAAAAAATTACGAAGGCCTGATTAGTTTATCGCGCGTTAACCGGAACGAATGGCGAAACCCGTTTCGCAATGGTCGCAACGGTGGCCCGCTTTGTGACGGCGACCTGAGTTGTCACGAGATCGAGATGTCATCGCACCATCACTCGGATGAAATCCCGGAATCCGTCTCAACGCGCCGGCGCCAGCCCGAGAGACCGTTCGCTCTCGCCGATCCAGCGCCGCACGGCGGCATAGCCGTCGAGGTGAAAGCCGCCCTCATGCGCGAGCCTCGTATAGGCCAGCAGCGCGACGTCGGCGAGCGAGACGGCATCGCCGACCAGGAATCGCGTCGCGGCAAGCTGATGCTCCATTCGCGCCAGCGCCGCGTAGCCACGCTTGATCTTGTCCGGATCGAGGTCGGACGCCGGCTTGCCGAGATAGACCATCTGGAAGCGGCAGACCGCGACATAGGGCTCGTGGCTGTATTGCTCCCAGAACAGCCATTCGTCCATCTTTGCCGCGGCGAAGGCGTCCGCAGGGATGAGATCGCTGCCGCGGGCAAGATAGCGGATGATGGCATTGGATTCCGCCAGCACCCGGCCGTCGTCGAATTCGACCACGGGCACCTGCCCGGCGCTGTTCATTTTGAGAAATTGCGTGGTGCGGGTCTCGCGCTTTCGCGTGTCGACGTCGATCCAGGTGTAGGGCAGCGCGAGGGCGTCGCTGACCCATTTCACTTTCAGGCAATTGCCCGAATTGGTATCGCCGTATATTTTCATGGCCGGCCACCGCCGTTCTGGAAACAGCGACAGAGCAGCAGGCGAAATCGGCTATGTCAACGGATTTAGGCTGGGCTGAAGAAGTTTACCCGATCAGAATTTGTAACCGAGACCGGCACGCACGCTGTTTTGCGTGACCGCCGTGTCCTTGACCGCCAGGAACTTGACGTATTCCCATTCGGCGCGCATGAAAATATTGCCCCACAACATGTATTCCATGCCGAGACCGGCGGTCCAGCCGGGCACGAAGTTGTTAGTTCTCCCGTCAGTCGCGGTTAGCGAAACCTGTGGGAGCAGAAAAGAGCTCGAACTTCCATCGGCATAACTGATCGTCCTGTTCACAGAACTTGATACCGTGCGCGTAACGTCCATGCGACCGACCGCAAGACCGCCGAAGGCATAGGGCAGGAAATCGCCTGTTGCCCAGCCCGCGCGGCCACGGAATGTCATCTCATCCTTGATTTGCAGCGCAGCGTTACCGTTCAGCGTCACACCATCTGAGTAGGAGGTGACTGGGGAGCCGTTGCCATTGGGTGGCAGAACCAAGCCCGCCTGAATGACTTGAATGGGGCCCAAGCTTCCGCTGATTGATGACGCAAGACTGGACACATAGTTATAGTTTGCTTCTACGCCCAGGACGATGTCGCCAAACTGATAGTTGCGTCCAACGAACGCGCCGAAAGCCGAGCTTTGCGCGTTGACCCGGCCCAGCACATTAAAATCGGACGTCGGACCTTGTAACTCGGTGTTACGAAACATGTCGTTCGTGAGCGAGACAAGGCTGCCCCCATAGTCCGTATTTGTCCACGATTCGCCAACCTGACCGCCGGCGTACCAACCGTCCCAGTTTCTGGTCGGGGTGGACACGGGCAGCGAGCCGTGAAGAAAATCGGGCATGTCGGCCGCCTGCGCGCCGGCTGCCGTTCCGAACATCATCGCCGCCAGCAAAATTCTACGCATCGCTACACTCCCATCGAACGCTCTGGACTTGCGTTGATCATCGCCTGTTAACCTTAACCAATCGTTGTCGCGACAGGCGTCTGGAGCGTTTTCCAGCGAAGGCCTGCCCCGCGACGCAAAAATAAAACGGCGCGGGAATCCCGCGCCGTTGGCAGACGTAAAAGAGAATAAGACCCGATCAGCCCTTGGTGATCAACGGCGGCGGCGGCGGCGGCACATCGCAGCAGGTCCAGCGCACCCCAAGCATGATGTCTTGCGAGGTCAGGTCGCGGAACTGGAAGGTAGACTGGCCGGCGTTGCTGCCGTCGAACGAACTGCCGAAGCCGTGCACCGCGGTGCCCATATCGAGATAGCGGTAAGCCAGTTCGACCGTGAAGTTATTGCTGACCCTGTACGCAATACCGGCATAGAGAGCCCATGCGAGGTTGGTTGTGGATGCACCGTTGGCGAAATACGAAGAGGCGCCGAAACTACCTACGCCGGGAGCAAACGCCAAACCGGAATCTTGAAGACCGGTGGTCTGAATATGCGCTGCGCCGACGCCGGCACCAACGAAGGGCGTGAGGCACCACCAGGTGCCGAGATCGGCGTAGGCGTTGACCAGTCCGACCCAACTCGTATAGCCGCCCTGATAGACGTCCGAGAGCGTGCTGCCACCGGGGAACGTAGAGAAATCCGTACCACTGAAGCCGACACGCGAGCGGTACTCACCGGTGACGTCAGCGCGGAACCAGTTGTTGAATTGATAGCCGACGCCGACGCTGTAGAACGTACCGCCGGTGAAGCCCTCACCCTGTTGCGTCAGCGTCGAGCCGGCCGGCAAGGTGTCGTAAAGATTGTCGTGCAACCTGGCGTGTGAATTGGTCATGCCGATATCGCCGCGCAAATACCACCCACCGAAATCCTGCACCGGCGGCGCATAATATGGCTGCGGGGGCGGCATGATCGGCCATGTCGGCCGCGAACGCCGCCGACGACAACAGTGATGCCGCTCCGGCGGCAACGAGAAACTTAACGCTACGCATTGGCTTCGTCCTTTTGGCCGGTGAGGCAGACAACGGAGGCCTCACATCTAAAAACTCACGGCCGGACGATCGCACCAAATGCTTAAGCGGCGCTTAACCCTAATTTTTAAGGTTGATAATCTCTTGGCAATATCCGCAAGGACATGTGCACCGCACCCGCATCGCGGATCCGAGCAATAACATCGCGTCCTTTCAACGTCTTGGCATGCGACCTCGGAACCCGCGATGACACCTGTGCGGCAAGGCCGGGTCGAACTGTTGCGAATGGCTCTGAAGTTTTTGCGTGGAAGAAATCGGGCGCACGAAAAAAGGCAGCATCGCCACAATCGCTAACAATGTGTTGACGAAGAACTCCGGATTCTCCACGCGAGCGCCGCTCACTGCCGCCGTCTTGGCGACGGAATCGGATGTCATGTCCGGCACGATCACCGGCGCAACCAAGGCTTCTTCGGAAACGACAACGGACTTGTTCAAGGCCTGGTTCCGTCAGGAATTCGCGGGGCAGAACACGCGCTACCTATGATGGCCGCGCCGCGTCCACCAGCATCATTCGATAATGGCAGCGATGCTATCGGGCGCGTGCCGATCAGGCAGCGGCGGCGTCGCCGAGCGCGGAAACGATGTGATCGACCACTTCCTCGACCAGGATGCGGTCATCGCCCTCGCCCATCACGCGGATCACCGGCTCGGTTCCGGATGAGCGGACCAGCAACCGGCCATGGCCGTTGAGCCGTTTCTCGCCGTCAACGATGGCCGATTTGACATCGGCGTCGTCGAGTGGCTTGCCGCTGCGATAGCGAACGTTCTTCAGGATCTGCGGCAGCGGATCGAAGCGGTGGCAGACTTCCGATACCGGGCGGCGAAGTTTTTGCACCACCGCCAGCACCTGCAATGCGGCGACAAAACCGTCGCCGGTGGTGGCATAGTCGGACAGAATGATGTGGCCGGAAGGCTCGCCGCCGAGATTGTAGCCGCGGCTCAGCATCTGCTCCAGCACATAGCGGTCGCCGACCGGCGTGCGCACGAGTTCGATGCCGTGGCCTTCGAGGAAGCGTTCAAGCCCGAGATTCGACATCACGGTGGCGACGATGCCCGGCTTGGCGAGGCGGCCGTCTTCCTTCCAGCTTTGCGCGATTACCGCGAGCAGCTGGTCGCCATCGACCAGATGTCCGCGCTCGTCGACCAGGATGACGCGGTCGGCGTCGCCGTCGAGCGCGATGCCGATGTCGGCGCGCATTTCGCGCACCTTGCGGCTCAAGCGCCTCCGGCGAGGTCGATCCGCATTCCTTGTTGATGTTGAATCCGTCGGGGTCGACGCCGATCGAAATCACGTCGGCGCCCAGTTCCCACAGCGCTTCCGGCACCACCTTGTAGGCCGCGCCGTTGGCGCAATCGACCACCACGCGCAAGCCGTCGAGGCTGAGATCGCGCGGCAGCGTGCGCTTGGCGAATTCGATGTAGCGGTCATGCACGCCGTCGATGCGGCGGGCGCGCCCGAGGCTGGCGCTCTGCGCCAGACGCTTGTCGAGCGATTCATCCAGCAACTGCTCGATCTGCTTTTCGACATCGTCGGACAGCTTGAAGCCCTGCGGGCCGAACAGCTTGATGCCGTTGTCCTCGAACAGATTATGCGAAGCGGAAATCATCACGCCGAGATCGGCGCGCATCGATTTGGTCAGCATCGCCACCGCCGGCGTCGGCATCGGGCCGAGCAGCAGCACATCCATGCCGACCGAGGTGAAGCCCGCCACCATGGCGTATTCGATCATGTAGCCGGAAAGCCGCGTGTCCTTGCCGATCACGACGCGATGGCGATGCTCGCCGCGCTGAAACACCAGTCCGGCCGCCTGCCCGACCTTGAGCGCCAGTTCCGGCGTGATCAGACCATTGGCAAGACCCCGAATCCCATCCGTACCGAAATATTTGCGGCTCATATAACCCCCAGCATCGTCCAGGCTTCTCGAACCATCCGGCGAGAAGCCTCGATCGCCCACCATCCTAGCGTGCAGGGGTTATAATGCCTTCGGCGCTAAAATGACTTCAAAAAATATGATAAATCATTACCAGCGGCTGATCCGGCGATTTCCGCTTAACATATTGTTAACACACGAATTATGCCAGATCATGCTGCCGCGGCACGGCGGCCGTCAATCCTTGCGCTTGACGGATGGTCCGCTTTCGAGGGCGCCGGCTGGGTGACGTTGACCGGATCCGAACCCGGAAAGGTCTCTTCCAGCCCCTCCTCCAGGGCCTGATCGAGCCGGCGCTTTCTCAGCAGTCTTTGGCGTCTTTGGGGTCGGAGCGTGGTCCGGTCATGGAGCCCTCCTGGCTGGCAGTGGCACCTGTTCCGCGGAGCGATTTTGCGGTGGGCCCAAGCATGCTAGATGAACAGCCACAAGCGCGAATACAAGAAGGCAAAATACGAGAAGGCCGGGAACGTCCATGAAACACATCACCTGCATCGAGGATCTGCGGCAGCGCCATATGCGAAAGGTGCCCAAGGCATTCTTCGACTACGCCGATCGCGGCTCCTATGCCGAGGAAACGCTGCGCGCCAATCGCGACGATCTTGCAGCAGATCAAGTTCCGCCAGCGCATCCTGGTCGATGTGTCGAAGCGCGATCTCTCGACCACCATTCTCGGCGAGCCCGCCGCGCTGCCGCTGATCCTGGCGCCGGTCGGCTCTGACCGGCATGCAATTCGGCGATGGCGAAATTCACGCCTGCCGCGCCGCGCAGGCCGCCGGCATTCCGTTACACGCTGAGCACGATGTCGATCTGTTCGATCGAGGATGTCGCCGCCAATGTCGACAAGCCGTTCTGGTTCCAGCTCTACGTCATGAAGGACCGCGGCTTCATCAAGGCGCTGATCGAGCGCGCCATCGCCGCCAAGTGCAGCGCGCTGGTGCTGACCGTCGATCTGCAGGTGATCGGGCAGCGCCATGCCGACATCAAGAACGGCATGACGGTGCCGCCGGAGTGGACGCTGTCGAAGTTGTTCGATTTCGCCACCAAGCCGGCCTGGGTCGCCGGCGTGCTGCGCGGCAAGCGCCGCACCTTCGGCAATCTCGTCGGTCACCTCAAAGGCACCGACGACATCACCTCGCTCGGAACCTGGATCGCGACGCAGTTCGACACCACGCTGAACTGGAAGGATGTCGAGTGGATCCGCAGCATCTGGCCGGGCAAGCTGATCCTCAAGGGCATCCTCGATGTCGAGGACGCCAATGAGGCGGCAAAGACCGGCGCGCAGGCGCTGGTGGTCTCCAACCATGGCGGCCGGCAGCTCGATGGCGCGCCGTCCTCGATCGAGGTACTGCCGGAGATCGTCGATGCGGTCGGTCGACAAGATGGAGGTGCATGTTCGACGGCGGCATCCGCTCCGGCCAGGACGTGATGCGCGCGCTCGCGCTCGGCGCCAAATCCTGCATGATCGGCCGGGCCTATATTCATGGCCTCGGCGCCTTCGGCGGCCCCGGCGTCGCCAAGGCGATCGACATCATCCGCAACGAGCTCAGCGTCGACCATGGGCCTGTGCGGCGTCAACACCATCGCCGAGATCGACGACCACGTGCTGGCGATTTGAGAGGGACCAGCTTCATCACGTCCGTTGTCATCAAACCGTAATATCGGGGTGTAATAAAACCGATATATTTTCGTCATGGATGGACAGG
This sequence comes from uncultured Pseudomonadota bacterium, assembly GCA_963729395.1. Classification (GTDB taxonomy): domain Bacteria; phylum Pseudomonadota; class Alphaproteobacteria; order Rhizobiales; family Xanthobacteraceae; genus Bradyrhizobium. Next base: position 179,353 of record CAVSOS010000006.1, on the reverse strand, counting down.
CGATTTTGTGATGGATGACATCGATTTTGGTCTGCTGGCCGGCGACGGAATTGCAACGCGAGCGGTGAAAGAAGGAACTCTCATATTCCAGGAAGGCGACGAGGCCGACGGACTCTTTGTTATCAAGAGCGGACAGGTCGGGATTCGCCTTGGTAATCGCACCCTTGCCGAGTTGACCGCGAACAGCATTTTCGGCGAAATGGCGTTGATCGACGATGCTCCGCGCAGCGCGACGGCCGTTGCCATGACCGATGTCGAGCTGGTTCCGATTTCCGAAAAGCAGTTTCTGTTTCTGGTCAGCCAAACGCCATTCTTCGCCCTCAAGGTGATGCGGGTATTGGCGAGACGGCTGCGGGCGACCAGCAAATCATTCGGTTAGCGCCAAACCTCATTCCGCGCATTCGCGGGGATGGCCGTTCGGATGTTGCCGGCGGCGTCAGGCCGCGAGCAAGCGATCCACCCGCGCCTGAAGTTGCGCCTTCACTTGCGGCCATTCGTGGTCGAGGATCGAGAACACCACGGTGTCGCGAATGTAACCGGTCCAGGTGAGGCGATCGCGGCGCAGCACGCCCTCCCTGACCGCGCCGAGCTTGGCCACCGCCGCCTGGCTGCGCCGGTTGCGGGTATCGACCCGGAACTGCACGCGCACGGCGCCGCAGTTGAAGGCGTGGTCCAGCAGCAATAACTTCGCCTCCGGGTTGGCGGGGCCGCCGCGGGCGTCCGGGTGCAGAAACGAGGTTCCGATCTCCACGCCGCCCTGGCTCACAAGCCCGGTGTAGTAAGTCGACATCCCGATCACACGGTCGTCGCTGCATCGCCGGATCGCGTAGGCCATGCGCTCGCCGGGCGGAGCGCCGCAGGTTGCGGCCCAATAGGCATCGAAGCCCTCGCCCATCGGATTGACCGGCATGATCGCCCAGGTCTCCGGATCGCAGTCCACTGCGGCGCGAACCTCCGCCTTCAACTCTGGCGCGAACGGCTGCAGATGCAAAAATCGCCCTGCGAGCGGAATATGTTCAAGCTTCACGTTGCCGCCTCCATTCCGGAACTTCGACGATCCCTCCGACTCAGACTTTTTTAAGATCGGCCTCGACCAGCGCGCGAAGTTCGGGCGTTACTTGCGGGCGCTGGCCGAACCACAACTCGAAGCCGCGCACCGCCTGGTGCAGCAGCATGCCGAGCCCGTCGGCTGTCCTCAAGCCGCGCGCCCGCGCCGCCGCGAGCAGCGGGGTTTCCAGCGGCACATAGACGAGGTCGGCGACGACGGCATGCGACGGCAGCCGGCCCACTTCGATCTCAAGCGGAGGCTGGCCGTGCATGCCGAGCGAGGTGGTGTTCACCAGCAGTCCCGTCTCGCGGCAGCAACTCGCCGATCGCATCCCATGCCACGGGATGAACGCTGGCGCCGAACTGGTCCGCGAGCGCCCGCGCGCGGTCGATGGTCCGGTTCGCCAGATGCACGCGCTTGATGCCGCGTTCGATCAGGCCGAACACCACCGCGCGCGACGACCCGCCGGCGCCAAGCACCAGCGCTTCCTCGCGCCGTGTCCCATCCGGGCGCCGCGGCGTCGAGATTGTTGATAAAGCCTTCGATGTCGGTGTTGGTCGAGCGCAGCTCGCCGCCGTCGTACCACAGCGTATTGGCAGCGCCGACCGCGCGCGCGCGCGCGTCCGGCGCCGACAGCGCCAGCGCGCGCTCCTTGTGCGGAAGGGTGACGTTGGCGCCGACAAAGCCATGGGTCGACAGATGCAGCACGAACTCGGCAAAGCCTTCCGGCGGCACCGCCTCGATATTGTAGCCGCCCTCGATGCCCAGTGTGCGCAGCCAGTAATGATGGATCAGCGGCGAGCGCGAATGCGCCGCCGGCCATCCGATCAGGCATGCGGCGCGGGCTTTGCTCACAACAAACCTCCCTGGTCATGCCCGGCAGCCGGACCCGTCGTCGCCGAACATCCAGCCTTGTTTTTCAATGCTTCTCAAAGACATGGATGGCCGGGATACCCCGGTCAGGACGATCCTTTTATCTTCTGCCTGACCGTGTCAAGAACGCGCCTATTCCGCTCCACGCCAGCGTCGCGGCCGCAATACCGGACCAGGGGCTCAGCCCCCGCGGCCGCCTTACTGGAAGAAGCTGCGCGCGCACCAAGAGAATGCGTCGCCCCCAACGGGGCGGCGCATTCGAAAAGCCGGTGGTAACGGACGAAGCTACGCCGCGACGCGGTGCGCGGCGATGATCTGGTCGGCGGCGCGGCCGGTGACCTCCGCCATGCGGTCGAACTGCCCGCGTGAAGCTGCCGGCACCGGCGGTCGCCGAGCGCAATTCCACGATCAACTCGCCGATCTCGGCTTCCGGCATCATGGCGCGGACGCGATCCCAGCCCGGCCAGCCCTCGCGGGTGTCGAAGCCGAGAATCTGCCCGCGCCGTCCCGACAGGATGGCGTTGATCTTCGCGGTGGCCTCGGTCGGACAGACGATCTCCACCACATGGATCGGCTCCAGCAGCACCGGCTGGCACTGCGGCAGCGCCTCGCTGACGCCGATCCGCGCCGCGGTGCGGAAGGCGAGGTCGGAGGAGTCGACGCTGTGATAGGAGCCGTCGGTCAGCGTCACCTGCACGTCGATGACGGGAAAGCCGAGCGGCCCGCGCATCAGCCCGTCGACGACGCCCTCCTCGACCGCGCGGATGTAATTCCGCGGCACCGCGCCGCCGACCACCTTTTCGTGGAATTCGAAGCCGCCGCCGCGCGGCATCGGCTTGATCTCCAGCACCACGTCGCCGAACTGGCCGTGGCCGCCGGACTGCTTCTTGTGCCGGCCGCGCTGGGTGATCGGTTTGCGGATGGTCTCCTGATAGCCGATCGCCGGCGGATGCGATTTGACGTTGACGCCGAAGCGGTCGCGCAGCCGTTCCAGCGCGACGCGCAGATGCATCTCGCCCTGCCCCCACAGCACGATGTCGTGGGTTCGCGGATTCTGGACCATGGTCAGCGACGGATCTTCCTCGTTCAGCCGCAGCAGCGCCTGGCCGAGCTTGACGTCGTCCTTGCGGTCGGCTGCCGACAGCGCCATCGCCAGTACCGGCGGCGACGGCTCGACGCTCGCCAGCGCTGTCGGCGCGGTCTTGCCGCTCGACAGCGTGTCGCCGGTCTTGATGGTATCGAGCTTGCCGAGCGCCACCGTGTCGCCGGCCTCGGCGGAGGCGCGCTTGGTGTCGTGGGCGCAGTTCACCGCCGAGAATGCCGGACACCCGCCCGGCTCTCGCCGGATGACGATTGCAGCGTCGCGCCGTCATCGAGATGTCCGGCCAGCAGGCGCGTCAGCGACAGCTTGCCGCCGTGCTGCAAATGCACGGTCTTGAACACATAGGCCAGCGCATCCTTGGCCGAGGACGCGCCGAGACGCTTGGCGGTCTCCGCCACGCCGGGCGCTTCGTGCCGCAGCGCCTTCATCAGGCGCAGCACGCCGTTCTCGCGCGCCGCCGAGCCGAGCAGCACCGGACAGATCAGCCCTTCGCGCAATTCGCGGGCGAGATCGTCGAACACGGCGTCGCGCGGCGGCGGAATATCCTCGAGCAATTGCTCCATCAGCGCGTCGTCGTGATCGGCGAGCTTTTCCAGCATCGAGAAGCGGGCTTCCTTCTCGCGGTCGAGATCGCCGCCCTCGAGCGTCGACGACTTCGGAAGCCTTGTGCTCGCGATAGACAAAGGCGCGTTCCAGCGCCAGATCGACGAAGCCTGCGATCAGGTCGCCGTTCCAGATCGGAATCTGCCGCAGCACCAGCGGAATTCGCGACGCCGGCTGCAATGTCGCGAGCGTCTCGCGGATGCGCTTGTTGGCGCGGTCGATCTTGTTGAGAAACAGAAAGCGCGGGATGCCGAGATCCTCGAGCTCGCGCAGGATGATCTGAAGCTGCGGCAGCTTGCTTCTCGTCGGCCTCGCAGACCACCACCGCGGCATCGACGGCCGGGAAGCGCGGCGCGCATGTCATGCGCGAATTCGATCGAGCCGGGGCAATCGATAAAAGTGTAGCTGTCGCCCATGAAGCTGGTGGTGGCGGCGGTGAGGCCGACGCCCATCTTGTGATGGCGGGCCTCGGGGCTGGCATCGCCGACGGAAGTTCCCGCATCGACGCTGCCGGCGCGCGGGATCGCGCCTGTGCGCGCCAATATCGCTTCAAGAAGTGTGGTTTTACCGCTTTGGAAAGGGCCCACCAGTGCGATGCACCGTGGACCGCGGGGACTTCTGACGTCTTGTCCCATCGCCGCCTCCTCATCTGGAGCTCGGCCCTTGATTGGGTCGGCAAGCTGGATGCTCCCCCTACATCGGCGTTTTGGCAAGCCGGAAAAACGTCGCTGCGGTGCGGGGTGCGTCGCGGCGCGATCAGACCGCTTGCGGATCGATCATGATCCGCAAGATGCACGCAAAGCGCGCGACGTCGATGCGTGTCGTCCCGGGCGAGTGGCCGCGAGAACGCGTCGTTACCTTCCCGGCCGAAGTTCCAGGCTTTCCAGCCCGGCCGCGACGCTAAGGCCGACCTGGCCCTGCACGCTCAGCGGCTGCAGCGCGATCGAATTGTTGGAGCCGCCGACCAGCACATTGCCGCCGGCGCCGACGCCGACCGACGCGCTGCCCTGCGCGCCGGCGTAATTGCCCGAGAGATCGCCGGGCCCGAGCCGGGCGACCGGCGCATAGACGCCCCAGGCCAGCGCCGATTCCTGGGTGATGCCGAGATCGACGCCGACCTTTCGGATGGTCGCGACATAGCGGTCCTCCGGCATGCCCGTCGACGCGCAGCACGCAACCGAGGTGGGTGACCGAGCCGACGATGAAGCCGATGCTGGCGCCGCCGCGGCATTCGAGCACGCCGACCTGCACGCGCTGCATCGGCTGCTGCGCATGGGCGCCGGTGAAGGATGCAACCAGCAGGGTGGCGGCGACCCCGGCAAGGATGGATAAGCGGCGCATGAAGAAATCTCCGGCTGATGAATGTGATGCGAAAGAGAGAAAAAGACAGAAAGAAGAGAGGCGTGAGCGCGCCGTGGCCCCGGGCGCGGTTCCTCTATGGCACAACATCGGCGGCCGCGCCACATTTGCGGGGCGCCGGTGCCCGCCCAAACAAAAAGCCCGTTGACGCGGGCCTTTCGTTTAACGATCCGGGTAGCTTCAGTCACCGACGAAAACCGCTGTCAAAATATCAAGGGTTCGACAGCGGCTGTTTCGACTATCTCAAATTGCCGCAAAATCGCTGGATGCGTTTGCAGGCTTCCTCGAGGTCGGAGGTCTTGGTCGCGTAGGAAATGCGGAACGCCGGGCCAAGCCCGAACGCCGAACCCTGCACCACCGCGACGCCCTCGGTTTCCAGAAGCTCGGTGACGAAATCCTCGTCGTTGCCGATCACCTTGCCCGACGGCGAGGTCTTGCCGATCGTGCCGGCGCAGGACGGATAGACATAGAACGCGCCCTCCGGCCGCGGGCAATCGATGCCCTTGGCCTGGTTGAGCATCGACACCACGAGATCGCGGCGCTCCTTGAAGACCTTGTTGTTCACCGGGATGAAGTCCTGCGGGCCGTTGAGCGCTTCGACCGACGCCCATTGCGAAATCGAGCGACGGGTTCGAGGTCGACTGCGACTGGATCGTCGCCATCGCCTTGATCAACTCGGCGGGACCGCCGGCATAACCGATGCGCCAGCCGGTCATGCAATAGGCTTTCGACACCCCGTTCACCGTCAGCGTGCGGTCGTACAGTTTCGGCTCGACCTGCGCCGGCGTGGTGAAGACGAAGTCGTCATAGACCAGATGCTCGTACATATCGTCGGTCATCACCCAGACATGCGGGTGCTTCACCAGCACGTCGGTGATCGCCTTCAGCTCGGTGCGCGAATAGGCGGCGCCGGTCGGGTTCGACGGCGAGCAAAGGATGATCCATTTGGTCTTCGGCGTGATCGCCTTTTCCAGCGCATCGGGCTGCAGCTTGAAGCCGTGCGCGGCCGTGCACACCACCGGCACCGGTTCGCCGCCGGCGAGCGCCACCATTTCCGGATAGCTCACCCAATAGGGCGCGGGGATGATGACCTCGTCGCCGGGATTGATGGTGGCCATCAGCGCGTTGTAGAGCACCTGCTTGCCGCCGGTCCCGACGATGATCTGGTTCGGCTTGTAGGTCAGACCGTTCTCGCGCTGAAATTTGGCGACGATCGCCTCCTTCAGCTCGGGAATGCCGTCCGACCGCGGTGTACTTGGTCTTGCCGGCCTCGATGGCGTGGATGGCCGCCAGCTTGATATTGGCGGGGGTGTCGAAATCGGGCTCGCCGGCGCCAAGGCCGATGACGTTGCGGCCCGCCGCTTTGAGCACGCGTGCTTTATCCGTGACCGCGATGGTCGCGGACGGCTTCACACGGTCGAGCGCAGCGGACAGGAACGGCATCGTCATCTCCTTGCAGGCGTCGTGAATTGGCAATCCGCGACGCTTTCTGATGGGATCGCTGCACCCTAAAGCGCGCCCCGCGGCATCGCAAGAAGGTTCCGGCAACTTGCACGAATTGTTTAAAGAGGAGGGATTTTCTTGGTGTTTCTAAGGTGGCATGAGGCGATTGGGTACGATTGTTGCGAGCGTGCTTGAGCATCCTTTGCGGGCGGCTCGCAGAGGGCGCCCGCCACAGAGGATTGATCGCCGGTGCAAAACCACCGCCATTCCAATGGCGACCGGTTAACGTTCCGCAAAGGTCGCATTGCTATAGGTTGCGCGTTCCCAGCAAAGCTCACGGGACCGCCGAATGATGAAATCCGGTCACGATTATCTGCAGCGCGCCGACGCCGCGGTCTGGATCACGATCGGCGTCATCGCGATGGCGATCACGGGCTTTGCCCTGCTCGGCCCTTTTGAACTCGATTTGCGCTCGTTTCTCGTCCCGGGGGCCGTGACCGCTTTGCTCGCCGCCGGCGGCTGGTTCTATCGATCCGTCCGCCGCGAAAAGCGGCTCGGCGCAATCCTCTCGAGCACGGCGCATATTATCGGCTTTGCTGCAGTCGGCGCTCCATTGTCGTATGTCGCAGCCACCACCGGCTTTCCTCTGCAGGATGCAGCCCTGGACGCCATCGATCGCCAGCTGGGCGTCGACTGGACGCAGCTGATGACCTTCGTCTCGCTGCATCCGGGACTGCAGCTTGTTCTATCGTTGGCCTATTCCAGCTTCGCCTTGCAGACATTGACGACGGTGCTGGTGCTTGGAATTGCCGGTCAACTCACAAGACTAAGTTCATTCATCGCTGCCTTCGTCGCAACCACCCTCATCATCATCGCCATCTCCGCGGTCTATCCGGCAGCCGGGCCGTGGCTCTTCCTCGAAATCCAGCCGGCGAGCGCCAACGGTTTCCTGCCGCTGTCATCAAGCAGCTGGCCGGCGTTTCTTGCACTGCGCGACGGCACGCTGCACACCGTCTACGGAATACGATCCGAGGGAATCATAACGTTTCCAAGTCTGCATGCGGCGCTCGGCGTGTTGTTCCCCGTCGCGCTGTGGCGCGTAAAGGGCGTACGCTGGTTTGCGCTTGGCCTGAACATCCTGCTGGTGATCGCCACGCCGGCCTATGGAAGCCATTATGTTGTCGACGTCATCGCCGGGATCCTGACTGCAGCGGTGTGCTGGCTCGCCGTTGCGCGGCTACTCGACGCTGTTTCCGAAACTCACCCTGAACATGCCGTGGCCATCGACGATCCGCCCTCGATTGTACCCGAAGCGCCGGCGCAGCCGACAATGGCGGTACTCTCGCGAGATTTTGAATCCGCCTGACAGCCGGCTCCCAACCGCGTGATCCGTTTACGCCGGAATAACCTGCTACGCGGTTGCAGTGCGGCAGAAGTTTTTGACCTTTTCCATCTTCCGGGCCTTGCGACCCACCGGCATCGGCATCATTGTTTAGCCGCGTTGCGCGCTGACAAGACGATCCCGCGCGGCGCGCCTCACCGGTCGAACTGGTCCGAATGTACAAACTCTATTCGATGCAACGTTCCGGCAACAGCTACAAGGTCCGCCTTGCGCTGGCATTGCTCAACGCGCCCTATCGCGCGATCGAGGTCGACATTCTGCGCGGCGAGAGTCGTACGCCCGATTTCCTTGCGATGAATCCCAGCGGACAGGTGCCGCTGCTCGAAGTCGCGGAAGGTCGCTACCTCGCCGAATCCAACGCCATTCTCTGGTACGTCGCCGGCGGTACTTCGCTTGCCCCCGAAACCCGGATCGAACGTGCCGAGGCGCTGCAATGGATGTTCTTCGAACAGCACGCGCTGGAGCCCAACATCGGTGCGGCCTATTTCTGGCTGTCGCTGGTCAAGGGTGGCCGCGATCTGCAGACCCACGCGCTGGAGGACTGGATGGAGCGCGGTTACGCCGCGTTGCAGGTGATGGAAAATCACCTCCAGACCCATGATTATTTCGCGACGGGACAACTCACGGTCGCCGACATCGCGCTCTACGGCTACACCCACGTCGCCGATCGCTGTGATTATGACCTTGCGACATTCCCCGCGATCCGCGCCTGGTTGCGGCGGATCGAGCAGACCCGTGGTTTCGTCGCCATGGACTGGCGGCCGGACGCGGCAGTCGACGACCCCGCCGGTATCGTCGCCGAGGCCTGAACAGCGAAAATGGCGGCTATAACCGTAAACCCCGCCGTTATTTCGCCATTTTCCGGGATGCTCCGCCGCAATATTGCCAGCGATCCCTGCGAGTTTTTTCCGGTGTCGCGAGTGATTTGCTCGCGCAACGAAGGAATTCGGCCATGATACGGTCGTCCGGCACGGGGGGCTTTGAGGGCCATTCTGCGCCCGTTGCCTCGTCCCGATTGATCGACGCCGTCGCGGCCGTCGCTCGCGATCGGTTCGCTGTCGCTGTGCCTGATCGTCACCCTTACGGTGTTTTCGATCAAGGTCAGCATGGCGATGCCGATTCCGGCGTAGCTCAGAATTATTTCTCCGGGCCATTCGCAATTTTGCGCGACAAGGCGCGATGATCGGCATCGCGATCGGGTCAACGATGAAGAGCACCTGTCGTACTTGTTACCGCGGCGCTGGCGATCGGCGATCCTGCTCGCGGCATCGTTCCTGATCGCGACGGGAACGCGCGGCGAAAGCGCATTGCGGCCGGGCTGGGACAATCCCGCAGGCCGCAGTCTGCAGGTGTTACCGGCGACGAAGTGATGGCGTAGCCGCCGACCATAACGGCATCGCCCGGCTCGACCGGATGCCCCCAATCCAGTGCGCCAGCGAGGGAGCAGCAATGCTGCGGTGTTGCGCGGGCGCGACGGCCGAACCCGGCTTGCTCCGCAATCGACATCATTTGATTTCAAACATCGGAAAGCCGCGCCGGTTCGGTTAACGGCGTCTTAAGCATTGCGCAAAAAACCGGCGGCGACCAATTGGGTGAAGCAACTATCCGGCAAGCTGCGGTCCTTACTCTCGTGGAGGAACGAGAACCGACATGCAGTTCGACTGGCGCGCAATCTCCGGTCCGGCTCTGACGATCGCGACGACCCTGATCGCCATCGTTGTCGATCGCCATTTCGTCATCGTTCCCAGCCCCGCACCGCTGTTCATCTGCATCGTCGCCTTCGCAGCCTCGCTCAGCGGCCTTGCCTCGGGCATGGTCAGCGCCGCCATCGCGGTCGGCTGTGCCGCACTGTTTTTCCTCAACCACCATGCGACGGCCGGCTACGACACGGCCGATCTGGTTGCGCCTGGCCATGCTGGCGGTGACCGCGATCGGCACGGCCGCCATCACCGGCCTATTGCGGAAAAGATTGATGGATGCGTTCGCGCTGGAGCGCAGGCACTACGCCACCGCCGCGCGCCTGTCGGCGGCGCTCGATCAGGTCGATATCGGCATTGTGCTGCTCGATTCGGACACCCGCGCGGAATTCATCAATCGCGCCTTCCGCGATTATTTCTCGCTTTCGGACCAGAAGGCCGACAGCAAACCGCCCTTCATCGCGCTGATGTATCACGGCCGCGACACCGGCGCCTATGAACTGCCCGAAGAGGAATTGAGCGCCTTCATCGCGGAGCGTACCGAGATGATGCGAGCAGGCGACTCGACGCCGATCAACATCAACCTCGCGGACGGCAAGGTGCTGCGTTTCTGTTGCACCGCGTTGCCGGACGGCGGACGAATGTTGAGCTACACGCCGATAACCGATCTCGTCCGTCACACCGACGACCCCGCCAGCGTCGACTACTACCAGTCGCTGCGCAGCCGCGCAGATCGCCGCCATCCCCTGCCGTTACGCGCCGCGGAATAGCCGCGTAAACGCTTCCTGCACATGAAATCCGGCCGGTGGATAACTTCCGGTGTCATTGACGCGTAACAAACCAACGCTAGGTTCCGCCTGCGTTTGATCAGGCCCCCCGTCACGGATCACGCGCCCAGCGGTCCCCGTCAGTCGCCGCGTCTGACCGGGGCCGCATTTTTTTGGACCTGCGTTGCCTCGCATTTGCGTATCAACGCGGCCGGTAGCTGCACCGGCGCCTGAGGTACCGCAAGCGGCCTGACTGAAGGCCACGCGCCTTGCGGCTTCGATGGCGCGCGGGCCACAATATGGTCCCGTGCTTGATCCCGACAGGAACGATCCATGCAAATTCGCAATCTCGGCGGCTCCGGCCTGCGCGTCTCCGCCGTCGGCCTCGGCTGCAACAATTTCGGCCAGCGCATCGATCTCGAAACCTCGCGCAAGGTGATCCACAAGGCGATCGATCTCGGCGTGACGCTGTTCGATACCGCCGACATCTATGCGGGGATGGGCGGCTCCGAAACCGTGCTGGGCCAGGTGCTCGGCGACCGCCGCAAGGACATCGTGCTGGCGACGAAATATTCCAAGCCGATGAGCAGCGACGGCACCAGGCAGGGCGCGTCACGGCGCTACATCATGTCGGCGGTCGAGGCCAGTCTGACGCGGCTGAAGACCGACTACATCGATCTCTACCAGCAGCACGACTATGATCCGCTGACGCCGATCGAGGAAACCTTGCGGGCATTGGACGACCTGATCCGGCAGGGCAAGGTCCGCTATATCGGCAATTCGAATTTTCCGGCATGGCGCCTCGCCGAAGCCGAACTCACCGCGCGCGCGATGAATGTCAACCGGTTCGTGTCGTGCCAGGACGAATACAGCCTGGTGGTGCGCGAGATCGAAAAGGATCTGCTGCCGGCGGCGCAGCAATACAGGCTCGGCCTGCTGCCGTTCTTTCCGCTCGCCAGCGGACTGTTGACCGGCAAATACCGACGCGGCGCCGCCGCACCGGAGGACACGCGCTTTGCCAAGTGGCCCGCTCTGCGCGACCGCTATGTCACGCCGCGCAACGAGGACATCGTCGAAAAGCTGCAGGCCTTCGCGCAGGCGCGCGGCCACACCATGCTTGAGCTGGCATTCTCATGGCTGGCGTCAAGGCCGCTTGTATCCAGCGTCATTGCCGGCGCCACCCGCGTCGAGCAGGTCGAGCAGAACGTCAAGGCGATCGACTGGGCGCTGAGCGCGGAAGATATCGCGGAGATCGACCGGATCACGAAGGGGTAGAAGGGCATGATGCGTGCCGAAGATACCGCCGCACGGCGTGAACCCGAGATGAAAAACACGGCGAAGGTTCGGTTCGGTTCATGACCAATCGATTAGAAAATCCGCGTCCGCGCCGCGTTGCCTGTTCCCGCTGCGGAACGGAATTCACCTGCAACCCGACCGGGGCGTGCTGGTGCGCGGAGGAAACCGCCAAGCTGCCGATGCCGGTCGCGGGCGAGGATTGCCTGTGCCGGGATTGCCTGCGGCAGATGGCGGCGCGTGCAGCGTCCGCTACGGCTCATGCGTCGTCCTGAGCCGCGCGGTGCGCGCCGCGATCGATCCGGCGGCCGCTACACCGGATAGCCCGGCGACTTCCGCGCCATCGAATTGAACGCGTCGAGCAATTTCTCGCGCCACGCATGAACCGGATCGTTCTCGGCCAGCAATTTGAACGGGCTGACGACGCGGGCCCACTGGAATGCGCCGAACACGATGTAGTCGGCATAGTTCGGCGCCGCACCGCCGAGATAGCCTTGCGTCTTCAGCGTCAGTCGCATCGGGTCGAGCGCGCGGCGGAAATTCTCGACGGATTTGTCGCGTCCGGCCAGCGTTTCTTCCAGCGGCTTGCCCAGGCGCGCCTCGCGGCTTTTGCGAAAATAGACCGCGTCGTCCGGCTTGAGATGGCCGGGGATATCCGCCACGATCAGCGGAAACATGCCGCCGACCACGGTGATGTCGCCCCACCAATTTAGCATCCGCCCCATGGCGCGGCCGCCCTCGCCGCCGAACAAAGAGGGCCGGTCCGGATAATGGTCTTCCAGATAATTCGCGATGGTCCAGGAGTTGGCGACCGAGGTGTCGCCGTCGATCAGCACCGGGACCTTTTCGGATTGATGCGGCGCGATCGCGTGCTTGTCGGTGAAGCACCAGGGGATCGATTCCGCCGACAGCCCCTTATGCGCCAGCGCCATCCGCGTCCGCCAGCAGAACGGGCTGAACGGACGCGTCTCGTCAGCGCCGACGAGTTCGAAGAGTTTTAGGTTCATATCGAAAATCCCCACGCAGTATCCGCACCGTCATTGCGAAAACACGATGAGTCTGCGGTGGCGGCTTGACTATCAACCGTCATGCCCGCGCTTTGTCGCGGGTATCCACGTCTTTCTTTTTATCAAGCAAGACGTGGATGGCCGGGACAAGCCCGGCCATGACGAGAGTGTAATTTCAGCTACCTCACCACCGCGGCGGTCTGCCCGAACAGCAGCTTGCGCTCTTCCTCGGTGCGGATCGACGGCTGGCCGAAATTCGGATTGACCTCCTTGGCCTTGGCGTAGGCGCGCACCGTGGCGGGGCGCGCGGCGATGGTCTCGAGCCAGCGCTTGAGATGCGGGAAGTCGTCGATGTTCTGGCTCTGGTTCTTGTACGGCACCACCCAGGGATAGCTCGCCATATCCGCGATCGAATAATCGCCGGCGATGAATTCGCGGTTCGAGAGCCGCTTGTTGAGCACGCCGTAAAGCCGGTTGGTCTCGTTCACATAGCGGTCGATGGCGTATTTGATTTTTTCCTGGGCGTAGTTGCTGAAATGATGGTTCTGCCCGGCCATCGGCCCGAGCCCGCCCATCTGCCAGAACGTCCACTGGATCGCATCATAGCGGCCATAGATGTCGGCGGGCAAAAATTTTCCGGTCTTCTCGGCCAGATACAGCAGCATCGCGCCGGATTCGAAGATCGAGATCGGCTTGCCGCCGGCCTTGCCGTTCACTTGCGGCTCGTGATCGACCATCGCCGGAATGCGGTTGTTTGGCGCGATCTTGAGGAACTCCGGCTTGAACTGATCGCCCTTGCCGATGTTGATCGGGAAGATCTTGTATGGCAGCCCGGTCTCTTCGAGAAACATCGTGATCTTGTGGCCGTTCGGCGTGGTCCAGTAATAGAGGTCGATCATGGGGCGTTCCTGACGTGATGAATGGGCGTTCGCAAAGTAGATGCGCAAAATAGATGCGATTGCATGAATGTTCACCGGAACCCGCAAGTGAGTCAATGGCGCGGCCCGATGCGCGCGGGAAAGTGATGACGCGCGGTGCCGCGTTCCTGCTGACCGCTGCTGACAACGTCGTGTCAACATCTCATGCTCATCCGCGTGACGGCGCCGGATCGCCCTTTTCTCGCCGCCGGACTCGTCCCATATTCCGGACATGGCCAAGCCCCCCGACAATTCAAAGAAATCCGGCAAAACTCCCAAATCCAAGGCGCATCGGCCCTGACGTGCAGCCGATCGGGCCGGCGCTGGCGGAACTGCTCAATCCCGCGATCAACCGCGGCGATGCCGGCATGGGCTCCGGCACCGGATTGCAGCCGCCGCCGGATAATTCCTGGGATCGCCGCTCCGGCGGCGAGGCCGCCGCGCATCGCGCGCGGGCCTCGACACGCGGCACCAGCGATGATGTGGCGAAGCGGGATGCTTCGGTCGCAAATGCGCGCGTCGCTTGGCTCGCCCCCACCCAACCCTCCCCCGCAAGCGGGAGAGGGCTCCAGGCGGCTGGCGCCGGATATCGGTAGCAAAGGCTTTGCTGGCGGAAAAGATTTGGCCGCGGATTCGCAACCTTCGTCCCCTCTCCCGCTTGCGGGGAGAGCCTGCCCGACTGACGGGGGGCAGGGTGGGGGCGCTTCCAACAAGCACGGCTTCGACGAATCCCCGCAGCGCGAATTCGCGCCGGCCAATTACGGCACCTCCGCGACCATCCCCACGCTCGATCCGGAACTGGCGAAGCAACTCGGCTTCACCACCGAGGAGGAAGACGCCGCGGCGATGGCGCGGCCGCCGCGCAACAAGATGGAGGCGCTCGGCGTCGCCGCCACCGCGGACGCGCTGGAGGCGCTGATCCGCGACGGCCGCCCCGAATTCAAGGGCGACGACGGCCAGGTCAAGATCTGGACGCCGCACCGCCCGCCGCGCCCGGAGAAATCCGAAGGCGGCGTGCCGTTCGTGATCAAGTCCGAATACGAGCCGAAGGGCGACCAGCCGACCGCGATCGCCGAACTGGTCGAGGGCATCCGGCGCAACGACCGCACCCAGGTGCTGCTCGGCGTCACCGGCTCGGGCAAGACCTACACCATGGCCAAGGTGATCGAGGCCACGCAGCGCCCGGCCATCATCCTCGCGCCGAACAAGACGCTGGCGGCGCAGCTCTATGGCGAGTTCAAGAGTTTCTTCCCCGACAACGCGGTGGAGTATTTCGTCAGCTATTACGACTACTACCAGCCCGAGGCCTATGTGCCGCGGACCGACACCTATATCGAGAAGGATTCCTCGATCAACGAGCAGATCGACCGCATGCGCCATTCGGCGACGCGGGCGCTGCTGGAGCGCGACGACGTCATCATCGTCGCCTCGGTGTCGTGCATCTACGGTATCGGCTCGGTCGAGACCTATACCGCGATGACCTTCGCGCTGAAGAAGGGCGAGCGCATCGACCAGCGGCAATTGATCGCCGATCTCGTGGCGCTGCAATACAAGCGCACCCAGGCCGATTTTACCCGCGGCACCTTTCGCGTCCGCGGCGACGTCATCGACATCTTCCCGGCGCACTACGAAGACCGCGCCTGGCGCGTGAATTTGTTCGGCGACGTCGTCGAGAATATCGAGGAGTTCGATCCGCTCACCGGCCACAAGCAGGACGAGCTCGAATTCATCAAGATCTACGCCAACTCGCATTATGTGACGCCGCGGCCGACGCTGGTGCAGGCGATCAAGTCGATCAAGTGCGAACTGAAACTGCGGCTCGATCAGCTCAACAACCAGGGCCGCCTGCTGGAAGCGCAGCGGCTGGAGCAGCGCACCACCTTCGACCTCGAGATGATGGAAGCCACCGGAAGCTGCGCCGGCATCGAGAACTATTCGCGCTATCTCACCGGCCGCCGCCCCGGCGAGCCGCCGCCGACGCTGTTCGAATATGTGCCCGACAATGCGCTGGTGTTCGCCGACGAAAGCCACGTCACCGTGCCGCAGATCGGCGGCATGTTCAAAGGCGACTTCCGCCGCAAGGCGACGCTGGCCGAATATGGCTTCCGCCTGCCCTCCTGCATGGACAACCGCCCGCTGCGCTTCGAGGAATGGGACATGATGCGCCCGCAATCGGTCGCGGTGTCGGCGACGCCGAGCGGCTGGGAGCTGAACGAGAGCGGCGGCGTGTTCGTCGAGCAGGTGATCCGCCCGACCGGCCTGATCGATCCGCCGGTCAATATCCGCCCGGCGCGCACGCCAGGTCGACGATCTCGTCGGCGAGGTCCGCGCCACCGCGCAGGCCGGCTATCGCTCGCTCGTCACCGTGCTGACCAAACGCATGGCGGAAGACCTCACCGAATACCTGCACGAGCAGGGCATTCGCGTGCGCTACATGCACAGCGACATCGACACCATCGAGCGCATCGAGATCATCCGCGATCTTCGCCTCGGCGCGTTCGACGCGCTGGTCGGCATCAACCTGCTGCGCGAGGGCCTCGACATTCCCGAATGCGCGCTGGTCGCGATCCTCGACGCCGACAAGGAAGGTTTTCTGCGCAGCGAGACCTCGCTGATCCAGACCATCGGCCGCGCCGCGCGCAATGTCGACGGCAAGGTGATCCTCTATGCCGACCAGATCACCGGCTCGATGGAGCGCGCCATCGCCGAGACCGACCGCCGCCGCGAGAAGCAGGTCGAATACAACACCGCCAACGGCATCACGCCGGAGAGCATCAAGAAATCCATCGGCGACATCCTGAACAGCGTCTACGAGCGCGACCATGTGCTGGTGGAAATCGGCGACGGCGGCATGGCCGACGACGTGATCTCGATCGGGCATAATTTCGAGGCGGTGCTCGGCGATCTCGAAACCCGGATGCGCGAAGCCGCCGCCGACCTGAACTTCGAGGAAGCCGCCCGTCTCCGCGACGAAGTCAAGCGCCTCCGCGCCACTGAACTCGCCGTCGTCGACGACCCCACCGCCAAGCAGCGCACGGTGCAAAACAAGGCCGGCGCCTATGCCGGCACCAAGAAATACGGCGACGCCGCAAACTTGCCGGCGGGCGCCATGAAGAAGCGCGGTTCTTCGTCACCCTCCCCGCGCGCGGGCGCTTCTTCCCCCTCGCCCCGTTCTTCACGGGGTCGAGACGAGCGAAGCTCGCTCTTAGAGGGTCGGGGTGAGGGGCGAGCCACGGGAGGCGCTAGCGTCCCCTCAAAAGTCCACAAACCCCATCTCGACGAAATGCACGGCCCGGAATCCCTGCCCTACCGCCCCGGCCGCAAACCCGCGCGCGACGACAGCCCGCACACCGGCAGCAAAATCTTCCAGCCCACCGACTCGCGCCAGTCCGGCCCGGAGTTCGGACCCGCGCCGCGCTCCTCTGGCGGCGCACCGGGGCATAGGGGTGGGTGGAAGAAGAGGTAGCGGCTACGGCGCCAGCCGCAGAGTCGATAACATCCCGTGATTAGGTGAGCGCCAGTACGACGTTGTTCACAAGGTCGGTTACAACGTCGTCGGCCTGGGACTGAACCACAATCACGCTTGATGGATGCGCGGCGATGTTTCTGCGGTCCAGCTTGTCCTTCAAGATCTTGAAAATATTGGAATTGAACAGCGCGGCACTGTTACAAACCTCGATGACCTGAGATTCTTTCAGCTCGTCGAGGAATTCATCGTACTTGCTGATCTTCAACGTGGTCATCTTTTGATAACGCTTCGATATTGCTGCATTGAAACGGTCGAGCCGGGTCTGGTCACTCAAAATCCAGTCGAGCAAATGCGCGTAGGCGAGATTCCACGTCATGATGATGCAGGCGCGGTAGGCCTCAACCTTATAGCACTTGAGTGCTTCGGTCAGGAACGTGCGCTGCTCAACATTAGGAATCTTCCCAGGCAGGTCTGAGAGTATCTTGCTTACCTGAATGATGCTCTGGTGAATTCCGTAGGTCTTGTCCAGCTCGGTCCGCGCCTGACGCGCGAGTTTATACTTTCCTTTCTCGCGCAAGAGATCGGCCGGGCGCGCATCAGCTATCCTCGTCAAGTAAGTGGCGAGAGCAGGTGGTTCGTTGATATGCAGCTTCGCATAACATGCGCGGACCTCGGCGGGGCCGAACAGCTCCTTGCCATTGTGGACGTGAAGCCACCAGGCAAAGAGCTTAATCTGCTCCCTCGGCGCCGCCGTATCGAAGCCAGGCACCTGCCCAACGAGCTCATGAAGCTGCACTATCGGCTTCCGCGGCCTTTGCGAGGCCAAGCTGGTTGATTGCGTACTTTCCGCGCTCTGGCGTGGTAAAGTATTGCTTGTGCTTGAGTTCGCGGAGAGGCTGGGCAAAGTCGAGAATGTCGATCGGCCAGCCCAAATGCCGATAGCAGGTGTAGATATGGTCGGTCGTGACGGCCTCGATGTTGCGGTGATCATGCAGCCACGCCGAGATAGCGAGATAGCGCTTATGGTTGCTCTTTGGGTCGGTAAGCGACGATAGCGGCGGCTCGCTCATAATATCGAGTTCGATCACACTGGGCTTAGGCGCGGGCTTGCGTGGCGCTTTCTGCCTCGGGACTGCCGGCGTAATATCGACAGCATCAACTTCCTCTTCGGCCTCTTCAACGAATTCAGCATCTGCAGGCTCGGTATGGCCATTCGCTGCCAGCGCTGGCGCAGCGATCCGCTTCACCACCGTAGCAGGGGTTGGACCGCGAAGCGCACTCGTGATTGCCTGGGTAACGGACGTGATATCGCCATCGGCGATTTCCGCATCGACCATGATGAATCGGATGCGGGACGTGCCGACCTTGGGATTTGACTTCGGAGCCATACGCTTTTCCTTACTCAGAAACGAAATTGGAAAGCACTGTTTCGGTGTGGAGAGGCGTGTAGGTAGCTCCTGGTTGTGATTCGACGCAAGAGAAATGTTGCTAATTTGTTCCGCGTATCCACACCGAAAGATGTAAAAACGGGGCCTTTCCGCTCTTTTTCGGTGGTTTGGTACCCCTATCCGACTGGTTCGGAGGAAATCAGGGACTTCAGCGTATTCCTAGTTCTTAGGCATTGCCTCCTTTGGGTTTTCGCAAATGGCGATATACGCGAATCAGGAACCAAAATAGTTGTGTTTAGGCGGGTTAGTCGTCAATCGAGCTAACTAGACGATGGCCAGATACTTGTGGCCAGTGCCGTTGAGATTCAGGAGTTCTTTCGATGAAAAGGAAGAAGGGCGATCTGCCTGGTCGCTATGTGCCTCCACATATCCGTAAATGGCCAAAGCGGCCTCATGACTATGTGAATGTTGCCGCATATCAAGAACAAGTCGACCCCATTCCGGCCGAGATAGACGTTTTGCCGCCACAAATGGAATTTGATTTCGCTCCTGCAGAATAAGAGTCGGTGGGGTTAGTCCATCAGATCAGTACGCAAAAATAGTATTGATCGATGAGAATTTTGAGGATTTGGTCGTGCTGAGATGATGAAGCTCGGTTTCGAAGAATCCCAAGCCGCCTATACCAGCGGCTCACAAAGCGCGCGCGCATGGACGGAAGCCTGGGTCGGCACTTGGGCCTATTGCCCGCATTGCGGTAACGCGAAGATTTCTTCTTTCCCGAATAACAGCCCGCTCGCGGATTTCTTTTGCACCTCGTGCAACGAGGAGTTCGAGTTAAAAAGCCAGAAAGGCAAATTCGGAACGAGGGTTGTCGACGGCGCGTTCAAGACCAAGTGCGAGCGTCTGGCGGCGAGCAACAATCCAAATCTGTTCCTGATGAATTACGATCTCAAGTCACTTGAGGTCGTGAATTTCTTCATCGTGCCCAAGCACTTTTTCGTCCGCGAGATCATCGAAGAGCGAAAGCCGTTGGCCGCCACCGCGCGCCGCGCGGGTTGGATCGGGTCAAACATCCTGCTCAACCGCGTCCCGGAGTCCGGCAAGATTCATATCGTGCAGAACGGGACTGTTCGCGCCAAGGAACTGGTGCTCGCCGAATGGCAAAAGACGCTGTTCCTGAGAAACGAATCGCCGGACACGCGCGGCTGGCTGCTCGATGTCATGAACTGCGTGGAATCGCTCGGGAAGCGTGACTTCACGCTCGACGAGGTCTACGCCTTCGAACGGCATCTCGGCGATCTCTATCCCGGCAACCAGAACGTCAAACCCAAGATACGCCAGCAGCTTCAGTATTTGCGCGACCGCGGATTTATCGATTTCGTGTCGCGAGGAAATTATCGTTTGCGATCGTAGAGTCTCGCTTATCAAAGTACGTCATGCCCGGGCTTGTCCCGGCCATCCACGTCTTAGCTGAAGTTAAGCAAGAAAGACGTGGATGGCCGGGACAAGCCCGGCCATGACGAGGAGAACCGTGTTCAGGAGATTTGAAAGCGACCGAAAATGCTGGATACATTTTCAGTCCAACTCTTAGGAGATTCTCGATGGCGTGGTTTCTCAACCTCTACAAATGCGAACGCTGCAGACGTCGATGGGCCGACGAATGGTCCTGCATGTGCGACGATACATGCCCGCATTGTGGCGCGCGGGACATGACGCCGTTCAAGAGCGAGGATTTGACGGAGCTTGTTGAGCAAGACGGCGACGAATTTGTCGCGCTTCGTTCGCCCGACACAGCCGAGCACGATCCCGATTATCGCGAGCTTGGCCGCTTTCCGTCGCTTGAGACGGCCGAGGAATTTCTGGCTTCGGTTGACCTAAGATAAACCGTCATTCCGGAAGCCGTGTAGCGGCTGTCCGGAATCCATACGCCCTGTCGTGGTTATGGATTCCGGGCTCGCGCATTCAAGTCGGCTGTTGCCGACTTGAACAATGATATTGCCGAACTCGGGTAAACCCGAGCTCGGTTCGCGCGCCCCGGAAATGACAATGTCAGGGCTGTTTGGAAAATTGAGTCACTGGCCACGCGTTCGAATCGTGTCCGGCGCGCCACTGTACGATTTTGCACGATATCGTTGCCGGGCGTCGGAGAATACCGCATCAAGCCGCCGACAGCCGCACGTGGAACTTGTCGCCCGTCGCCTGAATCGGCGCCGCGCTAATCCGCAAGTCCCAGGACAAACGCCAAGGCAATTCCGAGCCGAGCCATGTCTTGATCGCCGAGGCGCCCGATCTTCTCCCCGATCCGTTCGCGTCTTACGGTGACCGGCTTGTCGGCCATCACCTGCGATCTAAGCCGCAATCCATTTTCGGGCTTTGGCTCAATGGTGACGCGAAAATCTGGAGCGTCTGCCAGTTCGGAGGTCAACTGGCAAAGCACTACAGAGGCATGGCTCTCCGGAAAGGCGTCAGTCTGCACGATAACCGCCGGGCGGGGCTTGCCGTAGTCACCCGCCGCTGCAACAGTCACAACGTCACCGCGTTGCATCTGTGTCAAACTCGGAGACCGACTCGATCCACTGCAGCGCTTCGCGCTCGCGATCAGGGTCGAGACTGGCGACCTGCTTCGCAACCCGTCGTCGCACCGCCCGCGAGCGGGCATCGGCCACCACGAGACGCAGTTCGCGCAGGCCCCGCGCGCGCCTCCGCTGCCGCATCATCTTCATCCTCTCGGCTGGCGCGGTCATTGGATTTCTCCTTCCGTAACGCGTTACAATGTAACGCGTTACAAGCCAGAAGGCAAGGGTCAGGACTCTCCCAGGCGCTCCAGGCGAGGCCGAAGGCCGCCGCAAGCTTGGCTATTCTTTCGGATGGTGGGCCGCTCGCGCGTTATATCGCATTGACCCGTAGCGTCACAGCGAAGCAATAGTGCCCATCTTCGTCGGCCGTGGCGCGCCACTCTACGCTACGGCGCGCCGGTCTATCCCGGAGCGTCAGCTTCTCCGATCCCGCTCGCCGAAATGACCCCGCTATTGCTATTGGTTCTGCGCAGAATTGATCTTCCAATTTTTGGAATTTTGTGCGACGCTCCTTAGATGATCATCATTGGCGCCGAGGTGGTCGAGAGCTATTTTGCCAACCACGCCGGCCTCGAGGGATCAAAGCTGCGCGATCACAATACGATGCCTGGCTGGACATTGTCACCCGTGCCGAGTGGCGCAATCCCGAGGACGTCAAGGCCTCGTATCCGAAGGCGAGCATTCTGAAGGCCGGTCGGATTGTGTTCAACATCAAGGGCAACGACTATCGATTGATTGCCCGCGTGCAATATCAGGCGAGCGTCCTGGCGATCCGATTCTTCGGGACGCACGCCGAATATGACGAGATAGATGCGGAGACGGTGTAATGGATGCAACCATGATCTTGATCGACAGCGATGCCGAACTCGCGTGCGCTCGTTGATCGGCTTTGGGACTCGAATGATCCAACCGATATTGTGCGGCTGGAGGCCCAGGCGCGCCTGATTTCCGCTTATGAGGAACGCAACTGGCCGCGCCGGCCTCCGAGCATCGCGGACCTGATCCGTCACCTGATGGATCAGCATGGCCTCACTCGGGCCGACATGGTGCCGATCCTCGGCACCCCCAGTCGCGTCAGTGAAGTTCTTCGCGGCAAGAAGGGACTGAGTATGGCGATGGTGCAGAGATTGCGCGCCCGCTTCCGCGTGCCGGCCGACCTGCTATTGCCGCCGCCGAAGAAGGCGCCATCCCGGCGTCCGACGAGGCGGGTCGCCGCCTGAGTCGGTACGGCCCATCGGCGGACCCTGAGACCGTGCTTCAACGCACCACAAAGACCAGCTTGCCGCGAAAGTGGCGGGACTCGCTGACCCGGTGCGCGGCCGCGGCGTCGCTGAGCCGATAGCGTGTCACTTCCGGGGGACGGACGGCCCCGGCCGCAACCAGCGCCACGATGCGCTCGAGATGCGGCCGATCGCGTCCGACGCTGGGCCGCAAGGCAACGACGTCGCCGCGGTCGGGCTTTGGCGCCTGCGCGCCGGAGGCAATGAAGGCGGCGCGGCCGCCCGGTTTCAGCACCGCGAATGACCGCTGCGCGACGTCGCCGCCGACGGTATCGAACACGGCGTCGCAGCCTTTCACCACCTTGGTAAAATCCACCGCATTGTAATCGATGATCTCGTCGGCGCCGATCTCGCCGAGATAATCATGGTTCGCAGCACTTGCGGTCGTGATGACGCGAGCCCCCAGATGTTTCGCCAGCTGGATGGCAAAGCTCGCGACACCGCCCGCGCCGCCCTGGATCAGGATCGTCTCGCCCGCCTTCAGTTTCAGGGTGTCTTCGATGGCGCAAATCGCGGTCAACCCGGCCAGCGCCAGCGCCGCGGCATCGACATGCGACAGGCGACCGGTTTTTTTGGCGACGATGGCCGCCTTGACCGCAATCTTCTCGGCATAGGCGCCCTCCTGACCGACGTCGCAGACGCCGAACACCTCATCGCCGACGCGCAGGTCCGTGACACCCTCCCCGAGCGCCGCAACGACACCGGAGAAATCCCGCCCCAGAATGTAAGGAAATCGGGCAACCGGGTTCGATTTGCCCTCGCGCACCTTCCAGTCCGCGCCATTGACACTGGCGGCGACGATATCGACCACGATCTCGCCCGCTGCAGCCACGGGATCCGGCATCTCGCCGAATTGCAGGACTTCCGGCCCGCCGTGCCGTTCGATGAAGGCAGCTTTCATGTGGGATTCCTTGCTTTGCTGGATCAGGGTCACATGTTTGATCGACGCATTCAATGCGGCGATGGTATCGGGGCGGCTGCGCGCCAAGAAAAAATTCTCCTGTGCGATCAACCTGATTTGCCCTGTCCAGTCCTGTCCGAAAAACATTTTCGTTCCCGTTTGGCCCAAATCAGCTCTACATCTCCTGCCATCCCGGCCCAGACACAAGGGGCGTTTCGCGATCGTCACGAACGTAAGGCAGGGATGCGATGGACGCGGGCAGCGCTGCTGACGAGAGCGCAGTCTTGCGGACGGCGAAGTCGTGTGGTCCTGACGCCTCAATGGTTGGCGTCAAGTCGGTGAAAGAAATTTCGCCGATGAAGGTGACAAACAAGCCCGATCACCTGGGAGAGCGCGAAGTAAGCCGTAAAACCATTGCGTGCGGGAATGCCGGGTGATCCCGGTGCGACCGTGGTGACTAACTCGTGTGCTACCTACACTTTGCGCACGAGGCTGCGGGTGCAACGGGCACCCGGCATTCCCCACGCCCTCTGTTTTCAGAAGGCGGGACTTTTCAGCACAACTCGGGCGCATCGCGCCGCGGGAAGGTGGAATTGCGTCACGTCGTCATTGCGAGGAGCGCAAGCGACGAAGCAATCCATTCTTGCCTTCGTGTTGCGCATGGATTGCTTCGCTTCGCTCGCAATGACGGCCGGGTCTCTGGGTTGCTTCGCGGAGCCTGTCATCGGGCGCGCATTCGCGCGACCCGTTGGCTCGCGATGACGGTGTCTTGGCTGTTTGACAATCAAATCCGTGACTATCGATGGCGCGCGAACGCGCCCCCTCCATGTCGTCCCGGCCTTGAGCCGGGACCCATACGCCGTGTCCTATCGATAAGACGACGAGGTGAGACCTTCCGCAATCATCCACGCCAGTGGTTATGGATCCCCGCTCAAGGCCGGGACGACGTCAAGAGGGAGGATGCGTCCGCACCCCCTTCACAGCTTCTCCTGACCGGCCGGCGGCTGGTTCTCGTGCCCGGCCGGGGCGTCATGCTGTTGCTGCTGCTGCCGCGCCTGCTCCTTTGCGTGGTGGCGTCCGTAGGCGCAACCGGCGATGGCGCCAAGCACCGCGTGATGGCCGGCATAGTGACCGGCAACGCCGCCCACCACCGCGCCTTTCAGGCAGCCCTTGGCGTCGGCCGTGTTCGCTGCCAGCGCGAAGGCAGCGACGGCGAGCAATGTGGCGATCGTTTTCATGACAGGTCCTCTTTGGATGGCTTGGTCGAAGCGACGCGATCGGTCAATCGCGGGGCGGCGATCCAGTTCCATCGCTGGTTCGCGCCCAGGTTACTCAGGCCAACGTCACTTAGGCAGACGCGCCGGCCATTCAAGGCCGCCGCCATCCCGCGAAACAACAACGCGCCAGCGGCGATGATCGATCGATGGTCCTGCAGTCTTCACCGCTGCATACAAATGGCAGCGAATTTGCTATTCGTGCGTCGCGCCGAGTCTTTTCAACCGGGCGCCGGAGAGATCGCCATGGCCAAGGGTCAGATGCGCAGCAACAAGGAAAAGAAGAAACCGAAGGCGGACAAGAACCTCAAGAAGGGCGGCACCGCGCCGGTCAATCCGTTCGCGAGCGGCAAGCACGCAGCCGGCCAAAGCCCCAACAGCAAGAAGAACTGACGTCAGGTTTTACCGGCTCTGCCAGGCCGGGCGCAGCGCGCCCCGGAATCCGCCGTGACGGCGTTGCCGGCAAGGCGCGGCGCATCGCCGCAACCGTGGCGCGAACGACCGGCGATCCCTGCAGGTTGGCCGCCGTGCGCCGCAGCGCCGGCGCCAAAAGCCCGGCCTGCGGCCGTCAGATCCGACCGCCAGGGCAGGATTTCCGTGCAGATGGCCACCAACTACATCCCGCGGTTGCGTACCGCCTTCAATCTCGCGACACCAACAGGTAGCGTCAGTTTTGCCGATTGATCCCCGCGCAATTCGGTTCACTATGCGGGCGACAATGCGAGTCGGGCCTAACACCGGCGGAGAAGAAAAATGGTTAAAGGTCTGCATCGGCAGCGCGTGCTGAATTTTCTCGAAATGTTCTATGCCGGCGACATCGAGGGCGCGCTGTCCCGCTGCACCGATGACGTCGAGTTCTTCGCCAACGCGCCGATCGATATCCTGCCGCATATGGGCCACCACCGCGGCAAGGACGAGCTCAGGAAGATGTGGCAAACCGTCCACGCCCGCTATTCCGAGATGCGCTATGAAGTGCCGATCCTCGTTGCCGAAGGCGACAAGGTCGCGGCGAATATTCGCGTGTTCTTCCGCAAGAGCAGCAACGACCGGGTCGTGCAATTCGATATTGCGGCCTTCTATACCTTTGATGACGGCCGTATCGCGGAGATTCGCGAGATCATGGATACCTTCGACCTGGTTCAGCAGGTGCTGGAACGCGATGTCATCGCGGACCTGATCGGCAAATTCCACGAGGTATAGTCGGCAACGCCATTCCGGGGCGCGTCGGCCCGGAATGACCTCGCCGGACATTGCTTTCATCAACGCCTTGAACCTCGTCGCGCCTGGCTGCGACCAACCACAAGGTCTCGCTGATATCGACAGGCGAAAATACATCCATGAAAATCGCGTTGCTGGCGTTACTGGGTCTGATGCTGGGCGCGCTGGGCGGTGCTGCGCTCGGCGTCGGCGCCGGGCTTGCCTGGGTCGAAATCTTCAAGACCACCAGTTTTGAGGGCTATAGCGGCATGCTGGTGTTCTTTACCTTCATGCCGCTCGGTGCTGCGATCGGCGGGCTCGGCGGCGCGCTGCTGTTCGGCGTGATCGCGATCCGCGATGCCGAAATCGCCCTCGAACGGGAGCCCGCGCGCCGGAGCGACCGCTGAAGGCTTCTCCGTTCCGATTGAAATCGGAACGGAGGCCCTGTTTCGTCGCGTTTTCTTCACGCGAACCGGTACCCACTTCGCTGGAAAACGCTGCGCTCCCCGCCTGCATTTGTGCAATGCAAAAATGCAGATTGAATTTCGGTCAAATGCCTCTAGTTGAAGCTTCAAACATCGTCCGCAGCATCCAAGGCGCGGCGTCGCCAATGACGCCCATCAAAGCCTCTGCTGATTTGCAAATCCAGTCCAGGAATCCATCATGACAGAGCATAGTCTCTGGCGCTTCTCACGCGCGTTGCATCGCGCGATCAACGAGCGCCAGCCCGAAGACCTCGAACCCCTGCTCGACGAGGATGTCGACTGGGCGGTCTATGGACCGATCGACATGTTTCCCTTTCTCGGCGCGCGCCGCGGCAAGGCCGCCGTGCTCGAGGTGATCAGGCAGATCGCGGAAAATGTCCGGGTCCACCGCTTCGATCGCGAGTCGATCATGCTGGGCGTGGATTCCGCCTCGTCGATGATGCGCTATTCGCTGACCGCGCTCGACTCCAACAAGCCGATCAGCCTGCGGCTCGCCCACTTCGCGCAATTCAAGGCCGGCCGGCTGCTCAGCATCCGCGTTCTCGTCGACACCTTCGATCTCGTCGAGCAGGCGCTCGGGCGTCCGATCCACCTGCCCAGAATCGCGTCATAATCATCACCGCCGGCCGAGCGGGGCCGGCGGTCTTCCGGCGCCAGGGCCGCGCCGCCGTCGCGGCGTTTACCTGATGCGTGAAAGATCGAGCATTGCCGCATATTGGCCGCGATGCGGTCAAAATCAGCAGCACTGATGGCGTTACTTTAACTTTCGTCGTGCGGGGGACATCCGCGCTCGCATCACACGCGAAACAGGGGAACAGCCGATGAATGTCACGCGTTCTGAAAAAGTTGAATCAACTGAAGTGGACGGCAATCTCGCGGCGGTCTCGGAAGTCGAGGCCGGCATCCGCGATTTCGTCCGCAACGACGTCGCCTATCTACGCCGTCCGGCGCCGGGCCTGCTCAGCAGCGCCGAGACGGCGCTCGAGCCCAATCACGAAACCACCGTCAACAACGTCAACTCGCTGATCCAGCGCGTCGCCGGCACCTCGCTCGCGGAAATCGAGAACCTGATTGCCGAACTCGAAAGCCTGCGCGACCTGTTGCATGCCGAAGGTCAGCGCGTGCAGCGCGAAATCTCCGGCTATGCCCAGCTCAGCCAGGCCGCGATGAAATCCACGCGCATGATCGCCGATAACGTGACGCAGTGGAAACGCGCCGCCGAAGGCCTTCGCAATAGCTGATTGTCGGGGTCTTTCTCGACTTCGATGGCCGCCGCCTGCCCTTTATCAGGGCAGCGCGGCGGTTTCGTTTCGGCCGCCATGCCCTTGATCTTGCCCGGTTTTGGGCTCGCCAGGCTTTGAACTTTACCGGACTCGTTGAACTTCCCGGACCCGGGCTGCGACCAAGAGCAGGCGCCGGGACGCAGCGGCGGCTTTTTCCCGGGAATCTTCATGAAGACGATCCGGCCGGACAATACCGATCCGATTCCGTTGCGGCCCTCGCCGCACCGGATGGGGACCATCATGCTCCGGTTTGCCGGACTGTTGTTGCTGGCGATAATGGTGCTGGCGCTGGTCTGGAGCCGTTGATCGCCAGTGCCTTTTTGCGCGCGATTCGGTCGTTATGGTTAGCGGATGGTGACCTAACGGTCGGCGATCGGGGCTGCTTCGAGCGAATAGGCGCCGTCCGCATAACCCTTCACCACCATTCCGGTGGCCAGCATCACCGCCAGCGTCACGGTTGCGAAGATAAAGCCCACCAATTTCAAGCCGCCGCGGTCTACCATGGTCGTCCCCTGCCAAATGTCCCGTTGTTCTATTTGACGGGCACAAGGTTCAAAATCTGTTATCAAAAAATTGTTCCATTTGCCGTGACGCACGCTTCAGGCGCCGGCACTCCGTCGGGGCACGAAGGCCGTCGCCAGCAGCGAAAACACCATGTCGCCGCGCTGGTTCGTGCCGGTGTTGCGGGCCTGCGCGATGCCCCATTCGGGCCGCTTCTCCGACGACCGCAGCGTTTCGATCTCGCTGGCAAAATGGATGGTGTCGCCCGCCAGCACCGGCTTGATCCACCGCAGTTCGCGAAAACCCGGTGACGGTCCCCAGACCGCGGCCTTCTCGCCGCGCGCGGCGGCCTCCTTCGACTGACGCTGGCCGTCGGCCACCAGCAGCTTCATGCAGACCGATCCGACATGCCAGCCCGATGCCGCGAGCCCGCCGAACAGCGATTTGCGGCCTTCCTCTTCATCGAGATGAAAACGTTGCGGATCGAATTGCGCCGCAAATTTCTTGATCAACTCGGCGGTGAAGGTGAACGACCCCAGTTCGCGCCGCTGCCCGATCTCAAGGTCCTCGAAGAAACGCATAAGCCCGCCTACCCCGCCGCGACATCAGCGCGGCGCTGCACGATGATCGGCGAGACCATTTCGCACAACGCCTGCCCCGCCGCGTTGCGGACGATGCCCTTGAACGTGACAATACCGGTGTCGGGACGGCTGCGCGAAACCCTCGCCTCCGTTACATCGATATCGAGCGTGAGATCTTCGCCCGGCCGCAACGGCGCCAGCCAGCGCACTTCGTTGACGCCCGGCGAGCCCAACGACGCCGTGCGGCCCATATAGGCGTCGAACATCATGCGCATCATGATCGAGCAGATATGCCAGCCCGAACCCGAGAGGCCCTTCAGCATCGACCGCGAAGCCGCCTCTTCGTCGAGATGCATCGGCTGCGGATCGAACTCGGCGGCGAACGCAAGTATTTCTTCGCGCGTGACGCGGCGCGGTCCGAATGTGCCGAAATGGCCGGGCCGAAAATCTTCGAAGGTGAGCGTCATGGATGGGGATAGTTGGAAGGAGGCCCGATTGTGGCGGTTATTTGCAGCAATCTCAAGCCGCCCACTCGCATGGCTCTTTCTCCACCGGCGGGCATCGCCCTTCGGTACGCGCCCCTGATCTTGCCCGCGACGACATTCGGAGCTAGGCCGTGAGCTGTAGCAGCCGGGTTTGGACGTAACTCATATTCGACTTGCCGGGAGAATGACCGATGTTTGAATTTCGGGATTTGTTTCAGTGGGACCGTTTCATCACGCCCACCATCATCAAGACGTTCTACTGGCTGGTCATCGCGTTGATTGTGCTGTTCGGAATTGCCGGCGTCTTTAACAGCCTGGCCGACGATGGCGGTCAGCCCGTTCGGCGGATTCATTCTGTTGCTGTCCTCGATCGCCAGCGTGGTGGTCGGCATCATCTTTTCGCGCATCACCGCGGAATTCATCCTGATCGTGTTTCGCATCAACGAACATCTCGGCGCGATCCGCGACCAGGGAGCGGGGCATTAATTGTTGAACCGGAAATGCATGACGTCGCCGTCGGCGACGACATATTCCTTGCCTTCCAGCCGCAGCTTGCCGGCGTCGCGCGCGCCGGCCTCGCCGCCGAGGCGACGTAATCGGCATAGGCGATGGTTTCGGCGCGAATGAAGCCCTTTTCGAAATCGGTATGGATCACACCGGCGGCGGCGGGCGCCCTGGTGCCGCGGTTGATGGTCCAGGCGCGCGCCTCCTTCGGACCGACGGTGAAATAGGTGATGAGGTCGAGCAACTGGTAGCCGGCGCGGATCAGGCGATCGAGCCCGGCTTCCTCCAGCCCGAGGGTGTCGAGAAATTCCGCCCTTTCTTCGCGCGACAGTGTCGCGATTTCCGATTCGATCTTGGCGGAGATCACCACGGCGAGCGCGCCTTCCTTCTTGGCGTGTTCGGCAACAAGCTTGGAGAAATCATTGCCCTCGGCGGCCGAGCCCTCCTCGACGTTGCACACGTAGAGCACCGGCTTGGAGGTCAGTAATCCGAGCATGCCGAAGGCGCGTTCTTCCTCCGGCTTGCGGTCGAGAAGCCGCGCCGGCTTGCCCTCGCGCAGCAGCACCAGCGCGCGGTTGACGAGGTCGAGTTGCTCCTTGGCGTCCTTGTCGTTGCCCTTGGCTTTCTTGGCCAGATTGTCGACGCGCTTTTCCAGGCTGTCGAGATCGGCCAGCATCAGTTCGGTCTCGATGGTCTCGATATCGGCCAGCGGCGCGATCTTGCCCTCGACATGGGTGATGTCGGAATCCTCAAAGCAGCGCACCACATGGGCGATCGCATCGACCTCGCGGATGGTGGCGAGGAACTGGTTGCCGAGGCCTTCGCCCTTCGACGCGCCGCGCACCAGGCCCGCGATATCGACAAAGGTCAGCCGCGTCGGGATGATCTGCGCCGACTTGCCGACCTCGGCAAGCTTGTCGAGCCGCGGATCGGGCACCGCGACCTCGCCGACATTTGGCTCGATGGTGCAGAACGGATAATTCGCCGCCTGCGCCGCCGCCGTCTCGGTCAGCGCATTGAACAGCGTCGACTTGCCGACATTGGGCAATCCGACGATACCGCATTTGAATCCCATGATGTGTCCTAAAATCCGTTCGTCGCGACCGGCGGCGCGTCACGCAGCGCCGTCATCGTCCTTGTCGAAAAATCCCTTGGCCTGCATCGCCAGATGCACCTTGTTCTGAAACGTCGAATCGCGGTCGGTCGCGAGCAACCCGGCGTTGTCGGCAACCGCTTCGCAGAGCGCCTCGACCCAGGGGCGGTCGCTCTTCGCAAAATCCGACAGCACATAGCTGTGCACCAGTTCCTTGACGCCGGGATGGCCGATCCCGAGCCGCACGCGGCGATAGTCATTGCCGATATGCGACGAGATCGAACGCAGGCCGTTGTGGCCGGCGATGCCGCCGCCGACCTTGACCCGCAGCTTGGCCGGCGGCAGTTCGAGTTCATCCTGAAACACGGTGATCTCGCCTGCCGCGAGCTTGAAGAAATTCGCGGCTTCCTGCACCGCGCGTCCCGAATCGTTCATGAAGGTTGCGGGACGGAGCAGGATCACCCGTTCGCGATCGAGCGTGCCTTCCGCGGTCTCGCCCTGAAAACGGCGGCGCCATGGTGCGAAATCATGACGCCGCGCAATTTCATCGACGACCATGAACCCGATATTGTGCCGGTTATGCGCGTACTTCGCGCCGGGATTGCCGAGCCCAACAAAGAGTCGCATGACGCGGCATCCCGCGCTAGCGCGCGATCAGCAAAAGTGGTCGCAGGTTTTGCGTCCGATCGCGCGCTAACTTATGAAGCGACGCATGATCATTCGCCAAACCGCTCACACTTTGGCGGATCATGCGCATTACTTCTTCTTGTCGCCACCGCCAGCAGGCGCCTTGGCGCCGGCCGCCGGAGCCTTGGCGCCAGCCGCAGGAGCAGCCCCTGCCGCGGGTGCCGCGGCGGTAGCGCCAGCAGCCGCCGGAGCAGCACCGGGCGCAGCCGCAGCAGCAGCCGGACCGGCGGCAGCAGCCGCAGCCGCCGCCTTGAGTTCTTCGGCGTAGCCGGATGGCGGCACGATGGTCACCAGGGTGACGTCCTCGCGCGACAGTGACTTCACGCCGGCGGGCAGCTTGATGTCGGACAGATGCAGCGAGTGGCTGATTTCCAGACCGCTGACATCGGCCTCGATATATTGCGGAATGTTATCGACCGAGCATTCCAGATCGATGGTGTGGGTGACGATGTTGACGGTACCGCCGCGCTTCACGCCGGGTGCCGCTTCCGCGTTCTGGATGTGCAGGGGAATGCTGACGCGAATGGTCGCGCCTTCGCCGAGCCGCATGAAATCGACATGGATCGGAAAATCGCGCACCGGATCGAGATGGAAGTCGCGCGGAATCACGCGATGCTTCTTGCCCTCGAGATCGATGTCGTAAATCGTGGTGAGAAACCGGCCGGCCAGGATACGCTGGCGCAGGTCGGCGTCATCGACCGAAATGGTCACGGGGGGCTGGTTGTTGCCATAGATCACTCCGGGCACTCTCCCGGCGCGACGCTCTGCCCGTGCGGCCCCCTTGCCGCCTGCCGGACGTGCGGTCGCCTTCAATTCCTTGACGGTCGCCATTGCATAAGTCCTTGTTTTCTAAAAAGTTAAAGGCCGCATCGCGGCCCGTTGGCACGCCGCAGCAAGCCTCCAGGGGTGCGGGGGCTGCGGACGTGGCGGCGTTCTAGCCCCAAAGTCCCGAAATGACAAGGAAATGCGCGGATTATTCTGCCGTTTTGAGAGCGGCGACGCCCACCTCAACTGGTCCTGGCCATACCCCGCCATGACCCGTACGCTGAAGGCTCCTGGCGTCAGCCCCCCGTCTTCGGGCTGCCATTGCCCGGCGCCGGCGCTGAAACGCCGAGCTTGGCTTCCAGCGCGGCGATGCGCGCTTTCAATGCCTCGTTTTCCTCGCGCGCCAGCCGCGCCATGTCCTTGACCGCCTCGAACTCCTCGCGCTTGACGATATCGAGGTCGCGCAGGATTTTTTCGGCCTGATTGCGGACCACCGCATCGACCTCGCGCTTGACGCCCTGGGCGGCTCCGGCGGCGTCGTTCATCAGGCGCCCGATCTCGTCAAAAAACCGATTGCTGGTCTGGGTCATCGTGGGAATCTCCGGTCGGCTGCGAAAGGTTCGGCAATGGGTCGGTAGGTCAGACAATGGCGATCCGGACCGCGCCGTTCAAGGCCGGTGTTGTTCCTTCAAGGCACCTCGCCTTGTCATGGTCCGGTTTCCTTGCAATCGTATCGATGCGCGCGAAGCCAAGAAGAAGCCAAGAAACCGACAAACCGAGCAACGAAAAGCAACGCCATGATCGACCAACAGATCGAGATTCCCACCAAAGACGGCCACGCCACCACCTTCATCAGCCATCCCGAGCGCAACGGCCCGCATCCCGTCATTCTTTTCTATATGGACGCCCCGGGGATTCGCGAGGAACTGCGCGACATGGCGCGCCGGCTGGCGACGTCGGGCTACTACGTGATGCTGCCCAATCTGTATTACCGCTCGGGCGTCATGGAGCTTGGGCCGCTGCCGGCCGATCCGGAAGCGCCCGAGCGCAAGCGGATGTTCAGCCTGATGGCTTCCCTCACCATTCCCCTGGTGATGGAGGATACCCGCGCCCTGCTCGCTTATGCCGACGGCCAGTCCGCCGCCCGCGCGAATATCGTCGGCAGCCTCGGCTATTGCATGAGCGGGCGCTATGCGATCAACGCAGCGACGCATTTTCAGGGTCGCGTCAAGGCCGCGGCGTCGATCTACGGCGTGAGTTTTGCCACCGACCAGCCCGACAGTCCGCATCTTGCCGGCCAGAAGACCAGGGCCGAGCTCTATTTCGGCTGCGCGGAGACCGATATTTACGCGCCGATGGAGACGATCGAGAAGGTCAAGCAGTCGATGAAGGCCGACGGCGCCAATGCCGAGGTCGAGATTTATCCCGGCACCCATCATGGCTTCGCCTTTCCGAAGCGGCCGGTTTACGACCGCGACGCGGCGGAACGGCACTGGGAACGGCTGCTGGCGCTCTACCGTCGCAACCTGTCGTCCTAAGCCGGCCGCATGCCCTTCCTCACCATTGCCTTTCCAGTGTTCGACCCGGTCGCCATTGCGATCGGGCCGATCGCGATCCGCTGGTACGCGCTGGCCTATATCGGCGGCATCGTGCTGGGCTGGATCTACGCCCGCGCGCTGATCAAGAATGACAGGCTGTGGGGCGGTCCGGCGCCGATCACGCTGCTGCAGATGGACGATTTCATCCTGTGGGTCACGATCGGCATCATCCTCGGCGGCCGCACCGGCTATGTGCTGTTCTACAACCTTCCGTTCTTCATTCAGCATCCCGCCGAGATTTTCGAGCTTTGGAAGGGCGGCATGTCGTTTCACGGCGGCTTCCTCGGCTGCGTGGCCGCGGTGATACTGTTTTGCCGCCTCAACAGCCTGCCGATCCTGTCGCTGGGGGATATCACCACCGCGGTCGGTCCGATCGGGCTGTTTCTCGGGCGGCATCGCCAATTTCATCAACAGCGAATTGTGGGGCCGGCCGGCCGATGCCAGCGTGCCCTGGGCGATGGTGTTTCCCAATGGCGGGCCGCTGCCGCGCCATCCGAGCCAGCTCTACGAGGCGACGCTGGAGGGAATCCTGCTGTTCACCATCCTCGCGGTGATGATCCGGCTCGGCGCCCTGAAGCGGCCGGGCCTGATCCTCGGCAGCTTCATTGCGATTTACGGCTGTGCGCGTATCGTCGGCGAGTTCTTCCGCGAGCCCGACCCGCAGCTCGGATTTTTGTGGGGCGGCCTGACCATGGGTATGTTGCTGTCGGTGCCGATGGTGATTGCAGGCGCGATCATTATAATGGTGGCATGGCGCCGCGGGGCGCGCCGATCCGTGCCTGATCCCGTCGAGGGAACGCTGTGACCGATTATTCACCGCTGCAATCCGAGATCAAGAAGCTGATCAAGTCGTCCGGGCCGATGCCGGTCTGGCGTTACATGGAACTGTGCCTGACGCATCCCCGGCACGGCTATTACGTTTCGCGCGATCCGCTGGGACGCGAGGGCGATTTCACCACCGCGCCCGAAGTGAGCCAGATGTTCGGCGAATTGCTCGGGCTGTGGGCGGCGTCGGTGTGGAAAGCGATCGGCTCGCCATCCCTGCTGCGGCTGATCGAGCTTGGACCGGGCCGCGGCACCATGATGGCGGACGCGCTGCGCGCGCTGCGGGTGCTGCCGCCGCTCTATCAGTCGCTCAGCATCCACCTCGTCGAGATCAATCCG
This sequence comes from uncultured Pseudomonadota bacterium, assembly GCA_963729395.1. Lineage (GTDB taxonomy): Bacteria > Pseudomonadota > Alphaproteobacteria > Rhizobiales > Xanthobacteraceae > Bradyrhizobium. The sequence goes on along the minus strand of CAVSOS010000006.1, from coordinate 144,611 downwards.
GTGCTGCGCGAAAAACAGCGGGCGACGCTGTCGGGTGTTCGCAACCTCGCCTGGCACGACAGCATCGACGAGCGTGCCCGACGGTCCGTCCGTGATTTTTGCCAACGAGTATTTCGACGTGCTGCCGATCCATCAGGTGGTGAAGCGGGAAACCGGCTGGCACGAGCGAACGGTCGAGATCGACGGCAACGGCAAACTGGTGTACGGCGCCGCCGCCGAGCCGATGCCTCGTTTCGAGGTGCTGTTGCCGCCGCTGGTGCGCGCCGCACCGGTCGGCGCCGTGTTCGAATGGCGGCCCGACGCCGAGATCATGAAGATCGCGACCCGGGTCCGCGATCAAGACGGCGCGGCGCTGATCATCGATTACGGCCACCTGCGCAGCGACGCCGGCGATACCTTTCAGGCCATCGCCCGCCACAGCTTCACCGACCCCTTGAAGAATCCCGGCCAGGCCGACGTCACCGCCCATGTCGATTTTCAGGCGCTGGTGCGCGCCGCCGAGGATGTCGGCGCCCGCGTCCACGGCCCGGTGCCGCAGGGCGAGTTCCTCAGGCGGCTCGGCATCGAAACCCGCGCGGTCACCCTGATGGCGAAGGCCACGCCTGAGGTTTCCGAGGACATTTCCGGCGCGCTGAAGCGCCTGATCGGCGGCGGACGCGGCGGCATGGGCTCGATGTTCAAGGTGGTCGCGATCTCGGAACCGAACCTGACCACGCTGGCGGGGCTGAGCGATCATGAGCCGATCGACAAGACGGAGCTGGCATGACGCTGGGATCGCCGCTGCTTTCGGCCATTCCCGGCCTGCGCCACGCGTTCTTCACCCGCGACGGCGGCGTCTCCGACGGCATTTATGCCAGCCTCAATGGCGGCATCGGCTCCAGGGACGATCCCACGCATGTCGCGGAAAACCGCCGGCGGATGGCCGAGCAGATCGGCGTGGCGCCGGAGCATTTTCTCAGCGTGTATCCAGACCCATTCGCCCGATGTCGCGGTGGCGACCAGGCCGTGGCCGGGCGCGCGGCCGCGCGCCGACGCCATCGTGACCCGCACCGAAGGCCTCGCCATCGGCGTCACCGCGGCCGATTGCGGACCGATCCTGCTGGCCGATCCGAAGGCGCGCGTGATCGGTGCCGCGCATGCGGGGTGGAAAGGCGCGCTGACGGGCATCCTGGAATCCACCGTCGATGCGATGGAAAAACTCGGCGCCGAACGAAGCGGCATGGTCGCCGCCATCGGGCCGCTGATCCGCCAGCACAGTTACGAAGTGGGCGGTGAATTCATCGAGCGGTTCATGCAGGCCGATGCGGAGAACGCGCTGTTTTTCCTTCCCGCCGCACGCGAGGGCCACGCGATGTTCGACCTTGCGGGGTTCATCCGGATGCGGCTCGAAAACGCCGGGGTTTTGATGATCGACGATGTCGGCCTCGATACCTATTCCGACGATCGCTTCTTTAGCTACCGCCGCTCGGTGCATCGGCAAGAGCCGGATTACGGCCGCCACGTTCACGCGATCATGCTGGAAGCCTGACATCCGCGCCGGCGCCTCAATTTGCAGGTGCCTCAACTTGCAAGTGCTTCACTTGAGCCAAATGACCGGCGCGCGGTCAACAGCTTGCTCATGTTGGTCTCGCCTTTGTGCCGCCGCTGCCCTAGACCTTAACGTGTTTTAACGATATCGCTCGGGGCGATGAGCGACACCATCGTAACCCTGTTCCGGACCAGCCGGACTGCACCCCGTACCGCGATTGCCGTATTGCTGCTGGCGATGGCGTGCGGCCTCGGCGGCTGCGCCGGCGGCGGAGCCGCCAGTGGGGCGTTCGCCCAGGCCGGCAATGGGGCGACGGTCGCGTTCGAATCGATCGACGGCCCGCCGCCGCAGGTCTTCGACCGGATGGTCGGCGTGCTGGACAGCGAATCGAAGCTTCGCAGCCTGTCGATCGTGTCGCGCGAATTGTCCGGCCTCCTACCGCGTGCGAAGCTATCTCGCCGCCCAGGTCAGCCGCGGCCGCGCCACCATCGCGTGGGTCTGGGACGTCTATGACCGTAACCAGCAGCGCGCATTGCGCCTTTCCGGCGAGGAACCGGCCGGCAAGGCCGGACGCGACCCCTGGGCCGGCGCCGACGATCTGGTGCTGCGGCGGATCGCGCAGGCCGGATTGAGCGGCCTCAGCAGCATGATCAACGGGACGGCACCTCCGGATGTGCCGCCGCCCGCGCCGGAGCTGCGCGGCCCGGCGGTGGCAAGCGCCGACCAGCCTGCACCGGCCTCGGGGGCGTTCAGCGTCAGTGCCCTCGGCAGCGGCAGCGCCCTCAGCAGCGGCAGCGCCCTCGGCTACAGTGATCGGTAACGACAGATTTCCTCGCCGATCGCTGATTTTGCGCAGGAAAACCGGCTTCATGGGTTGCCATCCGAGGCACGTCCTTGATATCACCTCGCTCGTCGCAGGCGCCGGTTCCACGGGTATTTTTAGATGCTGAACGTCGTATCCAGCAAGGCGCGGGGAGAAGCCTCGATGTCGGCCAAGAACGGCTCCATCAAGCTCGTCGCCGGCAACTCCAATCCCGCTTTGGCCCAGGCCATCGCTGACTGGCTGCATCTGCCGCTGACCAAGGCCAGCGTCCGGCGCTTTGCCGATAACGAGATTTTCGTCGAGGTCCTTGAGAACGTGCGCGGCTCGGACGTGTTCATCATCCAGTCGACGTCGTTTCCGGCCAACGACCATCTGATGGAACTGTTGATCATCACCGATGCGCTGCGCCGGTCGTCGGCGCGCCGCATCACCGCGGTGATTCCCTATTTCGGCTACGCCCGGCAGGATCGCAAGGTCGGGTCGCGCGCGCCGATCTCCGCCAAGCTGGTCGCCAACCTGATCACCCATGCCGGCGTCGACCGCGTCATGACGCTCGACCTGCATGCCGGGCAGATCCAGGGCTTTTTCGACATTCCGACCGACAATCTCTATGCCTCGCCGCTGATGGTGCGCGACATCAAGGAACGCTTCGACCTCGGCAATGTCATGGTGGTGTCGCCCGACGTCGGCGGCGTGGTGCGCGCCCGCGGCCTTTCCAAGCGCATCAACGCACCGCTGGCGATCATCGACAAGCGCCGCGAACGCGCCGGCGAATCCGAGGTCATGAACGTGATCGGCGATTGCGCCGGCTATACCTGCATCCTGATCGACGACATCGTCGACTCCGGCGGCACGCTGGTGAACGCCGCCGACGCGCTGCTCGCCAACGGCGCCAAGGATGTCTACGCCTATATCAGCCACGGCGTGCTGTCCGGCGGCGCCGCCGCCCGCATCGCCGGCTCCAAGCTGAAAGAGCTCGTCATCACCGACTTCGATCCAGCCGACCGAAGCGGTTGGCAACGCGCCCAACATCCGCACCCTCTCGATCGCCTCGCTGATCGCCGAAGCCATCGGCCGCACGGCGTCGGAAGAGTTGGTGTCGAGTCTGTTCGATTAGGGCGGGCACGGCGCTCTCGGCGTCATTGCGGAGCATCGCGTAGGGACGACGAAAAGTAATCCGTCATTGCGAGCGTAGCGAAGCAATCCACTCTTGCTTTCTTGTTGCCTCATGGATTGCTTCGCTGCGCTCGCAATGACGGTAAGATACGACTTCGCGATCTCGCCACGCATTTCGCGCGAGTTTTGCATCAACGTCCGGCCCTCTTCATACAGAGGGCGCAGGGAATGCCGGGCGCCCAACGCGCCCGCAGCCTCGCGTGTAGAAAAAAACACGCGAGTTAGTCACCACGGTCACGCCGGTTCGCCCGGCATTCCCCGCGCAATGGTTTTAACGGTTTCCTTCGGGCTCTCCCTGGTGACCGGGCTTTGTTGCCACCATCGCCCGCAGATTGAATCCGCGAACTTGACGCCAGCGTCGGGGCGTCAGGACCACACGACTTCGCCGTCCGCAAGGTAGCGCCTTCGTCAACGCGCCGCCTGCGTCCACCGCATCCCGTGCCCAACGTCCGTGACGATCGCGAAACGCCCCTCTGTGTGGGCCGGGACGGCGATGGATATGCAGGTGATTTGGGTCTGAAGGGAACGGAAATATTTTTGCTGCCGAGACTGGACAGGTAGAAACAGCTTGAATTGCTTGAGCAAATTCAGTTTTTCCAGCAACGCCCGCGGCGGCGCGATCACCATGCGTATCGCACCACGTCCTTGCCTGCGTAAGAGCGCGTGACATCTGAGAATTCGCCCTCGAAGGTGGCCGCAGCGGACCAGCCGTTCAGCCATTTCTTTTCCAACGCGGCGGTGACGAGCGCGGAGTTGCTTGCCTGCGCCGCACCGTTGACGACGAGCTCGCGCCCGGCAGCGACTGGAAGGTGGCGGCGATCGATCGATCCGGATCGTAATCATGGGCCGAGAGCGGGCTTCGCTATGACGAAACTAGGCCGCGCCTGTTAGCTTGGCGATCCAGCTTTTCTTGCCACTCTCCGGCTCCGCTGGCGCTTCCACCTCTCCGCCGACCACCGCGCCGAACGCGGCAAAGAACTCGCCGGCAAGTTTCTTCGCGGTGGAATCGATCAGCCGCTGGCCCAGCTGCGCCAGCTTGCCGCCGATCTGCGCATCGACGTCATAATGCAGGATCGTGACCTCAGGGCTTTCGGATTCCAGACGCACCGCTGCGCCGCCTTTGGCAAATCCCGCCACGCCGCCAGATCCCTCGCCTGAAATGCGATAGCTGTTCGGCGGGTCGAGATCGGACAGCGTGACCTTGCCGCCGAAGGTCGCCTTGACCGGCCCGACCCTGAACACCACCGTCGCGGTCATTTCGGTCGGCGAGGACATTTCGAGGTTCTGGCAACCCGGAATGCATTTCTTCAGCACTTCCGGATCGTTGAGCGCCGCCCACACTTTGTCTCTGGACGCAGGAATGCGCTGGCTGTCGTTCATCTGCATGATTGAATTTCCTCAAGGAGTTTGCAACGTCAGCGGGGCGCGCTGTCCGCGCCTTCGCAGGGTGGTGATTTCAGCCAGGATCGACATCGCGATTTCCTCCGGCGTGATGGCGCCGAGGTCGAGGCCGGCCGGCGCCTTGATTTGATCGAGCGCCGCAGTCGCGATGCCTTCGCCAATCAGCTTGTCGCGCAGCGCTGCCATCTTGCGGCGGCTGCCGACGAAGGCGTGGTACGCGGCATCGATCCCGACCGAAGCCTTCAACGCGGCCTCGTCGCCCTTGCCTTGCGTCGAGATCACGACAAAGCGCCGGGCGTCGTTGAGATGGCGCAGTTCGAATCCGTCGATGATGACATGGGCGTCGGGCTCGGAAGCACGATCGGCCGCGGGCGCCGCGATGGTGACGTGGTAGCCGAGCTGCCGCGCCTGTCCCGCGAGCGACATCGCCACCGGACTCGCGCCGAGAATGACCAGCGAAGGATGCGGCAGTACCGGCTCAACGAAAATGTCCATGGTGCCCTTGCTCGGGCACATGTTCTGCGCAAAGCGCACGCCGTCGCGGTTCTCGCCGGGCCTGACGCCGAGTTCGGCGAGCAGATTTTCCGGCTGCACCGAAACCATGCGCGGCTCGCCATCGGCAAGCGCCTCGCGCGCGGCCCTGAGCACCGCGCCGCGCGCGCAGCCGCCGCCGATCCACCCCGCCACGATGCTGCCGTCGGGGCGGATGATCGCCTTGGCGCCGGCCTTGGCCGCGGTCACCGACACCGTGCGCACCACGGTAGCGAGAACGAAGGCTTGCTCGGCTGCCTTGAGTTCCGCCACCAGCTCCATTACCTCGACATGTTTGGTCATGGATGTCTCTTCCTCGGTCACCTCTCCCCAGCGGGGAGAGGTCGATTTGCGCAGCAAATCGGGTGAGGGGGCGCTGATCTAGCGAGAGACCGAAACCCCTCACCCGGCGCTACGCGCCGACCTCTCCCTGTGGGAGAGGTAAAGACACCCGCGTTCCTTGCATCGCAGCTCATCTCGTCAATCCTCAAAGCTCAGCCAGATAGGGTTCAAGCTCGGCCAGGCTTTTCAGCGTATTGGCAGGCGCGTAGAGATCGATGTACGGCAACGCCGCCTTGATGCCGGCTGCCTCCGGCGCATAGCCCTGCCACGCCATCATCGGATTGAGCCAGACGATGCGGCGGCAGCGCCGGGCGAGAGCCGCCATCTCGCGGCCGAGCAGCGCCGCATCGCCGGTCTCGTAACCGTCGGACACGATCATCACGCAACTGCGCGAATGGATCACCCGAGCGGCGTGCCAGCGGTTGAAGGTCTGCAGGCTTTCGCCGATCCGGGTGCCACCGCCGGCACCTTGCGCCATGATCGACAAACGATCGAGCGCCCGCGCCGGATCCTTTTCCTTCATCGCGTCGGACACATAAGCAAGCCTTGTGTGAAACAGGAATGCCTCGGCCTCTCGAAACTCGTCCAGCACGCCGTGGATGAAGCGCAGGAACACGCCGGTGTACATGCTCATCGAGCCGGAGGCATCGAGCAGCATGATCAGCCGCAGCGGCTTTGTCTTGCGCTGGCGTCTGACGAGGCTGATCGGCACGCCGCCATGGCTGATATTGCTGTGGATGGTTCTTCGCAGGTCGAGCCGGTAGCCGCGCCGCCGCGCCAGATCGCGGCGGGTCAGCCGGGTGCGCATGATCTTCGCCAGCCGCGCCGCCGCGGCGTGGGCCTGTTCGATCTGGTCGGGGTCGGCCAGTTTGCGAAAATCGACCTCGGCCAGGTTGTCGGCGCGCGACGCGCCTTCCATGCGGCCTTCGCCGGCGCGATCCTCGGCCGCCTCGTCGGGGGACGGAACCTGGTCGGTCGCCGTCTCGCTTCCGGCGCGTTCGGATTGAGGGTCCTGCAGGCTTTTCAGCGACGGATTGCTGGCCGGCTTCGCCGACCCCGTGGTGATCGATCGCGATTTGACGCGGCGGCCGAGCCAGAATGCGTCGAACAGCCCGTCGAACCGGTCCCAGTCGGATTTCCGCGCCGAGAACAGATGCTTGAACGCGACCCGTAACAGTCCGGGCTTTTCGGCATAGCCTGCGGCCATCAAGGCGGCGGCGTCCTGGCCTTCATGCAGCCCAACAATGAAGGCGTTGTCGCGCAGGGTCTTGAGAAACGCCGCGAGCCTTGCCGAGACAAGGCGCGAGACCTCATCGATCTCCCTGTAGTCCGGGCTGGCGCCACAGCAGCTCATGCGACCTTCCCCAGCAGACGTTCGGTCACCTCGCGCGTGAGGCGCGACTTGTCCTCATGGGTCTTGAGCAGGCACATCAGGGTCTCGTGCACAATCTCGGGGGAATCGTGCAGGTCGCGCACGTTGAGCCCGACCAGTGCCGCCGCCCAGTCCAGCGTCTCGGCAACGCCGGGGACCTTGCGGAGTTCCTCTTTACGGATGTTTTCGACCAGCCGCGCGATCTGCAGCGACAGCGACGCCCCGGCGCCCGCGATCCGCGCCATGATGATGCGCGCCTCGCGATCCACATCGGGATAATCGACATAGTGATAGAGGCAGCGGCGGCGCAGCGCGTCGGAAAGTTCGCGGGTGCCGTTCGAGGTCAGGACCACATGCGGAATCGTGGTCGCCGTAATTGTCCCGAGCTCGGGGATCGAAACCTGGAAGTCGGACAATAGCTCGAGCAGGAACGCCTCGAACTCGTCGTCGGCGCGATCGATTTCGTCGATCAGCAGCACCGGCGGCTTGTCGCGGCGGATCGCCGCCAGCAACGGCCTCTCAAGCAGGTATTTTTCCGAGAAGATCTGATCCTCGATGCTGTCGGCCTTGTCGCGATGGGCCTGGATCGCCAGCAATTGCCGCTGGTAGTTCCATTCGTACAGCGCCGATGATTGATCGAGGCCCTCATAGCACTGCAACCGTATCAGCTCGGTTGCATGCGCGGCGGCCAGCGCCTTCGCCACCTCGGTCTTGCCGACGCCGGCTTCACCTTCGAGCAGCAACGGGCGCCGGAGCAATGCCATCAGCGAGATCGCGGTCGCAAGTTCGCCGTCGGCGATATAGCCGCTAGCTGCCAGCGCTTGCGCGATCTCTTCGCGGTTTTTCATTGCCGGTGCGTTTTCCCGCCATAAGACGTGGATGCCCGGCACAAGGCCGGGCATGACGAGCTTCAAATCATCGTTACGCGAATACTCCCAGGCTCTTCGCCGCGCGCCAGTTGCGCCAGTAGTCGTGCGGCATCTGGATGTGGGTCGAGCCGAGGAACGAGAAGGCGTCGTTGACGGCGTTGGAAAACGCCGGCACGCCGCCGACATTGGGGCTTTCGCCGACGCCCTTGGCGCCGATCGGATGATGCGGCGACGGCGTGACGGTGAAGTCGGTTTCCCAGTGCGGCGTCTCGACCGCGGTCGGCATGAAGAAATCCATGAACGAGCCGGTCACCACATTGCCTTCGTCATCATAGCGGATTTCCTGGCCCATCGCGATCGCGAAGGCTTCGGTCAATCCGCCATGGACCTGGCCCTCGATGATCATCGGGTTGATCCGGGTGCCGCAATCGTCGAGCGCGTAGAAGCGGCGGATCTTGTAGACGCCGGTATCGACGTCGATGTTCATCACACAGATATAGGCCCCGAACGGATAGGTCATGTTGGGCGGATCGTAGTAGCTTACCGCCTCCAGGCCCGGCTCCATGCCCGGCGGCACCGAGTTGTAGGCCGCCCAGCAGATGTCCTTCATCGAGAGCGACTTTTCCGGCAAGCCCTTGACGCGGAAACCGTCGATGTCCCATTCGAGGTCGCCTTCATGGACCTCGAGCTTGTAGGCGGCGATCATCTGTGCCTTGGCTCTGATCTTGCGCGCCGCCATGGCGATCGCAGCGCCCGCCACCGGCGTCGAACGCGACCCGTAGGTGCCGAGCCCGTAAGGCGCGGTATCGGTGTTGCCTTCCTCGACCATGATGTTGTCGGCGGGAATGCCGATCTCGGTGGCGATGATCTGCGCCCATGTGGTCTCGTGACCCTGGCCGGTGCTCTTGGTGCCGACGCGGGCAATGCCGGCGCCGGTCGGATGCAGGCGTATCTCGCAGGAATCGAACATCGCGATCCCCAGGATGTCGCAATTCTTCGACGGGCCGGCGCCGACGATCTCGGTGAAGAACGACACGCCGAGGCCCATGATCTCGCGGGTCTCGCCGCGCTTGAAGGCGGCGCGCTGCGCCGCCTGCTCCTTGCGCAGGCCGGCATAGTCGACCGTTTCCATCATCTTGCGCATCGCGGTGTGATAGTCGCCGGAATCGTATTCCCAGCCGAGCGCGGAGTGATAGGGGAATTGCTCCGGCTTGATGAAGTTCTTCAGCCGCAATTCCGCCGGATCCATCCCGAGCTTCTGGGCCAGGATATCCATGCCGCGCTCGATGCAGTAGGCCGCCTCCGTCACCCGGAACGAGCAGCGATAGGCGACGCCGCCCGGCGCCTTGTTGGTGTAGATGCCGTCCACCGACAGATGCGCGACCGGGAAGTCATAGGAGCCGGTGACGATGTTGAAGAAGCCGGCCGGCCATTTCGACGGATCGGCGCAGGCGTCGAAGGCGCCGTGATCGGCCAGCACATGGACGCGCAGGCCGGTGACCCTGCCCTCCTTGGTCGCGGCGATCTCGGTGGTCATGTGGTAATCGCGCGCAAACGAGGTCGCGGTCAGGTTTTCGATGCGGTCCTCGACCCACTTTACGGGTTTGCCGGTGACGATCGAGGCCACCGCGGCGCAGATGTAGCCGGGATAGGCGCCCACCTTGTTACCAAAACCGCCGCCGACGTCGGGCGAGATCACGTGAATCTTCTGTTCCGGGATCTTGGCGATCAGCGCCACCACGGTGCGGATCACATGCGGCGCCTGGAAGGTGCCCCAGATCGAAAGCTCGCCCCTGATCTTGTCGAACGAGCACACGCACTGGCAGGTCTCGAGCGGCGACGGATGGGTGCGATGATAGGAGATCATCTCCTTGATCGTGACCTCCGCCTTGCGGAAGGCGGCGTCGGTGAGGTCCTTGTCGCCGACCGTCCACTCGAAGATGTGGTTGTGATGCTTGCGCGGGCCGTGCGCGCCGGTGGTCTTGCCGGCGAGATCCTCGCGCAGCACCGGGGCATCGGCGTCCATCGCCTTGAACGGATCGATCACCACCGGGAGCGGTTCATACTCGACCACGACCTTGTTGATGCCGTCATCGGCGGCATAGCGGTCGGTGGCGACCACGAAGGCGACTTCCTGATTCTGGAACAGCACCTTGCCGTCGGCCAATACCATCTGCACGTCGCCGGCCAGGGTCGGCATCCAGGCGAGGTTGACGGTCTTCAGCGTCTCGGCGGTGATGACCGCCAGCACGCCCGGCACCTTCAGCGCCTCTTCCGAGTTGATCGACTTGACCCGCGCATGGGCGTGCGGCGAGCGGACAAAATCGCCGTGCAGCATGCCCGGCAGCTTCAGATCGTCGACATAATTGCCCTTGCCTTGCGTGAAGCGGGCGTCCTCGACGCGCTTGCGCTTGCAGCCCATGCCTTCGAGGGCAGCGGTGCGTTGTTCCCGCGTGGGAGTCATATCATTCATTCCGCAGCCTCCTTGAATTCGACGCCATTGATCTTGTCGGCGGCGTACTGGATCGCCTTGACGATGTTCTGATAGCCGGTGCAGCGGCAGATGTTGCCGGAGATGCCCATCCGGATTTCCGCCTCGCTCGGTCTGGGATTTTCCTGCAACAGCCGCTGCGCGCGCAGGATCATGCCAGGCGTGCAGAAGCCGCATTGCAGGCCGTGCATCATCCGGAAACCTTCCTGCAGCGCCGACAGCGAACCGTCGGCGTTGGCGACGCCCTCGATGGTGGTGATCTCCGAGCCCTGGGCCTGCACCGCGAGCACGGTGCAGCTTTTCACCGACATGCCGTCGAGATCGACGGTGCAGGCGCCGCAATGGGTGGTCTCGCAACCGATATGGGTACCGGTGAGCGAGAGGTTCTCGCGGATGAAATGCACCAGCAGTGTGCGCGGTTCGACGAGGCCTTCCACCTCGGCGCCGTTCACCTTCATGGTCACATGGGTCTTTGCCATTTTTAATCCCTTTCTCGGCCGGCGCGGCCAGCGGCGCGGGTCAGCGCCCGCGTCACCATGATGCCGCCGACATGTTTGCGGTATTCGACCGGCCCGCGGGCATCCGCGGCCGGCGACATGATCGCCACCGCCGCCGCGGCCGCCTTTTTGAGCGTTGCGGCGTCGAGGCTGGTTCCGATCACGGCCTTGGCCGCGTCGGCCGCCAGCAGCGGGGTTTCGTGCAGATTGGTGAGGCCGATCGCGCAGCTTGCGACCTTGCCGCCAGCCATGGTGAGAACGACCGCAGCCGCGGCGGTGGCGTAATCGCCGATCTTGCGTTTCAGCTTCTCATAGGCGTAACCGTGACCGGCGGCCGGTGCGGGAATGGAAATCGAGGTCAGGATTTCGCCGGGCTCAAGGGCCGTGAAATAGGCGCCCTGATAGAATTCGGAAGCCGCGATGTCGCGCGCGCCGGCGGTGCCTTCGAGCCGGTAGCTCGCGCCCAGGGTCATCATCAGCGCCGGCATGTCGTTGCCGGGATCGCCATTGGCGACATTGCCGCCGATCGTGCCCATATAGCGCACCTGCGGATCGGCGATCAGAAGCGCGGTTTCGTGCAGGATCGGCAGCGATTTTGCGATATCGTCCGACGCCAGCAGTTCGTGCTGGGTGGTCATGGCGCCGATCACGATGCGGTTGGCCTCGCGGCGGACTCCCTTCAACCCGGCGATGCCGTGCAAATCGACCAGGTGTTCGGGGGTGGCGAGCCGAAGCTTCATCATCGGGACCAGGCTGTGGCCGCCGGCCAGCGGACGGGCCTCCTCGCCCAGCGTCGACAGTAATTTGACCGCATCGGCCACAGTCGCGGGCCGGTGATAGCTGAATGAGCCAGGAATCATCGTCTCCTCCATCCGTCCTCTTGAGGCGCTTGCGGGGCGCGCGGACGCTGGAGGGCACGCTCTCTCTGCGAGTTCTGGCGCGCAATCACGGGGGCACAAGGTCGCGAAATTCGCACGAGTTCGCCGACTTCCGCGCACGAAATGCGTCAGTCTTGTCGACCTAATCGCGTGAAAGGCGCTGACGATCTCTCTCGTGGCGCCGGCGGCGAGACGGCGAGACGGCGAGAGGTGAATCGGTTCGCGCCGTCGCGGATTCAATTCAGAACGGTATGGTCAGGCGTGGCGCCTGGCGAGCCCGAGCCGCGCCTTGACCTCGGCGATCTTGGCGCGGCTCACGGGAACCCGATGCGGGGATGGGCCATCAAGCTCGATCACGGCGCCGTCGCCCTCCTTGCGAACGAAGCTGACATACGGGATCGCCACGATATGACTGCGATGCACCCGGACGAACAGGCCGGGATCGAGCTGCGCTTCGGCCTCCGAGATCGACCATGGACACATCCGCTCGCGGGTACCGTCATGAACCCGGGTGTAATGGGCGTCGGCCCTGACGCTGCGGACATTCGACGTATCGATGAAATGCGTGCCGTCGGCGCCCTCGACCGGCAGGCGCGCCACCGGCGCGGCGCGGGGCGGCTGGCCCAACCCGCCGAGCGGGGCCGTTATCACCCGCTGCCCCGCGGGCACGGTCGAGGCCAATGCCGGAGCAAAGGTGTCGGCGGCCGTCGTCTCTGTTTCCGCGAAAGGCCGGCCGGCTTCGTCCGGCAGGTCGCGCACCGAGCGCCGGCGCGGGTCGGGCACCAGCGACAGCAGGAAGCCGGCTGCGATCACGAAACAGAACAGCGCCACCACCAGCGACAGAACCTGTTGCGAGGCGGCGAGCCCTCCGCCATGGTGATGCAACTCGGCCGATACCGGAACGAAATGCACCCCTTCCATGGCGGTATAGTGCATGCCCGACACCGCGACGCCGAACGCGATCGAGCTCACGATCAACCGGATGCCGGCCTGCCGGGCAAGGAACGCGCGCAGGCCGCCATAGGCCGCGACGATCGCCACCAGCACTGATAGCAACACGATCGAACTGTCATGCTCCATCGCGAAATTGCCGGCGAGGCCGTGCATGCCGACATAATGCATGCTGGCGATACCGGCCCCCAGCAGCACCGCCGAGGACACCACGCGCCGCAGCGACGGCTCGCCGACGCTGACGAAAAACAAGGATATGCCGACCACCAGCGCGCAGATCAGGAACGAAATAATGGTGGGAAGCACGAGATAGACGGTATCGGCCGGGAGCGGCGCCGCCAGCATGCCGATGAAATGCATGGTCCAGATGCCGATCGCGAGGAACCCGGCAGCACCCGCCAGCAACACGCGACGGCTCACGCCCGGCGTCGCGCGGATGCGTGCCGCGAGGCCGAAGCCGGTATAACCACCCAGAATCGCGATCACCACCGAGAGCGCGACGAGATAGGGATCGTGTCCTTCGAACATGATCGTCTCGGCCGCCCGTCTCCACGGGCATGCCTCCTCCCGCCGCCAAGCTTACATGCGTGGCGGCGGAAATGACAATCAACCTTGGGCGCGCCCAGGGGCTCTCCTTGGGCTCTCCTTGGCTTACACGATCCCCGCCGCGACCTGGCCGCGCAGCCGTTCCAGGCTGAGCAGCGTGTTGGCGCAGGCTTCCGCGACCTCGATGCCCTTGATGGCAAAATGCTTGCGGAAGAAATCGAAATGCGCAGCACTCTCATGGAACTGCTGCGGCGTCAGCACCGCCGAGAACACCGGCACTTCGGTTCGCAACTGCACATCCATCAGCGCCTTGATCACGGTGTCGGCGACAAATTCATGGCGATAGATGCCGCCATCGACCACCAGTCCCGCCGCCACGATCGCGGTGTAACGGCGGGTCTTGGCGAGCAGTTGGGCGTGCAGCGGGATCTCGAACGAGCCCGGCACTTCGAACAGATCGATGCGCGCGCGTTCGATGCCGCGCGCCTCGATCTCCTGCAGGAAGGCCATGCGGCATTCCTCGACCACCTGGCGGTGCCACGAGGACTGCACGAAGGCGACCCGCTGCGGTTTGGCGAAGCGTGGATAAGCGGCAACCGGAGGACGGTCGATGGTTCCGGAAGCGACGTTGGCTTCGGAAACGCCCTCGACCCCGCGGGCGTCCTTTACGGCGGAGGATTGTTCGGCTTGGAGGGTATCTTGTATTTGGAGGGTATCTTGCAACATCTGATTCATGGCTTTCCTCTTTCAGGACCAGAATCAGGGCATACGGAACGACGCGCCGCGCGGAAAATGCGGCTGTCGCGACCGTTCTCTTTCATCCGGACTTTAACCGTCGGCTTCGGAATCACACCGAATCTGCTGACCCTTCTTCCCCAAATTCCTGCAGAGGATTCCTGCAAGGATTTTTGGAAGAAGGCGCTCGCGGGCTTGGGCCTATTCGCCCTTACCGCCGGTGGGGACTTTCACCCCGCCCTGAGAACATCTTGAATTTGCGCGTTTTAAGCGCGGCCGCCCGGTATGAGCGGCCTGAGGCGAACTATGACCAATCGCCGGGACGCCAGCAAGCACCTTGCCATGGGGAATTTGCATGTCCCCATTGCTCCAGAGCGAGACCCGGGTGCGGGAATCCGGGTCGATTCGGATGGCAGAAGTTAACGATTAGAGCGTTTTCGAGCGAAAGCCTGCCCCGGACTAGATCCGGGGTGGATCCGGTTCGCGTGAAGAAAACGCGTCGAAATAAAGACTAGACCTCGGCTCTGATTCAATCGGAGCCGGGGTCTCGCCCGCGCCCCGGGTGAATTCGCCGGGCCAGACTCGCATTGAGCGAAACCGATTCCGGTTTGTTCTCAAATTAATAAGTATGACGCGGATCAGCTGTGGACGAGCGCCGCTTTGCCTGTGGACGGACTCCGCGCCCGGTTGCGCGGATTCCGCAAATCACATCAGTTGATCCTCGCAACGCCCCGGGGCGAAGGGGATTGCAGTCGGCAGCGACACGTTATCTCAGCGTGTGTCGACCTGCTGCGTGCGTAACCACCGTATCTGAATTTGCAAAGGCAAGGTCGAGACGGCATGTCCCTGCTCGAAGGCATTATCGATTCCCGGAACAACCCGCTGGCAGTGGTCGAAGACATCGCCGCCGATCACAACTGGTCGTTCGAACGCTCCGGCGAAGACGAAGTGACGATCGTCTCCAAGGGAGAATGGACCGATTACCAGTTGTCCTTCACCTGGATGGCAGAGATCGAGGCGCTGCATCTGGCTTGCGCCTTCGACATGAAGATTCCGGCGCCGCGCCGCGCCGAGGTGCAGCGGCTGATCGCAGCCATCAACGAGCAATTGTGGGTCGGGCATTTCGATATCTGGACCCATACCGGCATGATCATGTACCGGCAGGCGCTGGTGCTGCCGGACGGCCTCACCGCCTCGACCGCGCAATGCGAGAGCATGCTGGTCGGCGCCATCCATGCCTGCGAGCGCTATTATCCGGCGTTCCAGTTCGTGGTCTGGGCCGGCAAGACATCAGCGGAAGCCATGAGTGCGGCGATGTTCGACACCGAGGGCGAGGCGTAGGGCGTTCGCGCATTCCTCAGCCGTCAATGCGAGGGCTTGACCAGCAACGGTCGTCGTCCCCGCGCAGGCGGGGACCCATACGCCGTGTCGTTGATGTTTTGCACGGCGCTTGTTGCCTATGTCTCGATGAAATAGAAACGCTGGGGATATGGGTCCCGGCGTTCGCCGGGACGACGTGAGGTATTTGTCTCTGATGACTTTGCGCGCCGCCAACACATTACAGGATATCTCCGGCCCCATCGTCCTCGCCGGCGCGGGGAAAATGGGCGGCGCGATGCTGTCGGGCTGGCTGGCGCAGGGGCTGGATGCAAAGCACGTCAATGTGATCGAGCCGCATCCCTCCGACGAGGTCCGCGCGCTGGCCGCCAAGGGCATTCGCCTCAATCCGTCGCCCAGGGAGATCGGCGCCGCCGCCACGCTGGTGGTCGCCCTCAAGCCGCAGATGTTCCGGGAAGCCGGCGCAATGCTGAAATCCTTTGCCGGCCCCTCCACGCTCGTGGTGTCGATCATGGCGGGCACGACCATCGCATCGATCGAACAGGTCTGCGACGGCATGGTGGTGCGCGCCATGCCCAACACGCCGGCCGCGATCGGCCGCGGCATTACGGTCGCGGTGGCGGCAAGCGATGTCAGCCCGGCGCAGCGCGCGATCGCCGACGCGCTGTTGCGCGCAACCGGATCGGTCGAGTGGATCGACGACGAGAGTTTGATGGACGCAGTGACCGCCGTCTCCGGTTCCGGGCCGGCCTATATTTTTCTGCTCGCTGAGGAACTGGCGCGCGCCGGCGTCGAAGCCGGACTGCCGCCGGAGCTTGCCACACGGCTCGCGCGCGAAACCGTCGCCGGCTCCGGCGAATTGCTGCATCGCTCCGAGCTCGCCTCCGCCACGCTGCGCCAGAACGTCACCTCGCCCGGCGGCACCACCGCCGCAGCCCTCGAGGTGCTGATGGCACCGGACGGCATGCAGCCGCTGCTGACGCGCGCGGTCGCCGCGGCGACGCGGCGCTCGAAGGAACTGGCGAAGTAGTTTTCGCTAACCCGCCCCGAAGCGCTTGTTGAACGCCTCGACATTGACAAGGCCGCGGGCGTGGTGGCCCTCGCCGATGCGGCGCTCGCTATTGAAGGCCTCGACCTCGAACCGGATCACCCGGCGCTCCACCGCGATCACCCGCGCGGTGGTTCGCACGGTCGCGCCCACCGGCGTCGCGGCGAGATGACGGATATCGACCTCGGTGCCGACCGTGACCCAGCCCGGTGCAAGCTGCGCCTTGATGGCGTCGCCCGACGCCAGCTCCATTTGCAGGATCATCATCGGGGTTGCGAACACCATCGGCATGCCGGCGAGCAGATGCCCCACCGTTTGCTCCGGCGGCACCACCAGCCAGCGCTCGGCGCTCATGCCGATCTTGATGACGTCGCGTGCATCCATGGCTTGTCCGAATTGCTCCACATCCTATCGTCGTCCCGGCGAAGGCCGGGACCCCGAGCGTGAGCGCAATTGCGCTCATCGCGACCCTGTGTCGTCGGCGTTCGCGCAAAGTGCTTGTGGCTTGCCCTGCGCTTCACCTGAAGAGCCAGGGGTGATGGGTCCCGGCCTCCGCCGGGACGACCCGCGGCGAAACCCGCGCTACTTCTTCGCCGCCGCCGCGCGTTCGACAAAGGTCTTGCCGCCCTTCATCTTGTGATGCAGCGGCGCTTCGTTGATCTGGATCACGACGGCGTCGGCATCGACGCCGAGGTTCTTCACCAGCGCCTGCGTGATGTCGCGCATCATGCCGGCCTTCTGTTCATCGGTGCGGCCGGCGGCCATGCTGACGGTGATCTCTGGCATTTTGGGTCTCCCACACTTTTTCTTTTCGTCATGGCCGGGCATAGTAGTCTGCTTTCGCAGACTGCGTAAACTCGTCTGCGATCCTGGCCGTCCACGACTTTCTCCATCAAACAAGACGTGGATGCCCGGTACAAGGCCGGGCATCACGCCTGAATGAATAGCTAACCCCACCTCACGTCATGGCGCGCCAGCACTTCGCGCACCTTGGCGACAAGCTCATCCTCGCTGCACGAAAACTGCGCCGGACGCGTCTCGCGCCATTCCTGGTTGGAAGCAATGGCTGCGGCGGCCTTGGCGCCATCGATCAGATCCTTGATCTGCACCTCGCCGCGCGCCTTCTCGTTCGAGCCCTGGATGATCACGCAAGGCGAATTGCGCCGGTCGGCGTATTTCAGCTGGTTGCCCATGTTTTTGGGATTGCCGAGATACAACTCGGCGCGAATGCCGGCGTTGCGCAACGCTGCGACCATCTTCTGGTAGTCGGCGACGCGGTCGCGGTCGAATACCGTGACGACCACGGGACCGAATTCGACGGGTCGCGGCTTGTCCTTGTTCAAATGTTCGAGAGCGGCCTGCAAGCGGGACACGCCGATGGAAAAACCGGTCGCCGGCACCGGCTCGCCGCGAAAGCGCGAGACGAGGCCGTCATAGCGTCCGCCGCCACCGACCGAGCCGAAGCGCACGGGCCGGCCTTTTTCGTCCTTGGTTTCGAGCGTGAGTTCAACCTCGTAGACCGGGCCGGTGTAATATTCGAGGCCGCGCACGACGGATGTGTCTAGCTGGACACGGCCCAAGTAATGAGACGGCATAATTTCGAAAATATCCCTAAGCTCTCTGATACCGTCAACGCCGACGTTGTCGAAGGCTTGATCAGGCGCGAATTCATTCCACCATTTGAATAGACCGTCATCGGTACTATCGCCCGGCTTTTCGGTGATGAAGGCAAGCACTCGCGCAATTTGCGATGAGTTCAGGCCGGCACCCTTGGTGAAATCACCGCTTTCATCCTTTCGTCCTTCACCCAATAGCGCGCGAACACCTGTCTCCCCAAGTCGGTCATACTTGTCCAACGCACGCAGCAAAGTTAAGCGTCGCCCCGCATTCTCCTCGCCGCCAAGCCCGATGCTCTCCATCACCCCATCGAGCACCTTGCGGTTATTCACCTTCACCACATAGCTGCCGCGCGGAATGCCCAGCGCTTCCATGGTGTCCGCCGCCATCATGCACATTTCGGCATCGGCGGCGGGCGAAGCCGAGCCCACCGTATCGGCGTCGAATTGCATGAACTGGCGAAAACGTCCCGGCCCCGGCTTCTCGTTGCGGTAGACATAGCCGGCGCGGTAGCTGCGATAGGGTTTTGGCAGATGGTCAAAATTCTCGGCGACATAGCGCGCCAGCGGCGCGGTCAGGTCGTAGCGCAGCGAGATCCACTGCTCGTCGTCGTCCTGGAACGAGAACACGCCCTCGTTGGGGCGGTCCTGGTCGGGCAGGAATTTTCCGAGCGCGTCGGTGAATTCCATCGCCGGCGTCTCCACCGGCTCGAAGCCGTAGCGCTCATAGACTTCGCGGATTTTCTCGACCATCGCGCGCGTCGCCGCGATCTCGGCGGGGCCGCGATCGGCGAGCCCGCGCGGCAGCCGGGCTTTGAGTTTTGGCGGTTTTTTGGGTTTATCGGCCATGGGGCGCGTTGGTACCAGCGCCGGCGCGATGCGGCAACCTGGCTTGCTTCCCCCTCTCCCGCTCTTGCGGGGGAGGGCTGGGGTGGGGGCGACGCAGGCACCGAGCTTGTGGCTTTCCCCCACCCCGACCCTCCCCCGCAAGCGGGAGAGGGAGCAGATCCCGCCGCTCACAGCACCTTTCTGATCCAGTTGTGCGGATCGGGCACGCGTCCGTACTGGATGTCGACCAGCTTCTTGCGCAGGCCCATGGCGACAGGGCCGGCCGCGCCGCCGCTGACGAGGAAATCGCCGCTCGCCGAACACACCTTGCCGATCGGCGAGATGACGGCCGCCGTGCCGCAGGCGAAGGCCTCTTTCAACCTGCCGCTGGCAGCGTCGGCGCGCCACTGCTCGATCGTGTAGAGTTCCTCGCGCACCGGCGTGCCGGAATTGTTCGAAAGCGCGATGATCGAATTGCGGGTGATGCCCGGCAGGATGGTGCCGAGCGGCGGCGTCAGCAGCGAGCCGTCGTCGAACACGAAGAAAACGTTCATGCCGCCGAGTTCCTCGACATAGCGGCGCTCGATCGCATCGAGGAACACCACCTGATCACAGCCGTGATTGATGGCCTCGGCCTGCGCGCGCAGGCTCGCGGCGTAATTGCCGCCGCATTTGACGGCACCGGTACCGCCGATCGCGGCGCGCGTGTAGTTCTGCGACACCCAGATGGAGACGGGCGCCGGTCCGCCCTTGAAATAGGAGCCGACCGGCGAGGCGATCACGGCGAAGATGTATGCCGCGGAAGGCTTCACGCCGAGGAAGACCTCGCTCGCGATCATGAAGGGCCGCAAATAGAGACTGCCCTCGCCGCCCGGGATCCAGGCGCGGTCAATGCCCACGAGCTGCTCGACCGCTTCAATGAACACAGGTTCGGGCACCGGCGCCATGGCCATGCGCTCAGCCGAATTGTGGAAGCGCCTTGCATTGGCGTCGGGGCGGAACAGGTTCACGCCGCCGTCCTCGCGCTTGTAGGCCTTGAGGCCTTCGAAAATCTCCTGCGCGTAATGCAGCACGGCCGTGGCCGGATCGAGCGGGAAGTTGGCGCGCGCCTCGATACGCGCGCCGTGCCAGCCATTCGCCTGGTCGTAGCGGACGATGGCCATGTGATCGGTGAAAATCCGGCCGAAGCCGGGGTCCATCAGCCGTGCCGCGCGCTCCTTCTCAGGAGTTGGATTTGTCGTCGGCTGGATTTCGAATTTCAAACTCATTTTCTTGCTTCCCGCCCTTGCTTCCCGATCCCGGAACTGGCGCGATTTCTGGCGCCGGCCTGTCTCGTCGAGCCCTGCTGGCCCGATTTCGGAGGTTCTAAGTGGTTTGACGCCTGACCTTCGCCCACGCCGGTCCTTTAGGCCGGTTTCGGCTTTGGCGGAATGCACGAAGTCCAGTATGTTTGCCGAGATGTCGCTCGACAATCGCTCGGTAGTAGAATTGACGGCCGCAGCCTTTGGTTTGTTCGGCCGTTTGAACCGTCACCGCGCACGAAACGATCTAATATTTCGTCATGGTGGACAGTTTTGTAACATTGAACCCAATATATGTCAACATGGCTGACATAAATGATGGCTAACATGAATTTTTCGGGCATCTCGAGCGACCCCAATTCGAAGGCCGCCGGGCGATCGGCCGCCCCGCGGTCGGGCGATTTGCGCTGGGATATCATCGAACTCTTGTTCTTCGCCTATCGGGACTTCGTCGGTGACGCCGACCATGAGCTCGAGGCTTTCGGTTTCGGGCGGGCGCATCACCGGGTGATCCATTTCGTCCACCGCTATCCCGGCCTCAAGGTGGCCGATCTCCTGGACGTGCTGCGCATCACCAAGCAATCGCTGGGACGGGTTCTCAAGCAATTACTCGATGAAGGGTATATTGTGCAGCAGACCGGCAATGACGACCGGCGGCAACGCCTTCTTTTCGCCACCGCCAAGGGCGAGGCGCTGGTCGCCAGGCTTGCCGGCCTGCAGACGGATCGGATCAACCGCGCGCTGCGCGACATCGGGCCAGCGGGCGCGGATACGGTCCGCCAGTTCCTGCGCGCGATGATCGATCACGACGATCCCGACAAGGTGCTGGAAATCATCCTCGGCGCCGGCGGCACAACCGGCAAGGCAAAGGAATAAGGCAAAGGAATGAACGTGGCCCAGGCTGCAACCCTCGCCCGAACGCCGCCGCGACCGGCCGACGACGCGCCGCATCTGCTACTGGTCGATGACGACCGCCGTATCCGCGATCTGCTGTCGCGTTTCCTGTGCGGCGAAGGCTACCGCGTCACCACGGCGATGAGCGCCGAGCGACGCCCGCGCCAAGCTGCTCGGCCTGCATTTCGATCTGTTGATCCTCGATGTGATGATGCCCGGCGAAACCGGGTTCGATCTCGCCCGCTTCATCCGCACCTCGTCGTCGGTGCCGATCGTGATGCTGACGGCGCGCCATGAGCCGGAAAGCCGGATCGAGGGCCTGCAGATCGGCGCCGACGATTATGTCGCCAAGCCGTTCGAGCCGCGCGAGCTGTTGCTGCGGATCGGCAATATTCTCAAGCGCACCGCGCCGCCGCCGGTGGAGACGCTGGAGCAGGTCGCGTTCGGACCTTACGTCTATCGGCTGGATCGCGGCGAACTGCGCCAGGGCGACGAGGTCATTCATCTCACCGATCGCGAGCGCGAGATGCTGCGCATCCTCGCGGTGGCGCCGGGCGAAACCGTTCCACGCAGCGCCCTCACCGGCGACGGCACCGTCAATGAGCGCGCGGTCGACGTGCAGATCAACCGGCTGCGGCGCAAGATCGAGCGCGATCCCGCCAATCCCTTGTTCCTGCAGGCGGTGCGCGGCGTCGGCTACCGCCTGGTCGCATCGCCATGAATCCAGCACCATGAATCCCGCTTGATGAATCCCGCGCCATGAGCACTCTCGACTCCGGCCTGACGCTGATCCGCACCGCCGCCGGCCGCGTCTCCGCCGCCAATGGCTGGATGGGCAACGCGTTCAAGGCCTGGATGCCGACCGGGCTCTATGCCCGCGCGCTCCTGATCATGATCGTGCCGATGGTGGTGCTGCAGTCGGTGGTGGCGTTCGTGTTCATGGAGCGACACTGGAATACCGTGACGCGGCGCTTGTCGGCCGCGGTAGTGCAGGACGTCGCCGCCCTGATCGACGTCTACACTGGATATCCGCAGGACAAGGACCGCTCGCAGTTGCGGCGCATCGCCCAGCAACGGCTCGGGCTGGTGGTCGATTTCCTCCCCGTCGGTGACATGCCGCCGCCGGGCCCGAAGCCGTTCTTCTCGCTGCTCGACCAGTCGCTCTCGGTGCAGCTTGGCCGGCAGATCGGCCGGCCGTTCTGGATCGATACCGTCGGCCGCTCCAATCTGGTGGAGATCCGCATCCAGCTCAACGACGCGGTGATGCGGATTTTCGCCCAGCGTAGTGCGGCCTATGCCTCGAATTCGGAGATCTTCCTGTTCTGGATGGTCGGCACCTCGTCGATCCTGCTGATCGTCGCGGTGCTGTTCCTGCGCAACCAGATCAGGCCGATCCTGCGCCTCGCCGACGCCGCCGAAAGCTTCGGCAAGGGCCGCGAAGCGCCGAATTTCCGTCCCCGCGGCGCACGCGAGGTGCGCCGCGCCGCGCAGGCTTTCCTGGAAATGAAAGCGCGCATCGAGCGCTCGATCGAGCAGCGCACCGCGATGCTGGCCGGCGTCAGCCACGATCTGCGCACCATCCTGACCCGCTTCAAGCTCGAACTGGCGCTGATCGGCGACAGTCCGGAAGTCGACGGCATGCGCAAGGATGTCGACGAGATGTCCGGCATGCTGGAGGCCTATCTCGCTTTCGCGCGCGGCGACAGCGGCGAGAACGCGCAGCCCACCGACATGGCCCAGGCGCTGGAGGAATTGCGCAGCGACGCCGAGCGCAACGGCCACACCGCGACGGTGTCGTTCCACGGCCTGCCTGTGGTGACGGTGAAGCCGGCCTCGTTCAAGCGCTGCCTCGGCAACCTCGTGTCCAACGCGGCGCGCCACGCCAAGGCGATCGCGATCACCGGCCATCGCGATCACCGCTATCTGACCGTCACGGTCGACGATGACGGATCGGGCATTCCGCGCGAGATGCGCGAGGAAGTGTTCAAGCCGTTCCTGCGGCTCGACGACGCCCGCAACCAGGACGAGGGCGGCACCGGGCTTGGCCTTGCCATCGCCCGCGACATCGCGCGCTCGCATGGCGGCGACATCACGCTTGGCGACAGTCCGATGGGCGGGCTGCGTGCCGCAGTGCGGATACCGGTTTAGGACTTTATTTCTCCCTCGCCCCGCTTGCGGGGTCGAGACGAGCGGAGCTCGCTCTTAGAGGATTGGGGTGAGGGGGCCTCTCTACGCGTTCGGACTCGCGGATAGGTCCCCTCACCCGGCGCTACGCGCCGACCTTTCCCCGCAAGCGGGGCGAGGTGCGTCGGAGGCTACTTCGGCAGCAGGTTTTTGAGTTTTTCCGCGTCCTTGATGTTCATCTTGAAGCCGCCGGGCATCACGATGTCGCCAGGCTTCTGATCGGGCTTGCAGGGGCCGAGCCACTTCGCCTCGATCGTCGAGATGACATCGTGCGGCAAGCCGGCCGGCCCCTTTTCGCTGTGTGCGGTGGACTTGACGGTGTAGGCGGAATTGAAATCGCCGGTGACATCGGAATGCGAGGTCATCGTCACGCCGCCGACGCTGCACACCGAATCCGACACATAGCCGGTCGCGGTCTTCTCGATGTCGCGCTTGGAGCAGGCCTCCTTCGCCACCGGCGAGAACGCCGTGCTCATTTGCTTGTCGGTGGTCTCGTCGGTGCAATGCTGCATCGTCATCTCCGGCAGCACCGAGCCGGTCTTCACGATCTTCATTTCCCACAGGCCGGGCTTGCGAAGCGGCATGTCATCGGCGCGCGCACCAGGCGGCAGCATCGCCAGCAGAGCAGAATCCCAGGCAAAACAAAACAAGCTGTCGCGTCATGCTTCCGCGCTCCCGTGAGTGGTCCGGCCGGACGCGGGTTCAGTAATAGGTGCGCAGCGCGGCGCGATACGGCACCCAGCGGCAGGCAAAGGAGATGTAGCCGCCGTAGCGGGCGTCGACCGCGAGGAATTTCACCACCTTGCCGTAGGACGCACAATGGTTGATCGCCAGCGTGCGAACGTCGATCCGCCCGGTCAATGGATAGGCGATGATGCCCCCGGTGTCGTTGCCCTGGAAGGGCGGCACGGTATCGGCCCGCGCCGGCGCGCCCGCCAGCATTCCGCACACCGCAACCAGGCACGCTGCCCCAATCATTCGCATCGCAAACTCCATTTCGCCGGGGGACACCCCGTTCGCCGGGAAGCACCTGGCGGGTTACGCAAAAGCCGATCCCGGTTTTGCGGCCAGAACACGCCCAACTCTAGTTCGCATCCGTCGCCATGGAAAGAACGGCCGATGCTTCGGTGTGGAGTTATCGGCAGGTGTTGCCGCGTTGCACTTGACCTTGCCCGGGCTTCCCGGCACCGTCCGCGTGTTGGATCATGCGGCGGATTACCCCATGCGCGACTTCTTCATTTCCATCAAAAAGTCCGGCCTTGGCGTCGCACTCGGCGCGGTGCTCGGCCTGTTTGCACTCGGACAGGCCGCCGAAGCGGCCAATCCGCTGGAGCTGAATTTCTGGCTTTCCGGCCCGCGTTATGACGGCCGGGTCGCCGGTTGCGAAATCCGCGCTATCGACCATTACGTCGCAATTCCACGAAAAAGAGAGCACTTTCTGGAATTCCTCGCTTCAGATCACGGGCTATGGGCGGATCCATGAGATCGCGTTCCGGCCATGGCAGACCGACAACATTCCGCGGCGCTATTGCAGCGGCGAGGTGCTGCTGAACGACGGCAAAGTGCGCACCGTGAATTATTCGATCATCGAGGATGGCGGTTTTTCCGGCATCGACCAGGGCGTCGAATGGTGCGTGACCGGGCTCGATCGCAACTGGGCCTACAATCCGGGCTGCAGGTTGGCCCGCCCCTGATTTCCGGGCCTCTTGTTTCCGCCTCTTGGCCGGCTCCTTCTTTTTGTTCTTGAAATGTTCCAGCCGTCTGCTTAGAGTCCGTCCGGAGACTTTAGGCCGGATTGCAGAGTTTTCTGAGCATGAGGCGGATTGATGCGAGGCGCAAGAACGCCAGAGCCTTTCGGTTGAGATTCTCCCAATCCTTGGCAAGCCTTCGGCAGCGATTGAGCCAGGCAATGGTACGCTCGACGATCCAGCGTTTGGGCAAGACCACAAATCCGCTGGCCTGATCGGAACGTTTGACGATTTCAATGTCGAGATGCGGCAGAACCTTTGCAAGCGCTTTCGCAAATTTCGGTCCTTGATATCCGCTGTCGGCGAAGAGCGTCTTCAAAAATGGAAACATGCCGAACAGTGTCGCCATGACGAGAACGCCTCCATCGCGATCTTGAATGTCGGCCGGATGAACGATGGCGTGGAGCAGGAGGCCTACTGTATCGACAAGAATGTGCCGCTTCTTGCCTTTGATCTTCTTGCCCGCATCGTACCCGTGCGGATCAATGCACGCCCCCCTTTTTCCGCGCTTTTCACGCTCTGGCTGTCGATGATGGCGGCGGTCGGACTGGCTTCCCGCTGCTCTCGTTCGCGACACTGTTCATAGAGCGCGTAGTGGATTCGTTCCAATGTGCCGTCATATGTCCACAGATCGAAGTAGCCGTAGACCGAGCTTTTCGGCGGCAGATCTTTCGGGATCGCGCGCCACTGACAGCCGGTAGAGAGAATGTACATGAGGCCGTTCACCACCTCCCGCATGATCACCGTGCGCTTGCCACCACCAGTTTTGCCCGGCGGGATCAGCGGTTCGACCAGTCTCCATTCGCCGTCGGTCAAATCGCTCGGATATCGCAACTTGCTGCGGTCGTAACGGGCGCGGTTCTTGCTCGTCCACATCGGTGACCCCTCCTCGAATCAGGCCACCACTCTTAAAATCACAGATGATTCATATGATTCAAGAACTCTTCGGACAGACACTTAGGCTTCAGGCGGTCGGTTTGGGTATGGGGAGTGGTCATGTCTGGGGTTCGATCGGTTTGGATGTCGCGATTTTTGATCTCGCTCGGCCTCCTGGTGTTTACGGCGTTGACCGCCCTCGCCATGGCGGGGACGGCCTCGGCGCAGGACCGCCGGCAGAATGAGCCGGGGCAGTTCGATTTTTACGTGCTGTCGCTGTCCTGGTCGCCGTCCTATTGCGAGGAAGCTTCCGAGCGCGGCAGCGAGCAGCGTTCCCAGGCCCAATGCGGCGGGCGGCCGTTCTCCTTTGTGGTCCATGGCCTGTGGCCGCAATATGAGCATGGCTTTCCCGAATATTGCGACCGGGATTCCTGGCTGGACCGGGATATCATGAGGTCGATGCTGGATCTGATGCCGGCGCCGGGCTTGATCTTCAACGAGTGGAAAAAGCATGGCACCTGCGCCGGTCTGGGTCCGCGGCCCTATTTCGAGACCATCCGCAAGGCGCGCGCCGTCGTGAAAATTCCGCCCGAATTTCTCAATCTGTCCGAACCGAAGAGCGTGGCCCCCGCCGAGATCGAGGACGCCTTCGTCAAGGTCAATCCAGGGCTCAGCACCGCTTCGATGGCCGTGATCTGCAACCGGAGCCGGCTCAGCGAGGTGCGGATCTGCATGAGCAAGGACCTGCAGTTCCGCGCCTGCGAGGAAATCGATCGCCACGGCTGCCGTCGCGACCAGGTGCTGATGCCGCCGATGCGCGGCGGCTAGAACCGGGCGGTACGTTCCCCGGATGCTGCGCAGCGCCGCTAGCGCGTTCACGCGCGTCTTCGACGCGCTATGCCTTGCGGCGTGGTGCGCTGCTGATCCGGGGTCCATCAACCTCACGGAGTGGGTCCCGGCTCTGCGGAGCAGCGCAAGAAGCGCTGCACCGCGTCCGGGACACGTGACTGAGAGCTTTGCTCAATAGACTGCCGTGGCGTACTGCTGTCGCCATGAATTACCGTCACGCCTTTCATGCCGGCGGCTTTGCCGACGTCATCAAGCACATCGTGCTGGTGCGCATTCTGACCTATCTGCAGGAAAAGCCGGCCGCCTTCCGCGTCATCGATACCCATGCCGGCGCCGGGGTCTATGACCTCACCTCGGATGAAGCGCGCCGCGGCGGCGAATGGCTGACCGGCATCGCCCGGCTGATGCAGGCGCGGTTTTCGGACGCCACCGCGCCGCTGGTGGCGCCCTATCTCGACATCGTCAGGGCCTTCAATCCGCAAGCCGACCTTGAGACCTACCCCGGATCGCCGCTGATCGCGCGGGCGCTGCTGCGTCCGCAGGACCGCCTGACGGCTTGCGAAGTCGAACCGAAAGCCCGCAAGCGCCTGATCGATGCGTTGCGCCGCGATACCCAGGCGCGGGTGGTCGACCTCGACGGCTGGATGGCGTTGCCGGCCTTCGTGCCGCCGAACGAACGGCGCGGCCTGGTCCTGATCGATCCGCCTTACGAGCAGAAGGACGAGTTCGAACGGATGGCCGAGGGTTTCGCGCAAGCTTTCGCGAAATGGCCGACCGGCAGTTATCTGCTGTGGTACCCGGTGAAAAGCCGGCGCGCCACCGACAACCTGGCGCGGCAGGTCGCCGAGACGGCGGCCGCCGGCGCGCAGCCGGGAAAATGCCTGCGTCTGGAATTCAGCGTCGCACCTCACGCCGCCGAGGGCGGCCTGACTTCGGCCGGGCTTCTGATCGTCAATCCGCCCTGGAAGCTTTTGGGCGAGCTCAAGGCGATCTTGCCCGAACTTGAAAAGCCGCTCGGTCAGGGCGGCGCCGGCCGCTTCAGGCTGGAGACGCCGAAACCGTAACCCGGCAAGCCTGGTAGCCTTGGCAAGCCTGATCCCCGGTCGGCGCATTCTGTGAAAACGCAGCGAAAAGTCCGATTTGAACGGTAGGCATTTTGCCGGGAACCGTATTATGCTCAGGCCATTGGGACTGGCTTTACGTTCCGCTTCCGCGAATGGTAGCGGCGGAGTGACAAGGCCTCAAAATTTTTAGGCGGATCGGCGATATCGCGCCTTCCGCCGAGGTGGCCAAGCTTTCCGGCAGCGAATGTCCGGTCGGGCCGATACGCTGGCGCGTAACGGCGAAGCACGACGGGGGAGGAGTTTCCCGATGGCCATGACTGGTACGGTCAAGTTCTTCAACGGAGAACGCGGCTATGGTTTCATCAAGCCCGATGATGGCGGCCGCGATGTGTTTGTTCATATCACCGCCGTGGAGCGGGCGGGGTTGAAGGATCTGGCCGAAGGGCAGCGCATCACATTCGAGGTCGAACCGGACAAAAAGGGCAAAGGCCCGAAAGCGGTCAATCTGGTGATTTCATCCTGAAGCCGATCGGCTCTGACTCAATCAGAACCGGAGTTTTGCGCGCCCCGCGATCCGCTCCGCATCAGGTACGAGAGCAGGCTTTGGCCTGAAGCCGCTCCAGCGCGCACGCCAAAAAAAATCCCGGCCGCAAAGCGGCCGGGAGTTTGCGACACGGTGTTTTCTTGTTGCTATCAGAAGTGATAGTTCACGCCGGCGCGCACCAGCCCGAACGCGTAACCGTTCTGCGCGCCGGTAATGGTGAAGCGGCTGTCGGAGAGATCGACATAGAGATATTCGACCTTGGCGGTCCAGTGCGGGGCGAAGCCGAATTCGGCGCCGACGCCTGCGGTCCAGCCCGCATCGGTATGGGATTCCGACAGGCCGAATGTATCGCCGCGCAGTTCGCCGAACGCGAGACCCCCGGTGCCATAAAACAGCACATTGTTGAACGAATAGCCGACCCGGCCGCGTACCGTGCCGAACCACGGGTTCGAAAACTTCCAGGGCGCAAACGTATCGTCGGCGCCGGAGGCCTGGATGTCGCCTTCGAGGCCGAACACCATCGCACCCGACTGCCAGTTGTAGCCTGCCTGCGCACCACCCACGAAGCCAGATGGATTGGTCGGATTGTTATCGACGGAGCCCCAGCCATAGCCGAGATTGGCGCCGAGATAGGGACCCGCCCAGCTGTACATGTTGAGCGGCTGATTGACGGTGTAGGGAGCGGGCGATCCGTAAGAAAGGTCGGCCCCCTGCGCCGACGCCGTCCAGCCTGCGGCGATCAACGCGACAGCGCCCGAAATGATTCTCTTCATTTTTACTCTCCTCAACGCAACTGACGTGACCGCCGGTCCGCACGCCGGATTCACCGCGCAACGCGAACCCATGGTTACGGAATTCCACTTTTTACCTGCAGGATTTATCGAGACTTTTAAGTTAAAGGCTTGTTAAGGCCTTAAGCCTGCCGTTTCGCATTCTTAAGAAAGCGTTACAGGCGCGGGGCCGGCCACCCTCACGCAGAGGCATCCGTCGCCGCTCCCCGCGGTGGCGATGCCCGACAGCAGCGCTTAGTTTAGGCCCATGGAAAGCGACCAGACCGATCACCCCCGACAGCCCCGTTCACGGACGGCGCGGCGCGGTTCCGAAAGACAGCCGGACCTGCCGCCGCAGGACCCGATTCGAGACCCTGTCCAAGACCCGGCGTCCGCGGATATCGACCCCGCCACCTCAAGCCTCGAAGAGGACGATGAGGGGCGGCTGCCTGACATCGCCGAGGAACCCGGCGACGCCGTGGCGGAGGGCCCGCTGGCAGCCGGCCATGCGGCGATCGAACACGCGGTGCGCCTGGCCCCGACCTCGCCGGGCGTCTATCGCATGCTCAATGCGGCGAACGACGTGCTTTACGTCGGCAAGGCGAAAAATGTCCGCAAGCGGCTTTCGTCCTACGCCCGGATCGCCGCGATCCAGCCGGCGCGCATCATGCGCATGATCGCGGCCACGGTCAGCGTCGAAATCATCTCGACCTCGACGGAGACCGAGGCGCTATTGCTGGAAGCCAACCTGATCAAGCAATTGCGCCCGCGCTTCAACGTGCAACTGCGCGACGACAAGTCGTTTCCCTATATTCTGATCACCGGCGATCACTGGGCGCCGCAGATCCTCAAGCATCGCGGCGCGCAATCGCGGCCCGGGCGATATTTCGGGCCGTTCGCCTCGGCGGGCGCGGTCAATCGCACCATCACGGCGCTGCAGCGCGCCTTTCTGGTGCGCTCCTGCACCGACGGTTTTTTTGAAAGCCGGACGCGGCCCTGCCTGCTCTATCAAATCCGGCGCTGCTCGGGGCCCTGCACCGGCGAGATCGATTTTCCCGGCTATACCGAGCTGGTGCGCGAGGCGACGGATTTTCTTTCCGGCCGCAGCCGCGTCGTCAAACAGGAACTGGCCGGCGAGATGGAAAAGGCGTCCGCCGAACTCGCGTTTGAAACGGCCGCCCTTTACCGCGACCGCCTCGCCGCATTGTCGGCGATCCAGTCGCAGCAGGGCATCAATCCGCGCACCGTGGAGGAAGCCGACGTGTTCGCCATCCATCAGGAGGGCGGCTATTGCTGTGTCGAGGTATTTTTCTTCCGCACCGGACAGAACTGGGGCAACCGCGCCTATTTCCCGCGCGCGGAGAAATCGTTCACTCCGGAAGAGGTACTGGCCTCGTTCCTCGCGCAGTTCTACGACGACAAGCCGCCGCCGAAACTGGTGCTGCTGTCGCACGACATCGAGGAATGCGAGCTGTTGGCCAACGCGCTCTCGATCAAGGCCGGGTTCAAGGTGGAGGTCACCACGCCAAAGCGCGGCGAAAAGAAGGAGCTGATCGCACACGCGCTCACCAATGCCCGCGAGGCGCTCGGCCGCAAGCTGGCCGATACCGCGACCCAGGGCCGGCTGCTGCAGGGCATGGCCGCAACCCTCGGGCTGCCGCATCCACCGCGCCGGATCGAGGTCTATGACAACAGCCATATCCAGGGCACCAATGCGGTCGGCGCCATGATCGTGGCCGGACCGGACGGCTTCATCAAGAACCAGTATCGCAAGTTCAACATCAAATCCGAAGGCCTGACGCCGGGCGACGATTACGCGATGATGCGCGAGGTGCTGCAGCGTCGCTTCAAGCGGCTGTTGACGCCGGCGGCGGATGGCGCGGCCAGGCCGGACGACGATTCGTTTCCGCAATGGCCCGACCTCGTCATCATCGACGGCGGCCGCGGCCAGCTCAATGCTGTCAGAGAGATTTTCGCCGGATTGGGGCTGACGCAGGTGTCGCTGATGGCGGTCGCCAAGGGCCCGGATCGCGACGCCGGCCGCGAAACCCTGTTCATGCCCGACCGCGAGCCGCTCAAGCTCGAACCGCGCGATCCGGTATTGTATTTCATTCAACGGCTGCGCGACGAGGCGCATCGCTTCGTGATCGGCTCCCATCGCAAGCTGCGGAAAAAGGACATTCGCGAAGCCGGGTTGCAGGAAATCCCAGGCATCGGCCCGTCGCGCAAACGCGCCCTGCTGCACCATTTCGGAACGCTGAAGGAGATCGAGCGGGCCTCGATCGCCGACCTCGGCAAGGTTCCAGGGGTCAGCGCCGAAAGCGCCCGCAAGATTTTCGAGTTTTTCCACACCCAGCCGGGCTAGAAGCAGGTATGGCGTTATATCGGCGTCGTCTGCGGCAGTTCATGTGCGCGACACGGTTGACCTTCCTGCCTTGGCGGTATTGGTAAAGCGGATGAACATGGCGACCACAACCAGGGGAACGGCCAAGAGCTCGCTGTCCCTCCCGAATATCCTGACCTATGCCCGAATCGCCGCGATTCCGGTCGTGGTCGGCTGCATCTATGCGCAGGCCATCATGGATGGGCCGCTGTGGCTGCGCTGGGTGGCGCTGGCCGTGTTCATCGCCGCGGCGATTACCGATTATCTCGATGGCTATTATGCGCGAATCCTGGACCAGCATTCGGCGTTCGGCCGGATGCTCGATCCGATCGCCGACAAGCTCCTGGTGGCGTCCTGCCTGCTGATGCTGGCGGCGGACGGCATCATCCACGGCTGGACGCTGTGGGCCGCGATCGTGATCCTGTGCCGCGAAATTCTGGTGTCCGGATTGCGGGAATATCTCGCCGCATTGCGCGTCAGCGTCCCCGTCACCAAACTCGCCAAATGGAAGACCACGGTGCAGCTGGTCGCGATCGGGTTTCTGCTCGCCGGCGAGGCCGGTGACGAGATCATCCCGTTCACCACCCAGACTCGGGCTGCTGCTGCTGTGGGTCTCGGCGATTTTCACCATCTACACCGGCTGGGACTATTTCCGCGCCGGCATTCGTCACCTCATCGAGGAGGATGAGGCATGAAGGTCAAGTATTTCGCCTGGGTGCGCGAGCGGGTCGGAAAGGCCGAGGAAACGGTCGAGCCGCCGGCCAGCGTCCGCACCGTTGACGATCTGATCGGCTGGCTGGCGAAGCGCGGCGAAACCTATGCCTACGCCTTCGAGACGCCGCGGGTGATCCGCGCCGCGATCGACCATGCCCATGTCAAATCGGATACGCTGATCGCCGGCGCCCGCGAGATTGCCTTTTTCCCGCCGATGACCGGCGGCTAATCGATTTGCGGGCAATGCGACCATGACCGCTGCCGTGACCATTCGCATTCAGGAAGCCGATTTCGACATCGCGCGCGAGATCGCGGCCCTCACGCGTGCGCGCACCGACATCGGCGCCGTCGTCAGCTTTTCCGGCATATGCCGGGACAACGAAGGCGACGACGCCATCGCCGCGCTGACGCTTGAACATTATCCCGGCATGGCGGAGGCCGAAATCGCGCGGCATGCCGAAATGGCGATGTCGCGCTGGCCGTTGACGGGGCTCACCGTGATTCACCGCGTCGGCCGCATCATACCCGGCGAAAACATCGTGCTGGTGCTGACGGCCTCACAGCATCGGGAGGCGGCGTTTCAGGCGGCCGAATTCCTGATGGATTACCTGAAGGCCAACGCGCCGTTCTGGAAGCGCGAGGAAAGGCCCACCGGAACCAGCTGGGTCGATGCGCGCCAGCATGATGACGCGGCGGCTGCGCGCTGGACCAAATCCTGATGGCCGAATCCTGATGGCAAAGCGCGCGAAACCGGCCGCCAAGCGCGGCCGCGCAGCGTCGAGATCCCCGCGCATGGCGGCCGCCGAATTGCGGACGCTGCTCGATTTCGTCCGCTATGCGGTGAGCCGGTTCGTCGAGGCGAAACTGGTATTCGCGCACGGCACCACCGATCCGGTGGCCGAAGCCGCGTTCCTGGTTTGCGCCACGTTGCATCTGCATCCCGATCAGTTCGAGACGTTCGCGACCGCGCGGGTCACCGCCGCGGAAGCCACGCAGATTCTCGATGTGATCGTGCGCCGCATCTCGACGCGAAAGCCCGCGGCCTACCTCGTCAATAAGATCTACATGCGCGGGCTGCCGTTCTATGTCGATGAGCGCACCATCGTGCCGCGCTCCTTCATCGGCGAGTTGCTGGAACTCGCATTTCGGCGGCGACGACGCCGGATCAGGCGGCGCGCTGATCGACGATCCGGCGTCGGTGAGCAGCGTGCTCGATCTTTGCACCGGTTCGGGTTGTCTTGCGATTCTCGCCAGCCGCCGTTTCCCGAATGCCCGGATCGACGCGGTGGATATTTCCAAAGACGCGATCGAGGTCGCCGCGCGCAATGTTGCCGATTACGGTCTGGGCGACCGGGTGACGTTGCATCGGGGCGATCTGTTCAAGCCGCTCGGCGGCAAGCGCTACGACCTGATCCTCGCCAATCCTCCCTATGTCGACGCCCACGGCATGGCAGAGCTGCCGCGCGAGTGCCGCGCCGAGCCAAGGCTTGCTTTCGACGGCGGCGCCGACGGGCTTGATATCGTGCGCCGCATCTTGGCCGAGGCCGGACGTCATCTGACGCCGCAGGGCGGGCTGTTGTGCGAGATCGGCCGTTGCCGGCCCGCGCTCGAGGCAGCCTATCCGAAGACCGACTTTCTGTGGCTCGATACCGAGGAATCCGACGCCGAAGTGTTCTGGGTCGATGCCGCCAGTTTGTGAATTGCGCGCACGCGCAGATGCTCCCCAGCCTTCGTTGACCTTGTGTCAGGGACCGGAAATAGCCGTACTTTCCAGCAATAACGGTGATAACAACGGCCAGCACCAACCGAAATGGAAGTCCTTCGGGACTATGTAATCGATGGCCGGCCCGACCGCTCCACAGGATTTTCTAAAGGCCGAAAATGTCGGCCTTCGCATGCTGCTCGAGCAGGCGGGTATCGATGCCAAGGCCTTGCTCGCGCAAGCCGGGATCGATGCCGAGCAGCGCGAGGCCGCCGACAAGCTGCAAAAGCTTATTATGGAAGAATTGCACCACCGCATCAAAAATACGCTGGCGACAGTAAGCGCCATCGCCTCGCAGAGCCTGCGCACTGCAACCAGCATCGAGCACGGCCGGCAGGCCATCGAAAGCCGGCTGCTGGCGCTGGGCCGCGCGCACGATTTGTTGCTGCAGGCGCGGTGGTCGAGCGCCAGCCTCGCCGATATCGTCCAGGGCGCGACCGAGCCTTATAGTCAGGGCGAGGGAAAGTTCTCGATCGAGGGACCAGACCTCAAGATTGCGTCCGGCGCAGTGATCGCGCTGGCGATGACGCTCAACGAACTCTGCACCAACGCTACCAAATTTGGCGCACTGTCGGTGCCCGCGGGACGTGTCGCGATCGCCTGGACCATCGACGAGAAGAATGCACGGCTGCATTTGACCTGGACCGAAAGCGGCGGTCCGGCAGTTCGCGCACCGACCCGGCAAAGCTTCGGAACCCGGCTGATCGAGACGCTTGGCAAGCAGTTGAACGGCGAGGCCGAAATGGCCTACGCCCAGGGCGGCTTCGCCTACGCGCTGGATGTCCCGCTGATCTCGCTCAAGCCGCCCGATTGAGCTGAAACGAGTGCCAAAGTTGCCGGTTTCCGCCGTCAGGCGAAGCTGATAGCCTACGGCCAAACCTCCCAACGCAACACATCCCAAAACGCAAAAAGGCCCCGATGTTGGAAGCGGCCTTTCCCGCATTGCGGTTACTCAGGCTCGACAGCGAGGATGCGGACGCCGAGGTGTTCTGGGTCAGCGCCGCGGACTTGCGTTAGAGCCGACCGAGCGAAGCTGGAAACGCCGATTTTTCGATTCCAACGTTCGCATGTTGGAATTAGGCTGCCGACGCAACAATTCGCTCAAATCGGCGGAAACATCGCACGTTATTGAAGTTCCCGGATGCCCGCGAAGCTGATAGTTTTGTGCGATACCCGATCCCCGACAACGCTCGAAGAGGCCGCCATGTTGGACAAGAGCCCACAACCCCCCGCCGTCAATGTGCCCAACGATTTGGCGGCACACTGGATGCCGTTCACCGCCAACCGGGCCTTCAAGAAAAGCGCCGCGGCTTCTCGCCGGCGCCAAGGACATGCACTACTTTACCGTCGACGGCCGCAAGATCATCGACGCCGCGGCGGGCATGTGGTGCACCAATGCCGGCCACGGCCGCACCCAGATTTCCGCGGCGATCGCCAGGCAGGCCGAGACCCTGGATTATGCCCCGCCCTTCCAGTTCGGCATTCCCCAAGCCTTTGAACTCGCCAGCCGCATCGCCGACCTGGCGCCCGGCGGTCTCGATCACGTATTCTTCTGCAATTCCGGGTCGGAGGCCGCCGATACCGCACTGAAGATCGCACTGGCCTATCATCAGCTCAACGGCCAGGGCGCCCGCAGCCGCCTGATCGGCCGCGAACGCGGCTATCACGGCGTCGGCTTCGGCGGCACGTCCGTCGGCGGCATCGTCAACAACCGCAAGATGTTCGGCACGCTGCTGGCCGGCGTCGATCACCTGCCCCACGACCTATGACCGCGAGAAACAGGCCTTCACCAAGGGCGAGCCGGACTATGGCGCGCATTTCGCCGAGGAACTCGAGCGCCTGGTCAACCTGCACGGCGCCTCCACCATCGCCGCCGTGATCGTCGAGCCGATGGCGGGATCGACCGGCGTGCTGCCGGCGCCGAAGGGCTATCTCAAGCGGCTGCGCGAGATCACCCAGAAGCACGGCATTCTGTTGATTTTCGACGAGGTCATCACCGGCTTCGGCCGGCTCGGCCACGCCTTTGCCGCCGAGCGTTACGGCGTGCTGCCCGACATGATTACCTTTGCCAAGGGAATCACCAACGGCGCCGCGCCGATGGGGGGCGTGGTGGTGCCGCGACACCATCCATGACGCCTTCATGAGCGGCCCGGAGCATGTCGTGGAACTGACCCACGGCTATACCTATTCGGCGCATCCGCTGGCCTGCGCCGCAGCGCTGGCCACGCTCGATATCTATCGCGACGAGAAGCTGTTCGAGCACGCCAAAAGCCTCGAGCCCAAATTCGCCGACGCGGTGATGACACTGAAGGGCGAGCCGAATGTGGTTGACATCCGCACCGTCGGACTGACGGCGGGCATCGACCTTGCGTCACGTCCGGACCTGCCGGGCAAGCGCGGCTTCGACGGGCTCAACAGCGCGTTCCACAACAACGACCTGATGCTCCGCGTTGCCGGCGACACCTTGGCGCTGACCCCGCCGCTGATCGTCAGCGAGGATCAGATCGGCGAGATCGTCGAGAAGGTCGCCAAGGTAATCCGCGCGGTAGCCTAGGGGTGATTTCTGCACCTCTCCCCGCTGGCGGGGAGAGGGAGCACAACAGCAGCCTGGGCGCGATTCCCGGCGCTTGAAAAACCAGGCATCTGAAAAACAAGAAGATTTGTCCGCCGAATCAACAATAGTGCTAGGATTGGAGGCAATGCGCCGTTCCGCGCCAAGCGGCGGTGGGAGACGTTGCGTTAGATGATCCGCATTTCCACGATTTTCATCGCCATCTGCATGGTGCTGGTCGCCGCATCGCTCGGCCTTGTGCTGTATTCGGTGGCGGGCATCAGCGGATCGGAATCCGCGATCGTGGCGCTCACCGCGCTGACCTTCCTGATCCTTTACAACGCGGTGTCGATGCGGCTGCGCGACCGCACCGATGTCGGCAGCCAGATTGCCGATCTGTCGCGCGGCACCGCCGACCTTGCGCGTCAGGTCGCCGAATTCGGGCGCCGGCTCGCCACCGTCGAGGGCCGGGTGGTGTCGGCCAATTCCGCCGGCGCCGACCGCATCCAGGCGATCGTCGGCGAGATCAACGAACTGGGCGTGCTGGTCAAGCAGCTCGCCGCCTCGGTCGCGACCCATGACGACCTGCTGTCCGCCGGCATCGCAGGCGTGCCGCGCCGCGCCGGCGGGCAAGCCCGACCTCGAACCGCAGAACGAATTGCCGTTCTCGCTGGACCAGCCTCGCCGTCGCAGCGGCCACCGCGACAGCGCCCGCGGCCATCGCGAGCGGCCCTGCGCCTGCGCGCAGCCAGGCCCAAATCCTCGCCGCCGTCAAAAATGCCATCGAGGAAAACCGGCTCGATATCTATCTGCAGCCGCTGGTGAGCCTGCCGCAGCGCAAGGTGCGCTTCTACGAGGCGGTGACGCGGCTGCGCGACGACAAGGACCAGGTTCTCGCCGCCGACGATTTCATCGGGATCGCGGAAGCCGCCGGGCTGATCGGGCGGATCGACCACATGGTGATGCTGCGCTGCGTGCAGGTGTTGCGCCGGCTGATGGTGCGCAACAAGGAGGTCGGAGTGTTCTGCAACGTCGCCGCCGCGACGCTGGGCAATCCCGCCATCTTCGCCCAATGCCTCGATTTCCTCGAAGCCAATCGCGCGCTGGCGCCGTCCTTTGTGCTCGAATTCAAGCAGGCGACGTTTCGCAAGCTCGGCCCGGTCGAAGCCGAAAATCTCGCGGCGCTGGCGCAGCGCGGATACCGTTTCTCGATCGATCATGTCACCGACCTGCGAATCGAACCGCGCGAATTGGCCGACCGCGGCGTCCGCTTCATCAAGGTGCCGGCCGCGTTGCTGCTCGATCAACGGCAAACGGCGGCGTCCGACATTCACCCCTCCGACCTCTCCGATCTGCTCGGCCGCTTCGGCATCGACCTGATCGCCGAACGGATCGAGGGCGAACGCGCCGTGGTCGATCTGCTCGACTATGACGTGCGGTTCGGACAGGGCTTCCTGTTTGCGCCGCCCCGGCCGTTGCGGCCCGAGGGCGCACCTGCTAACGGCGGGGCGTCTTCGAACAAGGCGCAGGACCCCCATGACTCCGGCAAAAATAAATCCGGCAAAACTGACCCTGTTAAAAACGGCTCTGGCCGAACCGCCGCCGTCGATGGGCCGGGAATTGATCCAGCGCGGACAACGGGCAACGCCGCGCTGGCGCGGCGCGCCACAGGACCGGGCTGACCGGCCGGCGACGCGATGACAACGCTTCAATTTGCAGAGAGGCTGCGCGACCTCGTTGGCGGCGTCGAGGTCGTGCTCAGCGACATCTGGGGCGTGGTTCACAACGGCCTCGTTGCGTTTCCCGAAGCCTGCGAGGCCCTGCACCGCTTTCGCAACCAGGGCGGTGCGGTGATCCTGATCACCAACGCGCCGCGGCCGGCGGACTTCGGTGCAGCGGCAATTGCGCCGGCTCGGCGTCGCGGACGAGATCTACGACGCCATCGTCAGTTCAGGCGACCTGACCCGGCATTTCGTCGCCGACCACCCCGGCCAGAAAGTGTTCTGGCTCGGCCCCGAGCGCGACAATTCGATCTACCGCGGACTTGATCCGGTGCTGGCGCCGCTGGAGCAGGCCGATTACATCGTCTGCACCGGCCCATTCGACGACGAGACCGAAATCGGCCGAAGACTATCGCGCCATGATGATGCAGGCGCACGCACGCAAGCTGCCGCTGATCTGCGCCAACCCCGACATCGTTGTCGAGCGCGGCGACCGCCTGGTCTATTGCGCCGGCGCGATCGCCGAGCTCTATCGCGAGCTCGGCGGCGAGGTGATCTTCTACGGCAAGCCGCACCGGCCGATCTATGAGCGCGCCATGGCACTGGCCGCCGAGCGGCACGGCCATGCGACGCCGCTCAACCGCGTTCTGGCGATCGGGGATTCCGTGCGGACGGATCTGGCGGGCGCGCACGGCTTCGGGATCGATTGCCTGTTCGTCACCCGCGGCATCCACGCCGAGGATTTCGAAGGCCTCGATCAACTCGACCCGGCCGCGGTGAAGGAATTGTTCGGCCATCCGCCGCGGGCGCTGATGCGGGAGTTGAGGTGGTGATTGGTCGTTCCCCGGATGCTGCGCAGCGCCATAAGCGCGTTCACGCGCGTCTTTCGACGCGCTGTGTCTTCGCGGCGTGGTGCGCTGCTGATCCGGGGTCCATCTTTCCTGGAGCGGTTAGGTCCCAGCTCTGCGGAGCAGCGTAAAGAACGCTGCGCCGCGTCCGGGACACGAGCGAGCGAAAGCCCTTACGCCGTGGCGAGGTCCGGAAACACCGCCTCGATCTTGGTCTTCAGCGTCGCGGCGTTGAACGGCTTGACGATATAGTTGTTCACGCCGGCCTTCTTGGCGGCGATCACGTTTTCGGTCTTGGATTCGGCCGTGATCATGATGAACGGCGTCGTGGCGAGGTTGGGGTCGGCGCGCACCTCCCGGAGCAGGTCATAGCCGGTCATCGGCTCCATGTTCCAGTCCGAGATCACCAGGCCGTATTTCTTGCCGCGCATTTTGCTCAGCGCCGCCGATCCATCGCTGGCATCGTCGATATTCTCAAAGCCAAGCTGCTTTAGAAGATTTCTGATGATACGGATCATGGTGTTGTAGTCATCCACCACCAGAACCGGCATCGACAAATCAACCGCCATCTCGACTCCCCCACGCAGCACAAACGCTACAAACCATCTATCGGGCTGCGCTGGACCAAAAGGCCCCGGGCAGTTCGTCCCAGCAGTAACATCAGCCGTTAAACAGCCCGTTAACCCGCCGATATCAAAAAAATACCTGCCACCCGGTTCGGACACGGGTCCCGGCCCTGCTTGACTTGGTCGGGGCCGCCACGTCACGGTTCGCCGCCCACCTCACCTGAATTGAAGATTTCCGAAATGACGCCAGGCTTTACCGTTATCCGCGATACCACGCCGGCGGCCGCGATCCCCAAGGGAGTGGTCGTTGCCATGGGCAATTTCGATGGCGTCCATCTCGGCCACCGCGCCGTGATCACGGCCGCCCTCGATATGGGGCAGGCGCACGGCAGGCCCGCGCTGGCGGTGACGTTCGAGCCGCACCCGCGCAGCTTTTTCAGCCCGAATAGCCCTCAATTCCGGCTCACCGACGAGGCCGGAAAACTACGGCTTTTGGCCGGTACCGGGCTTGCCGGCGCGGTGGTCATGACGTTCGACAGGACCCGGGCCGGGACCACGGCGCAGGATTTCATTCACCATGATCTGATCGAGCGACTCGGGATCAGCGGCATCGCGGTGGGCTACGACTTCCATTTCGGCAAGGGCCGGGTCGGATCGCCGAGCCTTCTGGTCAGCGAGGCGCCCCGACTCGGCATCGAGGTCGACGTGCAGCCTCATATCGATATCGCCGAGCGGCCGGTCTCCTCCAGCGCCATCCGCATGGCGCTGGCCGAGGGGCAGATCGAAGACGCCACCGCGATGCTCGGCGGCCCGTGGTTCATTGCCGGCGAGGTCATCCATGGCGAGAAGCGCGGCCGCGATCTCGGCTATCCGACCGCCAATATCCGCCTCGACAAGAATTGCGGGCTCAAGCACGGCATCTACGCGGTGCGGGTCGGCCGCGGCCAGGGCAAGGATCAAGTGCGCTTCGATGGGGTGGCAAGCTTCGGCCGCCGTCCGACCTTCGACAATGGCGCGCCGCTGCTGGAAGTGTTCCTGTTCGATTTCAAGGACGATCTCTATGGAGCGGCGCTCGATGTCGCCTTCATCGCCTTCATCCGCGAGGAATTGAAGTTCGACAGCATCGATGCGCTGGTGCGCCAGATGGATGACGACAGCGCGCGGGCCCGCGCGGCGCTGGCGGCGGCGCCCGATGCATTCCCGAAACTCGGCGTGATCGGGACGTCATCCCCGGGATGACCGTTCAGCGTGCGGCGCATCCGGAGATGACGGCAGCATGTGCGGCGGGGCTTTGCGATCCAGCGGCTGGCTGCTATGGAAGCCCGCATGTTTGCGCGGCGCACCATCAGCATTAGCGGCCCGGCTTCCGCCTGAGTTTCGGCTCGGCGCAAGACCGGGGGTCTTTCCAATTCATCCGCGATCGATCGCGTTTCAGCGCCCTTTGAGCCAAACCAGAGCCTTCATGACCGAAAAGCCGCAAAAATCCGACGCCACAGACTATTCCAAGACCCTGTTCCTGCCGCAGACGGAATTCCCGATGCGCGCGGGCCTGCCGCAACGCGAGCCGGAAATCCTCAAGCGCTGGAACGAGATCGGCCTCTACCGACGGCTGCGCGAAAGCGCAGCCGGCCGGGCGAAATTCGTGCTGCATGACGGGCCGCCCTACGCCAACGGCAACATCCATATCGGCCACTCACTGAACAAGATCCTCAAGGACGTGGTGACCAAGAGCCAGCAGATGCTCGGCTTCGATTCCAATTACGTGCCGGGCTGGGACTGCCACGGCCTGCCGATCGAATGGAAGATCGAGGAAGAGAACTACCGCGCCAAAGGCAAGCCGAAGCCGGATTTCCGGGATTCCGCGGCCATGGTGGCGTTCCGGAAGGAATGCCGCGCCTATGCCGGACACTGGCTCAACGTCCAGCGCGAGGAATTCAAGCGGCTCGGCATCATCGGCGACTGGGACCACCCCTACGCCACCATGGATTATTTCGCCGAGGCGCAGATCGCGCGCGAGCTGATGAAATTCGCCGCCAACGGCACGCTGTATCGCGGCTCCAAGCCGGTGATGTGGAGCGTGGTAGAAAAGACCGCGCTGGCCGAAGCCGAGGTCGAATACGAGGACTATACGTCAGATACGGTGTGGGTGAAGTTTCCGGTCTGGTTCTCGGCAGGCGAAAGCCAGCGGGAGGCAGGCGATTTGTCGAATGCTTCGATCGTCATCTGGACCACCACGCCGTGGACGCTGCCCGGCAACCGCGCCATCTCTTTCTCGCCGAAAATCGCCTACTGCCTTTACAAGGTCACGGAGGCGCCTGCCGACAATTGGGCGAGGACCGGCGATCTACTCGTGCTGGCAGATGCGCTCGCCGAAAGCGTGTTCAAACAGGCGCGAGTCACAGCGTACGAGAAAATACGCGCAGTGCCAACGGATGACCTCGCCATAATGTCTTGCTCGCACCCATTGAAAGGCCTTGGCGGTGGCTACTCCTTCACCGTCCCGCTGCTTGCGGGCGATCACGTCACCGACGAAACCGGCACCGGCTTCGTCCACACCGCGCCCGGTCACGGCCGCGAGGACTTCGAGGTCTGGATGGCGAATGCGCGCGAGCTGGAATCGCGCGGCATCAACACCATCATCCCCTATACCGTCGATGAAAACGGCGCATTGACCGATCAGGCGCCGGGCTTCACGGGAAAACGCGTCATCAACGACAAGGGCGAAAAGGGCGACGCCAACGAGGCGGTGATCAAGGCGCTCATCGAGGCCGGCATGCTGCTGGCACGCGGCCGCCTCAAGCACCAATACCCGCATTCCTGGCGCTCCAAGAAGCCGGTGATCTTCCGCAATACGCCGCAATGGTTCATCGCGATGGATAAGGAAATCGCCGGTCCTTCTTCACCTCTCCCATTGGGAGAGGTCGGCGCACGCAGTGCGACGGGTGAGGGGTTACGGACTAAAGCCAATAGCGAGCCCCCTCACCCGACCCCTTCGGGGTCGACCTCTCCCCACTGGGGAGAGGTGAAGGAACGCGATACCCTGCGGGATCGCGCGCTGCATGCGATCTCGGTGACGCAATGGGTGCCGCAGTCCGGCGAAAATCGCATCAACGGCATGATCAGGAGCAAGCCGGACTGGGTGATCTCGCGCCAGCGCGCCTGGGGCGTGCCGATCGCGGTGTTCGTGCGCGAGAAAGGCGACGGCTCGGCTGAAATCCTGCAGGACGAGGCCGTCAACAAGCGCATCGCCGACGCGTTCGAACAGGAAGGCGCCGACGCTTGGTACGTGGACGGCGCCCGCGAGCGCTTTCTGGGATCCCGCGCCAATGAAGCCTGGCAGAAGGTCGACGATATCTGCGACGTCTGGTTCGATTCCGGTTCGACGCATGCGTTTGTGCTGGAAGACCCCGAGCATTTTCCGGGCCTCGCCGGCATCCAGCGCAAGGTCGATGGCGGCAAGGATACCGTGATGTATCTCGAGGGCTCGGACCAGCACCGCGGCTGGTTCCAGTCGTCGCTGCTGGAGAGCTGCGGCACCCGCGGCCGCGCGCCGTTCGATATCGTGCTCACCCACGGCTTCACGCTCGACGAGAACGGCCGCAAGATGTCGAAATCGATCGGCAACACCGTCGAGCCGCAAAAGGTCATCGCGCAGTCCGGCGCCGATATCTTGCAGACTTTGGGTTTGCGCCACCGACTATGCCGACGACCAGCGCATCGGCCCGGAAATCCTCAAGAACACCATCGAGACCTACCGCAAGCTACGCAATTCGATCCGCTGGATGCTGGGCACGCTGCACCATTTCAAGCCGGACGACGCGATCGATCCCGCATGAGATGCCCGAACTGGAACGGCTGATGCTGCACCAACTCGCCGAGCAGGCCGCCATCGTGCGCCAGGCCTACGCGGAGTTCGACTACAAGACCGTGGTCGCCAGCCTGTCGGCCTTCATGAATACCGAATTGTCGGCGTTCTATTTCGATATCCGCAAAGACACGCTGTATTGCGACCCGCCGTCGTCACCGACGCGCAAGGCCGCGCTCACCGTCATCGACATGATCTGCGACGCGATCCTGAAATGGCTGGCGCCGGTGCTGTCGTTTCACCTCGGAAGAGGCGTGGCGGCTCTACCGGCCGGACGCCGAGCCCTCGGTGCATCTCACGCTGTTTCCGGAAGGGCTTGAAAAATTCCGCGACGATGAGCTGGCCAAGAAGTGGGAGGTCATCCGCGACCCTCCGCCGCGTCGTGACAGGGGC
The DNA here is from genome assembly GCA_963729395.1 of uncultured Pseudomonadota bacterium. Classification (GTDB taxonomy): domain Bacteria; phylum Pseudomonadota; class Alphaproteobacteria; order Rhizobiales; family Xanthobacteraceae; genus Bradyrhizobium. Next base: position 100,608 of record CAVSOS010000006.1, on the reverse strand, counting down.
GCTGGAGGTTGAGCGCGCCGCCAAAAATATCGGCTCGTCGCTCGAAGCCTCGCCAATAATCTATTCTGCCTGAAATGTACATTTCGCATCTGTTCGACGTCGATTGGCCGGAAGTCTGCATCACCTCGAATGCCGAGGTCGTGGTGCTGAAACATGGAGAAGATGCTCCCCCCGACGCGTTCAAACTTGAAGACGCAATTGGAATTGGGGTGGTGGTCGAGAAGGCCGTCGGCATCAAATGCGCGCGGTCGTGGAAAATCCTGCCGACCGTGGGCGAAGACGCTGACTACCCCGACGTGTCGCCGCGCGATGCACAGGCGCTGCGCGAATGGAAGGCGCTGGGAGTGACGGTTTGAGCCCTCACCTCCGCCCCGGCATCATCGCGGCCATCGTCGTGCTGGCGCTCGATCAGGCATCGAAGCTCTGGCTGCTCGACGTGTTCGACATCGCCCATCGCGGCGCGGTGAAGCTCACGCCGTTCTTCGATCTGGTGCTGGCATGGAATGTCGGGATCAGCTTCGGCTGGTTTCAGAACGAAAGCCCGGTCGCCCAGATCAGCCTGATGGCGATCAAGGCGGCGGCGGTGATTGTTCTGGCCATCTGGATGGCGTGGTCGCGGACCCTGATCGCCACGCTCGCGCTCGGCCTGATCATCGGCGGCGCCATCGGCAACGCCATCGACCGCCTCGCCTATGGCGCGGTGGTCGATTTCGCCCTGTTCCACGTCCAGTTCGGCGAAAAAACCTACAATTGGTACGTGTTTAACCTTGCCGACGCAGCGATTGTTGCCGGGGTAGCGGCCCTGTTGTATGACTCCTTCCTGGGGGTACCCGCCGCAAAAGCGCCCTGATCCCGGCTGATACGAACGTGTTCAGCTGAGCCGTGACAACGGGAGCGGAACGGCGCTACGGGGCGGCGGCTGCCGAAAACCTTGAACAGGAAGAGCGCGATGCGCGAGACTAGAGCCACCGGCCTGTTGGTGCAGAACCTGATGGTGCAGAACTTGTCGAACGCGCCGGCGCGCCCCCTGCGGCTCACCGCGGTCGCTCTGGGAATTGGTCTCGTGATGACCGTCAGCGCCGCGCGCGCGGGCAGCGATGACGAGGACAACAGGTCCTTCAGCGAAAAAATCGTCGACAGCATCAAGTCGGGATTTAGCGCCACCAACATGGACAGCAAGGGGATCGACTATCGCGAGCGATCCCCGCTGGTCGTGCCGCCTCAGCTCGATCTGCCGCCGCCGGCTGCCGCAGCCGGCCAGGTGAATGCCCCGAACTGGCCGAAAGATCCGGATGAAAAACGGCGCAAGGCGGCCCTTGCGGCCCGGAAGAAAAGCTTGACGAATACCAGCCACGAGCTGACGCCGGCTGAAGAGGAAGCCGCCAGGGCATCAGCTACTGCGAGCCAGCAGCCTCAGCCGCAACAGAGTTTTGGCGAGAAGGTAAGCAACTATTTCGGCGGCACCAAACCCGAGGTTGGACTGTTCAAGGGGGAGCCGACGCGCGAAACCCTGACCCAGCCTCCTCCCGGTTACCAGATCCCGTCGCCGAATTACGCCTACGGCGTTGGGCAAAAGGGAGCGCTCAACAAAGACGCGGACAACGGCGACAGCAAAAAGTCTTCCATCAAGCAATAAAGCGCGGTTGCCGGCACACATGGCGATTAGTTAATTCTGTCTCTCGGTTTCGTGACGCTCGACGGCAGACCCACGGTGTATTGTGCAGCGCCTTCATCCCGAGCATTCCGGTTCGGCTGCTCTTATTCGATTTGCGCGTATCCTTTCGCAAAACCGGCGCCCACTTTTGCGGACTACGCGCCAGACAGGTCATAATGTCCCCACACCGCTTCGCCCTCCCCTTATTCGCTGCGCTGGTCTCGGCGCTTGCGATCTCCGTCCACGGCGTTCGTGCCCAGACCACGGTCACCTCCGAGCCGCCCGCCAGCTTCACCCTCGATAACGGACTGAAGGTCGTGGTGATCCCGGACCACCGCACGCCGGTGGTCACGCAGATGATCTGGTACAAGGTTGGCTCCGCCGACGAGGCCCCCGGCAAATCGGGCCTTGCGCATTTTCTCGAACATTTGATGTTCAAGGGCACCCGCAAGCATCCGGCCGGCGAGTTTTCCCAGACCGTGCTGCGGGTCGGCGGCAACGAAAACGCCTTCACCTCCACCGATTACACCGGCTATTTCCAGCGCGTGCCGCGCGAGCAGCTGCCCAAGATGATGGAATTCGAGGCCGATCGCATGACCGGCCTGATCCTGAAAGATGAAAACGTGCTGCCGGAGCGCGACGTCGTGCTCGAAGAATACAATATGCGGGTCGCCAACAACCCGGGGGCTCGGCTGACCGAGCAGATCATGGCGGCGCTGTACCTCAATCATCCCTACGGCCGCCCCGTGATCGGCTGGCGCCCTGAAATCGAGAAGCTCGACCGCGAGGACGCGCTGGCGTTCTACAAGCGCTTCTATGCGCCGAACAACGCGACGCTGGTGATCGCCGGCGACGTCGATGCCAAGGATGTTCGACCGATGGTGGAGCGGGCATTCGGCGACGTGCCGGCACAGCCTGCGATACCCGCGCAGCGGATTCGTCCGCAGGAGCCGGTGCCGGTCGCTCCGCGCACCGTGACGCTGTCCGATCCCCGCGTCGAACAGCCCACCCTGCGCCGTTATTATCTCGTTCCCTCTGCCACCACCGCGGCTGCCGGGCAAAGCCCGGCGCTCGACGTGCTGGCGCAGTTGATGGGCGGTGGCAGCAACTCCTATCTTTATCGCGCGCTGGTGATCGACCGGCCGCTCGCGGTCAGCGCCAGTGCCGGCTACCAGGGCACCTCGCTCGATCCGACGCAATTCACGATCTCGGTCTCGCCCAAACCCGGCGTCGATTTCGCGCAAGTCGAGCAGGTGATCGACCACGTGATCGCCGACATCGTGGAAAACCCGATTCGTGCCGAGGATCTCGAGCGCGTCAAGACGCAGCTGATCGCGGACGCCATCTACGCCCAGGACAACCAGGCGACGCTGGCGCGCTGGTATGGCGGGGCGCTCACCACCGGCCTCAGCATCGAGGATATCAGAAGCTGGCCGGACCGCATTCGCGCCGTCACCGCCGAACAGGTCCGCGCCGCCGCGCAGAAATGGCTCGACAAGAAGCGTTCGGTGACCGGCTATCTGATCAAGGACACCGCGCCGAAACGCGAGGAGAAGCGTTCGTGATCGACTCCATGACTTCTCCAAAGGCCTCGCGCATGGCTGCTTTCGAGGCTTCTTTCAAGGCTTGCGCGCGGCATCTGGCATGGGTCGTCGCTGCCGGTTTCGTGCTGATGCCGATCACCTCGCATGCCGCGACCAAAATCCAGCATCTGGTTTCGCCCGGCGGCATCGAGGCCTGGTTCGTGCAGGACGCCACCGTGCCGCTGATCGCGATGGAATATGCCTTCGGCGGCGGCGCGGCACAGGACCCGGCCGACAAACCCGGCGTCGGCAATCTGGTTGGCGATTTGCTCGACGAGGGCTCGGGCGACCTGGATTCCAAGACCTTTCATGAACGGCTGGACCGCCGCGCCATCGAGTTGAGCTTCAGTTCGACGCGGGATTATTTCCACGGCTCGCTGCGGATGCTCAAGGACAGCCGCGACGAGGCTTTCGACCTGCTTCGGATGTCGCTGACATCGCCGCATTTCAACAGCACCGATGTCGAGCGGATTCGCGCCCAGGTCATTTCCAACCTGCGCAGCGAGACCTCCAACCCGGGCTCGCTGGCCAGCCGCAAGTTCCTCGAAATCGCCTTTGGCAACCATCCCTATGGCCGGCCCCCCGAGGGCACGCTGGAGAGCGTTCCCAAGATCGATGTCGCCGACCTGAAGGACTACGTCCGCCGCGTGCTGGCCAAAGATACGCTCAAGATCGCCGTGGTCGGCGATATCGATGCCGCCACGCTCGGCCAGTTGCTGGATCGGACCTTCGGCGGATTGCCGGCCAAGGCTACTCTCATGTCGGTCGCCGATATAGAAGCCACCAAGCCGCCCGAGCGGGCCTTCATTCCGCTCGACGTGCCGCAGACCGTGGTCACCTTCGGTGGCCCCGGCATCAGGCGCAACGATCCGAATTTCATGGCCGGCTATGTCGTGAACCACATTCTCGGCGGTGGATCGCTGTCGTCCCGGCTCTACCACGAGGTCCGCGAGAAGCGCGGCCTGGCCTATTCGGTGTACGAATCGCTGTTGTGGATGGACCACTCCGCGCTGTTCGTCGGAAATACCGGAACCCGCGCCGACCGCGCCGGCGAGACGGTCGAAGCCATCAACAAGGAAGTCCGCCGCATGGCCGAGGATGGCCCGACCCAGCAGGAACTGGACGAAGCCAAGTCCTATCTCAAGGGCTCGCAAATGCTGGCGCTCGACACCTCCTCGAAACTGGCGTCGGGGTTGCTGCAATACCAGCTGGACAAGCTTCCCATCGACTACATCGAGAAGCGCAACGCCATTGTCGACGCCGTCACGCTCGACGAGGCCAAGAGCGCCGCCAGGCGGCTGTGGGGGCAAGGCCTGCTCACCGTGATCGTCGGCCGCGCCCCGCAAGCCGCCGCCCAGCCCGCCGCGGCGGCCCCGCCCACGGCGAACTGAACGGCCCTTTCCCGGTTTGTCCACAAGCAACGCCGACATCCTGAGGGCGCGCCCTTCGCGCGCGTCTCGAAGGATGTGCTACATACCTCTTCCCGTCCTCCGGTGACACCATGCTGCGGATTTCCCGCGACCTCACGATCGACGAGAACGACATCGAGATCAGTTTCGTGCGCGCCTCCGGTCCGGGCGGACAAAACGTCAACAAGCTCTCGACCGCCGCGCAGTTGCGGTTCGATACAAGCCGGATCGCGCTGGCGTCCGATGTCGCGGCGCGGCTGGAGCGGCTGGCCGGCCAGCGCCTGACCAAGGACGGCGTGATCGTGATTCACGCGCAGCGTTTCCGCACCCAGGAGCGCAACCGCGCCGACGCCATCGACCGGCTGATCGAACTCTTGCGCGAGGCTTCGGTACGCCCGACCCCGCGGCGTCCGACCAAGCCGACGCTGGGCTCGAAAAAACGCCGGCTCGAAGGCAAGAAGCGCCGCAGCGACGTCAAGGCGAAGCGTGGCTCGGGCGGATTCGACGATTGAGGCAAACCTGCGCCGGGGAACGGCGTCACTCGCCGTGAAGAGTGGGGAGAGGTAGCGCCCTGCCCTCCCGCCGCCAGACAAAAGCCCCTAGATTAGGCCTCCAATCCCGAGAGTCGCCGAAACGTCCATGCCGGTCCGCCAGCTCCCCGAACAGGTCGTCAATCGCATCGCCGCCGGCGAAGTGGTCGAGCGTCCCGCGAGCGTGGTCAAGGAGCTGGTGGAAAATGCCATCGATGCCGGCGCAAGCCGGATCGACATCTTCACCGATGGCGGCGGCCGGCGGCGGATCGGCATTACTGACGATGGCAGCGGCATGACCTATGGCGATCTTGCGCTTGCGGTGGATCGCCACGCCACTTCCAAGCTCGACGACGAGGATCTGCTGCAAATCCGCACGCTGGGCTTTCGCGGCGAGGCGCTGCCCTCGATCGGCGCGGTCGCGAAACTCGCCATCACCACGCGCCATGCCGGCGAGCCGCATGCCTGGTCGCTGTCGGTCGAAGGCGGCGAGAAATCGCGAATCATGCCGGCGGCGCTTTCGCAAGGCACCCGCGTCGAGGTCAGCGATCTGTTCTACGCGACGCCGGCGCGGCTGAAATTTCTCAAGACCGACCGCACCGAGGCCGAAGCGATCCGCGAGGTGGTGCGCCGTCTGGCGATGGCGCGCCCCGATATCGCCTTCACGCTGGCGGGCGAGGAACGCGCGCCCGTCACCTGGGCCGCAGCACTGCCCGGCTCTCCCGGCCGGCTGACCCGGCTCGGCGATATCCTGGGCGCGGATTTTCGCAACAAGCGCCATCGAGGTGCGCGCCGAACGCGAAGGCGTGGTGGTCGAGGGATTTGCCGCCGCCCCGTCGCTCACCCGCGCCAATGCACTCGGGCAATATCTGTTCGTCAACGGACGGCCCGTTCGCGACAAGCTGATCATCGGCGCGGTGCGGGCGGCCTATTCCGACTATCTGCCGCGCGACCGTCATCCGGTGGTGGCGTTGTTCGTGACGCTCGATCCGCAGGAGGTCGATGCCAATGTGCATCCCGCCAAGACCGAGGTCCGGTTCCGCAATGCCGGCCTGGTGCGCGCGCTGATCGTGCACGCGCTGAAGGATGGCCTTGCCCGCGAAGGCAAGCGCACCGCCGCCAACAGCGACGGCGCGGCGATCGCCTCGTTCCGTCCCTCTTTTGCACCGCGCCCGAGCAATTGGGACTGGCGGCGCTCGCCGGCCTATCCGGTCGGGCCGCTGCCGGCCTTCGAAGGCGCCGCCGCCGCGGCCTTGGCCGAACCGGGCCAGGCCGCGTTCGACGTCGGCACCCCCACCGCCGATGTGCGTTTCGAACAGGCTCCATCGGCCGATCTGCTCGACCGCCCGCTGGGCGCGGCACGGACGCAAATTCACGAAACCTATATCGTGTCGCAGACCCGCGACGGCCTGATCGTGGTGGACCAGCATGCCGCGCATGAGCGCATCGTCTATGAAAAGCTGAAAGCCTCATTGGCGCGGAGCGGCGTGCAACGGCAGATTCTGCTGATTCCGGAAATCGTCGAGATGGACGAGGCGACCGTGGAGAAGCTGGTCGCGCGCGCCGATGAACTGGCGAGCTTCGGGCTCGGCATCGAATCCTTTGGCCCCGGCGCGGTCGCGGTGCGCGAGACGCCGTCGCTGCTCGGCAAGACCAACGCCGCCTCCCTGCTGCGCGACCTTGCCGAACACATGGCGGAATGGGACGAGGCATTGCCGCTGGAACGCCGCTTGCTACACGTCGCAGCCACCATGGCCTGCCACGGCTCGGTGCGGGCGGGGCGCATCCTCAAGCCGGAAGAGATGAACGCGCTGTTGCGCGAAATGGAAGACACGCCGAATTCCGGCCAGTGCAATCACGGCCGGCCCACTTACGTGGAATTGAAGCTGTCGGATATCGAGAAGCTGTTTGGGCGAAGATAGAAGGCAGCGCGGTTACGACGGGGCAACGGCGCGCAAAAACACAAACTCGGTGTCGTCATAGGCACGCCGTTCCAGTTCCTCGAAACCCTGGGGCGTGACGAACGCCGCGGCCTTGGCTTCCTCAACTACCAACAGCGCGCCCGACGTCAGCCAGCCGCCGTCGCGCAACGAGGCCAGCGCTTTTTCGGCCAGCTTCATGCGGTAGGGCGGATCGAGAAACACCAGCGAGAACGGCTCGATCGGATGCGCCGGGCCGAGATTGCCGGCGTCGCGGCGATAGACTTTGGTCACCCCGCCCAAGCCCAACGCTTCGACATTGTTGCGCAATAGCGCGCGGGCCTCGGCGCCGTTATCGACGAACAGCGCAAATTTCGCGCCGCGCGAAATCGCTTCAATGCCGAGCGCGCCGGTGCCGGCAAACAGGTCGAGCACGCGGGCATCCGCGATCGGATCGTCATGGGCGTGGATCAGGATGTTGAACAACAACTCGCGCAACCGGTCCGCGGTGGGGCGGATATCGCGCGAGGACGGCGACGCCAGATTGCGGCCCTTCAATCGCCCGCCGACGACGCGCATTAGAGTGCGATCCAATGAGGTTGATTGAACGCCGACGACGTTGCCGCAACGTCAACGAGCTCCCTCTCCCATGGGGCGGGGGTGAGGGGGTACGGTCTCTCAATAGGCCGCAACCCCTCACCCGGATTGCTGCGCAATCCGACCTCTCCCCATGGGAGAGGCGCGACGGAACTTGCGGCAAATTCTAGCCCGAAACCCATGAGCCGACTCTACTCGTCGCGCGGCTTCAGGTCGCGCTTGCCGTGATAGCCGCGTTGCGGACGCCGCGGCGGACCGTAGCCACTGGCTTCGGCCTCATTGCGTGCGCGCGCCTCCTCGCTGCCGGTGCGTTGCACCAGCACGCGGCGGCCCTTGCGGTCGGCGATCAGGCCGCTCTTGCCGGCCGGCTTGAACGGCTTTTTTGCGAGGGGCGCATCGGTGTCTTCACTTTCGGATTTTGCCTCGCCGTGCACCGGACGGGTAAAATCCGCGCCCGCCAATACGGCAATCTTCTCGCCGAGCTGCTCGCGCAGCACCCGGGTCTTGACCTCCTCAACCTCGCCTTCGGCAAGCTCGCCCAATTGAAACGGGCCGTAGGACACCCGGATCAGCCGGTTCACTTCGAGGCCGAGATGCGCCATCACGTTGCGGACTTCGCGGTTCTTGCCTTCGCGGATCGCAAACACCAGCCAGACGTTAGCGCCCTGGTCGCGCTCCAGCGTCGCATCGACCGGCCCGTATTTGACGCCGTCGACTTCGACGCCTTTTTTCAGCTCGTCGAGCTGGGCCTGCGTCACCTCGCCATGGGCACGGACACGATAACGCCGCAGCCAACCGGTGTCGGGCAATTCGAGCGCGCGCGCCAGCCCGCCATCATTGGTCAAAAGCAACAGGCCCTCGGTGTTGAAATCGAGTTGGCCGATCGAGATCAGCCGCGGCAGTCCCTCCGGCAGATTGTCGAATACCGTCGGCCTGCCTTCCGGATCGGCATGGGTGGTCATCAGGCCGCGCGGCTTGTGAAACATGAACAGGCGGGTGCGCTCGCGCGGCGGCAACGGCTTGCCGTCGACGGCCACGACATCGTTGGCGGTGACATTGAGCGCCGGCGAATTGATCACGCGGCCGTTGACTGTGACGCGGCCCTGCACGATCCATTCCTCGGCGTCGCGGCGCGAGGCGAGGCCGGCGCGCGCTACCACCTTGGCGATGCGCTCGCCGGATTTCTTTTCGCGCGGTGGCCGCGGCGCGCGTTTCTCGAAGTCCGGCTTGCGCTCGCGATATTCACCGCGGCCGCCGAAGGCCGGGCGTTTTGCAAATACCTTGCTGTCGTCCTCATTGTCGCGGCGTGGCCGGTCGGAGACCCCTCCCTCGCTGCGCGGATGCTCCTGCCAGTCGGTGCGGCCTTCAGGCCGTTGGCGCGGCCGATCGAGTTTCGGGCGGTCGCGAAACGGACGATCGCCTGGCGCACGATCCTCGCGTGGGCGCGAAAACCGCGGACGTTCGTCGCCGCCACGATGCCCGCCTGGTTTGTCATACCGGGGCTTGTCGAAACGTGGCTTGTCGAAGCTTCTTGCACCGTCGCGCGATGGACGCGCATTGCGTCCGACGTGATCGGGCGAGCTGGCGTCACGCTTCTGCCATGGCTTTAAATCGCCACGGTCCGGGCGGTCGCCAAAATCCTTGCGTGGACCACGGTCTGGAGCCCCCCGTGAAAACTTCTTATCGCCGCCAAATTTTCTGTCGGGACGATCACCACGAGGACGATCGCCGTCGCGCGACGGCCGTGCGCGATACGGGCGATCTCCCTGGGGCCGATCGCCGTCCTTGCGGAAGCCTTCGCCGCGCGGTGTATACGGCCGTTTCTCGCCACCGCCGTCCCGCGATGCGTAGGGTTTCCTGTCGCCGAATTTCCGGTCGGAAAATCGCGCGGCCGGGCGGGCATCGCCGCGATCGTCGCGCGGGGTGTAGGGGCGCTTTTCGCCGCGCGGAGCATCATCCCGGTTGAAGCGCGGCGGGGCGCCCTCGCGCTTGTCGGCATAGGGCTTGCCCGGGCCCGAATAGGGCTTCTTGCCATAGGGTTTGGCGCCATAAGTCTTGGCGCCGTCGGACTTGCCGGCATAAGGACGCCGCTCGCCGTCACTCTTGCTGGCGAAGTCCTTGCCGGCAAAGCCGCGCTTGGCGAATTTCTTCTCGGGCCCGCGGGCAGCCCCCGAGCGGCCCTTGCCGCCTCCGGCGCGGCCCTTGCCGTCGCCGGGCCGATCACGCCGGCCGCGGGGATCGTTGTTTTTGTCGTTGTCGCGGGGCATGAAAGGTCTCACTGTCGATGAAATGGCGATCAGATTTGCCGTGGACGGGCTGGCAAAGCGACAACGCGCGCGCTCTTGGCTCGAGGCGCATTCTCACGCAAAACCGGTATCCACTTTTGCTGAATGGGTTTCTAGTAGCAGAGTTTTATGCGCGAGACGAGGCATGACCGCACCATCTTTCATGGATTTGGCGCTGAAAGCGGCTGAAAAGGCCGGAAAATCCGGCGAAGTGCCGATCGGCTGCGTGATCGTGCTCAATAATGAGGTCGTCGCCACGGCCGGAAACCGCACCCTGAGCGACCGTGATCCGACCGCGCATGCCGAGATTCTCGCCATCCGGCAAGCCACCGAGATCACCGGCAGCGAGCGGCTGGTCGATTGCGACCTCTATGTCACGCTGGAGCCGTGCACGATGTGCGCTGGCGCGATCTCGCTGGCGCGGATCCGGCGGCTGTATTATGGCGCAGCGGACCCCAAAGGCGGCGCGGTGGAGTCCGGCGTGCGGTTCTTCGCGCAGCCGACCTGCCATCACGCGCCCGAGGTCTATTCGGCTGTCGGCGAGGGCGAAGCGGCAACGCTGCTGAGGGATTTTTTCAAGGCGCGGCGGTAATGGCCTGACGTGCGTCCACACCACCGTCATCATCCGCGATCGCGGATGATCAGTATTCCAGAGTGTCAGTGCTTGATCGCAAACGATCGGTGTCCGGATACCCGCTTTCGCGGGTATGACGGCACGTTTTGGAACTGCGCTTGATCCCGGCTACGACGCCACAAAAAACTCCCGCAGCGCTTTCGCCGTCGCATCCGGATTTTCCTCGGTCAGGAAATGACCGGAATTGATCGGCGCCCCCGACACCTTGGTCGCCCAGGCCTGCCAGGTCTCGAGCGGCGTTGCCGCGGCGCGCGCAATGCCGGCATCGCCCCACAGCGCCAGCAACGGGATCGTGATCTTCCTCGCCACGTCGCGATCGGCCCGGTCGATCTCGAAATCGGCATAAGCGCCGGCGCGGTAGTCCTCGCACATCGCATGCAGCCGCGAGGGATCGCGGAACGCGGCGAGATAATGCTCCAGCGCGCGCGGATCGATCGCGTCGAGATTTTTCGATTTGGTCTGGCTCGCCATCTTCTGCTTGAGGAAAAAATCCGGATTGCCGCCGATCAGCGTTTCCGGCAACGGAAACGGCTGCGCCAGAAAGCTCCAGTGATAGATTTTCAGCGCGTAAAGCCGGTCCATGCGCGCCCAGTAATCGTAGGTCGGCAGAATATCCAGCACCGCAAGCTGCGACAGCCGGCCCGGATGATCGAGTGCCAGCCGATACCCGACGCGGCCGCCGCGATCGTGCCCGGCGAGCGCAAAGCGCACATGGCCGAGCGCTTCCATCGCCTCCACCATGGTCTGCGCCATCGCGCGCTTGGTATAGGGCGTGTGATCGCTGTCGCTCTCCGGCATATCGGACCAGCCATAGCCCGGCAGGTCGGCGATGATCAGGGTGAAGCTGTCCGCCAATTGCGGCGCGACGCGGTGCCACATCACATGGGTTTCGGAAAAACCATGCAGCAGCAACAGCGGCGGACCCTTGCCGCCGACGCGGGCGAAGATCCGCCCGGAGGTGGTGTTGATCCATTTCGACGCGTAGCCGGGAAACAGGTCGGCGAGATCGGGCATGAGTTTGGCGCTCCTTCCCGGCCAAACCGATCCCCAAAGGCCAGGGACGACGATGGCCCGTGCTTTAAACTTTGTTTGTCGTTGCCGCTGGCTTGCCCCGGATATATGCCATCGCGCAAGCCCGCCCATCAAGAACCCGAACGAGGAAACCTCCCATGTCGATCGATTTCGAAGTCCCGGCCGAGGCCAAGGCGATCCGCGAGAAAGTCCGCCAATGGGTGCATGACGAATGCATTCCGGCGGAGAAGGAACTGGACTCCAAGCCGCTCGACGAAGTGCTGGGCCAGCTGCGCACCAAGGCGCGGGCACAGGGCCTGTGGTGCCCGTTCGTTCCCAAGGAATATGGCGGCATGGGCCTCGGCCCACTCGCCAATGCGCTGGTGCAGATGGAGCTCGGCGAAAGCATGCTCGGCGCGCTGTCGATGAACACCCAAGGCCCCGACGACGCTTCGATGATGACCATTCTCGAGCACGGCACGGAATATCAGAAGGAAAAATTCCTCAAGCCCCTGCTCAATGGCGAAAAGCGCATCTGCTTCTCGATGACCGAAAAGGCGTCCGGCGCCGACGCCACCGGCATGCAGACGACTGCCGTGAAGGACGGCAACGAAAATTACATCCTGAACGGCGAGAAGTGGTTCTCCTCGTCCGCCAGCGTCGCCGACATGGCGCTGGTGATGGCCAAGACCGATCCGAACGCGCCGCGCCACAAGCAGTATTCGACCTTCATCGTCGAATTGCCGAACCCCGGCTACAATATCAAGCGCAACATCAAGAACATGGCGATCGAGGGCCCGCTACGACGACGTGATCCACGGCGGCCATTCCGAGATCGAGATCAAGGATCTCAAGGTATCGGCCGACAATCTGCTCGGCGGCGAAGGCAACGGCTTCAACATGGGCCAGCATCGCCTCGCCTACGGCCGGCTGCGCCACGGCATGCACAACGTCGCCAAAGCGCAGCGCGCGCTGGACATGGCGGTCGCGCATGTGACCAAGCGTTCGACCTTCGGCGTGCTGCTCGCCGACCGCCAGGCGGTGCAGTTCATGCTCGCCGAATGCGCCACCCAACTCTACATCGGCGCGGCTGATGCTGCTGCACATCGCCTACAAGGCGGAAAAGGGCATGGATCTGCGGCAGGAGAATTCGATCGCCAAGGTGTATCTCGCGCACATGGTGCACCACGTGATCGACACCGCGATCCAGCTCCACGGCGCGCTCGGCTTCAGCCAGGATACGCCGCTCGCGAAATGGTACACGCAGGTGCGCTCGCAGCGGCTGGTCGACGGTCCGGACGAGGTGCACAGATGGCGGGTCGGCCGCAATGTGATCAAGGCCTTCCGCGAGCACGGCACCACGGCGTCGGCGGCGGGCGGTGATTTGCTTTGACCTATTCGCGCGTCATTGCGAGCGAAGCGAAGCAATCCAGAGATCACACAACTGGATTGCTTCGTCGCTGGCGCTCCTCGCAATGACGGCGACAACCATCAGCCTTTCGTCGTCTGCTTCTCCCGTTCCACCGCCTGCCAGCCGATGTCGCGACGGCAGAAGCCTTGCGGCCACTGGATGCGATCGACTGCGGCATAGGCGCGTTGCTGCGCTTCGGTAACGCTCTTGCCTGACGCGCAGACGTTCAGCACGCGTCCGCCATTGGCTGAGAATGGCTCCGTCCTTCGCATGTCGTGCCGGCATGGAAGATCTCGACGCCTTCGACCCTGGCGGCTTCATCGAGCCCCTCGATGCGGGTGCCTTTGACGTAATCGCCCGGATAGCCCTTGGCCGCCATCACCACGGTCAGTGCGGGTTCGGGATACCAGCGCAGATCGAAATTCTTCAACTGCCCGTCGCAGGACGCCAGCATGGCCGGCACGATATCGGACATCATCCGCAGCATCAGCACCTGGCATTCCGGATCGCCGAAGCGGACATTGTATTCGAACAGTTTCGGCCCGTCCGGCGTCAGCATCACGCCGGCATACAGCACGCCGCGAAACGGCGTGCCGCGCGCCTTCATGCCCGGTCACCGTGGGCAGGATGATCCTCGCCATGATCTCGGCATGGATCTCCGGCGTCACGAACGGCGTCGGCGAATAGGCGCCCATGCCGCCGGTGTTCGGCCCCTGGTCGTGGTCGAACACCCGCTTGTGGTCCTGCGCCGAAGCGAGCGCGATCGCGGTCTCGCCGTCGGACAGCGCAAAGAAGCTGATCTCGCGGCCGGAGAGAAACTCCTCGATCACGACCTCGGCGCCCGCAGCACCGAACGCGCCATCGAACATCATGGCGATGGCGTCCTCGGCTTCGCGCAAGGTTTGAGCGACCACCACGCCCTTGCCTGCGGCAAGCCCGTCGGCCTTGACCACGATCGGCGCGCCTTGGGCGCGGACATAGGCCAGCGCCGCGGCCGCATCGGCGAAGCGGCCATAGGCGCCGGTCGGAATGCCGAACTCCGTGCAGAGCGCCTTGGTGAATCCCTTGGAGCCCTCCAGCCGTGCCGCCAGTCTTGCTCGGCCCGAACGCCTTGATGCCGTGCGCGGTCAGATCGTCGACGATTCCGGCCGCGAGCGGAGTTTCCGGACCGACCACGACGAGATCGACCGCATGGCGCTTGCAGAACTCGATCACCGCGGCATGGTTTGACGACGTCGAGCGCCACGCATTCGGCTTCGCGGGCGATGCCGGCATTGCCCGGCGCGCACCAGAGTTTCGTGACCAGCGGCGAGGCGGCGATCTTCCACGCCAAGGCGTGTTCGCGGCCGCCGGAACCGAGCAGAAGAATATGCATGAGGAAAACCAACTGAAGTTGACGAAACCGAGTCGGTCGCACGAACTCCCGCACCCCGCAAGGGGGCCTTGCTGTCGTTCAGGCCTCGCTCGCGCGCTCGGCGGTCACGTCTGCGGTGAAATCGCCCGCAGGATCGCGGGCACGGCTTCGGGATTGTTAATCATGTCAGCGTGTTTCATGTTCGGTAAGAGAGTGACCGGAATATTCACGCCAAGGCGTTGCATCAGGGGCTCGAACTGGTCCGCGAATTCCTGCTCGTCGGCGTCTCCCACGAGCACGGCGGCCGGTCGGCGAATATTTCTAAGATAGGTCTCATACTCGCGGCCAGCGCCGAAATTCAATGTCAGCCGATAGGAATAGCTGGCGGTGACCCATTGCGACATCGCGGGAGATACCGCGTAGCTGAGGACAGGAAATCCGTCGAACCAGTGAATGCCCAGGCGATCGAGCGAGGCGATCGTGATGACGCGAGGGAGCGAAAAACTAACCCAGCCGCCGGAGCGCGGGCGCAGGGTTGGCGATCCCGGCAGAATCGGGGAAAGAAACACATAGCGGTCAAATAGCAGGCCGTGGGGACCACCGGCGAACCGGACGGTGAATCCGGCTCCGGCCGAGAAGCCGACCAGCGTCCGGGTCTCGCCACTCTTGGCCGGCCCAAGCTGGGCCGCGAAATCCACAAGATCGTCATCGATCTGGCCGATGTAATCGATGTCGCCGCGCCGTCCTGAGCCGCCGTGGCCCCGGATATCCGGCACATAGACCGTCACGCCGGTGGCACGCAACGACTCGGCGAGCGTATGCATGCTGGTTCCGGGAAAGGCTGAGCCGTGGATCAAAACAGCGACTTGGTCAGACTCTGCGGGATAGGCGTAATATTGCAGGCTGGTGCCATCGCGAGCCTTGAATTGTTGGGCTGCCGGAAAGTCCGGCTTGCTCTGCCTAGAGGGTGCCGTCATCGAGACCATCGCCGGCGGAGATAACGGTGCGTTGAGCGCAATCACGGCCACAGGCGCGATTGCTATCACGACAAACAACCCAAGCGCACAGAACATCAGTTTATACATCATTGCCGTTCTCACTTATCGTATGTCTGGACCCGGCTCGCCGCGTCGCCCGCGGCGATGCCATCATTCGTCGGTTACGGGCCCCGGCGAGCATTACGAGTTCACACCTCGGCTAAGGCTGCCGCGCGGAAGCGGCGATGATTTCCTGCAGGGTTGCGACATGGCGGGCAAACGCGCCGCGACCGGAGGCCGTGGCGGTCACCGTGGTCTGCGGCTTCTTGCCGACAAAGGCCTTTTCGACCGCGACATAGCCCGCCTTCGACAGCGTTTCGATATGGGCGCCGAGATTGCCGTCGGTGGCGCCGGTCAGTTTTTTCAGCCGGGAGAATTCCAGGCCGACGCTGGCGGGCAGCGCGTTCAGCGCCGCCATGATTTTCAGCCGCAGCGGCTGATGGATGATGTCGTCGAGCTCGGCCATCGGTCAGCTCCGGCGCATCCAGAGCCCGCCCAGAACGAGCCCGCCGCCATTGACGAAGGCCATCCACAACGGGAACGCCTCGCCGATGAAGAAATAGCCGATCAGCGTCAGCGCGGTGATGCCGAGGCCGATCGCAACGAAGGCCGGCCCGACCCACAATCCGACGAGGGTGTAGACCAGCATGAAATAGATCGGCCAGAACGTCCCCTGTTGGCGAGGCGTGAAGTGCCCGAGAACGAGCACACAGAAAAATCCGAATGCGAAGAACAGGAGGTGTGCCAGCAGCATTCGAATATCGAAGCTACGGATGCCAGTTCGGGCACGGTCGAAGGCGCTGACCGCGAACGAACCCGCGATCCCGGCGACATAAACCGTGTACCACGCATAACTGGCGTTGCGCGGCGACAGCCAGGTCGCGAGGTTGCCGGCAAAAACCAGCACGCCCCACATGATGATCAAGAGGCTGGAGACCTGATAGATCGTCGACTGGCGGACGTGACGGGCGATTTGCTCGATGTCATTCAGCGCCGCGGCGGCTTCCCGGCTTTCGATGCTCATGACCCACTCCCCGCTGTCGCCACGTCGTCTGCGATCGCGGATACGGCTGCCGGATCGCTGACGATCCCCATGTGATTGACGCCGTCGATCAGCCTGACGGTGGCGCGCTGACCGACGGCTTCATCGTATTTATCCGGAATCATCAATTCATCGACGGCGCCGGCGAACACCGCGACCGGCTTGGTGGCGGCGGCCAGATCCTCGCGATAATCGCGCGTGGTGCCGAAATTGCGCATCAGCCGGTACGAATAGGTCGATGCCAGGATCGCGCTGGTGTTCGGGCCGACCGCGAAGGCGATGGTCGGCAGCGACTCACAGCAAACGAGGCCGAGGCGGCGCAGGATCGACAGACCGATGAAGCGCGGAAGGTCCGGACTGGCCCATCCGCCCGCGTCCTGGCGGCTGCTCGGAGCGTCGTAGCCGAGATAAGGCGCCAGCAGCACGGTGCGCACGAACAGGCTCTGGATCGGCGAACCGGCGATGCGCAGCGCGAAACCGCCGCCGGAAGAATGGCCGAGCAGCGTCAGCGGCGCGTCGGGATGGGTCTTGCGGATTTCGCCGACGAAATCCGAAAGATCGTCCTCAAGCTGCCCGAGATAGACGATATCGCCGCGGGTGCCGGATGCGCCGTGGCCACGAATGTCAGGCGCGTACGTTTCGACGCCGCGCTTGGCAAGCGCGTCTGCCAGCGCATGCACGGCGACGCTCGATCCCGAAGAGCCGTGCACAACAATGGCAACCTGCCCGGTCGCCAGCGAACGGGCCGGGTAATGCCGGTAGGCGAGCTCGGTGCCATCGCGGGCGTGGAACCGATCCAGCTCCGGCATGGTGCTTCGATCCACGGCGCCCGCTGTTTTCGAGATCGAGGTCAATTCAGGCGGCCGCCGCACCGGCGAGGCGATCAACCCTGCCAGCACCAGTCCAGCAAGACCGAGAAAGGCAAGACCCCAGACCGCGGCCTTGAGGCCACCCGACACTATCGTGGCAACCATGATGCAGCCCCTCCAGGCAGATGAAAATTCTTCAAGCTTCAAAACAGAATCAGGAGACATGACGCTACTGTCTCTCCAAGATCGTCTACAGCGCAGGTGTCACCACGACCGAACAAGAATGACCGTCTGGTCGTGAGATTTCCGATCGGAACGGCTGCCTGCTCGCCCACATTGGCTGGCTTGGATGCCAGTCGAGCACATACCCCTGATCGTCGCGCCGGCTCTCGACGCTGCCCTTGACCAGGTCCGCCGCCGCCCTGATCGAAATCGAGAACGACGAGGATTGCAGTTCATTGCCGTGATCGCAGGCCGGCAATGGAGGGTCGAAGACGACCCGAAGAAAGTCGCCATTGACGCCGTGATCGACATATTCGCGGAGTTGTCCGGCCTGATCCGACACCAGCAGGACACTCCCACGCCCCGCCCTGTTCAGCACATAATCGGAGCCGGTTCCGGGCGAGGCCGTGAATCCGCCCGGGCCGAACGTGGCCGTGAATGAATTATAGAGAATGAGATTGATCGAAATCCCGTGGCTGTAGGACCATTTGAAAGGAAACGCAGCTTTCGCTTCGTCACGATCAAAAGTGTAGTTCGTGCGCCCGATCGAGGCGCGGCCATATTGAGCCTGCGCATTGGTATCCCGGTAGAAGATGAGGAACGCGCGGTCTCGCATGTGGCCGCTCTGGTCGGTCAATCCCGCTCGTTGTCGGTCCAATGCTTGGTCCGGATCGAACTCGACCTCGATGTCCACCGGCCTGTTTTCGATGTCGTCAAACCGAACCTGCAGGCCGCGCGGTCGCCCGCCATCTCCCGAAATCTGAAAGGAGATCGGGCGATAATGGCCGCCAACGAAGGCCGCCAGCAGCTCGGAGTTGCGATAGTGGGTCTGACGCTTCGCACCAGCCCGCTCGGTGAACCAAACCCAAACGTCGACGCGGCCATCGCGATCCGGCTCGCGACTGGCGACCTCCACCGATTCATAGACCGGGTGAAGCGGAAGCCACAGAAACCAGTGATGGTCCCAGGGATCGACCACGGTGGAGAACGGCACGAGCGGATAAGTCATGGCGGATTCCTCGGGCCTTGCCAACGCCGCGCTGAGAACCATGGGCGGCGAACACGCCAACAGCCCGACGGCCCGCACAGCGCCGTGCAGAAATTGACGCCGCGCCTTGCGGGTCATGAGTTCAGGCCCGCCTTCACCACCTCGTCCGCAACCGCCGATACGGCTGCCGGGTCGCTGACGATGCCCATATGATTGACGCCGGCGATCAGCTTCACACTGACCGGCGGTGTGATCCCGCGCACCGCCTCGAGATATTTGTCCGCGATCATCAACTCGTCGTCCGCCCCCGAGATGATCGTGAGCGGTTTGGTCGCGGCGGCAAGATCGCTGCGGAAATCCACATGATTGGCGAAATTGCGCGCCAGGCGATCGCTATAGGCGGGCACTGCCAGCCTCTCGGAATTCAGCGGTACCGCGAAGGCGAGCACCGGCAGCGACCCGCAGCAGTCGATGCCGAGGCGGTGCAGGATCGACAGCCCGATCAAACGCGGAATATCGGCACTGGCCCAGCCGCCGGAGTTGGGCCGGTTGGTCGGGGCCTCGTGGCCGAGATAGGGCGCGAGCAGGATCGTGCGCTCGAACAGGTTCTGGATCGGTGAAGCCGCGACGCGCAGCGCGAAGCCGCCGCCGGCGGAATGGCCGAGCAGCGTCAGCGGCGCGGTGGGCGTGGTCTTTCGGATGGTCGCGACAAAGTCGGCGAGATCATCCTCAAGCTGGCCAACATAGGCGATATCGCCGCGCGTTCCCGACGTGCCATGGCCGCGAATGTCCACGGCGTAGGTTTCCACGCCATGCGCCGCCAAAGCTCCCGACAGCGCGTGGATCGTGGTTCCGCTGGAACCGGACGAGCCGTGAATCACGACGGCCGCGCGCCCAGTCGCAGGGCCGCTCGCCGGATAATGGCGGAAGCCCAGCATCGTGCCATCCCGTGCCTGAAATCGCTCGATGGCGGGCAAGGTGCTGAAATCGACACTGCCATGGGCCAGCGAGATCGACCGGAGTTCCGGTGGGCGCACCAATGGTGTGGCGACCATGGCGGTGAGCAAAAGGGCAGCCGCGCCAACCCCGCACATAGCCCACCTCAGCGCACTGAAAGATCTGCGTATCAGCACCTTCGACATGGTTTTCTCCTCTTCGGTAGCGTCACTATTTTATAGAGTACTCTATATTACAGAGTATATAAAGCTGCAACGCCTGATTTGCGGTCGCGGCCGAAATCCCTACCTTGTGCGCCAACCAGAAAAGCCCGAATCGATTGTCCGAGATGACCGCCGCCGAAGCCCTGATCAACGCACCGGAATTCACTGTCTCCGAACTGTCCTCCGCGCTGCGGCGGACAGTGGAGGATGCCTATGGGCATGTCCGGGTGCGCGGCGAAATCTCCGGTTTTCGCGGCCCGCATTCCTCCGGGCACTGCTATTTCGCGCTGAAGGACGAGAGCGCCAAGATCGAGGCCGTGATCTGGAAGGGCGTCCATAACCGGATGCGCTTCAAGCCGCAGGAAGGCCTTGAGGTCATCGCCACCGGCAAGCTCACGACCTATCCCGGCTCGTCGAAATACCAGATCGTGATCGAGGCCATCGAACCCGCCGGGATCGGTGCGCTGATGGCGCTGATGGAAGAGCGCAAGCGCAAACTGGGTGCCGAAGGACTGTTTGACGAGGCGCGCAAGCAGCTTTTGCCCTGGCTGCCTGATGTGATCGGCGTCGTCACCTCGCCGACCGGTGCGGTAATCCGCGACATCCTGCATCGGCTGGAGGACCGCTTTCCGCGCCGCGTGCTGGTGTGGCCGGTGCGGGTACAGGGCGAAGGCTCGGCCGAGCAGATTGCAGCGGCGATCCGGGGCTTCAATGCGCTGCCGAAGGACGGCAGGATTCCGCGTCCCGATCTCTTGATCGTCGCGCGCGGCGGCGGCTCGCTGGAAGACCTCTGGTCGTTCAACGAGGAAATCGTGGTCCGCGCCGCCGCCGACAGCATGATTCCGCTGATCTCGGCGGTCGGCCACGAGACCGACATCACGCTGATCGACTTTGCCGCCGACAAGCGGGCGCCGACCCCGACGGCCGCCGCTGAAATGGCGGTGCCGGTGCGCAGCGAATTGTTCGTCGAGGTGTCGAGCCTCGCGCGGCGGACGATGGTGTGCTGGCAGCGCGGGCAGGAAGGCCGCCGCAACGAGTTGCGCGCCGCGGTGCGGGCACTGCCGGCCTCGAGCGAACTGCTGGCGATCCCGCGGCAGCGGCTGGACGGCGCCGCCGCCGCCCTGCCCCGCGCGTTGAAGGCCAATACCCACGCCCATTTCCGCCGCTTCGCGAACAGCAGCGCCCGATTGACCTTGCGGGTGCTGCGCGGACAGGTCGCGCAGGCCAAACATCGCCTGACGGTATCCGGCGAACGGTTGGCGCATGCCGCAAGGTCGCTGCTGCGCCATCGTCGCGATCGCCATGTGGGACTGGCGATCCGGCTGAAAGCCTCGAAACTCTCCAACGCCCAGGCGCAGCGCCAGGCCATCGCGCGCGACCGCGAACGGGCGTTGCGGCTGGCCGAACGCGCGCGGCGTGCGCTTGCAACCGCCATGCAGCGCCACCAGGCGCGCGTGGTCCATAGTGGTCAATTGCTGGCGGCGCTGTCCTATCGCAGCGTGCTGGCGCGCGGCTATGCCTTGGTGCGCGACGAGCACGGCCTTGCGGTGCACGCCGCCGGGGCTATCGGCCCCGGTGCACACCTCACCATCGAATTTGCCGACGGACGCGTCGCCACCACCGCCGACGCGGACCGGCCGGCGGTAACGCCACCGGCAAAGCCGGTTGCAGGCGAGCCGAAGGCGTCAGCGCCCCGGCGCGTCGTCAAGCCTGTTGGCCAGGGAAGCCTGTTTTAGCTGGATCAACTCACCGCGCCAGCCATTCGGCGACGCGCTTTTGCGAATTGGCGCGCGCTTCGGTGTCGGTGCCGAGATGGCCGTGCTCCGGTCCCGCGGCATCCGACGTCGCGGCGATGGCGTGCAGCGGCAAATTCGCGCGATCGAAATCATGATAGGCGCTGGGATAAACCACGATCCGCGCCAGCGCGCTGCGGCCGCGCGCGCCGTCGATCATCTGGCGGCAGGCGGGCGGCGAACTGACGTCGTCCTTGGCGCCGATCAGCACCAGCGTCGGAACGCGGGTGCTCCAGCCAAGGCCCGACGCGACGCGGCAATCCGGATAAAACGCAATCGCCGAGCGAAAATCCGGCTCGGCGGCGCGCGACGACAGTTGCGGACGTACCGCCCACAGCACGGCGCTCGCGCCATTCGCCCATCCCAACAGGCTGATGCGATCGCGCGCGGCCCAGGGCTGCTGCACCAGCCATTGCCGCGATGCCATGATGTCCGCGACCCGTTCGCGGTTGGCACGAACCGGACGCTGCTTGACACGGCATTGCGGGCCAAGCTCGCGCGAACCGTAGCTGTCCGGCAACAACACCGCATCGCCCGCCTTCAACAGGAGCTCGGCCCAATCGCGATAGCGCGGCTGGACCGGCTCGGAATTGCCGCCGAGCCCGCCGCAGCCGTGCAGTGCGATCACGGTGGGAAACGGGCCATCACCGACGGGCTTGTAAAGCTGCGCGTGCAACACCCCGTTGCCAAGCGGAATGTCGACCTGATGCGCTGCAGGCAGCGGCGCGGCGCCGACAGAAAAAGTCACGGCAAAAAGCGTCAGGAATATCGTGGCTGACAAAAGGCGCATCGGGTTCGCCGGGTCGAGATGGGGTCGGGAGGAAAGCACTCCACATATCAGGCTACCATGTGCCCATAGCAGCAATTCATCACAAATCGGTGGGTTTGCAGGGCGGACATCGTGACCTATTTATGATAGACGCAATCAGAAATATTTGGCCCGGTCCGGATGACCAGGGACGAAGCGAAGAGTTCAGGAGAGTTTAATCGTGCTCAATAAGTTCGGTCCCTCGGGCCACGGCGAAGCGCAGGTACAATATCTGGATGGCGATTTCCGCGTGATCTCGCCGGGAACCTATGTGCGGTGTGCGATGACCGATGCGCGGATACCACTCGACGAGTTGAAATACTGGAGCGTCGATCTGCAGGAGGCGTATGCGATCCCCAGCGCGGTGCTGCAGCGGCATTTTCCCGACGCGCTGAAGTAGACGTGTGCGAAGGCGCGGTTCGCGCTCCCTAAAGCATGATCCTTTCGGAAAGCCGGTCGCCGCCGTTCCGGGTCAGGGCCCGAATCGCTTCTCACGCGCCTTGAACAGACAGCCCGACACGAACTTCCGCAATTGCGCGGCGTCCTCGAACGCCAGCGTCACCGCGAACGGCACGATATCGCGAGCCCACGATGGCAGTCCCCCGCCGCCGCGCAGCCGCGCCAAATCCTTTTCCGTCGTCACCAACGTCAGCGCATCGCGCTCTGCTTCGGCGATCAACGACTCGATCTCGCTCTTCGAATACGGATGGTGATCGGCAAATGCCCGCTTTGCGACAACCTCGATCCCGCTGGCGCGCAGCGTCCTGAAAAACCGGCCCGGATCGCCGATCCCGGCGAAGGCGAGTACACGTTTGCCGCCGAGCGACGCCACCGAGATATCGTCGGGCCTGAGGTGAGCCGACAGCACAGGCCGGCCCCGCGCGGCGACCGCGGCGGTAACCGCCTGGGCAGCGGTTCCATCGCCGATGACGATCAGCGCGTCCGTACAGGCGAGTTGCGGCCGCAGCGGCGCGCGCAACGGACCCGCCGGAAATACCCGGCCGTTGCCGAGGCCACGGTCACCGTCGATCACGATCAACGAGGCGTCCTTGATGATCGCGGGATTCTGGAAACCATCATCCATCAGGATCACGCTGGCGCGCTGCGACCGCGCCAATGCGACGCCCGCAATCCGGTCCCGCGCGACCACCACCGCAACCGACTCCGCCATCATCAGCGGCTCGTCGCCGACATCCGCCGCAACGTGCCGCGCAGGATCCACCTGGATCGGCCCGTGCAATCTTCCGCCATAGCCGCGGCTGAGCACCACCGGCGTCTCGCCGAGATCGCGCAGCACCCCGGCAAGCGCCAGCACCGTCGGGGTCTTGCCGGCGCCGCCGACATGATAATTGCCGACGCACAGCACGGGGATGCCGGCATCAAACCCCTGGCGCTGCAATCGCTGGCCCGCAACCAGGCCGTAGAGTGCGCCAAGCGGCGAGAGTAATCGCGATGTCCATGATGACGGCCGATACCAGAAGGCCGGCTCACGCATCGGCCGCCCCCATTTCGAGCCGTAGCTGCAGCAGATACGGCTCGAGTGCGGCGAGCGTGCGGTCGAGCCCGCCGCCGAGTTGTGCGACCACGCGCTCGGCGGCGTCAACCGACAATTTGCGCGCCTCCGGATCGGCCAGCAAGCGGCCGAGCTGCTTCACCAGCGCTTCCTGCGTGTCGGCCTGCCGGGCGCCGCCCGCGCCATCGAGCGCCTCGTAAACATCGGTAAAATTGAAGACGTGAGGGCCATGAACCACCGACGCGCCGAGCTTGATCGCCTCGATCGGATTTTGCCCGCCATGCTCAACCAGCGATCCCCCCATGAACACGATCGGCGCCAGCCGATAGAACAATCCGAGTTCGCCCATGGTGTCGGCGACGTAGATATCGGTGGTCGCCGTCGGCAGTTCCTCGCGCGAGCGCAGCGCCGCGTGCAGCCCGGAAGCCGTGATGCTGCGAGCTATGATTTCGCCGCGATCGGGATGCCTGGGCACGATCACGCTCAACAGCGACGGGAAGAATCCCGCAAGCGTCTTGTGCGCCTCCAGCAGAATGTCCTCTTCGCCGGGATGGGTCGACGCCGCGACCACGATGGGGCGGCCGCGCGTCACCGCCATTAGCCGCTCCAGCTTGCCGGAATCAGCGGGGGGCGCTGCCACATCCAGCTTGAGGTTTCCGGTGGTGACGACGTTGCGGCTGCCGAGCGCGGTAAAGCGCTCCGCATCGACTTCCGACCGGACCAGGCAGACATCGAACCGGCCAAGCAATGCCGAGATGGTGCCGGTCATCCGGCGCCAGCGCTGAAACGAGCGCTGCGACATCCGGCCGTTGATCAGCACCATCGGCAGACGCCGTGCGGCGCTCGACAGGATAAGATTGGGCCAAAGATCGGACTCGATGAACAGCGCCAGAACTCGGCCGCCAGTGATCGAGAAAGCGGGCGACGTAGCGCGGCGAATTGTACGGCACATATTGATGGATGATATCGGCGGGAAACCGCTTGGCGACGATCGACGCCGACGTCACCGTGCCCGACGTCAGCAGGATGCGGATATTCAGCGCCCGCAATCTTTCAATCAAGGACGCAGCGGCCAGCACCTCGCCGACGCTGGCGCCGTGAATCCAGACCAAAGGTCCGTGCGGCCGGGTATCCCGGCTCAGGCCGCGCCGCTCGCCGATACGCGCCGGATCCTCCTTGCCTTGTTTCAGCCGCCGCTTGATCAGCGCCGGCGCCAGCAGCGCCACGGCAGCGGACAACCGGCGATAGGTACGCAGCGTCATCGGCAGCGAATTAGCCATGACCCGCCTCTTCCGGACGGCCAACCTCCGCGTAGGCGCGACCGGTCGCATCGTTCAATGTCGCCTCCAGTCGCGCGCGCAGTCGTTCCATGGTCTCGGCATCAGCGTCGGGTGGAACCACAATCACTTCGCCCCCTACCAATATTCCTCGCCCAAATGGCAGATTGATAGTGGTGCGATCCCAATTGTTGAGGCGGATGAAACGGCTGGTCGCCATCGCGAACGGCATGATCGGCCGACCGGATTCCCGCGCCAGCATGATGATGCCGAGGCCCGCGACACGCGAGCGCTTCGGCACGTCCGCGGTCAGCGCGACATAATATTTCTCTTCAAGCGCGCGCACCATTTCCTTGAACGCACCGACGCCGCCCTTGCGATGAAACGCCGACCCATGATCGCCGGAACCGCGAATGGTGCCGATCCCCAGCCGTTCGGCGGCCAGAGCGTTGAATTCGCCGTCGCGGTGCCGCGAGATCAGCACCTTGGTGGCATGGATTTCCTTGGTCTTGATGAAAGGCGTCATGAAATGCTGGCCGTGCCAGAATGCCAGGATCACCGGCCTCTGCGGTTCGACGATCTCATAGACGTTGGATGGATCGAAGCGGAATTTGTTGGTCAGCCAGACCAGCCGCAGGAACTCGGCCGCGAGAAAACCCACAGCGCGCTGCACCCAGCTGCTGCGCAGCGCATTGCGAAGTAACTTTTTCAACGGGCAGGCTTCGTGTCTTGACCTGGATCGAGCAGCCGGTGGAGGTGAACCACAAAATAGCGCATGTGGGCGTTGTCCACGGTCTGCTGCGCCTTGGCCTTCCAGGCGGCGTAGGCGGTTGAGTAATTGGGGAATACGCCGACGATTTCCACCTGATCGAGATCCTTGAAGGTCGTATGCTCAAGATCGGTCAGTTCGCCGCCGATTACGAGATGGAGCAGTTGTTGCGGCACACTATCTGGCATGATTCTCTTCCTAACGCGTTGCCCGGCAAGGCCAAATTCCCGACGCGCGTTGCGCGCGCTCAGGGCAACGGACGGCTACGGAAATGCTCGACAATGCTCGCATGACGATCGCGTCCCGCTGCCACCAGCACTCCGTGCGTCACTTCCCGGCGGTTATAGCGGATGTGGTCCCCCGAGAGCGCGGTCATGTTACCATTCGCTTCCTGCACGATCAAATTGGCGGCGGCAAGGTCCCAGTCACGACTTTGGCCACCGGCGAACGCTGCATCGAGCCTTCCTTCCGCGACCCGGCACAACCGCAGCGCCAGCGATCCGATTCGGGGGTGAAGGATGATCTCGTCTGATGACCGGCTCAGCCGCTCGACCAGCGGCTTCGGGCCGGCGACGCGGGAAAAATCCATTTCGGTGCCGTGCGTCGCATGAACGACCGCATCGTTGCGCGCGGCGCCCTGTCCGCGCGCGGCGAAGAAGAACTCATCGCTGGCCGGCGCGAACACCGCCGCCAGCACCGGCGAGGTGTTTTCGACCAGCGCAACGCTGACGCACCAGTCTTCACGGCCGGCAAGATAGCCACGGGTGCCATCGATCGGATCGACGATCCAAACCATTTGCTTCCCCAGGCGCGACTCGTCGTCGGCGCTTTCTTCCGACAGCCAGCCATAATCCGGCGTGGCCCGTCGCAACCGCGTCTCGATCAGGTCGTTGACCGCGATATCGGCCTCCGACACCGGCGACGACGCGCCCTTGGTCCAGTTCCTGAGCTCGGTGCGAAACAGTGACAGCGCCAGCGCGCCCGCCTCGCGCACGGTATCCTTGAGCAGCGCGACGTCGCGCGCCGGAATCTTGTTGGGCAGGCTGCCGGCGTCAGCGTCCGCCAAGCGTCAATCCCTCGATCCGCAGCGTCGGAGCATTGACGCCATAGCGAAATTCCAGATCGTTGGCCGGCACCAGCGACTTGAATATCTCAAGCAGATGGCCCGCGATCGTCACCTCGCTCACCGCATAGGTGATCTCGCCATTCTCGATCCAGAATCCGGAGGCGCCGCGGCTGTAGTCGCCGGTCACGCCGTTGACGCCGGAGCCGATCAAATCGGTGACGTAAAATCCCTGGCGGATGTCCGACATCAATTCGGCCGGCGTCGGCTGACCTGCTTCCAGATGCAGGTTATAGGGTCCCGGCGACGGCGACGACGATACGCTGCGCTGGGCGTGACCGGTGGTGACCAGTCCGAGCTCCCGCGCGGTCGCCGAATCCAACAGCCATGACGTCAGCACGCCCTCATCGACGATCGCGAGCTTCTTGACCTTGACGCCCTCGGCGTCGAACGATTGCGAGCGCAATCCGCGCACCCGCAACGGATCGTCGATGATGCGGATGTTCTTGGCAAACAACTGCTCGCCGAGACGGTCTTTCAGGAAACTGGTCTTGCGCGCGATCGAGGCGCCGTTCACCGCCCCCACCAGATGGCCGACGATCGATCCGGCAACGCGGGGGTCGAACACCACCGGCACCTTGCAGGTCTCGACCTTGCGCGGATTGGCGCGCGCCACGGTGCGCTCGCCGGCGTTGCGGCCGACGCTTTCAGGCGAGGCGAGATCGGAGGCATGCGGCGCCGTGGTGTAGTCGTAGTCGCGTTCCATGCCGGTGCCGTCGCCGACAATGGCGGTCATCGAGATGCCCTGGCTCGATCGCAGATAGGAACCGTGGAAACCGGTGCTGGTCACCAGCACCATGCCGCCTATTCCGGTCGAGGCCGAGGCGCCGCCCGATTTGGTCACGCCCTTGACGGCGAGGCCGGCCGCTTCCGCCTCACAGGCGCGGCGCTCGAGCTCCGATGTCGACGGGACCACCGGATCGAGCAGATCGAGATCGGGAAAATCGCGCGCCAGCAATGACGGATCCGCCAGGCCGACATATTTGTCGTCGGGCGCGACCCGCGCCATGGCGACCGCGCGTTCCGCGAGCCTGGCGACGCCGTCGCCGCTGACGTCGTTGGTCGAGACCACGGCCTGGCGCCGTCCCACCAGCACGCGCAGTCCGATATCGTCGCCTTCCGAGCGCTCGGACTCCTCGACGCGTCCGTCGCGCACCTCGACGCCCTGCGAAACGCCGCGCACCGCCACCGCATCGGCGGCGTCCGCGCCCGCGCGCCTGGCCGCCTCGACCAGACGCTGCGCCAGCGCGCTCAGGGCGGATTGATCGAACAGGTCGGAGGTGGCGGTTTTCGATGAAAGCGGCGAAGCGGCTGATGGTGAAGAGATCACGAACAAAATCCCGAAGATTGGAGAAGGATTGAAGAAGCATCGCAGAAGGGAGCGGATGCCAATCGGTCGAACCA
The DNA here is from genome assembly GCA_963729395.1 of uncultured Pseudomonadota bacterium. Lineage (GTDB taxonomy): Bacteria > Pseudomonadota > Alphaproteobacteria > Rhizobiales > Xanthobacteraceae > Bradyrhizobium. The sequence continues at coordinate 72,276 of CAVSOS010000006.1, read as the reverse complement.
TGAGATGTGCCCGATTTACGCGGACTTCAAGCATTTTCATGCGCCCAAACCCAAAGAATTTTGCATTCCGCCGCAAGGTCTCGTCAATCATGTGAGCCAAGGTCTTGTCAATCATGCGGGCAAATGCAGCGCAAGTGACTTTCGATTAACCAGCCTTTTTAAGCCGAAACGGACGCGGCTCGGGCTAGGCTCTCACGCATCGACCGGGAACATAATCCCGGCGGGGAGATCAAGCCGTGAGGCGTCAAACATCAACAAGCGGGACCAATCCCGCCGGGTCGAGCCGCGCATTGCGGCTCGACCCTCTCTCTCTGCCCGTCAGCTTCGATGCGCACGACATCCGTGCGGATGGCGGCGTGCGGCAAATCGAACTTCATCGCGAGCGCGTCGTTCTGCGCCGTGCCCTGCACGGCATGCAGATGGCCGTCAACGTTCGCGTCCGCGATTTTCTCGGCGTTGCGCTGCGCGGCATCGACGACGCCCAGATGCTGGTGCTGGCGCACCGCGATCCGTCGCTGACGATCCCGCTTATGCATGAGTTCAGACCGCGATGAGATCGCGACCGCCTGGCAGATGTGGAGCGACATCTTTGGGCTGCCGCAATTGCCGGAAGACAAGGCGCCCGAACCGGCGCAACGGCGCCGGCGTCACAACGCGATCCGGGCGCGGCGTCCGAAATTCCTGGTGCGGCGGCGCGGCGGCGATCTGCTCAATCCGGCGAACATCCATCAGGGCGAGCGCGAGATCATCGCAAGGGATTGATGCTGATCCGCCGCCAATCATTCCGATGTTATCCCGGGGCGCACGTTGCTTAGCGCAACTCGGGATGACAGTCGCTTAAACGGCCCGCATCAGCGCATCGGCCAGCAATCCGGCGAACAACAACAATCCGGCGTCGCGGTTGGATTTGAAAATCCGCAGGCACAGCGCCGGATCGCGAAATATCGAGCCGGACAATCTGCCAGACCAGATGCGCAGCGAACGCGGCAAGGCCGATCCATGCCGGCCATCGCGCCGCGGCGAGCCACAACGCGCCACCGATCAGCGCGACCGCCAGTTGCGTAAAATGCCGTCAGCGCCGGGCGCGTGCGCGCGCCAAACAATAGCGCGGTCGATTTGATGCCGATCAGCGCGTCATCCTCGGTGTCCTGATGCGCATAGATGGTGTCGTAGCCGATCACCCAGGCAATCGAGCCGGCGTAGAGCAAAAGTGCGGTGGCATCGATCCGTCCGAGCGTCGCGGCAAATCCCATCAGCGCACCCCACGAGAACGCCAGCCCGAGCACGATCTGCGGCCACCAGGTGATCCGCTTCATGAACGGGTAGACCGCAACGATCACCAGCGAGGCGATGCCGGTCGCTACCGCAAATCGATTGAATTGCAGCAGCACCGCCAGACCAATCAGCGCCTGAACGACAAGAAAGGCGGCCGCCTGCCGCACGCTGACCTGGCCCGCCGGAATCGGCCGCGACCGCGTCCGCTCGACCAGGGCGTCGAGATCGCGATCGGTGATGTCGTTCCAGGTGCAGCCGGCGCCGCGCATGACAAATGCGCCGAAAAAGAACAGTGCGATGAAGCGGGGCAATTGGCTGATGTCGCCGCTGACGCCGGCGGCCAGCGCCGCCGACCACCAGCACGGCATCAGCAGCAGCCAGGATCCGATCGGCCGGTCGAAACGGGCGAGCCGCAAATAGGGCCGCGACCACATCGGCGCGCGGGTGTCGACCCAGTTGCCGGTCGCGTCAGCAACGCGGGCGGCCGCGCCGCTCATATGATTTGAGTGCCCGGCTCCCCAACTTCGGCGGCACTAATCATCGGGTGAGGACGTTGCCGGTCAGGGTATCGAACGCGCTGCCGCCCTTCTTCTTGGGCGTGGCCTCCGGAAGCGCCACCGCGGAGCCCAACGCCTCGCTCAGGCTCGGGCCAGCCGGTCTTTGCTGTGCCATCGTGCAGACTTTTTTCTGCATGGTCTCGGTATTGAGGTGGCCTTTTTTCAGCTGCTCTGGAATCTGCGGTGGAATCCCGCACCTGGCCGAGTTGGCTTCGACGTATTTCATCATCTTGACTTCAGCCTGGGCGAAATTCTCGATCAGCTTGCAGGCCTCATCCGGAGGCGCATGGCGCTCGCTGGCAGCCTTGATCAGCTTGCCGCGCTTCTCAGCCTCTTCGCGCAACGGCATGAAATTCTTCATGCAGGTATCGGCGGGCCCCCCTCCCTGCATCGTTGGGGAAGCCGGCCCGCTTGCGAACCCGCCGCCGAGGATTGGCGCCGTTCCGCCGGCCGGAAACGAGGCGCTGCCATTAACCGGCGGAAACGCCGGATCGTTCCTCGTGACGGTCTGCCTCGAAACCGGTGGAAATGCCGGATCGCTCTTCGTGCCGGCCTGACCTGGAACCGGCGGAAATGCCGGGTCGTTCCGCGTGCCGGCCTGACCCGGAACCGGCGGAAATGCCGGATCGTTCTTCGAGCCTGCCTGACCCGGCAACGGCGCGGGAAACGCGCTCTGCGCAAAGCCCTGACCGGCATAGGCGGTCACGAAGGCCACGGCGAGCGGCACCATCAAGCGGCGGGTGATCAAGGCTGTTCCTCCGGCAGGGTTCCTGGGTCTCGGCGACTTCCCGAAAAAACAATTTGCGATCGGGGTTTTACGATTCCTGCCGGTCCTTAACAACCCGTGGAATTTGGCAACAGCGCGGCGTAGAGCCGCGCCCGGATGCCCTTATTGGCGCAAATCCTAAACATTTGGGCTAATAGGTCCGTGGATTGGAACATTGACAATGCCTAAACGCGATTTTCGCAGCCCCCGATTGTTCGTCGACGCCGCGCTGGCAGCCGGCCAAACGGTCGCGCTGGAGCGCAGCCAGAGCAATTATCTCGGCAATGTGCTGCGGCTTTCCGCAGGTGGAACGATTCTGGTGTTCAACGGACGCGACGGCGAATGGCAGGCCTCGATCATGGGGAACAAACGGCCCGACAGCCTGAAACTCGGTACCCAGACCCGGCCGCAGGACCGGCTACCCGACCTCGCTTACGTCTTCGCGCCACTCAAACATGCCCGGCTCGACTACATGGTGCAGAAAGCGGTCGAAATGGGAGCGTCATCGCTGCAACCGGTTTTGACCCGTTTCACACAGGTCGCCAGGGTTAACGGCGAGCGGATGCGCGCCAATGTCATCGAAGCCGCCGAGCAATGCGGCATCCTCAGCATCGCGGCGGTTGCCGAACCGGTGTCGCTCGATCGCTATTTGGGCCAACGGTCGCCGCAGCGCTTGCTGGTATTCTGCGACGAGGCCGCCGATGCCACAAATCCATTGCATACGCTGCGGAGTGACGCCGCGGCTTCAAACGGAATCGATATTCTGATCGGCCCCGAGGGCGGATTTGCCGAGGAAGAGCGCGGCGTACTGCTGCGGCAGCCGCGAATCCTGCGGCTTTCGCTGGGGCCGAGGATGCTGCGCGCCGATACCGCGGCCGTGGCGGCGCTGGCGCTGGTGCAGGCGGCGCTGGGTGACTGGACCGCCCCTGCCGACTGCACGGATAAGTTGTGGGCGCCAAACCGTCCTGCCCGGCCCGATCGTTAAGCGACTTGTCCGATGTGGTGTCGAAATCCCTGCCCGGGCCATGCTAAGGGGCTGCGCCGCCCCAGCTTTTGGAACCCGTTTCCAAAGGAAATTTGGACTTCGAGATGACCCTGACCGCCGCCCCTCGTGCGACCGGATCCGCCGCATGGGCGGACGCCCTGCTGTTGTCGTTCGCGCAAGCCGGCTATGTCACGGGCCGAACCGGCGATCCTGCAGCCGGCCGAGCCGTTTCTCGACCTGTCGGGCGAGGACATCCGCAAGAGCCTTTATCTGACCACCGATGCCAGCGGCGAGGAACTGTGCCTGCGCCCCGACCTCACCATTCCGGTGGCGCGGGACTACCTCGCCTCCAGCCGCGCCGGCCAACCGGCGGGCTTTCAGCTATCTCGGACCGGTGTTCCGCTATCGGCGGCGGCCGGCCGAGCGAATTCCTGCAGGCCGGCATCGAATCATTCGGACGGCAGGACCGCGCCGCGGCCGACGCCGAGATGCTGGCGCTCGCCCTGGAAGCGACCGCCGCGTTCGGGGTGACGGAGGTCGAAATCCGCACCGGCGACGTCGCGCTGTTCATCGGCGCTGATCGACGCGCTCGACCTCTACCCGGTATGGCGGCGGCGGCTGATCAAGGATTTCAACCGCAAGATCAGCCTGGAGCAGGATCTCGAGCGGCTGACGCTCGCGACCGGTTCCAGCCGCAACGAATATGAGGGCGTGCTGGCGGCCCTGGCAGGCTCCGACCGCAAGGCGGCGCTGGCGCTGGTGACCGACCTGATGTCGATCGCCGGCACCACCAATGTCGGCGGCCGCACGGTCTCGGAAATCGCCGACCGCTTCCTCGAACAGTCGACGCTGAAGGGCGGCGCCCTGCCGCGCGACGCGCTTGAGCTCATCAAGCGCTTCCTCGCGATCTCCGGCGACCCCGACGACGCGGTCGTGCAGTTGCGCGCGCTGGCCGATGACGCCAAACTCAACATCGCCGCCGCGATCGATCAGTTCGAAAGCCGTGTCGGCTTCATGGCCGCGCGCGGCATCGACACCAACGCGACGCGCTTTTCCACCTCGTTCGGGCGCGGCCTCGATTATTATACCGGCTTTGAATTCGAACTGCACGCCAAGGGCGACGGCGTCGAGCCGCTGGTCGCGGGCGGCCGCTATGACGGACTGATGACCCAGCTTGGCTCGCAGCACGCCGATCCCGGCGGTCGGTTTTTCGGTCTGGGTCGAAGCCCTGACGACAGATTGGCCGCAAGCCCGCCGCAAACGGCTTAAGCGGGAGCGCGACATGACGCCGCCGTTCGTTCTCGCGGTTCCCTCGAAAGGCCGCCTGCAGGAAAACGCCGAGGCGTTCTTTACCCGTGCCGGACTTGCGCTCGCCAAGCCGCGCGGCGCCCGCGATTATCGCGGCACCATCACCGGGCTCGACAATGTCGAGATCGCCTATCTCTCGGCCAGCGAGATCGCCTCGCAGCTTGCGCGCGGCGCGGTGCATCTCGGCGTCACCGGCGAAGATCTGGTGCGCGAGAGCATCGCCGATGCCGACAAGCGCGTGGCGCTGATCGACAGCCTCGGTTTCGGCAGCGCCAATGTCGTGGTCGCGGTGCCGCAGGCCTGGATCGACGTGCGCACCATGGCCGATCTCGACGACGTCACCACCGGCTTCCGCGCGCAGCATAACCGGCGGATGCGGGTCGCGACCAAATACATCAATCTCACCCGGACATTCTTCGCCGCCCACGGCGTTGTCGATTACCGCATCGTCGAGAGCGCGGGAGCGACCGAAGGTGCGCCGGCGGTCGGGACCGCCGAAATGATCGTCGATATCACGACCACCGGCGCCACGCTCGCCGCCAACGGTCTCAAGGTGCTCGACGACGGCGTGATCTTGCGCAGCCAGGCCAACCTCGTGGCCTCGCGGGATGCCGACTGGTCGAGTTCGGCCCGCGAGACTGCGCGCATCATCCTCGATCATATTGCCGCCCGCGCACGCGCCAGCAAATATCGAGAAGTCCGCACCCGCTTTACCGAATGCAACGCGGCGCTGCTGGCCGAGGCCCATAATCGCTTCGGTGTGGTGTCACCGTTCGGCGGCCCGACGTCTTCGGGCATGGTTACGCTGCATTGTCCGCCGGCGCAGCTCTATGCACTCGGCAGCTTTCTGCGCTCGCATGGCGCCGAGACGGTTTCGGTGGCGTCGCTCGACTACGTGCTCGACCGCGACAATCCGCTGTTCGCCAAGCTTGAGGCCTTCTTGCGGCAATGAGGTGGCATGTTGCAGCGCATCGCCGTGGCGACAACGCGCGGCGATTGCCATATATTGCTTTCTGGACGGTTGAGACCTGATCGATGATGCTCGGCAGCGACGTTTCCGGCTTGTCAACGACCGCGGCCACCGCTGCGGCGCAAGGGCTGTCGATCGTCGTGCCCTTGTACAACGAAGCCGCCGGACTGGCTTTTCTCCACCAGCGGCTTGCCGGTCTGGCCAAGGCATTGAGGCAGCGCTATGGCCTCGCCTGCGAGGTCGTCTATGTCGACGATGGCAGCACGGACGACACGCTCGGCATCGCCCGCGGACTTGGCGCCGATGCGCTCGATGTTCAGGTGGTGTCGCTGTCGCGCAATTTCGGTAAGGAAGCCGCGCTGATGGCAGGATTGGACCATGCCCGGCGCGGTGCCGTGATGTTCATGGACGGCGACGGTCAGCATCCGCCGGATCTGGTCGAAAAGCTGGTCCGTCACTGGATCGATGACGGTTACGACGTGGTCTATACTGCCAAGGCCCATCGCGACAATGAATCGTTTCTGCGGCGGCTCGCGGTGCATGGCTTCTACGGGCTGATCAACTGGGGCGCGCGGCAGAAAATCCCCGAAGACGCCGGCGACTTCCGCCTGCTGTCGCCGCGCGCGGTGGCGGCGCTACGGCAGCTTCCGGAGCGCAATCGTTTTTTCAAGGGCCTAGCGAGCTGGATCGGGTTCCGCCAGATCCGCGTCGACTATGAACCTGCGCCCAGGGCGCATGGCGTCACCACCTTCAGTCCGGCCCGGCTGGTCGGGCTTTCGATCGAAGGGCTGACGTCGTTCTCGGTGGCACCCTTGCGTTTTGCGAGCCTGCTCGGGCTCTTGCTCGCTTCGGTCGCCTTCCTGTTCGGCATCTCGATCCTCTGGGAAACCTGGATGAACGGAAAATCCGTCCCCGGTTATCCCTCGCTGGTGGTTGGCTTGATGACCATCGGCGGCGTGCAGCTCATCATGATCGGCATCGTCGGCGAATATATCGGGAAGATTCTTTCGGAGCTGAAAGCCCGTCCGATCTATTTCGTGGCCGAGCACAGTGAAAAGCGGATCGAGACCGAAACCGGCACCGGCGAGAGGACCGCCGCCGAATGAACGACGCCGCGCCGCCGCGCCGAATCTGGCTGTGCGCCGACGATTACGGTCTTAGCCCCGGCGTCAACCGCGCCGTTCGCGATCTGATCGGGCGCGGCCGTCTCAATGCGACGTCGGCAATGATGGTCGGCCCGGCCATCGGCCGCGACGAAGTCAGCGCGCTTCAGGCCGTCGCGGCAGGCAGTTCGCGATGCGCGATCGGCCTGCATGCCACCTTAACGGCGCCGTTTCGCCCGCTGACGATGCACTTTCAACCGATCGATGGCGGCATGTTCCTTGGCTTTCCGAAACTGCTGCGCGCGGGCCTGCTGCGGCGGCTCGATCCCGAAATCATCCACGCGGAATTGATCGTGCAGCTCGCCGCCTTCCATGACATGTTCGGCCGTGCCCCGGATTTTGTCGATGGTCATCAGCATGTGCAGCTGTTCCCCCAGGTTCGCGACGCCTTTCTGACGGCGGTGAAGACAGGCCGCGCCCAACGCCTGGGTCCGCCAGGGCGGACGCCAGCAGCCCCTGGCCCGACGGCTCGGCGCACCCAAGGCATTGTTGCTGGACGTTCTGAGCGCGCAATTTCGTAAGCGCGCCTCCCGCGCCAATATTGCATTCAATCCCGGATTCGACGGCGCCTATGATTTTTCCCGGCAACCCGATTTCAGCATGCTGATGCGGCAGTTTCTCGACGGGCTGCCGGAGGACGGCGTGATCATGTGTCACCCGGGGTTCGTCGACGACATCCTGCTCAGCCTCGACCCGCTGACGGTGCAACGCGAGCACGAGCACGCTTTTCTCGGCGGTGAAGACTTCCCGCGCCTGCTGGCGGCCAATAACATCACATTGGGCTGATATTCCGGCGCGACCCGGCAGTCATGTCATCGCATACATAAATTTAATATCGGGCGGCACTACTTGCGACACAAACGCCCCCTACATCTCCCCGGCGCCTCGACGCAACGGAGAGAAAGCCATGACACCGCAAGAACGCCAATTGATTGACGATCTTTTCGACCGGCTCTCGAAGGTGGAGAGCGCGCCGCGCGATCCCGACGCCGCCTCCGCAATTGCACAAGGCCTGCGGGTTGCACCCAACGCGGTTTACGCGCTGGTGCAGACGGTACTGGTTCAGGACGAGGCGCTCAAGCGCGCCAACAGCCGCATCCAGGAACTGGAAGCCGGCAGCGCTCCTCAACAAAATCAATCCGGCGGTTTCCTCGATTCCATGCGCGAGACGATCTTCGGACAAGGTCAGCCGCACGGCTCGGTGCCGAATGTGCGCCCTCCCGAGATTCCCAATCGCCCGACATGGAACAGCGGCCAGGTGCTGCAGCAGGCACAGGGGCCGGGACAATATCAGGAGCCGTATCAACAGGAACAGTATCGCCAGGAACCATATAGTGCGCCATATGGTGCGCCCTATGGTTCACCCCAGCCGCCGATGGGCGGAGGCGGCGGCTCCTTTCTCGGTACGGCGGCCGCAGCGGCAGCCGGGGTGGTCGGCGGATCGCTGCTGCTTGGCAGCATCCGCTCGATGATGGGGGGCGGCCATCACAGCTTCACGGATCAGGCGGGAATCGGCGACAGGGTGGCCACTCAAAATCCGTGGAGCGATCAATCCGGAAGCAGCATGGCGCGCGACGCCGGCATCAACGACATCGGTTCATCGACCAATCGCGCCGATGACAATTCGCGCTCGGGATTGTTCGATTCCGCATCGAACGATGACGATCGTGACGACGGTCATGACGACATGGATCTCGATTCGGATGATTTCGGCGGCGATGGCGACAGTGATTACGCCTGACGATCTGCCGGCGCGAAGTCCGCGCGCTCTGATCGCGTCCTATGGCAAAACGGCCGCTCAATTCGAGCGGCCGTTTGATTTTCGAAAGTGCAACGATCTTAGATGACGACCACCCGGGCGCCGACATTGACGCGGCCGTAAAGGTCGATCACGTCCTCGTTGCGCATCCGGATGCAGCCGGACGACACATTGGTGCCGATGGTCCAGGGCTCGTTGGAGCCGTGGATGCGATAGAGCGACGATCCCAGATACATCGCGCGCGCGCCGAGCGGGTTCTGCGGACCGCCTTCCATGTGTCGCGGCAAGTCGGGACGCCGCACCAGCATTTCCGCTGGCGGCGTCCAGTCCGGCCATTCCTTCTTGGCGGAAATCTGCTTGACGCCCGACCAGGCGAAACCCGGGCGGCCGACGCCGATGCCGTAGCGCAACGCCTTGCCGTTGCCCTGCACCAGAAACAGAAACTTGTTGGGGGTGTCGACGACAATGGTGCCGGCTTTTTCCTTGCCGTGGTATTCAACCAGTTGTTTCTCGAATTTCGGATCGAAGGCAGGATGTGAGGGCTCGCTGGCGTTTTGCTGCGGGCGCAGGCCTTGCTGCGGATCCATCTGCGGCAGCATCGGACGCTGCGATCCGTATGACGGCTGCTGTTGATAAGCCGGTTGCTGCTGGTAGCGCTCGCCTTGATTCGGTCCGTCGCCGAACAGAAACTCGATGAAGCCGCCGCCCATATTGGAGCGTTCGGCATAGGCCGTTCGCACCGGCGCGGCAGGCTGCTGCGCGGATTGATTGGCGTAGATCACGGTGGGTTCCGCCGGCGGCGTGAGCTCGATCGCCGCGGCTTGATGAAGTCCGGCGCCGACACAAGATGCGCCGGCGAGCAACGCAAGCGAGATTTTTCTGAACATCGACGTACTCTGTACTGTTTCGTCACTGCTTCGTCGGCGAAGCGCCTGACCGGCGCCTGGCACGCCCCCAATTAAAATCAAAACCGCGTCGGTTTGGTAAATAGAAACGGCCTTTCGATTCACCACGTCGCCAATTCCGGGCGGTTTTGCCGGGTAGCGTTTATTTTCAGTGAATACCGCGCGCGCATGGTTAATCGCTGGTGTGCGGCGGCTACCCGGAAATCAACGAAAATTTGCGGCGTGAACCCGACGTTAAAGCGCCTCGGTCTAAAAGTGATGATTAGAGGTCAGGGGAAATCTAATGCCGGTTCATCGCAGACGTTTTCGTATTGAAGAAGCATTTGCCAGCGACGTGCCGATGCCCTCGGCCGACGAGGGCGAAATCGGTCCCATGCATCGCGAGATCATGACCGAGCTGCGCGCCATCCGCGCCCAGATGGCCAGCATCCGCCACGGCGCGGTAACCGAGACCGTCGGCGCGTCGACGGCGCGCGAGTTCGCCGAAGCCGGTGCGTTGATCGAAACCTATCGCGCCCAGATCGAGCAATGCGAAAAACTCAAGGTCGAACTCGATCTTATTCACGATGCCATTAGCCGCACCAAGCGGGAAATCGCGGTTCTGCACGGCAACAGTTTCAATGGTGAGGAAATGGCCAGGGTTAACGGCGAGCTTGGCGCCGTCGTCGGCGGAACGGAAGAAGCGACGCAGCAAATCCTGGAAGCCGCCGAGTCGATCGATCAGGCGGCGACCGCGCTGATCAAGGTGAATTCGCCGGATCAGCAAAAACTGCTCAGCGAGGAAATCCAGGAGCGCGTCGTTTCCATTTTCGAGGCCTGCAATTTCCAGGACCTGACCGGCCAGCGCATCAAGAAGGTGATGAACACGATGAAATTCATCGAAAACCACATCACGATCATGATGGATATCTGGGGCGGCGTGGACGCGATCAAGGCGCATGCACCGCCGATCGTCGACCTTCGCGAAGGTGACGCCCGGCTGCTGAACGGACCGAAGCTGCAAGACGATGTCGGCCACGCCTCGCAGGACGACATCGACGCGCTGTTTGACTAAATTGCGATTGTATTAGCCTTCAGGCCGCCGGCGGAAACGCCTGGCGGCCTTTTTGCCATACTCAGGCGTGGGGCCCGCAGCGGACATAGACCATGTTGCCGTAGCGGGTCGCGGCATCCTTGTCGATGAAGCGGGTGACCAGGACGCGTCCGTCGAAGGAGACAATTTCTCGATCCTGTTGGCCGCCGGCCGGTCCGGGCGGTCCGATATAATTCTTGCCGCTTTGGCTACCCTTCAGGCGCAGTTCCTGCGGAGTGGCCTGGTCGGCCAGATGCATGATCACGCCCCCGGTGGCACCGGCTCCGATCACATAAGGCTGTTTGCATTGCCCCCGCGCCGCGGCTTCGGTACGCGCGCGGTCATTGGGATTCTGGTACGAGGCGAGACCCCAGCGGCCGACAAGTTCGTCGGAGCGGATCGTCGCCGGGACCTCGGGCAGCGGAGGTGGCTCCGGAGGCGCAGAGGGTGTCAGGCTGCTGCATGCCCCGAGGAATATCGTCAGCGCGGCGGCGATCCCCAGATTGGTACCCGCACGCACGTAACCTGATCTGACCATGGCATTCCCCCAAACAAAATCGTGGCCGCGCCCATCCCGCAGCCAAGCGTAAAACTGCTGTCGGAGCAATGACGTCCAACAATTACGCCATCGCGCCGATTTGGTTTCCAAAAGCATCCTATATCGGCCTCACCAAGGACTTAACCCGACTTTACCTGCCTTTGCTTGACAGGATCGGCGTCAAGCCATATTCCCGGGCGCACTATTAGCACTCCGAGAGCGCGATTGCTAAGGATACGAACTGTTCTGGCCTTTGACGGCGTCGAACGCGCCTGTATTCGCAAGCCGCTTTCGATGGCAAACCAGACCTGAACCAGACCTGAAAACTGAAGCCTCCAAAAGGAACTGTCATGGCTAAAACCAAATTTCGTCCGCTGCATGACCGTGTCGTGGTCAAGCGCATCGACGCCGAGGAAAAGACCAAGGGCGGCATCATCATTCCCGACAGTGCCAAGGAAAAGCCCCAGGAGGGGCAGGTCGTGGCGGTCGGGCCGGGCGGCCGTGACGAAGCCGGCAAACTGATTCCAATCGACATCAAGAGCGGCGACCGTGTGCTGTTCGGCAAGTGGTCGGGCACCGAGATCAAGCTCGACGGTGAGGAACTGCTGATCATGAAGGAATCCGACATCATGGGCGTGCTCGGATAACGGCACACCCCTCCCTCGCCCGAAAAGGGCGGGCAATATCTCTGTTAACCGTTCACACACTCATCCATCGAGACGCGGGCGAAGGCCCGCTCCTCCGGCGATAACGGCAATGCCGTTGGGGCCGGGACCAGGATCATCTTCAGGAGCAACAAAAATGGCTGCCAAGGACGTCAAGTTTTCCGGAGACGCGCGCGACCGCATGCTGCGCGGCGTCGATATTCTCGCCAATGCGGTGAAGGTGACGCTCGGCCCCAAGGGCCGCAATGTCGTCATCGACAAAAGCTTCGGCGCACCGCGCATCACCAAGGACGGCGTCACCGTCGCCAAGGAGATCGAGCTTGAGGACAAGTTCGAGAACATGGGCGCGCAGATGCTGCGCGAAGTCGCCTCCAAGACCAACGACACCGCCGGCGATGGTACCACCACCGCCACCGTGCTGGCCCAGGCGATTGTGCGGGAGGGCGCCAAATCGGTGGCCGCCGGCATGAATCCGATGGACCTGAAGCGCGGCATCGAGATCGCGGTGACGGCCGTGGTCAAGGACCTGGAGAAGCGCGCCAAGCCGGTCGCCTCGTCGTCCGAAATCGCGCAGGTCGGCACCATCTCTTCCAATGGCGACGCGGCCATCGGCAAGATGATTGCCCAGGCGATGCAGAAGGTCGGCAATGAGGGCGTCATCACGGTCGAGGAAAACAAATCGCTCGAAACCGAAGTCGATATCGTCGAGGGCATGAAGTTCGATCGCGGCTATCTGTCGCCCTATTTCATTACCAACGCCGAGAAGATGACCGCCGAGCTTGAGGACGTCTACGTGCTGCTGCACGAGAAGAAGCTGTCCGGCCTGCAGTCGATGCTGCCGGTGCTCGAGGCCGTGGTGCAGTCGGGCCGCCCGCTGCTGATCATCGCGGAAGACGTCGAGGGCGAGGCTCTGGCGACGCTGGTCGTCAACCGCCTGCGCGGCGGTCTCAAGGTCGCCGCCGTCAAGGCACCCGGCTTCGGCGATCGCCGCAAGGCGATGCTTGAGGACATCGCGATCCTGACCGGCGGCCAGTTGATCTCGGACGAACTCGGCATGAAGCTCGAAAACGTCACGGTCAACATGCTCGGCCGCGCGCGCAAGGTCGTGATCGACAAGGAAAACACCACGATCGTCAACGGCGCCGGCAAGAAGAAGGACATCGAGGCCCGCGTCGGCCAGATCAAGGCGCAGATCGAGGAGACCACGTCGGACTACGACCGCGAGAAGCTGCAGGAGCGTCTTGCCAAGCTCGCAGGCGGGGTTGCGATCATTCGCGTCGGCGGCGCGACCGAGGTCGAGGTGAAGGAAAAGAAGGACCGCGTCGAGGACGCCCTCAATGCCACCCGCGCGGCGGTTCAGGAAGGCATCGTGCCGGGTGGTGGCGTGGCACTGCTGCGCGCCAAGCGGGCCGTCGGCCGTATCGTCAACGACAACTCCGACGTGCAGGCCGGCATTAATATCGTGCTAAAGGCGCTGGAAGCCCCGGTCCGCCAGATCGCCGAGAATGCCGGCGTCGAAGGCTCGATCGTTGTCGGCAAGATCCTCGAAAACAAGTCCGAGACGTTCGGCTTCGACGCGCAGACCGAAGAGTATGTCGACATGGTCGCCAAAGGCATCATCGACCCGGCCAAGGTGGTCCGCGCCGCACTGCAGGACGCCTCCTCGGTGGCCGGCCTTCTGGTGACGACGGAAGCCATGGTCGCCGAACTGCCGAAAGAGCCGGCTCCGCCGATGCCCGGCGGCGGCGGAATGGGTGGAATGGGCGGAATGGGCTTCTAAACCGATCCCGTCCCGGCAATACCGATCGAGCAAGGCCGCCTCAGGGCGGCCTTGCTTTTGGTGAAATGTGCCGGGGTTTGCTAGGGAAGAGACTGGATTTCGATTCGACCGGAATTGAATGTGCTTGACGGCACCGCGTGGTTCTATCTTTCGAGGAATCCCATATGCGCTCGATTTTATTCTGTCTGGTCGGCCTGATGGCAGCCTCGACGGATGCCGCCTTCGCTCAAATCAAGCTCTCGCCGAGGTCAACCACGGCTGCCAATGAAGTCCGGTATTTCACTTCCATCGACGGCCTGATGGAGGGTAATGCCGACGTCATCCTCAAGGAAACCCGCCAGGGCAAGAATGTCACCTCGGCGGTGCTCGACGTTTGCTATCCCGCGCAGAAGGGTTCCGATCGCAAGGATCGTTTTGTCGCCAACCTTGCTGTGAACGGCCCGACCCTGACCGGCGCCACCCAGAGCCTCGGCGACAAGCAGCCGGTGACGGTGAAGCTGGTGCGCAAGCCGACCGGTGAGACGTTCGAATTCAAGGGGCAGATCAGCGTCGGCCAGGCCGTGACGGAAGTGAACTCGACGGACAATTCCGATCTCAGCGAAAAGGAATTCCTGGACAACCAGTCGAGCGATGACGGCATCACGCCAAGCCCGAAGGATTTTACCGAGGTTTCCCCGGAAGCGATTGCCGTGAGGGTGAAGCTGGAAGCGGCGGCCGATTTCCTCAAGGGGCTGAAGGGGCAGGACGTCGAGGTTTCCCTGAGCGGCCTCGCCGTCTCGTGCGACGCGCTGCGCGCCGGCGAGCAGACGATCAATATCACTGTGGATCCGGATCGCGCCGCAGCGCTGATCGCGAAGTCGAAATCGTCGCCCGGCGTGGTCGCCGCCGGCTGGACCAGCGGTGTCGTGGAAATGGAGCGCACCATCCGTTTCGCGGCCGCCGACTGGCGCGACGGCGACCGGCTGAACAAGGACAAGCTCGCTGCCGCCATCGCCAGCGTGCTGACAAAAACCCTCGCCGCGAAATCGTCATCCTCGGTCTGGGACGCCACCACCGGCAAGCTGAAGCTAACGTTCAAACGGCCGAGCGAGATCTTGCCCGCGCTCGACCTTACTGAAACGATTGAGATTACCACCCTGGTAGCAGCGGACAGGCCGGGTCCGTCCGACCGGCTGATGCTGTGGATCAGCAATCCCGTGATTTCGACGGCGGACGAATCCGCAGGCCCGAAACTCAATCTGGCCGACGAATTGAGCGGCGGCGACGAGGAAGCCGACCAGAAGGACGACAATGGCGCAGTCGATGCGCTGGCGAAGGAATTTCGCGGCCAGCGCTGGGACACGGATCAAGCGGCCTGGAAGTAGGCCAGCCCCGATCGCATCGGATGGATCAGCAGCGTGGCGCCGCATCTGGGGAACGCGTCACGCACCCTCGCCATGCAATCACGCATTTGACATGCCGCGCCGTAGCGGCAATGAACAGGCCACATGTGAACAAGAGCTTGCAGGGTTTCACGTTTGATGGCGCGCTATGACGTAGTGGTGATCGGCGCCGGCCTTGGGGGCTTGACGACTGGCGCGATCCTCGCCCGCGCGGGACGCAAGGTGCTGGTCATCGAGCGCAGCAATTCGGTCGGCGGCGCGGCATCGAGCTATATGTCCGGCGATCTGTTCGTCGAAGGCTCGCTGCACGAGACCAGCGATCCGCACCATCCTCACGATCCGAAACACCACGTGCTGACGCGAGCGGGCGTCATCGATGCCGTGAAATGGATTCCGTCCGGCGCATTTTACGAGGCGCGCGGCGGTCCGCTCGATCGGCCGTTTACGATGCCGGACAATTTCGATGCCGCACGGCGCGCGCTAACCGAGCGCTTCCCCGAGGCCCGTGCCGGGCTGCATCAATTGCTTGGAGAAATGGAACACATTGCCTCCGCCATGGGCACGCTTTCGCAAGGCCGGAACGCTTTCAGGAATCCGCGCGAAGCTCTCGTCGCCCTGCTGAAACTGGTTCCGGCGGTCGGCGACTCGCGCCTGTCGCTATCGCAAAAGCTCGATCGGGTGTTCGGAGACAACGAAGCCGTCAAATGCGCGCTGGCGGCCAATCTCTCTTATTATCACGACGACCCGGCAACGCTGTGGTGGATCTTCTTTGCGATGGCGCAGGGAGGTTATCTCCTGAGCGGCGGCCGTTTCGTGCAAGGCGGCTCGCAACGGCTTTCCAGCGCGCTCGCCCGCGCCGTCAAGGTAGCCGGCGGAGAGGTGTTGGTGCGCCGTGTCGTCAGCGGGATTGCGGTTGACCCGCAGGGCCGCGCCAGCACCGTCACGCACACCGCGCGCGACGGCAGTGATCCCAAGGTCGTGGAAGGCGTTCGGATCGTCAGCAACGCCGCGCCTGCGGCGTTGGCGCCGTTGATGCCGGCGGCGACGGCGGAAAGATTGACGGCGGATTACCGGCAACGCTCCCCGTCGATTTCGCTGTTCGCCCTTACGCTCGGCCTGTCGAAACCGCCACGCGAATTCGGGATATCCGCCTATTCCACGCAATTGCTGCCGCACGACATGACGCGGCTGTCCGATTACGCGCAAGGTACGGCGCTGATGGCGGCCGAGCCCGGCGAGCGCATGCCGCCGATGTCCATCGTCGATTATGCCGCGATCGATTCCGGCGTTCCGGCCCCGCCCTATGTGCTCTTGATCGTTGGGCCGGACCTGCTGTCGAACTGGGACAGCTCGGACATGGACGCCTACCGCGAGAAGCGCGGGCGATGGCAGCAGGCGATTGTCCGCTATCTCTCATCGCTTTATCCGGGCCTCTCCGACGGCATCGTCGCGTCGTCATTCAATACCGCGCTGTCGGTCCGGCAATATCTCAATGCGCCCGACGGCGCCGTCTATGGGTTCGCGCCGACGCCGCCGCGCTCGATCTGGCGCGCGACCGTCCAATCGCCGCGCACGGTGGTGCCGGGCCTCTATCTGGCGTCAGCCTATGCCGGCTTCGGCGGCTACACCGGCGTGGTGCAGTCCGCCGGCGCGTGCGCCGACATGATCCTGCGCGAGAATTAAGAGCGTTTTCCAGCGAAAGCCTGCCCCGGACTCGATCCGGGGTGGATACCGGTTCGCGCAGAAAACGCGTCAAAATAAAGAGATGGAGCCTTCGTTCCGATTCGATCGGAACGAAGGCTCCAGGATTTCAGTTGGTGTTGAGATGGAATCGCAGCGGCTTCGTTCCGATGAAGGAAACGAAATCGCCCTGCCGCTTCCAGGTCGCGGCTTCGCTCAGTGCGGCGACCAATTCGTCGTCGGCCTGCGCCCGCGTCGGCGGGCAGTCATGGTCCTGCAGCGGCCCAGCCACGAAAATCACGGTATTGCCGGCAACCGAGAACTGGCCCTTGCCGTCCTTGCACCACAGTTCCAGCCTCGCTTCGCCGTTGTCGCCGATATCGAGCGTCGGGAGCCGCTTCGATCCGGCCTGACGCGCGACATCCAGTGTCATATCGGAACCGAACGGAAAGCCGTCATCGGCGCTGGCCGGGATGGCGTTGAAGCCGGCCGTGGCGAGGATCAGCGCTGCTGCGGCCGACCTCAAAAACCCTGTCAATGAATGCATATCGCCCTCAAAATATCCCGGCACGCATAACCCCAGCGTTCTAATCGCCGGGTGTGGCCTTGACCAGATTGGCCGCCATCAAAATTCGTCCGTCTATAAGACAATCCCCGCGGTATCCGCCGCGGGGATTTTCGTCGCCGTCGTCCAGGCCGGTTTGCTACTTCAAGACCATCTCCGTGAACGGATGGACATAGGCCTGCAGCATGACGAACAGGCCGACCAGGCAGGCCAGCGTAATCGAATGCTTGAACACGAAGCGCAGGATCGTGCCTTCGTGCCCGACCCAGTTGGTGGCAGTGGAGGCGACGACGATCGACTGTGCGTCGATCATCTTGCCCATGACGCCGCCGGACGAGTTCGCCGCTCCCATCAGGATCGGCGACAGGCCGAGCTGTTGCGATGTGATCTTCTGCAGGTTGCCGAACAGAATGTTCGACGACGTATCCGACCCCGTCAGCGCAACACCGAGCCAGCCCAGCAGGGTGCCGAAGAAGGGATAGAATACGCCGGTCGCGGCAAAGGCGAGACCGAGAGTAGCGTCGACACCCGAAAGACGGGTCAAGGTGCCAATCGCCAGCATCGCCGAGATCGTGACCAGCGAATAGGCGCATAGTTTAATGGTGCGCCCGTATTCGGAGACGATCGTGCCCGGCGACAGCCCCATGATGAAACCGGAGATAACCGCAGCAATCAGGATTCCGGTGCCGGTGAACGACAAATAGGTGAACGCGAACACCGCCGATTCCTTGGTCGGCGTCGGGACCACCGGCGCCACCTTGTTGATCATGTTGTGCAGTTCGGGAACCGCATACTTCCAGGTGAAGACCGGATTGACCGCCGCCTTGAACCAGCCGGTACCCCAGATCAGCAGGATGACGCACAGGATGATCCACGGTAGCAGCGCCGTGAGCAGTTCCCCCGATGTCAGGGGGGTCTGATCGATCAACTTCGCCGGCGGCATGGTGCTGGCGGATTCATCGTTGCCGCGCAATGCCGGCGACAGCCAGAGCACCCTGGGCTGCCAGACCTTCAGGAACAGGATCAGGCAGCCCATCGAAATCAGCGAGGCGCCGATGTCGACAATCCACGGATTGATATAGTTCGAGATCAGAAATTGCGGAATCGCGAACGACAGGCCGGTCACCAGAATCGCCGGCCAGACCTCCTTCATGCCTTTCCAGCCAGCGAACGCCCACACCACCCAGAACGGCACGATCAGCGAGAAAATCGGCAACTGCCGTCCGACCATGGCGCCGAGAACATAGGGATCGAGGCCGGTCACCGAAGCGAGGCCCTGGATCGGGGTGCCGAGCGCGCCATAGGCCACGGGCGCCGTATTGGCAATCAGCGAGAGACCGGATGCCGCGAGCGGCGAGAAGCCGAGCCCGATCAGGACCGCGCCCGTGATCGCCACCGGCGTGCCGAAGCCGGATGCGCCCTCGAAAAACGCGCCGAACGAAAAAGCGATCAGCAGCAGTTGCAACCGCCGGTCCGCCGTGACCCCGCCGACGGCACGCTTGAGCACCTCAAACCGGCCGGCGCGCACCGTGAGCTGGTACATGAAAATGACGTTCAACACGATCCAGCCGATCGGGAAAAACCCGCTGACGATTCCCAGCAGCGAAGCCCGGATCGCCAAATTGGCCGGCATGGTGAAAAGGAAGATGGCCACCAGATTGGCCAGCACCAACGCGATGATGGCTGCGATATGGGCTTTGACCTTGCCGCTTGCGATCAAAACCAGCAGCGTAACCACGGGTATCGCCGCGGCGATGGTCGAAAGCGTCGTGTTGTTGAACGGATTGTAGACTTGATTCCACACTTCCATATGCAATTCCTCCCCACGCATTATACGGCGCGTCGACCAGCGTGGACGATCAGGCGTGCCTGGCGTAATCGCAGGATGTCACTGCAATGCGCGAACTGGAGGCGAATCTGGCGGCGCCAAAATTCGCTCACAACCTCGCGAAGTGTGAAGGCCCCCACCCCTCGCCGTTAGGCCCATGCTAGGGTGTAGCCGTAGGTGGGGACAAGCCGACGCATATCGCGAAATCCGCGACTTTAGTCTATACACCCTCAATTCTTCCATTTTTTCAGGCTTTTGAAGCCATTCCCCGGGAGACGGTAATCTGTGAACAACATCCGCTCGACGCTCGCATCCGTGTGGCGGATCGCTGCTCCCTATTTCCGCTCCGAGGATAAATGGGCGGGCCGCGGCCTTCTGGCCACGGTGATCGCCATCGAACTTGCGGTTGTATTCCTGACCGTTCTGTTCAACCGCTGGAATAACGTCTTTTACAATGCGCTTCAGGAGCACAACCAGGCCGTCTTTACCTACCAGATCGGCTACTTCTGCGTCCTGGCAGCGTTCTGGATCGGGCTGAAGGTCTATCAGCTCTACCTCAACCAGTGGCTCCAGATCCGCTGGCGGCGCTGGATGACCGCCCGCTATCTCGGCGGCTGGATGCATGACGCCAATCACTATCGGATGCAGCTTCTCGGCGACGCCGCCGACAACCCGGACCAGCGCATCGCAGAGGACACCCAACGTTTCGTGGAGCAGACGCTGGCGCTCGGCATCGGGCTATTGAGCGCGGTCGTGACCCTCGCATCGTTCATTGTCATTCTGTGGGACTTGTCCAACGAAGCCCCGCTGCATCTGTTCGGCAAGGACATCCTGATCCCCGGTTATCTGGTGTTGGGGGCCTTGATCTATGCGGTGCTCGGGACGCTGCTGACCCATTTGATCGGCAGGCCGCTGGTCGAGCTCAATTTCCAGCAACAGCGCTTTGAGGCCGATTTCCGTTTCAATCTGGTGCGCACGCGGGAAAACGCCGAACAGATCGCTCTGCTGCGCGGCGAGCCCGTCGAGCGGTCGCGGTTGCTGTCGCGATTTGCGTCGGTCGTCAACAACTGGCTTGGCATCATGCAGCGTACGAAGAAGCTGACGGCCTTTACCGCTACCTATTCACAAGTTTCCGTCATCGTTCCCTACGTGCTGATCGCGCCGGCTTATTTTGCAAACAAGATCCAGCTCGGCGGCATGATGCAGACCGTAAACGCGTTCAGCAGCGTCCAGGATGCCCTGTCGTTTTTCATCGCGTCGTACCGGACACTCGCCGAATGGCAATCGGTGGTGGCGCGCCTCAGCGGGTTCGAGACCGCGATCGCCAGCGCCACGACGCTTGCGACCAGCGCCGACACGATCGATATCGAACCATCGATCGGCAGCACCGCCATCGACCTGCGGCAGCTTCTCGTCAAGCTGCCCAATGGAAGCCCTCTGGTCTCGGCTGACAGCTTCAGCCTTCGCGGCAACGAACGCACCCTGGTCACCGGTCCGTCGGGCTCCGGCAAATCGACCTTGTTCCGGGCCATAGCCGGCATCTGGCCCTTTGGAACGGGCTCGATCGCGATCCCTGCAAGAGCGTCACTGATGATGCTGCCTCAGCGGCCGTATTTTCCGATCGCATCGCTACATGCTGCGATTGTCTATCCCGCGGAAGCAAGCGCCTACAGTTCGGACCAGGTCAGGGAGGCTCTGATTTCGGTGGGTCTGCCGAAGCTCACGTCGCGAATTGGAGAGGAAGCGCACTGGAATCGAATGCTCTCGCTCGGGGAGCAGCAGCGCCTTGGGCTCGCCCGCGCGCTGCTGCACGCGCCGCAATATCTCTTCCTCGATGAGGCGACCGCGTCGCTCGATGAAGCCTCGGAGGCAGCGCTCTATCGGCTCATCGAGGAGAAACTGCCGGCAACCACCATTATATCGATCGGCCACCGCAGCACGCTTGAAGCCTTTCATCAGCGCAATGTCATGCTGGCCCGCGACGGCGATCGATTTGCGTTGCAGAACCAGGGCGGGGATCCCAAGCCGTCATAACGACAGCCTTCACAACAACTGTATTGGCTTGACGCGGCGGCGACTTGCAACCAGCGCCACGGCCACGCCAGCCTCATCGGCGCAGACATCGGCGAGCCCGGTCTGCCACCACGGCGAGCGCATCACCGACCGCGGTCGATCCCGTCTTGTTCGGTCAATCCATTCACAAACAAAAAGGGGCGGCAGATCACTCTGCCGCCCCCTCAGGCTCTCAAGAGAAGAGCTTACTTCAGGTTGGCCATCGCAGTCAGATCGACCGAGAGCTTGGCGATGCCGGCAGCACCGCACCAGTTCGAACCTGTGCCGCCAGGGTTGATCGGCGTGACGTTGGTCGTTCCGGAGGCGTTGAAAGCGCTGGTAAAGGCGCTGCAGTTGCCCTTCGACATATCGGTGTCGGAGTAGCGAAGATCGAGCGTGAACACCTTGTAGGTGAAGCCGACACCGATGTTCCAGGTGTCATAGCTGGCGTAAGGGATGCCCGCCGGGAAAGCGGACGACGCCGTAAAATGCATCTGAAGTACCGAGCCACTGCCGGCCGAACTCACCGGACACATACATGCCGACGCCGCTGCTTCCGAACACCGTGCTGGGCGCGGTGTACTTGGCGGTGACCGATGCGTAGTCGCCCCAGGCACCTGAATTCAGGAAGTTCGGAGAATAGTACTCGTTCAATCCGACCTGAAAGCTGTCGTTGAAGGTGTAGTTAACCTTGGCGTAGCCTTCGAAGAAGCTCACGTCCTTCTTCATGACGTTGCCATTCGGGAGCACCTCGGACCCGGCCGGGCAATTGCCCACCGGTCCAATGCATTGGCCACCCGGATAGAGATAACCCCAGACACCGAAGTCGAATGCGGCAGCACCGAAGGTCGGCCGGATACCACCGTAGATGTCGACTTCAGCGGCAGCGCGATTCGCGAACGAGATGCTCTCCGTTGACGTGCCGATATACAGCTGCAGGTCCTTGGTCACATTGTAGCGCGGCTCGAAATAGGCGGTAACCGAAGGGTTGTGATTGGACTGGGTGATGCCGCGGAAGATGTAGTCGCTCATGACGCCCGCGCCGAAAGCGATATCCCAGGGATCGAACGGCGCCGGCGCTGGCGCAGCAGGTGCTTTCAGAGGCATATCCGCCGCGAATGACGAACCCGCGGTCATCGCCAGCACTGCTGCGACCAAAACCAGTTTCTTCATGACGATCCCCATCACATTAAACACAGCCCAGTTCCCGACGCCCCAGGGCCAAGCGATAACCGACTGCCACTAAATTCCTGAACGCAACGGCAATCTGGTACGGGCGGCTCATCACTGGAAGCAAAAAAGACAATCATCTGCCGACTTTTTAGGCGTTATGAGCACTCTAGGGAATGTTGTCAGCGGGTGTTGTATTCCAACAACAATTTGGGCTGGTTCCATGCCGGTCAGGCAACTTTTGGGATGCGATCGGGACCGGGTTCCCGGCCGATACCGATAGGCGGGGGCCGGCCGACGGACCGGCCGAATCAGCTGAGCTGTCCCGAGCCCGATCTTCTGCCCCCGCCGCAGCCGCAAGTCTTCAGCGCAAAACATGTCCTCAGAGCAAAAAAGGCCGCAGCGACGAGCGCTGCGGCCTGAAACAGAATCCGCGGTAATCGGGATCCGCGAACCTATTGGTTGTCGTCTCCTTCGGAGGACGAGCCCGAACTATGGCCTCCCGAATGTCCCCATGACGGCGCCGGATGCGACGGAGCGGGACTTGACGCGGCAGGAGTTGGAGCTGCCCAGCTCGGCGTGGCTGCGGGAGCCGGCTTGGGCGCGGGCGCTGCCACGGGTGCCGCGGGCTTGGGTGCCACAGGCTTGGCAGCCACGGCTGGAGCCGCCTTCTTTTTCTTTGCCGGCTTGGCCTTGGCCTTCTTGGCGGATTTTTTCGGCGCCGCTGCCTTGGACTTTTTGGCAGATTTCTTTGCCGACTTCTTCGCCTTTTTCGCCGATTTCTTCGCACGTTTTCTTCGATGATTTCTTGGCGGATTTCTTCTTCGCCGTCACAAGCTTTTTCTTGCTCTTTTTATTCTTTTTGCTCTTTTTTCCCTTTAGCCATCGTGGTCCTCCTGTTGCCGCTGATCCATGTCCATCGAGCGTTCAAGTCGTCCGCTTTCGCGCGGGGCCAATTGATCAGTTTAATCCTGGCCGAGAACCGCCTGTCGCCCAATCGAGAAGCTCAATCGTGTGAACCACAGGAACTGACGTACCGCCGGCAATCTGCACCATGCACCCGATATTGCCCGCAGCAATCATGTCCGGCTTGACCTTCGCAATATTGGCGACCTTTCGATCGCGCAATCGGCTCGCAATGTCAGGCTGGAGAATGTTGTACGTCCCCGCCGAACCGCAACACAAATGGCTCTCGGGTACATCTTTCACCACGAATCCGTTCTTGGAAAGCAATTCTTTCGGAAGCTGCGTGATTTTCTGTCCGTGCTGCAGCGAACAGGCCGAGTGATAGGCGATGACGATATCGCCGTGCTGCTGCGGCGGCGGCTGCAGATCGATGCCAGCGACGATACTCGGTGATGTCCTTGGCCAGCGCCGAAATCTTGGCGGCAGCGCCAGCAAAATCGCGGTCCTCGCGCAGCATGAAACCATAATCCTTGATCACCGTGCCGCACCCCGACGTCGTCACCAGAATGGCGTCGAGGCCGTTTCGCTCGGCCTCTCCGAGCCAGGCGGTGATGTTGCCGCGGGCGCGCGCCAGCGCGTCGTCATCGCGCCCGAGATGGTGGGTTAGCGCGCCGCAGCATTGCTCATCCTTGACCAGCACGACCTCGATGCCGTGACGCGTCAGCAGATTGATGGCGGCCTGGTTGATGCGCGGCGCCAGAACCTGCTGGGCGCAGCCCTGCAGCAGGGCGACACGTCCGCGCCTCTCGCCCTGCGGCGGAAAGACGCTCCCTGCCGGCCGGGCCAGGCGTCGGCAGGCCGCCCGGCGCGAGAGCGAGCATCGCCTTGATTCGCCGCTAATAAAGTCGGCGACGCGGTTGCAACCTTGGGGGTCGGCAACAAGCCGGCCAGCGGCCGGCCGAGCCGCGCCAGGATTATGCTGACGCGAAACCATCCGGGCCGCGGCAGGACCCAGGCCAGGACCGCGCGCAAGGCCCGCTCGGTCAACGGCCTGGTGTAGTCCTTTTCGATCTTCGACCGCGCCTGATCGACCAGATGCATGTAGTTCACGCCGGAGGGACAGGTGGTCATGCAGGCGAGACAGGAGAGACAGCGATCGATGTGCTTGACCACCTCGGGGGTCGGCGGCCGGTCTTTTTCCAGCATCTCCTTGATGAGATAGATTCGGCCGCGCGGACTATCGAGCTCGTCGCCAAGCAGCACATAGGTCGGACAGGTCGCGGTGCAGAATCCGCAATGCACGCAGGCACGCAAGATCTTGTCGGCTTCCGCGATATCGGGATCGGCGAGCTGCGCCAGGCTGAATTCGGTTTTCATGTCGCGGATCCTCGCGTCAGCCGGCCGCGATTGAGGATGTTTTTCGGATCGAAACTTTGGCGGACGCGTTCGCTCAGGCCGGCAAGGCCGCCTTGCTGGGGATGAAACACATCGACGTTGCGTCGTACCTGTTCGGAGGCGCGCAGCAATGTGGCGTGGCCGCCGACGGCATTGACCCGCTCACGCATCAGGGCTGCCTGGGCATCGGGCTTGGGTGGCAGTGCCGCCCAGATCAATCCGCCGCCCCAGTCATAGAACACGTCGCCGCCGGTATCTCGCGCCAGCGCCTGGCCGAGCGCACCGCCCGAAGCCGGGGGACAAACGATCCGCCACACCGGCCACGCTCCCAGCGTGCCATTGGCCGCGAACGGCTGAACGTCGCGAACCGAGCTCCAGATCGCCGCCGAGGCGGCATCTTCGAGAAACTCCGCCGCGCCAAACGGCGCCAGCACCGCGCCAAGTGCGGTGGCGCGATGGACGACCGACGCCGTGATACCTTCCAGCCGCAGCAAGGTGACCGCCTGCTGCGGCGATCCAAGATCGCCCAGTCCACGCCCGGCCGCGGCTCGAAACGCCGAGTTCGGCACATGCGCCGCGCCGGACACGTCGAACGGCGAGCCCAGCGCCGCCGTCATCGCCCGGTTCGCGGTAATGTCATCCAGCCCCCGCAGCGCCAGCGTGCGCTCGCTTTCAGGCCTCGGCATCACCTTCAAGGTTACTTCCGTCATGACCGCGAGCGTGCCCCAGGACCCCGCCAGCAATTTGCAGAGGTCGTAGCCGGTGACGTTTTTCACGACCTTGCCGCCGGCCTTGAAACTGTCGCCGAAGCCGGACACTGCATGGGCGCCCAGCAGATGATCACGGGCGCCGCCGGCCTTGATACGCCGGGGTCCGGCCAGTCCGGCGCCGATCATGCCCCCGATGCTTCCAATGTCCGGGGTGCCGAGCAGCAGCGAGGTATTGATCGGTTCGAACGCGAACTGCTGATTCTTGGAATCGATCAGCGACAGTACATCGGCGAGCGGCGCGCCGGCCTCTACGGTGATGATCAGTTCGTTCGGTTCATAGGCCTTCACCGCATGGAGCGCCGACAGATCGAGCAGCGCATTGGTCGCCATCGGCTGGCCGACCGACCGCTTGGAGCCATGGCCGATGATTTCCAGCGGCTGCTCGCTGGCGAGCGCGGAGCGCACCACCTGCTCGACGTCCGCTGCGTCACGTACTTTCAAGGTGTCCACTATCGCTCCACATTCGGTGCGGTCCCTCCCCCCTTGTGGGGGAGGGAGGGGGGTAAGCCACGGACGCCGGAGGTCGCGATACCCCCCACCCTAATCTCGAGAGCGAGCTTCGCTCGCCTCGGACCCCACAAGGGGACAGGGAGCAGATCAAACTTGAATGCGGGACTAACGACTCTCATCACTAGAACCGCGGAAGTTCGGGGAAGGCAATCTTGCCGCCATGGACATGCATGCGGCCAAGCTCGGCGCAGCGATGCAGGGTTGGAAACACCTTGCCGGGATTGAGCAGGCCTTGCGCATCGAACGCGCATTTCAGCCGTTGCTGCTGGTTGAGATCGATTTCGCTGAACATCTCCGGCATCAGATCGCGTTTCTCGACGCCGACGCCGTGTTCGCCAGTCAACACGCCACCGAGTTCGACGCAGCATCGCAAAATATCCGCGCCGAAAGCCTCGGCCTTGTCCATCTCGCCGGGCTTGTTGGCATCGTACAGGATCAGCGGATGCAGATTGCCATCGCCGGCGTGAAACACGTTGGCGACGCCAAGACCGTATTTCTCCGAGAGGTCGCGGATGCGAGCCAAGGCCTTGGGCAACGCGCCCCGCGGGATGGTGCCATCCATGCAAAGATAATCCGGGGAGATCCGCCCCACGGCAGGAAATGCCGCCTTGCGGCCAGCCCAGAACAGATTGCGTTCGGCTTCCGAGGTCGAGACCTGACACAGCGTCGAGCCGCAGCCCTGCGCGATCGCCTCGACGCGGCTGATCAGTTCATCGACCTCGATGCCGGGACCATCGAGTTCGATGATCAGCAACGCCTCGACGTCGAGCGGATAGCCGGCGTGAACGAAGGCTTCGGCGGCGTGGATCGCCGGTTTGTCCATCATTTCCATACCGCCCGGGATGATCCCGGCGCCGATAATCCGCGCCACGCATTCGCCGGCCGCCTCGACCTGCGCGAAGCCGACCATCAGCGCCCGCGCCGTTTCCGGCTTCTGCAGAATCCGCACCGTGATCTCGGTAATGACGCCGAGCAGGCCTTCGGAGCCTGTGATGATTCCCATCAGGTCGTAGCCGGAGGTTTCGGCGGATTTCCCGCCGACCTTGATGATTTCACCCGATATCAGCACGATTTCGCAGCCGAGCACGTTGTTGGTGGTCATGCCGTATTTCAGGCAATGCACGCCGCCGGAATTCTCCGCGACATTGCCGCCGATCGAACAGGCAATCTGCGACGACGGATCCGGCGCATAATAAAATCCGGCATCGGCCACTGCCTGGCTGATGGCCAGATTGGTCACCCCGGGCTCGGTCACCACCACGCGGTTGTCGAAATCGATCTCGCGGATGCGCTTGAATTTGCCGAGGCCGAGCAGCACGCCATCGGCCAGCGGCAGCGCGCCGCCGGACAGCGAGGTCCCGGAGCCGCGCGGCACCACCTTGATGCCCTGCTGGAAGCAATATTTCAGAACCCGCGACACCTGTTCGGTGGTGTCCGGAAGCACCACGACCATCGGCGGCTGGCGATAGGCCATCAAGCCATCGGACTCGTAGGGCAGCATTTCGGCCGGCTTGTCGATCACGCCCTCCCCCGGCACGATCGCGCGCAGCGCCGCCACGATGGCGTCGCGGCGCCCCAGAACCGCCTGATCCGGTGCTGGCATCATGATGGTCATGTCGATTTCTCCCGCCGCCGCTTCGGGCGAAGGCGCACCCGCTCTGATCGATTTGTGATGACGAATTAAGCACGTCTGGACCGCTTTGGGTAGATCGCCACGGCATAGGCAGATCGGCAATGCCGACTTTTCCGCTGATGCAGGCGAGATCGCAATACGACAAGGACGGCAAAGCCAAGACCAAGTGATACGAAAGGCATCCTGATCGTCCGGCTCCAATCCTGAGGCTTTCCGTCTTGGAACAGAAGCGATCTGCCGCCTGTGCCGAGCTAGTCTAGCTGGCTGCCGCAGCAGCCGCGCCGTGCGCGATCATGCCGATCATCGCGCCGATCTCGCGGGCAACCAGCTCGGGCGCGGCATTCTGCACGATGTGGCCGACGTCCGGCAGTACGATCAGTTTTGCACCCGGCACCGCGGCTGCTAACGGCCGCGAATGGATGGTCGGCGACACGGTTTTATCGGTATCGCCCGTGATCACCACCACCGGCACCCCGATATTGCCGTAGCGCGGCGCCTGCTCCGCCACCGCTGCCTTCAACGTCACGAGGTCCCGCGCATTGGCGAGGAACTCGCGCGGACGCAGCAGCAACAGCGTCGCGGTGCTCTCGACGAAGTTTTCAGGCATGAGCTGCGGCATGAACACGTTGCGCGCGCCGGGCTCGGTCAGGAAGTAGCCGAGCGGCAGCGTGATCGTGCAGGCCAGCAACGGGCCGATCACCGGGGTGGTGACGAGCTTGTTGTACCATCCGACGCCGCCGCGCCATGGATAGGCCACCGGCGCAAGCATCATGAGACCCGCGACACGCTGCGGATAATCCAGCGCCATGCGCGCGCCGAGCGCGCCGGCCCATGAATGAACCACGAAGATCGCCGGGCCCACGCCGAGTTTTTCCAGCGCCTCGTCGATCATCCGGCCTTGAATCGCCGGTGTTGAATCATCCAACCGCCCGCGCGTGCTCCAGCCGTGTCCGGGACGATCGATCAGGATCACCCGATGCTGCTGAGCCAGCAGATCTCCGAGCGGCTGCCGCATCACCTCCAGATTCGAACTCGCACCGTGGATCATCACGACCGGCGGTCCGGCTGCATCGCGCCGCCCGATGTCGAGGACGTTGAGCGTGGCGCCGGTGACCTCGATCGTCTGGCCTTGGGCGGGATAGGTGCGCTGCAGGACAAGGACACCGGCCTGTGTGACCAGCGCCAGAACAGCCAGCGTCGCCACGGCAATGATCGAAACCATTGAGAATGTCTGGATGATCTTGTGCACCAACGAGTTACGGGTTTAAGGGGCGAGGTTTCGCAGCCAATAACGGGTTTTCCACCGTTCGAAACGCGCGAGACGCCAGGTTTCATACAGCCGTCATCGGCAGCTTTCTATAACCTTCCCTGTCCGCTTGCGGCGTGACGGGCGCGCGCCGGCGAGGCTGGAATTATCTGCGCTATCCACATAATCCACAGGGGAACGCGCGAGACGCCAAAGATTTATCGCAAAGTAGCGGTTCAAGCGACGATTGGAGGATTTTCGATGATTTCCAGACCGAATGAAGCCGCCATTGACGAAATCGTGGCCAGTTGCAATGGCGACATCCGCGGTGCGCTGAAAGCACTGCTGATGGTCAACGAGCATCTCGAGGCGGAACTAGCGCAACTTTACGCGGTCGTGACACATGGCGGCCCGTTCGAGCGCGGCAGCAGCGTCCTGCATTAGAGCCTTTCCCTTCCGTTTGAACCGGAACGGAGGCTCGCAGGCGATCGCTGCACGTTCGAGCGCGATCAGATGTCCCGGCCCTCAACCTTCTCGCTCAGGGTCTTGACCAGTTCCGGCACCTTTTCGAGGTATGGGTTGACGGCGAGTGCCTTGCGGAAGGCGTCAAGCGCGCGCTTGTCGTCGCCGAGATCCTGCATGATCATGCCAAGCCCGGCCAGCGCGCCGAAATGGCGCGGTTCGCGAACCAGGACCTGCTCGATGTCCTCAAGCGAATGGGCGTAATCGTTCTGCAAATAATACAGCGTCGCACGCCTGTTCCATCCCTCGACATAGTCCGGACGCAGCTTGATCACGGCGTTGAGCAGCTTCAGCGCGACATCCATCTGCTGGGCGTCCATCGCGGCCTTGGCGCGCATCATCAGCAATGCCGCGGTATCGCTGGGGGTCTGCAGCCACAGCGCCCAAATCCGCGCTTCGACGTGCTTGGCGCTGGCCTCATCCGGCGCCGCCTTCAGCGCGCCGAACAGAAAGTCCAGTCCGCGCGTGCGATCGGCGCCGACTTTCGGCAGCTTGCTCGGCGCCTCCGGCAATTTCTTCTGCTGCTTCGGAGGTGCCCCAGGATCCTGCGCCAGCGCCGGAAGCGGCGCCACGACCATCGTCGCGGCGAGGAAAATGGCTATTCGGCAGTGGCGCGCTATGGAGAATCTCAATGCCATTGCCAAAGTCTAGACGCGGAAAAACCCGCTGCAAAGCAGCAAGACGTCAAAGACCCGTGAAGCGAGATATTTTGCGCTGGCCCCGAAATCCGGACTTCAGCCCTGGATTCAACCCTGTCGCGCCTTGAACCGGCGCTGAACCTTGTTGATCACATAGACCCGGCCCTTGCGGCGGACCAGACGGTTGTTGCGGTGGCGACCCCGCAGCGATTTCAATGAGTTACGGACCTTCATGGGACAATCCTGGTTGCTTTGAAAGGCCGTATTCGGCGCTATCCTTTTTGAGGCCCGAAAGTGGCAAAATGGGCTTTCTCCCGCTGACGGCCATGCCGCCCGGGACGGCGGTTTCTAAGCCATGGCGCGGTCAAATGTCAATCAAAACAGGCGGAAAGGTCGATGTGCCAGTTTCGTTTGCAAAAGAGCCCTTTTGGGTAAGACCCGACGCGCGCCGGGCAGGCGTCGCGCCGAATTCCGGTTGAAATCGCCGGCAGAATCTAGCGATGCGGGAACTCGACCATGGCCTCGCCGGTGGCGACCTTCTCGTCGTTCTGGTTGCGCACCACAACGTCGATCAAGACCCAGCGCGACTTTGCGGTCGCCTGTTTGGATTTCACGATGCCGGTCGGCTGGATGGTGTCGCCGGGCCTGACCGGCTTGACCCACCTTGTCTCAAGGCGGCGATGCACGGCGCCGGCCGGATAGGCCCAGTCGGTAATCATCCGCGAGATCAGCCCGAAATTGTTCATGCCGTGCATGATGATGCCGCCGAAATTGGTCTTGCCGAAATTGCCCTTCATATAATCGTCGTCGAGATGCAGCGGGTTGTAATCGAGCGAGGCGTCGCAGAAGAGCCGGATCGATTCGCGGCTGACCGCGAATTTCGGCCCGTTGATGGTATCCCCGGCGTTCAGGGTTTCGAAGGTCGATGTCATGATTTCATTCCCTTGCACATTATTACTGCGGCCGGATGGTCCAGCCGCGGCCGGAACAGATGACGTCGCCGTGCTGGTTGAAAAACACGTTGTCATGCACCACGAACAGCCGTTCGCGCTTGATGAATTTGTCGAGTGCACGGGCTTGAAGCGTGATGACGTCGCCGGGGCGCGCCGGGATATGGTAGCTCCATGACTGCCCGGCATTGACGGTGCCCGGGCTGCGCATCCAGTCATCGGCCGGCGTGCAGGAAAACATCAACAGGATGTGGATCGACGGCGGCGCGATCAGCCCGCCATAGGGCGTGGTCCTGGCGTAGGCCTCATCGAAATAAATCGGATGATCTTCGCCAACCGCCTTGCAGTACAGCGCGATTGCCTCGCGCGTCAGCGTATGGGGAATGGTCTTGCGCGGCGCGCCGGGAACGATGTCGTCCCAGACTTTGCGCAAATTGGCGTCTTTCCAAAAATCGGTCTCGAAGACGTCCGCCTGCGCCATGTCATCCTCCCTGTTCCGTTATTTCAGGCTTTTTTACGGGAATGGCTCGCCTTCGCCAACGGCGGGGTTCGCAGCCTTGCCAAATTTGTTATATGGTATAATCAATTTGCCAATGGTTCAAACAAACGGCCGCCGGGAGATCAGATGCCCAAATTAAAGCTGCCCAATATCGAAGACGTCGTGGCGATCGATATCCACACCCATGCGGAAGAGCCCTGCGGCATGCATGGCGACGATGGCTATGACGATTTCCAGGCGCAGATGGCGGAGTATTTCAAATCGCCACACAAGCATCCGCCGACGGTGCCGGAGACCGCAGCCTATTACCGTTCCAAGAAAATTGCGGCGGTGATCTTCCCGGTCGATGCCGAGCGCGAGACCGGATTTCGCCGCTACAACAATTACGAGATGCTGGAAGTCGCCTCCGACAATCTCGACGTCCTGATCCCCTTTGTCAGCATCGATCCCCACAAGGGCAAGCTTGGCGTGCGCGAGGCACGCAAACTGATCGAGGAATACGGCGTTCGCGGCTTCAAATTCCATCCGACCATGCAGGGCTTTTATCCCAACGATCGCCTGGCCTATCCGCTCTACGAAGCCATCAATGAAGGCGGCGCGATCGCGCTGTTCCACACCGGACAGACCGGCGTCGGAAGCGGCATGCCCGGCGGCATGGGGATGCGGCTGAAATATTCCAATCCGATGTACATGGACGACGTGGCGGCGGATTTCCCCGACCTAAAGATCATCCTGGCCCACCCGTCCTTCCCGTGGCAGGAAGAGGCGCTGTCGGTCGCGACCCACAAGCCGAATGTCTATATCGATCTCTCCGGCTGGTCGCCGAAATATTTCCCACCGATCCTGGTTCGCTACATCAACAGCATCTTGCAGGACAAGATGCTGTTCGGATCCGACTGGCCGGTGATCACACCCGACCGCTGGATGGCGGATTTCGCCAAACTCGAAATCCGCGACGAGATCAGGCCGAAGGTGCTGAAGGCCAATGCGCGGAAGCTCTTGAACATCTAGCAGAGATCGACCGGACGAGGGTTCACGTGACCATCAAAGCCGTTGTGTTCGACGCCTATGGCACGCTCTACGACATTCAGTCGGTGGCCGCCGTTACTGAACAGGCGTTTCCCGGCTACGGCGAGATCATCACGCAATCTGGCGAATCAAGCAGCTCGAATACACCTGGCTGCGGTCGCTGATGCGGCGCTATGAGGATTTCTCGATCGTAACCCGGGAATCGCTCGTCTACACACTCCGGATACTCGGGCTGAAGCACGACAGCCGCGTGCTCGAACGCATCTTGGAAAAATACCTGCATCTCGATCTCTATCCGGATGCGGACGCCGCACTTGCCGGCATGCGCGGCCGCAAACTGGCGATTCTTTCCAACGGCAGCCCCGCGATGCTTCATGCGCTGGTGCGCAACAGCGGGCTCGACCGCGTGCTGGACGCCACCATCAGCATCGACTCCCAAAAAATCTTCAAGCCGGCTCCGGATGCCTACAGCCTGATCGAATCGGTGCTCGGCGTACCGCCCGCCGAGGTACTGTTCGTATCGTCGAACCCATGGGACGCCTGCGGCGCCAAGGCGTTCGGCCTGAACGTCGCCTGGATCGAACGGGTGACGCCGGAAGCGATGGCGCTGGCTTGCGCGACGAGCGACCTCGTCCCGCCGCTGACCATGTTCAAGGCGATCCGGATGCAGATGGACGAACTCGGGATCGAACCCGACTATCGCATCAAGGCTCTGGCCGATCTGCCCGGACTTTTGCAGCCGTTGAGCTGAGCGTCGGGATCGCACCCCGAAAACCGGATCGGGACTGATGGTCCGCATTTCAGGTGTTGACGCAGCGGATCATCGACATGATCTCAAGAAGCACGATGATCGCAGGAGTTTTACTTGTGATGTGAATATTGGCGAGTTCGATGGGAGATGACGACACCGCAGACTGTAGCGATGCAGTCGGTGACGAGCAATCTCGACCAGGATGTGGCCTAGGACGTGATGTTCAACGGTCAACGTGGAATTCCACGTTGACCTGACCGCTCCCGCTCGACGGGAAATAGTCGCAGAGCTGCTCCGCCTCGCCTGTATAGGCGTCCCACCCGAGTGCTGCAAAAAGCATGATGGTATCGGCCATCCCTCCTTCACCGTTGCACTTGACCGCGTATTCCGGAAGCATGGCGATGAATTCACGATAGCGGCGCTGCTGCCACAGCTCGAGTACGCGGAGATCGACCTGTCGGTTGAACTCGCTCGCGATCGACGTCCAGGCATCTGGGCCGAGATTCTTGTTCGGCCAGAGGCGATGTGACAGTGACCCGCTGGCGATGAGGGCAACCCGGTCATCGGAGTTTTCTGCCGCGCGCCGGGTCGCTTCACCCAGCGTGCGGCTTTCTTCAAGCGAAGTGAATAACGGCGACGCAATCGAGACAACTTTGGCCCAACCGTCGGGATTCAGGTAATGCATGGGTACGATCGTGCCATATTCGAGGCCGAGCGTTGCGACCTTATGCGCCACGACGTTAAGCTCGGCTTTGCGCGCCTCGTTTGCGATGGCGTCGGCGAGCACGGTGTTGCCGGGAAGATCGTAGCGCAAGTCCTGGATCATATGCGGCGCCTCGTGGCTGGTAAACGAACCGCGGTGATGCGCATTGGCATTGATATGATAGCCAAAATTGGAGAGCCAATGCGTATCGATCACCACGAATGTGGTGACGCCGCGTTCCCTTGCGCGCCGTCCAAGCTCTCGTAGCGAGCGGACAGCGCTCTCGCGCGCAGACATGAGATGGCTGCCCTTCGTTTCCGAAAGCATCAGTGAAGGCACGTGGGTTACCTTGGCGGCTAGAACGATTTGTCCCAATGGCGTTTATCTCCTTTAGGAGCTGGAGCATGGCCCCAGCAGAACGTTGATCGGACTAATTCCGGGCGTGATGAATGGCTTCACGCAGTACATCCCGATTTCCAATGTGATTGGCCAACAGAAGAACAAGCCTCGCATTCATTCTTGATGCGTCCTCCGCGCAGAGGTCGCGTTGGCTATCGATAAGCTCCTGATAAAAACCGTCGGGATCGGCGATGTTCGGAGTCATCACGAGCTGCATTTTCGTTCCTCAAATGCGCCGGTTGCGCGCGCGATAGCCTGCTGAATAAGTCCCTCGTCGAATGAACGCCACCGTGCCGCAACATGCTGATCCGGCCGAAACAGATAGACGGTTCCGAGCTGCGCTGCATATCGTTTCGCCAGGAGCCCTTCGGTATCCAGGACGTCACGGCCGACCGCCAACACCATGGCCGAAATGTTACCGCTGGAGATCTCGGACAAGCTGGTTACAGCCCCGAAGGTTACGACCGCGAACCCGTTGCCGATCGCTCCGAGAAACCAGCGCTTTTCGCCGTCGATCGTGATCGGGGCGTCCGCGGCGCTGGTCCCCGGCGCCACACCACCGCTGAACCCGGCTGCATCCGATGTATTGAGGGGCGATCGCAGATACGGCGTCGGGGTCGACAAGCGGCCGCTGTTGACGAGCGGGCGTGCGAACGAATGTCCCTGGGCAAGTTCAAGGACGGCATCGCGATAATTTCGACTGGCTGCGCTCTTCGGCGTTATGAAATCGGTCGACCTCGTTGAGTTCAGAATATTGTCGTCGGCCGCAAACGCCCGCTCGCTGTGATAGCTGTCGAGCAGCGCGGCAGGCGCGTCTCTCCGCATCACCAGTGCCAGCTTCCAGCAGAGATTGTCGATATCTTGCACGCCGGTATTGGCGCCGCGCGCCCCGAACGGCGAGACCTGATGCGCCGCGTCGCCGGCGAACAGCACGCGGCCGTGTCGGAAGTTGTCGATGCGCCGGCAGGCGAATTGATAGATCGAGACCCATTCGAGTTCGAACTCCACCTCGTCGCCGAGCATCGCCTTGATGCGAGGTATCACCCGCTCCGGCCTCTTTTCCTCGTCCGGATCCGCATCCCAGCCGAGTTGAAAATCGATGCGCCAGACGTTGTCGGCTTGTTTGTGCAGCAGCACGGACTGACCGGGGTGAAATGGCGGGTCGAACCAAAACCAGCGTTCGGTCGGGAAGCCGGCCTTCATCACGACGTCTGCGATGAGGAAGCGGTCCTGGAAGTACTGTCCGGTGAACTCGGCCCCGACCATGCGGCGCACGTCCGAGTTGGCGCCATCGCATGCAATCACCCAATCGGCTTCGACGGTGAAGATGCCATCAGGCGTCTCGACCGCGAGTTGGGCATGATCCTCTCCCTGTTTGAGGCTGATCACCTTATGCTTCCAGCGCAACTCGATCAGTTTGTTCGATTGACATTTCTCGACCAGAAACTGCTCCAGATAGTATTGCTGAAGATTGATCATGGCGGAAAACTGGTGGTCTGCCTCCGGCAGCAGGTCGAACTGGTAGGACAGCTTGTCCTTGAAGAAAACCTTGCCGATTTTCCAGCTAACGCCGCGTTCGACCATCGGTGCGGCGCATCCGAGCCGGTCCCAAATCTCGAGCGGGCGTTTGGCATAGCAAACCGCCCGGGAGCCGACGCTGACCGT
Organism: uncultured Pseudomonadota bacterium; assembly: GCA_963729395.1. Taxonomy (GTDB): domain Bacteria; phylum Pseudomonadota; class Alphaproteobacteria; order Rhizobiales; family Xanthobacteraceae; genus Bradyrhizobium. The sequence goes on along the minus strand of CAVSOS010000006.1, from coordinate 36,240 downwards.
GTTGCCATCGTCGAGCACAATGACGGACTGGCCGTGGCAAGCCATGTCGAGCGCGGCCGTCAGGCCAATCGGTCCGGCACCCACGATCACGACGGGATGACGCTTGGTCCTTCCGCTGGACTGTTCAGGCGAGGCCAAATAGGGGAATTGGGGATAGGAATACGTCTTAAGCATGGGCCGCCTGTTACGATCGCCCGCGAGTGAACGATAAAGTTGCAATCGTCCTTCAGTCGGTCGCGGCGAATTCTTTCTCGTGGAGCCAAGCGGTGTGCCGCGGCGGCTTCTTGGTACGCGACCACTCCTCGACCATTTCGGGAGCGACCGTCTTCATTCGCGCCAGCTGTTCGGGTGAAGCGGTCCACGCAGCGACCTCGAGCCGATGGCCGCTCGGATCCCAGAAATATATTGACTTGAATATGGTGTGATCGGTCGGGCCAACGACCTCGAGACCGGTGGCCTCGGCGCGCTCTTTTGCCTCAAGAAGCGAGTTGATGTCCTCGACCTGGAACGCAATATGCTGCGTCCAGTCCGGTGTGTTGGGATCACGACCCATCGGGGGGGAATTCGGCAGTTCGAAGAAGGCAAGGATGTTGCCGGCACCTGCGTCGAGGAAGATGTGCATGTAGGGATCGGGAGCCTTGGTCGATGGGACTTTGTCCTCGGCGATCGCGCCCAGCAGATCCATGTTCATGACCCGCTTGTAGAATTCGACGGTCTCCTTGGCGTCCCTGCAGCGATAGGCGACGTGATGGATTTGCTGGATGCGCATGTTTTCCCCCGCGCTCTGAAGCTTATCAATAACGCTCGTTACGGTATGGTAGCTTTGATCTGGATCAACGACGTTCGGCGATTTGTGCGGCGGTGCTTTCAAGCGACCTCGTCCCGCCGCAGACCATGTTCAAGGCGATCCGGATGCAGATGGACGAACTCGGGATCGAACCCGACTATCGCATCAAGGCTCTGGCCGATCTGCCCGGACTTTTGCAGCCATTGACCTGAGCGTCGGGATGGCACCCCGAAAACCGGATCGGGACTGATGGTCCGCATTTCAGGTGTTGACGGGGAGGATGATCGACGTGATCCTAAGAAGCTGGATAATCGCAGGAGTTCTTATTCGTGATGTCCTCTTCCCAGACATTGGCAGATGGCGGCTTAATAACCAAAGCCAGCAGATACTCCGTTCAGGAGACCATCGAACGATTCGAGGCGACGATCAAATCGAAAGCGGCCGCCGGTTGGGTCATCTTCACCCGGATAGATCAAGCGGCTGCGGCAAGGGACGCCGGACTGCAAATGCGCCCGCGAACGGTAATCGTGTTCGGCAATCCAAAGGCCGGAACGCCGCAGATGATCAGGAGCGCGACACTCGCGATCGATCTTCCGATGAAGGCGCTGGTTTGGCAGGACGACCAGGACAAGGTTTGGCTGACCTATAATTCAAGCCAGTATAGTGCAGCGGAGATTTATCCTCGTCACGGTCTCGCCGTACCGGATGATGCGGCGAAGATGCTTGAAAACTTCCTTGCCGATATCAGCAACCGCAGCACGCAATAGGTTCTCGCCGATTCTCGGCCATCGAGCCTGGTCGTTGACGACCGGGTCGCCGTTGGCTATCCGGATCGCGCCGGCATCCCAGCGCGTCAGAGATCGATCCCCATGAGCCTTGAATTGGTCCGCGCGTTTTTCGCCGAGAAGGCCCCTGACATCACCGTGATCGAATCATGCGTCAGTTCGGCGACGGTGGCGCTGGCGGCCGAAGCCTATGGCGTCGAACCGGCGCGGATTGCCAAGACATTATCGCTCCGGATCGGCGAACGCGTGGTGCTGATCGTGACCAGCGGCACGTCGCGAATGGATAACAGGAAGGTCAAGGCGCTTTTCGGCGGCAAGCCGAAGATGCTCGGCCTCGACGAGGTCGCCGGCATTACCGGTCATGAAGTCGGCGGCGTCTGTCCGTTCGGATTGAAAGCGACGCTGCCGATTTATTGCGACGTATCATTGAAAGCGTTCGACGAAGTGGTGCCGGCGGCGGGATCGATCCACAGTGCGGTACGCATCGCGCCCGCGCGGATGGCCAAGCTGGTCGCTGCCGAATGGGTTGATGTCTGCGAGGATCGCCCGTAGGGCGCCCGCGCTTCTTCGGCAGGTTCGCATGTGCCAATCCCTCTTTCGGACTCAGTTGGCGTGAACGTTCCGTCGGCAGACCGCTTCATCTCATGCTTGAAAATAAAATAAGTCATTTTTGAACAAAGAGGACCTGGCGAAAATAACTGAGACTTCGGAAGGTTCTCGCTGAACAACAAAACGTGAAATCGGCAACCATCTTCAGCCCGCCGAACTGCGCTTCCTGGTGCCGGCGAAATGCCTTGCCAGAAAATCCGCCAATGCCTCAACGCGGGCGGGACGCGGGCCGCCTGGCGGCATCAACAGATGCACCGCGCCCTCGGTTTGCTTCCAGTCCTTCAGGATCACTTCGACCTCGCCCGAGGCAATGGCGTCGCCGACAATGAAATCGGGCAGGTCGGCAATGCCGAGCCCGGCCAGCAACGCCGGCATCAGCGCCTCGCCATTGTTGACACGCATTGGCCCGGCTGGCCGCACGCTGGCCTGCTCGCCGGCAGCGTTGGTGTAGTGCCAGGCGCCCGCCGTGGAGAGATAGGCATAGCCGAGACATTTATGTTGCGCGAGATGCATCGGATGCGTCGGCCGGCCGTGGCGCTTGAGATATTCGGGCGACGCCACCGTGTAGCGTGGCATCGCGCACAGCCGCCGCGCGATCAACGACGAGATCCGGCAGGCTCGCGATCCGCAAGCCCGCATCGAAGCCCTCGCCGATCAGATCCACCATGGCATCGCTGAGATGAAGGTCGATCGCGACATCGGGATAAGCCTTAAGAAACTCCGGCAGGATCGGCGCCACCTTCCTGATCCCGAACGTCATCGGCACCGCGAGGCGTACCAGCCCGCGCGGCGCCACCGATTGCGCCAGTGCTTCGTTTTCCGCCGCCTCGCCGTCGGCCAGCAGGCGCGCGGCGCGTTCCGACAGCTTTTGCCCGGCGTCGGTCAAGGCAAGACGCCGCGAGGTGCGGTTGAACAGCCGGGCGCCGAGACGCTCCTCCAGCCGGCTGACCGCCTTCGAGACCGTGGCCTTTGACAGGGCCAGTTCGCTTGCCGCCGCCGCAAATGACCGCAATTCCACGACTTTTGCGAAAATCGCGAGGCCTTCGAAATCAGGAAGCTGTGCCATCGGGCCTTACCCACTGGATCATTTATAGAAACAATATGTTTCGTTAGTTTCTATTTATGCACTGTTCGGGAGCACATATCCAGAGGTCAACGGAACTCAAAGGAGCCTCCCATGATCGAACTCAGACCCTTCAACAAACTCGGAAGCGCCGATCACGGCTGGCTGAAAGCCAAGCACCATTTTTCGTTCGGCAGTCATCATGACCCTGCCAATATGGGCCATGGCGCCTTGCGGGTGTGGAACGACGACGAGATCGCGCCGAACACCGGCTTTCCCGCCCACCCCCACGCCAACATGGAAATCATCACCTATGTCCGTGAAGGCGCGATCACCCATCAGGACAGTCTCGGCAACAAGGGACGCACCGAGGCGGGTGACGTGCAGGTGATGAGCGCCGGGTCCGGCATCCGTCACTCCGAATACAATCTCGAGCCCGCCAAAACCAAGATCTTCCAGATCTGGATCGAACCGACCACGCACGGCGGACCGCCAACATGGGGTGCGAAGCCGTTTCCGAAATCGGATCGATCCGGCAACTTCGTCACCATCGCCAGCGGATTCGAAGGCGACAAGGACGCGCTGCCGATCCGTGCCGACGCGCGGGTGCTCGCCACCACGCTGAAGGCCGGCGAGAGCGCGGAATATGCTCCCGGCAAAACGCGCAATCTCTATCTGGTGCCGGCGGCGGGCGCCGTGGACATCAACGGCGTCCGCGTCAACGCCCGCGACGGCGTCGCAATCCGCGACGAGGCGCGGCTCAAGATCACGGCGCTGGAAGATTCCGAACTGGTGCTGGTCGACGCGGCGTGAGCCGAACCAGCGCAGCAACATGACAACGTCGTGCGCGGGCTTGGCCCGCGCACCTATCTGATTCGGAACGGCGTTGCGAACATGATGGCTTGTCGAGCCGGGCCGGACAACGACGCCTCGAATAAATCAAAACACCCACAAACCCACGGAGACCAACCATGACAAAAGTTCTAGTGCTGTACTATTCCGCCTACGGTCATATCGAGAAAATGGCGAATGCCGTAGCAGAGGGCGCCCGCGGAGCCGGCGCGTCGGTCGACATCAAGCGAGTGCCCGAACTGGTGCCGCCGGATGTCGCGAAAGCGTCATATTACAAGGTCGATCAGGCAGCACCGGTCGCCAAGATCGAAGACCTCGCCAATTATGACGCCATCATTGTCGGCACCGGCACTCGTTTCGGCCGGATGGCGTCACAAATGGGGAATTTCCTCGACCAGGCCGGCGGCCTCTGGGCCAAGGGCGCGCTGCACGGCAAGGTCGGCGGCGCCTTCACTTCGACGGCAACCCAGCACGGCGGTCAGGAAACCACGCTATTCTCGATCATCACCAATCTGATGCATTTCGGCATGATCATCGTCGGCCTGGACTACGGCTTTGGCGGCCAGATGAAGCTCGACGAGATCACCGGCGGCTCGCCCTATGGCGCGACCACCATTGCCGGCGGTGACGGCAGCCGCCAGCCCAGCGAAAACGAGCTCGCGGCCGCGCGCTATCAGGGACGCGTGATCGCGGAGACTGCGAAAAAACTGCATGGCTGATGCCTCGTGGGCGGCATTCTCTCCGGCGAGTGCCGCCCCATTTGCCCAAAGGCGCGATCAGGTCGTGGATTTAAGATTTTGCGGCGGGTCGCGTTTCAAGACTGTAGGGAGCGCATGCTTCGGCTCATGGTGCGCGCTTTTGGGAACAACGGACTTTGCCATGATCGAATTTCTCTTTATCTATCAACTGGCGCGCAATCCGCTGCAGGCGATGACTCGGCGCTGGTGGTGACGCAGTCTCTACCGCGCTACGCACGGCAAGCGTCGATGCCCGGAATGCACCCATTCGTAGTGTCGTGGATTTGGTTTGACCCTGACCGGTGAGGCCGGGGAACCTAACGGCGCTCACCGGGTTGGGTCACGCGCCTTCGCGCCTGGAGATTGCGAAATGACCAGCAAGCCCGATCCCAAGAAGACCGACAAGGGTACCAAGAAGCGCGCCGCCACGCCGCATCCCGGCATGATGGGCGACGGCACTGAAGAGCAGAACCTTGGTCAGCCCGGAAATCCCGCAGCCCGTATCAAGGAAGATGAAGTGGACACCGCCTTCGCCAAGGGTACGAAGAAGTAACGGGGTAGCATCCACCTCCAATCCCTCCGGGTTCGCCCATAAGGGCCGGGCGGGCCTTGTCATGTGAGGGAATACCGATGATCGTCTTTTGCGGTGACAGATGAGCAACACCCCGCAAGTGCCGTGGCCGGAATTGTCCACCGCCGGGTGGCGCGAAACCTATGCGACGCTGCATCTGTGGACCCAAATCGTCGGCAAGATCCGCCTTGCGCGCGCCCCCTGGCTCAATCACTCTTGGCACGTTGCGCTTTACGTCACCGCGCGCGGTCTGACGACCTCGCCAATTCCGGACGGCACGCGCACGTTCCAGATCGACTTCGACCTCATCGATCATGATTTACGGATTTCAACCAGCGACGGCGCCAGGCGGCGCTTTGCCCTGGCCGGACAATCGGTCGCGAGCTTCCATGCGGCGGTGATGGCCGCGCTCGCAGACCTCGGCATTCACATCGCCATCGACGAGATGCCGAACGAATTGCCGGAGCCGATCCGGTTTTCGCTGGACAGGAAGCACGCGTCATACGATCCGGACGCGGTGCGGCGCTTCCTGCAAATCCTGGTCAATGCCGATCGCGTATTCAAGCAATTCCGCACCGGCTTTCTCGGCAAGGCGAGCCCGGTGCATTTCTTCTGGGGCAGCTTCGATCTCGCGGTGACACGCTTTTCGGGCCGCCGCGCGCCGCGGCATCCCGGCGGGGTACCTCATCTATCCGATGCGGTGGCTTGCGAAGCCTATTCCCATGAGGAGAGCAGCGCCGGATTCTGGCCGGGCAGCGGCGCGATCGACTATCCTGCGTTCTATTCCTATGCCTATCCCGAACCGGAAGGCTACCGCGCCACGCCGGTGCGGCCCGCCGCGGCATTCTTCAGCGAAGCGCTCGGCGAATTCATCCTGCCCTATGACGCGGTACGCACGGCCACGCGGCCAGACCAGGCGTTGCTTGAATTTCTGCAAAGCACCTATGAGGCCGCGGCCAATGCCGCAAAGTGGGACCGCGATGCGCTGGAATGCGCGCCGGGCCAGCCAGGCCTGGTGCGGCAGGTTTAGTTTGCTTTCCTAATTCTCTTCGCGCGAGGACGGCTTGCCGAGGGCGCGGCCCACCTGCGCAGCCAGCCGCGGGTGGCGCCGGAGTTCGCGCACGGCGCGGTCGCGCCATTCGTAGGGCAGTCCACGCCAGCTCAACGCCGCGGTGATATCGGCAAGGGGCATCGGCACCACGCCGAACCGGCGCTTGTAGGCATAATTGCCGACGCTGAAATCGAATTGCCGGACACCATCCCGATGTAGCGCGGCCATGGTGCGTTCGATGATCAGCCTCCCCGGCGAGCAGTTCGACCATTTTTCGCCGGCATTGCTGATCCGCACCATCACGTAACGCGAATCGACGCGGATGCCGAGCAGGGTCGCGACCACCTCCTCGCCGGCGGTCAGCGCCGACAGCACGGCATAGCCGCCGCGAAGGTTTTCGCCGACAAGATTGCGGTAGAACGCAGCACAGGTCTCGCCGTTGAGAATGAAGTTCAATCCGAGATGCTGCATCCGCGCACCCTGCTGAATCTCCATGGTCGCAAGGATACGCAATGCATGGCTTCTGTCGCTGACAATCTGGAACGCCGCGGCGGGATCGCGCCTGAACACGCGCCAGCTTCGCTCCAGCTCCTTGCGTACGGTTCGTTCCAGCGAATGGCGGTAAGCGTCGAAGTCCTCGCCGGTCACGACAACGTTGCCATTGAGAGAAGAGGGCTTTGCGCCATCCAGCAGTGTCAGCGGATTGGGCCTGCCATCGAGATCGGCCGGCATCTTGCGCAGCCGAATGAGATCGGCACCGCCGGGCATCCGCCGCAGCGCGGCCAGAAGATCGCGCCACAGCGCACGCGCCGCTCCTGCATCGCGCGGCGCCGCCGGCCCCAGCATCGGCGCGTTGTAGTCGGTCAACTCGAGATCGGCGAATTCAATAATCCGGACGCCGTTCTGCAGCCGCCGAACCAGCGGCAACAAGGCGACGCGCTCGGATGTCAAGGCGTCCGATATTACCGCGATCAGCGGCTCGACGTGATCGATATGGGCGAACGCCCTGTACCATGCGTCAAGCCAGCGAGTATCCTGAAACAGCGTCGACGAGCGGACATCGCTGCAACGTGCGATCGCCTGTTTCCAGTCGCGGACCAACTCGACGCGGAAAGCAGCCGTGCGATGAACTCGTCGCGCGTTCCGATGCCGTGGTTCTGCCGTCAACGCCGTCATTGCAAATCAAACTATCTCAGGCCGCCTTCGGCAAATCGATGATCTTGCCGGGTTGGGCGGCATCAAGCCGGAACTCGGTCGGACGGCGCACCTGGCGTTGGCACTTCACCCAACCGCCGTCACGATAGAGCTTTTGCATGACCGCCTTAGCAAAGTATGACGGGCCACACAGGTTGCGGCTCCGGGGCAAGTAGCCGAGGCGGTTCCGCAACAGGCCGTTGGCAAGGTTAACGATCTCGGAACGCCTGATCTGATCGTTGGTGTAGGAGACCGTCATCGAAACGCTGAATGTGTCGAGATTTTCCACGCGGTGCGGTGCGTTCAGTTCCCAGTTGAGCATCTGGCCGGGTCCGATATCGAAAACCTTTGCATATTTGTCGTACCAGGGTTCGTACGGGATATCGACTTCGACAGTGAACACTCCACCGGCTAAAGCCGGTGGCTTCAGATTACGGCTTAAAGCCGGATTGGTCCGCCCGTTGGCGGACTCTGATGATGGATGCGCATCAAGTTACCTTGAAATCATCGTCCGGTTCTGGCGCTGTCTGGTTCTTGATATATTCGGCCCATACCTCATCGGTAACGTTTCCGCTGCTGGCGACCCAATATCCTCTGCCCCATAAGTGCTGGCCCCAATAACGCTTGCGCAACACGCCGAACTCGCTCAGCAATTTATGGGAGCTCCGCCCCTTCAGATACTGCACAGCACGTGACACAGACAAACTCGGAGGAATCGACAGAAGCATATGCACGTGGTCTCGATTTATCGCTCCGGCATGAATGATCATCTCGTGAGCACGTGCCGTCTCACGAAGCAATTCCCGACATCGATCCCCGACGTCACCGCCGAGAACCGCAAAACGATATTTCGTCGCCCAGACCACGTGATACTTGCAGTCCCAGACCGTGTGGCTACCGCGCTTGTACCCTTCCATCCTCCCAGTCTACGCTGCAAAATGCCGCTGTCCCAAGCCGCCTAAAGGCGTGGGATTTACTGATCCCCTATCGGGGACTTTAAAGACAGCGACATCTTCGAGCATCTTCGGCGTCAGAAACGGCGCCGTGCTCGGATAGACATAGACCCGCTTGCAGCCGGCGATCTGCATCAGGGCCTGGCCCGGCAGATCGAAATGGTAATAGACCTGCGCATCCGGCGAGGAGATCAGGATGCTCTCCTGATGGTAACGGGCGCTGAAGCCCGGAACTTTCGCGGCGATCTCCTCGAACATGCCATCGAGCATGTCGCGGTAACGGCGATCGACCGAGCCGACATCGCGCATATTGAGCCAAAGCCCGCCGCGCGAGATCGCGTCGATCACCTGACGGCCACTGAGATCGCCGATCTCGCCCTCGCGCCAGACGCGGCTCGACCCGCGGGCGCCGGTCTGCAGCAGGCTGTAGTGCTCGCGCGGATAGCGCTCGATCAATTCGGCAAGCGTATCGGCGGAGAACAGCGGTGACTTATGTACCTCATGCGCAAGCTTGATCGGCTGATGGCCCCACAGCTGCGAATGGGTGTCGTCCCAGTTGGTGAAAACCCTGTCCTTGCCCATTGTCTTGCTCCCGCAGGCTCTGGCCCGAAATCTGGAATACCGTCACCGCCCGGTGTCCCGTTATGAGACGGCAAGGCTTTTCTCAGGTTCAATCCGGCAAAAACGATGCCCCGCGCGGCCGCGTCGCTTACCGGAAGCTAATGTCTGGAATGTATGGCTAACGCAGACGTTCACCCGAAGGCGCTGCCGCCGCACGATGACTTCAGAACCCGCATACCAGACACTGTTTCTCGGCGCAGGACCGCAAATGCAATGCGGCGTCGGGCAATTTACCCGGCTGTTGCGCGAGACCGTAGAGAAACTCGACCCCGGAAGCAGCACGACGTTAACCTTGACGCGATCGGAAGGATCGGTCGTCGATATCTGGCGCGCGACGGGGTCGGCCCGGAACGTGGTCTGCAACTTCCCGATTGTGGCCTGGAAACGCGTGATGTTTCGGCCGCTCCTGGCGATAGCGATGGCGCGGCTGCGCGGCCGGCGTATCGTCTTGATCCAGCACGAATGGGCCGGCCTGCACCGGTTGCGCCGCATCACCTATATTCCGGCGCTGCTGCTTGCCGACACCATCGTGATGTTCTCGCCATTGGTGCGGCGGGAACTCGCCGACGAACCCGTGATCGGCTGGACCGCGCGGAAATGCGTGCTGGCGCCGTTGCCGCCGAATATCGAAGCCCCCGCTGGGATTGCCGACACCAAATTGCGGCAACGGCTCGCCGCCGCGCGGGAAACCGGCCGGCTGGTGATCGGCCATTTCGGTTCGATCTATCCGGGCAAGCAACCCAATGCACTGCTCAACATATCCGCCATACTGAAGGACCGCGGGCTCAAGCCGCTGCTGGTCTATATCGGATCGTTCATTCGCGGCGTCGACAAGGTCGAGGAAGAATTTCACGCCCGCGCCGCCGAACTTGGCATCAGCGACGATGTCATCGTCAGCGGCTATGTTGCGTCAGACCGTGAGGTCTTCGGCCTGTTCAGTCAGATCGATGCCTTCTGCTACCCGCTCGACGAAGGCCTTACCGCGCGGCGCGGGAGCGTTGTCACCTGCGTACAATCCGGCCGGCCTGTCATCGTTACCGGCCCGGCCGAGCCGGACGAGTTCGACCATCACCCCCGCTTCAAGGAATTGATCGATCGCGGCGCCATCGTGCTGGTCGCGCGCGACGCCGGCGAGGGTACCTATGCCGACCGGATCGTATCGGCGCTGAAATGGCCGTCGGTTCAGGCGCCGTTCGATTTCGATGGCTGGTGGCGGGACGTGGCGCTGGCGGTACGCGCGCAGTTTGTCACTCCCGGAGGTAGAGGCGCGCCAGATAATGCAGGCCGAACACCGTCAGCAGAAACGTGAACCATGAGAGATCGGCGCGGTCGAGAAAGAAGCTTTCCATCGACGGGCGGACGTCGGAAGCCGTGACCAACCGGCTCACGATGCGATCTTCGAGGCTTTGTAGGGCTGCGGTTCGATACCGATCGCCGCCAGCGCGCTGCCGACGGCGACAATCATCGGATGCATCGCGATGACTGCCCTTTGTTCGGTGAAAACCAGCCGGCCAGCGCGAACCAGCGACATCGGCAACATCGCAAACATCTTTGCCAGCAGGCCGGCCCGCGACCAGGCCGTATTCGCCGCCTTGCGCTGGACGTGATAATTGATTGCGCCGATACGCAGGCCGCGCAGCAAAAGCCAGCCCGGATTGGTCCGGCTGTGCGGCACGGTTTCGGTGATGACGGCTTCCGCGGCCCAGTGGAATTTCATCCCGGCCTGACGGCAGCGCACGAAGAAATCGGTGTCGCCGCCGCCCAGGAAATTGAATCGCAGATCGAAGGCGGGATCCGCGAGCCCGGTAAAGACCGGCCGCGTGATCAGGCAATTGCCGCAGCCATAGATCACCGGCACCGGGCCGCTCGTGTCATAGGCCGGCCGGAATGCGGGATGGCGCTGCAACCCCCGCTTCATCTCGTCGTCGAAATTCTGCAGCACCGGCCCGCCGACCAGATCGGCGCCGGTGGTCTCGCAGGCGCCCACCATCAGCTCCAGCCAGTCCGCCGAGGCAATCTCGTCGTCGTCGATCATCAAGAAATGGATAGCCGTCGGAAAGCGTCGCCAGCGCGGTCTCGAAGGCGGCGTTGATGGCGTGGCAATTGCCCTGCCGCGGCTCGACCACGCAGAGGCCGGCAAATCGGTCCGCATCAAGGAACTCGGTGGCGACCGGCACGCTCTCGCGTCCCGCAGCGTCGTTTTCGACGATGACGACCGCAAAACGCCGATCGGTGCGCTGGCTGGCGAGCGACTCGAGCGTCAGGCGTAAATGTTGCGGCCTGCGAAAGCAAGGAATGCATATCACGGTCGTAATCGAAGGATCGAGCGAACGCGACGTCGCAACCGGTGCGCGGGCCGCCGGCGGCATAAGGTCAGAGATTTTCATCGGCCATTGTCCCGATCCAGTCCTGGCGCGCGACGTTCGCGGCGGCGGCCGATCTCGCAGACGGCCGTACCGGCGATGTCACAAATATGGACACTCCAGACAGCGCCGCTGCGCCAGAAACGTCCCGGGCCCCCGTTCATGGTCGCGCTCACGAAGAAACCATGCTGGATGCGCCTCTATCGACATGCCTATGCTCAGCTCCGCCCGCCGAGGTCCCGAGGATATGCAGGCGTCATTGCAATATCCGGTCCAGCTATGCGCGTTGCTGCGTCGAATTCCTGCGAAGGTTAACGCGAAGTTAACCACAACTTAATCTCTGCGCGGCCCGGCAGACGAACTCAGGATGCGCGCTGGAAAAGCTCTCGGAACAGCTTTTGCGATTCGGGAAACTGCTCGTTATCGATTTGCGTCGGCCACAATCCGTTCACGTCGAAATAGGCCGCATAGGCGATATTCCGGTCGTTCTGCACAAACCAGTCATGCATCTGCTGAATGAAGAAGGGATTGTCTCCGAAATTGCCAACTCCCCATTCGGGATAACTCATCAGCTTGCCATGCCGGGCGGCAAAATCTCTTTGCCATTCCAGGCCGAACGATGCCTTCATGTAGTGCGTATTCCATCGTTCCTCGACGGAGCCTTCATATCTGAAATCGTAAACGTCGAGACCGATGTAATCGACGACATCGTCACCCGGATAGGCGAGATCGGCGGCACTATCCTGAGGCCCCCAGCCCGGACACCAGTCGTACTTGAAGTCGGCCGAGTATCGCCTGAATATTCCGACGACGCGCCGGAACGCCTTGATGTAGTCGGCCTCCTGGCCCTTGGCGAACCACGCCATGGAATCGAGATTCATTTCCCAGCCAAGGCGGATGATCGCCCTCGGCTGCGCCTCGGCAATCGCCCTGGCCGCGGCTTCAAATTCGGCGTCATGCGCACCGCTCGCGACCTCCGCCAAGGCGGTGCCTTTCACTGTCAGCGGAACCGACCAGACGACGTTCCGCTTCGGGTTGAGTTTTTTCCAGACGCCCGGCACCCAACTCAATCGGACAAAATCGTCCCAGGTGGTTTGAGCGTAGAAGTCAACGCCCAGCACCGACGAAGGCTGTTGCTTCAGCCATTTTTCCCAGGCCTGCAACGTATGCTCGCGACCGACCGCACCCCAGTTTACGAACGCGCCGGCGAGTTTCGGGGAATTCACGCCGACGCGCGCTGCGGCCGTTGTCTCGTGAGCCGCAACGATTGCGTTCAAAGCCGCAGCCGTGATCAGAAGAACCAGCTTGTGCAAGACGCCCCGATAGCCGGCGCCGCACGAATGTCGATCAGTTCGAAGCATGCTTTGTCTCCGCCCGCTTCCCAACAATCGAGATCGACAGTCTTCGCCCAACTTCGACTGATCCCTGTGCGGTGAGATGACCCGCGTCAAACTGCATGGGAATGTCCCCTTCGGCAAATTCATCGCAGCTGCCATTGTGGCAAACCTGGTCGTAGACGGAGATGTAGGTTGCATCCTTGGCGGTGACGATCCGGCTCATCACCCGATCGCGTTCCTGAATTCCTGGCGTCCGCATGGCGCTGGCGGTGGAGGGTTTGTTGTGAAGGATTTCGTCGGCCAGTAGCCGCGGCAGTGCGCTGTCGTATTCGACGATCGGCCCCAGTACAGTGACGTCGATCCCTTTCTGTTTCAGCAGATCGAGAGTGGCCGACAAGGCCGGGATATCCTCGTCCTTCCATGACGCCGAGAGCAAAACCTTGTCGACCCTGTTGTTCGCAAGAAAGTCGTTGAAAACAAACTGCATGAGTTTCGGACAAGCCCGGGTATCGAGCATCGAGACCGGCTCGATGACCGGGCGGCAGGCGCCGACAGTAGCCTGCATGATGTTCACTTCCGGCATCGCGGAATGCAGACCGAACCAGAGATGCGCTGCGTGACTGTCCCCGACCAGAAGATAGTTCGGCCGCTTTGGATCCGGTGTCATGCAGGTGTGGACGTCGAGATGCTGGCGGTTGCTCGACAGATAGCAACTTCCGGACCGGAAGGCGGTGGAAGGGTCATATGCGAGATAGGAGGCGATTGCCACCACGCGGTCGGGAAAGCGGAACGGCGCCCCGTTTGCGATCAGCACCAGCCCGCAAAGCGCAAAGGCCGAGACCATGGCGGTCGAGGCGACACCGAACACGGCGGCTTTGGAGGCGTCCTTGGCTTTCGCTCGGAAGGGCAACTCGACGAATTTCCACGACAGGCAGGCGACACCGATCGAGGCGACGATCAGCACCAGTTCGGTCGTGGCGTTGGATGCATCGCCGACCGGCAATCCGTCCGTGCGTTGAAAGACAATCAGCGGCCAATGCCATAGATAGAGCGAATAGGATATCAGGCCGATGAAAACGACCGGTCGGAGCGACAACAATCTTCCCGCCATTGAAGGGCCGCGTTCGCTGGAAGCGATGAGCAAAGCGGACCCGATGCTGGCAAAGGAGGTCACGGCCAGAAGCGGAGCCGACGAGGATCCAAAAACCACCGTGCCGAGCACAAGCAGCATCCCCGTCGCGCCGCATAGGTTCCTGCTGAATCCGGTTTCCGGAACCCGGAAAGAATCCGATCGAAAGCAGTGCGCCGAGCGTCAGCTCCCAGGCACGAAACGGCGTAAGATAAAATATGAAGTCGGTGTTCCGATAGCTCACCACGAGGGCCGCCGCGAAGGAAAGCACGGCGAGGATCGCAAACAGCAACTTGGCGCGCTTCGGCAGGAAGCGATAGGCGAGCAGCATCAACAAGGGGGCGATGAGGTAGAACTGCTCCTCCACACCCAGCGACCAGGTATGCAACAAAGGCTTTGTCGCAGCCGGTGCATCGAAATATCCGGCCGTCTCCGCGAAGTAGATGTTCGAAGCCGAACCGACCGCGCTCGCAAGGCTCTTGGAATATTCCTGGAGTTCGACGGGCAGGCAGTAGGCGTAGGCCAGAACGCTGGTGACCAGGAACATCACGAACAGCGCCGGCAAAATCCGCAAGATCCGGCGCTTGTAGAAATTCACCGAGCGAAAACGAGCCGCTCTTGATGTCCGCGTCGATCAGGCCGCAGATCAAATATCCCGAAATAACAAAGAAGACGTCCACGCCGACAAACCCGCCGGCGAAGCCGGGAACGCCGACGTGGTAGAACAGCACTGGAATGATGGCGAGCGCGCGCAAGCCGTCGATATCGGCGCGGTATCTCATCAGTGAGCCCCCGACAGCAATGGGACACCCGGCCGTATCGTCACGCGACGATGACGCACGTCGCGCAACGGGTCGCAAGGAATTAACCTTATCGCCGGAGCCGTCGGAGACCGCGGCCGCAACGTCGCAAAAGCGGACACCCCGGACAGACCGGCTGTGTCAAAAAGACCAGGCGCGGCAGACCTTGCACCGCGCACAAGAAACCCGCCCTGAAAACTCAGTCCTGTTGCCATGTCCAAACGCTCCGCAGGATTCCCAGCCATGCGTGTGCGTTACTGCAATATCCGGTCCAGCGTTGTGCAACGTGGCCTCATCGATGCCCGGGATGGTTACCGGGCAGCGAATTAACCAAGCCTGAAGTGCCGCGGAGGCCGCGGACCAGTCCGGCACCGATCTTGCTCATTGGCTGCATGAGGGACCCAAGCCCCTCGGAAATGGACCATTCTGAATGTCACCGCCCGCGAGACTCCCGAGATGAATCCTGTAGCGTTGCTAACTCCAACTTACGGGCGCGACCTCGAACTGTGCACTCTGCTCTGCGAGAGTGTCGACCGTCACGTCAGTTCATTTTCGAAGCATTATCTGCTTGTCCCGGATTGTGACTTGCCGCTGTTTTTGCACTTCGCGAGCGAGCGCCGAGAGGTGCTTCCAGCATCGAAATTTCTGCCTAAATGGCTGCGGCCTCTGCCTCGCATCGTTCAGCGCAAGCGACGTCAGTATTGGTGGTCGCTCCGAACAAAGCCTGTCAGCGGCTGGCATGTGCAGCAATATCTCAAGATAGCTGCGACCATCTCGCTGCCTTACCAGCGATATTGCATTCTCGATTCGGACGTCGTTTTCTTCCGGAATTTCGACCTGTCGCAGTATCAATATCCAAATTCAATTCCGCTTCTGAATGTACAGGACGAAGTCACCTCGGAACAAATCCGCCATGCGAGCTGGGTTGAGACGAGTCACAAACTTCTTGGTCTGCCGACGCCGCCGCTTCCGGCATCGGATTTTATCGGTCACATCATATTCTGGGACCAGCACACCACCCGCGCGATGGCCTCGAAAATCGAAGCCGTCACCAATCTGCACTGGGTCGAAGCCCTGTGCCGGACCCGGGAATTTTCGGAGTACATGCTGTACGGCTATTTCGTGCAGAACGACGCAAGATTCTCGGGCGGGCACACGCTCACCGGGCATACGCGATGCATCAGCTATTGGGATCAACCAAAACTGAGCCGGCACCAGTTGAACCAGCTGCTTCGCCGCGCCCGTAACGATGATGTTGCTTTCTCGGTCGCTTCCTTTTCGGGAACGCCGGTTGAAATCATCCGCGCGGCAATCGAGGAAGCGCGGGCGACCCGGACACCCAATCCCGCAACCAGAGAACCCGCCGGTCTCGACGCGTTATGCTGATCGGACAAGCCAGCATCAATCTATCCGCCAACATCCTTTCGGCATTGCTGGGGTTGCTGAGCGTCATCGTCTTTACGAGACTGTTCTCGCCTCATGACTACGGCATCTATTTGCTGGGCGTTGGATTCGCCGCGGTCGTCAGCACCTTTCTGGTGGGCTGGTTCCGCAATCTGATCCTGAGCGGGCACGCCCGAAACGACGGCACCGATGTTCGGGGCCTGGTGATATCGGGATATTCGATTTGTTGTCTGGCTGCGCCCGCCGCTTACGGATTGGGACGTCTGGTCGGACTGGATGTCACGGCGGCAATGGCGGCGGTCGTGCTCTCCGTCGCGATCGGCCTGTTTGAACTGACCCAGGATCTCGTTCGTGCGCGGCTTCTGGCCTTGACGGTCATGAAGGCTACGCTGACGCGCGCCGTGGCAGCCCTTGGCCTCGGCGTGATTGTCGCGCTTATCAGCCCGACCGGATTTCTGCTGCTGCTTTCGTCAGCGCTGGCCTACATGCTCGCTGTCCTGGTCCAGTCGCGGATCGCCTGGCGCGGAACGTCTGTTAAATTCGACGCCGCCGGTCTCTCGGCGGTGGCGAGGCAGGGGCTCCCGCTGACACTGTCGCTGACATTGCTCGCCATCTCCGGCATCACCGATCGATTCATGATCGCCAACCTCGTGGGTGCTGCGGATGCCGGAAGGTATGTCGCTGGGCTAGACCTGGTTCGGCAGACCCTGATGATACCGGCGATGAGCGCCGCCGCCGCGTTCTTTCCGCTCGCGGTGCAGATCCATGCCAGCCGGGGCCCGGCTGCAGTGCGATCGCATCTCGCCGAATGCGCGGAACTTCTGCTCAGCATTACGCTGCCCGCCTGCCTGGGATTCGCCGTCATTTCCCATCACGTCGCCAACGTCGTCCTCGGCGTTGATTTTCGCGCCATGGCCACGGACACCATGCCCATTGTGGCCATTGCCGTGATCTTCCAGATCCTGACCCAGCAGTACCTGCATGCAAGCTTTTTGCTGTCCGGACGCAACTCATTCTACCTGATCAATACGGCCTCGATCATCGCGGCCAATGTGGTTCTGTCCTATGTTCTGGTCAGCAAATACGGCACCGTTGGCGCTGCCTGGGCGCGACTGGGCGCCGACGTCTTCGGATTTGCCTGCGCCCTGATTCTCAGCCGCATGGCGTTTCCAATTCCAATTCCCTTGGGTCGGCTGGCGTTGACGCTGATCGCCGGCTTGATCATGGCGCTGACCGTCGGAACGCTCGACAGGAGCATGCGTGTTTCGGATCTGACGGCGTGCTTCGTTCTGGTTTTGGTCGGGTCGGTCAGCTATGCGGTCCTGTGCTGGCTGCTCGACATTTCCCAAGCTCGCAGGCGTCTGAAAATCTGCCTTGCGTTTTTCAGGACCAAATTTGCCAACATCGGTATTGGATAGGCGCCCAGTGAACAAGACAGTCACGATCGATCTCACCCATGCGGCGCTTGCCGATGCAAACGCCGATCCGCGCGGGGCGGTTGACGGCGCACTGCTGCCGGCTGCGCATCCCCAGTCGCTGCTCGACCTGCCGCCCGGCGAGGCACGCCAGAGCCTGCTCGCCGTGCACGGCATTCTCGACGCAAAGCTGCCGCCGACCAGCCTATCGCTCTACGAGGCCGGCGGTGGCTCGACCAGCTTCCTGCCACTTGACGTTTTGCGGCGCGCCCGTGTCACGGTGGTCGATATCGACGAGGACCAAATCCGCAACAATGACTATGCGCAGCAGACGATTCTCGGCGACATCCAGACCTATCGGTTCCGGCCGGGCAGTTTCGATCTCGTGATCTGCTACAATGTCATTGAGCATCTCGCCGATGTCGAGGCAGCCCTTCTCGGCTTCTGCGAATCGCTGAAGCAGGGCGGCCTGATCCTGATCGGCGCGCCGAATCCGAAATCGCTTTCCGGCGTCGTCACCCGGTACTCCCCGCACTGGTTCCATGTCTGGTTCTACCGGTATGTGCGCGGCGAAAAGCAGGCCGGCCAGCCGGGCCAGCCGCCGTTCCCGACCTACTTCCACCCGCTGGTCACGCTTTCGAATCTCGAGAATTTCGCCAACGCCCACGGTCTCCAGATGATCTACCGGAAGCAATATGAGAGCCCGCGCTATCCGGAGATGCGGGCGCGCAAACCGGTTTTTGCGGCCCTGCTCGATACCGTTGCCCGCGTCATGAATCTCCTGCTTCCAGGCGACGTCGATGTCCGGCGCGGCGACTATCACGTGATCTTGCGAAAGCGCTGAACGATGAATGCATGGTGGTACGCAGCGCAAGCGAAAATCAGCCATCGGCTGGCGATGCATTTTCGCGTCGCATCCTTCCGGCTGCGCAATGAAACCCCGATGGTCAGCTTTACCTTCGACGATATTCCGAAGAGCGCCGCCACGACGGGCGCCGGAATTCTCGAAGACCATGACGTGCGGGGAACGTTTTATGTTTCTGGAGGTCTGGTCGGCACGACCTGCTCGTCTCACTGGGCGGCCGTCGATGTCCCCGACATCGTCGCCCTGCACCGTCGAGGTCATGAAATCGGCTGTCACACCTTCTCGCACAGGCGGGCCTGCGATCTCGATGCGGCGTCGTTGACGGCGGAGATCGAGCAAAACAGTCGATACCTCCGGTCGGTGGATCCTTCCATCAAGATCGAGAACTTCGCCTATCCCTTCGGCTACGGGTCATTCGGGCGCAAGCGGCAGCTCAAGACAGCGTTCCAGTCCTGCCGCGGCATCATGCCGGGCGTGAACAGCGGCACCGTGGATCCGCAATTCCTCCGCGCGATGCCCTTGATCGACCGGAACATCGACCGCGACGTGATCGAGCGCGCGCTCGACGAAACGCAAATCAATAACGGATGGTTAATTTTCTACAGCCACGACGTCGCCGAGACGCCCAGCCCCTATGGCTGTTCGCCGGCGCTCCTGAACCATGCCCTGGAGGCGGCATCGCGTCGGAAAATTCGCGGTTTGAACATGGCGGAGGCGTTGCTATGCGCACGCGCTTAAACGCTTTTTTTGCTATTTCGGTGAATAGTCCCCCACTGAGTATGGTTAATTTTCCCTGTTGCGTTTGTTCCGCACCGAAACCGTGCGCGCGTTGCGTGACCCGAAGAGTAACCCCTCAGCCGATGCGTGCGGCAGTTCGAACGGAAGCTGGGGCCCATGCTTGTCTATGACCAACCGATAAATCCGGCCAAGCCAGAGGATCGTCCGGCGCGCGCACGGGCCTCCGCCGGTTTCAGCGTGCTGGAGCTGACCCGATTGCTGTGGCGGCGAAGGGTCATGATTGCAGCGGCCGCGCTGATCTGCGCCTGCCTCGCCGTTGCGATCGGCAAAAGCCTGACGCCGAAATATCTGGCAACCTCCCAGCTTTATGTCGATCCCCGAGAATTGCAGCTGGTCGACCACGAACTCACGCCGCGCGCCCAGGATGTTTCCGGCATGGCCATGGTGGTCGAAAGCCAGGCGCGCCTGATTACCTCCAACAGCGTGCTGCTTCACGTGATCCAGGATACCCATCTGGACAAGGACCCTGAGTTCGGCGGCGAGTCCAGGGGCATGATGGCATCGCTGCTCGGCCTGTTCGGGATCGAGACCCGGTCTGCCGCTGAAGCCAAGCTCGGCCCGATGGTTGCGCTGGAAGCCCTCAACCGCCACATCAGTGTTAAGAAGACCGATCGCAGCTTCATCGTCGACATCGAGGTCTGGTCGCACGACCCGGTGAAGGCGGCGATGCTCGCCAACGCACTCTCCAACGCCTATCTGGCGGAATTGAAGAACTCGCAATCCACTGCCGCGCGGCGAGCGACAACCGATCTGTCGAGCCACCTTGCGGAGTTGAAAGAGCGGCTGCGCAACGCCGAGAACGCGCTCGCGGTCTACAAGGCGCAAAACAATTTCGTCGGCACCCAGGACACGTTGATCAGCGACCAGCAGCTTTCGGCCAGCAACCAGCGGCTCGCAGCGGCGCGCGCATTGACGCTCGACGCGCAAGCCAAATACGACCAGATCGAGGCCAGCCGCCGCGCTGCGAGCGATGCCGGCGCCATTCCGGAAGCGCTGCAGTCGCCAACCATCGCCAATCTGCGTGCGCAATACGCCGAGGCGCGCAAGCATTATGCGGAGATGACGGCCGAACTCGGACCGCTGCATCCGTCGCTGCGCCAGATGGAGAAGCAGGTCGACGACCTCCGTCGAACCGTGAATGAGGAAGTCGAGCGCTTTGCGCAATCGGCCAAGAACGATCTGGCGCGCGCCCGCGACTACGAAGCCTCGCTGAGCAAGGCGCTTGAGATGCAGAAGCGCCAGAGCGTCCAGATGAGCCAGGCTTCGGTGCGCCTTCGCGAGCTTGAACGCGACGTGGAAGCGAGCCGCGACGTCTATCAGTCGTTTCTCAAGCGCTCGCGCGAAACCGAGGAGCAGGAGGGCCTCAACACCTCGAGCGCGCGTATCATCGGTGAGGCTACCGTACCGCAGCGCCGTATGTTCCCGCCGGCCATGAGCATGCTTGCGATCATCGGCTTCATGCTCGGCGGACTCGCCGCGACCGGCTGGGTTATCGCCGCCGAACGGCTGCCGGCCGATCCCGTCGAACCAAGGCCGGTCATGTCCCAATCGAAGGCGCCGGCTCCGCCGTCGAAGCCGCTACCGGAAAATCCGCCGCGACCGCAGGCGGCGGTCGCTTTGATCGAGAAGCCATTGATCGCACGGCTGCAGGAATCCGACGTGATGCGGACCCTCGGCGGAATCCTGGCAATCGGCGGGATTCCTGACGTAACGCGGGTGGGCTGGCCGACGCTGCGGGCGAGCTTCCCGCTGACCACCTTCCTCAACGCCATGCGCGAGATGCGCGCAATGCTGGCGATGCGTTCGCCTGCGGACGTGCCACCGGTCATGGTCGTGATCGGCGCGGGCGCCAATGAGGATCGCGCTATCGCCAGTTTGAACGTGGCGCTGGCGGCTGCCCGTGACGGCGCCAGGGTGCTGATCATCGATGCCGATCGCGCAACTCACGCCCTTTCGAGCAAGGTGAACGGTCTCGGCAAGAGCGAAGCCAGCCGTACCAGCTGGCTCAGCATCGGCCCCAAGGCTTCCTGCGCCATCAAGACCGCGAACGGAATCTCGATCCTGCCGGCGATCGGGGGATCCGATGCCAAGGCAAGCGGCGTCATCTGCAAGGCGATCGCGCAGGCGCGTTCCGCCGGCGGCTACGACCTCGTGATTCTCGACGGACCGCAGACGCCCTGGAGCGTCGCCGATCGCGCGCTGCTCGATGCCGCCGACGGCCTCGTCGCGGTGCTGCCGGCGAACCTCGATATCAACGGCTGCATGGAAGACATCATCACAGCGCTCGGTGGTGCCGAGCGCAAACTGATCGGCGTCGTCCTGAGCGAACTTCACCCCGCGACGGCCGATCGTCAGCGAGACAAACAATATGCTTGAGCGCCGCGCAAATCCCGTAGGGAGGGCCGCCACCGCCGGCGTGCCTCGAATCTCGCTGGGCGGACTGCGGCTCGCCGTGCTTGATATCGAGCAGACCGCCAATTTCATGATCGACCTGGTGTTCCCGGAGCGCCGGGTCGGCCGGCCGCTGTATCTGACATCCGCCAACGGCGAAGTGCTGGCGCGCTGTTCAACCGAGCCGATGACCGGACGGCTGTTCCGCGCCGCCGATCTCATCAATGCCGACGGACAGCCGCTGGTTACGGTGTCGCGGCTGAGATCATCGACGCCGCTGCCGGAGCGCGTTGCGACCACCGACCTGTTTCACGTCGTCGCCGACAAGGCCGCCGGGGCAGGGTTGACCTTCTACATGTTCGGCGCCGATGAAGACGAAAACGCCGCCGCCGTCACCAATGTGCGGAAGATGTACCCCGATTTGCAGATCATTGGACATTCCCACGGCTATCTGAGAGGCGACGCCCTCCGGGCCAAGGTCGACGAGATCAACGCGCTGGCGCCGGATTATCTGTGGGTGGCGCTCGGCGTTCCCTATGAACAGGCCTTTGTCGAGGAGTTCGCCCCGCGGCTGTCCAATGTCGGCGTCATCAAGACCGCCGGCGGCTTGTTCAACTTCCTGTCCGGCAGCCGGCCCAGGGCCCCGCGATGGATGCAGCAGATCGGGCTCGAATGGGCCTGGCGAATCTGGCTGGAGCCGCGCCGCCTGTTCTGGCGATATCTGACTACCAATCCCCGCGCACTCTATCTGTTGTTCCACAAGAGCCGGTCCTCCAACACCGATCGAACGCCACACGGCTAGCGCCGATTTGATAATCCTGCACCAGGTGCTGCGATGAACCACACGCTTCGCAAAACGGCTACCGGTTTGAGCGATCGTCCGGCCGTTTTGGTCACCGGCGGCGCCGGCTATATCGGTTCGCATTGCTGCAGGGCGCTGCTGGCGGCCGGATATCATCCGGTCGCTTACGATAATTTATCGACCGGTCACCGCAATTTCGTCACCGGCTCGCTGGTGGTCGGCGACCTCCTGGACAAGGCCGCGCTGACTCACGCCTTCGCGCAGCATCCTGTCGTCGCGGTGATGCATTTCGCAGCATCGAGCCTGGTCGGCGAGTTGGTCGTCGACCCGCGGAAATATTACCTGAACAATGTCGCCGGCACGCTGTCGCTGCTCGATGCGATGCGCGAGGCCGGCTGCAACCGACTGGTGTTCTCCTCGACCGGGGCGGTCTACGGCAATGCCGACAGCAACGCCCTGCCCGAAAGCTATCCCTGCGCGCCCATCAATCCCTACGGCGCCTCGAAATGGATGATCGAGCGAATGCTCGCGGATTATCGCAGCGCCTACGCGTTGGGAGCGTTTTGCCTGCGCTATTTCAACGCCAGCGGCGCCGACGCCTCAGGCGGGATCGGCGAGTTGCGCGATAACGAGACCCATCTCATTCCCCGCGCGATGATGGCGCTGCAGGGTCACGTCGCGGACTTCGCGGTGTTCGGCGACGATTACGACACGCCCGACGGCACCGCCATCCGCGACTATATTCATGTCACCGATCTGGCGGCGGCGCACATGCTTGCGCTGGAACTTCTGATGAAGGGGCATACCGGTGGCACCTTCAATCTCGGCACCGGTACGGGCTTCTCGGTGCGCGAAATCCTGAGCGCCATCGCAGCCGAGACCGGGCGGAAGGTGCCCCATGTCATCAAGCCGCGCCGCGCCGGCGATCCGACCTATCTGGTCGCCGACCCCACCGCGGCGCGCCAGACCCTGAAATTCCGTCCCGCGCATTCGGATCTCGCAACCATCATCCGAACCGCCTGGGCATGGCACGGCAAGGCTCATCCGCTCAAGACGGAAGCGTTTGTCCGAACCGGCGCGAGTTTGTCGGCGGCGCCGTCATAACGGCTTGATTTGTACTTTGCAGAACTTGAGATGGAAGCGCGGTTTTTCCAGTTACAATTGCGCTGCGCTCAAGCCTCGATCGGGACGCATGCAGGCGCGCGCCTTGCACCGTGGCAACCGGACCGGTTAGCATGATGCGATGATCAGATGAGCTTGCGCTTGCAATTCAGCTCCCGCATCCCGTGGCGGAGGACACCATGACAAATCCCAGTCGGCTTTGGCGATACTTCGTGATCCCGATCTCTCTCGCCGGCATGTTGAGCATCAGCTCCGCCGCCGAACTCAATCCCGCTGCGGTAATTTACAAATTGCCGGACCAGATTCAGTGGAGTCCGGTTGGCCCGGAGGGCGCACAATCTGCTGTTCTGGTTGGCGATCCGAACAAGTCCGGATTTTATGCCGTCTATATCAAATGGACCCCGGGCAATCATTTCAGCCGCCCGCATTTCCATGCCAACGATCGCTACATTGTCGTGGTCAAAGGCACCTGGTGGGTGGGCTCCGGTCCGAAATTCGATCCCGCCAATACAACCCCGATGCCCATCGGAAGCTTCGTCACGCATTTCGGCAAGCAAGTGCATTGGGATGGCGTCAAGGACGAGGAAGCCGTGCTGCTGATCATGGGCGAAGGCCCGGCGAGCGCGTTCCCCGCCGAGGAGAAATAGCGCCGGCGGATATGGAGCCGCGTACGCCCGGGCGATCGTGCCGACGGCCGAGGACAATCATGCATCAAGCCGCAAATCTGCAATTCGAACGCGTCGTGCGTGAGTTCGCGCAATGGCGCGCGGTCCCGGAGCAGGAGAGATCGCCGGCCCCGGCATGGTGGTGGGGTCCGGCATTTGAGATGCGCTGGGTGCGGCAGCCGATGCCGGCCGAGTGGTGCTCAAGCCTGCGGCTGCCGGATGGCTCATCCTTCGCGATCGGCGCGGAAGTGTTCCTTCAGTCGCTCGCCGACCAGACATCGCTGCCTTGGCCCGCCGATTTTCCGCGCAAGGCCCGCCATTTCAATTCCGCCTGATGGAATCTGGCTGGCGGCGACCGTCGCTGGCAGCGCCGACGATTTCGATATCTTGCCACTTGCCCTCCGGTCATCGCTTTGAGACCATGTGCCGACAACAACAAGCAAGACCCGCTCGCGCGCGGGCGCTGAAAGAGGAACTCCCATGGCGCTGGTGCAGGCCGACCGTCTCACGCGCATCGGCGCAGCACTGCTCAAGGCCGCCGGCGCGTCGGACGAGGAAGCCAACGCCGTCGCGGTTGGCTGCGTCAACGCCAACCTCGCGGGCCATGACTCGCACGGGGTGATCGCGATCCCGACCTATATCGACCGCATCAAGGTCGGGCATATCGTGCCCGGCGCGAAGTGGACGATCGTGCAGGAATCGCCGACCACGACCGTGATCGACGGTCATTGGGGCTTCGGCTTTCATGTCAACGCCAAGGCGATGGCGCTGACGATCGAGAAGGCGAAGACCGCCAACGTCGCGGCCTGCACGGTATTCCGACAAAGCCATGTCGGACGGCTCGCCGCCTATCCGATGATGGCGATGCGCGAGGGCATGATCGGGATTGCCACCGCCGATTCCGGCCGTTCGCCGAAAGCACGTCGCGCCGTTCGGCGGCCGCGAGGCGCGGCTCGGCACCAATCCGATTTCGATCGCGGTGCCGTCGGATCTCGAGGCGCCGTTCTATCTGGACATGGCGACCTCGGCGGTGGCGGCCGGAAAGATCCAGCTTGCGGCCGCGCGCGGCGAGGAAATTCCCGACCGGCTGGATCGTCGACAGCGAAGGGCGCCAAACCACCGACCCCCGGCAATTCCGCAAAGGCGGCGCGCTGCTGCCGCTCGGCGGCACCGAAGGCTACAAGGGCAGCGGCCTCGCCGCGATGGTCGAGGTGCTGTGCGGGCTGCTCACCGGCCTGGGCTTCGGCGTCGAGCCGACCGGCCGGCACAATGACGGATGCTTCATGGCGGTGTTCAATGTCGCCGCGTTCCGTCCGCTGAAGGATTTCAAGAAAGAGGTCGCCGAGTTCGCGCGCTATCTCAAGGCGACGCCGCCGTCCGAGGGCTCGACCGGCGTGTTCTATCCGGGCGAGGTCGAATATCATCCGCGAGCAGCAGCGCAAGGTCGTCCGGCATCGACATCGAGGACGCCACCTGGGACAAATTGCGCGCGCTGGCCGGCGAATACAAATTGACCGCCGAACTCGATCTGAACTCGAATTCATGCCGGATTCGGCGGCAACCGGGAGAGCTCTCGATGACACGGCAAATGGTGCTGGTCGGCTTCCTGCAGGCGCAGAACTGCACCAACCTGCCGAGCTCGTGGCGCCATCCGGAGTCACGCGACGATTCGATGTCAGCCGACTACTATCAGGAGATCGGCCGGATCCTGGAATCCGGCAAATTCCACATGGCGTTCTTCGACGATCGCCTGGCCATGCCGGACCGCTACGGCAACGATCACGCCCATACCGTCGAATACGGCATCCGCTGCGTCAAGATGGATCCCGCTCGTCGTGCTGACTGACGATGGGCATGGCCACCGAAAAGCTCGGCCTCGCCTCGACCTGCTCCACCACCTATTATGAACCGTTCGACGTCGCCCGCCGGTTCGCCACCCTCGATCTGATGACCGGAGGCCGCGCCGCCTGGAATGTGGTCACGTCGGTCAATGACGGCGAAGCCCACAATATGGGCAAGGACGCCCATCTCGATCATGATTTCCGCTACGACCGCGCCGACGAATTCATGGAAGTCGTGCTCGGCCATTGGGACACCTGGGAAGACGGCTCGCTGCTGATCGACAAGGCCAGCGGCCGGTTTGCCGATCCGGACCAAGGTCAAGCGCCTCGACCACAACGGGCCGTTCTTCAAGTCGCGCGGGCCGTTCACGGTGCCGCGCTCGCAGCAGGGCCATCCCGTCATTATCCAGGCCGGCGCCAGCGGCCGCGGCCAGCGTTTCGCCGGGCGCTGGGGCGAGGTGATATTCACCGCGGCGCGCAACCTGGCGAGCGCCAAGCAAGGCTATGACGCGATCAGGAATGAGGCCGCCAAGGCCGGCCGCGATCCCGATCAGATGTTTCTCTGCAACCTGATCACGCCGGTGCCGGGCGCGACCAAGTCCGAGGCCGAAGACAAGATGGCGCTGATCGAAAAGCTGCCGCTGGAAATCGATGCGCTGTCGCTGCTGTCGGAGGGGCTGAACTACGATTTCGCCTCCAAGGGCATCGACGAACCGCTGACCACCGAAGAGCTGCAGGGCATGCAGGGCATCCTTGGCATCCGCGACGGCGTGCTCAAGACCTAGCGGCAAGACCAACCCCAGCACGCGCGATTTCATCACTTTCACCGGCCGCGGCCAGACCGCAGGACGCGATCGTCGGCGGCCCGAAGGAAATCGCCGATCGGCTGGAAGAAATGTTCGTCGGCCGCGGCTGCGACGGCTTTGTCATCGCGGCGACCTATGTGCCGGGCTCATATGCCGACTTCGTCCGCCACGTCGTACCGGAATTGCAGCGGCGCGGCCTGTTTCACAAGGATTATGCCGGCAAGACCCTGCGCGAAAATCTCGGGCTGCCGCGCCCGGCGGCTGGCGCGTGGAAAACATCGCCGCAGGCCGCGGCGAAATGAAGGGGATTGCGGATGCGTTGGCTGAAATTCACCGCGAACGGACAGACTTCCTGGGGCATTGTCGAAAGCGACCGCGTCATCGCGGTCAGCGGCGAGCCGTTTGGCGAATGGCAGCGCACGCAGCGCTCGCACGCTCTGGAAGACGTCAAGATCGAACTGCCGCTGATACCGCGCACCTTCTATTGCGTCGGCCTGAACTACCTCAAGCATCTCAAGGAGGCGGCCGACAAGCGCGGTGAAGTGCCCAATGTTCCGGACCGCCCCGAGATCGGTTATCGCGCGCAGAACGCGCTGATCGCGCACGATGAAGACGTCGTGATTCCGGCAACCGCCACCGAAAAGATTCACTATGAGGGTGAACTGGTCGTCGTGATCGGCAAGAAGGCAAAACATCTCACTGAAGACGACGCGATGTCCTGCGTATTCGGCTACACCATCGGCAACGATGTCAGCGAGCGCAGCTGGCAGAAGGCCGATCGCGGGCTGTGGCGGGCCAAGAATGCCGATACTTTCAAGCCGATGGGTCCGTGGATCGAAACCGAGGTCGATCTCGACGGGATGGAAACCGTCGTGAAGGTAAACGGCAAGGAGAGCAACCGCTTCCGCACCAACGACATGATCTTCGGCATCAAGCCGTTCATCGTCGAACTGACGAAGTATTTCACGTTGTGGCCGGGCGACGTGATCTGGATGGGAACCGACGGCGCATCGCCCGACCTCAAAGCCGGCGACGTCGTCGAGATCGAGATCAGCGGCATCGGCACCTTGCGCAACCGGTTCGTGGCGGAAACGCCGCCGGCAGATCGCAAGGCATGAGCCGACGGCGCATCATTGCCCGCGAACGTTCATCGGGATCTCGATCAGCCCTATCAAGATGCGGCAACCGCGCTGCGCGGCGAGATCCGCGCGACGATGACGGTCGCGATGGCTGCGACGACGACATTGAGGATCAGCGCGCCGAGCCCGACATAGAACACATAACTGACGCCGCCGAGATTGATGCTCGCGAGCGGCTTCAGCCCGTTGCTCCATGCCGTCCACGATCCCCAAAGAATTCCGACCGCCCAGCCGAGCAGCAGGCCTTCGGCGCGGAACCAGCGCGTGAACAGCCCGAATACCAGCGCCGGAAAGGTCTGCAGGATCCACAAGCCGCCGAGCAATTGCAGGTCGAGCGCGTATTGCGTCGGCAGGAACAGAATGAAGGTGAGAGCCCCGACCTTGACCACCAGCGATGCGATCTTGGCGACCGCGGCCTCGCCGGCGTGACTGATGTCGGGGTTGACGTAGGACTTCCAGACATTGCGGGTGAACAGATTGGCGGCACCAATGCTCATCACCGCCGCCGGCACCAGTGCGCCGATGGCGATCGCCGAAAACGCAAAACCGGCAAACCATGACGGGAACAGCACCTTGAACAGCATCGGCACCACGTCGTTATTCGACGTCACCTTGATGTTGGCGGCATAGGCCATGTAGCCGAGCAGCGCGATCAGGCCCAGCAGCAGCGTATAGGCCGGCAGCAGAACCGCATTCTTGCGGATGGTATCGGCGGATTTCGAGGCGAAAATCCCGGTCAGGGTGTGCGGATACATGAACGCCGCCAGCGCCGACCCCAGCGCCAGCGTCGCGTAAGGCAGCACCTGCGACGGCTTCAACGTCAGGCCGGTGGCGCCACCCTTGGCCGCGAACGCGTCATTGGCCGCAGTGAACACCGCGCCATACCCGCCGAGCTTGGCCGGCACCACCACCACGGCCACCAGCACCACGATGTAGATCATGATGTCCTTGACAAAGGCGATCAGCGCGGGCGCGCGCAAGCCGGAATTATAAGTGTACAACGCCAGAATGATGAAGGCGGCGACGATCGGCAATTCGCCGGTCAGGCCCATCGCCTTGATCACTACACCCATCCCAATCAGCTGCAGGGCGATATAGGGCATGGTGGCGATCATGCCGGTGATCGCGACGGCGAGCTCAAGGCCGCGCGAACCGTGGGCGCCGAGCACCACGTCCGCCGCGGTAACATGGCCGTTGGCATGCGCCACCTTCCACAACATCGGCATCACCGCGAACACGAAGGGATAGACGATGATGGTGTAAGGCAGTGCGAAGAAGCCGTAGGCGCCGACCGCATAGACCAGCGCCGGCACCGCGATCACGGTATAGGCGGTATAGAAATCGCCGCCGACCAGAAACCAGGTGATCCAGGTGCCGAACTGTCGTCCGCCCAGTCCCCATTCGTCGAGATGTTCGCTGACTGGGCCGGATTTCCAGCGCGCGGCGAAGAATCCCATCACGGTCACAAGAATAAAGAAAAAGAGAAAGACCGCGAGAGCAATCCAGTCAATCCGATCGGCCATAACACTGCTTTCCAGGAACTCGTCTTGTAAAATCTTAAGAGGCTTTGTCGGGTGTGCGGCTGCGGTAGACCAGCCAGATCAGCAAGGAGCTGATCGGCACCCAAGCGAGCTGGTACCAATAGAAGAACGGAAAGCCGAACAACGACGGTTCCTGAAAGTTATAGAACGGCACCCACAACAGGCCAATAAAGGGCAGCAGCAACAGGACCCACATCAGCGAACTCCAGTTTAAGGCCGATCGCTTGCGGCCGATTTTTATCCGGAACCGATTTAAGGATCGGATGATTGCGTCGTCCAGCGAATTCGCCGCTGCACTGCAGTGCCGGCAAACAATGGAGCGGCACTTTGTCTCGGATGCTACGCAGCGCGCCAATCGAAGCGCCGCGCCATAGCGCGTCGAAGACGCGCGTAAACGCGCTTATGTCCGGGACATGCATATCGCGCAGCTATTTCACGACCTCGGCGCCGACCTTGCAAACCGCGGCATCCTGATCGCCGGTGCCACCGCTGCAACCCACCGCGCCAATCAGCTTGCCACCTTCGACCAGGGGAAATCCGCCGGGGCTTGCCACCAGCGTCGGATCGAGCGTGCCGACATAGGAATGGCCGCCTTCATAGGCGTTGTAGAACACGCGGGATTCGCGGCGATAGCGCGCCGCGGTACGGGCCTTGCCGACCGAAATCGGACCGGACGCAATCTGGGCGCCTTCCATCCGCGAGAAATGAACCAGTTCGCCGTTGGTGTCGACCACGGCAATGTTCATCTTCCAGTTACGCCTCTTGGCTTCCCCCTCGGCCGCGGCCATCACCTGCTTGGCGCGCTCAAGCCCGATCGATACGCCATAAGGAATATCGAATGGCATCGCATCGGGGGTTCCGCCGGCAGCCGGCGGTGACGGCGGCGCTGTGGGCGCGGGCGTTTCTGCAAATGTCGATGAACCCATGACCGCCATCGCGCAAGCCGCCAGTGTCATTGAAACGATCGAACGCATTTCTGTCCTCCCGGTTGAAGTTATTCGTTGTGAAGACTATCGATCGCGCCGCACTTACATCGGCGGCGTCAACCCATCCTTGCCATAGGTGATACGCGGGGTTTGCACGGTTCCGTCCGGCTGCTTTTTCGCAGCACCGACAAAAATCTTGATTCCCGGCTTGAGGTCGCTCCGGTCCCCGGCGACATAGGTGACGACTGCGGTCTCGGGCGTCACCAGCACTTTCTTCTCGCCATCCTTGTATTTGACGGACAGCATCTGACCGTCAACGCCGGCGACCGTCTGCTCGACATTGGCATTGGTCATCTTGGTTTGCGGCTTGAGGTCCCAGTCGTAATGGCCTTCGCCGACACCACGCATCGATTCCGGGAAGATATGCACTTCGATGGCCTTTTGGCTGCCGTCGGGCTGCGTCACTCCGGTCGAGCCGACGAACATGCCGGGCTTGATGTCCGCCATCGTCGCTTTCACGATCGCGACGAACAGCGGTTTGTCGGTGACCGTCAGTTTCAGCTCGGCACCGTCGCGGTTCTTGACCACGAAAACCGGACCGTCGATGCTTTCGATCATGCCACGGATGCGCACGGTCTCCTGCGCCGAGGCTGGCAAGGCGATGGAGACCAACGCGAAGCTGGCGGCAGCAAGGGTCCGCGATATAAGGATGCGCGATATCATGCCGGACATGGTATTTCTCCTGGGTTCGGATTGACGGCTGAAGTTTTTCGTGGGTCCGGCCGAAGGCCGTTTCGGCTGGATCGATCTAGACGCCTTTGCTGCACCCCCCCTGCACTGCGAATATTCCTGAAATGCAACGATGATAGCAAACCCTGGATCGCGGTTGCACCGCAACCGGCGCCATTTCTATTCGATCTTGATGCCTGCGTCTCGGACCACCTTTTACGGGCGTTCCCTTGATTTCAATATAACGGCAACACGAACTTGTGTTCCGGCGCGCCATGCGCCCGACGACGGACCGATATGATGCGGGGCGCGCCCGCAGCGATGGACGCCGGGACTTGCCATGAATTAGCATCTGCAAGCGAAAACAAAACAGACGCTGTCGGGAGATTTCATGAAGCACTGGCTGGTCGGATTGTTGTTGTTGTTGATCGGGCCACCGGCTTTCGCCCAGCAGGCGGTGCCCTCGATCGCCTTCTATTCGGTCCCCAATCCGCTTCATCTGCCGCCCAACATTTACTTCGGCGAGGTGTCCGGCGTCTCGGTCAATTCCAAAGGGCATGTTTTCGTGCTTTCGCGCGGCAACACCAGCGGTCCCGCCTACGCCGCGGCGGCGACCCAGTTGCTGGAATTCGATGCGAAAGGCCAGTTCATCCGCGAAATCGGCAAGAACCTCTATGCCTGGTCGTTCGCCCATACCGTCAAGATCGACCCGGCCGACAACATCTGGGTCACCGACAAGGGCTCCGACATGGTGATCAAATTCGATCCCGAGGGCCGCGTCGTCATGGTGTTCGGCCGCAAGCAGGAAGCCTCCGATGAGGAAACCGGCCCGTTGAAACATCCCAAACCGCCGCTGGCCGCCGAGGATGGCCGGTTTCGCCAGGTCACCGACGTCGCCTGGGACAAGGCCGGCAACACCTTCATCAGCGATGGCTATATCAATTCGCGCATCGCCAAGGTGGACAAGGACGGCAACTGGCTGAAGTCGTGGGGCGAACGCGGCAAGGAACCCGGCCAGTTCAACACCCCGCACTCGATCGCGACCGACGCCAGCGGCAATGTCTATGTCGCCGATCGCGGCAACCGGCGGATTCAGGTGTTCGACGGCGACGGAAAATTCCTGCGCCAGTTCACCATCGACGT
Organism: uncultured Pseudomonadota bacterium; assembly: GCA_963729395.1. Classification (GTDB taxonomy): domain Bacteria; phylum Pseudomonadota; class Alphaproteobacteria; order Rhizobiales; family Xanthobacteraceae; genus Bradyrhizobium. Next base: position 3,801 of record CAVSOS010000006.1, on the reverse strand, counting down.
GCCGGTGCCCCCCGACGCCAAACCTGCGATCGGCAAGATTCCGGACGAGGCGATGATCGCCGCCGGAACGTTTGCGCCGGGCGCGCCATGGGCGATCTGCATTACGCCGCCGCCCCATCAGGTGCTGTACAGTTCCGACGGCTGGCCCGGCCGCATCTACAAACTCACCCTCGACGGCAAGGTGCTGAAGCCCGACACGGGCCGGTAAAGCATCAGCTCACCAAGCGCTCGCATAATCAAGAAGATCACGACACCAGCGACCGCATACGCCAGCAGCAGAGACGAACCGGCCTGCTGAATCGCCTTTGCCGACCCGAGGAACAGACCCACCCCGATCGCGCCACCAATCGCGATCATCTGGATATGACGCTCCTTCAACCCGCGATGAAAATCTTCGCGAACCGCCTCGTCCGGCAATACGAACGGCTGCGCCGCGGTCTCTACCTCGCCCTTGTGTGTCGCTGGACGATTCATGCTCTCGGCTCCTGACGTGTTGGTCCCGATGACCTTTCAGGTCACGCACACGCCGGCCGAGCGCTGGAGCCGGAAAACGATTGCCCGCCGAGGACTGAGGCGAAGCTGAGGGCATCATATAAGTCGAATCGAGCACGCCATCCGTGAGAGCGCGCCGATTCGAAGCGGATAACTACCTATCGCGCACGGCGGCTGTCGCGGCGAAGCGCCAGTACGCAGGGGAGGCAGGGACCCCGTCGAGCATTTCCTTGGCGTGCTTGCCGATCCCAATGAGCGTGAGCGAGCAGCTTTCTGGCGACTGGGTGCGGCTCTTCTCGGGGACGCAACCTCCGGGGACACGTACCGCAGCTGGCAAATGTCCCCTGCCACGCCGTTTTGGCGGCGGCGCCGATCGTTGCGTGCCCCGAGAAATCGGTGATCTCCGGGCAGCATCTGGCCACGGAGCGCGGCCACTCCCTCGTCTGGACTCCGTGGGCGGCGCTATGCAGGCGAAACGGAAGTCACGGCGCCGCCCTCGTGCGCGGGAATCCCCCGAAACTACGGGGTTTGACTTCACTCCAGAAGAGCCGCACCCGCCCGTCCGCGCATTGGATTCCGACTGTTGCTAGCAGTCTGGTGCAAGCGCGGCCGCTGCTGCTATCGCCCGAGGCTGCCGCACAAATCTGGCGCACCGGATTTTGTTTGGGGCCCGCGCATGGTCGCGCCATTCGCGCCTAGGTCAAATCCGTGGCGGATCGGTCTCACAGAGAGGCGCTCAGAACGTCTCCTGTGAGGTCGATTTCGACGGCCCGTTACGCGTGTTGGTCGATCGGCACAACGCGGTTCGTTTGTGCGACGGCCCGTGCGTCACGAACGTTGAAGGAGGGTGTATTAGGTAAGGACTCCTAGAGACGGTGCTGTGCGAGAGATGGAGGTGTGGCCCTCCGACGTCGGCCTTCGGGGGCAGGCGTCAAACCACCCTGTGCTGCGTTGGCTGAAGACCGTCGTGGTGAGCGACAGGGAAAAGGCGCACGAGATGCGTCAGGTGGGGACCAGGAAGACGTACCAGAAAATGCCCGGCGGAGGAGACCTCGCCGGGAGTCGCTGTTGAAGCGTCGTTAAGGAACAAGGTGGCATCGAAACTGGGGATCCTGAAACCGTTCTCCGGGACGAGCCTGGCGGAGAGCCCGAGTGCTGGCCAGGTGGTGCCCGGCGTGGAGGCGGCGTGAGCCTGGTCTGCGGCTCTTGCACGGAACGTGAGAAGGCGGGCGTCGATACGTCCGGCCGTTCATCTGGGCTTGTCAGCCACCCGGCCGGGGAGAGGGAGCGTGCCGAGGCAGCAACCGAAGGCACTGAGTACCGATGCGGCGCCCGTCGGCGGACCAGCCTGTAGTAGCGGTGAAGCCCCTGCTAGCTGGGGTGGGGGTGGAGCGAAGGGGCTGGCTCATCAGGACTGTTCGTTCGTTCAACTGGAGCGTCGCTCCGGGAGGAAGCGAGGAGAGCATGCCAACGTCGCAAGCAAAGCCGTTCGACATCCCAAAGCAGCAGGTGTGGGAGGCGTACCGGCGGGTTGCGGCCAACAAGGGTGCCCCGGGAGTCGACGAAGTGGCCCTCGAGGACTTCGAGTCCGACCTGAAGAACAATCTCTACAAGGTCTGGAACCGGATGTCGTCGGGGAGCTACTTCCCGCCCCCGGTGAAGGGCGTCGAGATACCGAAGCCGCATGGCGGAGGGGTTCGTTTGCTCGGTGTGCCGACGATCGCCGATCGGGTGGCGCAGACGGTGGTGGCGATGCATCTGGAGGAACGGGCCGAACCTCGGTTCCATCCCGACTCCTACGGCTACCGTCCAAAGCGCTCGGCCCATGATGCGGTCGAGGCGTGCCGGAAGCGGTGCTGGAACTACGACTGGGTCATCGACCTTGACGTCGAAAAGTTCTTCGACACCGTGCCATGGGACCTCGTCCAAAAAGCGGTGGAAGCTGTCTGTGACTCGCCCTGGGTGCTGCTCTACGTGAAGCGGTGGTTGGGAGCGCCGCTGCAGTGCCAGGATGGCACCCTTGTCCAGCGAGAGGAGGGACCCCGCAAGGCTCGGCGATGAATCGCAAACTTCGAGTTCGACCGGTCGATTCGGGCGGCTTTTGAGGAGGAGTCGGCCGTGAGGTGTAGTACTCAACGGACTGATGGCCAGTTGCCGTGCCTTCGCCGACGAGTACGCGCTGCGGGTGAACCGCGCCGTGAAGTTGTTGGCCGACCTGCCGCCGGCGGATGCGGTGCGGGCGTTGCAGGTCGAGCATCGTCTGTCGGAGCGTCAGGCACGCCGGTATGTGAACGCGGCGATCGAGCAGCCGGAGGGTGTGGCGGTGCCGGAGCGCACGGCGGTGTTCACGGTGCGGCTGGCGCCGTCGCTGATCGCGGGTCTGCGTCGGCACGCGCGGTCGCGGGGGCTGACGCTGAGCGCCACGGTCGCGGAGGCGGCGAGGCTGTATCTCGATCAGGTCCACGAGCGACACGGTGGCACCGCGCGTTGAGGTCGAGTTCGTCGGTGATCGGCTCGCCAGCGCTCGGCTGGCGAAGGCGTACGGATTCGTGGTGCCCGACCGGCGCCGAGTGACCAGCAACGAACGGAGCGATGATGACGAGCGACGTGGCCTCGCGGACGGGCAGGGTGGCGGCGATCTACGCGCGGGTGTCCTCCGAGCGTCAGCGCCAGGACGAGACGATCCGGAGCCAGACCGTCGGGCTGCGTGAGCTGGCGGCCGACCGCGGGCTGCTCGTCGCGGAGGATCTGATCTTCGAGGATGAAGGGTTCTCCGGCGCGATGCTTCAGCGCCCGGCGTTGGAGCGGCTGCGCGATCGCGCCGCGGAGGGAGCGTTCGAGGTGCTGCTGTGCCACGCGCCCGATCGGCTCGCGCGCCGCTATGCCTACCAGGTGCTGTTGCTCGAGGAGCTCGCCCGCGCCGGGGTGGAGGTCGTGTTCGCCAAGGAGCCCGAGCGGGGCGGTTCCCCGGAGGATGAGCTGTTGCGCCAGTTCCAGGGGATGATCGCCGAGTATGAGCGCGCGCAGATCGCCGAGCGCACCCGCCGCGGGAAGCTGCACCGCGCCGGAGCGGCTCCCAAGCGGTGATGTCGGGCGCGCCCTACGGCTACCGGTACGTCAAGAAGTCCGATCACATGGAGGGCTTCTGGGAGATCGACGAAACCCAAGCGCAGGTCGTGCGCGATGTGTTCGACCGCTATGTCAACGGCGGCGTCTCGATCGGCGAGCTCGCGCGCGGGCTGACCGAGCGGGCGTTGAGACGAAGACCGGCAGAAGACGAGATGGGACCACTAGACGATCTGGGCGATG
>CAVSOS010000005.1:0-65873 GCA_963729395.1 uncultured Pseudomonadota bacterium | reverse complement strand
GCGCCCGTAGCAGGCGCTTTTCTAGTGAAAGTTACCGATTCATCTGGAATGAGTATTGATCTGCGTCAACGGTGCGTCGAAGCAGGAAAGCGCGGCACGGAACTCAACAGGGCCGGGTCGCGACCCCAATATTCCGGGACATGACAGTGACGCTCGTCAAAAGCGCGACTTCCGAGAGATGGGTGTGCCCATAGATGCGCAATTGCGCATCGGGCAATGACGGCAGAGAAATAATTCTCCTTTGGGTTCAATCCGATTCCACCTGTCCAGTCCCCTTTGCAAAAAATATTTCCATTCCCATCAGACCCAAATCACCTGCATATCTTTCGCCGTCCCGTCCCCACAGAGGGGCGGCTCGCGATCGTCACGGACGCGGGGCGGGATGCGGTGGACGCGGCATGTCAAAAGACGAATGACGTTGCGCGCGGACGGCGAAGTCGTGTGGTCCTGACGTCCCGACGCTGGCGTCAAGTTGGTGAAAGAGATTTCACCGAGCGACGGTGGCAACAAAGCCCGGTCACCGAGGAGAGCGCGAAGGAAACCGTTAAAACCATTGCGCGGGGAATGCCGGGCGATCCCGGCGTGACCGTGGTGACTAACTCGCGTGTTTTTTTCTACACGCGAGGCTGCGGGCGCATCGGGCGCCCGGCATTCCCTGCGCCCTCTGTATGAAGAGGGCAGGACGTTAGAGCAAAACTCGGGCGAAATGCGCGGCGAGATCGCGAAGTCATGTGTCGGATTAGAGCCACGTCATTGCGAGCCAACGGGTCGCGCGGATGCGCGCCCGATGACAGGCTCCGCGAAGATTCCATGGGGAGTGGATAGCGACCAAGTCTGAGGCCAGACTGAGGTTGCTGAAACCACTCAACCTGGAGACAACGATGTTGCTCGATCATCCTTCCGACGGACTGGCCGCTATCCGCACGCATATTGGCGCAATTTTTGTGTCGTTGGAACTGAGCCGTTCGAACTGGCTGGTGACGTCGCTGTCGCCGGGCAAGGGCGAGAAGATGTCCAAGCACAGCGTCGCGGCCGGCGATGTTGCCGGCTTGATGAAGCTGTTCGCAGACCTCCGGCGCAAGGCGGAGGCCAGGACCGGTGAGAGTTATCCGATCATCACGATTGAGGAGGCCGGGCTGGACGGGTTCTGGCTGCACCGTGTTCTGCAACAGAACGGCATTGAGAGCTACGTGGTCGATCCGGCCTCGATCGCGATGCCGCGACGGCGCAGGCGGGCCAAGACGGACCGGCTCGACGGTGAGACGCTGCTGCGGGCGCTTCTCGCCTACAAGCGCGGCGAGCCGCGGGTGTGCGCGATGGTGGTTGCGCCTTCGCCGGAGGAAGAAGACCGGCGAAGGCTGTGTCGCGAGCGCCAGACACTGATCGCCGAGCGGATCACCCATGTGAACCGGATCAAGGGGCTGCTGTTCGCGCAGGGGATATCCGACTACGGGCCGCTGCGGCGCGATCGGCGGGCGCGGCTTGCGGCGTTGCGCACCGGAGATGGACGGGTGCTGCCGTCGCATTTGAAGGCGCAGATCGGCCGCGAGCTTGATCGGATCGAACTGCTTCTGGAACAGATCAAGGCGGTCGAGGTCGGACGGGATGCTCTGCTGGCCGCAGCCAGGAAGCCTGCAGAGAAGCCCGCAGACGGAAAGGCCGCGCCGGAGCCGGTGGCGATGCTGCTGGCTTTGAAAGGGCTCGGCGCCAACTTCGCCGCCGTTCTCTGGTCGGAGGCGTTCTACCGGCAGTTCGCCAACCGCCGCCAGGTCGCCGCCTATGCGGGCCTTGCGGCAACGCCCTGGCAAAGCGGAGGCATCCGGCACGAGCAGGGCGTGTCGAAGGCCGGCAATCCCAGGCTGCGGACCACGATGATCCAGCTCGCCTGGCTGTGGATACGTCACCAGCCGCAGTCGGCCCTGACGCGCTGGTTCAAGGAGCGTAGCCCGCAAGGCCGCAAGCGCGCGATCGTGGCGCTGGCGCGCAAGCTTCTCGTGGCGTTGTGGAAGTATATCACCCAAGGCCTCGTCATCGAGGGGGCTGTGATGAAGCCAGCCGCCTGATCCGGGACCGGGCCCAGCGGCAAGCTCCGTCGCCCGCACGCAACGAAAGAACCATAACCTATCTGCCGAGGCCCGATCAGTCTCGGAAGATCCGGGTGGACGAACCGATGGATTGCATGGCTTCAAACGCCGCAACGAAGAATGGCCTCGTCCTCTCGAGCCTGCCCGCCGCAAGCGGAATCCTGGTGCGGTCGCCTCGCGCGACGACCGAATGTGAGTTTGATCTGGCAAGCAACCCAGATCGCCGAACCGGCTCGAACCTTGGATCGCAAATGCGAGGATTGCAGATGCCCTGACCCAACCGCCAACACGAGGAGTTCCTGTCGTGCCCGACCGACCAGGCACGATGACGTGCTCGATCAACTCAAGGCCAAGCCGCTGCGCGCCGGCCCTAAAGCGCCGGCCTTGGCTTGATCTGCGCGCGTCATCCTGCACCGCCCGTGGTCGGAACGAAGAGGTGGCCGCAGTCGAACAAAAAAAGTGACTCCTCATCTTGACTCACACATTCCCCATGTGAGCAATCCATGAGGCAGCGAAACTAAAGAGTGGATTGCTTCGCTCCGCTCGCAATGACGACTTTACGTCGTCAACGAGCACGCGGCATCGCGACCACCCTCTACTGCCGGCCGAGATGCGTCGCCTTCGCGACGCGATCGAATCGCTCCAGCGAGAGGATCGCATCCGCGAGCTGGTCGGCGCGGCCGTTCAGCACCGGGCGGGCGAGCGTCAGGAACTTCTGCTGCATCGCCTGCGCGTCCGGGAACGAATTCGGCTCGCCCGAGGGATCGGCATAGAGCCGTTCATGCACGCCATCATCGGTGGTGATGCTGACGCGCGCGCCGAACGGATGGCTGCGGCCGATTTCGAGCCGGTCGTCCTGCACCACGTCGAACTTGTCGGCCAGCGCGTCGACCGCGGCGTCGCCGAGCCGGTCGTAATCGTCCCAGCCGAAGCGGCCCTGATCGAGCGCCACCGCGCCGGTGAAGAACATCGAGAACTGGCCGCCGACGATCGAGGTCGGATGCCGCTTGGTGGCGGCATCGCCGGTCAGCGTGATGCCGTTGCGATGCAGGCCGATCTCGACGCGCTTGATCTGGTCCGGCGTGAGATTGTGCTCGCGGCGCATCGCGATCAGCGCATCGATTGCGGCATGGGTGTAACGGCAGCTCGGATAGGGCTTCACGCCGATCTTCAGGGTCTCGTAGATCTTGCCGAGTCCGGCGACCGCCTTGTCCGGATGGGCGTTGTCGCTGTAGCCGACCAGCAGGCCGTGCTTGCCTTCGACCGATTCGGACGCGCCGACGAAATCGTTGCGCGCCAATGTCGCCGCGATCACGCCGTTCATCGCGGCGGCGCCGACCTGGTAGCGCTTGTTCCAGCGCGCCATTGACGAGGAACTGCAGCGAGCCCGCGGCCTGGCTGCCGGAGACGCCGAACGCCGCGATGATCTGCTCTTTCGACAGCCCGAACAGTTTGGCCGCCGCCGCCGCGGCGCCATAGGTTCCCGCCGTCGCGGTGGGGTGAAAGCCGCGCGCATAATGCGAGGTGGGATCGAGCGCGTTGCCGAGGCGGCAGCAGACCTCATAGCCGGCCACGATCGCGGTGAGCACGTCGCGGCCCGACGCGCCGACCATTTCGCCGACCGCAAATGCGGCAGGCACCACCGGCGCGCTCGGATGCAGCGAGGAGTCCGCATGCGTGTCGTCGAAATCGAGCGAATGGCCGAGCGCGCCGTTGAGCAACGCCGCCACCGCCGGCGTCCAGGCCTTGGCGTCGCCGAACACGGTGGATTCGCCCTCGCCGTCGAGCGCGAGCGCCTCGAGCATTTTGAGCAGCGACGCCGTGGATTCCGCATCGCGCCGGGCCCGGATGGCGCTGCCGAGAAAATCCAGCGTCAGCACCTTGGCGCGATCCAGCACCTCGTGCGGGATATCCTCGAATTTGAGGTCGGCGACGTAAGCGGCAAGGGTTGCGGTTTCATCTGCCATGGCGTGGCCTCGGTTGTTCTTGCTTGTTCGTTCCTGCTTGCCAAGTTTGGTAGGACTGTCACGACGCCCCGTCAACATCGCCTGCGGGGGCCCGCCCATGCGGCCGGCTCAGGCCGCAACTCGCCGCAGCATGGCGCGGACAATGAGCCGGTGAAACGGCAGGATCAGCATGAGATAGGTCCGGCCGAGCCAATTGTGGGTCAGCACCAGGGTGGTTGCGGTCACCTGCTGGCGATTACCGGAAGTCGCAACATCGACCACGAAGCGAAAGTCCAAATGGCTGTCGTTGAACCCGGCGACCAGCCGATCGGGCGTCTCGCTCACAATCGGAAATATTCCGATCATGTTTTTTGGAGCGGTCCCGCCGGCGCCCGATGTTTTGAGCCCAAACGGCTTGACCAGAATATTGCGCAGCGTCAGCAAGGCTTCAGCCCAGCGCGGCTGGCGCGTGATCATCCGCTCGGCCGCATGCCGTGCATCCAGCGCACCGCCGTCAACCGCGATGCTGTAGGCGTCGACGAACTGCGCACCGGCCAGCAGTGCTGCCCGGTCAACGTCAGGTGCGATCTCAACAACGGTCATGGCGACCTAAAGCCTGCCCGCCAGCAGCCGGAAGCGCAAGAGGAGCAGAGCGGCATAAACGACCGTTCCGCAGGACAGTCCGATCCAGACGCCGACCGCGCCCAATGGCGTCCAGAAACCGAGGCCGCAGGCGAGGGTGAAGCCGATCAGCCAGTAGCTGATGGTGGCAAACAACAGCGGGATCCGCGTGTCGCTCATGCCGCGGAGCGATCCGGATACGATGGTCTGGATGCCGTCGGCGATAAAGAACGTGGCTCCGACCAGCAACAGTGTCGCAGTGAGTTCAGCGGCGGCATCGGCACCTTCGCCGAGGAAAATCTGCGCGATCGCGAATCGCTCGAGGATCACGACCAGCGTCATCGCGGACATGAAGCTGACGCCAAGACCGGTCGCAATAAATCCCGCCCGCCGGACGGCCGGGGCATCGCGGCGTCCGACGGCGTGGCCGACCCGCACGGTGGCCGCCATCCCGATCCCGTACGGCACCATGAACAGAATGGCCGCGATCTGCAGCGCGATCTGATGCGCCGCCAATGCGGTGGTGCTGATCAGGCCCATCAACAGCCCGGCGGCGCCGAACAGGCCATATTCCAGCAGGAAAGAGATCGAGATCGGCGCCCCGAGGACGACGAGCTGTCGCATCAACGGCCAGTCGATGCGCCAGATGTGTCCGAGCACATGATACTTCCGGAACGGCCGGCGGCGGGCGGCAAACCAGAGACCCGCCAGGAACATCGCGAAATTGACCGTGGAAGTGGCAAGCCCGGCGCCGAACAATTCCAGCCGCGGCAGACCCCATTCGCCGTAAAGCAGCAGATAGACCAGCAGCGCATTGGTCGGGATCGCCGCCAGCGTGATCCACAAGATCGGCTCCGGCCGGTGGATCGCGCTCATGAAGCCGCGGATCGCCATAAACCACAGCGCCGGCAGAATGCTCCAGACCAGGCCGAACAGATATTGCTGCGCCAAACGGGCGGCTGCCGGCGATTGACCGAGTGCCAGCAGGATTTGCTCACCACGGAACGGAAGCGCCATCACCGGCAGCGAAATCAGGAACGCGGCCCAAAGGCCGACGCGAAGCGAGCGCCGCACCCGGTGCGGATTGCGCGCGCCGTAGGCCTGCGCGGCGAGTGGCGACACGGCCGACATCAGACCCATTCCGACGGTGAAACTGACAAAGAAGATGGTGTGCGCGAGCGCCGCCGCCGCCACGGCCCCGTCCCCGAGACGTCCGATGAAGGCCAGATCGGTCGTCATCATCGCGATCTGCCCGAGCTGGGTCAGGGCAAGGGGCACGGCGAGCTTGAGCGTTTCGGCCAATTCGAGCGCGAGGTGATGTCCGGACTTTGCCACGAAGTCCGGCGCGGGGATCAGTCCTGGCTCGATTTTATCAAGGGATGTCATGGGACGATATTAGCACCGCAGCCGGACCAAACAGTGACGGCCACCTGTCGTCCAGGGGCGCGAGCCTTACGCGTGTTTCGAGAGCCTTATGCGTGTTCCGAAGGACGGTCGCTGGCACTTAGCCCGTCATCATCCCGAGATTGCCGAAAACGGCTCGCACCTCAGGATGAGGTGGCTACAGCGACGCCGCAGAAGCTCTCACACATCCACATTGGCGCTGAGCGAATTATCCTGAATGAATTCGCGGCGCGGCTCGACCACGTCGCCCATCAGCTTGGTGAAGATGTCGTCGGCCTCGTCGACCTCCTTGATCTTGACCTGCAGCAACGAGCGCTCGTTGGCGTCGAGGGTGGTTTCCCAAAGCTGGCTGGGGTTCATTTCGCCGAGGCCTTTGTAGCGCTGCAACGTAACGCCCTTGCGCCCGGCGTCGGTGACCGCCTCGAACAGGCTGACCGGGCCGTGGATCGCGGTTTCGGTATCCTTTCGGCGCAGCAGGCCCGGTTTCGGATAGGCTTCCTGCAGCTTCGCTGCGTAATCGTCGAGCTTGCGCGCGTCGGCAGAACCGAGCAGCGCGTCGTCGATGATGGCGACATCCTTGACGCCGCGCACGGTGCGCTCGAAGAAGAAACCTTCGCCCTCGGTGAAGCGCCCGGTCCAGCCGCGCTCGACTTCATCCGCCAGCGCGTCGAGCCGTCGGGCGATATAGCCCGCGGCGGCGTTGGCGGTGGCGACATCGCCGGTGATTTTCGGGCTGAGCACGCCGGCGATCGCGGCCTGCTCGATCACCTTGCGGTTATAGCGGCTGTGCAGATTGTGCAGTGTGCCGCGAATGATGCGGGCATCCTCCACCAGCGCCTGCAGGTCGCGGCCGCTGCGGTCCTCGCCCGTCGCCAGCTTGAACACGCAATCGTCGAGGCCGGTTTCGATCAGGTAGTCTTCCAGCGCGCGCTCGTCCTTCAGGTACTGCTCGGACTTGCCGCGGGTCACCTTGTAGAGCGGCGGCTGCGCGATATAGAGGTGGCCGCGGTCGATCAGCTCGCGCATCTGCCGATAGAAGAAGGTCAGCAGCAGGGTGCGGATATGCGCGCCGTCGACGTCGGCGTCGGTCATCACGATGATCTTGTGATAGCGCAGGTTGTCGACCGAGAAGTCGTCACTGATGCCGGTGCCAAGCGCCGTGATCAGTGTGCCGATCTGTTCGCTCGACAACATCTTGTCCATGCGTACGCGTTCGACATTGAGAATCTTGCCGCGCAATGGCAGCACCGCCTGGAATTCGCGGTTGCGGCCCATCTTGGCGCTGCCGCCGGCCGAGTCGCCCTCGACGATGAACAGTTCGGATTTGGCCGGATCCTTTTCCTGGCACTGGGCGAGTTTGCCGGGCAGCGAAGACACGCTGAGCGGATTTTTGCGCGTCAGTTCGCGCGCCTTGCGCGCGGCCTCGCGTGCGGCGGCGGCCTGGATCACCTTGCCGACGATCACCTTGGCTTCGCTGGGATGCTCCTCGAACCAGGCCGCCAGGCCCTCGTTCAGCACGTTCTCGACCACCGGGCGCACTTCCGAGGACACCAGCTTGTCCTTGGTCTGCGACGAGAATTTCGGATCCGGCACCTTGACCGAAAGCACCGCAGTCAGACCCTCACGGCAGTCGTCGCCGGTCAGCGCGATCTTCTCTTTCTTCGCATTGGCCTCGGCATAGCCGTTGACCTGGCGCGTCAGCGCGCCGCGGAAACCGGCGAGATGGGTGCCGCCGTCGCGCTGCGGGATGTTGTTGGTGAAGCACAGCACGTTCTCATGATAGCTGTCGTTCCACCACAGCGCAGCCTCGACGCCGATGCCGTTCATGTCGGCATGGATCATGATCGGGGCCGGCACCATCGGCTTCTTGTTGCGGTCGAGGTATTTCACGAATTCCTCGACGCCGCCGTCGTAGCGCATCTCCTCGCGCTTCTCGACCGCATGGCGCATGTCGGACAGCACGATATTGACGCCGGAATTCAGGAACGCGAGTTCGCGCAAGCGATGCTCCAGCGTCGCGAAATCGTATTCGACATTGGTGAAGGTCTCGGTCGAGGCGAGGAACGTCACCTCGGTGCCGCGCTTGCCATGGGCGTCGCCGACCACTTTGAGCGGCGCCACCGCGTCGCCATGGGCGAATTCGATGAAATGCTCCTTGCCGTCGCGCCAGACCCGCAGCAGCAGCTTGCTCGACAGCGCGTTGACGACGGACACGCCGACGCCGTGCAGGCCGCCGGATACCTTGTAGGAATTCTGGTCGAATTTTCCGCCGGCGTGAAGCTGGGTCATGATGACTTCGGCTGCGGAAATGCCTTCGCCCTTGTGAATGTCGACGGGAATGCCGCGGCCGTCGTCGCGCACGGTGACGGAGCCGTCGGCGTTGAGCACGACCTCCACCGCGGTGGCGTGGCCGGCGAGCGCTTCATCGATGGCATTGTCGACGACCTCATAGACCATGTGATGCAGGCCGGAGCCGTCATCGGTGTCGCCGATATACATGCCCGGCCGCTTGCGCACGGCATCGAGACCCTTCAATACCCGGATCGATTCCGCGCCATATTCGATGGGAATGGAATGCTCAGTGTCGGCGATCGATTGCCGGGCAGGTTCTGTCATGTGAGGCCTTCGAGGAAGTCCCGAATCAGCGACGCAAAATCAGGCGCTGATTAGTTTATTTGTGCCATGAAAGGCGTAACCCGCCTAGCGCAAAGTCGGTGTCTACAAGTTGTTGAATAAATAAGATTTTTCGAGGGTTTTTCAAGGCGTCCGCGGGCTGATTCGGAGCCTTCGCAAAAGCCCAATTCCGAGCTGAATTCTTGGCCGGGAAAATTCGAGTTTTTACCGACCGCCCTCCGGCCGGAGCGCCGTCAGTTGTTGCGCCGTCGGATGATGTGGCCGGAATCGACGTCGAAGGTTTCGCCGGATCCGCCGACATCGGTGAATGCCGCGGGGTCAGCCCCGGTCATCCAGACCTGGGCGCCGAGTTTGGCCAGTTCACCGAACAGCGCCTTGCGCCTGCCCGGGGTCGAGATGCGCAACCACCTCGTCGAGCAGCAACAGCGGTGTGATGCCGGTCATTTCGGCCACCAGATTGGCGTGCGCCAGCACCAGCCCAATCAGAAGCGCCTTTTGCTCGCCGGTGGAGGCATCGCGGGCCGGCATGCCTTTCGGCGCGTAGATCACCTCGAGGTCGGTGAGATGCGGACCGTCGAGCGTTCGGCCTGCCGCGGCGTCGCGCGCGCGGCTGCTGCGCAGGATTTCGCGGTAGCGATCCTCCACCGCGGTGGCCGGCTCCTTCATCAGGGCATTTTCCATCCAGCCATCGAGCATGATCTGCGCGGATGGAAACGCCGAAGCTTCGCCGCGGGCGCGCAGCATCGCCGCGAGCCGCGTCACGGTCTGGCCGCGGGTTGCGGCCACCGCGACGGCGAGTTCGGCGGTTTCGCGTTCGATGGCATCGCACCAATGGTCGTCAAAATTGCGTACCTCGAGCAGACGGTTGCGCGACCGCAGGCTGCGGTCGAGCGCCGACACCCGCGCCGAATGCTCGCTGTCGATCGGCCAGCACCAGCCGATCGAAGAATCGCCGCCGCTCCGAGGCCGCCCCCAGAAACAGTCCGTCCATCGAAGGCGTCAGCCAGACCATGCGCAGATGATCGCCGAACGCCGCGGCTGACGTCACCGGCTCGCGGTCGATCCGGCAGCGCCGGCTGGAAGCGGCTGCCTCCGCGCCCGGCGCATCGATGCCGGTGCCGAGGGTCGCGAGGCCGAGCGCGCCCTCGACCTCGGCGGACACCGCCCACGAGCCGTCGCCTTGATTATCCGCGACATCGTCAAGAGTGGCGCGGCGCAAGCCGCGTCCGGGCGACAGAAACGAGATCGCCTCGATGCAATTGGTCTTGCCGGCGCCGTTCGGGCCTACCAGCACGACCACGTCACCGCGCGCCTGCAGGCTCGCCGCGCGATAATTGCGGAAATGCGTGAGGGTAAGGCGATGAATCCGGGAGGCGGTCATGGTGAAAGCGGGAGCTCTGCAAAGTCGTCGGAATGATCTGCCGCAACTTCCGGCGTCATCATCCGCGAAAGCGGACGAACCAGTATTCCGCGCCGCTCAAGACATCATGCGCGACAGCGACTACTGGATACCCGCTGTTGCGGGTATGGCGGCCGCACTTTTTGCCCGGCAATGACAGTGTATTTTCCTACACCCGCATCGGCATCAGCACATAGAGCGCGCCCTTGGAATCCTTGTCCTGCACCAGCGTCGGCGAGCCGGGATCGGCCAGTTTCAGCACGGCGACCTCGCCCTCGATTTGAGCGGCGATGTCCAGCAGATAGCGCGAATTGAATCCGATATCGAGCGGATCGGAAGCGTATTCGACCTCAAGCTCCTCGGTTGCGCTGCCGGAATCCGGGTTGGTCACCGACAGCACCAGCTTGCCGGCCGACAAGGCCAGCTTCACCGCGCGGCCGCGCTCGCTCGAAATCGTCGAGACCCGGTCCACCGCGGCCTCGAAATCCTTCTTGTCGACAATGAGTTCCTTGTCGTTGTTCTGCGGGATCACGCGGCCGTAATCCGGAAACGTGCCGTCGATCAGCTTTGAGGTCAGCACCACATTGCCGATGGTGAAACGGATCTTGCCCTGCGACAGTTCGATTCCGACCTCGGCCTCGTTGTCCTCGATCAGCCGTTGCACCTCACCGACGGTCTTGCGCGGCACGATCACGCCGGGCATGCCGGACGCGCCCTTCGGTAGCGGCAGATCGATCTGGGCGAGACGATGCCCGTCGGTCGCGACCGCGCGCAATGTCGCGGCCTTGGCGCTGCCGGCAGTGTGCAGGTAGATGCCGTTGAGATAATAGCGGGTTTCCTCGGTAGAGATCGCAAACTGGGTGCGGTCGATCAGCCGCTTCATGTCGGCGGCGGCCAGCGTGAACGAATGCGTCATGTCGCCGGCGGCGAGATCGGGGAAGTCGTTTTCGGGCAGTGTCTGCAGCGTGAAACGCGAACGGCCGGCGCGGATCGCCAGCACCGAGCGGTCGCCGTCGCTTTCCAGCACGATCTGCGCGCCGTCGGGCAGCTTGCGCACGATGTCGTAGAACATATGCGCCGGCACGGTGGTTGAACCGCCGGTTCCGGTTTCCGCTGCCAGCGTTTCCGTCACCTCCAGATCAAGATCGGTCGCCTTCAGCGACAGCCGCGCATTTTCGGCACGGATCAGCACGTTGCCGAGGATCGGAATGGTGTTGCGTCGCTCCACCACGCGATGGACGTGCCCCAGCGACTTCAGGAGTTGCGCGCGTTCGACGGTGACCTTCATTGCATATCCGCCTGATCCCGAAGATGGAAAAGCCGGGCGCGCCGAAAGGCGCGCCGCGGCATATGGGACCCGAAAAGCCCGATCAAAGCTGGATTTGATCAAACCCTAAGGGGGGCCCCAAGGTGGCGCGGATGGCAGGCAAGCGCAAGAGAAACGCGGGGCCGTTCCCCACGTTTTGCGGGAAACCCGCTATCGTCCCGGCGGGATGCCGGGACGACTGGTCGAGGGACGCTCCCGAAACGAGCGTGCCCGGGACTGCAAAATCACTCCTGCAACTGGCGCTTCAGCAATTCGACCTCTTCGGACAGCGCGATATCCTTGGCGACCAGCGCCTCGATCTTGCGCACGGCGTGCAGGACGGTGGTGTGGTCGCGGCCCCCGAACCGGCGGCCGATCTCGGGCAGCGAGCGCAGTGTCAGCGTCTTGGCCAGATACATCGCGACCTGGCGCGGCCGGACGACGTTGGCGGTACGGCGCGAGGACAACAGGTCGGAGCGGCTGACATTGTACTGCCGGGCCACCACGCGCTGGATGTCCTCGATCTTGATGCGCTTGGGTTCCTGCGGACGGATCAGGTCGCGCACTTCGCGCTCGGCCATTTCCAGCGTCACCGGCTGGGCGTTGAGCTTGCTGTGCGCCAGGAGGCGATTGATGGCGCCTTCGAGGTCGCGGCCGTTATGGGTGATGGTTCGGGCGAGATAATCCAGCACCGGCGCCGGTACGTCGAAGCTCGCATGATGGGCGCGCGCCGCCGCGACTCGCGATTTGAGGATACCGAGCCGCAACTCCTCGCCGAGCGAGCCCATCTCGACCACCAGGCCGCCGGCGAGACGCGAGCGCACGCGGTCGTCGAGGCTCTCAAGGTCGGAAGGCGGACGGTCCGCTGCGATCACCACCTGGCGGCCGGCGTCGATCAGCGCGTTCAGGGTATGGCAGAATTCGGCCTGGGTCGACTTGCCCTGCAGGAACTGCAGGTCGTCGATGACCAGCACGTCGATGCCGCGCAACGCTTCCTTGAACGCCAGCGCGGTCTGGGTCTTGAGCGCGGCGACGAAGCCGTACATGAATTTCTCGGCGGTGAGATAGAGCACCTTGCGTTCGCTGCCGGAGTTGCCGGCCCATGTCACCGCCTGCAACAGATGGGTTTTGCCGAGTCCGACGCCGGCATGAATGTACAGCGGGTTGAACATCACGCTGTCGCCGCGGCGTCCTTCCGCGACCTGGCGTGCTGCGGCGTGAGCCAGCGTGTTGGAGCGGCCGACGACGAAACTTCCGAATGTCAGGCGCGGATCGAGCGGCGAGCCGCCGAGTGCGTCATGGCTGGCGGATACCGGCGCGATGGCGGTCGCGCGCAACTCCGTCGCGGGACGGCCGTCGGATCGATCGGCACGGCGTTGATCGGCCGGTGGGGAAGTCTCTTTGGCGGGCGCCGCGCATCGCATCGCCGTGCGTACGGTGAGGTCGATCCGGTGCACTTGCGGCATTTCGGCCTGCCAGCAGGTCAGAACCCGCTCGGCGTAATGTGCCTGGATCCAGCTCTTCAGAAACCGCGTCGGAACCGAAAGGTGGACGCTTTCCTGCTGCACGCTTTCCAGATCCATACGCGCGAACCAGCTTGTATAGACGTCTTCCCCCACGCTCGAACGCAGCCGACCCTTCACGCGTGACCAGCGATCCTGTTCCATATTTGTCATTGTTTGACGACTTTTCTGAAGGAGTAACGTTGCCGGTGAAATTGCCGTGCGGGACGACCGTACGGCGCGACCTCAAGCGAAGCTTCGTCTTCAGCCATAGACCAGCCGTACGGCGAAATGCCGTGGACGAAAATCACAGAGTCGGCTGGAAACTGGAAAGAAGCGTCCGCGAGGTCAGCGTGTACTCAGCGGCCTGTCCGGAGCTCGCGCCGGTGGCCGCGTGCACCTGGCATCGAATATGACATCGTTTGAAAATCGAATTGGATCAAATGCCGCGATGATTCCGTAGAACATAAAGCCTCCCCCCACTCGCCGTGATTGCCCACGGCGAGGTGTCACCTCTTGAGTGTTCCAAATTCAACCGGCAACGCCTGGAACCCAATTTGTCCAGTCGTAAGCCGCTTTACTCAGCCCGTCCGTTTAACCTGCCCTCGGTCTTCGCCTCGGCGGCTGCCGTTGGTCCGGTGCGTATCTCTCTTGTTCGAATCGAACGGGACGCAAGCGTCCCGCTTGAGAAATTTCGACACAGAACCGCTATGCTCATATAGCTATGAGTCTTGAACCGACAATCGCTTGGAAAGCGTCGCCAACGCGCACACCGCCGCCGATTTGCACGTCCGCCCCGTTTCTTAAACCGCGCTGGTCTCAAGAGCCGTGGGCGCCGCGAACGTTCTAAGAGATACATCATGCCCTATTTCCCGCAACGAAAATGATTCGACGCGAGTGCCGGCAAAATCGACTTCGCGTTCACGAAATCAGGCAGCGGCTTTTGCGCGCAGCGGCAAGGTTTTGAATCTGTGCGGAGATTCGAAATGCCGAGCCACTGTGACATTTCTGACGATTGCCCAAAATAAATTCATAAATTGTTTACGTTTGGGTCGTGGCAGGAATGAGTTTTCAAACAACTGTTCGCCACTATGCCGATAAGTGACTACGCAAACGCGTTTTTTTTTGCTCATCGAAGCAGGGTAACCCTTCGGGACTCTCGAACAGATGCCGCGCGGCCGCGAGTTGCAATTTCAAAAGCATGCCGCGCGTAGCAGCGATCGATATCACCGCAGCCTTTGGTCGTCGAAGATTCAGGTCATCGCAGTCCTGGCGGCATCGGATGTCCGGCCTGTGGCGCCAGCTAGCGTAACACGGAACGGCGCAAGGCATTTGCCGAGGTCTGGTCGAGGCGCGATGCAACTGAAAAAGAAAAAGCCCGGCGCAGCCGGGCTTTGTGACGAATTATATTTTCCGTTCAGTCTATTTCGCGAGCTTTGCGATCTGATGCGCGAGCCGCGAAACCTTTCGGCTCGCATTGTTCTTGTGAATGATATTGCGCTGCGCTGCCTGCATCAGCTCCGGCTCGGCGCGCGCCATCGCCTTCAGCGCGGCATCGCGGTCGCCGCTCTTGATCGCCTCTTCGACGATGCGGACCGAGCCGCGCATCTGGGTGCGGCGCGACTTGTTGATGATGGTGCGGCGGGCAATCTTGCGTGTCGCCTTCTTGGCGGAAGTCGTATTGGCCATATCTCAAATATCCTTGCGGTGACCGGTCGCGGGTAACCGGGCTTCAATGCGCCGGCCGTCCAACCGCGTGATCGACACTGGTGTGTTTTTCGGGTGTCCCTGAGAATGCCATTCCCGGAGCCAATAAGCTCGCATGACGGCGCCGCTCAAAGAACAGCGGCGGCAGGATTGCGCCCGCCGCCATTACCGGTCTTATAGAGGGCGCGCCCCGCAGCGTCAACGCCTCAGCCAGGCCTTAGGAGTCGGCAGGCCCGACCATAAGGCGCCGGTAAGGTGCTGATGAGGTTGAATTTCCCGGCTCGCTTCGCTAATGGCTGACGGCGTTCCGGAGGCGGACGGATACACGACAGAATATACCGATATTAAGGTGATGCATGATCCGCGGCTTTTTCCGACTTGTGGGACTGCTGCTGCTGGCGGGCGGATTTATTTTCATGGTCTATGACGGCGCGCGCTGGGTCGCCGACCAGACCTTGCGCTTTACCCGCTTTGGGGAGCTCTGGAACGATGTCCATCAATCCAGCCAGCAGGCCTTCCGGGTCTGGGTAGAGGGCATTTCGCCGTGGCTCTGGACCCATGTCGTCAGGGTCGTGCTGGATCAGCCGGTATTTGCGGTGATGGGTGTGCTGGGCATTCTGCTGATGCTCCTGTTCCGGCCCCGCAAGCCGTTGATCGGTTATTCCCGGAACTGAGCCAGACGGCACGGTGATGCGGCGTTCATGCCCAACGCTCCGGCGTAATGGGGCTACTGCGTCCGACGTAAAGACATATATTGGTGACGGACATTAGAGAGAGACATCCCTCCGGGAGGTAATCCATGCTGTTCATGCGCAAAACCACTGCCTTGCCAACTGCTGCCGAGGCGCTGCCGGGCCGAGCGAAGCCGATCCCGACCGCGACGAGCCATTTCGTCAACGGCCGCTCGTTGCAGCCGCCTTATCCCGCAGGTCTGGAGCAGGCGGTGTTCGGCCTCGGCTGCTTCTGGGGCGCGGAGCGTAAATTCTGGGAGCTCGGTGACGGCATCTTTACCACCGCTGTGGGCTATGCCGGCGGTCACAGCGCCAACCCGACTTATGAGGAAGTGTGTTCGGGCCGCACCGGTCATACCGAAGTGGTGCTGGTGGTATTCGATCCCAAGAAGGTATCTTACGATCAACTGCTGAAGACATTTTGGGAGAGCCACAACCCGACGCAGGGCATGCGCCAGGGCAATGACGTCGGCACCCAGTATCGTTCGGCGATCTACACGTTCAGCGACGCGCAGCGTAAAGCCGCGGACGCGTCGAAGGTGGCCTATCAGAAAGCGCTGGCGGCCAAAGGTCTCGGCACCATTACTACCGAGATTGCGCCCGCCGGCGAGTTCTACTTCGCCGAGGACTATCATCAGCAATATCTGGCCAAGAATCCGGCCGGCTATTGCGGGCTCGGCGGCACCGGGGTGTCCTGTCCGATCGGCGCGGGCGTTAGCGCCTGATCGCTGCGCCCAGCCAGGCGGGCCGGCTTTGCCCGGCCTGCCTGATCGATCGGCAAACGATTTGTTAACCATAACAGGTGCAAGACTTTAAGCTGTCTCGCTAAGAGGGATGACTCCGGTGCGGGTTGCGCGCGCGTTTCGATTGCCGATCATTTCCGCCATGGCCGCGCTCGCGTTGTCGGGCTGCACGCACACATCCGGTCCTGTCGCAACGGTGGAGCCGCAAGGCGATCTGGATTCTCTGGCCTATGGCCAGCCGTATGGACCGGCGCCACGGGTCGCGGTGTCGCCATCGGGCGTCGCCGATTCCGGTGGCGCCATCAGCGCGCTTGGCGCCAGCCTTGCCGGGCCACCGCCGCGCTATTACGCCCCGGGCGCCGCCTCCTATGCCGCCGCCCCGATGCCGGCGGCCTATGATGCCGCCTACCGGCTCGATGCCGGCGACAAATTGCGGGTTGTGGTCTATGGCCAGGAGGGTCTGACCAATACCTACGCCATCGATGCCGGCGGTGCGATCACCATGCCGCTGATCGGCTCAGTGCCGGCGCGCGGACGGACGCCGGCGGAACTGGCGTCCGCGATCGCCGGCAGGCTGCGCGGCGGCTACATCCGCGATCCCTCGGTGGCGGTCGAGATCGAATCCTATCGGCCGTTCTTCATCCTTGGCGAAGTCGCAGCCCCCGGCCAGTATCCCTACGTGCCCAATATGAGCGTCGAAAGTGCGGTGGCGATCGCCGGCGGCTTTTCGCCGCGCGCCAAGCGCGACCGCGTCACCCTGACCCACACCGATGCCTCCGGTTCATCCCGCTACGTGGTGCCGCTCGGCACCGCGCTCCGCCCCGGCGATACCGTCTTCGTCGGCGAGCGCTGGTTCTGACCAAGTACGCAGTACTTCGTCATCCCGGGGCGCGATAGCGAACCTCAGATGTGCAATTGCGCATCTGAGGTCTGGTCGTTCGGACCATCCCGGAATGGCATCGTAAAATCATTTTTTCAAATGCCTGGCAAAAAAGTCGAGGCTGCGCTGTTTGGCGATCCCGGCGCTGGTGGGGTCGTAGCTCGCCCGTTCATCGCAGTTGAAGCCGTGCTGCGCACCGGGATAGACGTGGATCTCGACGTCGGGCCGCTTGGTGCGAATGATATCGACGTCGCTGAGCGGAATGCCCGCGTCCTTTTCACCGAAATGAAGCTGGGTCGGCACCTTCGGCGCGTCGTCGGCGAAGCGGACGATGGCGCCGCCGTAATAGCCGATCGCCGCGGACAGGCCTGACAATTTGGTTGCGGCGGCATAGGCGACGCTGCCGCCAAGGCAAAAGCCGATGATGCCGACCGGGCCGACATCCTTCACCGCATCGATGGCGGCCTGGCTGTCGCGCAGCATCGCCGTCCAGTCGGGATTGGCCACGAATTTACGCGCCACCGCCACCTCTTCCGGCGAATAGCCGCACTGGAAATTCGGCTCGATGCGGTCGAAAATCGCCGGCGCGATGGCGACATAGCCGTTGCCCGCGAAACGATCGCAGATCGCCCGAATGTGATGATTGACGCCAAAGATCTCCTGGATCACCACCACCGCCGCCTTGGGCGTGCTCGCGGGATCGGCACGATAGCCGCCCAGTCGAAAATTGTCCGAAGCCGTCAGTTTGATATCGTGTCCCAAGGGTCATCCATTTGTTGAGATCTGATTGCACGGGAGCGTTGTCCGACATGCGACGGAAACCGCCATCAGCCATCAGCACCCTACACCAGCCTAATCACGGCCAGGCCGGCTTTTACGGAATGGCGCTGCCCGGCAGGCCGTCGAGGAACGGCAGCACAGCCTCGATGAACGCGTGCGGCTGATCGATGTTGACGGCGTGGCCGGCGGCGGGAATCACGACCTTTTGCGCACCGGGAATTTTTGCCGCCATATAGTCGGAGGCTGCGAGGAACGGTGCATCATCGGCGCCGACCACCACCAGCGACGGCACCTTGATATTCGGCAACAGTTCGATGACGCGCGCATCGCGCTGGGTCAGCATGCCGCGCGCCGCGCGTGCCAGACCCGATGCATCGCGATGACTGACCATCGAGCGTTCGGGGCTGGCGGATTTGAGAGCCGCAAGGCCTTCGCGCTCGAAGCGGTCGCCAGTGTCGTGAGCGCGCTTGTTCCAGGTTTCGCGGGCGTCGTCCTTCTTGAAGCCCGGCCCGGTATCGATGATCAGCAGCGCGCGGACGCGCTCCGGATGCGCGCGATAAAACGCCAGCGACATGTAGCCCCCGAGCGAAAGTCCGCCGACAATGGCGCGGTTCGCACCGACCTCGTCGAGCAGCGCCGCCATGTCCGCCACCGTCAACGATTCACTATAAGCCGCGGGATCAGAGGGGTAGTCGGACCGGCCGTGGCCGCGCATGTCCCACAAGACGAGCTTGTGATGTTTCGACAGCGCCTCGATCTGGCCCTTCCACATCTCCGATGTCGATGAATAGCCGTGGGTCAGCAACAGCGGAGGACCGCTGCCATGAACCTCATAATAGATACCGACCCCGTCACGATTGATCTTTGGCATCGCGGTTTCCCAACTCGTTCGGTCGCGACCTTAGAGCGTTTTCCAGCGAAGTGGATACCGGTTCGCATAAAGAAAACGCTCAAAACAAGGAAACAGATTGCCCGGTCCGCTTCAACCGTAACGGCAATGCTCCTCGGGACGATCATCGAGGAGACTTCGCAACTTGGAGGTCGAGATCGCGGTTTCCGCGATGCGTAAAAGCAGAATCCACCTGCGACTTTAGGACCGGGTTTTGCCGCAACGCACAAACTTAATTTAGATTGCCTCTAGAACGGAACCCGATCATTCTGCGCCCAAGTCGGCACCGATCCGGTGGGTGCCAGACCATTAGCTAAACGTGAGTTGCCGCCGTAAGCGGCATCATGCACCGGCAGGGGAAGAGACAATGCCTACTCTCAACATAAACGGACGGAATATGTCCGTCGAGGCGGCGCACGATACGCCGCTGTTGTGGGCCATCCGCGAGCAATTGCAGATGACCGGTACCAAATTTGGCTGTGGCGCCGGCCTTTGCGGCGCCTGCACCGTGCATCTCAATGGCGAAGCTGTGCGATCCTGCCAGACTTCGATCAGCGATGCGGTTGGCAAGAAAATCACGACTATCGAAGGCCTCAGCGCCAAGGGCGATCATCCGCTGCAGAAAGCGTGGATCGCCGAGCAGGTTCCGCAATGCGGTTACTGCCAGTCCGGGCAGATCATGCAGGCGGCGTCGCTGCTCGCCAAGAACAGCAATCCGACCAAGGAAGAAGTGGTAGCGCACATGGACGGCAACCTCTGCCGCTGCATGACCTATTCGCGCATCCAGAAAGCCATCATGCGCGCTGCCTCCGAAATGCGCACTGCGTCCACGGCCACCGATCGGAGAGCAACATGAATACGCACGTGAAAATCTCGCAGAGCGAGCCCGCTGATCTCAGCCGCCGCTCGTTCCTCGTCGGCACCGCCGCCGCAGGTCTTGCGCTCGGTTATTCCGCGGTTCCCGGCCTGCTCGGCGCCGACCAGGCGTTCGCCGCAACCGGCAACTTCGATCCCAGCGTCTGGTACTCGATTGCACCGGACGGGATTGTCACGGTCACATGCGGCAAAGCCGACATGGGCCAGCACATTGCCTCGACCATGGCTCAGATCATTGCCGAAGAGCTTGGGTCGAACTGGAAGGACATGCGGATTCAACTCGCTTCCAACGATCCGAAGTTCAACGACCCCGTGCTCGGCGCGCAGATTACCGGCGGCAGCTGGAGCACGATGATGAACTTCGATGCGATGAGCCGCGCGGGTGCCGCGGGGCGCATTGCGCTGACGGAAGCCGCGGCAGCCTCGATGGGCGTGCCCGCCGGCGAACTGGTCGTCAGGGACTCCACCATTACCCATCCGAAGTCCAAGAAGTCGATGACGTTCGCTGAGATCGTCAAGAGCGGAAAGGCCACTAAGACCTTTACGCCCGACGACCTCAAGGCGATCAAGCTCAAGAGCCCCGATCAGTACACCATGATCGGCGTTTCGGTTCCGCAGCTTGATATTCCGTCGAAGACCAACGGTACGGCCAAATACGGCATCGACGTCATGCTGCCGGGTATGGTGTACGGCAAAGTCGTGATGCCTCCGGTGCGCTACGGCGCGACGGTCAAATCGGTGGATGACGGTGCGGCGATGAAGGTGCCGGGCTTCATCAAGGCGGTCAAAATCGACGACAAGACCATGACGACGACGGGTTGGGTGGTTGTGATAGCCAACACCTATACCAGCGCCAAGAAAGCCGCCGAAGTTCTCAAGGTGACGTACGACGGCGGCCCCAACGCCAAGCTGTCGAGCGAATCGCTGCTCACCGAGGCCAAGCGTTTGCAGGGCCTTGACGACTCCGGTTTGTTCTTCGTCAAGAACGGCGACACCGCTGCGGCACTCGGTACGGCGGCGAAGGTGATGGAGGCCGAATACACCACCAACATCAACATCCATGCGCCGATGGAACCGATGAACGCCACCGCGCAGCAGCAGGGCGATATCTGGCACATCTACACCGGCAACCAGTTCGCAACGCGAACCGGCGCGATCGCGGCCGGTGCTGCCGGCGTCGATCCCAAATTCGTGGTGATGCATCAGATGTATCTGGGCGGCGGCTTCGGCCGGCGGCTGGACGCTGATATGACGGTCCCCGCGGTGCAGGCGGCGAAGGCCGTCGGCAAACCGGTCAAGGTGATCTATACGCGCGAAGACGACATGACCATGGACTTCTCGCGTCCGCTGACGTTCCAGAAGATCAAGGCCGGTCTCGATGGCGACGGAAAGCTGGTTGCCTTGAATCACGACGTGGTCAGCGCGTGGCCGACCAAGCGCTGGGGCATCCCGGACTTCCTGTCGCCTGCGGTCGACAAGAAAGGGGCACTTGACGCATTCACCGTGAATGGTGCGGACTTCTTCTATTCCGTGCCCAATCACAACGTCCGCGCCATCCTCAACGAGATGGCGCAGAGCGCCACCCCGTCGGGGCAGTTGCGGTCGGTCGCACCGGGCTGGACCTTCTGGGCAGTCGAAAGCATGATCGACGAGATCGCCCATGCCGCCGGCAAGGATCCCGCGCAGTATCGCATCAGCATGTTGGACGGCGCCGGCGACAACGCCGGCGGCGCGCAACACCTGCGCAACACGTTGCTGGCTGCGATGGGCCTGGCGGGTTACGGCACCATACAACTTCCGAAGGGCGAAGGCATGGGCGTTGCCTGTGTCTCGTCACAGGAAAGAAAAACCGCAAGCTGGACCGCCTGTGTGGCCCATGTTGCCGTCGCGCCGTCCGGCGAGGTCAAGGTCAAGAAGCTGACCGTGGCTACCGACGTCGGCACGCAGGTGCATCCCGACAATATCCGTGCCCAGGTCGAGGGCGCGGCGTTGTGGGGGGTCTCGCTCGCACTGTACGAGAAGGCGACGTTGAAAGACGGCGGCATCGAACAGACCAACTTCGACACCTATACGCCGTTGCGGATGAGCCAGTTGCCGGAAGTCGCCGTTAGCGTCATCGCCAATGGCGAACACGCCACCGGCGTTGGCGAACCGGCGGTGACGGTGGTAGCTCCCGCGCTCGCTAACGCGATCTTCAATGCGTGTGGCGCCCGCGTTCGCTCGCTGCCGATCACGGCAGAGGCGGTGAAGGCGAATATGAAGGCGTAAGCCCGCCGCACGTGACAACAACGATCCGCCGGGGGCATCGCCTCCGGCGGATTTTTTTGGCGCCATTTCAGCCGCCTAGCAGAACGATGAGGCTTGGTATCGTTAAACTTTTAGGGGCAACCACAGAACTGCATTCATAATACCCCTTAAGCCTTGGGGAACCCGTTATCCGGTAGTCTTTGCTTGCGCCACCGCAGCCAGCAAAGAGGATTCATGACAACTCAAGCGAAAACGTCTTCGTCCAAACGCCGGCTGCTCCTGGCATCCGATCGGAGCGATCGAAGTGGCGAATTGGCCAGCATTCTGAAATCCGTGGGCGAGGTGGATACCATCTCGACGTCGGAAATCCCCGACACTCCCGCCGGTCACTTTTCAGGGATCGTGGTCGATATCAATCTGCGCTCGGCCGAGAGCGTCCAGCGGGTTCGCAACAAGCTGCAGGCCGAAGCCTACCGCTCGATGCCGAGGCTGTTTGTTCTCGCCGACGCTTTGCATCATGGGTCGATGCAGGCCTGGGCGCTGGGCGCCACGGACACGATATCGCGGCCGTTCGATGCGCAAGGAATTCTGCAACGCATCCACGCCGCATTTCCGGACACCAATGGATACGATGCGACGGATCGCGGCAAGACCTTGAACCAAGGCGTTGCCGCCGCGCACGAGGTGATGGTCAAGATATTCGAGAAGCTTCCAGCGGGAGTTCCGCTGAAGTTCAGCGACATCGTGCAGGCCGAAAACAAGATTCTCAAGGCCATCAAGCACTCCTCGTTGCGCGAATGGCTGACGGTGGTGGGCTGCCATCACACCGACAGCTTCCGCCACTGCCTGTTCGTAACAGGCTTCGCTGTGGCGTTCGCACAGCATCTCGGCATGCGCGAGGACGACCAGCGTCGTTTGGCTCGCGCTGCCCTGCTGCACGATGTCGGCAAGGCGTACATTCCCGTGGCGATTTTGGACAAGCCGGAAAAGCTGACCGAAGAGGAAATGAACGAAATTCGAAAGCATCCGCATCTCGGCTACGACGTGCTCGCAGCTCAGGGCGGCTTCCCGCCAGAGATGCTGGATGTGGTCCTGCACCATCATGAATTCCTTGACGGCACCGGATATCCCCATGGCCTGAAATGCAATCAGATCAGCGACATCGTGCGCCTGATAACGATCGTGGATATCTATGCGGCACTGGTGGAGAAGCGTGCCTATCGGCTGGAATATACCCACGCCAGAGCGTTCTCCATGATGGAAGATATGGTCGACCAGCTCGACCAGCATCTGCTTCAGGCTTTCCGCCCGGTAGCCTTCGCATCCTTTTGATCGCTCAGCCAGGTCTTGGCCCGCTGCCGATCGCGCCAGAGGCGGTGAGCGCGAACGCGACAACGACGATCCGCCGGGAGCACTGCTTCCGGCGGATTTTTTCAAGACAGGGCCCAGCGGCTGGACACAAGCCCTCCCCGATCGGTTGCAACATGATCTGCTTTAAAATCGCTGACGGATTCGCGCCGGTTGCCAGGGAATTCACGGTTCCAACCGTCCTGCGGCAATAATCCTGATTTATCATTCACTCGCCGGCGCAAGCCTTTCGCGCCACGAGAACCGGAGGGTGCGATTGTGAGCGCGACCATCGAAACCGATCTTCCGGCCGACATTGCCGCGACGCTGGTGAATCCGGCAGCCTATGCCGATCATCGCCTTCATGATGCCTATCGCTGGCTTCGGGCCAACAATCCGCTCGGCGTTGCGCGGGTGGAGGGGTTCGATCCGTTCTGGGTGGTGACCAAACACGCCCACATCCAGGCCATCAGCCGGCAGAACGATCTTTTCCATAATGCGGACCGCCCGACCACGCTGACGACGAAGGCGTTCGAGGAGCGGGTGCGCAAGATCACCGGCGGGCCGAACCTGGTGCGCTCGCTGGTGCAGATGGACGCGCCCGATCATCCGAAATATCGTGCATTGACGCAGGCCTGGTTCATGCCGGTCAATCTCGGAAAATTCGAGGAAAGGGTCCGCACCATCGCGCGCGGCGCCGTCGAGCGCATGGTGGCGCATGGCGGGCGCTGCGATTTCGTCGCCGACATCGCGCTCGGATATCCGTTGCATGTCATCATGGAAATTCTCGGTGTGCCGGAGCAGGACGAACCGAGGATGCTCAAACTAACCCAGGAATTGTTCGGACCGCAGGATCCCGACACCGCGCGGGTCAGGGATCAGCTCAGTCCCGAACAGTTCTCCGACATGATCGTGTCGATCGTCAATGATTTCGGCGCCTATTTCGGCAAAATCA
Organism: uncultured Pseudomonadota bacterium; assembly: GCA_963729395.1. Classification (GTDB taxonomy): domain Bacteria; phylum Pseudomonadota; class Alphaproteobacteria; order Rhizobiales; family Xanthobacteraceae; genus Bradyrhizobium. The sequence continues at coordinate 41,822 of CAVSOS010000005.1, read as the reverse complement.
CCGAGGACCGGCGCGCCAATCCGCGGGATGACCTTGCCACCGTGATCGCCAACGCCAAGATCAACGGCGCGTACCTGCCGCGCCCACGATATGACAAGCTACTACATGATCGTCGCCACCGCCGGCCACGATACCACCTCGTCGTCGACCGCCGGCGCGATCTGGGCGCTGGCCGAAAATCCGCAGCAGTTCGCCAAGGTCAAGGCCAATCCGGAGCTGATCCCGGGCCTGGTCGACGAAGCGATCCGCTGGATGACCCCGGTGAAGCACTTCATGCGATCGGCGACCGCCGACACCGAACTCGGCGGCCGCAAGATCGCCAAGGGCGACTGGCTGATGCTGTGCTATGCGTCCGGCAACCGCGACGAGGACGTGTTCGAGGAGCCGTTCACGTTCCGCTCCGACCGCAAGCCGAACCGGCACGTCGCATTCGGCTATGGCGCCCATCTCTGCCTTGGGCAATATCTCGCCAAGATGGAGATGCGAATCCTGTTCGAGGAATTGTTGCCGCGCCTGAAGTCGATCGCGCTCGATGGCGAGGTGAAGATGACGCAGGCCACCTTCGTCAACGGACCCAAATAGCTGCCGATCCGCTTCGAGCTGAACTGAGGCGGAGGCGTCGAGCTATCGAGCTCGAATGATCCGGAGAGGCCTCACCCCAAGAGCTTCCGCAACTCCGCCTTGGCCACCTTCTCCAGCGTCGAACGTGGCATCTCATCGACCATGCGGATTTCGTGCGGCACCTTGAAATCAGCCAGTCCGGTGCGGCAGGCGGCCATCACGGTGTCGTGCAATTCCGGCGGCGCGCGCGAGACGCCGGCTTGCGGAATAATGAACACCACCGGCACCTCGTCGAGCATCGGGTGTTTTTTCGCAACCACCGCGGCCTCGCGCACACCGGGCACCATGGCGATCACCTGCTCGATCTCGGAGGCTGCGACATTCTCGCCGCCGACCTTCAGCATGTCCTTGGCGCGGTCGCCGAACCGGATGTAGCCGTTGTCGAGCAGCGTGACGCGATCGCCGGTGATGAAATAGCCGTGCTCGTCGAAGCTCTCGCGGGTGGCCTGTTCGTTGTGCAGGTATTCGCTGAACAGCGACAGTCCCGGCACGCCCTTGATCAGGAGATTGCCGGTGCCGCCCCGCGGCGTCGGCGCGCCGTCGTCGCCGGTGACGCGGATGGCGTATTCAGCCGCCGCGCGGCCGATCGCCATCGGCATATTGGGCTGGTCGACCTCGCCGATAATGCCGTGGGTGATGGTTTCGGTCATGCCCCACCAGCCGATGATCTTGACCCCGAAGGCGGCGAAGGCGGGCGGCTCGCAAACCGCCGTGCCCCAGAGCCGGAACGTATGCTGCTTGGGGATCTCGCGCTCCAGCAGTGCTTTCATGCAGAACGGGATCGTCGAGGTCCAGGTGCAGCCATGCTCGGCGGCGACATTCCAGAACCGGCTGGCGGAGAACCGCGGCTGGATGACGCAAGTAGCGCCGACCCACAGGCTCGCCAGCATCGAATAGGCCAACGCATTGGTGTGAAACAGCGGCAGGTAGGTTTGATGCACGTCGCCGGCGTGCAAGTCCTGATGCGCCGCGTTGACCTTGGCGCCCCACAGCGCATTGGCGTGGGTCCACAGCACCGCCTTGGGGCGCGACGTGGTGCCGGAGGTATATTGCACGCTGCACGGCGCCAGCGGATCGCTCGGCCGGCGCGGCCGGTCGGTGCTGTCGGCGAATAGCGTATCGAACGCGTCGCCGCGTGGTGCGGCCGTGCCTTGCGCGGGTCTGGCGCCGGCGTCGTGCGAAATCACCGCAAGCCAGCGCAGGCCTCGGCAATGCGCGGCGATCATCTCGGCATAGGCAGGCTGGGTGATCGCGGCAACCGCGCCGCAATGACCGGCGAAGTATTCCATTTCGGCGGGTGCCGAGCGGGTATTGGTGGTGACGGCGATGGCGCCGAGTTCGACACAGGCAAACCAGGCCAGCAAGGCTTCGATGCAGTTATCCAGATGGATCAGCACGAATTCGCCGGACTTGACGCCGCGTTGGGCAAGGCCCGCGGCGAGCGCGCCGACCCGATCGTGAAATTCGCCGTAGCGCCAGATCCGCGCTGGCGCATCGAACGGCGCCCAGATCAGAAACGGATGATCGCGGCGGGTTTCGGCCTGAAGCCGCAGCAGCCATGGCACGTCAAGGCCTGCGAATGGCCCGACCACACCCGGCGCTGTCTGTGAATTCGACATTTATCCTCCCATGCAGCCTTGCCGGCTGCTTTTGCTTGTTCATATCAGGGCGCCGCCGTCACGGCCGTCAAGATGCGCCGTCCGGATACGACGATATTTCGATCAGGCTGCCGTCGGGATCCCTGCAATAGACCGACCGCAACATACCGCGCGCGCCCTGCCGCGCCACCGGACCCTCCTCGATCGCTACGCCCTGCGCCTTCAGATGCGCGACCACCTGCTCCGGTGTGGCCGCGGTGAGAAAGCACAGATCGTCACTGCCGGCGGCCTCATGGTCTGCGGTGAACCACTCGGCCTTGTCGGCGTCGCGTGGCCGCACATTGATTTTCTGGCTCCCGAAGATTAGCGAGGTCCGAGGCGGCTTGCCGTTACCCGGATCGAACATCCTGACCTCCATGCCGAGTATCTTCCGATACCACTCGGCGGTACGCGCGACGTCCGAGACGTTGATGACCAGATGATCGAGCGCGTTGACAGTGACAGACATGGATTATCCTTTCGTCGCGGGTCGATGCGTGGCGGGCCGCATGGGCCGTACCGGGCCTTGGTTGTTACAACGCGAGCCCGCGTCACTTCAACCATACGAATGCAACTTGAAGAACGAACAGAAAGGCGGTCGCGCGGGTTTGCCGGCCGCGCGGCTTGACTTTGGACAGGCCGTGTCTATATTAAACTACATGGTTAAGTATAACGATCATGCCTTGGACCGCACATTCGCCGCGCTCGCGGACCCGACGCGGCGTGCGCTGCTGGCCCGGCTCGAGGGCCAGCACAGTGTTTCGGTGAGCGAGCTGGCGCAGCCGTTCGCGATGTCGCTCCCCGCGATCATGAAGCATCTCGACGTGCTGTCGGATGCCGGCCTGATCGCGCGCGCAAAAACCGGCCGCGTCGTGGCGTGCCGATTGACTGCCGGGCCGATGGAGCAGGCGATGGACTGGCTCAACCGCTACCAGCGATTTTGGTCCGAAGGTCTCGACCGCCTTGCCGCTTTTGTGGAGGAAGAAAAATGGCCACCAAATCAAGCGCTGCCGCCGGTCTCGCCACCCGACCGAGCCTCACCCTCAAACGTCGTCTCAATGCCTCACCGGCGAAAGTCTACGCGGCGTGGACCGATCCGGAAAAAATAGCCCGATGGTTCGGGCCCTCGCAGGTCGTCGCCGGCTCGGTGCGGGCCGACATCGATGCCCGGATCGGTGGCCGATACCGGGTCAGCTTCAAGATGCAGGACGGCGAGCATCACGAAGTCGCCGGCGTCTATCGCGAGATGGTGCCGAACCAGAGATTGTCGTTCAGCTGGGCGTGGCATTCGACGCCGGAACGCGAATCGCAGGTGACGGTCTCGCTGAAGCCCGACGGCGACGGCACGCTGCTGACCCTGCACCATGAGCAACTGTTCGATCAGGCCGCGCGGGACGGCCACGAGAGCGGATGGATCAGCACGCTCGATAAGCTTGAAAAATATGTCGCCTGAAATGTCTCAAACGCAGGAGCCCGTCATGCAACCGCACCAAATCGTCTCGCGAGAAGATTGGATCGCTGCACGGAAAGCACATCTGGCCCACGAGAAGGAATATACGCGGGCACGCGACCGGCTAAGCGCCGAGCGTCGGGCGCTGCCCTGGGTCAAGGTCGACAAGAGCTACATGTTCGACGGACCGGGCGGCCAACAGACCCTCGCCGATCTGTTCGCCGGACGAAGCCAGCTTGTGGTCCAGCATTTCATGTTCGCGCCCGATTGGTCAGAAGGCTGCAAAAGCTGCTCGTTCTGGGCGGATGGATTCGAGCGCATGGTTCCCCATCTCGCCGCGCGCGACACCACGCTGGTCGCGATCTCGCGCGCGCCCTTGCCAAAGCTCGAGGCGTTCAAGGCGCGGATGGGCTGGACCTTCAACTGGCTGTCGTCGGCGACCAGCGATTTCAATTACGATTACGCAGTTTCATTTACGCCGGAGGAAATCCAGCGAGGCGACAAAGTCTACAATTTCGGAACCGCTGGTTTCGGGATCGAAGACGCGCCCGGCATCAGCGTGTTCTTCCGCGACGACGCCGGGAACATCTTCCACACTTATTCGTGCTTTGCCCGCGGGCTCGACATGATGAATGCCGCCTACCACTATCTCGACCTGACGCCGATGGGCCGCCACGAAGAGGGCTTGCCGTATTCGATGGACTGGGTGCGGCTGCGCGACCAATACAAGCCGGCCGCAGTCACGACCGCCTGCTGCCAGAGCTGATCGGCCAGGATGGACCCAAGCGGGTTTACGCGGCGGCGGGCCCGGTTCGCTCGCCTTCGATGGCACGGTCGATGGCGTCGATCAATACCTGGGTCTCGATGAATTTGATCCGCGCCCGCTCTGCCTTGTCGCGGTCGAACGGCGCGGCAAGGGTTTTTGCGAAGGCGTCACGGTCGTCGGCCATGCGCTCGCGCGCTTTCTTCAGCGTCTCAAGTCGCTCGTTCATGTTGACTTCGCTTTCTGTTGGTCGCGCGAATTATTTTTCGGACCGAACGTAAAAGGCCCCAGGCAGTCTATGCCGCGGCAGCTTTCGCGTTGGCAAAGACGATACCCTTGGCTTCGGTACCGACGGCCGTCAATACCGCGATCACGAGCGCGACCGAGCCTGCCACCGCCGCAAGTGCGAAGCCATAATTTCCGCCGAAATGCGCGGCGATGACGGCCTGCAGCGTCGCGTTCACGGATGCGATCAGATTGCCCAGTTGATAGACGAATCCGGGAAACGTCCCTCGCGCGGTGTCCGGCGACAGCTCGTTCAGATGCACCGGCACCACGCCCCAGGCGCCCTGGACGGTGAATTGCATCAGGAAGGCGCCGATTGCGAGCAAAGCGGGGCTCTCCGAAAACGCCCATAGCGGGATCACCGGCAAGGAGAGCAACGCGGCAATGATGATGCATCGCCGCCGCCCGAAACGCTCGGAGAGTGTGCCGAACAGGACGCCGCCGCAGATGGCGCCGATATTATAGATCACGGCGATGATGCCGACCGCGTGCGGGGACAGCTTGTGTTCGACTTGCAGGAATGTTGGGTAGAGATCCTGCGTGCCGTGACTGAAGAAATTGAACGCGGTCATCAGCACGACCGCGTAGATGCCGAGGCGCCAGTGCGATTTCAGGACCGACAATGTGCTGCCGCGTTCGACCGCCGCCTCCTTGCTCCAGCTTGGCGATTCCGGGACGCTGCGGCGAATGTAAAGCACGAGCAGCGCCGGGATCACGCCGACCATGAACATGCCGCGCCATCCAATGTACGGGAAAAGCGCGCCGTATACGATCGAGGCCATGAAGTACCCGGCCGGGTAGCCCGATTGCAGCAGGCCAGAGACGAAGCCGCGGGCATGCGGCGGGATCGTCTCCATGGTGAGCGACGCCCCGACCCCCCATTCGCCGCCCATCGCGACGCCGTACAGGGCGCGCAAAATGATCAGCACGGTCAGGCTCGGCGCAAAGCCCGATGCGAATTCGAGGATCGAATACAGCAGGATGTCGATCATCAGGGTCGGGCGGCGGCCCCAGCGGTCGGCGGCGCGGCCGAAAATGAAGGCTCCGATGGGGCGCATTGCCAGCGTCAGCAGGATCGCCAGCGTGACGTTCGAAATATCGGTATGGAATTCCGCGGCAATGTCCTTCAGCACGAACACCAGAAGAAAAAAATCGAAAGCATCCAGCGACCAGCCGAGAAAGCTTGCCGCTACGACGTGTTTTTGTTCGCTCGTCCAGCCGGACAATGCTGCAATGGCCATTTATTCTGCCTCGAAGGGTCTGCCTAACCCGATGCGGGAGCCGCTCTCCCGTGGCGGAAGGATCATGGTTGATGGCGCGGCGATGGCAAGCGTGAATTGAAGGCGTCCCCTCGGCCAAGCGAGATGGCACGCGGTCGGGATTAGGCCTTTTAGCTCAGGTGCCCGGAGGTCTTGACGCGATCCGCGTCCCATAGCGGGGACACCTCCGGCATTCTTCGGCCAAGCGAATGACCAGTCGGAACAACGGACGCTGATGTTTCGCCGCGATGTGCTAGGTTTTCCGACATAATCGCGTGCCCCAATCGACGCCTCGCATTGTTCTATCAGTCAACATCAGACGCCGCGCCAGGATAAACAGCAGGAATCGAACATGAAGGGATCAGAGCTTCTCGTTGCCGCCCTGGAGAACGAAGGTGTCGATCGCATCTTCGGGGTGCCCGGTGAGGAAAACCTCGATGTCGTCGAAAGCCTTCGGCGGTCCTCCATCGAGCTTGTCGTGACCCGTCATGAACAGCCGGCGGCATTCATGGCAGCCACCTATGGCCGGCTTACCGGAAGACCGGGTGTCGCACTCTCCACGCTTGGTCCTGGAGCGCTGAACCTCGTCACGGGTGCCGCTTACGGGTTTCTCGGCGGCATGCCGATGGTTCTGATCACCGGCCAGAAGGCCATTCGCCAAAGCCGCCAGGCGCATTTCCAGATCGTCGATGTCGTGGGGACGATGCGTCCGCTGACCAAGCAGTCACAACAGATCGTGAGCGCATCAAGTATTCCGACCCTCGTCCGCAATGCCTTTCGCATCGCGACGGAAGAGCGTCCGGGCCCGGTTCATCTCGAATTGCCTGAAGACGTTGCCGCGGAGCAGGCAGGCGACGTGCCGCTGGTTCCGGTACATGCCGCGGAACTCCCGGTTCCAGCGCCGGAAGCGATCAGGCACGCGTCCGATTTGATCCTGGCCGCCAAATATCCGCTGCTGATGTTTGGCGCCGGCGCAAGTCGCTCTCAATTGGCGCCGGCGCTTTCCGAATTTGTGCGTCGTGTCCGTATGCCCTTCTTCAATACGCAGATGGGGAAGGGGGCTGTCGGGGGTGCTTCGGATTTCTATCTTGGTACCGCCGCCTTGAGCGAACGCGATTATGTTCATCAGGCGATCGATCGCGCGGATCTCATCGTGACGGTCGGCCACGACACGGTTGAGAAGCCGCCGTTCCTGATGACCCGGGGGCGGCACCAGGTCATTCATATCGGATTCGTGCCGGCGACCGTCGAAGAAGTGTATTTTCCGCAGGCCGAAGTCGTCGGCGACATCGCCAAGGGCCTCGACCGGCTCGCCAGCCAGCTGGAAGGCAGACTGGTCATGAACCCGGACTGGGTGGTTCTACGCAAGGACATCCTCGCCCACATCGCCGATCGTGCGGACGAGGATCGCTTCCCTTTGACGCCGCAACGCATTGTGCACGACGTCCGGCAAGTCATGCCGCCTGACGGAATCGTGGCGCTTGACAACGGCATGTACAAAATCTGGTTTGCCCGCAACTACCGCACCGATGTCGCCAACACGCTTCTTCTGGACAACGCGCTGGCAACGATGGGCGCCGGTTTGCCTTCCGGGATGATGGCGGCGCTGCTTTATCCGAAACGGCGTGTGCTGGTCGTGGCGGGCGACGGCGGCTTCATGATGAACAGCCAGGAACTTGAAACCGCACGACGGATGAATCTCAATCTCGTGGTGCTGATCATCGAGGACTACGCCTATGGCATGATCCGGTGGAAGCAGGCCGTCGATGGTTTCGCCGACTGGGGCCTGACCTTCGGCAATCCCGATTTCGCCGCTTACGCCGCCGCCTATGGCGCCCGCGGACGGCGGGTCACGACGGCATCGGGGTTGGCGCCGGCGCTGGAAGAGGCGTTTTCCGCCGGCGGTCTGCACCTGATCGCGGTTCCCATCGACTACAGCGAAAACATCCGGGTCCTCGTCGAGGAACTCAGGCACATGCAGAATTAGATAATCTTCGCAACTTGTGAATACTCCCGGCTCCGGCTCCAGGCAGCACCGACTCGCTCGCTGGGTCTCTCGCCACGGGCTCGGTCAAGTCAGACCACGCGCTTTCCTCGCGACGGTGACTTCGCGAGTTCCTTCAACTTCTGAGCAAAGGTCGCGATATCCTGCGATGAAACTTTGCTGAGAAGGACCACGAGATCGTCTATTCCCTGCGGGAGATCGCAAGCTCCCGCCAGAGGCCCATCGCGGGTTGGTCCAGCATGATGGATTTTCGCAGCGTGAAGAATTTTGCCCTCGCCATCGCCGTGCTTGTCGTTACGCGTGCTTCCTGATGCAGATTTTCGCGGTTCCCGCAGCCGCAGTGCACTGCCATTGAGCGCTCAAGGCTGCACTCGCGAATGGTTTCAGGCGGGTCAATTTGACCGAAAGAAAAGCAGCAACGCAGGCAAGCGTTAAGATGGCGACGATGAGCGCGATCTCCTGGCGGGTCCATAATGTCCAGGTCATGGCCTTCACTCCTCTGGTCGGAGAATAGGAGAAGGCGTTCTGTCGTTATGTGATAAACATCACAATGCAGACCCTACCAGCCAGGAACCAGCAAGGGCGAAAGTGAATAATGCGAGCTTCCTACCGTTGAGCGTTGACGAGCTCGGCGTGAACCGGCCGATCGGGAAACGTCAGTTCCCAGCCGCCGCCCAGCGCCTTGAATAGCTGCACGAGATCGAGCTCCACGTTGGTCGTGCTCGTGGCATGTTGCTGCTCGGCCTGGAGCAGCGTCCGCTCGGTATCAAGGACGGTGAGAAAGTCGGTGACGCCGTCATTGTACCGGGTGCGTGCCAGATCGAGCGCCTGGCGCGAATGGTCGGCCTGCGCTTTCAATCGGGCCCGACGGCTTTGTTCGAGCCGATGGGCAACCAGCGCGTTTACGACATCGTGCCAGGCTTGCAGCACCGTCTTGTGATAGAGGATGGCGGCTTCCTGTTGCTGTGCATCGCGCAGTTCAAGCGTGTTCCTGAGACGGCCACCGGCAAAAATCGGCAGCGAGATGCTGGGGCCCACCATGTATTGCAGCGAGCTGCCTTTCCACAGATTGGTGTAGTCGAGCGCGTCGAGTCCAACCGTGCCATTGAGCTGCACGGTCGGATAGAAGGCTCCGACGGCAACGCCGATATTAGCGGTCGCCGCATGCAATTGCGTCTCGGCCGCGCGAATGTCGGGGCGGCGCCGGGCCAGTTCGGAAGGGATGCCGAGCGGCACGCGCGGCGGCGACGCTGGTTCCGAATGCGGACGAGCCAGTTCCGCCTTCAACGCGCCGGGCGGCTGGTCCAATAGCAAACTCAGCGCATTGATGTATTGGGTCTCCTGTTGCTCGAGCGCGGGTATCTGGGCGCGGATACTCTCGACCTGAGCAGCCGCGTTCTCGACATCCAGGCCATTTTGCAGGCCGCGCTGCTGGCGTTCCTGCGCAAGCCCAAGCACGTCGCGATCGACCTTGAGATTGTCATTGGCGATCCTGATCTGGGTCTGGACGCCGCGTAACTGGATGTAGTCACGCGCCAGTTCGGCCAGACTGGAGACCAGTGCGTCGCGACGCTGGTCGGCTGCCTGATCGACGGCCGCGTCGGCGGCTTCGACCTGGCGGCGGACTTTGCCCCACAGGTCCAGTTCCCAGGATGCATCGAAGCCGACATTGTAGTCATTGATCGGGGGGACAACGAGAGGCGTGCCTGGCGGCGCCAGCGCGCCCAGCAGGCTGACGATGCCGTTTTGGCTATACAGCTCGCGGGTATATTTCGCATCGCCGTTAAGCAATGGAAATTGCGCGGCGGCCGTCACGCCGCGCTGAAACCGGCTTTCCGCCAACCGGATGGTTGCGGTCCGGACGTCGAGATTGGCAGCCGCGACGCGACGCTCCAGACCGGTCAGGATCGGATCCCGAAAGACCGCCCACCACTCCGGGTCCGTTGGCGGAGGCAGTCGCGCATCTGCAACCGCGGCGCCGCTGTCGCCGGTGAACGATGTTTCCGGCAGTTGCGGATCCGGTGACACGAAGTTCGGTCCGACTGCGCAGCCGGCCGCGAGCAGCGGAACCACAAGCGCCGCGATGAAGCGCGTTTTGCTCCGCGACGCCCTCAATGCGCTGCTCCCGGACGGCCGCCGCCGGTTTTCGGCGACAGCAGAAAGCAGAACGGAACCATCAAAAACGCGACGATGGCGCAATAAAAGAACACATCGGAATAGGCCAGCACGGTCGCCTGCAGCCGATATGCCTGATAGACGCGCCCGACCGCGACGTCATGAACGGCGGCGCCAGCGCGGCCCATCGCTCGCAGCGCCTGTTCATAGGTTGCGATCAGGGTCTGGTAGGGCTGATGGAACGGGCTGGCCCATTGCGAGAGGTAGGTTTGATGAACCTGCGAGCGCTGGGTGATTTGCGCCGTCGACAATGAAATCCCGATCGAGCCGAATACGTTGCGGAACATGGCGAACATCGCCGCGCCATCGCCATTGAGCCTGCGCGGCAGCGTCAGATAGGTGACCGTGCTTATTGGAACAAAAAGAAAAGCAAGAGCGGCGCTTTGGAGCGTTCGCATCATCACCAGCATGCGAAAATCGACATTCGGTGCGAGGGTGCTCGAGAACATCAGGGCGCCGCCCATCACCGAAAAGCCGATTGCGATTACATAGCGCGTCTGCAACACCGTCATCAGCTTGCCGACGATCGGGATCAGCATGATGACGGCAATACCACCCGGCGAAAGCACCAGTCCGGCCCAGGTCGCGGTATAGTTGAGATCCTGTTGGGCAAATTGCGGAATGAGGACGGCACTCGCATAGAGGATCGCGCCGGTGGCGCCGATCATGATACAACCGGCAGAAAAATTCAGATCCTTGAAGACTTCGAGATCGACGATAGGCTTCCTGGCGATCAGCAGCCAGCCGATGGCTCCGAGAATGCCGAGGAATGCCATCAGTGCCATCAGCCAGATGAAGCCCGACTCGAACCAGCCGGCGTCTTCGCCGCGATCCATCATGATCTGGAATGTTCCCAGTCCGAGCGTGATCAGCGACAGGCCGATATAGTCGATGCCACGGCTTTTTTTGTTTTTCTCCCATGGCGGATCTTCGACCAGCACGGATGAGAGAAATACTGCGAGGATGCCGACCGGTACGTTCAGAAAGAATATCCAGCGCCAGGTCGCGTGGTCGGTGATGTAACCGCCAAGCGTCGGGCCCAGCACCGGGGCGACGACGATGGCAATCGCCGCGACGCCGAAGGCCGCGCTGCGTCTTGCCGGTGGGAAGGTATCGAGAATGATGGATTGCTGGTTCGGCTGCAATCCGCCACCGAAAAATCCCTGCGCCAGCCGGAAGACGATCAGTTGGGCAAGGCTGGTGGAGGTGCCACAGAGAAACGAGCAGACCGTGAACATCGCAATGCAAATGATGAAGTAGCGCTTGCGGCCAAGCATATCGCCCAGCCAGCCGGATATCGTCAGCACGATGCCGTTGGCGACAAGGTAAGACGTCAGCGCCCAGGTCGCCTCGTCGCTACTCGACGACAGGCTGCCGGCGATGTGCGGCAGAGCGACGTTGACGATGGTGGTGTCGAGGACTTCCATGAACGCCGCCAGCGTGACCGTTACCGCAATCAGCCAAGGATTATAGCGCGGCTTCCAGGCCGCATCCGCATCCACCCCGGGCGCTGTGGCCTCCGCGCTCATCTAACGGTCACCGTCGGCTCGGCCGATATCCCGAGCGGCAACGGAATGTTCGGATCAAGGCCACTGTCGATGATGATCTTGACCGGCACGCGCTGAACCACCTTGACGAAATTGCCGGTGGCGTTCTCCGGCGGAAACGCGGTGAATTTGGAGCCTGAGCCGAGCTGGATACTGTCGACATGCCCGCGCAGATCGAGCTTGGGATAGGCATCGATCTTGATCTTCACGGGCTGGCCCTTGCGCATATCGGCGAGCTGGCTTTCCTTGAAATTCGCGGTGATCCAGACTTCGGGGGCGACGATCGCAAAGATCTGCTGGCCCGGCACGACGTAGTTGCCGACCTCGACGTTGCGCTTGGTGATCCAGCCATCCTGCGGGGCTTTGACAAACGTCCATGACAGGTTGAGGTTGGCTTGATCCAGCTTCGCCTGGGCCTGCTCGACCTGGCCCTTGAGCTGGTCAACCTGTTGGTCGGTCTCGCCGATGCGCTGAGGTACCGGCGAGTTCTGCGTGACCTGTGCGTCAGCAAGCATCACCTGCGCCTGCGCCTGCTTCAGCGCGGACGTCGCGGCATCGATGTCCTGCTGGCTGGTCGCCAGTTTGCTCAGGCTGCGCTGGCGATCGTAGTCGGCCTGCGTCTTTGCAAGGTTGGCTTTGGCATTGGCCAATTGCGCCTGCGCCTGTTCAAGCTGGGCGGGGAAATTCTTGCGCGCGATCTCGGCGCCGAACTGCTGTCCGGCGTGTTGGGCCTTCGCCGTCGCCAGTGCAGCGGCGGCCTGATCGCGATCGGTGATATATTGCCGGGGGTCGATATGGATCAGCAGTTGATCCTTTTTCACGAACTGGTTGTCCGTGACATCCAGCGAAAGAACGACGCCCGAAACCTGTGGCGCAATCGTCACCGCCCGGCCATCGGTGTAGGCATCGTCGGTGCTCTCAAGATTGCGGGTCGACCACCAGTAATACAGCCCGCCAATCAGCAACAGCAGGATAATGGCGATGCCGATCGTGACGACCAGGGGCCGGCGCTCCTTGCGTTTCGTTTCGTCGGACTTTCCCTTGTCCCGGGCTTTCGATCGGGGAGCGGGGCTGGACTTGCTTGCCGGCTTGTTGACCTCGCCGGTATCGTTGCCATCATCGACGCGTGGCGGATTGTCGCCGCTTGCAAGGAGTGTATCGGCAGGAGTATCGGACATTACCTTCCGCTCCGAAGTCAAAGTTTGCCGGAGCCGGCGCTTGACTGCGCCGGTAACTTAACCGAACCTTTGGGTTCGTATAGAAATTTGTGGTTCAGGAGTCAATAATAGGCCGGGACGTGATGAAACAGAAACCGCGGAAGCAGGACGGCGAACCCAAGCCCGCCCGCCGCGTTCCACGCGGCGATATCAGACGCATGGAACTCGCCGACGTCGCCGAGCAGGTGTTTCTGGAACGGGGCTTCGCAAACACAACCATGCAGATGATTGCTTCGCGGGCCGGTGGCTCCAAGGAGACCTTGTATCGACATTTCGCCAGCAAGGAAGCTTTGTTTGCGGAGATCGTCGGCCGCAAGGCGGCTCGAATTTCGGGACCGGAAAGCGCGCTGGCCCGGGATGGGACACCGGAACAAGTTCTCTTCGAACTTGGGCATAGCCTGCTAAGCATGATGACGAGAAGCGATACATCGTCATTGTTCAGTGTCGTTGTCGCCGAGGCGCCGCGATCGCCGGAACTTGCCGCGATCTTTTATGCGCATGGACCTGGCGCAACGCTGCAAAGGCTGACTGATTATTTGCGTGCCGCGACCCGCCGGGGAGATTTGCACTGCCACCAACCGCTGCGCGCCGCGAAGCTCTTTCTCGGCGCGGTAATCGCGCAGCATCATCTGCAATCCCTGATCGGACAACCACCGACACCGGTGTCCGAAGCCGAGGTGCGCGAACATGTGCGGGCCGCGATAGCGATGTTTCTCGCCCGCTACGGTTCGCGACCGGCAGGGGACCAGCCCAGCCACGCTGACAGTTCGGACTGACAGAACACCGAGCCGCATGAGGCCGTCAGCCTCTTCATCAACAAGCCAGTGCTCCTTCATCCGGCCCGCGGGCGGAAAAGTCTCTTGAAGGTGTCAAAATCCGTGCTATTATTAGAACGGCCAGTCGGATTATTTTTAACTTGACCCGCCTTGAGGTCGCCCGCGAGGGCGACGACGGCTTTTTGCCCTGCCATCGGAGATGCAGCGATGAACATCGTGCCGCGCGCGTCACATTGGGATGAACTGATCCGCTCCGATCGGGTCCATGGTTCGCTGTACAACGACCCGGCGATCTTCGAGGCGGAACTGCAAAAGATCTGGTATCGCACCTGGGTCTATGTCGGCCATGAGAGCGAAGTTCCGAATGCCAACGATTACGTGGCCAAATCGATCGGTCCGCAATCCATCATCATGACGCGGGACGAGCAGGGCAAGATCAACCTCTTGCTCAATCGTTGTTCTCATCGCGGCAACCAGGTCTGCTCCTACGACAAGGGCAATGCGCGGTCCTTCACCTGTCCGTTCCACTCCTGGACTTTCGCCAATGACGGCCGTCTGGTCGGCTACGCATTTCCGGACGGCTATGAAGGAACGGACAAAGCCGGGTTGGGACTTGGCCACGTCACCCGCGTGCAATCCTACCGCGGCTTCGTGTTTGGCTCGTTCGCCGCGGAAGGCCCGTCTCTTGAAGAACATCTTGGCGGGGCCGCCGAGACGATCGACCGTCTGGTTCGCAGCTCGCCCGAAGGTGAGGTCGAGATCACGGCGGGCTTCCTCAAACATCGCGTCAAGGCCAACTGGAAATTCATCCTGGAGAATGAATGCGACGGCTACCATCCAGCCTTTGTGCATTCTTCGATTTTCGGCGTCGCGGACAGCGCCATCGGCACGCTTTACGGCGGCAAATCGACCGCGGTGACACGCGACTATGGCAACGGCCATACCGAGGTCGACCTGCGGCCGGAGTTTCGCAAACGCGACCAGCCCTTGAGCTGGTTCGGCACCAATGAGGCGCGATTGCCGGACTATACCTCGCGGATGAAGGCCGCTTACGGCGACGAGCAGGCGCGCGAGATCATGGTCGACGGCACGCCCCATGTGATGATCTTCCCGAATCTGTTCATCGCCGAAATCCAGATGTTCGTGATCCAGCCGCTGGCGGCCGACGACAGCGTGCAGCACGTTACCGCGTTGCAGTTCAAGGGTGCGCCCGACATGAACCGACGCTTGCGCCAGCAAACCATGGGGTCGGTCGGCCCGGCGGGGTTGTTGCTGGCCGATGATTCCGAGATGTACGAACGCTGTCATCGCGGGGTGCTGGCGCGCAATCCCGAATGGATCTTTCTGGGTCGCGGCGAACGCCGCGAAGGGCGCGACGCGGAGGGTTTCAAGGTCGGCCACGTCACCGACGAGGTGCCGTCGCGCGGTATCTGGCGTCACTATCGCAGTCTTATGGAGGCACCGTGATGCTGTCGCGCGAAAGCAGCGCCACGCTGATGAGCGCCGTGTCGACTTTCCTCTATATGGAGGCGCGATTCCAGGACGAGCATCAATACGAGGCCTGGGAAGCGCTGTGGACCGATGATGGCATCTATTGGGTGCCCGCCAACGGTGCGGACATCGATCCCAAACAGGAGATGTCGATCATTTACGACAACCGGTCGCGCATTTCGTTGCGGATCAAGCAATTGCTTACCGGCAAGCGTCATACCCAGACGCCTCAGTCGCGGCTTCGCCGGATCGTATCGAATATCGAGCTGATGGGAGAGCATAACGGCGATATCGCGGTTGCCAGCAACAGCATGGTGTTCGAATCCAGCCTTCGCGACGATACCATCTGGGCCGCGCGCAATGAATATCGGCTGCGTTACGTCGATGGCGAGTTGCGAATGGCCTACAAGAAGGTGACGCTGGTCAACAATGAAAAACCGCTCTTCACGCTGTCGTTCCTGATCTAGGCACGGTCCCGAAAAGTGGCCTTTGCGGTTTTCGGACCAGATCATGCCTCAACAGAAAATAACGAATCCGAACGGAGGAAAGATGGGCTTGCCAATGATCGATCAGGGACCGGTTCTGCTGCGCATCGCGGATGGTGTTGCACATCTCAGGCTCAATCGGCCCGATGCCTCCAACGGCATGAATGTCGAACTCCTGAAGGCGCTCGGCGACGCCATCATGGTCTGTCATGGCGAGCCGGACATTCGCGCGGTGCTGCTCACCGGCGAGGGCAAGAATTTCTGCGCCGGTGGCGACGTTCATGATTTTGCATCGAAGGGCGAGAAGCTTCCGGATTATCTGCGGCAGGCGACGGCCTATCTGCAAAATGCGGTTGCCGGATTGATCCGGCTGGAAGCGCCGGTCGTCACAGCGGTACAGGGCTTCGCAGCCGGCGGCGGCGGCTTCGGGCTGGTATGCGCGTCGGATATGGTGGTGGCCGGCGCGTCGGCCAAATTCCTGGCCGGTGCAACCCGCGTCGGGATGGCACCCGACGCCGGCGTTTCCGTCACTTTGCCGCGCCTGGTGGGCTTGCGCAGAGCCACTGCGATTCTGTTGACCAATCCGGTCATCAGTGCCGCCGAGGCGCTGGAGCTTGGCATTATCAACCGCATCGTCCCGGACGACGAGCTTGCCGATGCGTCGCTGAAGCTCGCACGCGAACTCGCCGCGGGTGCGCCGAAGGCGCTGGCCGCAACCAAGCGTTTGTTGTGGAGCGGGATCGGAACCAGCGTCGAGCAATGCCTGCCCGAGGAAGCGCGGACCGTATCCGAACTTTCCGGCACCGCCGACGCCCGCGAAGGGCTCGCCGCGGTGATCGAACGGCGCAAGCCGACGTTCACGGGGCGCTGAAAGGTGCCGAACACCGGCAGCTTGCCGTTCGGACGGCTTGACCGCCGCCGCGCCTTCATTTCGGGCGGCGCGCATGGCATCGGCGCGGCCATCGTGCGGGCTTTTGCCGCTGCCGGCGCCGACGTCATCATCGGCGATCTCGATATCGCGCGTGCGACCGATCTGGCCGGGCAGGTCGGCGCGACCGCCGCGCAGCTCGATGTCACCGACGCCGCCACGGTGCAGCAAATCATGTCCCGGCACGGGCCGTTCGATATTGTCGTCAACAATGCCGGCGCCGATCAGCACGCGTTCTTCACCGACACCACCCCGGATGATTGGGCCAGGCTGCTCGCGGTCAATCTGGTCTCGGCCTTTGCCTGCACCCATGCCGCGTTACCGGCGATGCAGGCGGCCGGTTTCGGGCGGATCATCAACATCGCCTCCGAAGCCGCGCGGCTGGGATCCAAGGGCGGTGCCGCTTACGCCGCCGCCAAGGGCGGTGTCATTGCCTTTACAAAAAGCATCGCGCGCGAGAATGCGCGCTACGGGATCACCGCGAATGCGATCGCGCCCGGACCGATCCGCACCCCGATGCTTGAACAGGCGGTGGCGAAGGGTGGCGACAAGATTCTCCACGCCATGACGGACGCCACTCTGTTGCGGCGGCTGGGCGAACCCGAAGAGGTCGCCGCCGTGGCGTTGTTCCTGGCCTCCGATCAGGCGGCCTATATCACCGGTGAGACCATCGGCGTCTCCGGTGGCATGGGACTGGGCGGTTAGCATGACGTGCGCCAGCGAGGACGTTGCGGCTACTCCGCTCGATCTCGTGATCGAGCGCATCCGACGTGTCTATCGCGGTTGGAACCGGAACACGTCGGTGGCGCAGATGCGCATCGACTGGAATGCCGCCTTTCAAGCGGACATTGCGCCGATCTCGCACCAACCTGTCTCCGTTGGCGGAGTGGACGGCGAATGGATCGCAGGCAGCAGCGCGCCGCATGACAAGGCCATTCTCTATTTTCACGGCGGCGGCTTTCGGCTCGGCTCGGTGTCGTCGCATCGCCAACTAATCGCGCGAATTGCCGGGGCGAGCGGTTGTCGGGTGCTCGCGATCAACTACCGGTTGGCGCCGGAGTATCGCTTTCCAGCGCCGCTGGAGGATACCCTGGCGGCCTATGGCTGGATGCTCGATCAGGGACTGAGGCCGGAAAACATCGCCCTTGCCGGAGATTCCGCCGGCGGAAATCTCGTGCTTACGACCATGCTCGGCCTGCGCGAACGCGGCTTGCCGCCGCCGGCGGCTGGCGTCCTGATGTCGCCCTGGACGGATCTGGCGGCGACCGGCGAGACTTATGTCAGCCGGGCCGATGCCGATCCGATCCACCAGCGGCCGATGATCGTCGCGCTGGCGAAAAATTATCTCGGCGAAGGCGGCGACCCCCGCGATCCCCTTGTTTCGCCGCTGTATGCCGACCTCGCCGGGCTGCCGCCGCTGCTGATTCAGGTCGGCGACCGCGAAACGGTGCTGGCTGATTCCACGATGTTTGCGGACAGAGCGCGCGCCGCCGGCGTCGATGTCGAATTGCAGGTCTGGGACGGCATGATCCATGTGTTTCAGATGTTTGGCGAAGAACTTTTGGAAGCACACCGGGCGATCGCTTTGATCGGCGAATTTCTGAAACGACATCTGCAAATGAATGCCGACAGGAGGCCACAGTGAACGTTCTTCCCGCCGATCGGCGCGATCTGACCGATTCCGAGTTCCATTTTTCGGAACAGCCGGATTTACCGGAGGAGTTGCGGATGCTGCGCGAGCAGGTCCGCCGCTTTGTCGAGAAGGAGGTCGTTCCCTACGGCGAGCAATGGGAGCGCGACGGCAAAATCCCCCGCGAAATATTCCTGCGGATGGGCGCGCTCGGCTTTCTCGGCATGCGCCACCCCGTCGAATATGGCGGCACCGCCATGGGAGCGCTGGCGTCGCTGGTTTTTGCCGAAGAGCTGGGCCGTTCGACGTTTGGCGGATTCACCTCATCGACATTGGTTCACAGCGACATGTCGGCCATTCATATAACGCTGCGGGGCACGGCGCGGCAGAAGGAGAAATATCTTCCAGCGATCATTCGCGGCGAGACGATTTGCTCGATCGCGGTCACCGAACCCGATGCCGGCTCCGACGTCGCCGGGCTGAAGACGCGCGCGCGCCGCGATGGCGATTCCTGGGTGATCAACGGCGCCAAGATGTTCATCACCAATGCCGTCTATGGCGATATTTTGATCGTGGCGGCCCGCACCGATCCGGACGCAAAGGGCAGCCGCGGGTTGTCGTTGTTCATCGTCGAGCGAACGACGCCGGGCGTATCCGTCACAAAGCTCGAAAAGCATGGCTGGCTCTGCTCCGACACCGCGGAAATCGGCTTTCAGGATGTGCGTATTCCCTCAGGTAATCTGCTCGGGGAGGAGAACAGGGGCTTCTATGGCATCATGGAAACCTTCGAGAACGAGCGCATCTGCATCGGCGGAATCTGCGCCGGCGAATGCGCCAAGGCGATCGAGCTGACGGCGAATTATGTCCGAAGCCGGCAGGCGTTCGGCGGTCCGTTATGGAATCAGCAGGCGGTGCGGCTCAAACTTGCGATGCTCGCCACCAAAGCCGCCGCCGCCCGGGCGCTGGCCTATCATGCCGCGGAACTCGCCGAGGCTGGCCGCGATTGCGCGCGCGAAGTCTCGATGGTCAAGGCGCTCTCGCCGGAAGTTCTGCAGGAGGTTGTGCACGGCTGCCTGCAGTTGCACGGCGGCACCGGCTTCATGCGCGGCACGCCGATCGAGCGGATGGTTCGTGACGCCCGTGTGCTTACGATCGGCGGCGGTGCGACTGAAGTGATGCTCGAGGAAGTCGCCAAGCGGATGTGAGATGGCCCCCCAGGCCGACCACGACGGCGTATGATAACGAGCACCGAAGCAGGAGGATCGAGGGATGGAAAACCGCAACGCCGCCGATCTGGCCCGGGCCCTTTATGCGGCGCTCGCCGCTGGCGACCGTGCTCAACTGGATGTGCTACTCCACCCCGAATTCACCGGCCGCACCGCCGAGGGAATGCCGTTTGGCATTGGCGGTCATCACGACAGTCCCACCGCGATGCGCCGCAACGCCTGGGGCGTGATCGCCCGCCATTTCGACGCGCGCGCCGAACCGGAGCGATTTATCGATCTGGCCGATGGCGGCTTGCTGGTGACGGGCCGCTATCGCGGCCGCGGCAAGCAGGGCGGCGTTATCCTTGATGCAGAGTTTGCGCATCTGATGACGATTGACCAGGGGCGCATCCGCACGCTCGACCAATACACCGATACCGCGCGTTGGCGTGAGGCCGGCGGCTCGTTGCGGACGGTGCTGCTTGATTTCGCCGATGGCGTCGCGACCTTGCGCCTCAACCGTCCGGAGCAGGGCAACGCGATCAATCCCGATATGGCCGCCGATCTCGCCGAGGCGGCGACCCAGATAGCCGAGAACGCCAGCGTTCGCGCCGTCCTGATCGCTGGCAATGGGCCGAATTTTACAGTCGGCGGCGACCTCGGCGTATTCGCCGGAACTGCGCGCGAACAACTACCGAATCGGCTGCGCCGCATGATCGACAGCTACCATTTGGCGATCGAGCGGCTGACGAGTATCGACGCACCAGTTGTTGCGGCCGTGCGCGGCGGCGCGGGCGGCGGCGGATTGGGCCTGCTCTATGCCGCCGATATCGTTATTGCGGCTGACGACGCACGGTTTGCCCTCGGCTACGGCGCGCTGGGTTTGACGGCGGACGGCGGCAACACCTGGTTTCTTCCGCGCATGGTGGGGATGCGGCAAGCGCAGCAGCTCTTCCTGCTCAATCGTCGCCTGAGCGCGCAGGAAGCCCTCGCGTACGGGTTGGTGTCGCGTCTTGCTGCAAGCGATGCTGTGGAGGCCGAGGCTGCCACACTTGCCGCCACGCTCGCCGCCGGTCCGACGCGCGCCTACGGCGCCGTTCGCCGCATGCTGCGTCAGTCCTTCGAGACCGGTCTTTCGGATCAGCTTGACGCCGAAAAGGAATCGATCGTCGCCGCCAGCCGCTCCGACGATGCGCAAGAGGGAATTGCTGCCTTCGTCGCCAAACGCCGCCCGCAATTCCGGGGCCAATGACGAAAAATCGGCCGCTGTCAGGGGCGGCCGATATCCGATTTTTTGGAATATGCGGCTTTCAGTTCACCGGCTTGTAGCTCAGCGTACTGAACTCGGCCTGCATGATCTTGAGCTTCTGGTTGGAGAAACGCACGCCAGGTCCGAAGCTGATCGGGGTCATCACGCCGGTTTCGAGATTTTTCGTCTTCTCGATTTCGGCGATGGTGCAAGCCCAACTGATGTCCTTGCCGCAGCGTGCGATCGCGTCGAACAGCACCTTTGCCGCGGCATAACCCGTCATCGTGTAGCGGTTGATGCCCTTGAATTCGGCTTCCTGGAGCAGAGGCTTGGCCTTTGCGAGGAAGGCCTGTCCGGCGGCCCCGGCGAAGGGTTCGACGTAGTCGACGGCATAGATGCCGTCACTGGCAGGACCCATCAGTTTCAGCACGATCTCGATGCGGCCCGGCCAAAAGATGCCAACCACCGGCTTGACATTGAGCTTCTCCAGTTCCTTCATCATGGCAACATTCTCGCCGATGATGCCGCCCGCAAGAAACACTTCCACACCCGCATCCTTTAGCCGAAGCATCTCCGAAGAAAAATCCTGCTGGCCCTTTTTGTAGTTTCCGCTGTAGACGACGTTCAGCTTCTTGTCCTTGACCACCGCGTCGAAGCCGTCCTGCACGGCGATGCCGTAGTCGTCGTCCTGCGTGATCAATCCCCACTTCTTCCCCGGGTTTTTATCGGCCAGATAGGTCACGAGATCCCGGATACCCTCTTCGTAAGCCTGTCCGACGATGAAGACGTTCTTGCGTGGCGGCTCCCACAAGGGTTTGACAGGACCGACGCTGATGACCGTGGGAATTCCGGATTTTTCGAGGACCGGCATGGCCGCAATCGACTGCCCGGAGCCCGAAATTCCGAGCATCGCGAACACCTTGTCGACATCGATCACCTTGCGGAGCCCCTGGATGGTTCTTGCCGTGACGTAACCATCGTCTTCCAGAACGTATTTGATCTTGCGGCCATTGATGCCGCCTGCGGCGTTGATTTCCGCGATCGCGATCTTCACGCCGATGGTGTGACCGACGCCGAGGATGGCCGGCGGTCCTGTGAGCGGTTCGACGTCGCCGATCAGGATTTCGGTATCGGTGAAGCCCGGGTCGGCCGCAAGCGCACGTCCATTCGCCAGATAAGCACCCGCGAGCAGGATCGACGCGGTCGCCAGATACTTGATCATCGTTTTCCTCCGTGATTACCGCTGGATGCGGCGCATTTTTTCAGTAGCGGAGCGGCCAGTTCACCCAGAGCCGCCTTATGTCGTGCCACGCGCCGACCAGGCCGCGTGGCTGAAAACGCAGAAACAGGATAATGACAAGGCCGTAGAGCATGCTTTTCAGCTCCTGCGCGCCGGTCGAGAACAGCGCGTCCATCTGGGCACTGAACAGGCTGAACAAGATCCGGGTAGCTTCCGGCAGCAACACAATCAGGATCGTTCCCAACACCGCGCCGAGCGCCGAACCGAGACCGCCGACGATCAGAATCGCCAGCGCTTCGATGCTCAGCAGAAAAGGAAAGCCCTCGACGCTGACAAAGGAAAGATAAATCCCGTACAGCGCCCCGGCGATGCCGGTGATGAAGGCGCTGGTGACAAAGGCAAACAGCTTATAGGCATGCAGATTGATGCCCATGACACGGGCCGCGGTGTCGTTATCCCGTATCGCGACAAAGGCACGTCCAACACGGCTGCGCCTTATATTGAGCGTGGCGAACAGAGTGAGGATCGCAAAGCCGAGGCACAGTTGCGTAAATGCGGCATCGCTGTCGAAATTCACGCCGAATATTTCCGGACGCTGAACCGCAATGCCGCGGGCGCCGTTGGTGACCGTCCGCGCCTCCAGGATGACGGTATTGATAATGAAGGAGAACGCGAGCGTCGTTATGGCCAGGTAGAGTCCTTTAAGTCGCAGCGACGGCGCGCCGACCACAAGGCTCGCCAGCGCCGGGATGATGCCGGCTCCGAGGAATCCCACCAGCGGCGGCAAACCGTATCTGGCAACCAGCACGGCGTAGGCATAGGCGCCGGTGACCAGGAAGCCGACATGGCCGAGCGAGATCAGACCGGTATAGCCCGTCAGAATATTGAGGCCGAGGGCACCGACCACCGTGATCAGAATGATCGTCAGGAATGAAAGCGCGTAGGGGTTCAGCAGATAGGGTGCCGCGATCAACGCGACAACAAGCACCAGCGACCACAGCCAGGCCGGCCGTGAATCCGTGAGCGCGACGAGCTCGCCGTAGGTCTCCTTGAAGTCGCCGCTGCGCATGGCCGCTCAGACCCTTTCGATGTCGCGTTCGCCGAAGATTCCGAACGGCCGGATCATCAGCACCACGATGATCATCGCAAAACCCGCCACCTCCTTCATGGCGGAGCCGAGATAGCCCCCGGCAAGATTTTCCGTGATTCCAATCAGGAGGCCGCCAAGACCCGATCCGAGCACGGCATCGAGGCCGCCAAGGATGGTGGCAGGGAATGCTTTCAGGCCGAGCTGATACATCGCCGGTGAAAGATCGTAGGAGAGCGCGAAGAAGACGCCGGCGATGCCCGCGATCGCCGATGACGCGGCCCAGGCGATCGCATGAACCCGGGTGGCGCTGATGCCCATCAGCAATGCGGTACGGTCGTCGGCGGCGACCGCGCGCATCGCGATGCCGAACTTGCTGTAGCGAAAGAAGGCCCACAGGATGGCAAGCATCAGCAGAAGCGTTGCGATGACGGCTATCTGGCCGGTGCGAACGCCGATACCGCCGAGGCGGACGATGCCGCGGCCGACGCCCAGGTCAAGCCCATGGGGATAGGCGTCCCAGATGAAGCCGATCGACGAGCGCAGGATGACCGCAAGTCCGATCGTCACCATCACGGTGGCGAACACCGGCTCGCCAAGCATCGGCCGCATGACGAGGCGCTCGATGACGAGGCCGAGCACGATGGCAAACAGGATGGCGCCAAACGCGACCACGAAGACGTTGCCGCTGACCGTCGTTGAAATGGTCCATGCAACATAGGCCACGATCATGGTCATTTCGCCTTGCGCGAAATTAACCAGGCCGGTCGACTTGTAAATCACAGCGAAGCCCATCGCGATCAGGCCATAGATGGCGCCGATCGCGAGCCCGGAGACCAGCAGTTGGACCAGATATGCCATCAGCCCGGCGCTCCGTAGATGATCTCCAGTTCGCGCGCAAATTTCTTCTCGATCATGGCGCGGCGCACCTTTTGCGTGGCCGTCAGTTCGCCGTCATCGTGATCGAGTTCCTTCTCCAGGATGGCGAAGCGGCGGACGTTCTCGACCCGGGCAAATCGCTTGTTGGTGGCGGCAACAATGCCATCGACCAAATCATGCACCTCGAGGAGCTGAGCGAGGGATTTGTAATTGGTGTAGGCCAGCGCCTTATCGCGCGCCCATCGCCCCACCGTGTCGTAATCGACCTGAATGATGGCGCCGAGATATTTGCGGGCCTCGCCGACCACGATCGCTTCCTTGATGAATTCGCTGTCCTTTAGCGCATTCTCGATCTCGGAAGGCGCGATGTTCTTGCCGCCCGCGGTGATGATGATCGCTTTCTTGCGGTCGACGACGGTGATTTCACCATTGTCCATGATGTCGACGATGTCGCCGCTCCGTAACCATCCGCCCGGCTCGAGCGAGGCGGTCGAGGCCTTCTCGTCGAGGAAATAGCCTTTGAAGACGCCGGGATTGCTAAGAGATCTCGCCGTCGGCGTCGCGCTTCCATTCAGTCTGGGGCAGCGGCAAGCCGCATCCGCCGAGGCGGTGATGGGCGCCGTGCTGGACGAAAGCGACGCCGCCGGATTCGGTCAGACCATAGCCTTGCGATACCGGGCGCCCGATGATGTCGAAGAACCGCAGCGTTTCCGGCGATATCGATGCGCCGGCACATAACCGATGACGGCTGCGGTTCAATCCGAGGTGGCGCTGGATATTGCGGAACAGCAGGATGTAGAGCAGGCCGAAGGCGACCCGATCGCCCAGCGTCTGGCTTCCGTCGGCGGACTGCCGGCGATCCGACAGTTTGCGGCCCAGCGCGAATCAGACTTTTGCAAGACGCTGCCGCAGCCAGCCGCTCTCGCCGAGCTTGAACAGGAAATGCTGCTGGAGCTTTTCGTAGATGCGGGGAACGCCGACGAAGAAGGTCGGCGCGATCTCGCGGACGTTGACGGCGACGGTATCGATGGACTCGGCGAAATTGACGGCGCCGCCCAGCACAAGCTGCATCACCTCGAAGTAGCAACGCTCGGCAATATGGCAGAGCGGCAGGTAGCAAACCGATTTAAACGCCTTGTCCGACATGTCGACAGGCCTCGGTGTAGGCATATGCCGCATAGACGATATTGCGATGTGTGAGCATCGCGCCTTTCGGCGGGCCGGTCGTGCCGGAGGTGTAGACCAGGATGCAGACGTCGTCGGGCTATGCCTGCTCGATCGGCGATCGAGGGTTGCGTCCGCGTAGGCTGCTCAAGGGCATAGCCTGTCGCCGAGTTCGAGCAGCGCCTCGAACGACATCAGTGCTTCTGGCATAGTGCCGCAAGCCCTTTCATGTCGACGCAGACGATCGCCTCGATCGCAGGCAGGCCACCTTCGTGACGATCGCCTCCAGCACCTTGTCGGTCTGCTCCTGGTCGCCGGTCAAGACGACGCGCGCGCCGCAGTGCCGAACGATGTACTGCAACTCGACCCAGGGATTGGTCGGATAGATGCCGACCGTGATAGCGCCGATCATCTGGATGCCGAGATCGGCGTAAAACCATTCAGGCGTATTCTCGCCTGCAATGGCGACGCGGTCGCCGGGCACTGATTCCGAGCGACATCAGGCCCGAGCGCGACCAGGCGCGCCGTCGTGGTAATAGTGGCGCCAGCTAATAGCGTTTCCAGATCCCGCGCTCCTTTCTCGCGCAGGGCGAGCCGCCTCGCCATGGAGCCGGCGCGCTGGCGCAGCAGTTGCGGAAGGTTATCGTCGGCTTCGCAGCGGCGTCGGGCAGTTCGCGGCTGAGATCGGAAGCGACGGGCGCAAACAGCCGGCTCCGCGCGAAATCGGCGGATGCAGGGTCGATGCTTAATCGCGGACATGGGCGCACCTCTTTCTGGCCGGCATCCGGCCCTCGCCGATGGCCGCCGAAATAGGCCTCGGCTACCGCCGGATCGTGGCCGTATCTCGTTCGGGTGCCCTTCGGCGATCTTGCGGCCGAAATTCAGGACATGAACGGATCCGAGATGTCCATCACGATCCGCATCTCGTGCTCGATCATCACTACCGTGATGCCCAGTTCGTCACGGATATCGAGTACGAACCGGGCGATGTCCTCGGTCTCTTCCTGGTTCATGCCCGATACCATTTCGTCGAGCAGCAACAGCTTCGGTTCGCAGGCGAGTGCGCGGGCAAGCTCGACGCGTTTCTGCTGGCCATAGGACAGCGTTCCGACAATGGCATCGCGGATGTGTTCGATCTCGAGGAACTCGATGATCTCCTCGACCCGCCGCCGGGCGTCGATCTCCTCGGCTCGGGTGCGGCCGAAGAACAGCACGGCGTCAAGGACACTGGAACGCAGATGGGTGTGACGGCCGGTCAGGATGTTTTCGACCACCGTGCCATGCTTGAACAGCGCCAGGTTCTGAAAGGTTCGGCCGATGCCGATAGCGGCAAAACGCCACGGCGACACGCGGGCAAGATCGGTACCGTCAAACATGATACGACCGGTGCTCGGCCGCAGCACGCCACTGATGATGTTGAACAGCGTGGTCTTTCCAGCGCCGTTGGGGCCGATGACGCTGCAGATTTCACCCGGCGCCACGGCGAGACTGACGTCGGAAATCGCCTTGAGGCCGCCAAAATTCTTGCTGATGTTTTCGACCGAAAGCAGCGCGGTCACGACAACCACCTCTTGCGCCGCTTGTAGTGCTTGACGTCGCGCAGGCTTTTGCGGCCCGAGCCGGATACGCCCAGATAGAACTCCCGCACATCTTCGTTAGCTGACAGCCTCTTGGCGGTACCGTCGAGGACAACGCGTCCGGTCTCGAGAATATAGGCGTAGTCGGCGATATCCAGTGCGCGCTGCGCGTTTTGCTCGACCAAGAGCACCGTCATCTTCATCTCGTCCCGCAGCTTGACGATCACCTCATAGATCCGGTCGATGATCAGCGGCGCGAGGCCAAGCGATGGCTCGTCGAGGGCGAGAAGCACGGGATCGGTCATCAGCGCGCGGCCGATCGCCAACATCTGCTGTTCGCCGCCGGACATGTAACCGGCGATCTGGTCGCGCCGCTCGAACAAGCGCGGGAACAGCGCAAATACCTGGTCGCGCCGGTCGCGGGCTTCGGCCGATGTCCGGGTGTAACCGCCCATTTGCAGGTTCTCGTCGATGGTCAGCGCCGGAAATACGCGCCGGCCTTCGGGCACCTGCACAATGCCACGTCGCACCAGTTCGTCGGGCGCCAGTCGATGCACGTCTTCCTTCCGGAACCGGATGGTGCCGTTCTCGATCACGCCCTCCTCGGTGTAGAGAATGCCGGACATCGCCTTCAGAAGCGTCGATTTTCCCGCACCGTTGGAACCGAGCAGCGCGACGATGCCGCCTTCGGGAACGCCAATACTGACGTCGCGGATGGCCTCGATGGCGTTGTCGTAGACGATACGGATGTTGCGGAATTCAAGCAGGCATGGAAGTTCGGGCGTGATCTGGGCGCCTCGGGTGTCTGCCTGCGTCGAGATCGTCATAAGCCCAACGTTTCCCTGGATCAAAGCCTGCGGGCGTGCGGAGCGCACTTCCGTCGAGCAAGGATCGCGTCAGTGACGATCTTGGCCGTTTCAGCGCAGGCTTGCGTTCCCCCGTTGCCATATTCCTTCACCGCGTCGCCCACGCACCACAGGCCCTCAATGCCGGTCTCGCGCGGCAGATCGTAGCCGGCACAACTGCGTTGCGCCGGCCAATCATCCCGCATCACGCGGGCCGACAGAATTCGGGCCTGATTGAAGTTCGGAAACTGCTCACGCAAATCGGCAAGCGCCAGCTCGACTTCCGCACCTGAGTCAAAATCGCCCAGTGCCGGAATCGGTACCGCATAGGCGACATAAAGATGCCAGCCCGGCGGCGCCAATTCGGGGCATGTGGCGGTGAGATTGGCCATGTTGCAGAGCCGGCGGGTCTTCCCGAAGGTGACGATGCCCGGATGCGAAAGCAGCGGTTGCCGGCTTGCGATGTTGATGACGATGTTGGCCGCCGGGCGAAGCCCGTTGCGCACCCGCTCAACATAATCAGCAGGAAATGCGGCTTCTCCGCCGAGCACGACCGTAGCTTTGGGGCCGGCATTGCTGATGATCAGGTCGGTATCGATCCTGACGGTCTGACCGTCTCTGACAACGCTGACGCCTTCGGCGCGGCCTTCCCTCGAGTGGATCGCCACCGCCGGCGCGGCCAGCCAGATTTCGCCGTTGCGCTTGATCGCCGAGGCCAGCGCGTTCCAGACGCCGATGGTGCCTTGCGGACAAAACCCAAAACGCTTGAATGCGCCCTTGCTGGTGAAATAGGTCAGAAAGGCGCGGGCCGGCAGTTCGTCGGCGTTGCAGGCAAAGATCGCCGCGCACAGGTTGCGGAAAATGGCGTGAACCGAGGCGTTGCTGGTGTAGGATTTGAGCCAGTCCTCGGTCGATTGGCGTCCGTCCGGAAGATTGCCGGCGCGCGCATCGGCGAATTTTTCCAGGATGCGCGAGGCCTGCTTGGTCAATTGACCGAGCAGGAGCGACCATCCACCCCGGCCGACATCGATCAGCTTGCCGTCGATGAAGAAAGAACTGGCAGGTTCCGGGGTGCGGATGTCGAGCGCCGCGCCGACCGTATTGAAGGTCTCCTCGAATACGCCGCCGAGCTCGATCGCAATGGCGCCGATGTTGACCTTGAAGCCGTCAATCTCTTCGGTCGAGGCACGTCCGCCGATGCGGTCCTTGTCGTCGACGACGATAGTGTGCAGTCCGGCATGGGCGAGGCGGGCTGCGGCACAAAGCCCGCCCGCGCCGGCGCCGATAACCACCGCATCTGCCCGAACAACCGTCATTCTGCCTCCCCGAGAGTGCCGCGCGGTTGATCCGGGCTTGGTTACTCAAATAACGCCAGCGCGCCTTATATTATAATCCGACTAGCCGTTCAAATAATTTTTTGCAATATGTATCGAGACGGCCGCTTTGCCGCCCCCGCGGTCAAGCCCGCGGAGCGAAGCGGACGGCTTGCCCGTCGATACTGGTATCCGAAAAGGCAGCTGAATCAGATATGGATATGCCAAGACCTACGATCAAAAGCTGAAGCGGAAGCGGACAACATCCCATGGCGCGAACTCGTTCCGAAAACTATGACGGCATTTATCTGGGTATTTTGACCAATGCCGCGGCGCTGTTTTCCGCGCAGGGGTATATGCGCAGTTCGATCGCCGATCTCGCCGATGCCTGCAAGCTATCGCGCGGGGCGCTTTATCATTACTTCGATTCCAAGGAGGCGATCCTGTTTGCCATCCTTGACGGCCATGTCCGCGAGATGATTCAGCGGGTCGAAGCTGCGGTTACCGAGGGCGGCTCGACCCTGACGCAATTTCGAAACGTCATTCGCGCCATCGTCGAGGTCAACGCCAAGTCGCCCCACGAGCAACGCGTTCTGATTCACGATCTGCCATTTCTCAACGAGGATGAGCAGCAAGCCATCAAGAACCTCGAGCGGCAGCTGGTGGATACCGTCACGGACCTTTTGGTCCGGCTCGACGCCGAAGGAAAAATCGTCAAGCGGACCAAGAAGATCTACACGATGATCCTGTTCGGGATCATCAACTTTACCTACACTTGGTATGATCCGAAAGGCGGGATCGGTCCCAAGGAGTTCGCCGACACCGCGGTCGACCTGTTTTTAAATGGGTTTGCACCCGGCCATGCGGCCAAACCCGTCTTGGCCAACCGGCGCGAGAAAGCCTAGCTCCAGGCGGCGCTCAATCGCCCGCAGAAAGCGTGGTTGCGAATTGCGGAAATATCTCGGCGACAATCGGGCCGTCGGTTCGCCAGGAATGGCAGCCATCGATGAAAAATGGCTGCTCGCTGACGGCGTGATGATGGTCCATCGCATCGCGGCCTTCCGGCGATTTGCCGTGAGACATCGTCTGAAACAGCGCCGTGACGGCGGGGCCAAGCAACTCCGACAAATGGGTGCAGGTCTCCAGTCGCCCAATCTTGCTCCGAACGATCTCGCGCCATCCCTTGCCGATGCGTTCGCCCACCAAACGCTGCAATATCGGTTCGACATCGATGCAGGTCGGAAACGGCGTCGCTCGCATCATGGCCTGCGCCTCGCGAATGGTGAGGGAATCATCGACGGCGAGCCGCAAGCCGATGTCATGAACGGGATCGCCGGGTTGGAGTTCGCCGCGAAAATGGTCGTGTTGTGCGAAGGGCTTTGTGTCGAGAAGCCGCGCCTCGACTTCCCACAGTCCGTCGTTGCGGAGGTAGCCGGTGCACTCGATCGATCGGCGATGCATCAGGCGACGCGGGCCACCGTTGTCCTCGTTGATATCAGTCATTATGTTTTTGTCCTTGCTGACGAAACTCGCCCTGGCGTTTCAAAATATCCCGTGTCCTTTGGCTCGCCTTGGCGCGGCTAGCTGACCCGCACGACCATCTTTCCGAGCGCCGCTCGGGTCTGCATGGTCGTGAAGGCATCGCGGAAATCCTCGAAAGCAAATATCTTGCCGACAACCGGATCGAGTTTCTTTTCCGCGAGCCATGTGAATAGCTGGGCCATCACCCGCCTCTGCGCCTCCGGCTCACGGAGCGGAATTTGAGCGACGTCGACGCCCAGCAGGATTCCACCCTTCAAAAGCGGCAGGTTGAACGGCAAGGCAGGGATGCTTCCGGCGGCGAATCCGACCACGAGATGACGGCCGCGCCAGGCGATCGAGCGGAATGCCTGCACGGCGACATCGCCGCCCACCGGATCCAGGATCACATCGGCGCCGTGACCGTCGGTCAAGCTCTTGAGCGCGTCGCGCCAATCCGCCCGCGTGTAATCCACCGTGGCGTCGGCGCCGAAGCGGGCCGCAAACCTCCGCTTCTCTTCGGTCGAGGCAGCGGCAATGACGCGGGCGCCGAGCAGTTTTCCGATTTGAACCGCGGCGATCCCGACGCCGCCCGCGGCACCCAATACCAGAAGATACTCGTTCGCGCGCAGCGCTCCCCGCTCGCTCAATGCATAGAGTGACGTCAGGTAGTTGGTGCGGAACGACGCGGCGACCTCCGGCGCGATCCCTTCCGGCATGGCTTGCAGCGCCGCTGCGGGTACCGCAACAAATTCCGCGAGCGCGCCCGACCGCGCCATGCCCATCACCGACATGCCGGGCGTAAATCCCGACACATCAGCCGCTGACTTGTCGACGACACCTGCGAATTCCGATCCGGGCGTGAAGGGGAGCGCATCCTTGGTCTGGTACAGCCCCTGCACCTTCAGACCGTCGACGAAGCCGACGCTTGCGGCCTGGATCCTGACCCGCACCTGGCCGGCCGAAACCTCCGGCAAGGGAACCTGTTTCAGCTGGATATTATCGATGGAATTGTACTTTTCGACCACGACGGCTTGCATTTTTCCCCTTGCTCGGTTCGCAGGTACCATGGCCAACGATCTGCCCCCTTGGGCCATCACAGTTCAAGCCTGATAATTATTTGACCGTCCGTCCGGATTATAGTAGAGCGAGCCGGTCTGGCAGTGCAATGGCCGGGGTCTCTTGGTGGCGTCCTGACAACCGGGTGCCCTGAAAATATCCGTGGCCAGAATGATCTCGGCACCAGCTAGGTCGACGACGTTATTCTCGGGCTCGCTGAGGGTGGACGAGCAGAGAATCTTCGTCGAGGGCGAACCTGCGGGTCATGGCGAAGGCCGCAACCTGGACGTGGATAGTCCGGATAATCTGTTGTTGATGCACGCGGCGCAGCCCATCGATGGCGGCGTCAACGAAAACGCGAAAGAGTTTGTCAGCCGGACGAATTGACTCCCAAATACGGTCGTCCTCAAATGCTGCCAGCAATAACCCAAAGGAAACACCATGGTGGACGCGCTGATTATCGACGCATGCAGAACGCCGCGAGGCATTGGCAAGGCCGGCAAGGGCGCGCTGGCCGACATTCATCCGCAGCAGCTCGGCGCAACGGTGTTGCGGGCGCTGGCCGATCGCACCGGGATCGATACGGCCGATGTCGACGACATCATCTGGGGCACCAGTTCCCAGCGTGGCCCGCAAAGCGGCGATCTCGGCCGGATGTCCGCTCTCGATGCCGGCTACGATATCCGCGCCAGCGGCGTGACGCTCGACCGCTTCTGCGGATCCGGCATCACCAGCGTCAATATGGCCGCCGCCTCGATCATGTCGGGCTCCGAGGATCTCGTGATTGCCGGTGGCACCGAGATGATGTCGATGGAGGGCCGCCGCGGCGAAGGCCCCACGATGATGGACTCCGGCAATCTTCGCCTGCGCGCAAGGCATCCGCAGTCGCATCAGGGCGTTTGCGCCGACGCCGTTGCGACGCTCGAAGGCATCACCCGGCGGGACGTCGACGCGTTGGGGGTTGAGAGCCAGCAAAGGGCCGCCAACGCCATCAAGCATGGCCATTTCGACAAGAGTCTGGTGCCGGTTCATCGCGAAGACGGCAGCTTGGCGCTCGACCGCGAGGAATATCCGCGGCCGCAGACCACGCTGGAGGGGCTTGCTGGCCTGAAGCCTGCCTTCACGGCGGTGGCGGACTATCCGCTCGACGACAAGGGCACGACCTACCGCAATCTGATCCTGCAAAAATATCCTGATCTGGAGATCGATTTCATGCATCATGCCGGCAATTCGTCCGGCGTGGTCGATGGTTCGGCAGCAATTCTGCTGGCTTCGCCGAATTATGCCAAGGCGCATGGCCTGAAGCCGCGCGCGCGCGTGGTGGCGATGGCCAACATGGGCGACTCGCCGACCTTGATGCTCAATGCTCCGGTGCCGGCTGCGCGCAAGGTGCTGGCGAAAGCGGGTTTAACACTGGACTGATATCGATCTGTTCGAGATCAACGAGGCATTCGCGGTGGTCGCGGAGAAATTCATTCGTGACCTCGGCCTCGACCGCAACAAGGTCAATGTCAATGGCGGATCGATCGCGCTCGGTCATCCGATCGGTGCGACCGGCTCGATTCTGATCGGCACTGTTCTCGACGAGCTGGAGCGGCGCGATCTCAAGCGGGGCCTCGTGACCATGTGCGCTGCCGGGGGCATGGCGCCGGCCATCATCATCGAGCGCGTCTAGAGCCTTTTCCGTTCCGATTGAATTGGAACGGAGGCTCTATCTCCATATTTTGACGCGTTTTCTTCACGCGAACCGGTATCCACTTCGCTGGAAAACGCTCTGGGGCGATTTGCAGCGAACGCCCCGCATTCTGATGCGGGGCGGATCCCGGCTCGCGGCGACCGCCTCTGGGCTGCGCGGCCGTTTCTTCAACGGGTGGAATCAGGCATTGACGGCGGCACGTCCTTCCAGACGAATCTCCGTGACAACGCGATTTCGTCCGGTTCGCTTGGCCAAATACAGCGCGCTGTCACAGCGCTCAAGGAATTGAGCCATCGATTCCCCCGGTCGAAACTGGGCCACGCCGATCGATACCGTAATGCCCGGCAGAATATCGCCGGTGGAGCGGCGGGTGATCTGGCACTCCGCAACCGACCGGCGGATTCGTTCGGCGATGGCCTCGCAAGCGGCCAGTTCTGTGCCTGGAAGGACAGCGATCAGTTCCTCCCCG
Organism: uncultured Pseudomonadota bacterium; assembly: GCA_963729395.1. Lineage (GTDB taxonomy): Bacteria > Pseudomonadota > Alphaproteobacteria > Rhizobiales > Xanthobacteraceae > Bradyrhizobium. The sequence continues at coordinate 8,252 of CAVSOS010000005.1, read as the reverse complement.
CCATATCGAGCCGGCAGGTCCTTTTCCCGGACACCATCGCGCAGCGCCTTGGCCATCAGCCGGAGCACCTGATCCCCAACCCCGTGCCCGAAATTGTCATTGAATTTCTTGAAGCGATCGATGTCGATCAGCAGCACGCTGAGCGGCTCGCCGGTTTCCATCGCGGCGGTTTGCGAAGCGCGAAGGAATTCGTCCAATGCCCGGCGATTGGGAAGACCGGTGAGCGTATCGGTATTGGCGCGTTGTTCGGCCTTGTTCAGGGATTCGCGGATGGCGTCCAGTTCGCGCGAGGTCTCGCTGAGATTGATCTCGAGTTTCGAGGCGCGTGCGGCGGCCTTGGACAACTCGTCCATCAGACATTCGACCAACGATCGCGGGTCGATGCCGCTTTCAGCCCGCTCCGCGACATTGCCGATGGCTTGAATCTGGGTGTGGTTGTCGGCGATCGCCTGTGCGACGAATCGCTGCGCCTCGGCCATAACGGATTTCAACTGTTCGGGGACATCGCTGACGGTCGCGCCGGCGGAGCCGGCAGCCAGATATGTCGAGAATAACTCCCGGTTCGTTGCTGCATCGAACCTCCGTCTGCCCGCAACCAGAATATCAATGGTCCGCTTTAGTTCCGGTTGGATGTTGCATGAATAATTAAACCAGACGGCAAAATTGTTCGGCGTGGGAGCCACCCCATGTTGCGCCATATGACGGTTGGCGCGCTCTGCCATCGCCGTTGCATAGTCGAGATCGGCTTCTTCGAGTGCGGTGGCAATCATGATTTAAATACCCCAAATTCAAAATTTTAAACCCCGGTCGACCCAGGCCTGTGTTTCCCAAGCCTGTATTCCCAAGCCGTATTTCGGCCGGCGACGCCAATCGTCGTTGCAATTTAAAGCGACGTAGGCGTGTTTCTGCGGATGAGGGCTCCCCGATTGCCGTCCTCGATCGGCCAAATTCGCAAGAAGTTCAGTAATCTCATGTGCCGGCACGGGTGATGATCGCAAGACTGAGGCGGGGCAGTCGGCCAAAAACTTCAAGAGCATTGATCCCATACTACCTCTTGGTAGATAACAGCGCGCTCCTGCGGACTCCGTGAATGGAACCTTGGCTTCCAATGGCTAATATTGAGCGAATTAAGATGTTGAATTATGTATGAACAAGCTGATCTTCGTTTCCACTTTCTAGTCTAGCGCCTGTCGCCATGCATCTCCGCTAATGTTCGTAGATCAGTCTCGCCCGGATCGTGCCGTCGAGCGCACGAATTTCGTCGAGAATTGCGGGACCGGACTGTCCGGCCAGATCGGCGTCGAGCACCACGTAGCCAACCTTTTTGTCGGTCTCCAGATACTGCGCGAAGATATTGATATCGCGCTGCAGGAACACTTCGTTCAATCGCCTCAGCATGCCGGGCGCGTTGCGATGAACATGGCAGAATCGCGTGCCGAGCGAACGCGCCTGCAACTGCACTTGCGGAAAATTGACAGCACCCATGGTCGAGCCGCTGTCAAAATAGTCGATCATCTTGCGGGCCACTTCCCTGCCGATCCGATCTTGCGCCTGTTCGGTCGAACCGCCGATGTGAGGTGTGAGGATGACATTTTCCAGGCCTTGCAGGGGGCTCTGGAAGCGCTCTGAATTTGACGACGGCTCGACCGGAAAGACATCGAGGGCGGCTCCGGCCAGACGGCCTTCGCGAAGGGCCCGCGACAGGGCGTCAAGGTCGACGACCGTGCCGCGGCTGTTGTTGATCAGATAGGCGCCGCGCTTCATCAAGCGGAGTTCAACTTCTCCGATCATGCCATGCGTCGCCGGTGTTTCCGGAACATGAAGGCTGACGATATCACTTTGAGCCAGCAGGCTTTGAAGGCTGTCGACAGGCTCGGTATTGCCGTGGCGAAGCCTGTCGGTGTGATCGTAGTAGATGACCTTCATGCCCATGCCTTCGGCAAGGGTCGAGAGCTGCGATCCGATATTGCCATAGCCGACGATCCCAAGCGTCCGGCCGCGCACCTCGTGGCTGTCGGTCGCCGATTTGTCCCAGCCGCCCTTGTGAGCCGCCGAGGAGCGCGGGAAAATCCGCCGAAGCAGCATGACGATCTCGCCGATCACCAGCTCCGCGACGCTGCGGGTGTTGGAGAACGGCGCATTGAAGACCGGAATGCCGCGTTGACGCGCCGCATCCAGATCGACCTGGTTTGTTCCGACGCTGAAGCACCCCACGGCGACCAGGCGGTCGGCGGCGGCGAGAGCCTCGTGCGTAAGCTGGGTCCGGGAGCGAATGCCGAGAAGGTCGACCCCCTTGATGGCTTGAAGGAGCCCGTTCGCATCGAGGGCCTTTGGCAAGCGCTCGATATTTGAAAAGTTCGAGTTGACGAACATCTCGACCGCGCTGTCATTCACGCCTTCAAGAAGAAGCGTTCTGATACTGGCTTTGGAGGAAGAAACATTGGATGGCATGTCGTCTCCGTTTCATGCATTTGATGGCGGACCGGAGTTCCCGCAAAGGCGTCCATCCGTTTGATTCGGGATTTGAGTTTACGGGAGCTATCGGCGTCACGCGATATCGGCAGCGAAAATACTCCGGGATGCGTGCGGCCGGCGGCCACGGAAAAATCTCTTCGGCCATCGAAATATGATACCATCAAAAGATGTCTGCTGGATAAAGCAAGCGTGAGGCTTGCAGGCGGAACCTCACGATTGAGGTCGGTTGGAGCTATACAATGGCGATACAGGCCATCCTGCCGCCGAAGGGTCGCGACTATCGCCTCGACCTGCTGCGTGGGTTCGCCAACTGGGCGATCTTTCTCGACCACATTCCCAATAACGCGGTCAATTAGAGCGTCTTCCAGCGAAAGACTGCCCCGGACTTGATCCGGGGTGGATACAGGTTCGCGTGAAGAAAACGCGTCAAAATTTGGAGATAGAGCCTCCGTTCCGATTCAATCGGAACGGAAGAGGCTCTAGACAAATCCGACCGCGGGCCAGGTCCCTTGATGATCAGAGCGAGGTAGAATTTAGATGGTCACAGGGTGATCGTCTCATGGCGCCGGCGTTCGGAGGCTTTCACTACCGCCTCGGTCCTTGTGCGCGCGCCCAATTTTCGGAACAGGGATTCGACATGGAATTTCACGGTGTGCAGAGAGATGTTCAATCGGCGCGCGATCGCCTTGTTAGTCATGCCTTCCGCGAGCGTCACCAGCACTTCGAGTTCGCGCGGAGTTAGAAGTGCGTGACCATCGGTCTCGCGCATCGCGCCGAAGCCGGCATCGATCGCGTCAGGCAAGCGGACGATCAGGCCGGCGGACACCGCCCGTATTGCAGCATCGATCTGGTCCGCGCCGGCATCGCGTGACAGCATGCCGGGTCGGTCGCCACCGGTGCCTCCGAGAGTGACGACCGGGCGGGTTTCACCCGGCACACAGTCGCCGTCCGCGAGCACCACGTCGGCGGCGTCCTCCGCGCCGACGACGATGTGCCCGGCTTCGGCGACCACTCGGCTCAAGGCCGTCCGGCGCAGCAGATTCATGGCGTAGATGGCCACGCGCAGCCGCGCCGTCGGCACCGGTTTGCGTGCCGCTTCCCTCATTCGGCGGGCCTTTCTGCAATCGTCGTCGGCACCGTAATCACCGTACCGCTCCTGATCAGGCGAAGGTCGGCCTTCCGCCCGATGCTGTCGGAACCGAAGTGCCTGGCGATTTTCCGGAATCGATGCGTTGACGTGCCATCGACGCTCAGGATGATGTCACCCGCCACAATGCCTGCTTGCGCCGCGGGGCCGTCGTTAACGACCGACATGACCATCAAGCCGCTGGACTGGCCGGCGGTCTCGCGTAGCGCATCGGGCACCGCGACGGCTTGCAAGGCGACACCGAGCCAGCCGCGCGCAACGCGGCCGTTCTTGAGCAGCAGCGGCACGATACGTTCAATGGTGGCGGTCGGAATGGCAATGACCTGGCCGCGCGGCCCGAAGGTCGACATGCCGAGACAAGCGCCCGCGGCGTCGAAAACCGGTCCGCCCTCCTCACGGTGCGCAAGCCGAAGATCGAGCACAATACGCCGGTCGATGAGGCCGCCGCGGCTGGAATGCCATTCGGCGCCGGCAAGATTGACCAGCCCCAGCCGCGCGCTCGCAGCACCCGTTCCGTCCGCTCCGATCGCCAGCGCCACTGCGCCGGTATGCGCCTCGCCCGCGGTGATCGATGGCGACGCTATCGGCTCCGCGAGCCGCAAAATCGCGATATTGGTGGCGGGGTCGCGGCCGGCCATCCTGGCCGTCACGACCGCGCCGCCCGCTGCGACAAGTTCAAAATCATCCTTTCGCGGCAGCGACTGCTCGGAGACGACGACGATCTCAGGTCGCCACACGATCCCGGTAATATGCCGCCCGTGTGCGAGGCGGACAGCGACAATCGCGGTTTTTGCTGTTTCCGCGCGCCTGGCCAGAGCGTTCGAGAATTCGGCCAAGAGGTCGGTGTCGGTCATAGGTAACTCCTGTCCATTTAAGATAGGGACAAGACTCGGAGATTTCCCATGTCCAGGCTACCGGCCGGATGGCCGGGTTCGCCCCGGGGACGCGTATCGCCAGGCGGACTGCCTCAACGGGCGGTCCCGGTTTGGACGATTTGCGTGTCCGGCGCCGGTGGGCCAACGGCCAAAGGTCTAGCGGATCACACTCACGGTGACACGAAAGAGTTGGCGGCCGCAAAATTAATTGCGACCGCCGCGAATCCTTTGGCGGAGAACCATCGTCTAGGGGGCAGCGGCTTGCATCGGGTGGCCGCGTCATGGAGAGTGCGAGATGCAGAGAGTGACCATTGTTCGCTACACGGCCAAGCCTGACCGGGCCGACGAGAACGAGGCGCTGTCGCGCGCCGTGTTCGCCGAGTTACGTGAAAAGGGCCCGCCTGGCATCGCATACGCGCTGTGCCGCGCGGGTGACGAATTCATGCACATTTTTATCAATTTCAACGGCGATGAGTCCGAGCCGATGACCGGACTGCCGAGCTTCAAGGCATTCAGCGCCGAAGGCCCGAGCCGCTGTGTGGCTGCGCCGGAGGTCGTGCGCAAAGGCGTCAACGTCCTCGAGGCCTACGGCTTCGAATGAACGCCCGCTTTGGCCATCGATGGGAGGCCATGAACTTGCCGAGCTGATGGCGCGGATGCGGCCCGGGCTGCATCGCTACTGCGCGCGGATGGTCGGCCCGCGCTGGCCATCTCTGATCCGAAGCTGCCGGTTGACTATGTGGTGTTGCTCGGGTGGCACGGCGGCGAGATCGCCGTCATCCACGAGTACAGCCATGCGCCTTACGTAGCCGAGGCGCTGAAGCTCGAGCCGCTGGAGTGAACGCTTTGATATTAGCTTCGTGCCAGCTCGTCCTCGCTTGGATCAGGGCTGGCAGGATTGATTTGACGAGGGGGCGGCGCCCGTCAGCCTGGGTTAGCCTTGATCCGACCTCTTCGCAGCATCCTGCACGTGCGGAGCGGCAAAGATCGAGATCAGCCTCAACCAGTGGCGTGTTGACGATTAGATCCTCGGGATCATGTGGTAGAAATTTATGCGCGTGGCGCGCCACGGCCGATGAAGATGGGCAAAATTGCTTCGCCGTGACGCTATGATGCCACGGCCGACTAAGCGCTCCGACCCGATTACCTGCGATGGCCTGCGATCTTGCGCTACGTTTTGCTGGCGCTCATCGTTGCCCCCTTCACTTTGGCGATGGGGCAACGACAAGCTCAGCGAGCACCTTGACCTTCGCCTTGACGGAGTTCGAAATGAAGCAGTGAGCTTCGGCGTTTTCCATGATCTCACGGGCGGGCTCAAGCTCGGCTTCGCTCTTGACGGTTATAAGGGGGCGAACCGTCACTTCGGTGAAGCTGTATTTGCCGTCGATGTCCTCAAGCAGGCCTTCTGCTTCGCTCTCATATCCCGCTGGAGCCAGCCCTCGTGCTTGGGCGAGGGAGAGGAATGTCAGCATCATGCAAGTATTGACCGAGCCAACCAGCAATTCTTCGGGTGCCCAGATGTTCGGCTCGCCCTTGAACTCCGGTGGGCTGCCAACAATGATGGTCGGCTTCTCCGCTGCTGAAAGCAGGCCCCGCCGCGCGGAACTCCAGGTCGTCTTGGCCCTGTAGCGAAAAGATTTGGAAGCTCTCTTTGTTTCCACGCAAACCTCCGCACGCCGATCGTCCGAGCGCGCTTACGAGCGGCCCGTCCAGGCATTCAATACGCGCTGGTCCGTTAGGCAAGGTAAAAGCGGCGCCCGCCGCTCGGGCGGCCCGTCCGATGGAGCTGTTTGCGAGACCACTGAGGACTCGATGAGGGTTAAGTCCGAGAACTGCACCTTGATGGGCCGCAAACAATGCAAGTAGCCGATATGTCATTTCACCAACGTGGCTTTCAGCTTGTTCGGAGGCGAGGTCTTGGCTTTCCATATGCACGAATAGGTTTCGCATTTTGACCAATCTAGCGATGAACGCTTCTTGATCCGGCAGAAGCGCGTTTCTCAGAACGGGCGGGATTCCGGAAACAAACTCTTGAATGTGATCCCGAAACGAAAACCGGTTACCGCCGGTCACTAGTTGGCGAAAGCGATTCCTATACTCCTCTGTATCAAAGCCCGGTCCGAGTTCCGCGCATATCACATCAGCGACCTTGGACGCCGCTGATCTGAACTTTGCCTTGTCGAATGGCGCACCCCCTTTCGCGTGTCGACCGATTATTTCGACCGCCTGGCACACCGATATAAATCGTCCTGCTGAAATCACACTTTCATCTTGGCTATCGAGGTAAAGCCATCGCGCGAGCGCTTCATCTTCCGACGGTGACAGCCACCGCCTTAAAGCGAGTTCAATCGCGGATGCCTCTTTGAAACAGCTTGCGAGGGCCTCATGGAACATCACGCTGTTACTGACGTCATCCGGTTGTCGAAAGCGTCGAACGCCGTGGCCATGCGCTCGGCGACGGCGGCGGCGACGTTCGGCTTCGATTGGCGCAATTTCGCAATGCCCTTGGTCACTTCGCGGACGGTGAGGGCGCTGATCGGCAAGAGGCTCAGGCAGGCGGTCGAGGGTCCCCTTCGGCTGCTTAGCGCCCTTTGCGGTCGCTCCGGATCCCTACGCCGCTTCCGGAAAGCAGCCATCCGACGCGTAGGTTCACTTTGTGCCAAAGGACTATTCCAGATACGGCGTCAGCACATCTTCGATCCATTTCATGAATGCGCGGACTCGGCGCGACAGATTGCTCCGATGTGCTACGACGAGGGACACGGCGAGCGCCCGGCGACGAAAATCGGGTATGATCTCCACAAGCGCTCCACTCTCTAAGTGTCTGTCCGAAGAGTTCTTGAATCATATGAATCATCTGTGATTTTAAGAGTGGTGGCCTGATTCGAGGAGGGGTCACCGATGTGGACGAGCAAGAACCGCGCCCGTTACGACCGCAGCAAGTTGCGATATCCGAGCGATTTGACCGACGGCGAATGGAGACTGGTCGAACCGCTGATCCCGCCGGGCAAAACTGGTGGTGGCAAGCGCACGGTGATCATGCGGGAGGTGGTGAACGGCCTCATGTACATTCTCTCTACCGGCTGTCAGTGGCGCGCGATCCCGAAAGATCTGCCGCCGAAAAGCTCGGTCTACGGCTACTTCGATCTGTGGACATATGACGGCACATTGGAACGAATCCACTACGCGCTCTATGAACAGTGTCGCGAACGAGAGCAGCGGGAAGCCAGTCCGACCGCCGCCATCATCGACAGCCAGAGCGTGAAAAGCGCGGAAAAAGGGGGGCGTGCATTGATCCGCACGGGTACGATGCGGGCAAGAAGATCAAAGGCAAGAAGCGGCACATTCTTGTCGATACAGTAGGCCTCCTGCTCCACGCCATCGTTCATCCGGCCGACATTCAAGATCGCGATGGAGGCGTTCTCGTCATGGCGACACTGTTCGGCATGTTTCCATTTTTGAAGACGCTCTTCGCCGACAGCGGATATCAAGGACCGAAATTTGCGAAAGCGCTTGCAAAGGTTCTGCCGCATCTCGACATTGAAATCGTCAAACGTTCCGATCAGGCCAGCGGATTTGTGGTCTTGCCCAAACGCTGGATCGTCGAGCGTACCATTGCCTGGCTCAATCGCTGCCGAAGGCTTGCCAAGGATTGGGAGAATCTCAACCGAAAGGCTCTGGCGTTCTTGCGCCTCGCATCAATCCGCCTCATGCTCAGAAAACTCTGCAATCCGGCCTAAAGTCTCCGGACGGAC
>CAVSOS010000004.1:0-14886 GCA_963729395.1 uncultured Pseudomonadota bacterium | reverse complement strand
TAAAAGGTCTTGCGATACGTTCCAGATCCGGTCGCGCTCGCGGGTCTTTTCCTCGACGCGTTGCGCCAGCGTTGCATTCAGCTCAGCGAGCTCACCGGCAATCAGCTTATGATCATGGACATCGGTATTGGTGCCGATCCAGCGGATAATCTCGCGCTTCTCGTCGCGCGCTGGCACTGCCCGCGCCAGAAACCAGCGGAACGCGCCATCGGCGCGACGCAGGCGGAATTCAATTTCGTAGGCTTTGCCGCTGCCGATCGCCTGCGTCCAAACGGCGGCCGCGCCCGGAAGATCGTCGGGGTGGACGATCTTGCTCCATTGATCGCCGTCGAGTTCCCCGGGACTGAAGCCCGCATATTCATAAACGCGCGGGTTGAACCAGTTCAGCAATCCGTCGGGCCTTGCGGTCCAGACATGGTGCGGCACGGCTTCGGCGAGGGTACGGAATTCCGCTTCGCTCTGCCGCAGCGCCTGCTCCGCGACCACCTGCTCGGTGACATCGGCGTGCGCGCCGACCAGACGCATGGCCTTTCCGCTCGGGTCCCGCTCGATGGTGGATCTCACCGAAATCCAGCGCGTCTCACCGTCGCTTGGGCGAATGATCCGGTATTGCGCGGTATAGTCGCGAACGTTGCCCGCGACGGCATCACGGAATTTCTTTTCGGTGGCTTCGCGATCCTCGGGATGGATGCGCCGGACCCAGTCCTCATGGGATTCGTCGACCGCTTCCGGCGGCAACCCGTGAATCAGCAGATATTCCGGTGACCGGCGGTTGTGAAAGCCTGTCCTCAGATCGACCTCAAGCCCGCCGATCCGGCCGATTTGCTGCACGCGCGCCAGTTCGGTCTCGCGTTCATGCAAGGCAGCGGTCGCGCGCCGCTCGCGAGTGACGTCGCGGCAAACCACGAGAATTCCACCGATGCGACCGCCATCGTCGACCGGGCTGTAGCTGTAGGTCCAAAGATGTTGCCGCAGCCTGCCGCGACGGGTGATCGGCAGCAGCTGGTTTTCGTGCCATGCCCCCTCGCCGCTGCTCATGACCTGTTGGATTTGCGGACCCAGGATATCCCAGATTTCGTCCCAGCATTCCCGGCCGCGCTGGCCCAGCGCGGCAGGATGGAATTCAGGCCCCACCGTCTGGCGATAGGCGTCGTTATAGAATTGAATGAGGTGCGGACCCCACCAGAGCAGCATCGGGTGGTTGGTGTTCAGCAACAGTCGTACAGCTGTCCGCAAGCTTTGCGGCCAGGTCTCAGGCGGCCCCAGCGGACCAGCCGCCCAGCGGTGAGCGCGCGTCGCAGCGCCCATTTCCCCGCCGCCGGCGAGAAAATCCGCAGAGGTCAGACTCTTGATCTTCAACATCAGGGACGACCGGTGGCGAGTTCAGTCCATACTGGCAGCTGGAACTTTATCGCCGGTCACAATCCCAGAAAACTCGGGGTCTGCCATTTGGTTCCGATAATACCCTGATCGGGCGGAACAAAATGGTGGAAGCCGGCGCGGCAACCGCGATTGGTCAGCGGGCGAACCGCCGCCGTGGTCGATGAGCCTGACGGCAGCCCCTATTTCATCAGACCCGCGGCCGTAAGCGCGCGCGCGATGACGGCACCGACGTCGATGTTGCGATTTCGCCGCCGACGGGGTGGCTCGGAATGGCGGCTTAATGCTGTCAGCGGCCGAAGCACTGTCGAAATATCCGCGGTTCGCGCCGGCGCCACGGAATATCCAGCAATTGGCCTTGCGGCTTCCTTCGAAGCTTCCTTCACAGCCTCCTTGGGCTGGCCAATCCAGTCGGTCAGGCCAAAGAAACTCGCAATGTGATACGACGACGAGATTCCCGCCTCGATCAGAAACGCGCCTTGGGAACCGTACCGCTCGTCATTGTCCGCGACACCAAGCGGGGTGCCATGGGCCATATCGGTGATGGTGTAGGATTCGACGGTGGTTTCGCCATCCGCGTTCCACCAGACCTGGTGCGGATGGCCGTCGACGGTCCCCTCCGACATCGGCGCCGAAGGCAGTTGATGCACGTCGAGCCACTGCTTGACGATCTCATTGGCGTTGGCGGGGTTCACCGTGCGATCGGCGCTGCCGTGCCATACCGAGAGTTTCGGCCACGGCCCCTTATGATTGGACGCATTGCGCACCAGGTCTCCCAACTCGCCGGCCGGGTGGGATGGCGACTGGAACATTCCGCTCAACGCTTCGCGCACATTGGTCGCAACGCCGAACGGCAGCCCGGCAATGATCGCGCCGCCGACGAACGCCTCGGGATAGGTCGCGAGCATGACGGACGTCATGGCCCCGCCGGCGGAAATCCCGGTGACGAAGACGCGACGCGGATCGACGCCGACATCGTCAGCCATCCGCGCGATCATCTGCCTGATCGAGCAGGCTTCGCCGCTGTCGCGCGCGGTATCTTCCGGATTGAACCAGTTGAAGCATCCGTTGGGGTTATTGGACGCCTGCTGCTCCGGCATCAGCAGCGCAAAGCCATAACGCGTCGCCAGGCTGGACCAGCCGGCACCCAGATCATAGCCGTTGGCGGTCTGACCGCATCCGTGCAGAACGACGACCAAAGCCGGCTTCGGTTGCAATTCATCCGGCACAAACGAGAACATCTTGAGGTCACCCGGATTGGTCCCAAAGCCGGTCACCTCGACAAGCGGGCTTTGGCTTTGGTCCGGCCGCCCAAAATCTCCTAGACCATTGATTCCATTTATCTTTGACAGGCGTCGTAGAAATTCGACATTTTTGGCGAGAGACACCGGCAGGCTCCTTGGCGAGAGATTCGCACCTCAACCAAGACCAGATAATTGCTGCACCGCAAAATGAAAAGGCCGTGTGCTGTCATTCACGGGGAATTTTACCCCCAAGGGATTTTGCGCCGCATTGTGACGATCGGCCTCAATGCGCGCGGCGCATCCATGACAGAAATGCGGCACTGGCCGCAATCGACAGCGCAAACAGCGCCGATGCGACGAACAGCGCCGGCCGAGCCGATCCCGCGGCTTCGATTGCAAAGAATACCGCGCCGATCGCCGCGACGCCTGCGGCATTGGCGATTTGTGTCGTGGTGCCGTACATCCCGGCGCCCGAACCGGCGCTGGCCGGCTTCACCGTGGAAAGGACCACGCTCGACAACGGCGCCATCACCAGCCCCTGGCCGTAGCCGAAAATGACCAACACCAGCGCCAGCAAAAGCGCGGCAGGCGCTTCGACCGCTGCAACCGTCAGCACAAGTACCGCGAGTCCGGCCACCTGAAGCGCGGAGCCCTCGAGCAGCACCAGGGTGCCGCGACGCCGCGCCCGGGCGCTACTGTGTCGCGAGGCGATCACGAAGGCCAACGCGAGCGGCACGAAGACCATGCCGGCCTTCAGCGGCGGGATATGCAGCGCTCGCTGCATGAACATGGTCATCACCAGATAGAACGACAGGTTCGCGAAAAAGAATAGGAAGGTCGCATAGAGGCCGCGCATGAACGCCGCGTCGGAGAGCAGCGCAAGATCGATCAGCGGCATGCCGCCACGGCTTGCAACGGCGCGCTCAAGCCGCAGGAAGACGGCAAGGATCGCAATGCCGGCCGCCATCACCAGCCAGACCCACGGCGCCCAATGCACATCGTGGCCGAACAGCAGCGGACCGATCAGACACAGCAGTCCCGTGAACAGCACGATCGCGCCGGGAACGTCGAGCCTTGTGCCGGGACGACGAGGCACCGACGGCATGATCCGCCAGGCCGCGGCCATGATGATCAAGCCGAACGGCAGGTTGACGAAGAACACCGCGCGCCAGCCCAGCCCGGCCAGATCCAACGTCACCAGGACGCCGCCGAGCAAAAAACCGGCCGCACCCGCAAGGCCAAGCACCATGCCGTAAATGCCAAAGGCGCGGCCGCGCGATGAAATCGGAAAACAGCAGATGAAGGGTGGCGAGCACCTGCGGCACCATCAGCGCCGCAGTCGCGCCCTGCGCCAGCCGCGCGAGGATCAATTCGGGTCCGGTTTGCGCCAGCCCGCACCACAGCGACGTGAGCGTGAAACCGAGCACGCCGGCCAAGAATACATTCCTGGTACCATAGATATCGCCGAGCCGGCCGCCGGTAATCACCAGCGTGGCATAGGCGATGAGATAGATCGCGATCACCGCCTCGATCTGGGCTGCACTGGCGTGCAAGTCGATGGCAATGGTCGGGATCGCAACGTTGACGATGAAGGCATCGACCCCGAATATGAATTGCGCGGCGACGACGATCGCCAGTACCCACCAGCGGCGCGATAAATCCACGGTGGCCGAAACGATCTGATGCATGGTGAATGGTATGGTCCGAAATCCGATGTAGCGGATGATTTCAGATCTCGGTCGCCCCGGCGATTACCTCCGAGGTAAGCACTCGGGGCACGGCGTGTCTTGCGGCCTCAGCCGAATGTATGCGCCGCGGCCAGACCGCCAAGCCGGCCGGTGATGGCGAAGAACTGCGCCACGGTTTCCTCGATGATGAGCTGGGTCGACTTTACCGCGTCGATCAAGCCCGCCGATTGTCCTGCCAGCGTCTGGCGCCGGTATGGGCGAGAACACGGTTCATGACGGTCCATTGCGATGAGAGTGAAAAGGCCGGGAGAATTCCGGGTGACGGTATGTCAACGAGGTCTGCGGGACAACCATGCTTCGTCGGCAGTTTCGGCGATTGCCCTCTCCCTCCTCACCCCGTAGTTTGCGGCCGAGCAACCCAAGAACAATAAATTCCGGAGAGAAAGTCCATGGCGCGCGTCAAATTCGGAGCCTTCCTCGCCCCGCATCATCCGATCGGCGAGCATCCGATGTTGCAATTCCGCCGCGATCTCGATTTCGTCGAACAGCTCGACGCGCTCGGCTACGACGAGTTCTGGTGCGGCGAGCATCATTCCTCGGGCTGGGAAACCATCGCCTCGCCGGAGATGTTTTTGGCCGCCGCCGGCGAGCGCACCAAGCGCATCAAGCTCGGCACCGGCGTGGTCTCGCTGCCCTATCATCACCCCTTCAACGTCGCGCAGCGCATGGTGCAGCTCGATCACATGACCGGTGGCCGCGCCATCTTCGGCTCCGGGCCGGGTGCGCTGGCCTCCGACGCGCATACGCTCGGCATCGATCCGATGACGCAACGCGATCGTCAGGACGAGGCGATCGCGGTCATCCGCCGGCTGTTCAACGGCGAGCGCGTCACGGCCAAGAGCGATTGGTTCACCATGAACGACGCCGCGCTGCAGATCCTGCCGCTGCAGGAGGAGATGCCGTTCGTGGTGGCCTCGCAGATCTCGCCGTCGGGCATGACGCTGGCCGGCAAATACGGCATCGGCATCATTTCGCTGGGCTCGATGTCGACGCAGGGCCTGATGGCGCTGCCGACGCAATGGGGGTTTGCCGAGGACGCGGCGAAGAAGCACGGCACCACCGTCGAGCCGTTCGAACTGGCGCGTGCTGTTGAGCTGGCACATTGCCGAGACCCGCGAACAGGCGCGAGCGCGAGGCCGGCGCCGGACTGATGCGCTGGCACAACGAATATAATGTCGGCACGCTGAAGCGGCCGGGGCTGCAGGCGTTCACATCGCCCGAGGAAGCGGTGGAGCAGACGGCCGGCGGCGAGGCGCGCGGCCTCCACCATCGGCACGCCGGACGATCTGGTCAAAACCATCAAGAACCTGATGGAGGTCAGCGGCGGCGTCGGCACCATCATCGGCTTCGCGCATGACTGGGCCAACCCGGAAAACACCCGCCGCAGCTGGGACATGGTGGCGCGCTATGTCATCCCGGAAATCAACGGCTATATCGACGGCCTGCGCAAATCGCAGAAATTCGTGATCGAGAACCGCGCGGTGTTCGAGCGCGCCGGCCAAGCCGTGATGGCCAAGATCATGGAAAACGACAAGGCCGCGGCGGCTCTGACGGTCACCGGGCCCGGACGCGTCGCGATCCCGGCCGTCAACGCGCCCGATCTGCAAAAGGAAGCCGCGAAGCGGAAGGGGAAGGCGTAAGCGGCTGACGCGCCCGCATGAGCCTTTGCACAGTCCTGACAAAGCGGCTATTTTGTCGACTTGGGACTACGCCGACGACATCGACCCGGACCTGCGATCGACACCAAGTTGCGGTCCGGCGGATCCATTGAGACCGATCGGAGCAATTGCAATGTCCATGCAGACTGTGGTTTCTCCCGCGAACATCCTGACGCCGGCCAAACGCACCTCGCTGACGCATATCCCGGGCGACGAGGGTTGGCCGATCATCGGCCGGACGCTGACGATCCTTGCCGACCCCAAGGGTGAAGTCGAGCGGATGGCCGCCAAGCACGGTCTCGTCTATCGCAGCCGCGTGCTCGGCGAAACCAGCATCACCCTGCTCGGGCCTGAAGCCAATGAACTTGTGCTGTTCGACCAGAGCAGGCTGTTCTCCTCGACCCATGGCTGGGAGCCCGTCCTGGGCAGGTTGTTTCCGCGCGGCCTGATGCTGCTCGATTTCGACGAGCATCGCCTGCACCGGCGCGCGCTTTCGGTTGCGTTCAAGGCCGGACCGATGAAATCCTATCTCGCCACCCTCGACGCGGGGATTGCGGCGCGGGTCGCGCAGTGGAAAGCGCAACCGGGGCCGATGCTGTTCTATCCGGCAATGAAGCAACTGACACTCGATCTGGCGGCGACCTCGTTTCTCGGGACAAGCATCGGGCCCGACGTCGACGATATCACCCGTGCGTTCATCGATATGGTCGCGGCAGCGGTTACCCCGATCCGCCGACCTCTGCCCGGCACGCAAATGGCGCGCGGCGTCAAAGGCCGCGCGCGCGTCGTCGCCTATTTCTCGGAACAGATTCCGATCCGTCGCGACAACGGCGGCGAAGACCTGTTCTCGCAGCTATGCCGCGCCACCCACGAGGACGGCGCGCTGCTCTCGACCCAGGATATCGTCGATCACATGAGCTTTCTGATGATGGCCGCACACGACACGCTGACCTCGTCGCTGACATCCTTTGTCGCGGCCCTCGCCGCCAATCCGCATTGGCAGCGCAAATTGCGCGACGAAGTCAACGCGCTGGGCGTCGCCGCCGATAGGCCGACGACATCAGACCATCTCGAAGCCATGCCGCTGAACGAGATGGCGTTCAAGGAGGCGATGCGGATGAAGCCGCCGGTGCCGTCGCTGCCACGACGCGCGACCCGGGACTTCAGCTTTTCGGGCTACGCGATACCCGCGGGCGCGTTGGTCGGAATCAACCCGCTGTTCACCCATCACATGCCCCAAATATGGCCGGATCCGGAAACGTTCGATCCGATGCGCTTTACCGACGAGGGACAGCGCGCCCGCCATCGCTTCGCGTGGGTGCCGTTCGGCGGCGGCGCGCATATGTGCCTCGGGCTGCACTTCGCCTATATGCAGGCGAAATGCTTCGCGCGGCATTTCCTGCAGAACCTCAGCGTTTCGCTGGAGCCCGGCACCAGGCCGGACTGGCAGATGTGGCCGATCCCGAAGCCGAAGGATGGATTGCGCGTGACGCTGGCGCGGGTTTGAGGCGCACCGCGATTCCGATTGATCCGGAAAACGCTCTATTCGATGAATGTCGTGAGTTGCGCGCCCTCGTCGGCAACAAACACCGCAATCAGTTCCGCGGGCTCGCTGTTGCTGGCGTTCGCCGAGACCAGGTGTGTCGCGCCGGGCGGCTCGAAGAACGATTGCCCCACCTTGAAGGTCTCGACAGGACCTCCACCAAGCTGCGAGCGGATTTCGCCTTTGGTGACATAGGCGGTGACGGAGCCCGCATGCCGATGCGCGCGGGTAAATCCGCCGGGTCCGTAGAACACCCGCACGATCGTGACCCGCTTGCCCGGTACATTCGGCAAAGCATATGAGGCAATCGGCTCAACGGTATCGAGCGCCGATCCGGTGGAACCAGCGACCGCGCACAGCGGCGCGACAATCGTCGAGACCGCATCCATGGTGAGCGGCAATGTCTTTCCGATCAGGAACGCACAGGCGAGACCGGCAAGACCGGCCATGTAAATCGGTTGAACCTCCCTCCGCCCTCGCGCCAAGCCCGACATTGCGAACATGACTGTCTCCTATCTGCCCTGATCGTAAACCTTCCGCCTTGCAGGCATACTTTCCCGGCTCCCGTTGCGGTCGTCAATACCGACCACGTCGATGCCATCGGCACGTCCGCGAATCGGACCGCCCGAGATCGCGAATTGCAAACGGCAGCACTGAGCTGAAGCGTTCCATCGCCGCGCGGGAGCCACCGTCCACGGTTCGGCTGAGTTCTTCGAGCCGTGCGGCGGCATTCATGACGTCGCCGTTGAAGACGATGGCACGCTTGACGTCGCCGATTTCACCGACGATGACCGGCCCGAAATGCAGGCTTCCGCGAATCCGCGGCACGGCTCCGAACTCGCGCTCGAATTGGCTCGATGCACCCGACAATTCGTGCCGCATCGCTGCAAAGCAGCGCAGCGGCCGGCAATCGATCGCGCCGTCGCGTTCCCGCCAGGTCACGATCACCTCGTCGCCGATATAATTGAGGACTTCGCCGCGATAGTCCACGACGGCAAGGGTCAGGAGGCGAAAGGTACGATCGAGCAGACGGTGAATGGCGACCCCGCGGAGCCAGTCCCGCATCGGCCCGCCCAACACGAACAGCTCGACGCCACCGATCACGACGCTCGTGATAAATCCGAAGGCTGCTCCCACGACGAGGGCGAAAGATGAGATGCGGCCTTCTGCGAAGCTGACCGCCAGTCCTGCAATCGTCCCAACAGCGACAATGGCGGCAAGCAATCGCAGTTTCTCTTCGACCCTTGCGTTCATGTCAGTCGTGACCACCACGCGCGGCCCCGGTCAACCGCCGTTCGATATTCGAGCATTCACCCCGCGCTCTGATCGAACGCCTTGCGCAAGGCGACATAGCCCTGCTGCTGCGCGGTCCAGTTGCGGCCACCGGTGATGGCGCCGTCCACCACCAGATCGTGCCCGTTGATGAAGCTGGATTCGTCGCTGGCGAGAAACACCGCGGCATGGGCGATATCCTCGGGCAACCCGGCGCGCGGAATCGGTTGCGCGGTCTTGTAGACCTCGCGCATCACGTCGGGTGTTTTCTCCGCCGCCTCAACCGAGAGACCGAGCGCCTTGCCGAAGATGCCGGTAGCGATCGCGCCCGGCGAAATGCTGTTGACGCGGATGCCGGCTTCGCCGAATTCCATCGCCACGCATTTGGTGAGGTGAATAACGGCAGCCTTGGCGGCACCATAGACCAGCGACGACGAGAAACCGGCGAGCCTTCCGGCGATGCTGCCGTTGTTGATGATGCTGCCCGAGCCTTGCCGGCGCATATGGGGCGCGGCATGCTTCATGCCGAGCATCACGCTGCGCACCAAGGTTGCCATCGCTGCGTCGAAGCGTGCAACCTCGAGGCCTTCGATGCCGCCGGTCTGGGCCGGACCGCCGGCATTGTTGAACAGGCAATCGATGCGGCCGAATTTTTCGACGGCTTGTCCGATCAGCGCTCGCATCTGCTCTTCAACCGTGACATCGGTTTGGCGAAAAACGCAGGCGGCGCCGAGTTTGTTGGCCAGCGCCTCGCCCTCCGGCGCGCGACGGCCGGCGACGACGATCTTCGCGCCTTCCGCGACAAATATCTCGGCGGTGCGCAGGCCGATGCCGCTTGTCGCACCGGTGATCACCGCGACCTTGCCGTCCAGCCTTCCCATTGTGTTCTCCTCATTCTGGCAATTCCCGGTTCAGTATACCCCCGGCTTGCCGAAGGTGCGCAAGCCATGCTTGTTTGCGTTGCTAAATCCGGTTTTCGCTTGGTGGTCTCGGACTGCGTCCTTTCTGCTGCCCCATGCCTTATTTTGGATTTGCTGATCGGCTGATGTGACGCATGGGGAAATTAATCGACGAGTTTCGGCGGGGCTGGCACGGAACATCCCTGCCGTCACCGCTTTTCAGCATCGGGTTTGCGGCCTGCTGCCTCGCTTTATCGAGCATGGCACGGTGGTGTCTCTCCCTGATCCGGCCGGATGTATTCTTCACGCCGTATTTCCCGGCCGTGTTGTTTGCCACCGCGTTCGGCGGTTTCCGGATCGGAATCTTGACGGCGCTGGTCGGGGGCATACTCGGTCTGACCCTCAACTTCGGGGACGGGTCGGTCGATCTTGCAAGACTCGCGCTTTTGGCGATCTTTCTGGTCGTGTCCGGCCTCACGATTTGGGGCGTCGAGCACTATCGATCCGTCGCGGCGCAACAACGGGAGATCGCCAAGCGCCTGACTGAGGAGGAAGAGTATCGAAAGCTCGTGGTCGAGGAATTTCAGCACCGATTAAAAAACAAATTGTCGACAATTCACGCCGTTCTTCATCAGGTCCTGCAGGATGAACCGCAAATCTGGGCCAGCATCGATCGACGGATACGGGCGCTGTCGGCCGCCGACGAATCTGATCGCAAAGGTCGACGGCGGCGGTTGCGATATCAAGGACCTCCTGCGCTCCGAGCTTGGACCTTATGGACATGTGCGGTTTACCCTGAACGGCAATTCGCTGTTTCTTCCCGCCAAGCTCGCGGTGAGCTTTGCGTTGATATTTCACGAGCTTGCCACCAACGCCGGAAAGTATGGCGCGTTTTCTTCCCCTCGCGGGCTTTTGCAGGTGTCGTGGTCGGTGACGGACGATCGTCTCAATATTGCCTGGGATGAGACCGAAGGCCCGCCGGTCGGAGCGATCGGGAAAGCCGGCTTCGGCACCAGATTGCTGAATTCGGCGCTTAAGCCGTTCGACGGCAAGACCGAAATTGCATTCCTGAAAACCGGGATTCATTGCACCATGCAGTGCCGCATACCGCGAAGTTGAGTGCCGACGCTTCTCCCGGCTTGCTGGCGTTGACCAACTGTTAATGACGATTGAGGCGAGCCAAATCAAAACCGCACGCTTGCACGACTGCCTCCATTTTTGCGGATTCCATTTAACCAAAACTACAAGAGACCTTGGCATGTTCAGCGGAGATGCAAAACCGCCCCCAACATGACCTGCAGATCGCCGCGACCGCAGGCGAGGACGAACTCGTTGGAGAGAGCGAGCTCGGCATTCTGAAGGATGTGCTCAGAATGCTCCCCAGCGGCGTCACCGTTCAGGACGAACAGGGCCGCTTCCTGCTGATGAACGATGCTGCGGCGGCCCAGCTTGGGATTGTGCCGGCGAGGCCTTCCAGGGAACTGGATCACCGCCGCCAAAACGGTATCGAGTTGCTCCGCACCGGACGCGCTGTCGTTGCGGAAGAATGCTTCACCAGCGGCCCGGTCAAACGGGTCCTGCTGACCAGCCATCGTCCGGTTCGTATCGCGGACCGCAATCTGTTGCTTTCGAGCTCTGCCGACATCAGCGAGCAAAAGGCTCTCGAAGATCAGCTGTTCCGGTCGGCCTATTATGACGAATTGACCGAACTGCCGACCCGGCGGGTGATCGAACATCGCGCCAACGGCCTCCTGCAGCGCGACGAAACAGGCAAATTCGCGCTCGCTTTTCTCGACATCGACAATTTCAAGCACATCAACGACTACTACGGCCATACGGTCGGGGATGCGCTATTGGTAGAGGTCGCCAAGCGGCTTGCGCTGGACTTGCGCAAATCCGACATGCTGTCGCGGATCAGCGGCGACGAATTCCTGCTGTTGCTCAACCCGGTCCAGAGCGAACAAGAGGTAGCGGAGTACATCCAGTTTGTGCTGCAACGGCTCAGGGCGCCGTTTTTTATCGATGGATCGGAGATATTTGCCTCCACGTCGATCGGGGTGAGCCTTTATCCCGATCATGGCCGCAGCTACGACGTACTGCGCCAGAACGCCGACATTGCGATGTATCGGGTCAAGCACGACGGCAAGGGGGCTGCCGCCTTCTTCGACGAAGGCATGGAGCGCGAGGCGCTCGCACGGACGAAAGTCGAGCAGTCGCTGCGCCTTGCAATCCTGGACCAGCGCTTTTGCTGTGCCTTTCAGGCCAAGGTCGACATCAGAACCCAGGATATCAAGGGTATCGAGGCGCTGGTCCGGCTGCGCGACGACGAAGGCGTGATCCAGGCTCCCGGCACCTTCATCAATCTCGCCGTGGAATTGGGCCTGATCGACGAGTTGACGCATCTGGTGCTGGCCGAGATCGTCAGGTCGATCGATCTCATCAACGAAACATTCGGTCACGATACCACCATCAGCATGAACGTGGCGGCAAAGCAGGCCGGCAATCCGAAGTTCATGCGTCCGTTTGCGCAAGCCCTCGAGGCGACCGGATATCCCGAGCGCTTCATGATCGAGGTGACGGAAGACGCCTTTGTCGCGAAAACCCATTTCCAGACCGAAATCCTGCCGATGTTCCGCAAACTCGGGGTCAGGATTTCGATCGATGATTTTGGCATCGGCTATTCGTCGCTGTCGGCGCTGGCCGACATTACCGCCGATGAAATCAAGATCGACCGTTCGTTCATTACCGACATTCATAAACGCCCGCGCAGCCAGGGCATCTTGAGGGCGATCGAATCGCTGAGCGAAGCGCTCGGCATGACGGTCATTGCGGAAGGTATCGAATCGTTCGAGGAGCTCGCCTACCTGCAGGCCGCCACCAAAATTCGCTATGCGCAGGGCTATTATTTTTCCATGCCGATTTTCCTTGAAGAGCTGAAGCCGGCCACGCGGAGCCTGAGCGAGGCGCGCGTCAATCCGGCAAGCCGCCCGCTGCAGGAAAGCCGTCCGGTCTATTCGCGCGGCAATCGCTATCGCCGTTGATCCGGCGCCTGGCCGCTCCGGCGGGAAGCCCGGCTGGCATGTCTCCCTTGATTCCCCCACCCGACTTGCTTTCGCCTACGCCGCGAATGGCTTATAGACTGTCGAGCACGGCGCGACGGCGCGCCATTCAGATTTGAAAAGATAACATGCCTCCGGTTTCCATCCTTCTGAACGTGCTTTGGATCGTTTTCGGCGGCTTCTGGATGGCAGCCGGCTGGGCGGTCGCCGCCGTCATCATGGCCATCACGATCATCGGCCTGCCTTGGGCAAGAGCGGCGTTCAACATCGCCGCTTATACCTTGCTGCCGTTCGGTCAAAAGGCGGTACGCCGCGACAGCCTCACCGGCCGTTCCGATATCGGCACCGGACCGCTGGGCCTGATCGGCAACCTGATCTGGCTGTTGCTGGCCGGATGGTGGCTGGCGCTCGGACATATCGCCACGGCGATCGCTCTGGCAGTGACGATCATCGGCATTCCCTTCGCCTGGGCCCATGTGAAGCTCGCCGGAATAGCGCTCTGGCCGATCGGCAAGGTGATCGTTCCGGCGTAGGCCTGGCTCGCGCACGGTTGGGGACATTCCCGG
This sequence comes from uncultured Pseudomonadota bacterium, assembly GCA_963729395.1. GTDB lineage: Bacteria > Pseudomonadota > Alphaproteobacteria > Rhizobiales > Xanthobacteraceae > Bradyrhizobium. Next base: position 1,517 of record CAVSOS010000004.1, on the reverse strand, counting down.
CGCGTGGCCATCCGACGCGGTTCGGATATTTGCGTTTCGGGCCTTGCTCCCTACCCTCCTCAGCCGTTGCCCAGACTGGATCAATCGGCTAAATGAACCCCACGCACCCGTAGCTCAGCTGGATAGAGCGTTGCCCTCCGAAGGCAAAGGTCACACGTTCGAATCGTGTCGGGTGCGCCAATTTTTTCAATGGGTTGTGAGCTTTCCTCTTCTATGGGTTTTTTCGAAACTCACCAAATACTCACCACAGATTTGTACCATGGGTTCGGTACGGAAGCGATCTGCGGCCCCGTCTCTCCAAAATTCCTTACGGGCAAGCAAAGGCAGAGATGGGCCGAAAGCGGTCAGGCTGGTTTGGGGGAAACTCTGGGAAAACCGGACATTCGCACGACTGCCTTGCGTGGACTTCTCTCAGTGTCGACCAGTCGGTAACGCCGCACAGATTTCGGCCGGGTTAACTCGCGGAGCGCGCGGTAGATCGTCCAAACCGACACGCCGTAGGCTTCGGCCACACGCCGGATAACTTCGGTGCGGCCGGGGTCCCGGGCCCGGAGCAGTGACAGGCGCCGCCGCAGATCGACCAAGGCCTCTCCGGGCGAACGCCTGCGACGCCCAGGTATCGTTCCGATCACCACGCGGACCGACATGGCGATATAGGGTCGCCACTGAAACGCCCATGCGTTTGGCGAGGTCACTCACCATCAGGTTGGTGTCGTTCGTTAAGCCGCCACACCCCGAGCCGCCTTGGCGATTGCGTCTTCAAACCGAGCAAGATGGTCTTCGAGCTTAACCACGCCGCAATTCACGCCTAGGCTGCCGCCAGCCAACACGGTCTCGACATCAGTGACACCCATAAAGGCAAGCGCTCTACGGAGGACCGGGCTCACCAAGTCGTCGGCCTCGCTTGGCGTTCCGGGTGTATAAACATCGCGCGTCGCGACGATAATTTTTGTCCGCTTATTCCCCAGCATTCCCGGCCAACCTTCAGCCAACTTAAAGGTAAAACCAGGGCGCACGACGTAGTCGATCCACGACTTGAGCACGGCCGGAACGCTGAAATTATACATCGGCGTGCTAATCAGCAGTTGGTCGGCGGCCTTTAGCTCGGCAATTAATTCGGCCGAGAGATCAAGCGCCCGGTTCATTTCGGACGTTCTCGCCACTTCCGGAGGCGCATAGACGCCTGAGATCCAGTCATTGTTCATGCAGGGGATGTTGGCTTCCATCAGGTCTCGATGGATCACAGAGCCATCGGGGTGAGCTTGCAGCCAATGCTCTATGAACCGCTTTCCAAGAGCGCGGGATATCGACCGATCGCCACGTGGGCTGACCTCGATGCTTAGAAGTGTAGACTTGACTTCTCCTGAAAGTCTGGCGTTGCAGGTGTTGTGCAAAAGGGCTTTCGCGAGCTTTGCGGCATGGGAGCCGCGGGTAGAACTCCTCGACGCTAAAATCGAGGAGTTCTCTGGATCCCTACAGTTCCGTGCCTTCGGCGAGGGAGAGTGCAGTCTCCGTCT
>CAVSOS010000003.1:0-37995 GCA_963729395.1 uncultured Pseudomonadota bacterium | reverse complement strand
GAAATCGTCTCAATTTCCGACGAACTGTGATTCACTGGAGGTGTGGGCAGCGACAGTTTTGATGGATCAGAAACATGGCGGACGAGGCAAGGCTCGGGTTGTGGTTGCGAACCGGGCCCAACTGTCGTGGGACCTGATCAATCCGGATGGCTGGTTGGCACCGGACCATCGTGCGCGATTGGTGGTGGGGTTCGTCGAGACGCTCGATTTGACGGTGCTTTACGACAAGGTCGAAGCGCGTGAGGGGACGGCGGGTCGGCCTGCCGCCGACCCGCGTGTGCTGTTTGCGTTGTGGCTTTTGGCGACGATGGACGGGGTTGGCTCGGCGCGGGAACTCGGACCGGTTGACCAGCCAGGATCTGGCCTATCGCTGGGTCGCGTGCGGCGTGCCGGTCAACTACCACGGGCTTGCGGACTTCCGGGTGGCGCATGCCGATGTGCTCGACGCTCTGCTCACCGAAACGCTGGCAGTGTTCATGGCGGAGAGACTGTTTGACGCCGACGAGATCGTTGTCGACGGCACCAAAATCAAAGCTTCTGCGGGCAAGAGTTCGTACAAGCGCGCGCTGCGTCTGGACGAGGCGGAGGCGGCCGCGAAGGCCCGTGTCGTCGCCTTGAAAGCCGAGGTCGATGCGGACCCGGCGGCGAGTTCCAAGCGCACCCAAGCGGCGCGGGCACGAGGCCTGCGCGAGACGCAGGAGCGGATCGAAAAGGCACGTGCCAAACTGGCCGAGATCGAAGCGGAGAAAGCCAAACGCGCCAAGCAGAGCCCGAAAGAGGTAGCCAAGCAAAAAGAGGCACGGGCGTCGCTCACCGATCCGCAGGCGCGGCGCATGCGGTGCGCGGACGGAGCGGTGCGGGCGAGCTACAATGTGCAGATTGCAGCAACGACGGATCATGGCTTCGTCACCGCGATCATGGCGACGGACCGGCGCAACGACAGCGGTCTGGTGCGGCCCATGTTCGAGGCGAGCGAGCAACGGCTCGGGCGGCCGATCAAACGCGTGCTGGCGGACACCGGCTTCGCGCAGATCGATGATATTGCAACCCTCAGCAACCGGCCTGAAACGCCCGTCGGCGTCTACATTCATCCACCCAGGGATCGCACCGACGTCAAGCCAAAGACGCTGCTGGCGCGGCAAAAGCAGCGAGAAAAAGAGCCGCAGACGATCAAGGACTGGCGGCAGCGGATGACCACGAACGAGGCAGAGGCGATCATGAAAAAGAGGGGACGGATCGAACGGGTCAACGCAAACCTCAAGAACCGGGGCTTCGGCACGCTTCTGGTGCGAGGACTTGCCAAGGTGCAAGCGATCGGGCTGTGGCACGCGCTCGCCCACAACCTCACCATTGCCCTGCGCTTGAGGGCAATGCCTGCTTCCGCAGCGTGAAACCGGATTGCCTCCCCAACATTACCCGCCGCCCGCAGGCGCCCGCCTTCAGATAGGTTCACAGGCTCGTTCGCCGGGACCCATAACCCCTGGCGTTTATTGTTGCAGAGGGCATTTGCTCCATTGCAAAAACGAGAGGACACGGCGTATGGGTCCCGGCCTTCGCCGGGACGACGTGGGGATGGGCCTTAATTATGTCGCGTCTGATGCTTCTTGTCCTGCAAGTGCTGGTCGCTGTGATCGCGCTCGCGCTGTGGCAGTTGTTCGCCACCGTGCCGGTGTTCGGGCATGTGCTGTTGCCGCCGTTCTTCTTTTCCAACCCGGCCGATGTTATCCGTCAGATCGCCGATTGGTTCTTGAGCGGCGTGATCTGGAAGCATTTGCTGATCACGTTATGGGAATCGATTCTGGCGTTCGCGATCGGCTCGCTGGGCGGCGTCGCGGTCGGCTTCTGGTTCGCGCGCCAGCCGCTCGTCGCCGCGGTATTCGATCCCTATGTGAAGATGGCCAATGCGTTACCGCGCGTCGTGCTGGCGCCGATTTTTGCGCTGTGGCTCGGCCTCGGCATCTGGTCGAAGGTCGCGCTCGGCGTCACGCTGGTGTTCTTCATCGTCTTCTTCAACGTCTATCAGGGCGTCAAGGAAGTCAGCACGACAGTTCTCGACAATGGCCGCATGCTCGGCATGAGCGAGCGGCAGTTGATGCGGCACGTCTACTGGCCGTCGGCGCTGTCGTGGATGTTCTCCTCGCTGCACACCTCGGTCGGCTTTGCCGTGGTCGGCGCCGTGGTCGGCGAGTATCTCGGCTCCGCGGCGGGGCTGGGTTATCTGATCCAGCAGGCCGAAGGCGTGTTCGACGTCGCCGGCGTTTTCGCCGGCATGTTCGTGCTGTCCGCCTTCGTCATCTTGATCGATTTCGCGGTGACGTTGGTCGAACGGCGTCTGCTGGTGTGGCGGCCGGTCGCGTCGGATGGCCGTAGCTAGAACTCTATTTTTCTGTCATTGCGAGCGCAAGCGAAGCCATCCAGTATGATGCACGAGCAACACGGAGGAACCATGGGCGCGATTTTGAGCGGGCCCGTCTTGAGCAGGCTTGCCGCGATGCTGTTGGCGCTGGTGCTGACGTCCGATCTTGCGGCAGCACAGAGCAAGGTCACGATCGCGGTCGGGGGCGGCGCCTGCCTGTGCTATCTGCCGACCGTGCTGGCCATGCAGCTTGGCGAATTCGAGCACGCAGGCCTTGCCGTCGAGCTGGTCGATCTGAAGGGCGGCTCCGATGCGCTCAGGGCCGTGCTTGGCGGCAGCGCCGACGTGGTCTCCGGCTATTTCGACCATTGCATCAACCTCGCCGCCAAGAAGCAGGAACTACAGGCCTTCGTGGTGTATGACCGCTATCCCGGCGAGGTGCTGGCGGTATCGCCCGCGCATACCGGCGAAATCAAATCGATCAGGGATTTGGCCGGCAAGAAAGTCGGCGTCACCGCGCCGGGTTCGTCGACCGATTTCTTTCTCAAATACCTGCTGAGGAAAAACGGCCTCGATCCGGCCGGCACGTCCGTGATCGGCGTCGGCGTCGGCGCCACCGCGATCGCGGCGATGGAACAGGGCCAGATCGACGCGGCGGTGATGCTGGATCCGTCAGTCACCGTGCTGCAGGGCAGCCATCCGGACCTGCGCATCCTCAGCGATACGCGCACGCAGAAGGATACGATGGATGTGTTCGGCGGCGAATATCCGGGCGGCGCGCTCTACTCGACGGCGGCATGGGTCGCCTTGCACGACAAGGAAGTTCAGGCCCTGACCCACGCGGTCCTGAACACGCTGGCCTGGATCCACGCGCATTCGCCTGAGGATATCATGGCGAGAATGCCCCCGGAAATGGTCGGCAAGAACAAGGAGCTTTATCTTGCCGCACTCAGGAACACGATCCCGATGTATTCGGAAACCGGCAGGATGGACCCCAAAGGCGCCGAAGCGGTGCTCACGGTGTTCAGCGAGAGCTCGCCGGAAGTCGCGAAAGCCAATATCGCCGTCGGCAAGACCTACACCAACAAATATGTCGAGCAAGCCAGCAAGACGATGGGGACGAATGCGAAATAGAATTTGTTCGGCGATATGACGCCTCCGGTCATTCATCGGGTCGCGCAACTTGATTTGAGCGTTCAGCCATGGTCGTGGCCGTTCGCGGATGAGCGGCGCGCCGATATCGAGACGCACTTCGCCCTCAAACGCAGCGAGAAGCCGCAACTCTGGAATGGACGCGTGCTGCTGGCGCGCCATCCTGAGTTTGCCGGAGATCGCCTGCGCGCCCGCTATTTCGAGACCGATTTCGCAAGCTTCCTAGCCTGGCGCGACTGGGGTTTTCCGGACAGCAGCGTGTTCAATGGCTTCGGCATGGGCGCGCTGCAAAGCTCTGACGGTGCGTTCGTGTTGGGCGAAATGGCCGGTCATACCGCCAATGCCGGACGCATCTATTTTCCGTCGGGCACGCCGGATCTCGACGATATCAGGCTGGACGCGGTCGATATGGCGGGCAGCATCGCCCGCGAGGTCGAGGAGGAAACCGGCCTGACGCCGGCGGATTATCGCGCCGGCGCGCATTGGGATTGCGTGGTCTCGGGCCATGCGATTGCGATGATGCGGATATTGAACGTCGATTTGACCGGCGAAGCGCTGCGCGCCAGGATCGAGGCCAATCTCGCCCGGCAGCATCAGCCCGAACTGGTCGCCATGCATCTGGTGCGCACGACGTCCGACCTGACGGCGGCGATGCCGCGTTTTGTCACCGCCTTTATCGAGAAGCAGTTCGCAACGGGCTGCGATATATGACAGCAGAACCGGAGTTCCCCGCGTCATGAGCAAAAAGCCCGCGCCATCCCTTGGCCTCCAGTTGCGGCCCTTCGTTGCGCCGTTCCGTTTCGACGGAACCGGCGAGTTCCATCTCAAGTCGCACAAGACCAAAGAGAGGGGCGGCCTCGACAAGGCCAAGGGCGAACAGATCCTCGATGCCAACCGAAAACGCCTGAACGATTTTCAGGAGAAGCTTTACGCGCAGGATCGCTGGTCGCTGCTCCTGATCTTTCAGGGTATGGACGCGGCCGGCAAGGACAGCGCCATCAAGAGCATCTTCGAGGGCGTCAATCCGCAGGGTTGCGAGGTCACCTCGTTCAAGCAGCCGTCAACCCACGAGCTCAACCATGGTTTCATGTGGCGCAGCGCGGTTGCGCTGCCGGAGCGCGGCCGCATCGGCATTTTCGATCGCTCCTATTACGAGGAATGCTTGGTGGTGCGGGTGCATCCGGAACTCCTCGCCAAGCAGAAGATCCCGCCCAGGCTGGTGACCAGGAACATCTGGCGCGAGCGGTTCGGGGATATTTCCGCGTTCGAGCGTTACCTCGCGCGCAACGGCACCGTCGTTCTGAAATTCTTCCTCAATGTGTCGAAGCAGGAGCAACGCCAGCGGTTTCTTGGCCGGCTCGAGCAGCCGTCGAAGAACTGGAAATTCTCGATGACCGATATCAGCGAGCGCGGGCGGTGGGGGAAATACCAGGCCGCGTATCAGGAGGTCATCCGGCACACCTCGAGTGCAGCGGCGCCATGGCATGTGGTGCCGGCCGACCATAAGTGGTTCGCGCGGGTGGTGATCGGCTCCACCATCGTCACCGCGCTGGAAAAGCTCGATCTGAAATTCCCGCAGGTCGACAAAGCCGATCGGAGCGAATTCAGGCAGGTGCGCAAGGCGCTGGAGGATGAGGAGAAGGGGAGCGCGGTGAAGAAGGCCGCGGTGAAGAAGACCGTGGGAAACGCGGCGGCTAAATAGGGGCTTTTTCGTCCTCCCCGGTCTGACGGCGGCCGTCATTGCATTGCTCAAGCCCGAGCAAACGTGTCAGCTTGGGCGTGACAGCGAGGAACTGGGAAACCGACGTCATGAGCGATCTTCGCGACTGGCTGCGCCGGAACAATTTTGAGCAATATGCGGACGCCTTCGAGGCGAACGATATCGACCTCGATATTCTGCCCGAGCTGAGCGAAAGCGATCTCGAGCGGCTCGGCCTGTCGCTGGGAAACCGCCGCCGCCTTTTGAAGGCGATCGCCGGACGCGGCGCCGAACCGGCCCCATCGAGGCCTTCCAGCCCCGAGGGGTCGGGTTCGGGTGATGCCGAGCGGCGTCAGGTGACGGTGTTGTTTTCCGACATGGTCGGCTCGACGGCGCTGTCAGGCAAAATCGATCCCGAACTGCTCGGGGGCTTGATCCGGCGCTATCAGGACGCCGCCGCGGGCGCGATCGGACGATATGGCGGCTTCGTTGCCAAGTTCATGGGCGATGGCGTTCTGGCCTATTTCGGTTTTCCGCGTGCCTTCGAGGATGCGGCGGGACGCGCCGTTCGCGCCGCGATCGACATTCTGGCCGAAGTCGGCGGCATCGAATTGCCGGACCGGACGCGGATACAGACCCGCGTCGGCATCGCCACCGGTCTCGTCGTGGTCGGCGAAATCATCGGAACCGGCTCGGCGCAGGAGCGCACCATTGTCGGTGAAACCCCCAATCTCGCCGCGCGGCTGCAAGCGCTTGCCGGGCCGGACACCATTCTTGTCAGCGAGTTCGACCCGGAATCTGCTCGGCGGCCTGTTCGAGCTCGAACCTACCGGCGAACATGAATTGAAGGGGTTTGCGCGCCCGGTGCCTGCCTGGCGGGTGCGGGGTGAAGCGTCGGTCGAAAGCCGCTTTGCCGCGATCCGCGCCGGCCGCAATCTGCCGCTGATCGGCCGCGCCCACGAAATGGGCTTGATGCTCGACCGCTGGCGCATGGCGCAGCAGGGTGAGGGGCAGATCGTCACGGTGATCGGCGAAGCCGGGATTGGAAAATCGCGCTCGATCGAGGCGCTGCAGGAAGCGCTCGCCGGCGAGCCGCATGCGCGCATCCATTTGCAATGCTCGCCCTATCACAGCGACAGCGCGCTTTATCCGGTTATCCAGTATCTCGGCCGCGCCGCCTGCTTTATCGCTACCGATACGCCGGAGGCGCGGATCGAGAAACTCGGCGTCCTGTTCGCGCAGCCGAGGGCCTCGAAGCCGGCCGCGATGGCGTTATTGGCCGAGCTGTTGTCGATCCCGTATGTCGCGGCCGAACCGTCATCGCAGACGCCGGCTCAGCGCAAGGCGTCAACCCTGGCGCTCATCGTCGACGAATTCCTTCGCATGGGCGAGAACGAGCCGGTCATCATCGTGCTGGAAGACGCGCACTGGATCGATGCCACCACGCTCGAAATGATGATGCGGCTGACTGACAGCATCGGCCGGGCGCAAGCGCTGGCCGTGGTCACCGCGCGGCCGGATTTCGCGCCACCCTGGCTGACCCGGCCGCAAGCGACCCTGCTGACGCTCGGTCGCCTCGGCCGTCAGGAATGCGCGCAACTGGCCGCTTGCGTCGCCGCCGCGCATGGCCTGTCGGCGCAGGCCGTGGCGACGATCGTCGCCAAGACCGATGGGATTCCCTTGTTCGTCGAGGAATTGACCAAGAGCGTGATGGAATTGGCCGGCGAAGACAGCATTGTGCCGGCCACGCTCAAGGACTCGCTGATGGCCCGTCTTGATCGCCTCGGTGAGGCGCGCGAAGTGGCCCAGATCGCCGCCGTCATCGGCCGGCAATTCAATCTTTCGCTGCTCGGCGCGGTTACCTCGCGGAAAGCAGATGAACTCGAGGCCACGCTGGCGAAGCTTGTCGCGGCGGGAATTGTGTTTCCCGAAGAGCGCAGCGTGGAGCGGGCCTTCAGTTTCAAGCATGCGCTGGTGCGTGACGCCGCCTATGAGAGCTTGCTGTTGACGCGCCGCCGCGAATGGCACCAACGCATCGCCACGACGCTGGAGAAACATTTCGCCGACATCACGGCGCGCGAACCGGACTTGCTGGCGCATCATTTCGGTGAGGCCGGCCTGTTGGTACCCGCAAGCGACTATCGCATGCGCGCCGGCGATCAGGCGGTGAGCCGATCGGCTTATCTCGAGGCGATCGCGCATTTCTCGGCAGGCCTCAAACTGGCGCAAGCGATGCCATCGCCAGAAGGCATGCACCGGCAACTGGATTTTCTGCTCAAGCTCGGCTCGGCGTCGGTTATCACCGTCGGCATGCGCAGCGCAGAGGTGGAAGAGGCCTACACCCGCGCCAACGATATCGGTGAGAAATTGGGTGATGGCCCCAGATTGTTTCAGGCCAAATGGGGCCTGTGGATCAACGCCAATATCAAGCGCAAGACTGCGCTGGCGCGCGACCGGGCGAGGGAGCTCGTGACGCTCGCGCAAAACTCCGGCGACGGCGAATTGCTGCTCGAAGCCTATCATTGCCAATGGTCGACCGCTTTTTTCCGCGGCTATGTCTCCGATGCGCTGGACGACTGCCGGCGCGGTATCGCGCTCTACGACATGGACCGCCACCGTCACCTCGGCCACGCCTTCGGCGGTCACGATCCCGGCGTCTGCGCTCATGTGCAATGCGGCAACTCGCTGCAACTGGCGGGTGCCGCGCCTGAGGCGGCGCAAAGCTTCGCGCACGCGATCAGCCTTGCTGAAATGCTCGATCATCCCAACAGTCTCGCGCATGGCCTCCACAATTCCGGCATCGGTCATCAGCTTGGGGCCGATCGCGATACCACCTTCGCGGTGGCGCATCGCGCGGCGGAACTGGCGGAGAAATTCGGCTTGATGCCGTGGCGCGCGGGCAGCCTGGTGCTTGCCGCCTGGGCGACCGCGATCGGGTCAGGCGTCGCGGACGCCGCGCGCGTGATCGATGCCGAGATCGGCAATGCCACGGCGGTCGGTCCGCTTCCGCAATATTATCTCGGTCTCGCCGCCGAAGTGCTACTGGCTGCCGGTCGGCCCGCGGACGGCCTCGCTCATCTCGACCGCGCCATCGCCGGGATCGACGAGCCCGGCGTCGGCTTCTATTTGCCGGAGATCTATCGTTTGCGCGGTGCGTGCCTGCTGGCGCTCGGCCGCGACAACAAGGATGAGGCGCGCGCGGCTCTCGCGACCGCTCTCGATATTGCCAGACGCCAGGGCGCCATCATCCTGCAGCGCCGTGCCGAGACCGCGATTTCCGAACTCTCAAATGATGCCAGGCATGGATAGCGGAGCCGGGGGTATTCGGATGAAGGAGGCGGGCTGAGCAAAGCGGAGCGCCGCGAGCCGGTCACCTCGTCGGGGGCGTGGATCGAAAGCCTGCGCCGCCATCCCGAACGGTCGGCCGGTTCGGTCACGGCCCCTTTGGGAAGCTCGGTTCGATCCCGTAGCCGGCATAGATCCGGCGAACGGTGCCATCGGCAAGCAGCTGATCGATCGCCTCGTTGATCTTCGCCACCAGCGCGTCATCGGACTTGCGCATTCCGACGGCAATCTCCCAGCGAAACTCGGGCTGCTTTTCATAGGCGCGCACCAGCGTCACTGGCGCGTCCTTGTGGAGCAGATTGTAATATCCAATGCTGGCGGGGGTGGCGAGCGCTGCATCCAGTTCGCCCTTGCCGACCGCTTCCACCATGTCGTCCTCGAAGGTGAACGGGATGGTCGGCAGACCCTTCTGACCCAACGTTACGCTCGCCAGCGATCCCACGATCGCGCCGACCCGCTGTCCCTTCTTGAGATCCGAGAACTCCGCGACGCCGCTGACGCCCGGGCGAAGCGCGATGGCAACGCCGCTCACCAGATAAGGTCTGGAAAGCCGGATATGCCGCTCATGCGCGCTTGCTTCGTCCACGATAGCATCGAGGACAATATCGCAATCGACGCGGCCCAGCTGGTTTGGGAACACCACCCAGCCGACATCGAGCTTGACACCGAGCTGGCTGGCCAGCGCCTCGCCAAGCTCAAGCTCAAAGCCGCGGCGATCGCCAGTCTTGCTCGCGAAGGGAAGCGCATTGGGATTGGCGCAGACCAGCAGGATGCCGCGGTTCAGGATGGACTCGAGCGGTCGGGCATCCGCAACGCCGGGTAGTGTCACACAAGCCAGAATTGCCAACACTATAAGCCCCCGGCAGGGCCCGCCAATATGTTGAAGAAGCGGCATGATGGACTTTCGGTTCACGGCTTGAGGTTTCGGATATAGGCGATGATCGCCTGGATGTCCTCGATCTTCAGCGACTGGCCAAAGGCCGGCATGCGGCCGGGTGAGCCGGTTGCGATCCGGGTCATCAGAAAATTGTCGTCGTGGGCGTCGTCCATCAATTGCGGGCAGCGTCCCTCCTTGCGGCCACCGTTGCCGTGGCACCACCCGCAACCGTTCGCAATGAAGGCCTGGGAACCGCGCTCGATCTGCTCGGTCTTGTCGCCGGCGGCGGGTGCCGGGGTTTGTTCGGCGCCACTGGCGGGTACTGAAATGCAACCACAAACCACAAAAGTAGCAAGGCCCGCCATCAGGCAAAGGCCGATCCATCGTTTCATCTTTCTGCCAATCGGAACTGTACATTTTTGTTTTGCGTGCCGGCGAGGCAGGGCCTCGCCGGCACGGTTCGCGGAAATAAACGCCGAAGCCTCGGTTCCGGTTCAATCGGAACCGAGACTTCTGACAGGGACTATTCGAGCGTGTAGACAACGAGAGAGCCCGTGTCTTTCTCCATGTTCTTGTAGGGGCCGCCGAATTGCTGGGCATAGCCTTCACCGACGAGGCTTGGACCGCCGGTGACGACGGCAATGTACTGCTTGCCGCCGGCCTCGTAGCTGATGATGCCGCCATTATGGGTGGCGCCGTCATTACCCTGCCACAGGTCCTTGCCGGTCTTGACGTCCATGGCATGCAGCCAGCCGCGCGCGTCGGGCACGAATAGAAGCCCGCCCGCGGTCGAAAGCAGGCTCGCGGTCGGCGGTTCGGGGAAATCCACCGACCACGCGACCTTGCCGGTGATCGGATCCCGGGCGTCGACGTGACCGTGTTGCTTGCCGCCGGGAGGATCCTTCAGCGTGAAGGTAGCGCCGATATTGAGCTGCGCCTGAGGCTCGGTGACCGGCGGGGCCTTCGTGATCTCGAGGTCCATGCACCATTCATTGCCGACCTTGTAGTAGAGCCCGCTCTGCGGACTGTAGGTACCGGAATTCCAGCTGATGCCGCCGTCGATCGCCGGGCAAAGGTCCGTTTGCTTGCCCGCCGTCATGTCGCGCCGACCGATCAGCTCGCCTGTTTTCGGGTCGATGCTTTTGACGAAGTTGCTGGCTTTGACGATGTTGTAGACGTTCTCAACCTTGGCATCCGCGCGGTCGTAGACAAAGACGTAACCGCTCTTGTTCGGGTGCACGTAGTACTTCTTGCCGTCGCGGTCGATTTTCACGAATTCGCCGACCGCACTGTCGAAATCCCAGGCGTCATGCGGCAGTTCCTGATGGTAGAACTTGATCTTTCCGGTGTCGGGGTCGAGCGCGATGACTGACGTCGTGTAGAGGTTGTCGCCCGGCCGTGCGCCACTGGTCTTGTAATCCGCGCCGCTCCAGTCATAGAGCGGTGCCGGATTGGCCGTGCCCCACCACACCGAATTGGTCTCGGCGTCGTAGGTGCCGGGCATCCAGCCACCGCCGCCACCGGTACGCCAGGACTCGTTGGCCCAGGTCTTCTCGGCTTCCGGCGTGCCGGCGACGGTGAGGAATTCCCAAACCTTCTGACCGGTCTTGGCGTCGACGCCGAAAATCGGACCACGCCCCGGCCACTCGCCACCCTGGGCGCCGATGATCACCTTGTCCTTGACCACAAGCGGCGCGCCGGTGAAGCCGACGGTAAGCTTCTGGGAATTGATCAGCTTGGTTTCCCAGACCGGCTTGCCGGTTTTCATGTCGAGCGCGAACAGCCGGCCGTCGACGGTGCCGATGTAGAGCTTGCCTTCGCTCATCGCCATGCCGCGATTGTAGGGCGAGTGAGTCTGGCGAGCCACCAGATCGTCATCGAGCTTGGGAATGAACGACCACAGCACTTCGCCGGTATCACCCTTGACCGCGAACACTTTATCGTAGGACGCCGAGTAATAGATGACGCCGTCCTTGGCCAGCGGCATCGACTGCACGCCGCGCGTCGAGTGGCCGACCTGGTGGATGAAGGCTATCTTCAGTTTCTTGACGTTGCTGGCATCGATCTGATGGAGCGGGCTGTAGTGCCAGGACTGGTAGCTGCCGTGGTAGCTCATCCAGTCCTTGCCGTCCTTGTCGGCGTTAGCGAGTGCATTCGCATCTTGTGCCGACGACGGGGCGCACCCCGCGCCCATGATCGCGGCAACCGCGATGGACATCGCGGTGGTGGCCATAAAACTCTTCTTGACGCTCATTTTGCTACCTTCCTGTTGTCGTTTCTCGTTTTGGTTATGTGCTTGAAAAGGTACTGACGTTTTGCATCTTGCACCTGCGAAGTCGCCGCTGTCTGTTGGGTCAGACCGGTTTTTGACGGCCACTGGGTGCGCGGGGGATCGTCGCAGTTCCCTGTCATTCGATCAAGGCATTAAGTTTTACCGCAACTGCGAACAAAATGGCGTTCGTTCCGGCGTCGTATTTTGTGGTATATAACACTTTTGCGACATGCCTGTCGCGTCGCTGGCGGGCAAACCTCGCCCATGCAAGGCGCCAACGCGCTTCACATGTGGCATCTCGGTGAAAGGTCCAGCGACCTCAACAGGCTTCCCATGGCGTCCTGCCGGCAGTGCCAGGCTTCGGCTCCCGGCTTGGGGGGGCTGTTGCCCGCGCTTTCCATTGGCCTTCTGGCGATCATGTGCCGATGACGCTCTGACGGAACGACCCCGGAGCCCTTTCCGCTCCGATTAAATCGGGACGGAAGCTCTGCTTCCTTATTCGATGCGTTTTCTTTACCGGCGTCCACTTCGCCAGGAAGCGCTTTGGCGTTGGCATCTTGCCAGCGCCGGCCGGGAATCCGGGTGGTCTCTGGCCCGGCCTGGGGGGTCTCCGACGGCTCCGGCTGCGCGATCGGCATGATCTCGCTCCCGGCACGGATATCCGGCAGCGGCAGCCGGTCTGACTTCGCCGCTTCGTTCGGTGCCAGCGCCAACTCAGCCCTGTCCTGGTCCGGCGCGGCTTCGACGACCGGGGACGCCGGTCGCGTAACGACCTTGATCGCGATCGCCGGACCCAGGCCCACCAGACAAAAGAGGGCGATCCACATCGTCCTGGTCATTTTCGATCCCAAGGCTTGCTCAATCCCAAGGCTTTCCCGATCCCAAGGCTAGTTCGACCCCAAAAGCCTGCTTGGCGTGAGGCGGATGGGAACCGATCTTCAAGACTGAATTCGGGCCGCTCGGTGGCAAAACGGCCGTGAAACTGGCGTCACGTCGCCGGCCTCCTAGGCCTTGCCGGCCTCGATCAGGCCATCCAGTATCAGCGCGGTCTGCAAGGTGACGTTCGCAGCGTAGAGGTATCGGGGTTCCTTCAACGCGCTGTCCAGGAGCTTGATGGCGACCTTCCAGTGGTGTTTTTCCAGCTGTTCTGGCGACAATCGGGATAGATAGGCGCCAGCGTCTCCTATCGTCGCCAACGTTTTCCCGTCGATCAGAACCAGGGGGATCGGCAACGCGCTTGTCTTATCCAGCAATAGCGAAAACTCTTTCGTCAATATGCCATCGTCCACAATCCTTCGGCCACGGCAATCTTTCCAATAACGAATTACCATGTACCTGACGCCCAACCAATGAGCAATTCGGGGTTAGCAAATCGTTACGGTCGCCGCTGGGTTCCCGAGCTGCTTCCTGCCGAAATAGTTCTGTCTCACAATCGTAATGACCCTGACGTCAACGGAGGATAAGCGCATGGATAGATGCAGGGAGACCGCAATGAAGAGCGTTCAACGCTACCGCGCCATGGCTTCGATCTGCCGTCAACGCGCCGTGTTCGATCCGCAACATAGCTGGAAGCATCTCGGAGACGCCGAGAGGTGGGAGCATATGGCCCACGCCGAGATCGCGGATCGGTTCGAGGAATGCAACGCCGCCCTGGACGTCCCGGCCGGGGTCGGTCTGTCATCGGCCGCGAAGGATAAGAGCTGGGAGGCGGACGCCGCGGCGTAAGCGTCGAGCGCGGCATCAGCACGCCGCAAGGTCCGCTGACCACCGGGCATCATCCGGCGTGTAACTCCCTTGCGCCCCGGCGGGACCACCGAACACCATCTGTTCGATGAAATTTGCGGTGCGCGGCGGGAACGTCGTAGTAGCATGCGAAGGGGTATACCGGCGGAACGGCACAAACAACGGGGGCCTTCATGGGGATGCGCGCAATCCTGGCGGCCTGCCGCATGGCCGTGGCGTCGGCCCTCATCATTGCCGCTGCCGCAGGTAACCCCGTCGATGCCGAGGAATTGCCGCCGCCGCAGCTGGCGGGCGTGCCGATCCCGGATGGCCAGATCGAGCGGGCGGTGGGTCAGCTCGACGCGCTGGCGCAGGCCATCCTTGAAAAGAGCGGCATTCCCGGTCTTGCCATCGCCGTGGTTCGGGACGGCAAGACCGTCTACGCCAAAGGCTTCGGCCTTCGCAAAATCGGCGAGCGCCAGCCGGTCGACGCCGAAACCGTATTCCAGATCGCCTCGCTGTCCAAGTCGATCGGCGCCACCGTGGTCGCCCATCAGGTCGGCGCCGGCGTGGTGAAGTGGGACACGCCTGTCGTCACTTATCTGCCCTGGTTCGAACTGAACGATCCCTGGATTACCAGGCACGTTACCGTCGGCGACATGTATGCGCATCGCTCCGGCCTGCCCGATCATGCCGGCGACGATCTGGAAGACCTCGGCTATGACCGGCGTCAAATATTGCAGCGCCTGCGCTTCGCACCGCTGCATTCTTTCCGCGATGACTACGCCTACACCAATTTCGGGCTGACTGCGGCGGCCGAGGCGGTTGCGGTGGCGTCGGCCAAGGATTGGGCGACGCTTTCCGAGGAGGTGCTCTATCAGCCGCTCGGCATGAGCGCGACCAGTTCGCGCTATGCCGATTATGCCGCCCGCGAGAACCGCGCCTTCCCCCATGTCCGTACCTCCAGCGGATTCGAGCCGAAATATCAGCGCCAGCCCGATGCGCAATCTCCCGCCGGAGGCGTCAGCTCGAATGTCCGCGACCTCGCGCGGTGGATGGCGATGGTGCTGGACGGCGGCTCGTATCAAGGCCGCGAGATCGTCGCCAAGGCCGCGCTGCTCCCGGCGATCACGCCGCAGATCGTGTCGTCCAGGGCCTATGCGGCCGATGCGCGCGCAAGCTTCTACGGTTACGGCTTCGGCGTCAGCGTGCAGCCCTCGGGCCGTGTCATGCTCAGCCACTCCGGGGCCTTTGCGCTCGGGGCCGGCACCAACTACGTGCTGATTCCCTCGGCCCATGTCGGCATCGTGATCCTGACCAACGCTCCGCCGATCGGCGTGGCCGAAACGCTCGGCATGGAATTCGCCGATCTCGTGCAGTTCGGCACGGTGACGCGCGACTGGTTGGCGGCCTATGCCGGCCTGCTTGCCCCGATCAGCGCTCCATTCGGCGCACGGGTCGGCAAAGAGCTGCCCGCCAACCCGGCCCCGGCGCTGGATCTGGCTGCCTATGCCGGCACTTACGGCAACGACTATTATGGCGACGCCGTCATCGCTCGGCAGGGCGATGGACTGATCTTGAAGATCGGGCCGGCGCAGGTGCAATACGCCTTCACCCATCTCGACGGCCATGTGTTTACCTTCACGCCGCACAGCGAGAATGCGAGCGAGGGCTCGATCTCGACCGCGACCTTCGCCACGGATTCATCGGGCAAGGTGGCGGCGCTGACGATCGAACTGTTCGATCAGGCCGGCATCGGCACGTTCAATCGCACTGGATCAAATTGATCTGCACGGCCGCCGAGGACCAGACGATGATCTACAGTTCCTGCAGGCAGTTGAGCCCGGCGTTGAACACGGTTCCTGGAACGCTCACTCGTTGATCGCGATAGAGCGAACTGAGTTCATCGACGTGAGCATCAGGCTCGCGGCTAACAATTGCCAGTCGATCGAAAAAGGCGAGATCCAGTTCGCTGTCTTGCCGGCGCATTGCGCCCCAAACGTCCCACGGCAGCATCTCACGGTTGTTCAAAGCTGCGACGTCGCGAACGAGATTGCCCGCAATGAACCAAAGTCCGTGCATGTTGAGAATGCCGAAGGCGCTCGGATCAGTCCTTCCGCCACGGCAGAGCGACCAAGCATCGCCCGCGACCACGAACTGATCTCGCGGGACGTCTGCTGTATCGAACCCGATCCCGAAGAGTTCGCGTTGGCGATTATCGATCTGTGGATCGAACAATACCCAACAATTCCTTTCTTCGTTCCAGTATTCAGTTACCCAATGGTCGAGGTATTTTCCCTTTTCGAAATAGGCACCGAAGCCGCAGCGGGCGCGCGCCGGAATGCCCTGTGTGCGTAACATCGCCACGTGGAGAAGCGTGAAGTGCCTGCAGACACCGACCTGCCGCTCGTTAGCAACTCGCGCTGCAGAAAGCGGCCGCCCGTCGCGCGTTACGATGTCATCCAAAATCTTCTCGACAGCGCGAACATGCGACTGAGCTTGCTGGTCACGGCCGAGCGTCACCGCGTAGGCAGGGGCAATGTGCTGATGGATCAGCAGACCCTGCACAGTCTCCGCAAGCGCGCCGGCGTCGCGCGGCAAGCCGTCGAATAGAGCGGCGTGCCGCCCGGGATCGCTCATGGCGATCGGTCTCCTGTATCGATCGAAGTTCATCCGAAGAGTCTCCCGCAAACCATCGTCCGGAGCTTCCCATCACAGACAAGATTCCACCAAGTGCCAACTTGTCGCAAGTTGCCTCCCATCATCCGGATGAGAAGGCGAGGGGTGGTTTATGGCACTTCTCGGAGCAAGGTCCGTATCCACGTTGAGTTCTGTACTATTATATCTCGCATAACCGACTTTCGCACTGGATCAAAATTGATCAGCACGATCGTTGCGATTTCCGATTCGGAAATCGGGTGGCGTTGAGGATGTCCCGACTGCTTACTGCGCGCATCGAAACGCGGCTGGTTTTGCTGTTCGCGAAACCGGCGTCGAGCAAACGGAGACGATTGGATGTCACAGGATAACAAGGAAGTCGTGGGCCGGTGGTTCAGGGAATTTTGGGGAAACCCCTGGAATCCTGGAAATCATCGACGAACTCGCCACGCCGGACCTATTGGTGCATTACCCGATGCATGAGCCGAAGAAAGGGCGCGAAGCCGTGATGAATTTCATGACGGAGTTTCGCGATGCCTTTCCCGATCTGAATTTCCGCGGTGTCGGCGATCTCATCGCGGAAGGCGACTATGTCGTCGGCCGATGGGAGGGCGGCGGTACTCACACCGGCCCGGCCTTCAGCGACTTCCGCATGGGTTCGATCCCTGCCGCCTCGGGCCGCAAGATGCAGTTCGCAGGCACAACCGTGCTTCGGCTGGAGCAGGGGCGGATTGCCGAGGAGTTGGGGCAGGAGGATGCGTTGAGCGCCATGCTCCAGATCGGCCTCATTCGCAACCCCGAACCGGATGCGCCTCCGGCAAGGCCAGGCGGTTCGCTGTCACCCGGATGGAACAACATGGCGGGAAGTCCGAAAGAGGTCCGCTGAACTTCGGCGCGCTCAGTCCTGGCACATGGATGTCAGCGGCAGGAATCAACTCGGTAGTAGGCCAGCGCCCCGGCCTACTTCCCGTATTCCGCCTTCAGCGTATGCAAGGCATTGGCGTAGCCGAAAGCCGCGAGCTGGCACTCGGCTACGAACTGCTGCTTCACCACCGGCTGCTCCTCGTACTTCGCGCACTCCTCCACGAGCCTCCCGATCGCTTTGTCGTGCTTGTACTGGTTGGCGCAGAAGTCGATCAACGCGTGCTTCTCGTCCAGGCGCTCCTGACCCTCGGTGTTCGATGCATCGAGCTTCTGCATCCTGGCCTCGCAATCGTCCTCGATGGACGTTGGTGGTGAAGCGGCACCGCGCAGAACGTGCGTGTCCCCGGCGATCTTCTCGCCGGCGAAGCCCGGGGCAGCGGTGGTGATGATGATGATGATGATGAAAATCGAAGCGCAGGCAGAAACGGATTTGATCATCGCTGATTTCGAACCAATTCATGTCAAAGGTTGGACTGACAATGATGAGTTGAGTCGAATTTCTTTATGGTTCAATGTCGATGTTATGGCCAGTTAAATTCCATGGGAACGGCGTTCGGAGGTGGCGCTTCGGCGCGGCCACTGCGGGTTGAACCTGTTTTGCCCTGTCGGCGACGAATGGCTTGTTTGCCGTCGTGAAGCTGCGGGGGCAACGATTAAAAAATTCATGAACCGGTGCGACGGCCGGCCCATCTGACGATCCCGAGCAAGTATTGAGCTGTTGTGGACGTGCCGTTCCCGCGCAACCATCGTTTACCGGCTTGAGCAAGGGCAGGGCTGATCCATGCTTTCAAGAGCACATTTGGTTTTGGGCACAGTTGCGGCCGCGGTGATGCTGGCGGTTTTATCGCCGGGATCGATGCTGGCACCGGTTCTCGCGCAAACCTTGAAGGACCGCAATTGCACCGGCAAGTCCGATATCCCGGATGACCAGCAAATCCTCGGATGCAGCGACGCCATCAAGTCGGGAAGCTTTGCCGGCAAGGATCTGGCTGCCGCCTTCAGCAACCGCGGCAGGGCGTATCGCGGCAAGGGCGACGTCGACCACGCCCTCGCGGATTATGATCAGGCCATCGCCGTCGATCCCGACTCGGCCATTTCGTTTTACGGCCGGGGCGTGGCGTATTTTTTCAAGAAGAACAACGACCGCGCGATCGACGACTTTACGAAGTCGGTCGCACTCGATCCCGATGACGCGGCCGCTTACAATGGTCGGGGCAACGCCTATGCAGCCAAGGGCGACATCGACCACGCCATCGCCGATTACGATTCTGCCATCGGCATCGACCCCAAGGCCGCCTATGCCTTCAACAGCCGCGGCGTGGCGTACCAGGCCAAAGGCGATGTCGACCATGCCATCGCCGACTACGACCAGGCGATCCGTCTCGATCCTGCTTACGCCACGGCCCACAGCAACCGCGGCGGCGCGTACCAGATCAGGGGCGACAATGACCGCGCCATCGCCGATTACGACGCTGCTATCCGTATCGACCCGAACTACGCCCGTGCCTACGACAGTCGTGGCAGCGTTTACGGCAACAAGGGCGATCAGGATCGCGCCATCGCGGACTACGATCAGGCGATCCGCCTCGATCCCGGTCTCGCCCACGCCTATGCCAACCGTGGCAGTGCCTACACACAAAAGATGGACTACGACCATGCCATATCGGATCTCGATCAGGCGATCCGCCTCGATCCCAGTTCCGCCCAGTCCTACTACAATCGCGGTGTCGTCTATAGCATCAAGAAGGACTACGATCGCGCCATCGCTGACTATGATCAGGCGATCCGGCTGCAACCCCGCTTCCCCATTGCCCTGAACAACCGCGGGCTCGCCCATATGGGAAGGAACGAACCCGACCGCGCGTTGGCCGATTACAACGAAGCCATTCGGCTTAATCCGAAGTTCTCCGTTGCCTTCAACAACCGCGGCACGTCCCTGGTTCGAAAGAAGGACTATGCTCGGGCCATCGCCGACTACACCGAGGCATTTCGAACTCGATCCCGACTACGCTGAAGCCTTGTTTCGACGTGGCATCGCGAGGCGGCTAAACGGCGACATGGCTGGCGGCGATGCTGATGTTGCCGCCGCCAAGAAGATCGATCCCGACCTTGTCGAATAGGGCCCGTGAGCGTAGCGAAACCGCAGTCGTTACGCCTCAATCAACGATCGCGGCGTAGACCAGCTGCTTCACCAGCCGGCGGTAGACAACGCGGCTGGCGAACGGCCCCTGCGACATGAACACCACGGCAAGCTGTTCCTTGGGATCGACCCAGAAGAACGTACCGCCGGCACCGCCCCACATGTATTCGCCCGCCGAGCCCGGCACGCCGGCGGTGCCGGCGCCCGTGCGCACCATGAAGCCGAGCCCGAAGGTGTAACCTGGCACGCCAAGCAGCAATTCGCCGGGTCCGACCGGCGAGCTCGGCCGCGTGCCGAGGTGGTCGGAGGTCATTAGGGCAATGGTGCTGCGCGACACGACGTGTGTGCCGCCGAGCTTGCCGCCCTCCAGCAGCATCTCGCTGAACCGCAGGTAGTCCATCGCGGTGGACATTCCGCCTTCGCCGCCGAGGTCGTTGGCCGGCGGCACCGTCGGGTCGAACATCGTGAAGCCGTGCGGCAAGAATGGCTGCGCGATCCGCCCGGCCTTTTCATTCGGCACCACGAAGCCGGAATCCGTCATGCCGAGCGGCTCGAACAGACGTTCCTCCAGGAACTTCGACAGCGGCTTGCCCGACGCAGCCTCAACCACCCGGCCCAGCAACGCGGTCGACAAACTGTATTCCCACTGGGTACCCGGCTGGCTCGCGAGCGGCGCCCTGGCGAGACGCTCGACAAACTCGGCTGCCGTCAACTTGTCACGGATATCGGTGCCGACTGCGTTCAGGTCGCTCTTCTCATAGGCCTCCTTGACGGGCACGTTCAGGGTGACGAAGTCGTAGGCAACGCCCGATGTGTGACGCAGCAGGTCCTGGATGGTGGGTTCGCGCGCGGCCGGCACCAGCTCGTAGGTGGTTTGCCCGGTTGTCGCGTTCGGTGTGGCGACGCTGACTTTCAGTTCCTTGAAGGCCGGCAGGAACTTGGAGACCGGATCGGGCAACTGGATCTTGCCGTCCTCGACCAGCATCATGGCTGCGATCGAGGTCCAGGGCTTGGTCATCGAATAGACCCGGAAGATCGAGTCCTTCTGCATCATCTTGTTGGCCGGCTTTTCCTGGTAGCCGACGGCCTCGAAGTAGACCAGTTTGCCCCTGCGGGCCACCGCTACCACGGCGCCGGGCAACCTGCCTTGATCCACCTCGGCGCCGAACACCTTGCCAATCCGGGCGAGCCGTTCGCCGGAGAGCCCGACCGTCTCGGGCGAGGCGGAAGCCAGGCTCTGGGCGCGGACGGGGGCAGCGACCTGCAACAGGCCGGTAACAAGAGCGGTGAAAAGCAGCGCGTGTCGCATGGGCCCCTCCATCTGAGATCATTATGGTCGCGCGCCAGGACGTCGGCAGGCGCCGCCCGGCTGTTGTTGAACCAAATACACCGGTTGCCGGTGCGCAAGGAAGGGGCTCGATGCGGGCTCCTGCCACGAACCGTACTGCCAACGATGTCAGCAGTCGCTATCGGGATAGACCGGACATGGCCTGGAACGCCCATTCCCGTCGCGAACGATCCGTAGGAGATATTCGGTGGCCTCGGCTACGTTCCGACGAAAGTCGATTTTTGAGTGCCCGACTTACTGAATCACGATAGGCTGCATACCGGTTCTGAGAACGCTTTGGTGCGATCAGGTGAGGGGTGCCGGGTGAGCGATTTGGCGGTGCCGGTCACGCGTTACGCCGTCAGCGGCGATATCAATATCGCCTACCAAGCCATGGGCGAGGGACCGGTCGACATCATACTGGTTCCAGGTATCGTGTCTCACGTCGAGTTTTTGCATGAGTTCGCTGGCTACACGGCTTTTTTACGTCGTCTATCCAGCTTCGCCCGTGTCGTCACTTTCGACAAGAGAGGCCAGGGATTATCCGACAGAATTTCTGGCGCCCCCTCTCTCGAACAGCGAATAGATGACGTACGGGCCGTCATGGATACGATAGGATCGGAGAAAGCGGTGCTCCTCGGGTTTTCCGAAGGTTCTCCCATGAGTGCGCTATTTGCCGCGACATACCCGGAGCGGGTGTCGAGGCTCGTTCTATTTGGTGGATACGCCTGGGCGAACCTGCCGGAAGAAATGATTGCGCAACGTGTCGCGCTCTGGGGCACCGGAGCGATGATCAAGGGTTTGAACCCGGAGGAAGCTGCGAATCCGGACGCGGTCAGCCAAATCGCCAAGTTTGAGCGCCTATCGGCCAGTCCGGGTACCTTCAGAGCCTATATGGCCTTGGTTAGGATGATTGATGTCAGGTTGGTTCTTCCAGCGATACGCGTCCCAACACTGGTGCTTCATCGTCGAACCGACGCGCTCGTCGCCGTTGAACGAGGTCGTGATCTTGCTGCGCAAATCCCGGACGCGAAATACATCGAGTATCCGAGCGGGGATCACCTGTTTTGGTCGGGTGACGCAGAGACGTTGGCCGGCGACATCGAGGAGTTTGTGACGGGGCACCGTGAGAATTATTCGAACGACCTTGAACGGGTTTTGGCAACGGTTTTGTTTACGGATATCGTAAATTCCACTCGTAGTGCTGCCGAAATGGGTGACCAAACATGGCGGCGACTACTTGATACCCATGACCAGCTCGCGCGACAGATAGTCGAGAAGCATCGCGGGATCCTGATCAAAACCACCGGCGACGGAATTCTGGCGACGTTTGACGGCCCTGGGCGGGCCGTTCGCTCTGCCCTGGCGTTTGGAGCGGCTGCCAAGCAAATTGGATTGCCACTGCGCGCGGGGTTGCATACCGGCGAGGTCGAAATGCGAGGGCGTGATATCGGCGGCATCGCCGTGCACGCGGCAGCCCGGGTCATGGGGCAATCTGGTCCTGGCGAGGTTCTGGTATCAAGAGTCGTCACTGACTTGGTTGCCGGTGCGGGCCTGAAATTCTCCGACCGCGGCTCGCATGAACTCAAAGGGCTTCCAGGCCGCTGGGATTTATTTGCCGCTAACCTATAGGGCGTCCGGCGGCTGTCCTTGGCACTGCCCGGACCGCACCGATGTCCGCGTTAAGTCCGAAATGCGCCGCATAACCGACCTTCGCGCCGGGCGAAATTGACGAGTGTGCCCATGCACGACCAATTGCAGGACCCAGGGGCGGCATGCTTCGCGATCCTGTCCCCGCCATTCATTCGCGGACTTCCGGGATGGTAGCGAATTCTTAAGGATGATCTGTTTCCGCGAGACGGAACCGGATCGAACAACCCTTTCAACACGCTTCTGCCCCTATGATTTCCGTCAAGGTGGCGCCTCTCCATCGGGGCCGGGCTTCGATGGGTTCTTGACGGCATCAGGGCTGGATCATGCACACACGCGATTATCCTGTGGTCGAAACCCCGGATTTCGTTCTGGCTGCGCTTGAGCGGGCGAACGATGCCGTGGTGATCGTCGACAGCGATCTCCGCGTCAGCCATTTCAACGCCGCCGCCGAGCTCATCTGGGGACAAGATCGCGCCGAAGTGCTCGGTCGCCATGTCAGCCGTCTGGGGCTGGGGGACCTGCAGCGGCATGCTGGCGCGACGCCGGCATCAGGTCGGGTGAACCGCGACGACGCTCCCCAAAAACACTCTCAAGAACGCTGCTCCGAGATCACGATCGCGCGCAAGGATGGCAGCCGGATCCGTGCCGCGCTGTCGCTTTCAAGCGTCGGGGTCGGAGGGCAAAGCCGCACCATCGCGTTCGTTCGGGACATCACCGCCGAGGTCGAACGACGCGAAAGGATGGCACTGCTTACCCTGGTTGCCGACAGGACCAACCGCGCCGTTGTTGTCACCGACCGCAATTTCCGGGTCGTCTATACCAACGCCGCATTTACAGGGTTATTCGGGTATTCGGTCGAGGAGGCGCAGGGCCGGCAGGCGAACGAACTGCTGGTGGGCCGGTACACCGACCGCCGGACGCTGGCAAGGTTGCGACGCTGGATCGATGACGAAGCCGGCGGCGAGGAGGAAGTCCTCACCTACGACAAAAACGGCGACGAGATCTGGATCTCGGCCAACGTCAAGGCGTTCCGCGACGGGCGCGGGCGGGTCAAGCACATGTTCGCGCTGCTGACCGACATCACCGAGACCAGGCAGTTGCGTTCGCTGCAGCAACTGATCATGAGCGCGCTGGCCGACGAGATCTCCATTACCGAGATCGCAGACCGGCTTTGCAGGCGTGTCGAGGAGATCGCGCCTGATGTCGTTTCCTCGCTGCTCTACGTCGATGCCGGCGGATTGGTGCATCCGCTGGGCGGCCCCAGCCTTCCCGAAGACTATTCGCTGGCACTGGATGGCATCGCGATTGGCCCGGATATCGGTTCCTGCGGGTCCGCCGCATTTTACGGAACGCCAGTCCTGGCGATGGATATTGACACCGATCCGCGCTGGCAGCCGTTCAAAACCCGGCCGCTTGAGGTCGGCTTGCGCGCCTGCTGGTCGACGCCAATCAAGGCCAAGGATGGCCGCGTGATCGGAACCTTCGCCTTCTATTTCAGGGAATGTCGGCCGCCCAGTCGCTGGCATCAGCATATTGTCGACGCCTGCGTGCATCTCAGCGCCCTGGCGATCGAGCGCAAGGAAGCGCGCACCGAGATCGCGCGGCTCGCCTATTACGACATGTTGACCGGCCTGCCGAACCGTGCGCGCCTGCGGAATCTGATTTCCGAGGCGACCCAGGCCTGTCCCGCCGGAAACCACCTCGCGCTGGCGTTTCTCGATGTCGATAATTTCAAGGATGTCAACGATACGCTCGGACACTCGGCCGGCGACGAATTGCTGGTCCAGCTGGCTCATCGCCTGCGCGCGCAAATTCAGCCCGGCGACAAACTGGGGCGTCTGGGCGGCGATGAATTCGTGATCGTGCTGCCGAACCGTGACGCTGCCGAAGCCTCGCTGGTCGCTTCGCGCATCACCGAGGCTCTGGTCATGCCGATCCAGATCGGAACCCGGCAGGTGCCGATCTCCGTCAGCATCGAAATCAGCATGTATCCGGACAATGCCTCCGACATTGATACCCTGATACAGCAGGCCGATGCGGCCATGTACAAGGCCAAGCAGGCGGGCCGTTCCACGTTTCGCTTCTTCAGTGCCGACATGGACAGGCTCGCGGAGCAACGGCTGGCCCACAGCGCAGCGTTGCGCGCCGCGATCGCCAGTGATGCCCTGAAATTGAATTATCAGCCGCAGATCCGCGCCCTCGATGGCGCCATCCATGGTGTCGAGGCGTTGGCGCGTTGGCATGATCCGGTACTCGGCGAGGTCTCGCCCGCGAAATTCATCGCGCTGGCCGAAGAGTGCGGACTGATCGAGCAGATCGGTTTGTGGTCAATTCGTGAAGCCTGCCGGCAGATGGCGGAGTGGCGTAACGCCGGGCTTGATATCCCCTGCGTGTCGGTCAACCTGTCTCCGATCAATTTCCAGAACCTGAACCTGGCCGCGGCGGTCGGCGAAATCCTCGCAGACCATGGTCTGCCACCGGAAATGCTCATGCTTGAGATTACCGAAGGCGTGATCCTGAACGAGCGCTCGGCCGCGATCGAGACCATGAGTGCCATTCGCAAGCTGGGAGTTGGGTTGTCGCTGGACGATTTCGGAACCGGCTATTCGAGCCTCAGCCGCCTCGCGCATTTGCCAATTCGCGAGCTGAAGATCGACCGCAGCTTCATGCGCGATGTCGAGGGCGACGCCAGTGCGCGTGCGATCGTCACCACCGTGGTTCGCGTCGGCCAGAGCCTGCAGCTCACGGTCGTCGCCGAAGGCGTCGAAACCCGGGGGCAGCTCGATTTACTGACGGAACTGGGATGCGACGTTGTCCAGGGATTTCTCTACGCCCCGGCGCTGTCGCCGGCCGCGTTCGGGCGTTGGCTGCTTGACCATAGTGCGAGGCAAGCGAGTGCGATGCTCAGGCGCATCGGCCGATCCTTGTCGCAGCCGCCGGCCGAGTCTTCGCGCATATCCTCCGCCCAGCGGCTGGGTTAGCGGTGGCGTGACTTGCCTGAGGTGCAGGAGGCCAGTTACCGCGAGTGGCTGCTCGAATCTCGGTTGAAATAAATCAAGCTCTCCCGGCGAAAACCGTGGATGAGAAGAGCCATCACGATCATCGGTTTTGGCCAGCCTGGCACCATTGACTGAATCAGAGGAATGCGAAGTCGAGCTTCATCACCGGAGTTTGCCGCTTCGATGGGCATGGTCCCCTAACGTTTCTCATGGCCATGGTCTCCATCCGAAGCCGAGCCAGCCCCGGACTGCGAGAAGGACAAGGCCGAGCAGAATAAGAGGCGCGAATATCCTCACGGTGTGGCGCGTGATTCGTTCCGGCAGATAGGTGTCAAACCGGTCGCCGTGCCTAGCGCCATATTTCGCGGCGAGGGTGGCCAAGGGACACTCCGTGCCGTTGCCGGCGAAGACAACGATCTCCAGGCTCATCAGGCCCAGAGCCACCCAGAGCCATTCGCCTCGGATGCCGGTTACGCCGGCGAACAGGACTACGAACACGCAAACGGTGATCACACCGTAGATCGCGGTATGAACCCCGCGCACCAGCGCGAGGCGTCGGGCAGGGGACACTATTGATCGGCCTGCGTCTTTTTTCGCTCGCGCCGCAGTCGAACGGACCGACCGTTGGCCGATTCAGAGTTGCCGCAGTCGCTATTTTCCTGAGATCGCCAGCTTGCTATTTCGGCAATCTCCGCTTCGGGCCGCGTCACGACTGTCTCGCGCTGTCCGAGATAGATATTGCCGCTGTCGCCGTCGATGGTGATCCAGTCGCTTGCGGAGATCGTCGTGCCGGCCAGTTGCGCCCGGTCGGCGGCGACGTCGATCGCCATGTCGTTGCACCCAACGATGCAGGGCTTCCCCATCTGGCGCGCGACCAACGCCGCATGAGCGGTGCGAGCTCCCACGCTCGTCACGATGCCCGCGGCCAGCGCAAAACCTTCGACATCAGCCGTGCTTGTCTCCGGTCGCATCAGGATCACCGGATCGCCAGCGGTCGAAATCTGCCGGGCGCTCTCCGATGAGAATGCGGCACGACCGACGGCGATACCGCCAGAAGCGCCGATTCCCTTCAGCAGGGGCGTGTCGGCTGAACCCAGGGAAACCTGAACCAGCGCGGCAAGATCTATCCCGGCAACCCGATCCAGCGCTTCGTGACGGGTAATCAATCCTTCGTGCACGAGGTCGATGGCGATGCGCAGCGCGGCGCGCGGCGTCCGCTTCGCCGAACGGGTCTGGAGCACCCACAATTTTCCGTCCTCGATGGTGAATTCGACATCCTGAACGTCGCCAAATTCCTGCTCGAGCCGTCCGAGAATATTCTTGAGTTCGGCCGCAAGCTCCGGCAGCGCGCGGGCGATGGTCTCTTCGGTGTCAGGCGTCCGGCGGCCCGAAACGACATCCTCGCCCTGGGCGTCGAGCACAAGGTCGATCATCGGTTGTCGCAGCCCGGTTGAGGGATCCCTTGAAAATGCGACGCCGGCTCCGGATGAAAGCCCGCCATTGCCGAACACCATGGCCTGGACCGTCACCGCAGTGCCCTTGAGGTGATCGAGTTGCTGGAGACGGCGGTAGGATTGCGCCCGCTCGCTCATCCACGAGTGATAGACCGCTCTTGCCGCGCTTTCGAGCTGCGCGGTCGCCTCCTCAAGCCAGCCGTCATCATTGCGCTCTTCGATCAAGGCGCGTTCGTCAGCCGCGAGACGTTCAAGCGCCTCGCTGTCCAGCTCGCGGTCGCTGGTGACGCCTTCGCCCAAAATCAAGTCGGCACGGTGAGCGGAGAACAAGGCGGGATCGAACCCCAGCACGGTTTCGGCGTAACTCTCCAGAAAGCGGCGCCGGCAATCCCATGCGAGCGCCGGCCGCCCGCTGCTGCGGATCAGACCCTGCACGGCGGTCGACGTGCAACCGACATCGAGCACGGTGTCCAGCATCCCCGGCATCGATCTCGCCGCGCCCGACCTTACCGAGACCAATAAAGGTTGCCGATTGTCGCCGAAGCGCTTGCCCGTCGCTTGCTCCAGGAACTCGATGCCCTCCTTCAGCCCTTTCTGCAGGTCGTGTTCGGCATGCGCATCCTTGCCGATGATCGCGGCGCAAAGCTTGACCGGGAGCACGAAGGCCGGCGGTACTGGCAGACCGAGCGCCGCCATCCGCGCCAGGTTGGCGGCTTTGGCGCCGATCATGTCGGCCGAATGTGGTTCCGTCGAGACGCCGCCAATGCGCACGATATGCATGGTTCAAATCCCCCCTTACGCCGACAGATCGGTCATGATGTGCCGCCGCAGCAGATGTCCGAAGCCGGCCAATCGGTCGGTGGCGCGCTCGATGGCGCGGGTCAGCTCGAGCACGGAAAGCGACGTCGGCACGTCGAAGCCGCCAGTGAACACCCGTGTGGTGACATCGCGTTCCCGCGCGTCCGCGAGGTGCTCGGCGTCGATCAGGCGGATGACGGCGTTGAGAGCGTCCTCGGTATCGGCGCGGCGTCCCTCCGGAACTTCAACCGCGGCGGCAAGCCCCGAGGCTGCGGCTTCAGTCGCCGTCGTGGCGGCCGCGCATAATTCGGCAAGTGTCGAAAGCACGGCGGAATCGATTCCGGCCGGCGCCAGCGAGGCGATGAAGGCAGCCTGCTCCAGTTCGTCGACCGATTCCTCGACACGATCCACCAGCTGTTCGATGATAGGTCCGGCGTTGAGACGGCTTGCTTCGTTGCGCGCTTCGAGGGCAATGCGGTCGGCCTTGCGCTCGATCAGAGCGGCCCTTGCCGCGAGGCGCTTGCCATCGTTCGGACGGCCGGCCCGCAGCGCGGCAATATGCTGGGCGATGGCTGCTGTTATATCGTGCGCCAATCCGACCTGACGCAGGACGATCGCAAGCAGTGCGCTGTCGACGCGTTTCAGGCGCCTGACCAGGTCGGCCTCAATCTGGTCGCGGACCAGTCTGGCCGAATGCCCGGCACTCAGCGCCTCGGTCGAAACCCGCATCGTGGTCTTGAGGAAGTCGACCGCGGCGTTACGCCCGAGCGCCTGATCCAGCCGCTCGCCAAACCCGATCCGGGTCGGCGCCGCGTTGCGTACCGCGGTGCTGATCAATTCATTGCCGCCGAGCTCAAGGAAGGCTCGGTGACCCGTGCGCTGCCGGGCCGCCCAATCCAGAATGCGCGCCGCATCCTCCTTGGCAACCCAACTGCGCAGCAGTTTGCGTGCCTTGTTCCAGTCGATCAGAAACACCAGTGCCGCGCCGAGTGCGGCCAAAAACTCGTTACGATCGCCGGCATTGTCGGGCTGAAACTCTCCAGTGACGAGAAAGAAGGCGTTGTCCTCGCCGAGACCTGCCGCGGTGTGACGATCGAGCCCGCTCCATTTCGCCTCAAACTTGTCGAACAGGGCGATAAAGAATTTGGCACGAGCCCGGTGCACGTCCGTGTAGGTCACCGTCACGGAATTTTCCCTGACCGCGATGACCACGACATGCGCGTCGGTGGTTCCGATATCATTTTGAATCAAGAGCCGGCCGTTGGAGCGGGTCGCCATGGTATCGAGGCCGGGATGGTTGAATTTGAGGGCGCGAAGTTCTCGTTGAGCCCTTGCATGAAACTTTCGACCGGCGCCCGGTCTTCGGATTGCAAACCGAATACGTGGGCGCCGCTCACGATCTCCTCGGCGCACGCCGCGGCAAGCCGGTTGAGCGCCTTGTGCAGGTCCATTACCAGCCGGTGCAGACTGTCGGCACCGTCCTGCGCCACCCCGGTCAGCCTCGCGACGTGCGCGATTTCGATTTCATTGGCGGACTCCAGCAGACCGGCGGCGCGGATCGCGGCGAGCCGCGTTGCCATGGCTTCGCCCTCGGCCGATTTGCCCGCGCTCACCGCACGGACCATCGTCGTCGCGTCGTCGATGATTTCCTTCATCAGGCTGGCAAGATTGGGCGCGGCCATTCGGCCCCTGCCGGCAAGATGGGCGCCGCCGATCAGGGTAGCGAGCGCGGCGGGTGCTATTCCGGCGGCGCGGCATTCGACCTGCAAATCGGTTGCCGGGCGAAGCGGCTCCTGCGCGCGTTGGACAGCCGCCTGCAGCGCGCTCATGCGAACCTTGATGCGGTCGTTGGCTGCGAGCCCCTCCGTCACCAGCGATGGCAATAGGATGTCAGCCTGTCCGAGCTGCTCGATAATCTGGAATTTCATGACCTGCCAACCAAAGAAAGGGTGCAGGCATATTCACTGCTTTGGCGATGGGTTCATTGCGCCAGATCATTCATGAAAATGTCATATCGATGCCGCTTGGCCCTGACGCGCCACAAGGCATGCACCGCCCTGGTCTGACCGCGCGCCAATTTCAGCTGCGAGCCACCCTTCCTCCTGCGCGGGCTGTCGTATATGAGACAATTGCCAGCGGAACGTGCTGATAGTCCCCAGGAGCGAATTGGCGGCGTGGATCGTGGCAGCGATTGGTTAATCCAAAAATCGCAATCTGACACTTGATCGACGCAAGCGCGGACACGCATTTCAATCGGGGCATGGCATGGTAAATCGATTTACGACGGCGCAATCCACCGTGGCGATGCGGCATTGGGGGCTTCCCGCCATCGTGACGCTCGCAGCGATGGCCGCACTGACGGCGCTGACCGTCGACGCCGAGGCGAGACAGGCGCGCCCCGCGCCACCCACCGAGGCGACAGCGCCGCGCGATGCAGGCGATCCGATCATGGCGATCGTGTCGATCAAGAGCCAGCAGGTCACTTTCTACGACGCCGACGGCTGGATCCTGCGCGCGCCGGTGTCGACCGGCACCACGGGACGCGAGACGCCAGCCGGCGTCTTCGCCGTCCTCGAGAAGGACAAGGACCACCACTCGAGCCTCTATGACGATGCCTCGATGCCGAACATGCAGCGCATCACCTGGAACGGCATCGCGCTGCACGGCGGCCCGCTGCCCGGGTATGCGGCCTCACACGGCTGCGTGCGGATGCCGTACGACTTTGCGGAGAAGCTGTTCGACAGGACGTGGATCGGGATGCGGGTGATCATCTCGCCGAACGACGCGGCCCCGGTCGAGTTTTCCGACAAGGCGCTATTCGTGCCGAATGCGGAGGCCGTCGCGGCTGCTCCGGCGCGTGCCGAGACGCTCGCCCGCGAGGCCACGGAGGCCGCCCGCACGGCCGACGAGGCCAAGAAAGCCGCCGCGACGGCGGCCCACGAGACAGCATCGCTCCCGGTGTCGCTGCGCAAGCTGGAATGGCTCAAGACCCGCGCCGACGCCGAACTCGCGTTCGCCGACAAGGCGCTCGCCGCCGCAAGGACAGACCAGGCCAAGGCGCAGGCCGAGGACCTGAAGCAGAAGGCCGAAGCCAAGGCCGCGGAACTGGGGACGCAGCTCGACACCGCCAAGGCCGACGCGAAATCGAAGCTCGCCGCCGCCGCCGCCGCAAAGGACGCCGCCAAGGCGGCCCAGACCAGGAAGGCCGCCGCCGCCAAGGCGGCAAGCGAGGCGAAGCTCGCGCTTGAGCCGGTGTCGGTCTACATCAGCCGTGCGACGCAAAAGCTTTACGTGCGGCGCAACACGCATAAAGAGTGGCCGGACGGGGGCGAGGTGTTCGATGCGTCCATCGAGGTTCCGGTCACGATCCGCGATCCCGAAAAGCCGATCGGCACGCATGTGTTCACGGCAGTGGCGCGCAACGACAAAGGCTTGCGCTGGACCGCGGTCACGATCGACAACGGGGACGACGCCAGGGACGCGCTCGACCGCATCACCATCCCGCAGGATGTGCTTGATCGCATCGCGCCGACCGCATTGCCACGATCCTCGATCATCGTCTCGGACGAGCCGCCGAGCCGCGAGACCAACTATCGCACCGAATTCGTCGCGGTGCTGAACAACCAGCCCCAGGGCGGCTTCGTGACGCGCAAGCCCACGGTCGATATCCGCGTTGCGGGCCCCTACGTCCAGAGCGACGACGGCTTCGGCTCCTTTTTCCAGCCCAATTGGGGTTTCCAAACCGGCGATCCGCGTCGGGGCGGCCGCCAGTACTATCGTCCGGTGCAACAGGGCTGGTGGTAAGAGGCGCACGCCGCGCGCGGCGATCAGAACGGAGGCGGCTTTGGTCGCGGGAGCTTCGGGCCGAAAGTCCGCGCCGCATCCCGCTGCGGGCGACTCACTTTGGAGAGAGCGAGTTGCCGGGAATACTCCTTATCGCCGAGTTCCTTATATTGCGGACTTGTCAGCGATGCGAGAAATGCCACGAGATCATCGATCTCGGGCTCAGTCAGCGCCAGCGGTTGAATATCCTCATCGAGCCACGGGTCAGTCACCCCGTCCCCCTTGTTGTAGTGATCCACGATATCCCACAGCGTTTCCATCGACCCATCGTGGAAGTAAGGCCCGGTCACAAGGATATTTCGTATGTCCGGCGTCTTGAAGGAAGCAAGGTCGCTCTGGTTTTTCGTAATGAGGAAGCGCCCGAGCGCCGATATCTCACTCTCGATGGCGGCGTCGTCTATGGCCTGGAGATTTCCGTGCGCCAGTTCGCGCTCTGCCTGCTGTGCCAGGGGGACGACGTGATGGCGGATAATTCCGATGCCGATGTTGTGAAAGTCGTTATCAGTGAAGACTGTGACATCCGGCCGTTTGTCCGTCAAAGCATGGCACAGGTTGCAGCGGGCCTTGGTATTGAATAGTTCCCAGCCGCTTTTGGCTGCGTCGCTGATGGCGTGCTTCTCTCCCGCGATGAAATGATCGAAAGGTGAGTTGAACGAAATGAGCGTCCGTTCATAGGTGGCAATCGCGCGCAACATGTCCTGCTCGTTCACGCCACGACCGAACGCCAGCATGAATTGCTCTTGGTAGTCCTTATCGCCCGCAATTTTGGAGACGGCATCGGCGATACTGGCCGATCCCATCTCGAAGGAGTTCGTGATTGGCAGCGCCGCCTGTTGTTCGAGCGTATTGGCGCGGCCGTCCCAAAACTGCGTCTTATTGTAGAGCGCGTTCAAGAGGGTTGGCGCGTTGCGCTGACTGATACGGCCGTGGATGCCGATCGAGGTGGACCTGCCGTCGGTGAATGCGCGTGCCGGATCGTGGCACGTCGCGCAAGCGACCGTGCCGTCACCGGAGAGCCGGCTGTCGAAGAACAACTTCTCGCCCAGCGCGACCGTGGCGGGCGTGAGCGGACTGGCCGGGGGGATCACCGAGGCGGTGAGTGCCGAGGGAAAGCCGACCTGATCTTGTGACCGCGGCTGCGCCAAGGGGCCCGATTTCGGCAGCGACGGTGCCTGTCCCGGCGCCGGCGCGGGCGGTGGACCGAGGCCGACCTCTTCACCCATCGCTGGCGCGGCGACAACGACGTAAAGGCATACGGAAAAAGTCACGGTAATGGCCATCAAACTTGCCGCAATCAATCGATGGGCAGTCATCCCGCTGGGGTCCTTATCCTGTGATGAAATCGCGCCGTCATAGCGGACTTGCAGTGAAAGCGCCCGGCATCCGAAACCCTTCACAACAGGCGACATCGCGGGGCTTGGCGCTGACGCCCCGAGCTGGATGAATATAAGGCGACGCATCGGACACCTTGAAGAATACGATGATTTGTCGGCACGGCCCGCATTGGAAGGTGCGACCTTGCTCCTTCATTGGCTCTTTGCAGACCAGGCAAAGGGGTGTCATTCGGCAAAGGGAACGCCCCAGGCCGCCAGCAGTTTCAACTGCGCTCATAGAGGTGACCTGCCGACCGGCAACCAGAAAATCCCCGCTCTCGGGGGGAAACGGAGAGAGCGGGGAAAGTTGCGAAGAACCGCGACGGCTGTGGCGTCGTGGGATCATAATTTTAACAGCAGATTTTGACAGAGAGATTTCGATCACGGTCGAATATCTGTTTGGGTTGGACCGTGAGACGGATCGCAATCTCGGTGCAACCGTCGAAAACCTCAAGGATATGACCACAAAACAAACAGTGGAACTCGCCACTGACTCCCTTCTTGGAAATCAGTTCGATACGGCGATAACCAGCGTTACACGCGGGACAAGTGAGGTCAGACTTTCGCATGTCCGGAACCATACCATTTTCTCTGTGCATTGCACATTCATCGAGAGGCGGCCCGGCTACGTTCCCCCCGTCGGTCACGCGCCGGGCCTAGCTGGTCGATTGGATGCGTTTGATCCGACCGGCTGAACTCATTATAGACTCAGCGAAATCGGTTTGAAAACGGACCTTTACCAGATCGGCCTGCGCAGTATTGCGTTTCACAGCACTGGAACCTGACGGCCTCTGGCATGGCGCGAGCATACCGCACCAAGACGAAATTCAGCGACTGCCGAATTTAAATCAGGCCACCCCGGTCGAAACAAGAACCGACATCGTCAGACCGGCCACATCCCAAAGGTGCCAACAGGTGAAATCGCAAGTGCGATCTGATATGAAAGAGGCCGTCAACTGAGGCGAGCCAAGGGGAATAAGGCAACCATCAATAATCTGACGATGGAACATCAAGCGGAACATCAAAGCCAAGTGTGCCGGGCGCGTCCTTAGTGGTGCCGCATTGATCCAGGACAATTGACGGCGCCAATTGGCGTGTAGATTATTCTCATGAGAATATCAGACTTTACTTGCGCCTCGTGCGGGTCGGTTTATGAAGTCGCCGAATCATTGTCGGCGAAAGGACGCCCAGGGCGGGCTGAATGCATCGTCTGCGGTAAACTTTTGGAATCTTGGCATGAATCCAAGCTGGTAGCCTATCGGCTGGTTATGCCGTTGGAAAATAAGTATAAGTCCGTCCCCGCGCCGCCCTCTCCGACCCGAGCTCCCTCACCATCAATTGCGGTCTGATTCAGGTTAGGCGGCTGTGCTAAGAGCGCTTTGTTGGCGCCCTGCGAAGCAGGTAACAGTTGAACTTGGCGGGGTGTCCGTATCATTTCCTTGGAGGCCGGCTCACATGGGTGAACTGAAGACGACAGAAACGGCAGTAGGCGAGTTTGAGCACAAGCTGCGTAAACTCATCAAGCGTGCCAAAAAACAGCGCGGGTTGCTTTGGCCTTCGGTCATTTCCAAGCTTGAGCTTGTCCGCGCTGATGTCCGTTCAATGACGAAGGTCTATGACTCTGGACCAAAATAACATCGCATCCCACATTTTTTTATGCGCGCTGCCGGTGAGCTGCCACCATATTTTTTTGAGATCAAAAGCGACACCGATAGCCGCCTGAGGTCGGTACACAGGCGTCGCGACATCGCATGGCCTGAATTCGAAATGTCACGAACTGCTTGTAAGACTGGACATGCCGGGGATTTGAGGGACTCGGCCAGGGAAATACCGACGCCGCCGAGCGATCATACTCCGCTCAGGCGGCGTTGTTTTCTTGGGTAATCTGTCATTGGAGTGAGATTCAGCCGTCCGAGTTGGGTCAAACTCAGGAGTCTGGCCCGCTCGCCCGGCAGGTCCGTTGCATCGATCCTTCCGATGACGCGGCAGGGTCTTTGCTGCTTCGAACAGCTGGCCTCGCGCATAGAGCAGTTAGCGCGTGGCCCAGAGGACCACGAGGCCAATGGCACCGATTGCGAGACCGACCCAAACGGCGGTGCGATCTTCAGAAACCCAGACGTTTGCTTCCTGTTCCTTTTTCATATGTCACCTTCGGAGTGGGACACCCGTACCGATAACCTCACGATAATTGTACGGCCCAAGGCCCGTGAAAATCACTTAACCTTGCTCTTGCATTGCCCCAATCACATGACAGTTCTATGAATAATCTAGCGCAAGGAGCGGCGCGCTATTGAGCTGTAGATTGCCCCCCCTTGAAAATCCAAACTATTCAAGAACTCGGACAATCGGACATCCTGGTTCCTTCGCTCGTGGCCGAAATGGTTTCGATCACCACGATGTGCTGATCAGGCCATAGGAATGCGAGATGGCTCAGAGCCGCGCCCATGTCCGTTGCACGGTCAATCGCGTCACTATGACCGAGCGCCGATTACTTCCGGTGTTTCCAATCAACGGACATCGTCAGCGCGGCACGGCATGTCTCAAATGTGCCGGAGGCAGACAATCGCGGCCCTAGAAGGAAAAGCCGCCGAGACGCGGCAATTCCAAACTTGATGATCGCAAATCAGGCGATGGCTTCGACTTTCAACGATAAGCAAGGAAGCTGATGCCATTGAAGTTGACGCGTTTAGCTGCTTGATCTGGCTCAAGTTCTTTAAGAAGCAAGAGTTGTAGCCTTATCGTTGTTCCGGCTCGGGTCGCAGTGCTTTCGACCCAAGCAGAAGGGTAGTCGGCAATAAGGTGGCGAAAATGCCGGGCGGGTTCTTTCCATCTCTTTTTTGTGGGGAAGCCGCCGATCCAAACGAGCTTCGCGAATTTCAGAAGCTCGCAGTCCAAGTGCGTGTCGCCGCAGGAAAGACGATCTTCTCGGAAGGCGAATTGGCAGATAGCGTGTTTGGTCTCTCGCGGGGCTTTGTACGCCTCTACAAGCTACTGCCAGATGGTCGGCGTCAGATTCTAGGGTTTGCACTACCCGGTGATTTCTTGGGAATGCCAATCAATGACAAGCACCGCCTTTCAGCAGACACGATTGGCGAGGTTACGTTGTCGCGTTTTTCACGCATCAAGCTAGCGAATTTTGTTCTATCCAGCCCGAACGTCCTGCGGCTATTGATGGAATTTGCGGCCCGCCAACTGGAAATGGCTCAAGATCAGATAGCACTGATCGGCAGGAGATCCGCCGAAGAAAAAGTATCAATATTTCTTGTCAATTGGCGTAGTCGTTTGACTTGGATTACGGCATTTTCGGAAGCCGTTCCGTTACCTATGCCACGTCAGGATATCGCAGATTTTCTCGGCCTGACATTGGAAACAATCAGTCGCACGTTCACCAAACTCGAGCAGAGGAAAGCGATCCGAATCCTGCCGAAGGCAGTTGTCATGTTGACCGGATTGGAGCAACCGCCTCTCCTAAAGGATGGGACCTACGATCCGCATATCCAACTATAGCTGAACCTGCCTATTCTTTATCATCGCCCAACAGCCTACCGGTCCTCCGGTGTATGAAGTGCAATCGAGTACAGGCTGGACAGGTGATGCCCTCATATTCGTTTTCTGGCACGTCATCTTCGTCGAGCCAATGCTGGACCTTCATCGATACCGTCGGGCAGGTGAACAGGATTTGAGCCATCGTGAAATTATGATGGCGTTGAGATTCCGGAGCATGATGTAGCGCAAGGCAGCCGATGGAACCATCGAACTGAACAGCCTATTCCAGCGATCCGGCATCCGGTACGTGCAAGTCGGCCAATGTCAGTTGCGGGTCCAATCGCGTCGGTTTGACCATGTGCCGATCATTCCCGGTCTTCCCCTATGAACAGACTTCGTCAGGCGGCGCTGACTGGTCCGTTTCGTGCCACTAGCGTCACCTTGCACCGCAGAAAGTACCGAGCGTTTCCGCCTTTGCTGAACTGTGAGTACACAGGGCTCATTCTTCCCACGATCCGCCGAGAGAAACGTCCTATGGCTTCGGAATATCGATCAACAAGCGCATTGTATGGCCGGCCGCAAAGGCCAGCGCCGCTGTGCCCATTCCAAGAAATACTGTGTCCAGCCCTGATCGCCACCACGCAGTCAGAGAGTAACGACTTTTGACTGCCCCGATGGCAAAGAGCGCGCATGCCGTCGCTACAACGCATACGGTAAGTTTAGTGGGCGCCAGGAGGTAAGCAACAAGCGGTATAAGGCCACACAAAATGAACGTCGCAAATGTGTTAAGAGCAGCTTGCGTAGGCGATCTCATGCACCGAGAGAGATCATATTCTTTCGCGGTAATATCCTCCGCCGAGACTGCCTTCGTATGCGAGCGATCGTAGTTGTCCCGAGCAAGTTTCGTGTTGGTATATCTCCGTGCCGCGGTTGCAAACCCGTTCGCAAAGAGATTGGCGAGCCCAAGGACTGGCGCCACCGTCGTCGGCAGATCGGCCCCAACGACTGCGGCTATGATTACAAAAGTCGTTATCGCGCCGTTCGTCGCGCCATACATCCAGTCGCGAAGATCGCTGCCCCAGCGACTCCGTTCAAGGATCGCGCGGATTACGGAAACTTGGCTACGCTCGCGTTTGTCCCGCACGCCAATAGTTCCTTAATTACGGTGCCTTCGGAGTGTTGCACTCCTGCCATCATCCGCACCCCTGCGATGCAATCTCAATTCGCACTTCCGCAGATAACTAGCATTGATTTCGCTCAAATCAGCATACTCGGTTTAGCGCTAACCACGTTTCAGAACTGGCGAAGACGTGACTCACCTAGCCTTGCTGGCGATCTCGTTCTATCCAGCGGAGAATGCTTTGAATGTCGGGGCTACTGACTGAAAGGATGTTTCGACGAGCATTGATTGCAATAGCCTTTGGCGGACTTGTTTCCGGAGCTGTGGCCTGGGCGAATGGGCTGAGTGATATAGCAAACTGGTGTTGGGCCGCCGGCACCTTGCCAGTGGTTGTAGGTCTGCTGATTTCTATGATCCGCGACTTCCTGACAGGTCGCATAGGGGTGGACTCGGTCGCCTTCGTATCGATGTCGGCTGCGCTGGTGCTCGGCCAGAATTTGGCCGGTATCGTCATCGCCATCATGTACGCGGGCGGCAATCTTCTTGAGGACATTGCGGTCGCGCGAGCGGAGCGTGACCTCAGGTCGTTAATTGATCGAGCACCAAGAATAGCCCATCGTCGCGCCAATTCGGCCATTGAGGACGTTCCTATAGAGCAGGTCGCCGTTGGAGATGACATTCTCGTTCGCGCTGGCGAAGTCGTTCCTGTCGACGGGCTCATTACCAGCCAGCTGGCGATGATCGATGAGGCGGCACTCACTGGGGAGCCAATCCCGGTTTCCCGTGAGGCCGGGGAA
>CAVSOS010000002.1:0-30362 GCA_963729395.1 uncultured Pseudomonadota bacterium | reverse complement strand
CAGGCGGTGGCGGCATGCCTCCGGGCGGCGGCATGGGCGGCATGGATTTCTGATCCATCCCCTCAAAGCGGCTATCCAAGAATCGGGATAGGGGGGAGCCTCGCGGCTCCTCCCCTCCCACACCACCGGACGTACGGGTCCGTATCCGGCGGTTCAGCGGATTATGCGGATCGCGGTGCCGCGACAGAAGCCAAGCCGAGTGAGACAAAGGAGCTGTTTGGCAGAGCAATGGTGAGCGCGGGGCTGTTCGCGAGCCGCCAGGGGCCATGTGGGTTTCCGGCGGTTTGTGCCGCCAGATTCCGGCCGACGCCGCGGCGTCGCAGCTCGACAAAGCGAGCGGGTCCGTACTTCCATTGCTTCCAGGCGATAGCGCGCAACCGCCGCCTGAGCCACTCGTCAAGCTTACGCAACACCGACGGGGTTTGGCAGAAGCCGAAGTAGCCGCGCCACCCGATGAGGTAGACGGACAGCTCCTTGACGATCTGCGCGAGGCTGCGTCCGCACGAGCGCCGCGTCAACTCCCGGACCTTTGCTTTGAAGCGAACGAGCGATTGTGGCGCGATGCGCCGCCGCGGTTCGCTTCCGAAGGTAAAGCTGAAGCCCAGGAACTTGCGGACACTCGGTTTGGCGACCGCGCTCTTGGCTTTGTTGACCTTCAGCTTGAGGCGCTTTTCGAGGAACCGTTCGACCCCGGCCATCACCCGCTCGCCCGCCTTTGGACTGCGCACATAGATGTTGCAGTCGTCGGCGTAGCGCACGAAGCGGTGGCCGCGCTTCTCCAATTCCTTGTCCAGTACATCCAGCATCAGGTTCGACAGCAGCGGCGAGAGCGGACCGCCCTGCGGCGTGCCCTCCTCCGTCGGACTGACCAACCCTTCCTCCATCACACCCGCATTCAAGAATCCGCGGATGAGCTTCAGAAGGCGCTTGTCAGCAACCCTCTTGGCAACCAGCCCCATCAGGATGTCGTGGTTGACCCGGTCGAAGAACTTCTCCAGATCGATATCCACGACGACGGCATGCCCGGACGTTATGTACGCCTGCGCCCGCTCCACCGCCTGATGCGCCGAGCGCCCCGGCCGGAAGCCGAAGCTCGCCTCGGAGAACGTTCCGTCCCAGTCTGCCTGCAGCACCTGCATCACCGCCTGCTGGATGAAGCGGTCGAGCACCGTCGGGATGCCGAGCGACCGCAGGCCGCCCGACACCTTCGGTATCTCTACCCGCTGAACCGGCTGCGACTTGTAGGTGCCGTCAAGCAACCGGGCTCGGATCGTGAGCCAGTGCTCCTTCAGGTAGGCCGGCAGATCGCCAACGGTCATGCCGTCGACGCCTGCCACACCCTTGTTGCGCTTCACTCGCGCCAACGCTTTCTTCAAGTTCTCACGCTCGAGAACTGCTTCCATCGACGGCCCTGCGACCACCGGGCGTTCGAGACAGGCTTCCGTCGTGCATGCTTCGGACTCTTGGGCGGCGGCGCTTCGGGCTTCACCCTCCGCTCCGGTGCCCAAGTTCAGTTCGATCTGATCTTTCTGCCGCATGGCTCGCA
This sequence comes from uncultured Pseudomonadota bacterium, assembly GCA_963729395.1. Classification (GTDB taxonomy): domain Bacteria; phylum Pseudomonadota; class Alphaproteobacteria; order Rhizobiales; family Xanthobacteraceae; genus Bradyrhizobium. The sequence continues at coordinate 28,816 of CAVSOS010000002.1, read as the reverse complement.
CGAGATTGCCGCCCTACTAACCACTTCCACCGTTCGGGCCTTCGGCGGCGCGCTGCCGCCTACTACGCCCTCGGCTGACTTCTGCGCCGCGGTCAGGTCGCCTTGCGACGGCCTCAGTCCCGTTGCCGGGACACGGCGCAGACCTCCCGAGGTAAGACCGACCGCCTTCACCGCACGCCCGCCGAATTTACCACCCCGATCCTCGATGACCGTGGACTTCGCGATCACATGCTCGCTCGTCCGGTCGGGTAGGCCTCGTTATCCGGTGTTTGTCCATCGGGCCGCGGCTTTGCTCCACGCTTTCTTCAGACCCCACCTCACGATGACGCCCTTGCGCTTCGCTAATCCTTCGCCGTCATCAGGCTGGATAGAGGACTTCCACCTCCAAGCTGTCGTTCATACTCGGCACACACGAAAAAGGCCGGGATCGCTCCCGGCCTTCCTTTTTTGCAACTGCCTCAGTTCAGCGAGGCGCGCTTCGGCGGCGAGGCCGGCCACGACTTGATCAGCGTGTCGTAGTCGATGGTCTCGCCCTTCGGCTTCTCGTTGGCGAGCTTGCGCTGGGGCGCGATGTTGCCGTCCTTGGCCGACTTCGCGAACCAGTACTCGGCGGTCTCCTTCTTGTTGAGCTTCGGCCCGCAGGCGCCCTGGACGCCGGATTTCTCCAGACGCTCCATCACCGAGTCCTGGGCTGCGGCCAGCGAGTCCATCGCCTGCCTGCGGCGTCTTCGCACCGGACGACGCATCGCCGATGTTCTGCCACCACAATTGCGCCAGCTTCGGATAATCGGGCACGTTGTTGCCGGTCGGGGTCCACTGCACGCGCGCCGGCGAGCGGTAGAACTCGATCAGGCCGCCGAGCTTCGGCGCGCGCTCGGTGAACGACTTGTCCCAGATGTCGGACTTCGCGGATGAAGGTGAGACCGACATGGCTCTTCTTCAAGCGACACCGTCTTGGAGACGATGAACTGCGGATACAGCCAGGCCGCCTTGCGGCGGTCGATCGGGGTCGGACTTCAACAAGGTCGCCGAACCGACGTCCTGGTAGCCGAGCTTCATGCCCTGCTTCCAGTACGGCGCCGTGCGGCGACGGGGCCATGCGCCACTTCGGCGTGCCGTCCGCATTCATCACCGGCAGGCCGGGCTTCACCATGTCGGCGGTGAAGGCGGTGTACCAGAAGATCTGCTGGGCGATGTTGCCCTGCGCCGGCACCGGGCCGGCTTCGGAGAAGGTCATGCCTGTGCGCCTGCGGCGGGGCGTACTTCTTCATCCAGTCGAGGTACTTGACGATCGAGTAGACCGCCGCCGGGCCGTTGATGTCGCCGCCGCGCTCGACCGAGGAGCCGACCGGCGTGCAGCCTTCGCATGCGGATGCCCCATTCGTCGACCGGCAGGCCGTTCGGGAGGCCCTTGTCGCCGTTGCCGGCCATCGACAGCCACGCGTCGGTGAAGCGCCAGCCGAGCGACGGGTCCTTCTTGCCGTAGTCCATGTGGCCATAGACCTGGACTGCCGTTGATCTCCTTGACGTCGTTGGTGAAGAAGTCGGCGATGTCCTCATAGGCCGACCAGTTCACGCGGCACGCCGAGGTCGTAGCCGTACTTGGCCTTGAACTTGGCCTTGTATGTCCGGATTGCGCGAACCAGTCGGAGCGGAACCAGTACAGGTTGGCGAACTGCTGGTCGGGCAACTGGTAGAGCTTGCCGTTCGGGCGCCGTGGTGAACGACTTGCCGATGAAGTCCTTCACGTCCAGCCCGGGATTGGTGACGTCCTTGCCCTCGCCGGCCATCCAGTCGGTCAGGTCGACGGCCTGGCCGTAGCGGAAATGGGTGCCGATGAAGTCGGAGTCGTTGATCCAGCCGTCGTAGATCGTTCTTGCCCGACTGCATCTGGGTCTGCATCTTCTCGACGACGTCGCCTTCCTGGATGATGTCGTGCTTGACCTTGATGCCGGTGATCTCCTCGAAGGCCTTGGCCAGCGTCTTCGATTCATATTCGTGCACGGTCAGGGTTTCGGAGACCGCGTTGATCTCCATGCCCTTGAAGGGCTGCGGCGGCCTTGATGAACCACTGCATCTCCTTCATCTGCTCGTCCTTGGACAGCGTCGAAGGCTGGAATTCGCTGTCGATCCACTTCTTGGCGGCAGCTTCGTCGGCGAAGCAGGCGCGGTGACCGCAGCCGATGCTGCCATCAGCGCGACGCGCGCTGGTCATCATCAGGATGCGTGTCCATGCTCAGGACTCTTGCTCATCTCCAAGTGTCGCATGGTGGTTCCTCCGTTGCAGCGACAGACATATTCAGGCCCGGGTTGATCCCGGATCTGCTCTTCTTCACTTCGCTCAGACGGTGCGGAATATCGCAACGGCCGAAACAAGCGAAATCAGCGGTGGCGAGCCACAGGCTCGACAATTCAATGCCTTCTCCGACCGGCAGCGTCGCGATCGTGTCGGTGCCGACGAAGCCGATCCACAGCAGATGGATGACGGCGGCCATAATCAGCGAAATGAACAGCCGTCGCCGCGCGTGGTCGGGATCCGCAGGATGCCGACGCGCTCGGCTTCCGGATAGGCGATCGCAAGCCACGTCATGACCGCGAGCATCAGCGCGAGCAGCACGAAGAAGATCGCGGTCGGCAGCGTCCAGGCCATCCATGCGATGTTTTCCATGGCTACTCCGCGCGCCTCCCTTCAGACCCGTCGCCGAGCGCGAAGCCGCTTGCGCGATGTAGTTGCGGACGAACCAGATCACGAGCGCGCCGGGGATGATGGTCAGACACGCCGGCCGCGGCCAGCAGCGCCCCAGTCCATGCCGGCCGCCGAGACGGTGCGGGTCATGACGGCCGACGATCGGCTTGGCGTTCGACGCGGTCAGCGTGCGCGCCAGCAACAATTCGACCCAGGAGAACATGAAGCAGAAGAACGCCGCGACGCCGATGCCGCTCGCGATCAGCGGCATCAAGATCTTGATGAAGAAGCGCGGGAACGAATAGCCGTCGAGGAACGCGGTCTCGTCGATCTCGCGCGGCACGCCGGACACGAAGCCTTCGAGGATCCACACCGCCAGCGGCACGTTGAAGATGCAGTGCGCCAGCGCCACCGCCCATGGCGTGTCGAACAGGCCGATCGCCGAATAGAGATTGAAGAACGGCAGCGCGAAGACCGCCGGCCGGCGCCATGCGGTTCGACAGCAGCCAGAAGAACAGATGCTTGTCGCCGAGGAAGCGGTAGCGCGAAAACGCGTAGGCCGCCGGCAGCGCCACCGAGATCGAGATCACGGTGTTGATGACGACATATTTCAGCGAGTTGATGTAGCCGGAATACCAGCTCTCGTCGGTGAAGATGCGCATGTAGTTGGCGATGGTCGGCTGATGCGGCCACAGCGTCATGGTCGAGACGATCTCCTCGTTGGTCTTGAAGCTCATGTTGACCAGCCAGTAGATCGGCAGCAGCAGGAAGACCAGGAACAGCGAGAGGATGAGGCGGCGGCCGGGAATCGAATGCATCATGCCGACTCCCTTGTCTGGCCGGCGCTCGGCGCCGGCATTGGTCATGACGGTGTAGAACACCCAGCACACGATGATGATGATCAGGTTGTAGACCAGCGACAACGCCGCCGCCTTGCCGAGGTCGAACTGGCCGAGCGCGATCTTGACGAGTTCGATCGAGATGAAGGTCGTCGAGTTGCCCGGCCCGCCGCCGGTCACCACGAACGGCTCGGTGTAGATCATGAAGCTGTCCATGAAGCGCAGCAGCACCGCGATCAGCAGCACGCCGGTTCATCTTCGGCAGCTGGATCGCGGTGAACACCGCCCAGCGCGACGCGCCGTCGATCTGGGCGGCCTGATAATAGGCGTCGGGGATCGACTTCAGGCCGGCGTAGCACAACAGCGCGACCAGGCTGGTCCAGTGCCAGACGTCCATCACGATCACGGTGGCCCAGGCGTCGAACTCGTTGGACACGTAGTTGTAGTTGATGCCGAGATGGTTCAGCACATAGCCGAGCAGGCCGATGTCGGGCCGGCCGAAGATCTGCCAGATCGTGCCGACCACGTTCCACGGGATCAGCAGCGGCAGCGCCAGGATCACGAGGCAGGCCGCGACCCTCCAGCCCTGCGCGCGGCATCGACAGCGCGACCACGATGCCGAGCGGAACCTCGATCGCCAGGATCACGGCGGAGAAGAACAGGTTGCGCCACAGCGACGCGAAGAACCGCGCGCCGAGATCGGTCGACGGATCGAGCAACTCCTTGAACCAGCCGACGCCGTTCCAGAAGAACTGGTTGTTGCCGAAGGTGTCCTGCATCGAATAGTTCACCACCGTCATCAGCGGCAGGATGGCCGAGAACGCCACCACCAGGAACACCGGCAGCACCAGGAACCAGGCCTTCTGGTTGACGGTCTTGTCCATTACGCAGTCCCCTCGACCAGCAGGCTGTCGGCATAGACGTGGACGTGCGACGGATCGAACACCAGCCCGGCGACGTCGCCGGGCACCGAAAATCCCGGCGGCACCCTCGCGGCAAATTTGACGTCGCCGATGCGCAGCGCGCGGCGAAGCGGACGCGGCCGAGATCGTCGATCCGCTCGATGTTGGCCGCGAGCAGGCCCGGCGCCGGCGGCGCGACATCGACGAATTCCGGCCGCACGCCGATCTCGATCTTCGCGCCCGGCCGGCAGGCGGTCGTAGCTGCGGTTCAGCGCAATCGGTGTGGCCGCCGATCCGCGCCTCGCGTCCCCTGACCTCGGCCGGCACGATGTTCATGCCGGGCGAGCCGATGAAATAGCCGACGAAGGTGTGCGCCGGCCTGTCGAACAATTCCGCCGGCGTGCCGCTCTGCACCACGCGGCCGTCATGCATCACCACCACGGTGTCGGCGAAGGTCAGCGCCTCGGTCTGGTCGTGGGTGACATAGATCATCGTCAGATCGAGCTCGCGATGCAGCGCCTTGAGCTTCGAGCGCAATTGCCACTTCAGTTCGGGATCGATCACCGTCAGCGGCTCGTCGAACAGGACGGCGGCGACATCGGAGCGGACCAGTCCGCGGCCGAGCGAGATCTTCTGCTTGGCGTCGGCCGTCAGCCGCATGCGCCTTGCGCGACAGATAGGGCGTGAGATCGAGCAGGTCGGCGATCTCGGCGACCCGCGCGTCGATCTCGGCCTTGGGCACGCCGCGGTTCTTCAGCGGGAATGCCAGATTCTGCCCGACCGTCATGGTGTCGTAGATCACCGGGAACTGGAACACCTGCGCGATATTGCGCTTCTGGGTTGACAGCGGCGTGATGTCGACGCCGTCGAACAGGATCTTGCCGCGCGACGGCGTCACGATGCCCGAGATCAGGTTGAGCAGCGTGGTCTTGCCGCAGCCCGACGGCCCGAGCAGCGCATAGGCGCCGCCCTGCCGCCAGGTCATCGTCACGGGCTTCAGCGCGATAGGATTCCGGCGCCGCGGCGTTGCCGCCGTAGGAGTGCGCGAGATCGACGAGGTCAATGCGGGCCATGCTGCATGTCCCTCACATCGCGCCGGGCGCGGCGACCAGCCGGCCGGCCGCGTCGAACACAAAGACATTGTCCGGATCGAGCACGGCATCGAGCACGTGGCCGGGCGGATATTCGTGCACGCCCTGCAGCACGGCGACCCAGTTGGAGGCGTCGCGGGTCGAGATGCACGAAGCTTTCCGAGCCGGTGATTTCGGTCACCGTCACGGTGGCGGGAAGCGCATGACGGCCGGCAATGCCGTTGGCGACCTCGAGCTGGTGGGCGCGGAAGCCGACCCGGTAGGCGCCGTCGCCGAAGCCGGCGTAGAGCCCGGTCGCAGGCGCCTGCACGCCGCCGGCATACTGCACCGAGCCGTTCTTCTTTTCGATCCCGACGATGTTGAGCGGCGGATCGGAAAACACCTGGGCGACGCGCAAGGTGTCGGGATGGCGATAGACCGTCGGGGTCTGGCCGGCCTGCAGCACCTCGCCCTCCCACATGCAGACGGTGCGGCCGCCGAGCAGCAGCGCCTCGGAGGGCTCGGTGGTCGCATAGACGAAGATCGCGCCGGACGCCTCGAAGATGCGCGGCAGTTCGGTGCGCAATTCCTCGCGCAGCTTGTAGTCGAGATTGGCGAGCGGCTCGTCGAGCAGCACGAGGTCGGCGCCCTTGACCAGCGCGCGCGCGATCGCGGTGCGCTGCTGCTGGCCGCCGGACAATTGCAGCGGCGTGCGGTTCAGATACGGCTCGAGCTTCAGCAGCCTGGCCGCCTCCTGGACGCGCTTGTCGATCTCGGCGCGCGGCTTGCCCTGCACCCGCAGCGGCGAGGCGATGTTTTCATAGACGGTCAACGAGGGGTAATTGATGAACTGCTGATAGACCATCGCCACCGAACGCTGCCGCACATCGAGCGCCGGTGACATCCTTGCCGTCGACCAGCACGCGGCCGGTTGTCGGCTTGTCGAGGCCGGCGAGCAGCCGCATGATCGAGGTCTTGCCCGACAGCGTCGGGCCCAGCAGCACGCTCAGGGTGCCGCGCTCGAGCGTCAGCGAGACGTCGCGAATGGTCGCGAATGCCATCGACCGACGCGCGTAGACATGTTTCGAGCGTGACGCTCATGTCCGCCCTCCTGCTTCGCAGCAAGGGACTGTTCGAGCGAGCGCACGATGGGCCGCTATCCAGTCGTCGATGGCGGCAATTTCGGCAGTCGACAGTCGCAATCCAAGCTTGGATCGCCGCCAGACGATGTCCTCGGCGGTGCAGGCCCACTCGGCCGACATCAGGTACCTGACTTCGGCTCTCCGTCAAGGTGGCGCCGAACGACTGGCCGAGATCGGCCATCGATTTCGCGTCGCCGAGCAGTTTGCTGGCGCGCGTGCCGTAGGCATGCGCCAGCCGGTTGGCATGCGCCGGCGACAGGAACGGATAGTCGCGCACCAGTTCGGCGGTCAGTGCCGGCGATCGCCGAGACATCCATGTCGCCGCCGGGCAGCGGCGACTTTGCCGGTCCAGCCTTCGCGCGCCTTGGAGCCTGCGCAGATAGGGCGCGAGCCGCTCCAGCGCCTCCTCGGCGAGCCGGCGATAGGTGGTGATCTTGCCGCCATAGATCGACAACAGCGGCGCGCCGCCGGGCGTGTCGAGCTCGAAGACGTAATCGCGGGTGGCGGCCTTGGCTTCGCTGGCGCCGTCGTCATAGAGCGGGCGCACGCCGGCATAGGTCCAGACCACGTCCTCCGGCTTGACCGGCTTTGCCAGATATTCGCTGACGGAATCGCAGAGATATTTGATTTCCTCAGGCGACGCCTTCACCTTGGCCGGGTCGCCGTCGTAATCGCGATCGGTGGTGCCGATCAGCGTGAAATCGTCCTGATAGGGAATGACGAAGACGATGCGGCCGTCGCTGTTCTGGAACATGTAGGCGCGGTCGTGCGTCATAGAGCTTCGGCACCACGATGTGGGAGCCCTGCACCAGCCGCACCTTGGCCCGCGCGTTGACGCCCGCGCCCGACGCCAGCACCTGCTCGACCCACGGTCCGCCGGCATTGACCAGCGCGCGGGCGCTGAATGGTCGCTGCGCTCGCCGCTTGAGGTGTTCTTCGACCGTGACCTGCCAGATGCCATCGGTCTGGCCGGATCTCGACGGCGCGCGAACGGGTGCGGATTTCGGCGCCGCGATCGGCCGCGTCGCGCGCGGTGAGAACCACAAGCCGCGCGTCGTCGACGAAGCAATCGGAATATTCGAAGCCCCTGGTGTAGCGGTTGGGAATCAGCGGCTTTCCGACCTCGTCGTGCGCAAGATCGACCGAGCGCGTCGGCGGCAGCAGATGCCGGCCGCCGATATGGTCGTAAAGGAACAGGCCGAGCCGCAACAGCCAGGCCGGGCGCAAGCCCGTCATGGTGCGGCAGCACGAAACGAAGCGGCCGGATGATATGCGGCGCGATCTGCCAGAGGATTTCGCGCTCGATCAGCGCCTCGCGGACCAGCCGGAACTCGTAATATTCGAGATAGCGCAGGCCGCCATGCACGAGCTTGGTCGACCAGGACGACGTTCCGCTCGCCAAGTCATTCATTTCACAAAGGAAAACGGAATTTCCGCGCCCGGCGGCATCGCGCGCGATGCCGCAGCCATTGACGCCGCCCCCAATGATCGCGAGGTCGAAAATCCGATCCAAAGACGCTTCCCCGGCGTTCGCCTGTTCACTTTGGCGATTTCGCTTTCGGTTTGGATTAAATCACAACTAAAAACGAAAGCAACCGAAAAGGGAAACCTCTCCCCGGTACTTTGGTGCCATCTTTCGAGATGGCGCGTTAAAGACGCCGCCGGGTGCGCGCGCGGGTGCGGGTTACCCAAGGAAACATCCAGGGTCGGCGACATTCGAAAGCACAATGAAATGATTCCAGATGGTGTCGGGCGCTACGAGAACTTTCCCCATGCCCGCTCGGTAGCCCACCAAATAAGCCCGCTTGCCCCGAGGATGACCGCGCCCAACCCAACCCATCCAAGCAGGCTGACGGTGACGGGCCCGGCACCGAGCGCCGTCACGGGCACGATCATGGCGAGATAGTAAGGCCCAGTGTAGCGGCAGTGCGTGCGATTACAGCGTCGCGCATTCAGCACGCACGCCACTCCCATCCAGCCGAGGGCGATGACCCAGTCGACCGTACGCAGCGATACCGGAACGAACAAACCTGCAAGGATTGCGGCGAGCGGAATCCACCACGCGAGCAGATTGGTGCGTTTGTTGCCGAGCCAGTCGCGCGAGGTGTCCGCCGTCGGGTTGCTCATCGCCGACTAGGCACAACACGACGCAGCGCCTGGCTCACCCGCGCGCTTGGCCTGAATCGGCGGACACGGCACCGAGCCGTAGGAGCAGAACACGCAGCAATCGCCTGCCTTGGGCTTCAGCTTTGTGCCGCAACCGGTGCATTCATAGAAGAACTGACAAGCATCGGTCGGCATCATCTCCGTTTTCGCAACGGCGCAGTGCGGACAGGTGATGGTCGATTGAAGAAGCATCGGATCAGCCCTTGGGCGTGGACGGATAACCCGCCCTGGTCGTCGCCGATGTCAATCGGTTCACATCCGCTTTGGCGTCGTCATAGTGGACCGTTGCCGTCTTGTCCTTGAAAGACACCGCGACCGCGGCAACGCCGGGAACGGCTTCCAGGCTGCCTTTGACGATGGAAGGGCAAGCCGCGCAGTCCATGTTAGACACGGCCAAGGTGATCGTTCTGTCTGCGGCCATCGCTGCTGATGAAGCGATGATGCCAAGGGCAAAAGCCGCGTAGCAGAGCAACTTGTTCACGGGAATTCTCCAGTCACGAGTTGAGAAGGAGCGGTGCGATGAAGTCGAGGCCGAGCGCGGCAGCGACGAGGATCGATGCGAGGATGAGGCTGGCCTTGACGATGCGATTCGGCAGCGGGCGCGCGCAGGCCTCACCATCGGCGCAGGCGCGCATCGAGGATCGGTAAACCAACCAATAGCCGTACCCCAGGAACGCGAGCGTCGCGGCGAGGAAGTACGGCTGATAGGCAGCAAGCCGGGTGAAATTACCGATCCAAGCGCCGCCAACCCCGAGGCCGAACAAAACGAGGGGCAAAATGCAACACGACGACGCCGCAAGCGCGCCCAACAGACCACCTGCCGCCATCAGAATCTGTCGCCGCCGGTTGTCGGCAATGTGATCAGGTTGATTGATTGTCATGGGTTAAACCATGCATCCTGTAGTCGCTACAGGATCAAGGGCAATTTCATGCGCACCATCACGTCTTCGCGAGCCGAAAACTTGTCGATCGGCGAACTGTCTAGGCACAGCGGCGTGAACATTGAGACCATTCGCTATTATGAGCGGATCAAAATGCTGCCGGCGCCGCCCCGAACAGCGAGTGGCCGACGGGTCTACGGACCAGCCGAAAAGCGGACATTGTCTTTCATCCGGCGTTCACGCGACCTCGGGTTCACGCTTGAGGAGATTCGCGCCTTGCTGGCGCTGGGAGGACCGGAGCGCGCTTCGTGTGCCGACGTGCACAAGATCGCGAGCGCGCATCTGGCAAACGTTCGCAGTAAACTATCCGACCTCGCCAAGCTTGAATCCATCCTGGCGGACACGGTCGCATTATGCTCCGACGGCGCTACCCCCGACTGCCCGGTCCTCGATATTCTCGACGCCGGCCGATGAACCGACTTTGACCGTCGATCCGATGCCTGATGCACGGCTATGCGCCAAGCCCTATGGATCCAAGAAGTTCGCGCGCTAGCGGAAACGGGTCACGGTTGGAGGAGCGTCCACGGCCGGCTCGTCAATGTCGGCCGACGATTTCGGCATCGCCTCGATCACCTCGATGCCGCGGGTCTGGCAGATGTTGGCAAGTCCCGCCGGCAACGCCACGTCGGTCACGAAAGTCTGGATCTGGCTGATATGGGCAATGCGAACCGGCGCGGTGCGCCGCAGTTTGGTCGAAGTCGGCGACCAGCACCACGCTGCGCGCATTGGCGATGATGGCTTGGGCTGCCTGGACTTCGCGATAATCGAAATCCAGGAGCGCGCCCTCTTCGTCGATCGCAGACGCGCCGATGATGGCGTAATCGACCTTGAACTGGCCGATCAGGCTGATCGCGGTCGAGCCGATCACCGCGCCGTCGGCGCGGCGCACCGTGCCGCCGGCCACGATCACCTCGATGCGCGGGATGCCGGTAGAGCAGCATCGCGACATTGAGGTTGTTGGTGATCACCAGCAGGTCTTCGTGCGAGGTCAGGGCGCTGGCGACCTCCTCGGTGGTGGTGCCGATGTTGATGAACAGCGAGCAGCCGTTGGGGATCAGCGCCGCGGCCGCCGCACCGATGGCCTTCTTCTCGTCGGCGGCGACGAACCGGCGCGCCTCGTAGGCGAGGTTCTCGACACCCGAGGCAATGATGGCGCCGCCATGAATCCGGGTCAGCGACCGGTGATCGCACAGATCGTTAAGATCCTTGCGGATGGTCTGCGCCGAGACCTCGAAACGCCGCGCCAGATCCTCCACCATCACCCGGCCAAAGGCGCGGGCGATATTGAGGATTTCAGATTGGCGGTGAGTGAGACCTGTCACGACGGCACTCCGGGACGAACACGCCCATGGTGCGGCCGTTCCGGCATCCGGTCAACGCGGCAGATCGGCCGCAATGGGGCGGCGATCAAATCCAGTTAATCGACCGGATCCGGCCGTCTAGGCGGTGATCGGCGGATCGCCCTGCGGGATCGCCTGCGGATGTCCCTGATCGTCGATCGCGACGTAGGTGAAGTTGCCGTCGGTCACCAGGATCGAATGCACTTCCTTGCGGCGCACCACCCAGGCCTCGAGGTGAACGGTGATCGAGGTCCTGCCGATCCGGACCAGATTGGCATGAACCGAAACCAGGTCGCCGACGATAAACCGGTTTGCGGAAATTCATTGCTTCGATCGCCACCGTGACGGCGCGCGATTTCGCGATCTTGGAGGCGAAGATTCCGCCGGCGATATCCATCTGGCTCAGCAGCCAGCCGCCGAAAATGTCGCCGTTCTGATTGGTATCGGCCGGCATCGCCAGCGTGCGGATCGACAGATCGCCGCAGGGTTCGGTTTCCGTGTTCGACGGAGCGTGCACGGCTTGGGTGTCGGTCATGTCGGTGGCCCCGTCGGATCGGATTTGAAATCGGTTACTTGAAACTATCCCAGCCGGCATCCGGCGTGAACCGGCCGCCGAACTTCGCCGCCAGCGCGCTGCAAGCTCGACACCACATTTTCCGGGCCGCGGCTGCGGGCATAATTCAGCGGGCCGCCGCGGAACGGCGCATAGCCGGTGCCGAAGATCATCGGCGCCGTCGACCACGTCGGCGTTGTCGACGATGCCCTCGCGCAGGCACGCGACGCAAACGTTCGACATCGGCAGGATCAGCCGGTCGATCATTTCCGCCGTCGGCTGCGCCATGGCGGCGAGGCCCGGAGGTTTTGTCGGCCTTGCCGTCTTTCCAGAGATAGAAGCCCTTGCCGGTCTTGCGGCCGAGTTCGCCCTTGGCGACCTTGTCGCGCAGCCAGGCCGGCGTCGGCGGCAGCAGATCGCCGAACTTGGAGCGCAGCATGTCGCCGACCGCCAGGCAGATATCGAGGCCGACCTGATCGGCCAGCTCAATCGGCCCCATCGGCATGCCGAATTTCTCGGCCGCCGCATCGATGCGTGACCTTGTCGATCTTCTCGTCCAGCATCACCATCGCTTCGAGCATGTAGGGCGTCAGCGCGCGGTTGACGACAAAGCCCGGCGAGCTCTTGACCGGCAGCGGCAGCCGGTCGATGGCGCCGACAAAGGCCAGCGCCTGCTTCAGCAGTTGCGGATCGCTGCCGTCATGGCTGACGACCTCGACCAGTTGCAGCCGCGAGACCGGATTGAAGAAATGCAATCCGACCAGCCGCTCCGGCGATTTCAGCGTCGTGCGCAAATCCTGCAGCGGAATGCTCGAGGTATTGGTGGCGAGGATCGCGCCCGGCCTTCATCTTCGGCTCCAGCCCGGCATAGACCTTCTGCTTCAACTCCAGCTTTTCCGGCACCGCCTCGATGATCAGATCGGCGTTGCGGACGCCTTCGCCGTCGAGATCGGGCATCAGCCGGTCCAGCGCGTCGCGGATATCGGTGCGCTTGCGCATGATCTTGCCGAACAGGTCGGCGGCGCGCTTGATCGCGCCGGCAATCGGCTCCGGCTTCATGTCGGCGAGCGTCACCCGCAGCCCCTGATTGGCGCACCAGGCCGCGATGTCGCCGCCCATCGCGCCGGCGCCGATGACGTGAACATGGCTGATCTTGTTGCCGCTTCCGGCGAGCTTCTTCATCTGCTCGCGCAGGAAGAACACCCGGATCAGGTTTTGCGCCGTCGGCGTCACCATCAGATGGGCGAACGAGGTCTTCTCGGCCGCCAGCATCGCCGCCTTGTCGCCGCCGTGCTTTTCCCAGAGATCGATCAGCGCGTAAGGCGCGGGATAATGCTCGGGCGGCGCCGCCTTCTCGGCCTCAGCTGCGCATCCGCGAAGCCGAGAAAGCCGCGCGCCGGGCCCGAATTCAGAATCGCGTTCAGACAGGCCGGGACGGGCGCGCTTCAGGTGGCCGAACACCGCGTCCTTCACGGCATTGCGAACATGCCGCTCCTGCGCCACCGCATCGACCAGCCCGAGCGACTTTGCCCGGCGCGCGTCGATGGTCTTGCCGGTCAGCATCAGCGTCATCGCCTGCATCGGATTGACCAGACGCGTGAAGCGCGCGGTGCCGCCGAGGCCGGGATGCAGGCCGAGCATCACCTCGGGAAAGCCAAAGCGCGCGCCGTCGATCGCAATGCGCGACTGGCAGGCGAGCGCGACTTCGAGGCCGCCGCCGAGGCAGAAGCCGTGGATCACGGCGACGGTCGGAATCTTCAAGCCTTCGAGGCGGTCGATCACCGCATGCGCCCGGCCGATGGCGGTCTCGACGGACGCGGGATCGGTCGCGCCGCGAAACTCATTGACGTCGGCACCGGCGATGAAGCCGGATGTCTTCGCCGAGCGAATGACAAGCCCCGTCGGCCGCTCGCCTTCCAGCGCCGCGAGCACGGAATCGAATTCCGCGATGACGTCGGCCGACAGCGTGTTGGCGCTGGCGCCTTCGCGATCGAACAGCAGCCAGGCGATGCCGTCGGCATCCCGCGTCAGCTTGAAATTGCGATAGGGACCGTTCGCCTCGGGCTTCGGCCCGAGTTCGAGCACGCGATCGCCGAGAACGTCCATGATCTTGCTGTCCATGGCGTTCCCTACACCGTCTCGATCAACATCGCGCCGCCCTGCCCGCCGCCGATGCATTCGGTGGCGATGCCGCGCCTGGTGCCGAGCCGCTTCATCGCATTGACGAGATGCAGCACGATGCGGTTGCCGCTGCAGCCGACGGGATGGCCGAGGCTGATGGCGCCGCCGTCGACATTGAGCCTGGCGTGGTCGATCTGCCCGGCAGCGCCGTCGAGGCCCAAGATCTCGCGGCAGAATTTGTCGTCGTTCCAGGCCGCCAGGCACCCCAGCACCTGGGTGGCGAACGCCTCGTTCAATTCCCAGGTCTCGATATCGCCAAGCGACAATTTGTTGCGCTTCAAGAGCTCGGTCGCCGACAGCACCGGGCCGAGGCCCATGATCGAAGGATCGAGCGCCGACCATTGGCTGTCGACGATCACGGCCTTCGGCGTCAGGCCGTGCTTCTCGACGGCGTCTTCCGAGGCCAGGATGGTCCAGGACGCGCCGTCGGTGATCTGCGAGGAATTGCCGGCGGTGACCTGGCCCCAGGGCCGCTCGAACACCGGCTTCAGTCCCGCCAGTTTCTCCGGCGTGGAATCCGGCCGCACGCCGTCGTCGTGATCGTAGAATTTTCCGTCGCGCGCGAACGCGGTTTCGACCTCGCCCTTGAGCAAGCCTTGCGCCTGCGCGTTCGCCAGCCGCTTGTGGCTTTCGACCGCATAGGCGTCCGACTGCGCGCGGGTGATGCCGAAGAGATGGCCGACCACTTCGGCGGTCTGCCCCATATTGAGTTCGGTGATCGGATCGGTCAGCCCGCGCTCGAGGCCGATGATCGGCTTGAAGTAAGCCGGACGCGCCTTCGCGATCGCCGCGAGCTTGCCGAGGATGCCCTTGGCGCCGGCGAGCCCGGCGAACCAGCGCACGCCCTGCTGCGGCCACACCAGCGGCGCGTAGCTCAGCGCTTCCGAGCCGCCGGCCAGGATCAAATCCGAGACGCCCTCGCGGATATAGCGGTAAGCCGGTGTCGATCGACTGCATGCCGGAGCCGCAATTGATCTGCACCGTGAAGGCGACCATCGCCTCGCCCATGCCGAGCCGCAGCGCGGCGACGCGGGCCGGATTCATCTCGTCGGCAATGACATTGACGCAGCCGAGGATGACCTGATCGAACGCGGATCGGGCGCGAAGGGCTGCCGGGCCAGCAACGGCCGGCCGCACTGCACGGCAAGATCGACCGGCGTGAACGGCCCCGGCCCGCTGCGCGCCTTCAGGAACGGCGTCCGGCTGCCGTCGATGATAAAGACCGGTCGCGCCATCAGCTTGCCGCCCTCGTCTCACCCAGCTCCTGGAAGAACTGATGCACATCGGCAGGCTTCTTGTAGATCGGCGACAGCGCTTCCGGCGCGAAATCGTCGACCTCGATCACTTTGGCGACCGCTTCATGCGCCGCCGCGAGCTGGTCGCCCTCGGCCTGCGTGATGACGCCGTTCTTCACGGCCTCCTGCCAGTCGTGAAGGTGCGCGGCGCGCATTCTCTTGGCGATATCCTCCGCAGCGGTGACGAGCAGGAACGCCTTCTCCAGCCGCGCGACGCCGCCGTCGTCGTCGACATGCGACAGATCCGGCGTCAGGCGATCGCGCGCCGCCGACGGCTCCAGCACCAGCTGCGCGCATTGGTGCACCACGCGGTCGGAAGGGCCGAGCACGCGCGCGCCGAACGGCTGGATCACGAATTTCAGGACGATGGCCGACGAAGCGGTTCGGCAAATTCGCCAGGATTTCCGCAAAGCGGTTCTCGATGGTGCGGAAGCCGCTTGCCATGCACCATTCGAGCGCGGCGAAGTCGGCCAGCCTGCCGTCCCTCGTCCTGCCAGCGCTTGAGCGCGGCCGACAAGCAGATACAATTCGGACAGGATGTCGCCGAACCGCGCCGACAGCATTTCCTTGCGCTTGAGCGCGCCGCCCAGCGTCAACAGCGCCATGTCGGCGCACAGCGCGAAGGCCGACGAATAGCGCGAGAGCTGGCGATAAAATCCGGTCGCGTCGCCGGCCTCGGGCGCCGGCGCGAACATCGCCGCCGGTCCAGCTGCGGCCCCAGGCCCGGAACAGCGTGACCACGCTGTGACCGACATGTTTCCAGAACGCCTTGTCGAAGGCATCCAGGCCCCTGGCGCGGTCCTGCTTCGCCGAGCGCGTTCATCTCGGCCAGCAGATAAGGATGCGCGCGGATCGCGCCCTGCCCGAACACGATCAGATTGCGGGTCAGGATGTTGGCGCCCTCGACCGTGATGCCGACCGGCACCGAGCGATAGAGACTGCCCAGGTAATTCTGCGGGCCGTCGATCACGGCCTTGCCGCCATGGATGTCCATCGCGTCGTCGATCGCGATCCGCATCCGCTCGGTGGCCTGCAGCTTCATGATGCCGGAAATCACCGCCGGATGATGGCCCTGATTGAGCGCGGCACAGGTCAGCCGCCGCGCCGCATCGAGCAGATAGGCGGTCGCCGGCGATGCGGGCGAGCGGCTCCTCGATGCCTTCGAATTTGCCGATCGGCGATGCCGAACTGCTCGCGGATCCGCGCATAGGCGCCGGTGGTGCGCGCCGCATAAGGCCGCGCCCGCCGCCGACAACGACGGCAGCGAGATGCCGCGGCCGGCGGCCAGCGCCGTCATCAGCATCTTCCAGCCCTGGCCGAGACGCTCCTGCCCGCCGATGATGTAGTCCATCGGGATAAAGACGTCGCTTGCCCCAGTTCGGGCCGTTCTGGAACACCTGCATCGCCGGCAGATGGCGATGGCCGATCTCGACGCCGGCAAGATGGGTCGGGATCAGCGCCACGGTGATGCCGAGTTCGTCCTGCTGTGCCGACCAGATGATCGGGGTCGTAGGCCTTGAAGGCAAGACCGAGCAGCGTCGCGACCGGGCCGAGCGTGATATAGCGCTTGTGCCAGTTGAGACGCAGGCCCAGCACCTCGCGTCCCTCGAAATGGCCCTTGCAGATGATGCCGCTGTCGATCATCGAGGCGGCATCGGAGCCGGCCTCCGGGCTGGTCAATCCGAAGCAGGGAATGTCGCGGCCATCGGCAAGCCGCGGCAGCCAGCGCTGCTGCTGCTCCCTGGTGCCGAAGCGCATCAGGAGTTCGCCGGGCCCGAGCGAGTTCGGCACCATCACGGTGACGGCGGCGGTCAGCGAGCGCGACGAAATCTTTCGCACCACTTCCGAATGCGCATAGGGCGAGAAGCCGAGCCCGCCATATTCCTTCGGGATGATCATGCCGAAGAATTTGCTTGCGCTTGATGAAGTCCCAGACTTCCGGCGGCAGGTCGCGCCATTCCCAATTGATCTTCCAGTCGTCGAGCATGGCGCAGAGCTCGTCGACCGGGCCGTTGAGGAATGCCTGCTCCTCCGGCGTCAGCGTCGCCGGCGCATAGCTGAGCAGCTTCGACCAGTCGGGATTGCCGGTGAAGAGATCGGCGTCCCACCAGACGTCGCCGGCCTCCAGCGCCTCGCGCTCGGTATCCGACATCGCCGGCAATACGCCGCGCGCCCAGGAGAAGATCGGCTTGGTGATGAAATCGCGGCGAAAGGCAAAGGAGCTCATGGCGATGTCCTCATGGTCGGCGGCGCGGTGGTTGATTGTACCGGAAGTTGCGGGATTTGGGTGAACACTTCGCTTTGAAAATAAAGAGAAATTGATGCGGCTGCCGCGCGATTGGATAACGGAGCAATGTGGCTTCAGTTCCGAGAACGCCGTCGTGGGCGCCATTCACCTCGCCCCGCTTGCGGCCAGGGCTGTCCGGGGAATAATTCACTATGTCACGGTGCATGCTCGGTTGGACCGAGGCAAATCGGTCTTTTCTGGTTGTCGAGACACAGAAGGACCGAGCATGCGGTTTTGCGATAGCATTTTTGGAAGTCTCCTTGAACCGATCAATCGACGGCAGTTCCAGACGGCTGTGGATAGTCTGGGCGGGGACGCCTACGACAAGTCGTTCAAGAGCTGGGATCATTTGGTGGCGCTGATCTATGCGCAGCTGAGTGGTAACGACAGTCTGCGCGGGGTGGTGGCGGGCTTCAACGCCAACCCTCAGCACCACTATCATTTGGGGACCGGGCGGCTGTCCCGCTCGACGTTGTCGGATGCCAATATCCGCCGTCCGGTCGGCATTTTTGCGCAAACCTTCGCAACGTTGTCGGCGATGGCGGATCGGCAGATACGACGCGAAGGAGCGGAGATGGTGCGTTTGATCGATGCCAGTCCGGTACCATTGGGGAAGGTTTGCAACTGGGCGACATGGAACGGTCGCATCCGCGGCATGAAGCTGCACGTCGTCTACGATCCAAAGGGTGATGTCCCGACCTGTGTGGAGGTGACGCCAGCGAACGTCAATGACGTCGAGATTGGTCGTCGGATTCCAATCCAGGCTGGCACGACCTACGTATTCGACAAGGGATATTGCCGCTTCGACTGGTGGCAGAAGATCAACGATAGCAAGGCTTTCTTCGTCACCCGGCCGAAGACGCGGATCCGTTTTCGGGCGGTCAAGCATCGCACCATCCATAAGCGGAAGGGAGACGGCTTCAAGATTATCGCCGATGACGAGGTCAAACTCACTAGCAAGGGCAATTCGCGATTGCCGATACCGTTGCGCCGCATCAAGGTCAGGCGCGAGAAAGGTGGCGTGATTACGCTTCTCACCAACGATCTGGCTCGCACGGCCGTCGAGATCGCAGCCCTCTACAAGAGCCGGTGGCAAATCGAACTGCTATTCCGCTGGATCAAGCAGCATCTTGATATTCGCAAGTTCCTTGGCAACAACGACAATGCAATCCGCCTGCAAGTTCTTGCTGCGATGATTGCCTACCTGCTGTTGCGCATCGCCGCACGAGCAAATTGCATCACCATGCTTCCGATTAGGCTGGCCGAACTCGTCGGCCAGCTCCTGTTCAGCCGCCGGGCCCTGGCCACCATCGAAAAGCCACCCCCCATCAACCCCAGCCGCCGCAAATCCAGAACCTCCCCCAACCAAATGGAGTTCTGCTATGGATGAGTTTTCCCCGGACAGCCCTGCCGCACGCGGGGAGAGGTCGGATCGCTTCGCAGATGCGATCCGGGTGAGGGGGTACCGGTCTGTCCGTTGGCCCCAAATTCGCGGAGAGTCCCCCTCACCCCAACCCTCTCCCCGCAAGCGGGGCGAGGGCGAAGAAAAAAATCAATCCGGCCGCGCCATCTCGAACATGGCATCCGGCCTGATTTCGAAATAATCGCCGCGGCGCCCGGCGCGCACGATGGGGCGCGCCAGCGCGGTCTGGTAGACGCCGTCCTTGATCATGGCCTTGTCGATGTGGACGGCGACGACCTCGCCGAGGGTGAGCCAGGCCTGCGCCTTGCTGCCGTCGGCGCCCTGCAGTTGAATGATCTGGGTCAGCTTGCATTCGAACGAGACCGGGCTTTCCGCCACGCGGGGCACGTTGATGAGCTTGCTCGGCGCGGCCGTCAGCCCGGCGATCTTGAATTCGCTGACGTCGTGGGCGACATGCGCCGCGGTGGCGTTCATTTGCTTCGCCAGATCCATGGTCGCGAGATTCCAGACGAATTCGCCGGTCTCCTGGATGTTGACGACGCTGTCCTTCCAGGCGGTCGAGGAAAAGCCGATGATAGGAGGGGTGTAGCAGAAGCCGTTGAAGAAGCTGTAGGGCGCAAGATTGATGTTACCCTTGGCGTCCCGCGACGAGATCCAGCCGATCGGACGCGGGGCGATGATGGCATTGAAAGGGTCGTGCCTGAGGCCGTGGCCGTTGACCGGCTCGTAATAATGCAGGTCTTTCGGGCTTGATGCGTCCATGCGGTGTTTCTTCCGATTTTCGTCATTGCGAGGAGCATAGCGACGAGGCAATCCATACCACGGTTGCGGGCCGATGGATTGCTTCGCGGAGTTTATCATCGGGCGCGCCTTCGCGCGACCCGTTGGCTCGCAATGACGGAAAAACTGGCGGACCTTGCCCGGCTATTTACCGCGCGGCGCCAGCCCGGCGAGGACAAAATCGATCATCTGGTCGAGCGACGGTCCCGGCTTGTTGGCGGATTGCGCAATCATCTGCGGATGAAAGAACCGGATCATCGCCGTGCAGGTGCACATCGCCGCCAGCGGCACGTCCGGTGACCTCGAATTCGCCTGACGCGGCACCCTCGGCGATCACGCTGCCGATGGTCTCGGTGATCCGCTGCATGTGGGCCACGCAGACCTCCCAGCTCTCCTCCATCGCGATCTCGACCATCTCGTGCAGCTTGGAATCGCCGACATAGCGCTCGGAGTTCATGCGATGGATCGTGGTCATGAGTTCGCGCAGCCGGGCAGCCGCCGGTCCGCGCCTGGTCGCGACGGCATGCACCACGTCCTCGACCGCCGCCCATCAGGACTGCGCGCGACGCCCTCGTGGATCGCCTTCTTCGAATCGAAGAAGCGGTACACGTTCGCGGGGCTCATGCGCAGTTCTTTGGCGATGTCGGCGACCGTGGTCTTCTGGTAGCCGATCTGGCGAAACAAACGCTCCGCCACCACGAGAATCCGTTCCCGGGTGTCGGTTTCGACATGTTCAGAAATCAGCGTCATGATACTCGAATGTTCAATTATTCCGCAGCCTCGGCAAGCGGAAATGCGGGTTCTGATTCGCCGTGATGCTGCGGCGCAAGATCGACATCCTTGCTCGCGCCGCTTTCCTCAAGGCTCTTGCGGAACCAGAGGGCATAGAGGCCCGGCAGGTACAGCAAGGTCAGGAAGGTTGCAACAAACAGGCCGCCCATGATGGTGATCGCCATCGGGCCCCAGAACGCGGAGCGCGACAGCGGAATCATCGCCAGGATCGCGGCCAGCGCCGTCAGCACCACCGGGCGGGCACGCCGGACGGTGGCCTCGACGATGGCTTCCTTCCGCGTCAGGCCCTGGGACGACATCGGTCTCGATCTGGTCGACCAGGATCACCGCATTGCGCATGATCATGCCGGCCAGCGCGATCAATCCGAGCAGCGCCACGAAGCCGAACGGCTGGTTGGCGACGTTCAGTCCGAGCGATGCACCGACGATGCCCAGCGGCGCCGTGAGGAACACCAGCAGCAGGCGCGAGAAGCTCTGCAACTGGATCATCAGCAGCGTCAGCATCACGATGACCATCAGCGGAAACAGCACGAAGATCGAGGCATTGCCCTTGGCGGACTCCTCGAACGCGCCGCCCACCTCGATCCGGTAGGCCGGTTCCAGGCTGTCGCGGATTTGCTGCAGCTTGGGCCAGATCTGGTTGGTCACGTCGGGCGCCTGCACGCCGTCGACGACGTCGGCCACGCACCGTGATCGCCATGTCGCGGTTGCGCCGCCACAGGATCGGCTCCTCATGGGCGTATTCGATCTTGGCGATCTGCGTCAGCGGCACCGCGACCCCGTTGCGCGAGGTCACGGTGAGATCGCCGACATGGCCGAGATCGAGCCGTTCGGACGGCACCGCGCGCGCCACCACGTCGACCTTCTCGATGCCGTCGCGCACGGTGGTCACCGGCGCGCCCGAGATCAGCATGGCTCAGCGCCTGCGAGACGTCCTGCGGCGTCAAGCCCGAGCGCACGGGCGCGATCCTGATCGACCACCAGCTTCAGATACGGCGACTGCTCGTTCCAGTCGAGTTGCGGGTCCTTGACCTTGTCGTTCTGCTCGACCACGTCGCGCACCTTGTAGGCGATGTCGCGGACCGTTGCTGGTGTCGGGGCCGATCACGCGGAACTGCACGGGAAAGCCGACCGGCGGGCCGAAGTTGAAGCGGTCGACGCGCACGCGCGCTTCGGTCAAGGCGCCGTCATCGACCGCCTTCTCGATCCGCGCCTTGATCCGCTCGCGCGCCTCGACGTCCTTGGCGACGATGACGATCTCGGCGAAAGCCTCGTTCGGCAGTTGCGGGTTCAAGCCCGAGCCAGAAGCGCGGCGAGCCCTGGCCGACATAGGACGTGTAGGTCGCGATGTCCTGGTCGCCCTTGAGCAGCGTTTCCGCCTTCTTCACCGACTTTTCGGTGACGTTGAACGCGGTGCCTTCCGGCAGGCGCAGCTGCAGGAACAGTTCGGGCCGCTCGGACAGCGGGAAGAACTGCTGCTGCACGTGGCCGAAGCCGACGATCGAGAGCGCGAAGACACCGACCGTCGCCAGCACCACCTTGATGCGGTGGTCGACGCACCATTGGATCATGCTGCGCAGGATGCGGTAGACGCGGGTTTCATACACCGCATGCGGATCGTGGTTGTGGCTGACCGTGATGTTCGGCAGCAGCTTGACGCCGATATAGGGCGTGAAGATCACCGCCACGAACCAGGACGCGACCAGCGCGATCGCCACGATCCAGAAAATGCCGCCGGCATATTCGCCGACCGCGGAATTGGCAAAGCCGATCGGCAGGAAGCCGGCCGCGGTGACCAGCGTTCCCGTCAGCATCGGAAAGGCGGTCGATTCCCAGGCAAAGGACGCCGCGCGGACGCGGTCCCAGCCCTGCTCCATCTTCACCACCATCATCTCGACCGCGATGATGGCGTCGTCGACCAGCAGGCCGAGCGCGATGATCAGCGCGCCGAGCGTGATCCGGTGCAGGTCGAGCGACATCGCGTTCATGACGATGAAGACGATCGCCAGCACCAGCGGCACCGACAACGCCACCACGATGCCGGTGCGCCAGCCCAGCGCGACGAAAGAGACGAACAGCACGATCGCCAGCGCCTCGATGAAGGAGTGCACGAATTCGCTGACGGCGTGCTCGACCACCTTGGGCTGATCGGCGATCTGGTCGACGTTGATTCCCTGCGGCACCGCCTTCATGAATTCCGCGGTTGCGTCGGCGACGTCCTTGCCGAGCTCCAGGATATTGGCGCCCTTGGCGGTGACCACGCCGATGCCGATCGCGGGCTTGCCTTCCTGGCGCACCACAAAGCTCGGCGGATCGACGTAGCCGTGCGTCACGGTGGCGATATCGCCGAGCCGAAACACGCGGCCGTTGCTTTCGACCGGCGTCTCCGCGACGGCCTTGACGCCGTCGAGCGCGCCGGTGACGCGCAACGGCACGCGCTGCGAGGAGGTCTCCACCGTGCCGGCCGGCACGACGTTGTTCTGCTTGGCGAGCGAATCGAACAGCGCCTGCGGCGTGATACCCGAGCGTCGCCAGCTTGGCATGCGAGAACTCGACGAAGATCTTCTCGTCCTGGGTGCCGTAGAGATCGACCTTGGTGACGCCCGGCACCTTCAGACAGCCGCTGGCGCATGCCTTCGGCGGCCTTCTTGAGCTGCGCGTAGTCGGCGCCGTCGCCGGTCATCATATAGAGGATCGAATCGACGTCGCAGAATTCGTCGTTGACGACCGGGCCGAGCAGATTGGCCGGCAGCTGGCTCTGCACGTCGACCAGCTTCTTGCGCAGCAGGTAAAACAGATACGGCACCTCCTTGGGCGGCGTCGAATCCCGGAACGTGACCTGCATCGCGGTGAAAGACGGCTTCGAATAGGTCTGCACCTTCTCGAAATAGGGCAATTCCTGCAGCTTCTTCTCGATGGGGTCGGCGACCTGGGTCTGCATCTCCGCCGCGGTGGCGCCCGGCCAGATCGCCGAGACGTTGACCACCTTGACGGTGAAGAACGGATCTTCGGCGCGGCCGAGCCGCTGGTAGGAGAAGAAGCCGGCGGCACCCAGCGCCACGATCAGGAACAGGATGAGCGCGGGATGGCTGACCGCCCAGCCCGAAAGATTGAAGCGTTTCATCGCACCGTCTCCCGCTCAAAACGACAATGACGAGACGACCCTGACCTTCTGGGCCGGATCGAGCTTCTGCACGCCGAGCACGACCACCTTGGTGCCTTCCTCGACGCCGCCGGTGATGACGACATTGTTGCTCTCGTAGGATTTGACGGCGACCGGCTTCAGCGCCACTTCGCCCTTGTCGTCGACGATGTAGAGCGAGGGATCGCCGCCTTCGCTGAACAGCGCCGACAAGGGCAGCCGCGCCACGCGCTCGGTTTTCGGATCGGAAAGCGTCAGCGTCGCGGTCATGCCGAGCGAAACCTGATCGCCGGCATCGGGCAGCGAAAATTTCGCCAGATAGGTTCGCGTCGCCGGATCGGCCGAGGGCGCGACCTCGCGCAGCTTCGCGGCATATTTCTTGTCCGGCTCCGACCACAGCGTGACGCTGGCCACGCCATCCTTGGCGCGCCCGAGCAGGGTCTCCGGGATCGCGACCACGGCTTCCTTTTCGGCAAAGCGCGCGATGCGGATCGCGGTCTGCCCCGACGCCACCACCTGGCCGGCATCGATCAGGGTCGCGGTCACGACGCCGCGGGTGTCGGCGACCAGGGTTGCATAGGAAAGACTAGTTGTTGGTGAGTTCGACCGAGCGCTCGGCGCGATTGAGGCGCGCGCGCGCCTCATCGGCGGAGGCCTTGGCCTGATCCAGTTGCGCATCGGTGGCCCAGCCCTTGACGCGCAAATCCTTGGCGCGGGTTTCGGCGGCGGCAGCCTGCGCCAGCACGCCGGTGGCGGCGCGGAATTCGGCCTCGGCCTGCTCGGCCTGCAGCTTCAGGTCGACTTCATCGAGGGTGGCGAGCGGCTGGCCGACATCGACGGTCTGGCCGACCTCGACCAGGCGCTTGGCGACCTTGCCGGGCACGCGGAAACCCATGTCGGTCTCGATCCGCGGCTTGATGGTGCCGACGAAACTGCGCTCCGGGCTTTCCGCCTCATAATGTACCTCGGTGACCAGCACCGGGCGCCCGGGAGTGGCTTTCTGGGCCACCGTGTCGTTGCAGCCGGCCAAGGCGACCGCCAGCAGCGCCAGGGTCAATCCAGCTAAAAGCCTGGAATAGCTCGCTAAAATTGAACGAACCAGCATCGTGGCCTCCCTTGATGAAACATCAAAGGGACTATTGATTATGGATTGACGATTGTCAATATTCGTCACTAATCATGATTTCGTGAGCGATCGCTCCGGTCCGTCGGCCTGCGCGCGCGCGAGGCGGGACTCCTCCTCAGCCAGTTGAAACCGTTCGAAACGGTGCAGCTCTTCCTCGATCCGGCGTTTTAGATCCCTGCGGGCGCCCCTGCCCGCGGCTTGGCCGACCCAGCTCCATTTCTGCACCAGCAATTCGCCGGCCTTGCGATCGGTCTTGAGATCGATGGCAGCGACGATGTCGTCGCCGACCAAAACCGGCAACGCGAAATAGCCGAACAACCGTTTCGCTTTCGGCACATAGGCCTCGAAGCGATGCTCGTAGCCGAAAAACAGCTCGGTCCGCTTGCGCTAGATGATGAGGGGATCGAACGGCGACAGGATATGCACCGGTTCCGAAGCCCGATCATCCGCGGTCTCCAGCGTCTCAGGTGCGGTCCAATGCTCCTGCTTGCCCGCGCCTTCGAGCGCGACCGGCACCATCGCGCCGCGGCGCATCCTTGCCTCGATCAGGCGCCGGATCGCCGCCTTGCTCGGCGCGTCGAGATGGCAGATCGAATCCAGGCTGACGACGCCTTGCGCGCGCAAGCGCGCGATCGAGCAGATAGGCAGTGGATTTCCCGCGCCGAGGCAGGCTTCGGTGGCTTGTCGGACGGCACGTCCCAGCCGAAATGCCGCGCCATCAATTCATAGGTCTTGAGCATGCCGTTGCGTTCGCTGATGGTGAGCAGGCCCTGGTAGAATGCCAGTTGCAGCGCCCGCTTCGACGGCTTGCGGCTGGCCCAGGGATGCTCCTTGTCGACCAGCACGTCGTCGTCGATGTCGCGGATCGTCAGCGCGCCGTCGCGCCGGATCAGCCGCATCACCTTGCGCAAATCCGCCGGGCTGACCGAGCTTAGCCATTGGTGGCCCTCGCGCCGGTGACGCTTCATCGCCGGCATGAAGAAGCGCAGATCTTTCGCCGGCACATAGGACAAAGCGTGGGTCCAGTATTCGAACACGCTTTTGTCGACGCTCTGGGCCTGACGCAAATCCGCGCGCCGGTAATCGGGGATTCGGTTCCAGAGAATATGGTGATGGCAGCGCTCGATGACGTTGATGGTGTCGATCTGCACATAGCCGAGATGTTCCACCGCCGCGGCCGTCGCAGCCGGCCCTTCGCCGAACGGCGCCGGCACATCGAGCCGCTGCGCGCGCAGCCAGATCTGCCGGGCTTCAGCCTTGGTCAGGGGATGGAATTGATTGGCGCGGGACATCGCGCGGCAATGTAAGCGGATTCGCACTCGCAAAGAGGCGGGAATACCAAGCTTTACCGGCCAACGTGATGCAAATCACATTCGCCGTTTCGAACCCGTCGTAGCCTCCGGGCATCAAACGCTTATCAGGCGTAACAGCGAGGACACGGCAATGACCAGCTTCCACGGACTTTCCAGAATCAAGGCGATCGTGACCATTGGTGCCGCGCTGTCGATGACGGCCGGACTGGCGCTCGCCGGCGACAACAACGTTTCGTCAGATGAAATCCTGCATGCGCTGCAGCCCAAACCTGTGACGCGTGGCCTGTCGACCGGACCCCAGGTCGATCCCGTGGCAAAGGCGAAGGAAATCAACTTCGTGCAAACCCTGCGCAACCGGAAGACCCGGTCGCTGTCGCTGGGCGAGCGCGAGCAAATTGCGGAAATCGCCTCGACCAAACCGAAAATCGATCTCGACATCCAGTTCGACTTCAATTCGGCCAACATCAGCACGACCTCGATGCCTTCGGTACAGGCGCTCGGCAAGGCGCTCACAGATGCCAATCTCAAGGGCTCGACGTTCGTCGTCGCCGGTCACACCGATGCGATCGGCAGCGACGCCTATAATCTGGACCTCTCCGAGCGCCGCGCCGATACGATCAAGCGCTATTTGATCGAAAAGTTCGGCATCGCCGGCACCGATCTCGTCACTGTCGGTTATGGCAAGAGCAGGCCAAAGGATCCGAATGCGCCGCTGGACCCGATCAACCGCCGCGTCGAGGTTGTCAACATGGACACCAAGACCGCGTCGAAGTGACGGTGCGCAACGAAAACGCCTGCCGTGATGCGGCAGGCGGTTTTCGGGGAATGCAGACCCGCGGTATCGGACCCATAATTCAGAACTCTCGACGCATGTCCGCTTTGGTGCGCATTCCGGAATCACGCCGGACATTGCGGCACTTCCGAAAACCTGCACATAAGCGGTCATGCCGTTTACCTACTCGCGCGTGCGAGGCTCATTCGGGCAGGCCTGCTCTCTTCAGACCCTCAATCAAACGTTTCCACCTTGAAAAGGTACCCCGAGCGATCCACGAAGAAATTGTAAAGGTGGGATCGACCTCAAGCGCACGAGCCGCCGCTTGCCGCGCCTCCGCGTCACGTTCAAGATGGGCGAAAGCGGACGCGAGACTGAGGTAAACCGACGGATAGGACGGGTTCAGACGTATTGATTTCTTCGCTGTGAGGATAGCTTCGTCAAATCGATCAACCTCGACCAGCGCCGCAGCCATCCCAGCAAATAACTGATATAGCTGTGGGTCTACCGGGCTCATGCGAACGGCGCGTTCAAAGCTCCGGATCGCCTCCTCCGGCAACCCCGCAACTCTACAGACCCAACCTCTGCAGTGCCATGCCTGAAATGAATTTGGGTTGAGCGCGACAGCCCGGTCTGCGATTTCTATCTCACTTTCAGGGTTGTCGACCATGAACGCCAACGTTACAGCAGCAATTGCCAACGTCTCAGGATCACTATCGTCGGCGCTCAATGCCAGACGAGCTAGCCGAACTGCTTCGTCATGCTCGAATTGGGGATCGCTAGTAAATCCCCACAGGACGTTTAACGCGTGAGAGATACTTGCCTGCGCCGCGGCCAAGCCGAACCGAGGTTCTAGCTCCAAAGCGCGATCAGCGAGCCTTATCGCCTCGGCTAACCCTTCACGGTTCGAAAGGTAATACTGGTGCAGTGCGCGAAGATAGAAATCATAGGCGGTGAGGTTCTCAGGTCGTCGCCGCGTCGCCAGTACAAATCCTGTTTGAAGCATTTTTGGCTGAATGGCCGAGACGATGGCGACGGTGACCTCGTCCTGCAGTGCGAAGATGTCCGTCAGATCGCGCTCAAATCTATCCGCCCAAATGTGCTCGCCTGTCACCGCATCGATCAATTGCCCGGTGATGCGGACTTTCCCCGACGCCTTGCGCACGGAGCCTTCAAGGACATAACGGACGCCAAGCCTACGCCCAACTTCCTTGATGTCGACGGCTCGGCCCTTGAATGTGAAGCTCGAATTACGAGCGATAACGAACAAGGATTTGAACCGGGAGAGCGCCGTGATGATCTCCTCAACCATCCCGTCGGCGAAATATTCCTGCTCGGGATCGCCACTCATGTTCTGAAATGGCAACACCGCGATAGAGGGCTTGTCTGGGAAAGGAAGCGGGCTAGCGGTGTCACTGGGTAGATCGGCGCTTGTCGCGGCCGACGACCCCGACAGACGCACCGAATAGAGCCGCACCGGCCGGTCGATGTTCTTCAATGGTCTCTCGCCGAGTTCATCAAACGCGATGCCGGTCTTGCCTCTGACCTGCTCGAAGGCGCTGCCGGACAAGCAAACACCACCCGGCTCGGATTCATTCTCGACGCGCGCCGCGACATTGACGCCGTCGCCAAAGATGTCGTCACCGTCGATGATGATGTCGCCAATGTTGATTCCGATGCGGAACTGGATACGCGGCCCTTCGCCGGTTTGGTCCGCCATTTTCTCCTGAATCGCGACCGCGCAAGTCACGGCATCGACGGTGCTCGCGAACTCAACCAGCATGCCGTCACCGGTGGTTCTTTACGATGCGGCCCTTATGAGCAGCGATTGCGGGATCAACGATCTCGCGCCGATGCGCTTTCAAAGCTGCGAGCGTACCGACTTCATCAGCGCCCATCAGGCGCGAGTAGCCCGCGACATCGGCTGCGACGATGGCTGCAAGCCGGCGTTGGACGTGCGCCTCGGCCATTAGTGCGCCCCGATCCAAAGGGTGGTATCCGGGGCAGTCTATGGGTCGAAACCGGGTGTGTCCATTAAGTTCGCAGGACCGCTGTGGTAGAGTCGA
>CAVSOS010000001.1:0-13844 GCA_963729395.1 uncultured Pseudomonadota bacterium | reverse complement strand
TTCGCCGGGACCCATAACCCCTGGCATCGCGTTTTGAAAAAGGGCTCTGCTCCATGCCAAAACGCAAATCCTCGGCGTATGGGTTCCGGATCGCTTTCGCTGCGCTCACTTGTCCGGGACAACGACACAGCACCTACCGCCAGGGCTCGACGATGATCTTGGTGTGGCGCTCCGGATTGGCGAGATCGTCGAATGCGGCGGCGACGCCGTCGATGCCGACGGTTGCCGTCACCAACGACGCCGGCATCGACTTGCCCTTCCGCGATCAGGCGCAGTGCGGAGGCAAATTCATCGGGCGTGTAGCCCAGCACATATTGAACGTTGAGTTCCTTCATGATGCCGAGCATCGGCTCGGAACGATCGGTTTCCATGCAGACGCCGACCACCACGATGCGGGCATCGCGCGGTGCGCCTTCGAACACCTGCTGCAGCAGGCCGGGTATCCCGACACATTCGAAGATCAGCGCTGGCTTGAGCGCCGGCAGCAACGCCTGCAACGGCGGCCGCGCCGCCTTTTGCTCGGCCGACATCGCGGCATGCTCGGCCCAGGTCGCATAGGGCTGGGTCTGCGCAGGATCCACGACGACGTCGGCGCCTAGCCGCTGAGCCAAAGCGCGGCGCGCCGGCGAATAGTCCGCGGCGACGATCGGATGCAAACCCTTCAGTTTCAATCGCCGCGATCACCGCAAGCCCGACCGGACCGCAGCCGATCACCAGCGGCACCTCGTCGCCGCGCACATTGGCCTTGGCGACGGCGTGGATGCCGACCGCGAGCGGTTCGGTCAGCGCCGCATGTTCCGCCGCAAGTCCGTTCGGCACTTCCAGCAGCAGCGCCTCGCTGAGCAGCATGCGCTCGGCATAGCCGCCGACATGATCGTTGGAATAGCCGATGCCCTGCGGCCCCTCCGGCGTCAGCAGCGCCGGCAGCGAGCACACCCGGGTGCCGGCTTTCAGCTTGCGCTGCGTGGCGGGGCCGTAATCGAGAATCTCGCAGCAGAATTCGTGACCGAACACCACATCGCGGGCGAGGTCCATCGGCTTGCGGCCGGGAAGATGCCGGGATAATTCGGCCATGCGATGGGCGTGCTTGCGCGCGTGCAGGTCCGATCCGCAGATGCCGCAGGCCAGCGTCTTGACCAGCACCGCGCCCGCTCCCGGCTTCGGTTCGGGCAGCGTATCGACGACGATCTCGCCGTTCCGGAAAATGGCAGCGCGCATCGGCGTCCTCCTGGTGTTCTTGTTGTTGGATCATTTATAGCGTTTTCAAGCGAAAGCCAGCCCCGCACTTGATGCGGGGCGGAGGGCAATTTCGATCGCCGCGGATCAGGCGTTGGGGGACGGCTCGGCCTCAACCAGCAGAAGCTGCGACCGCCGCAACCGCTCGCGATGGGCGGTATAGAGACCGCTGGCGACGATGAACGCGGCGCCGATCACGGTCCAGATATCCGGCACCTCGCCGAAGATCAGGAAGCCGAGAATGCTGACCCACAGCAATTGGGTGTATGAAAACGGCGCAAGCACCGAAGCGTCGGCATAGCGGAAAGCCAGCACGACGATCCACTGACCGGCCGTCGACGCCACGCCGATCAAGATACCGGACAGAATATCGTGCCAGCTCGGCGTCACCCAGACGAACGGAACCAGCGCGCACATCACGCAAGCGCCCGCGATCGATGAATAGGTCATGGTGGTGATGGCGCGTTCCCGGCCGCTCAACATGCGCGTCATGATCAGGGTGCAGGCCCAGGCCAGCGCCGAGACGAGCGGGAAAAACGCCGCGGCATGAAACGCGATCGAGCCCGGCCGCAGGATGACCAGCACGCCGATCAATCCAACCGCGGTCGCCAGCCAGCGGCGCACGCCGACGATCTCGCCGAGAAACAAGATCGACAGCGCGGTGACGAACAGCGGCGAAACGAAACCGGTGGCGGACGCTTCCGCGATGGGCAGAAACCGCAAGCCGGAAATGAAGAATAGCGACGACATCAACAGCGCAACGCCGCGCATGACCTGCAGGCCGGGGCGGCCGGTTCGCAGGGCAAAAAGCGGCGACCCCGGCAGCATCGCGGGCGACATCACCAGCGCGAAGACCAGAAACCGGATCCATGCGATCTCGATCGAGGGCAGCGTCGCCGAAAGATATTTCGCGGTTACGTCCGAAATCCCGAGAAATATCGTCGAGGCCAGGATCAGCGCGATGCCGCGGAACGGCCGGTCGGCGCGCGCCGGCACGGCAGGTGCGGCGGGTTTCTTCTCAGGCAAAGGCAATGGAACACGATCCAGCGTGGCAGTCGCAGCAGATGGCGGGGTCAAATTGGACTCCGAGCGCGGCAATAATCGAATCGGATGAAGCTGCAAGGAACGACAAATCGGCTGATACGACAAGGCCGGAAAACAGGAAGCCGATATGCGCGATTGGACGCGCGGCTCGCCGCGCTATCGGTCAAAGCATCGGCAGGCTTCGCGGTCTTTGCCCGCGCGGAAAGGCGTTGTCGAGGGCTGCGATCTCGTCCTTGCCGAGCACGAGCTCGCCGGCCGCGGCGTTGTCGGCGGCGTGTTCCGGCGTCGAGGCTTTTGGAATCGCGAACACGGAAGGCGCGCGGGTCAGGAAAGCCAGCGCGACCTGGCGCGGCGATACGCCATGGGCTTCGGCAATGCTCTGCAAGACCCGTCCCGCCTTGCTGTCCGGTGGCGGAAAGTCATTGTGACCGAACGGCGAATAGGCCACTACCGCAACGCCGTGCTGCCCGCACCACGGTAAAACCGCGTGCTCAATCGCACGTTCCTGCAAATGATAGAGCACCTGGTTGCAGGCGATCCTGCCTCGCCCTGCGACCGCCAGCATCTCGTCGAGATCGTCGGCATCGAAATTGCTGACGCCCCACTCTCGGATTTTCCCGGCGCGGACCAGTTGTTCGAACGCGGCGACCGTCTCGGCCAGCGGATACGCGCCGCGCCAATGCAGCAGATAGCAATCGAGCCGGTCGGTCTTGAGCCGCGCCAGCGAACGCTCGCACGCGGTGATGGTGCCGCGCCGCGAGGCATTGCTCGGCAGAACCTTCGAGACCAGGAAGATCTCGTCGCGCCGCCCGGCGATGGCTTCGGCCACGACCGGCTCGGCATCGCCATACATCTCCGCGGTATCGATATGGGTCATGCCGAGATCGATACCCCGGCGCAACGCCGCGACCGCGCTGCTGCGATCGCCGCGATCGATATACCAGGTGCCCTGCCCGATCACGGACACCTGACGGCCGCTGCTGCCGAATTCTTCCTGTCGCAAGATTCCCTCACAAACTTTCACGACCGCAGCTTGGCGTCTCTTCCCGTCATTGCGAGCGCAAGCGAAGCAATCCATGCAATCAGCGCAGATTGGATTGCTTCGTCGCTCACGCTCCTCGCAATGACGGATCGAGAATGCCGATGTCCGCGACCAGCACGGTGCCGGTCACTGATTCCGTCACATAGAGGCGGTCGCTGTTGTTGCCGCCGATGGCGACATTGGTGCAGCTTGCGCCCGCGCAGGATTTGATGCGCGCGATCAACTCGCCATTGGGCGCGAACACGAATACATGCCCCAGCGATGCATGAGCGACAAACAGCCGTCCCGCTTTGTCCATCGTGAGACCATCGGGACCGCTGGTGCCGAAGGTCGAACAGAAGCGGCCGACCTTCGCGACACCGCCGTCCTTCATCAGGGGCACGCGCCAGACCGCATTGTCGCGCGTCATCGCCACAAACAGCACGGTCTCGGACGGATCGAGCACCAGGCCGTTGGGGCTGATGCCGGTATCGATCAGGCAATCGAGCTTTCCGTCCGGCGAACGCCGATAGACCCGCCCCGTCGGATCGTGAAGGCCGGTCTGTCCCTGCTCGGTAAAATAGATGGTGCCATTCGAGGCGATGTGCAGATCGTTGCATCCCTTAAAGGATTCGGAATTGCGCGCCGTCAATACCGGCTGCATCTGCCGCTTCACTACATCGAGTTCCATGATGCCGTGCCTGTAGTCGGCGACCAGGACGCGTCCGTCCGGATTGATCTTGAGACCATTGGGCCAGCCGTCATACTCCACCACCAGCGACCATGTGCCGTCGGGCGCGATCCGGAAGATCCGGCCGAACGGGATGTCCACGATGTAGAGATGGCCTTCGGCGTCGAAGCACGGGCCCTCAATGAAACAGTCGGTCGGCTGACCCGGCCGGTTGGCGTCGGCCCAATCGCTGCGCGCGCCCTTGCGCCGAAACCGGTCCGGCATCGCCGAGAAAACTTCCGTGCCGATCACCCGGGGCGGAACGTCCAGATACATCATCGCGTGGTTTTGCCCGTCCTGTAGAAAGCCCCGGAGCACGCCGGGGTTTTCTAGATTTCGATCTTCCGTTGCGGCGAAAGCGAGAAACTGGTTGTTCCTCTTCGTTCGAGGACAACTTGCGTTCTGAATCCCCCGCGCCTCACTGCTTGAACAGGTCGACGCTGACGATGACGACCGGTTCGGACGACGAGGCGTTCTCGGCCCAGTGGTCAACATCGGTGCCTTCGGTGATCACCTCGCCGGCCTTGTAGGTCCGGTCGGGGCTGCCCTTGCGGTGCTCTGTCAAGCTGCCCTTCATGACGTAACTCAGGGCAGGACGGTCCTTATGGCTGTGAAATCCGGCCACTCCGCCTGGTTCAATCGTGATCTGCCGCATGCGCATCTGACGCTGCGAAAGGTCATCCAATCCCTGCTTGCCGAGCGCGAGCACCGACAACGCTTCCGCTTTAATCCCCTTGTTCTCGGTCGGAGCCTGTTGGGCAACCGCCATGTCCAGTGCGCCGCCGATTGTCAGAATGGAGAGCATCGTCACTAATTTAGTGATCATCATTTCCTCCCTTTGTGGACTTGCGGCCTACGTCCATCGGGCCGAAGGCGCTGATAACGATAGGTTGCCCATGATAAAAATTCCAACGGTCATTTTCCTGCCGCGCAGCGATCACGGTCGTGCGGCATAGAAGAGGTTGGTCTGGCTCTTGATGTCCAGCATCTCGACTCTGCCGAACCCGGCCGCGCGGAGCAACGCTTCGGTACGCTTGGGCCCCATGCAGGTGCCAAGCCCGGGACCTCCAGCGGCCAGGGATTGTGTCAAGCAGTGAAAGAGGCTGAAACCGTAATACATGGCCGGGATCGAGCCGATATTGTCCTGGATCCGGTCCGCCGCCCTGGGCTCGACAACGAACAACGCGCCATCGGGCTTCACGAGATGACGCAACTCTCCCAGCGTCTTGCCCGGCGCCGAGAAATCGTGAATGCAATCGCAGGCGGTGATGAGGTCAAAGCCTTCGCCTTTTTCCAGCTCACCAGAGGCATTGGCGATGAATTGGATGCGGTCGCCAAGGCCGGCTCCCGTCGCGGCAGCGCGGGCCTGTCTGATCGTTTCAACGTCCGGATCGAGACCCACAACCTCGCATTTGGGAAAAGCTTTCGCGATCGTCGCTCCCACACGCCCAACGCCACAGCCGAAATCGAGAACACGGCCACCACTCTCCAGCCGCTGGACTACATCCGGCAGCTTGGTCAGCCAATAACTGCCGAGGC
Source organism: uncultured Pseudomonadota bacterium (assembly GCA_963729395.1). GTDB lineage: Bacteria > Pseudomonadota > Alphaproteobacteria > Rhizobiales > Xanthobacteraceae > Bradyrhizobium. The sequence goes on along the minus strand of CAVSOS010000001.1, from coordinate 8,274 downwards.
GATTTCATATTGCCCGCTATTGATCATATCGAGGGCGGTGACGCATTCGGGTCCGAACTCTTCGAAGCTCACACCACCACCCGTGCGGAAGGACTCGGCTACCTTCGGAGCGGCGCCAATCAGCGCAGCCGCAAAATAAAACAGCCCGCCCATGAAGTGGTCGGTGCCCTCCGAGGCGAGAAGAAATGCGTGCTCTTCAGGAAGCAAGTAGGTGTCAGCGCCGCTGTCATATTCGAGATAGCCGGAAGCCGTCATCCCCTTCAGCCATTCTTCGACATAGCGCGCCTGAAGGCCGGTGGCATCGACAACTTCGCTGGCTCGCATCGGCCCCCTGCCATTCATGGCGCGATAGAGGCCCGTCTTGACGCCGACATAGGCCATGCCGATGGCCATGGCGCCTGCCATGTCCCCATAGACCTTGTCTGCGAATGTTTTCACTTTGTCTTTGTTCATGGCCAACCTTCGCGTTCGGGGGATGATGAACTCACGTGGTGGTCCCCTGGCAGGGGAAACGATATCCGGCTGCAGACCTCTTGTTCTAAAAAAATGACCGGGTCAAAATCGTTGACCGAGCGAGCGCAGAAGGTTCCTCGTGTAGTCGTTATTTGAATCAAGTGCATATGACGATCGCAAATCATTGAGGGCATTGTTGCGGTCGTTCAGTTTCAGATACGCCTGACCTCTGTTAAGGAAAGCCATTGCCGATCTTGCGTTGATGTTGATGGAACGTGAGTAGTCATCGATCGCGTCCCGCCAGCGTTCCATTGTCAACCACAGATTTCCTCGCGCGAGATAGCCTTCAGAACTATTGGGATCAAGTTTGAGGCCAGCGTCGATATCGGTACGAGCGCGATCGAGCTGCCGCTGTGCCATCAGGATCCGCGCGCGGTCGAAATAGGCGGGCGCGAAGTTCGGCGTCAGGTCAATGCCCTTGGAGAAATACGCCACAGTCTCGGTATAATCGGGAATGCGTGAACAGTTCGCATCACTTTCACCGGCAACGCAGCGACGGACTCGAACATTTTCGCGGCGCTCGGAAACCAGCCCGAGCAGGTATTGCGTGTAGCCGGCTTTGGGATCCATCTGTTCGGCCTGCTTGAAATCGCGATAGCTGCCATCAAGCTGTCCTGTCGCCAACAAGGCGCGACCGCGCGTCTGCAATTTGTCGAGGCTGGCCCCTGCCTTCAATGCGTTATTCAGGTCGAAGATCGCGGCATCGTATTTGCCGCGGTCAAAGTTGACCCAGCTTCTGACTTCGCTGGCGATGGATGTCGAGGCGTCGATTTCGAGCGCTTCGTTGGCGTCCGAGAAGGCCTGATCGAACTTCTTCTGCCAGTAATAGGCCCTGGCGCGCAGCGCGAGCGCAAACTGGTCGCGTGGGCTGATCCGCAGCACTTCGCTGAAATCCGCTACGGCCTGGTCGTACTGGTTGGCAAGGGCATAGGAATTTCCCCGTGCACGCAACCCGGCAAGATCCGATGGATTGAGCCGATGATATTCGGAAAAGTCGCGCGCCGCGGCGGCATAGAGGTTCTTATCGAACTCCGCCAGGCCGCGCAGATAGTAGGCTTGGGCCGACGCGCCGTCGAGCCTGATCGCCTCCGTCAGATCGTTGATCGCCTGGTCGTATTGCTGCTGCTGATAGTACATGGCACCGCGGCCCCGCCACGCATATTCGTACGCTGAATTCAGGCTGATCGATTTGTTGAAGTCAGCTGCGGCACGCGCGAAATCCCGTTGGCTCAGAAAGTGGAAGCCGCGCCGCGCCAGCGACCAGACATTGTTCGGATTAAGCCGAAGCGCCTCATTAAGGTCGGCAAGAGCCTCAAGTGTCTCGTTGCGCAGATAGGCTCGGCGGGTCAGCACGTCGGAACGGGTGTTGGCATCGAGATCGGCGTTGGCCAGCGCTTGGTCACAGGCGGCGATGCCCACAGCCTTTTCGACATTGTCGTTCTTGCAAGTCTGCTCCTGCTGCGAGGTGGGTTTGTCCTTTGCCGGCGGTGTGGCGGGACTGCTCGGCGCAGAGGTTCCAGGTTTCGCCCAGGGCGCGTTGGCTGGCATCCGGGCGTCGCCCATCATCCATCCGGCCAGCACGAGCGCGATAGCCGGCGGTGCCACAAACCAGCTGCGCTGATACCACGGGTCGACCGCCCAAAGGCCGCTGTGCAGCGCCGCCAGCCGCGACGCCAACCCGGTCATTGCTTGTATCCCATCGCGCCATAGGCGCTTTCCAGGTCGGCAAGTTCGAGCTTAGATACGTCGGCGGTAGGATCGGAATAGCTGCGTACCGCGTGAGCCTCGCGCGCCTTTTCAAGCAGTGTCCGGATCGAACGCGCGTTGCCCCAGTCTGAACTGTTGCGCTCGGCATCGACCCAATTCTTGAACTTCGGCTCAAACCCCTCAGGCAGTAAATACCCTTGCTGCCTGGCCATCACCTGCAGGATCGACGCGAGCTCCGACGCCTCGTAGGACGGGAAGTTGATGGTCTTGGTGAAACGGCTGGCGAGCCCCGGATTGGCGCCGATGAAACGCCGCATCTCGTCGGGATAGCCCGCCGCGATCACGATCAGGCGGTCGCGATTGTCTTCCATATATTTCAGCAGCGTGTCGATGGCCTCGCGCCCGAAGTCCGAACCACTGCCGGGATTGCTGGCGAGCGCATAAGCCTCGTCGATGAAAAGGACGCCGTCATGGGCGGACTTGCAGACCTCGAGCATCTTGATCGCGGTCTGGCCGATATAGCCGGCCACCACCTTGCCGCGATCGGTCTCAACCAGATGACCTTTGCGCAGCACGCCAAGCGAACTGTAGATTTCGCCGAGGGCACGCGCGACCACGGTTTTGCCGACACCAGGCGGCCCGGTAAAGACCATGTGGCGGCTGGTCGGCGCAACCGGCAGGCCTTGTTCGCGCCGCTTGCGTTCGATCTCCAGACTGGCGAGCAGCTTGTTGACCTCCGCTTTAACAGGGGCGAGGCCAATCATGTTTTCCAAATCGTTGAGGGCATCGTCCGCCGTTCGGGTGACAATCTTGGTCGTTGAATCCGGCGACGTTACGGTCAACCTGCGGCCGACGGTGTAACCCGCGCCCGCTGGCACCAGGCCCATCGCAGCCGGATCTCCCCCGAGGCGCCACGCGATGTAAGTGATGGCAGCACCCGCGAGCACAATCAGCACTGCCGCGACGGTCTTGGCGAGGTTCAGTCCGCCGACTAGCGCCTTAACGGTATCGATCGGGCTCGATTGCGGGTTCAGCACCCAGGCGCTGATCAGGGCTGCGAGAACCGATACGACTAGAAAGCCAAGCATGGGGCGGTCGGCGAAGAACTTGCTCATTGCGTGCTCGCTTCACTAGCAGGCATTTTTCGGAGTCCAGATCACGTTCCTTGCTGCCGTGCCGGTCAAGGAGTTTATTTTCCAGGTGGGAGTAAGGGCAACAGCGAGATTCTGCGCCTGGCCTTCGATTGAGATGACACCGCGGCCGCTCGGGTAGCTCGCCGGGAAGGGAATGGCGATGCGCTGCGGCTGATCCGTCAATACGTATGACGGCGATAGATAGCTTCCGGAGCGGACGCGGATAGTTGAAGTTGTGCCGGACGCCGCGGCCAGAGTGATCTCCGCGAGCGGTACACGGCAGCTCTTGGCGTCGTCGACCGCGCCTTTTGCGTCAGCCAGATTCATGGTGGCTGCGGCGGCGTCAATCTGGAAACCGGCGACGCTCGCGAGCTCCGCGCCTTCTCCATTCGGCCTTTGCGACGAGAGCACAGCGGCAATGGCAATGCCGGCCACCAGCCCTGCGATCAGGGGCGGAGCCAGCCGGCGCCATTGCGGCCTGCTGGCATCCTGCTGGCGGACACCTTCGGCGCCTGATCCGTCAGAAGCACCACTACTATTCAACGGAGCACCTTTAGATACCCAAGGAGAGGTAGAATAATTGCGCGGGTTTGTGACGTCGATTCAAAAGAGAACTGCTCTTGCGCCATTCGACAATATGATTGCGTGGTAACGCCTCCGCCTTCGAGCGACCTCCCAATTGTCGACGGAATCCAAACAGAAATCATGATTTCCAAGCCCCCAAACGGCGCCAAGCGCGTTCCAAGGATAGCAGCGAGGCGGAAACTATTGTGTGACAAGCGTCACTTAGACTTACCAAGCCATTTGAACCCTCGCTTTGGACAGCCTCGACCGATTCAGGAAAGCGCGGGTCGCAGTTCTACTCGATGGCTACCGGCCGGATGTCAGCATAACCGGCCAAACCCGACGCTTGGAAGACCGGTTGAATGAAACGTCTCCGAGGTCGCCGGCTTTCGAAATGGGTCTCAGTTCAACCGCAGCTCAGTGATGTGCCGTGGATCTGGGCTCAGCTCGTTACGTTCCACGCGCTTGACGATGTCTGTCAGCACGGCATTGGCACGGCACGAACGGCCGACCTTTTCGCCCTCGCGCACCACGAAGCCGTTGAGGAACTCGATCTCCGTGCGCCGGCCCTTCTGTATGTCCTGGCCCATGGAAGGCCGCTGCTCGGAGGAGGTGCGCTTGCCGTCCTTGAAGCGCTGTTCGTCGCAGGCGCGCATCGCCGTCTCGTCGCCCTCGCCCGCGCGTGCAATTGTCTCGGGCGGCAGGTGCAGAATCTCCTCCAGTTGATAGCCGTGCGCCTGCCCGACGCGGATCGCTTCGCTCCCGAGCCGAATGGAGAAGCGGCGGATGGGCTCGCTTTGCAACATCTGCGCACCGGTCAGGCCCGTGCAGGCGGAGAGCCCGTTGCCCATGGCGTTGGCGACCAGTTTCGACCAGCGCTCGCCCCACAGATTGCCGGTTACCTTGGCGCTGTCGGCGTAGCCGACCAGGCGGCAGATTTGCTCCGCCCGTTGCGTGATACGGCCATGCACTTCGCCGGCGCGGAATACGGTGTGCGCTGCCCCGCTTTTGCCGGCGCCGCGGTGGATGTGGCCGGGCTCGGGCAGGTTGACGCTGATACTGCTGGCAATACACCCGAGCGTCCTGCCCCAACCGACGACGCCGGCGATCGTCTCTTCATTCATGCAGTTCTGTAGCGACACGACGTAGCCGTCCGGCGCCAGATACTGCCGGATCAGCATGGTTGCCCATGCCGTATCGTAGGACTTCATGCATATGAAGGCGATGTCGACCGGCGCCTCCTTGGCCAGCTGCTGTGCGTCCGTGACGTGCAGCGCGCGCACGGGAACCGAAAATTCCGCGACGTCGCTGGCGTGGGTGACGCGCAGGCCGTGCTTCCTCATGTGCTCGACATGCTCGGGCCATGGATCGATGAACGTCACGTTCTCACCCGCCTGCACCATATGGGCGCCGGCATACCCGCCGACGGCTCCCGCCCCGACGATAGCTATCTTCCGACCCATGCTTTCCTCCCGGCATTGCAGGCAGCCAAGGTTAGCGCGCCGGCTCGGCTCACCGCAAATGGTGAACCGCGTCGTAGCAGACGCCAGGCGCTATTCGCTTGCGACGTCCGGTTTGAACAATCCCGAAGCTCCACTAACAAACATGAGGTGCCAGCAGCGCAATAGCCAACCAAGTAACCTGCTCGCTGCGCTGGATTTGCCTCCGGCTTCGGGTTGCATCGATTGAGACGATGCAAGACTGCATCCAACCGAACCGGCGAAAACGCCGCCAGGTCCGTGATCTCAACCTCGACGACGCGATGTTCCGGACTGCCTTTGCTGTGCGACGCGGCTGTAGAGAGAATCGATTTGCTCTTTGAAACGCTCTTCAATCACGCGTCTCTTGACCTTGAGGGTGGGCGTCAGGCTTCCGTCCCCGAGCGTCCATGGCGTGGTGGTGGCGAGGATTGCGCGCACCTGCCATATTGATGGCAGGCCGCGCGTCTGGGCCGAGATGCGTGAGAGGATCGCATCCGTCGCGACGGACGCATTGAGGTCGGCCCGATCGATCGCAAGATCGCGCGCAAGCAGCAACCAGTCTTCGCGATTGAGCACGAGGATTGCAACGACGCAGGGCCGCTGGTCACCGATGACACACACCTGCTCGAACAGCGGATCGTTCTGGATCGCCGCCTCGACGGCGCTCGGCGCGACATGCTCTCCGGTCGAAAGAACAAGTAATTCCTTGAGCCGGCCCGTGATGAAGATGCTGCCGTCCCGGATCTCCGCGATGTCGCCGGTCCTGAGCCAGCCATCCGGCGACAGAGCCTGGGCCGTCGCCTGCTTATTTTGCCAGTAGCCCTGCATGACCGCCGGCGATCGCACGATGAGTTCCGATTGCTCGCTGAGTTCTAACTTCAACGCCGTCAAGAGGTCGACCGACCGAACCGGGCAGGCCGTCGTCGTCGGCGGTCGAACTGACAACGGGCCCGGCCTCCGTCAGCCCGTAGCCCTCGACGAGTTGCAAGCCAAGGCCGATGAAGAATTGTGCAACCTTGGTCGGGAGCGCGGCCCCGCCGCATATCGCCACGCGGAGGCGTCCTCCGAAGGCGGCGAGCACCCTGCGCGCCACGAACCGTTCGAGCAACGGCCAGAGCATCCCGCTTGCAACGAGGCCAGGCGCCGGGCCCCGGCTATGCCGGCGTTCGTACAACTCCCAGCCGAGGCTGGCAGCTAGCGCAACGATCCGGCGCCTTAATGGAATAGCTGCCGCCTCGCGGCGCACCGCCTCGTAAATTCGCTCATAGAGTCTCGGGACAGCGACAAGCATCGTTGGGCGGATGGTCGCGAGATCCTCTTGCAATCGCTCGGCAGAGCGAGCGTAGACAACGCGCGAGCCTGCCATCATGGGCATATAGTAGCCTATCGTGCGCTCGAAAGCGTGGGTTAGTGGCAAGATCGAAAGAAAGACGTCGCTCGGCAGCGACGGAATGGATTTCGTGTTCGCTTCAGCGTTCCACAGGATGGCCGAATGCGTGAGCATCACGCCTTTCGGACGACCAGTCGTACCCGACGTGTAGGTGATCGTCGCGACATCCTGCGGAGCGCAGCGCAACGCACTGGCGTCGGGCCGGCTTTCCGCAAGAGCGCCGCGGAGCGTGGAGAGCCGCCGGTGGCCTGGCGGCGGAACGGTTACTCCGTCGAGCCCCTCCCTCACCCAGACGTGCTCAAGGGCTTCGTTAGTGTCGACCAAGGGCGCGAGGGTACTCCATCGCGCTGCGGTATCGATGAGGCAGAGCCGGGCTCCCGATTCTGCAAGCACGAAGGCTATGTTTTCCGGGCTGTCCTGCGCGTAAAGCGGCACCGTGACCAAGCCGTTGGCCATTGCCGCAAGGTCAAATGCCACCCAATCTGTGCCGTTCGGGAGCAAAAGCGCGGCACGATCGCCTGGCTTCAGCCCGCTGCAAGCCATCGCCCCTCGCAGGCAGGAGACGCGCTGCTCCATCTCTCGCCAGGTCTGCTCTTCCCAACGGCCGTCCCGATGCTCGCAATAAGCAACCGCATCGGGGCTACGATCCACACGTTTGACGAAAAGCCCGGGAAGGGTCCCAGCCTCCTCCCAGGGTATTATGTCGGTTCGTTCTGGTGGCTTCGATCCCATTTTCTCACTGACGCACGGTGGAAAGCAATCCAACGCGAACGAGCCTCTTGCTCACCTATGCGTGCGAGTCCGAGGCGGGGGCGGCGGTAGCCCCAAATCGCGCTGCCAGATGGTTCCATTGTCGAACTGAATTGTCATCCCATCAGGTGAATAGACGGCACCCTCGTTCCACGCGTCGACCCAGATCCTTGTAGCCGGCGCATACCAATCCGGCCACGCCCGGGAAGGCTCGCCGGCTTCGTTAAGCAGGTTCAGGTCTGGTCCGTTCTGGGTAACGAAAGCGGGAGCGCCCGTGAGACCCGCTCGACATGCTTCGACACATTTATAGGTGCCAGACAGGTTGACTGATTGAGCCGATGCTTCACTTGCGGCCAGCACGGCCAACACACCAATGGCCCATAATGCTATTCTCATGAAAATTACTCCATATGGATTGCGGAAAAACAATTTAACATTCCAGAAATACATCCCCCTTGATCCAGATCATCAAGGATCGAGCGACATTACTGCCTTTCGCCCACATCGAGCGACATTCGAATTCAAAGGCCGTTCTTCGCGACTTTCTCTCCTTTCCCCCTCGCTGAATATCGCTAGACAAGGCGGCTCGTTACATCATCATCGTGCCACCAAGTTCGATGAATTGGCGGCGCACGACATTCGTCCCGCGACTTCGATTTCGGACGGCTTGATACAGATCAAGTTTAGACCCGCCACAGCATCAGCAAAAATCGATGTCGGCTTATGGTAGAGTCAA